>OZ219756.1:0-32130 GCA_964291295.2 uncultured Binatia bacterium (SeqCode) | reverse complement strand
CGGCACCGAAGAGTTCGGGGCGGCCTAAGCGGGCATTGGACACGAAGGAGACATCGGGCATCCGGGAGGTGGCGGGAGAAGCCGGGCCGGTAACATAGCCTCGATTGCTGCCGTACACCCGCCCCAAGTTATGGTTGTCAACGTGAATGTCCAGGTGGCGGCCGGTTCGGATTACGGTTCTCTCGTGTTCTTCTGAAGCTGCCATCTGTTCGACCAGGGCTCCTTTGACCAGCTCGTAGCGGGGGTGTTTGGGCAGGGCGGCGTACTTTTCCAGCGTAACCGGCGGGGCGGCGACGGTTTGTTGCGTAGCCATGGCAAACCTCCGTGTCGTTTTGCCTGTGGTCTGTACGGCGGCGGCTAGCGGGCGTAGCGGTAGCCGGCCGGGGTCCGGGCGCAGTTGAGGCGGCGGTTCAGGCGATTTAATCCGCCCGTGTGGGCAGCAGCTCGGCTATGCGGCAGGCGAACCAGGGCAGGTAGTCGGCGCTGTCCAGGGTGTCATCCTCGGTCAGGGTATGCGGCGGCGCGTCAGGGGTGTGCAGGGTGAGGGTGCGGGCGTCGATGTCAATGACCCAGACGGCTTTGCCGCCAGTGATGAGGTATTCGTTGACTTTCTGAGCGATTTCGGCGGGGGTATTGCTGTCGGAGAGTATTTCTACGGCGAGGTCGGGGGCGCCATTATAAAGCATACCGAAGAGTTCGGGGCGGCCTAAGCGGGCATTGGACACGAAGGAGACATCGGGCATCCGGGAGGTGGCGGGAGAAGCCGGGCCGGTAACATAGCCCCGGTTGCTGCCGTACACCCGCCCCAAGTTATTAGGAAAGACGTGCGCTGACATAAGCCAGTTGACCAGCGATCCGGTATGTTCGTGTTTTTCCGAAGCTGCCATCTGTTCGACCAGGGATCCTTTGACCAGCTCGTAGCGGGGGTGTTTGGGCAGGGCGGCGTACTTTTTCAGCGTAACCGGCGGGGCGGCGACGGTTTGTTGCGTAGCCATGGCAAACCTCCGTGTCGTTTTGCCTGTGGTCTGTACGGCGGCGACTAGCGGGCGTAGCGGTAGCCGGCCGGGGTGCGGGCGCAGTTGAGGCGGCGGTTCAGGTGGAGCCCTTCCAGCACGAACTCGACTGCCGACGCTTGCACTTCGGGCCGTCCGTCGTCTCCGGTGAGCTGAGACACGACGGACGACAATCCCTCGATGTTGGCCAGGGCGGAGGAGTAAGCGGCGGCGGGCACATCGCTGCCGGTTTCCACTGCGTTGCCCAGGTCAAAGGAGGTTACGATGTCGTCCAGGTCGTCCACGTTGCAGTAGCGGGTGAAGATGGCGAGGGTGGCGCGTTTGGTGAGGTCATCAACCAGGCGGTCTTCGCGGCCCTCGCCGAAGGTTTCCAGCTCAATCTTGCCGCCGAGGGAGGCGATGAGATAGGGCAGGTCGCTGACGCGGGGGCAGGCAACGGTTTCGCCCTGGCGGATGCTGCGGCGCAGGGCGTTGCTGATGAGGGTTTCGTAGTTGGCGATGGACACGCGCACGCTGACGCCGGAACGCTGGTTGATTTCGTTGCTCAGGCGCGCCCGGGCCGTTACTTCGGCGACAATCTCGGTCATATAGGACGGCACGAACACCTTGTCCTCGTCGGGGAAGCGGTTGCGTTCCTGCTCCATTATCTCGATTTCTTCTTCAATAACGCGGGGATAGTGGGTATGAATCTGGGCGCCGTAGCGGTCTTTCAGCGGCGTTACGATGCGGCCTCGGTTGGTGTAATCTTCCGGGTTGGCGGTGGCTACCACGAAGACGTCCAGGGGCAGGCGAACGCGGTAGCCTTTTATTTGAACGTCGCGCTCTTCCATCAGGTTGAACAGGCCCACCTGGATGCGCTCGGCCAGGTCGGGCAGTTCGTTGATGCAGAAGATGCCCCGGTTGGTGCGAGGCACCAGGCCGTAGTGGATGGCGGTTTCGTCGGAAAGGTGGCGGCCCTCGGCAACTTTGATGGGGTCGATTTCGCCAATCAGGTCGGCAATGGAGATGTCGGGCGTGGCAAGCTTTTCGGAATAGCGCTGGTCGCGGGCCAGCCAGGCGATGGGGGCGTCGTCGGCCATTTCGTCAACGATGCGCCGGGCGTCGGGGCTGATGGGATTATAGGGGTCGTCGTTGAGTTCGCCGCCGGCGATGACGGGGATGTACTCGTCCAGCAAGCTGACCATGGCGCGTATCAGGCGGGTTTTGGCCTGGCCGCGCTCGCCCAGGAGGATGATGTCCTGGCCGGCGAGGATGGCGTTTTCCAGCTGGGGGATGACGGTTTGCTCGAAGCCGACGATGCCGGGGAAAACGGGTTCTTCGGCGCGGATTTTGGCGATGAGATTGCGGCGGATTTCCTCGCGCACGGAAACGGATTGATAGCCGCTGCTGCGGAGCTGGCCGAGGGTGGCGGGCAGAGCGCTGGGGTTGGGGTTGGTGGGCATTGAGGCACGTCCTTATGGTTCCGGACCGTTCCGCCCGGTTTGCTTGATGGCGGCAGTATAGCAAACGGGGAGGATGGCGCTGATGTCGATTGACACAGCAAGCATCGTTTGCCGGGCGAACCGCAACTTGTTAGAATCGGAGCCTATCATACGGCGCGCTGGCGCCGCAGACGGGAGGCCGCGCGATGACTACTGAAGCGGAAACCCAAGGGAATCTCAACATGGCTGAGGATATCCCTGAAGATTGGGCCGCCGAGTTCAATGTGGGGCACATTATCATGGCGCCCGCAGACCTCCGACGCCGCATCGTACGCATGAATGACGTCAGGGTCTTTGCTATGGGCACCCATGAGCCGGACCAGGCTCAGGAAGACCAGCTTGATCATCTGTCGAATCTGTCCACCGCTTTGGGACAAGCGGGGTATATCATTCAAGAGTTCCCTCCCGGCTCGATTGGAGTAGCGCCGGAGCGCATCGCCCCAGACGCGGCCGGCGCCTATGAGCGCTACCACGAACGCCTCGCTGAACTGCGCGAAGCCGCCGAGGAAGAAGGCATTGAGTGGAGCGAGGCCTCTGCGGAGGATTTCCGCGCTTTCGTCACCGGCAACCCCGGCTGGCGCAAGGGGTCTGTTGTCCTTATGGAGAACGGCAATCTACGCACCGTCTGGGATGACGACAATGACGACGATAGGCACGTGGCGCTGCAATTTCTTGGCGATGGCCACGTCCAGTACGTGATTTTCAAGCGCCGCCCCGGTGCCGTCAAAGTCTCGCGCGTTGCCGGCGCCGACACCTTTGACGGGATCAAGCGTCAGGTTGCCGCTTTTGACCTGAGCTCGCTGGTGTACGCATGACGGCGGATTTCCCGGAAGATAGCGACAACATCGTTCGTTATGTCGGTTATTCACAAATCAGGGAAAACGGTCGGATTGACGGCGCGGCATTTTGCAGACGGCTTAATGAGGGTGGGTTATCCGTCAACTTGCTGGAGTTTTTTGCCGATCTTGCCAAGCCGCAGCAAGTTTCCGGAGTCAGGAAGGTGATTCATCGCACGCTGGGAAGGCAGGCTATCTTCGCGGAATTGAACATTGGCGACGTCAAACAATATCTCCGAGACGAGTTGCCGGATGTACACGTCATCAACACGCCGCAACTGGGCACTGATCGTTTTCCTGAGCCGGATCCATCGCACTGCGAGATTATTAGGATTGCCGCCGGCGGAAGCAGAAAGTATGGCACTCACAATCGGCGATATGATTGCCAGGCGCGTCAACGCCATACACCCCGCCGTACTCTGATGCAACGACCGCGTATCGTTTGGGTGTTCACTTGTTGGCGGCGGCAAATCAGATCTGGACGCTATTCGGCGGGCGCTGCGCTACTCCCGTAGGATGCCCCGGCGGTGTAGCTGCTCGCGCAGGTAGGCCATATCGCGGTTGCCTTTGATGGCGTTGCAGCTGTGGCACATCAATTGCAGGTTTCCGAGAGCGTCCAAGCCGCCCAGTGAGCGGGGGTGAATGTGGTCTATGGTGAGTACGTGCAGGGGCAGTTCGTATTCGCAGCCGGCGCAGCGGCGGTTCTGGCTGGCGTACAGCAGTTCCTTGTCTGATTGGGGATTGGCCGGGATGAGCAGGGTCAGGTCGCTGCGCCGGGGCGGTTCTTGCAGGGCCATTGGCGTCCAGTCTTCCCACGGCTTTCCGTCGTCGCCGTTCATCGGTATCTGCAATTCCCGCCGGGCGCGCTGCGCCAGGACATCGGCGGCCTGCGGGAGCTTGTCAATGCCAATCCACTGGCGGCCCAGCTTTTCGGCGGCGATGCAGGCAGTGGCGCAGCCGCAGAACGGGTCGAGTACCAAGTCGCCAGGGTTGGAGGAGGCTTTGATGATGCGTTCCAGCAGGGCTACCGGCTTTTGCGTGCGCCAGCCGGTGCGTTCACTTGACCATGCGCTGACCGGGCGAATGTCCAGCCACTGGTCAGTAGGGGCCTGGCCGGGGTTTTCCGCAAGGTAGCGCTTAAGGCGGGGTATGTTGCCATCAGCGGGATAGGCGATTAGGCCGGCGGCGTCGAGCGCGTCCAGCCGGGCTAACGGACTCGTGATGTTCCGGTATCCTGGAATAACGTTTTCTTCAATCCAGGCGGCGTAACGCCCGGCCAGCGGCGCGTTCCACTGCCGTCCACGCAGATTTGGGTCATAGCCGCGCCAGGGCTGCCCGGTTTCGCCCGCGCCCAAGCGTGGGGCAGTGAGGTCTCCGAGCTGGTATTTCCCCCGCTCGTCTTCGAAGCGGTAGAACCGTTCCACGTAATCGCTGTCCAGTGGAACCCGAACCTCAGCGACGTTTATGGAGCTGCGCCGACTGTAGAAGAGGATATTGTCGGTGACTCTGCCAAAGGTACGGGAGTCGTTGTGCGCCGAAGTCCGTTTCCAACTAATCGTCGCCCGATGATGCTGCCAGCCGAACAGCGCGTCCATGATGGTTTTGAGGTAATGGACTGCGGTATCGTCGCAGTGCAGGTAGATGCTGCCGGTGGGTTTCAATACGCGGTGCAGTTCCAGCAGGCGGATGCTCATGAAGGTGAGGTAGCCGGCCATGCTCTCGCCGTGCGCCAGTTTGGCGCCGTTGATAAGGTGGAAAAGCGACGGCCGGCGGAACTCAATCTCATCAATCCATTCGGCCTTCATGTCGTCCAGCGTCCAGACGTCATCGAACTCGGCGCCCCGGGCCTCGCTGTCCAAGGGCGCGGCGTAGGTGCGGTTGGAGTTGAAGGGAGGGTCGAGGTAGATGAGGTCGACGCACTGGGAGTTGATGCCGCGCAGGATGTCGAGGTTGTCGCCGGTGAAAATGGTTCGGCTAGGGACGTTGCAGGCGCTGGGCATGAGGATACCTCCGTCATCAGCCTAACACTGCCGCTTGAGAGGGGGCAACGGCCTGACGTCACGATGCAGGGGGCTACTTGCCGATGGAACGGCGGAGGATGGCGACGGCGGCGGCGGCGTCAATATCGCCGGGGGAGATGGCGGCGCCGCCGCCGGCGTCGCGCAGGGCGGTTTCGGCGGTCTGGGAGGTGAAGGATTCGTCAACGGTGAGTATCGGGATGTCGGCGGCGCGTTCCAGGGCGCGGACCAGGGCGGCGGTTTTGCGGGCCTGCTCGCCGATGCGGCCGTGGGCGTCGTAGGGGATGCCGACGACGATGGCTGCGGCGTCCCGCTGCGCCGCGGCGTCCAGGATGGCGGCGATGTCGGCGCGACGGTTGCGTCGCAGGAGGTGGCCGATGGGCAGTATCAGCTCGCCGGGCGGGATGCTGACGGCCAGGCCGATGCGTCGGTCACCAACGTCCAGGGCGAGGAGGCGGCCGGCGCGGGCGAGGCGGGCGACGGTTGGCATCGCTCCACTTTTATGATTATTGGAGGCCGACCCAAGCAATGATAAGGACTGTGGGAACCACTAATGCTACCGCGGCAATCCAAAACCCATCGCCCTGAACTATACTGGCCGCAATTAATATCGCTGGAATACCGATAAGCGCACCGACAAGCATCGTGGCATAGACCTTAGCGGCAAGAGGATTCTGCCGGTGTTCCCGACGGTATGTAATGAGGATTCTCTGTAGTATCAACTTCATCATTTTATTGTACACCGGAAGGAAGCGTTTTGGAACCACCAAAGAGGGGGGTGAGGGATGGCTGGGTTAGCTTTGCAATACGGCACGGATGAGGCCGGCTACGCTGTCCAGGGCGGCGCCGAGGCGGTCGGGCTGGCGACCGCCGGCCTGGGCGGTTTCGGGACGTCCGCCGCCGCCGCCGCCCATGAGTTTGGCGGCGTCCCGGGCGATGTTGCCGGCGTGGAGGCCGCGACTTACCAGGTCGGGGGTGAGCATGGTTATGATGATGGGAGAACCGTCGCTGACGGCGCCCAGGGCTACGGCCACGCTGTCAAGTTTCTGCTTCAGGTAGTCGCCCATTTCGCGCATGGCCTCCGGGCTGTGGGCGGAGGTTACGGACGCTACCAGATTTACGCCGTCCACATCGCGGACGCGGGCCAGCAGGGATTCGGCTTCGGCGCGCAGGCTGGCGCGTTCCGTTTCGGCCAGGCGTCGGCGGAGGGCGTCGGCGTCGGCGATGTAGGCGTCCAGGCGGGCTTCCAGTTCGTGGACGGGGGCTTGCAGTTTCTGCGCGATGGCTTGCAGGGTGGCGGACTGCTGCGTGAACAGTTCCTCGGCGGCGCGGCCGGTCATAGCCTCGATGCGGCGCATACCGCCGCCGATGCTGGACTCGCCCAGCACGACCAAGGCGCCCAATTCGCCGGTGGCGTGGACGTGAGTGCCGCCGCAGACTTCAAAGCTGAAGGGGTTAGGATCATCGGAATGTCCGGCCATTTTGACCACGCGCACCACGTCGCCGTAGCGGTCGCCGAAGAAGGCCAGCGCGCCGTCGCGCACGGCGTCGGCGTAGGTGGTTTCCTGGGCGGTGACGGCCAGGTTGGCGCGGATTTGGCGATTGGCCAGGCTCTGCACGGAGATCTGTTCGTCGGGCGTCATTGCGCCGACGTGGTTGAAATCGAAGCGCAGCCGGCCGGGGGCGCACAGGGAACCGGCCTGGCGGACATGGGGGCCGAGGACGGAACGCAGGGCGGCGTGGAGCAGATGGGTTCCGCTGTGATTGCGGGAGGCGTCCAGGCGGCGCTCGGCGGCGACCTGGGCGGTTACGACGTCGCCCAAGGTGACGTCGCCGTCGGCAACCTTGCCGCGATGGACGATGAGGCCGGCGACAGGGCTATGGGTGTCGGCTACCTGGACGCGCCCGTTGGGGCCGATGATGACGCCACTGTCGCCAACCTGCCCGCCGGCCTCGGCGTAGAAGCAGGTTTCGGAGAGGACGATTTCGACCGGCTGGCCGGCGGCGGCGTGGCCCACGGCTTCGCCATCGCGCAGGATGCCGAGGATGCGGGCCGGGACAGCGGTCTGCCGGTAGCCGATGAAGGGAGTGTGTCCGGCGCCGAGGTTTTCGTAAGCGGTAACGATTTCCATGCTGCCGGTTACCTGATGGCCGGCGCGGTCGCGCTGGCGCTTGGCGGCCATTGCGGCGTTGAAGCCGTCCATATCTACGGCGAGGCCGTACTCGCGGCGTCCGATTTCATCCACGAGTTCCGGAGGGAAGCCGTAGGTGTCGTAGAGTTCGAAGGCTACGTGGCCGGCGATGACGCCGGCGGCGCGGGATGATGCCAGGCGTTCTTCCAGCAAGGGCATACCCTGGCGGATATTGTCCAGGAATTGGGCTTCTTCCAGCCCGACGACGCGGCGGATGAAATCGCGGTTTTCGGAGAGGGCGGGGTATGCTGCGGCGAATCTATGTATCACGGCGTCGGCGACTTCGGTCATGAAGGGGCGGTCGAGGCCGAGCTGCCGGCCGTAGCGAATGGCGCGGCGGATGATGCGTCGCAGCACGTAGCCGCGCTCGCTGTTGGACGGCACCACGCCGTCGCTGATGAGGACGGATGCGGCGCGGGCGTGCTCGGCGACGACGCGGATGGCGTAGTCGGTATCGCCGTCTGCGCCGTATTCGCAGCCGGCCAGTTGGCACACGGCGTTGATGATGGGACGGAAGAGGTCGGTTTCATAGACGTTGGGCTTGTTTTGCAGCACGGCGGCGGCGCGTTCCAGGCCCATGCCGGTGTCCACGCTGGGAGCGGGCAGCGGAGTACGGACGCCCTGCAAGTCCTGGTAGTACTGCATGAAGACCAGGTTCCACAGTTCGACGAAGCGCTCGCAATCGCAGTTGGGATGGCAGCCGCCGGGCGCGGCGACGGGGCCGCCATCCGCCTCGATGCGGAGCATGGCGGTGAGGTCGTCGGGCGTCATCAGCTCGTCGGTAAGGCGGTGCTGGCCGATGCCTTTCTCGGCGCCGCCGTCGTAGTGGAGTTCGGAGCAGGGGCCGGTAGGGCCTTCCAGTCCGGCCGGCCCCCACCAGTTGTCGCTGTTGCCGTAGCGATAGATGCGATGGGGCGGGATGCCGATTTCGTTGCGCCAGATGTCGTAGGCTTCGTCGTCGTCAAGATGGACGGTAACGTACATACGCTCCGGCGGCAGGCTGAAGAGGCCGGTGCAGAGTTCCCAGGCGAAGGCGGCGGCGTCCTGCTTGAAGTAGTCGCCGATGCTGAAGTTGCCCAGCATCTCGAAGAAGGTGAGGTGCTTGTGGTCGCCGACTTCGTCGATGTCGGTGGTGCGAAAGGATTTCTGGCAGCTGGTGAGGCGGCGGCGGGGCGGGGTCTGCTCGCCCATGAAGAAGGGCTTGAAGGGAACCATGCCGGCAGATGTGAAAAGGAGGGTAGGGTCGCCGGCGGGGATGAGGGATGCGGAAGGCATGGGGAGATGGCCGCGCTGCCGGAAGAAGTCGATGAAAGCGCTGCGGATGCTATCGCCGGCGGTGTCCATAGGGGTCACGGCTCCGGTGGAGTGGATTGGAGAATTGAGTTTTGCGGGGAACGCATTTGATTGTAGGGTAAGGCTGTGAGGAGCGTCAACGAGAGAGGGCCGGGCCAAGTCAAGGGCGGCGACAGGAGAGGCTGACGATGGCGGGGCGACAGGCTCACCGCGCGGGAAAGGGGAGGAGAGGTCAGCGCCAGGGCAGCCAGTCGAAGAAGCGGTTGACCTCCTCGATGTACTCCAGGCCCATCCAGGAGGGGTCAATGACTACGACGGCACCGATGGCGGACAAGGCCAGGAGTATGAGTACCAGCATTACGATGCCGAGCCAGAGAAAACGGCGCCACAGAGCCGCCAACCACCGACGGATGACGCTTCCCAAAGATACTTGCGGCAGTCTGCGGTGGACGTATCGCCCGATGGCCGGTTCGGCAAGCAGTCTTGGGCCGCTGTCGGGCATTGCGCCCCAGACGCGGAGAGTATGACGCCGTTCATCGGGCAGGAGGTCGGCGGTGTCGGCGTAAAGGATGAACCGCCCGCCGGAAGTATCGTATTCGTGGGCGGTGATGATGGGTACTCCCTGCTCGGTCTCGATGGCCCAGGTTATTCCGTCATTTCGTCTGGGGACGATGATCAGCACAACCTCTCCGGGGAGTTCGTCGGAGACTCCATCCCGATAAACGTCGAAGGCAGTGCCATCATCGGAGAGGACGTTGTTGATTCGCGCGCCGCCTCGGGAACGGCCGATAGCCAGGAGACGGTTGCCAATCAGGTGCGGTTCGACTACCCACTCTATGGGGCTGTGCCGGGCGCGACCGGTCTCCGCAGCCTGGGTTTGGGCTACGGAGGGTTCAGTGTCGGCGGCGGCGCCGTTTTGGGCTATGGGGCCGGCGGCGGTGGACTGGGCAGTCATTATGGGCGCTCCTCTGACACGGCTATACCGGGGAAGATGGACAGGGGGCTAGTATTCGAAGCCGGTTTCGGCGGCCCAGGCCTGGACGCCGCGGCGGAAGGCCAGGGCGCCCATGGGTGCGATGACAGCCTGCATGGCCTCCAGGATTTCCCGGGGCGTGGCGCCTTCGTTGAGGGCGACGCGGATGTGGGCCTGTATTTGTTCCTGGTCGGCGCGGAGGGCGGTTTCCACGCAGATTTGGAGGAGTTCTTTGGTTTTGCGGTCGAGGAGGCGCTGGCCGGTGTAGGTGGCGGTGATGAACTCGCCGTACTTTTGCGTCCACTCCGGGTCGGCGAGGGCGTTGATGCGGTGCATTTCCAGGGTGTAGCCGCGGGTTTGGGCGGCTTCGTCAATCAGGCGCTGGGCGTTGTTTGCGTCGGGCATAGGTTCAGTACCTCGGAAGAAGATGGGTATTGCCGCCGGCGGTGGAATGGCGGGCGGCGGGCATTATAAGGGATTACAGGTCGTAGTGGACGCGGGCGGCGGCCTGGAGCGGGTCGTCCTGCTGGAACAGGTCGGGGCGCTTGCCCCTGGCCAGGGCGAGGTGATAGGTAAAGAGCTGCAAGGGGACGACGCTGGCGATGGGGGTCAGCATTGGCGGGCAGTCGGGCAGGGGGAATACACGGGCGCCGGCCTCGGACAGCGCGGCGTCGGGGCGGCTGCTCAACGCCCATACCGGAGCGCCCAACGCGGCGGCGGCGCGGGTGAGGTCAAGGGCGCGGCCCCGGTCGTCGCCGGGTGTGGCGATGATGGTCAGCAGGCAGTCGGCGTCGAGGGAGCAGAAGGGGCCGTGAAGCAGCTGCTCAATCTGGAAACCTTCGCAGTCGGCGCGGCTGGTTTCCTTAATTTTGAGGGCAACTTCGTAGGCGTTGGCGCGGTTGGAGCCCCAAGCGGCGGAGATGAAGCGGCGCCGGTCGCGGTGGTCGGCGACGACGGCCTTTATATCGTCCTCCGCGGCCAGGACTTGGGCAATTTGGCCGGGAAGTTCGGGCAGTCCGTTATCGGCGTCATAGAGGCGTTCCGCCAGGCCGAGGTTGAGCATGGCCAGGACGGTGAGGGCGGTAGTGTAGCTGACGGTAAAGGCGGCGGAAGTTTCCTGGGGGACGGTTGGGATACCGGCGTCGGCGGCCCGGATGCGGGGGCCGGGGTCGGTGGAGGTGACGGCAACGGTGTAGGCGTTGCGGGCGATGGCGCAGTCCAGGGCGTCGTAGGATGAGCGCTTGGTGCCGCGATGGCTGATGACGATAACGGCGTCGTCCGCGGTTACGGGCGGATCAGCGGCGCAGAATTCGAAGGAGTTGTGCGCGAAGGCCTCCGGACCGTTGGTCATGACGGCGGCGCCGACGAGGGCGGCGTGCCAGGAGGTGCCGATGCCAACGATATGGATGCGGCGTTTGCCGGCCAGCGCGCCGGCAATCTCAGCGCAGCGGTCGCGCTGGCCGGCGATGACTGAGGCGACGGCGTCGGGCTGCGCGACGATTGCGTCGTACATCCGATAAGGATGCGCAGCGCGGACGGCAGATGCGGCAGTGGTCATGGTGGTTGAGCCTCCGTTAACCGGCGTCGTGGCCGAGCAGAGGAGGAAAGAGCCGGGACTTTCAGTTGCGCTGCGGCGCAGGTGCGGCAGCTCCTTCAGGGCGGCGGGGCGCGGTCGGTTGGGTTGATTTTAGTGGTTTTCATTGGAATTGTCTCTCCTTTTGGTCGGTCGGTGGATTTTGGTTGGGTTCCTGGGGGTTCAGGATGTCGGCGCTACGGCCCGAGAGCGTGCTTGCTATTTACGTCCTAGTCTTGCGCGTGCTAACGGCTTCCTGCTTACGCAGTATTACGTCCTCGCGCAGCGGTGGTGACTCCCGCCGTGCTGGGTGCGCCAGCCGGGTAATGTGACCGACCTCCGGCGCACCTACAGTGGTGCAATGGATCCGACATGCCGCACAGTACGGATGCGGCGGATTAGACAGTGTTATCCCGAACCCCGTGAGACTCCTATTAAGTTGTGGTGTCGGGCGGTGTCCTGGCCGGTGCACCGGGCTGGGACGGGTATCCGACGGTTCGCGCGGGGCCGTTGGATGAGCCTGACGGGGATATTGTAGCACGATGGTACGGTTTTGCAAACAGAGGTTTTTGTCAGAATCAGGATTTACCGGATTTGGGGATTTTCAGGATTGGGTTGTGGGCTGGCTGGGGGTTTTCGGATTGGAGGCCGAGGGGCGGGTATGCGGCGGTGGGGTTCGGTGATAAAATCGGGAGGCGTTCGTGGGGGTTCTGCGTTGTGGGGCGTGTTCTGCACAGCGTAAGGGAATTCCGCGGCGTTTTCAAAAGCTGACGCAAAGCGGCGGCGGTAGTTAGCATAGCCCGGAGAGGACACACTGACACCCGGAACACAGGAGGCTTGATTATGCCGTTTGGAGGCAATGACTGGCACGCGCTCCGTCAAGAAGAGACGCTGGAGCCGGAGATTCCCATTTGCGACCCGCATCATCACTTTTGGGACTATCGCAGTGAGCGGATTCCTTACCAGAGATATTTGCTCCACGAGCTGGCCGAGGACATCAACAGCGGGCACAACGTTACGTCGACGGTCTTTGTGGAGGCCCGTTCCATGTATCGCGCTACCGGGCCGGAGGAGATGCAGTCGGTGGGCGAGGTGGAGTTTGTGCAGGGACTGGCGGCGGCTTCGGCCAGCGGGCTGTACGGACCCGGACGGGCGGCGGCGTCTATCGTCGGGCACGCGAACCTGAACCTGGGAGACGGCGTTAAGCCGGTGCTGGAGGCGTTGCAGGCGGCCAGCCCCAACCGCTTCCGGGGCATCCGGCACTCGGTGACGTGGGATCCGCATCCGGAGGTGGAGAATACGGCAGCGCATCGGATGGCGAACCAGATGTCCAGCGCCAACTTCCGGGCCGGCGCGCAGGCGCTGGCCGGCATGGGGCTGACATTGGAAGGATGGATGTATTTCCCGCAGCTGCCGGAGCTGGCGGAGTTCGCCAAAGCGGTTCCGGACTTGACCATCATTCTGAACCACATCGGCGGGCTGCTGCGAGTGGGACCGTACCGCAACAGCGAGGAGACGCTGGCGACCTGGCGCAAGGGCATTGCGGCGGCGGCGGAGTGTCCGAACGTGGTCGTGAAGCTGGGAGGCATCGGGATGCCGCGGACGGGCTTTGACTGGCATGAGAGGGCCATCCCGGTGGGGTCGGAGGAGCTGGCGGCGGATATGGCGCCGCTGGTGCACTACTGCATTGAGCAGTTTGGGCCCGACCGCTGTATGTTTGAGAGCAATTTCCCGGTGGACAAGGTGTCATACTCGTACAACGTGATGTACAACGCATTCAAGCGGCTGTCCAAGGGCTACTCGGCCAGCGAGCGGGCGGCGATGTTCCACGACACGGCGGTACGGGTGTACCGGGTGGACGAAAGCTAGGGAACGTCGCCCGCCCGTAGTTTTCCCGCTGGGAGAAGCGAGGATGCGCTTTCCAGCGGTGATCGGGCGGGCGACGTTAATCAGGAGGTTGGGTTTGGCGATGGACCCGAGGGGCTTTCCGCCGGAGTTTTTCCAGCGGGAGGACGAAAGCGACGACGCTGATTTTTACGCGATGCCCCGTTTGGTGGTTCACATTGACGACGGGGCAATCCGGGCGGTGGGGCGGCTGTTGCAGCAGTTGGTTCCGGAAAACGCGGAGCTGCTGGATTTGATGAGCAGCTGGCGAACGCACTGGCCGGAGGAGCATCCGCGCCGCCGCATCGTAGGGTTGGGGATGAACGCCACGGAGATGGCGGACAATCCGCAGCTGGATGAATACGTGCTCCGGGACATCAACGCCGACCCGTCGCTGCCCTTTGCCGACGGGTCGTTTGACGCGGTGATCATTACGGTGTCGGTGCAGTATTTGACCAGGCCGGTGGAGGTGTTCGCGGAGGTGTCGCGGGCGCTGCGGCCGGGCGGCGTGTTCATCGTGATGTTTTCCAACCGCTGTTTTCCGACCAAGGCGGTGCGGGTGTGGCGCGGGACCAACGATGAAGATCACGTTGAGCTGGTGGCGTCGTATATGCGCTGCGCCGGCGGATTCAGCGGGGTGCGCGGAGGACTGGCCAACCCGGACATGGCGCCGCCGGGAGACCCGCTGTTTGCAGTGTTCGCCTATAAGGAGATGGGGAACAGCAGCGTGGGATAGTGATACAATGCCGTTAATCTTGGCTAGGATTGACGACCCAAGGTCGGGTGACCGCGATGACTGCGATTGAGATGGCCGGGGTTAAACGGGAGCTGTTGACTGCCGATGACCTGTTGCGTCTTCACAACGAGGGCGTGGGGGGCGAATTAATCAAGGGGGCGGTGCGCAGGACGGCGCCGGCGGGAATGCTGCACGGAGAGGTAGTCGCCGCGCTGATGGTTGCATTGGGGACGCACGTTCGCGCGGGAGGATTGGGCCGGGTTTTCGGGTCGGATAGCGGGGTACTGCTGGAAAGGGATCCGGACACGGTACGGGAGCCGGACGTGGCGTTTGTTTCCGCAGAGAGGCTGCCTCTGGATGTGGAGATTGCCGGTTACTGTCCGTTAGCGCCGGATCTGGTGGCGGAGATTAAATCGCCGAGGGACTCGGAGCGGGAAGTTGAAGAGAAGGCCGATATATGGTTGGCCTTCGGCGTGCGGATGGCGCTGGTAATTGACCCGAGGCAGGCACGATAAAGACGCGGCAGCCGAACCGGCCGGCGGTGGTTCTCACCAGGGACGATGCGCTGGACGGCGGTGAGATATTGCCGGGGTTCAGCTGCCCGGTTCGGGAAATACTGGGGGGTTAGTCGGCTACTTCCAGTATCATTTCGACTTCTACGGGGGCGCCTCTGGGAAGGGCGGCCATGCCGACCGCGGAACGGGCGTGGCGTCCGCTCTCGCCGTAGAGTTCCACCAGGAGGTCGGATGCGCCGTTGCCAACCGCCGGCTGCTGGTCGAAATCGGGGTCGCAGGCGACCATGACCAGCAATTTGGCGACTCGCTGCACTTTGTCCAGGTCGCCGATGATGCTGCGGGCGGAGGAGAGACAGTTGACGGCGCACTGACGGGCGGCGGCGTAGCCTTCCTCGATGCTGACGTCGCGGCCCACTTTGCCGGTGGCGACCATGCTGCCGTCTTCCAGGCGGGGGAGGTTGCCGGAGACGAAGAGCAGGTTGCCGACGCGGACGGCGGGCAGGAAGTTGCCGATGGAGGGGTTAGGCTCGGAAACGGTGAGGCCCATGCCGGCCAGTTTGTTTTCTACTTCCATTGTGTGATGACTCCTGTGCGCGTTGGCGCGTATTATGGGCGGTAGCGGTTGACGATGGGTAGGCGGCGGTCTTTGCCGAAGGCGCGAGGGGTGATTTTGACGCCTGGGGGAGCCTGGCGTCGTTTGTACTCGTTGCGGTCGACGGAGGTGATGACCTGGCGGACCCAATCGGGGTTGTGGCCCATGGCGACCATGTCGGCATAGGCGTAGTCGTCTTCGACGTAAGCTTTGATGATGGGGTCGAGCAGCTCGTAGGGCGGGAGAGTGTCCTGATCGGTTTGGTTGGGGCGGAGTTCGGCGCTGGGAGGTTTATCCAGCACGGCCCGGGGGATGATAGGGCGCGGGTTGCCGGCGGAGTCCGGGGCGGCGCCGGCGTTGCGCCAGCGGGCGAGTCGGTACACCAGGGTCTTGGGAACGTCTTTGAGGACGGCGAAACCGCCGGCCATGTCGCCGTAGAGGGTGGCGTAGCCCATGGCCATTTCGCTCTTGTTGCCGGTGGTGAGGGTGAGCCAGCCGAACTTGTTGGCGATGGTCATGAGGACGTTGCCGCGGATGCGCGCCTGGACGTTTTCCTCGGCGGTGTTGGGTTCGGAACCGGCGAAAGGGCGGGCGAGCATTTCGGTAAAGGCGTGATGGGCGGGTTCTATGGGGATATGCCAGAGGCTGATGCCGAGGTTGTCGGCGAGGGTTTGGGAGTCGGCGACGCTGCCCTCGGAGGAGTAGCGGGATGGCATGGCGACGCCGACGACGTTTTCGGGGCCGAGAGCGTCGACGGCGACGGTGGCGGTGAGGGCTGAGTCGATGCCGCCGGAGAGTCCGACCAGGGCGCGGCGGAAGCCGGATTTGCGGACGTAATCGCGGGCGCCGACGACCAGGGCCTGGTAGATTTCTTCGGTTTCGTCGAGGGCGCGGCAGAGGATGGGCTGAGCGGGCTGCGCGCGGGCCGCGCTGCGTCGGTAGTCGGAGACGGGGATGACTTTGGCCTGGCCGACTTCGGCGAGGATGGCCCGGTTTTCCTTACGAGGGCGAGGGTCGTGGAGGCGTTGTCGGAATACGGAGTCGACATCGAGGTCGGCGGTGATGAGGCTTTCTTCGAAAGCGGGGGCGCGGGCGATGATGCCGCCGTCGGGGGAGCAGATGATGCTGGCGCCATCAAAGACGAGTTCATCCTGGCCGCCGACAGTGTTGAGGTAGGCGACGAACAGGCCGTTGTCGGCGGCGCGGGTGGCAATCATGCGCTCGCGCTGGGCGGCTTTGCCGGCGTGGAAGGGAGAGGCGTTGATGTTGACGATGACTTCGGCGCCGGCGTCGCGCTGGACGGCGATGGGGCCGATGGGATACCAGATGTCTTCGCAGATGTTGATTCCGACGGAGGCGCCGTTGATGACGTACACGGGGCAGGCGTGGCCGCGCTGGAAATAGCGGTCTTCGTCGAAGACGCCGTAGGTGGGTAGGTACATTTTGCGATACCAGTCCAGGATGCGGCCGTCGTTGATGATGGAGGCGGCGTTGGCGACATCGTCGCTGGCCCGGCTGCCGGAGTGGCTGGGAGAAGGGCCGGGGGAGCCAACGATGACGGCGATGCCGCGGGCGGCGGCGGCGATGCGCTGGACGGCATCGGCTGCGTCGGCAAGGAAGGAGGGCTTGAAGAGGAGGTCTTCGGGAGGATAGCCGGTGACGGCGAGCTCGGGAAAAGCGACGAGGTCGGCGTGGGCGCCGCGCGCTTCGTCGATGAGATCGATGATGCGCGCGGCGTTGCCGGTGATGTCGCCGACGGTGGGGTTGAACTGGCCGAGGGCCAGCCGGAAAGAGCGCTGCATTGCGGCATTATAACGCAGGCGAGGGTGGAGGCCACGGTGATTTGGGGCCAGGATTTTGGTGATGAGGGGTTGCAAGAGGCGTTGTGGCGTGATATAGTATTGGTATCAAGAATATAATATATTGCGATATGCGATGTGAAATGCTGCACAAGCCGCTGTGGAGTGGAGAGGTGGTGACAGGGGAGAGAGATGGACGGATAGGAAGGAGGTGTTGTTATGGCGTTTTTCAAGAGCGTTATTGTTCCTTTGGACGGGTCGGAATTGTCGGCGGCGGCGCTGCCGGCGGCGAGTCTGATGGCCGAAGCGGCCGGGGCGCGCATCACGCTGATGAGGTCTTTTGAGGGGGCGCCACAGTGGCACGCCGATGCCGATTTGGGAAGGTTCAGCGGCTCGCTGGCGGTGGCGGAGCATGACCGGATTACGGCGTTTCTGACGGCGGAGAAGCATCGCCTCCATGGGCTGGGCGTAATCGCGCACATTGATATTCACGTGCGGGAAGGCCGAGCGGAGACGGTCATCTCGGAGCTGGCGGGACGGGAACCGGATGGGCTTATCGTGATGTCAACTCACGGGCGCGGCGGGCTGACCCGGATGCTGATGGGCAGCGTGACGGCGCGGGTGGTCAGCTCGGTGAGCAACCCGGCGCTGATTGTGCGCGGCGGCGCGTCGGACGGCGTGAGGGTTGGGGAATCCGTGGACAACATCATCGTGCCGCTGGACGGTTCAGCGTTTGCGGAGAATGCGCTGGCCTACGCCGGCGCGCTGGCCGAGGCTTGCGGGGCACAGGTTATCCTGATGCGCAGCACACACAACGCGGACTATTTCCGCGCGCATACGCAGTGGGCGCGGCTGGACGGCGAGGGAGGGTTCAACTTCGGCGGGCCGTTGGAGATGGCGGCCAGCATGGCTACATTGTCGCGGGAATATCTGTGGCGTAAGGCGGAAGAGCTGGAGGCCGGGTTCGGGCTTGCGGACGTGGAGGCGGTGAACTCTACGGAGCCTCCGGCGGAGGCCGTGGTTGACCTGGCGCGACGGTCGCGCAACGCGCTGGTGATGATGGCAACGCGGGGGCGCTGGGGGGTGGGCCGGGCGCTGCTGGGTAGCGTGGCGGACCAGGTGGTGCGTCGTTCGCCGGCGTCGACGCTGCTGGTGCGGTCGCCGCTGCGGGCCGGGAAGTTTGCGCCGGCGATGGCGGCGGAAGGCGGCGGGCTGGAGCTGGCGAGGGTATAGGTCTCTTTCCCGCCTGGATAGAAAGACCTGCGGCGAGGAAGCCGCAGCCGGAGAAGCACGGAGGGGGAGAACCTCTCCGCGCTTTATTCCGTTATTCTCGCGCAGGAAGGTAGGGTAGCCGCACTATACGGGGCCCCGTATCAAATGGCAGAGCTTTCGGAGGCGGCGGATGCGCCTGCTATAATCGGCGGCTATGGTGATGCGCGCGCTGCCGGCCCGCTTGGCCCGGACGATGCCCTTCTACTACGGCTGGGTCATTCTGGGCCTGTCGGGGGTTGTGTCGTATTCGTCTCGGCCGTTGATGTCGGTAGCGGTGCTGACGGTGTTCATGGTGCCGATGACGGAGCAGCTGGGATGGACGCGGGCGCAGTTTTCCGGAGCGGTGAGCCTGGGGGGAGTGCTGGCAGTAGCCGCGGCGCCGCTGGTGGGGCCGGTGCTGGACCGCTACGGCTCGGGCCTGGTGGTGGGAATATCGTCGGGGATAGCCGGGCTGTGCGCCGTGGCGCTGGGGGCAGTGAGCCAGATTTGGTTGTTTTACCTGGCATACGTTCCGGGGCGGACGGTTTTTGCCAGTCCGCTGGAGCTGGGCACGTCGGTGGCGGTGAGCAACTGGTTCATCCGGCGGCGTCCTTTTGCGCTGGCGCTGAACCACGCTGCGCAGGGTTCGGGGCTGGCAGTGATGCCGCTGGTGGCGCAGGCTGTCATCGGAGCGCAGAGCTGGGAGACGGCGTGGTTCGCGCTGGGAGCGTGGACCATGGCGGTGGGAACGCTGCCGGCAATTCTGCTGATGGCGCGGCGTCCGGAGGACCTGGGCGTGGAACCGGACGGGGACGGCGAGTCGGGGTCAGCGTCGGGCGGACGTCCGGCGGCGGGACGGCGGCCCCGCAGCGCGTCGGAGGAAATCAACTTTACGCCGCGTCAGGCGATGGGGACGCGCTCTTTCTGGCTGATGATGCTGTTCGCCTTCGCCGGGTTTATCGTGCAGGCGGGGGTGTCGCTGCATCAGGCGCCGCACTTCATTGACCAGGGGGCGCCGGGCTCGGTGGCCGTGTTCACGCCGGTTACTTTTGCCATATCACAGGTGCCGGCCAGCATTGCGTGGTCGGCGCTGGGGGGACGGATAGAAGCGCGGTTTGTGATGGCGGCGGCGGGCCTGGTGGTAGCCGGCGGCGCGGTCATCACGGCCTTTGCCAGCGGCATCGGCGTGGGAATAGTGGGGGCGTTTATCCTGGGGTTCGGAGTGGGCGGGCTGCACATCACGGCGCGGCTGACTTGGGCGGACTACTTCGGGCGGCTGCATCTAGGCAAGATACGCAGCTGGGGGCTGGCCGCGCAGGTGGGAGGGCAGGCGCTGGGGCCAACGGCGGCGGGATTCGTCTGGGACTGGACGAGAAGCTACCAGTGGGTGTTTCTGGCGTTTGGGGTTAACCTGGCAGCGGTGTCGCTGCTGATGCTGACGGCGCGGCGGCCGGAGGGCGGAGTTAGGTGAAAAGGCGGGATAGCCAGGCGAGGAAAGTTTGGGCCACGGGGGGCATTGGTGTTCAGGTCGCCTTCATGAATTGCCAAGCCGATGAGGCCGGGGAACTTTCTGGTGGATAACCAAGCATGAACTTTGGCTTTGGTGATTTTGTCGTTGAACTTGCGCGGCTGTGGGATTTGGGCGATATAGTCTTGCGCGCGAGGCCATACCGGATCATCGGCAGGCACCATTCGGGAGACGAAATCCTCGAGCTCGCCGCCGGACAGGTTATCCGGCATTATCCAGACACCGATGCGGGGGATGTCGGCGTCGGCATTTTCGGGGATGATGGCGCCGTTGGAGTCGAGGGAGGCTGGCAGCGCGATTCGATTGTCGGCGTCGGCAATGCGATTGAGCACTTGCCGCCAACGAGCCTGTGGGTCATCATCGGCGTCCACTATGAAACCGACTGCGGTAATGCCATCTTGATTGATGAACCCGCGGATGCTGTTGATCACACCTTGAAAACCCTTGGCGTCGTGAATAGTGAAGCGTTCAGCCAGTCCCGGTTGCCCCTGTCGGCATAGGTGCAGTATCGCGTTCTGGTCGTTTTGGCCCTCGACAACCAGCAGGCCGGATGCAGAGGTCTGGGTGGGAGTGGACATGGATTAGCGCACTTCAATGCCATGCTCGGCGGCGATAGCAAGTTCGGGTTCGGGGTATTCAACCGCGCGCAGGCGGTTGACGTTGCGTCGTATGCTGTAAAGCACACCCTCAACGTCTTCCAGCTCGTTAGCGGCTTGAGCGAAACCCTTGATACAATCTGCGCTGTGGGTGGTGGCCAGCACCTGTACGTTGTTGCGTTGGGCGGATTGAAGAACCATTTTCCAGAAATTGGTTTGGATGGAGTGGTGGATGCCGTTCTCGACTTCGTCAACCACCAGAAAGCCATTACTGCTATTGGCCAAGGCAAGAGCGACTGAAAACGTGCGCACAGCCCCGTCCCCGAGGCTTCTTAGGGGTATAGGGTCATCGCTGCCCCTCACTTTCACCAGGACACTGCGCCTTGGCCTCATTCCCCTGCTGGTATCTGAGCCGACCAATGCAACACGCTCTGCTGCGACGGATGTGACCAAATTCAGCGCCTCTACTGCCCTCTCTTCATGAGGGGTTAGGGCCACATCGTTCAGACATTGTTCTATAGTGCGATTGTTTGGAACGTCAGGACCTAAGGCGCTGCATAGCACTTCAGAAGGAAATTCTTGAGGTAGGGACAGACGGGGTCTCCTTTGAGATGTCCAAAGTCGCACTCGAGACCTGCTTATGCGTTGCAAATAGCTTATAGGAACCGTGTGCTTTGCATCTTGGAATTTTACCTCCAGTCCAGTCATTTCTTCATCCGCGAAGATACCGGACTGATATAGATCCAGCTGGGGAAAGTCCTCACCGCTTAGTGAAACCATACGAATTTGGAGCGTATCAAAATCCTGGATTGGCCCTATTGAGATAGTTTGCTCCGGCAAGGTGTGACGACCCGAGAATAGAGCGCTCCAGTCAGGGGCAGCTGATTCGTCACCTTCTTCGTCAACCACATTGACGAGTTCATCTCGGTCGAGCAATATCTCGGATAAAACGCGAGTGCGTGCACGGGCAGCGTAAATGCGCACCGCGTCAAGCACGGTCGATTTTCCCACGCCATTTTTGCCGCTGAATAGAGTTACGCGGCCTAGGCGGGGGATGGTGAGATCAGATATGCCCCGGAAATTTTTGATGACCAGACTAGGCAAATGCAGAGTCGGGTCGGGTACTGCGTCGGTCATGGCGCTCACCTTGGGGGCCGCGGTTAGCTGGCGGCGGGTTGGGGTTGGTGGAGGGCTTGGCGAAGGTAGCGGCCGGTGTGGGATTCGGCAACTTCGGCCAGCGTTTCGGGGGCGCCGCAGGCGATGAGATTGCCGCCCCGGTCGCCGGCGCCGGGGCCGAGGTCGATTATCCAGTCGGCGTTTTTGATGAGGTCGAGGTTGTGCTCGATGAGGAGGACGGAGTTGCCCTGGTCAACCAGGCGATGAAGGACATGGAGCAGGGCGGCGCAGTCTGCGAAGGAAAGGCCCGTAGTAGGTTCGTCGAGGAGGTAGAGGGTGCGCCCGGTGGCGCGGCGGGACAGTTCGGTGGCGAGTTTGACGCGCTGAGCTTCGCCGCCGGAGAGGGTAGTGGCCGGCTGTCCGAGACGGATGTAGCCGAGGCCGACGTCGCGCAGGGTTTCCAGGCGGTTGCGGATGCGGGAGTAGTTCCAGAAGAAGTCGAGAGCGGTCTCCACGGTCATGGCGAGGACGTCGGCGATGGACTGGTCGCGGAGGGTAACTTCCAGGGCTTCCCGGTTGTAGCGGCGGCCCTGGCAGACTTCGCAAGGCACGGTTACGTCGGGGAGGAACTGCATCTCAATCTGATTGTAACCTTCGCCCTGGCAGGCTTCGCAGCGTCCCCCCTTGACGTTGAAAGAGAAGCGTCCGGCCTTGTAGCCGCGGATGCGGGCTTCGGGAAGCGCGGCGAAAACTTCGCGTATGGGGGTGAAGGCGCCGGTATAGGTGGCGGGATTGCTGCGCGGGGTGCGCCCGATAGGAGACTGGTCGATGTTGATGACTTTATCTATGTGCTCGATGCCGGTGATTTCGTCGTGGTCGCCGGGGCGGTCGCGGCCCTGGGCGACGGCCTGGGCAAGGCGTTTGTAGAGGATGTCGTACATGAGGGTGCTTTTGCCGGAGCCGGAGACGCCGGTAACGCAGCCGAGGAGTCCGAGGGGGAAATCAACGTCGATGCCCCGGAGGTTGTTTTCCCGGGCGCCTTTAACGGTGATGTAGTTGCCGTTGCCGGGGCGTCGCCGCTCCGGCGTGGGGATACGCTTGCGCCCGCTGAGATAAGCGCCGGTGAGGGAGGCTTCGCTGGCCATAACCTGGGAGACGTCGCCGGCGGCGACGATGTGGCCGCCGTGCTCGCCGGCGCCGGGGCCGAGGTCAACGATGTGGTCGGCGGCGCGCATCATGGCGTCGTCGTGCTCAACGACGATGACGGTGTTGCCCATATCGCGGAGGCGGGTGAGGGTGTCGATGAGGCGGTGGTCGTCGTGAGGGTGGAGTCCGACGGTGGGTTCGTCGCAGACGTAAAGGACGCCGGTAAGACCGCTGCCGATCTGGGTGGCGAGGCGGACGCGCTGAGCTTCGCCGCCGGAGAGAGTGCGGGCGGTGCGGTTCATGGTTACGTAGTCAAGGCCGATGCTGTCCAGGAATTGGAGGCGCCCTTCAATTTCTTTGAGGATTTGGTCGGCGATGACCATTTCGCGCTGGGTTAGGGTGGCGGCGACGGCGACGGGGGGCGCGGCGCGTTTGCCGTTCTTGCGGGCGCGACGAGTTTTCGGCCGGTCGCCGTTAGCCCGGTCGCCGTTGGAGGGGACGCTCTTGGCGGCGGGCAGCGTCTCCAATGCCTCCGGCGGATGGTGTCCGTTGCTGGCGCTATGCCCGTTGGCGGCGGCGTCTGCGCCGGGCTTGATGCTGCGAATCCATTGCAGGCCGGAGCCGATGGTGAGGCCGGTAACGTCCATGATGTTCCGCCCGCAGACCAGGACGCCGAGGGCTTCGGGGCGCAGGCGCGCGCCGTTGCAGGAGCGGCAGGCTCGTTGGGCCATGTAACGCTCGATTTCGCTGCGGGTGTGGTCGGATTCGGTGTCGCGGTAGCGGCGTTGCAGGTTGGGAATGACGCCTTCGTAGGAAGTGTTCCAGGCGTAGGTGCGGCCTCGTCCGGTGCGGTGGCGCACTTTGACCTGCCTTTTGCCGGCGCCGTAGAGGACAACGTTGAGCTGCTCCTCGGTGAGTTCGCGCACGGGAGCATGGGGTGAGAAGTCGAACTCGCGGGCAACGGCTTCCATCATGCTGGCGTACCAGGAATTGGCGGCGCCGGAGCGGGACCAGGGGACGATTGCGCCATCCAGGAGGGACAGGGAACGGTTCTGGATGACCAGGGAGGGGTCAATTTCCAGCTGGTAGCCGAGCCCGGTGCAAGTGGAGCAGGCGCCGTGGGGGCTGTTGAAGCTGAAGGTGCGCGGCTCGATTTCGGGGAGGCTGACGCCGCAGGCGACGCAAGCGAACTGCTCGCTGAAAGTGAGGTCTTCCTGGCCTTCGCGCCCTACCGTCAGCACGCCTTCGCCCTCGCGCAGGGCGGTCTCGACGGACTCGGTCACCCGGTTCGGTTCGGTGTCGCTGCGGATGATGAGGCGGTCAACGACGATGTCGATGTAATGCCACTTCTGCTTGTCAAGAGTCAGGGCATCGGCATCCTCCACGAGGATGGTATCGCCATTGACGCGGAGGCGGACGAAGCCGGCGCGTTTGGCAGCCTCGAAGACTTCGCGGTGTTCGCCCTTTTTGCGGCGGACTTTGGGGGCGAGCAGAGTGATGCGGGAGGCTTCGGGCAGGGCCAGAATGGCGTCGACGATTTGCTGGACGGTCTGGCGGGCGACGGGGTTGCCGCACTTGGGACAATGGGGCCGGCCGACGCGGGCGAAAAGGAGGCGGAGGTAGTCGTAGATTTCGGTTACGGTGCCGACGGTGGAGCGGGGGTTGTTGGAGACGCCCTTCTGGTCGATGGAGATGGCAGGGGACAGGCCCTCGATGTAGTCAACGTCGGGCTTGTCCATGCGGCCGAGAAACTGCCGGGCGTAGGCGGAGAGGGATTCGACGTAGCGGCGCTGCCCCTCGGCATAGATGGTGTCAAAAGCAAGGCTGCTCTTGCCGGAGCCGGAAACGCCGGTTATAACGACGAGCCGATCCCGGGGGATGGAAACGTCGACGTTCTTAAGGTTGTGCTCGCGGGCGCCCTTGATGTAGATGGTTTCTTGAGGCATAACAAGGCAATTTTACCAAAGATGGGAATGTTGCGGGTTTATTGCAATTCCAGCAGAGGGTCGTTGGCGTTGACGGAATCCAGAGGACGGACGAAGACGGTTTTGACGATGCCGTCGCGATGGGCCCGGATGCTCTGCTCCATTTTCATGGCTTCTACGACGCATACTTCATCGCCGGCGGAAACGGCGTCGCCGGGGCGCACCAGGATGGACATGACCCGGCCCGGCATTGGCGAACGGAGGATGTCGTCATCTACGGGAGGGCCGGCCGGCGATACGACGGAACCCGATGCTACGGACGGAGGGGCTGCGGGTATGGGAAGGCCGCCGGCCGGCCGGCCCCGGCGGGGCGGCGTTGGGCCGAGGTCTGCGGCGACATCTACCTCAAAGGCGGCGCCGTCCACGGTGACGCGGACGGGCGATTGGCTGAGGTCGCCAACTTCAACGGTGTACCAGCGCTCGCCGACGCGAACCCGAATAGTGGTCAAGTTACCAGGACGCGCTCCCCAGCCGCGAGCGGAAGAGTTCCCGGCGTCCAAGGGTGCGCCAGCGGGAACCGCCCTGGGTCAGGGCAGAGCCGTCCGGTCGGGCAGCCCGTTCGACGGCAACGGCGGCGGCGCCGATGGCGGCGGCCAACGCTCGCGGGTCGAGTTCGGGAAGCTGGCCGGCGTCCGGTCGGTGTCCGGAGGCGGATATTGGGCTGCGGTGCACGGCGCTCTTTTCGCTGTTGGCTTGTTGTCGTCGCTCGAGAATGCGCGCCAGGCTGCCGGTGTGGTAGTTGCCCGACGTGAAGTCGGCGCTGGCCAGCGCGTCGCGCAGCAGGGGGATGTTGGCGCCCACGCCGGCCACGTGGAAGTCGGCCAGGGCCGAGTCCAGCGTGGCGATGGCGGCGGCGCGGTTTTCACCCCAAGCCATCACTTTCGCAAGCAACGGTTCGTAGTGTAGCGAAACCTCGTAGCCGATGCAAAGGGCAGTATCAACGCGGACGTTTTCACCCTGGGGCAGGCGCAGATCGGTGACGACGCCGACGTTGGGCAGGCAGGTGTCGGGGTCTTCGGGATAGACGCGGGCCTCGATGGCGTGGCCGTTGGCGCTGATGTCGGGCTGGCGGATGGAGAAGGGAATACCGGCGGCGGATTGCAGTTGCAGCTCCACGATGTCCTGCCCGGTGAGGAGCTCGGTTACGCCGTGCTCAACCTGGAGGCGCGGGTTCATTTCGAGGAAGTAGAAGTGTCCGTCGGGGGTTACCAGGAACTCTACGGTGCCGGCGCCGGTGTAGCCGACTTCCCGCCCCAGCTGGCGGGCCAAGCGGCCGATTTGGGCGCGGACTTCGGCAGTCATTTTGGCAGACGCGGGGGTTTCTTCGATGAGTTTCTGGTTGCGGCGCTGGATGGAGCAGTCGCGCTCAAAGAGGTGCAGGACGCTGCCGTACTGGTCGGCGATAAGCTGGACTTCGATGTGGGAAGCGCCTTCAAGGTAGCGTTCGTAAAAGAGGCTGGAATCGGCGAAGGCAGCCTGGGCGGTTTTGCGGGTGCGCTCAACGATGGGTTCCAGCTCGGCCATGGTGTGGACGACGTGGATGCCGATGCCGCCGCCGCCGGCAGCGGCTTTGACCATCATGGGGAAGCCGAGTTCCCAGGCTTTGGCGATGGCTTCGTCGTCGCTGACGGGCTCCTCCGTTCCGGGCATAACCGGGAGGCCGGACTTGCGTGCGACGCGACGGGCGGAAAGCTTGTCGCCCATCTGATTGAGCACCTCTGCGGTGGGGCCGATGAAAGCGACGCCGGCGGATTTGCAACGGCCGGCGAGTTCACTGTTCTCGGACAGGAAGCCGTAGCCGGGATGGACGGCCTGGGCGCCGGTGGCGAGGCAGGCGTCAATGACGGCGCCGACGTTGAGATAGGACTCGGCGGCCGGCGCCGGGCCAATGCAGACGGACTGGTCGGCCATTCGGGTGTGCATGGCGCCAGCATCGGCTTCGGAATAAACGGCCACAGTGGCCACGCCGAGACGCTGGCAAGTGCGAATGATGCGGGCGGCGATTTCGCCCCGGTTGGCAATCAGTATTTTGCTGAACATCGGGATACACCGCTTACTGGTCGGAGAGGACGACGGTTTATTTGCCATTTACTTGGGTTGAGGGAGGAGCAACAGTCTATTACGTTCTCCCGGTTGGCAGGCCAACACAGCATTTGCAATTTTCAGGGATTTTCGGTTGCGTCCAGAAAGGCCTGGGAGCGCAGCCGTCGGTCGAGCCAGTGTTGCAGGGTTGCGGTGAGGAGAGCGTGGACTTCCTGGCGCACGGCGGGCGGCATATCCAGGCGGGGGAGCTGGCCGGGGGATTGGGTGCGATGCAGCAGTCGCAGCACTTTGAGAGCGGGAAGAGACAGCGGGCGCGCGATTGTGTCGGGAGGAGTCGGGCAGTCGGGGCAGATGACGCCGCCGGCGCCGGGGGCGAAGCGATGGCGCTCGGGCTCCAGGTCGGCGCCGCACTCCACGCACTGGTAAAGTTCGGGGAGAAAGCCGGAGAGGTGCAGGACTTGGAGGTCAAAGCAGCGCAGGGCCAGGTCGGACGCGGGGTCATCGTGAGCGGCGTCGGGGGTATGGCCGATGGCGTCCAGGGTTTGAAGGGCGAGGTCGAGGAGCTGCGGGTTGGCGGAGGCGACGGCGCTGAAGCCGTCAATCAGCTCGGCGACGTAGAGGCCGCGAGCAGCGGCGGCGTAGCCGGATTTGACGGCGGGGAAGGCGTCGACGACCTCCGCCTCAACAACAGTGTCCAGGGAGCGGCCCGGCGCTACGGAGAGGCGGAGCAGGGTCAGCGGCTCAAAATGGCCCATAAGCTTGCTGGTGAGACGCCGGGCGCTGCGGGCCCGCACTTCCAGTTTGCCGAGCTCGCGGGTGTAGAGGAACGAGATTAGGTCGGCCTCTCCGACGGCGGCTTTGCGCAGGGTGAGGCCCTCGGCGCGGTAGATGCGTGGCGAGGTCATGCTCACACTGTAGAGGCTTGTGGGTTCCCGCCGGCGCGGGAGCTGCGATTTGGAGAGAAGTCGGCGGGAAAGATGCTTCAAGCGCGGGGGTGGCTTTGCTGATATTCTTCGCGGACGTGGTCGTCGGTGAGGTGAGTGTACATCTGGGTGGTGGAAATGTTGGAATGGCCGAGGAGTTCCTGAACATGGCGGAGAGAGGCGCCGTTCTGGAGCAGGTGGGTGGCGAAGCTGTGGCGGAGGGTGTGCGGCGTGATGCCGGTGTCAACGCCGGACTTTTTGGCGGCGGATTTGAGGATGTTCCAGACCCATTGGCGGGTAAGACGCTCGCCGCGCTGGTTGACATAGAGGGCGGTTTCCCCTTTTTTACTGCTGACCAGCTGGGCACGCGCGTCGCCGATGTAGGCGCGGAGGTTGGCCAAGGCCTCGGGATACAAATAGACGATACGCTCTTTGGATCCCTTGCCCCAAGCGCGGATGAAGCTCTCTTCGAAGTCGATGTCCTGGACGTTGAGGGCGACAAGCTCGCTGACGCGGACGCCGGTGGCGTAGAGGAGTTCCAGGATGCTGGCATCGCGGCGGCCTTCTGGCGTGCCGGTATCGTTGGCGGTGGACAGAAGCCGCTGCACTTCCTCCTGGGATAGATATTTGGGGACGGAACGCCCGACGCGGGGGGAACCGAGGTTTTCGGTAGGGTCTTCGCTGATGAGTTCGTTGGCGCTGAGGTAACCGAAGAAGGAACGCACTGCGGCTACTTTGCGGGCGGTGGTGGCGTCGCGGTAGCGCTTCACATCGCGCAGCTCGCTGATGTAGGAGTTGAGCAGATCGATGTCAACGCGGCGCCAGTCTTCGGGGTCGTCGCCGGACACTTTGAGCGTTTGGGCGGCGAATTTGAGGAACTGGTTGAGGTCGTTGCTGTAGGCGTCCAGGGTGTTCTGGGAGAAGCCGCGCTCGACGACCAGATACTGGAGGAAGGAATTTACGGTCTCTTTCATAATGTTTCGCCATTAGCCCGCCCTGAATCGTCCGGTTTAGTTTGCCGTTCAATTGCGGCCTGCGGCGATGGGATTGCGCAAGCGCGGCGGGGAACGGTGGTATTATGGTAAATTCGCAGGATACGGGCCTAGTTGCAAAGGCGCAAGATTCGGCGATTTCGGACTTTGGAGCATGGAGGAAATGAACCCGTCGGTGATTTGGTCCGTTGGGCTGCAGGCTGGCGAAGGAGCCGGCGACCTGTCGTTTCTAGCGTATCTGGACGTGTGGATAATCAGCGGGCTGGTGCTGCTGGCGGTGGCAGTGGTAGTGGGCAAGTGGATTTGGGGTTGGTGGCGCCGCCGGAATGAAGTGGATGAGTACGGATATTATGACGGGTATGATCCTTATTACGACCGGGAGGCGGATTTGGATGAAGGGTATGAGGAGGATGACGGCTACCGTAGCGGGAGGGGCTAGGCAAAGGAGCCAAGCCGGGGCATAGCGGAAGCTGGGAAGCAGGTTTCGGGAGCGGCTGATTGAACCGGCTAGCGCAGCTGGACGACGGTTACGCCGGCCGCACTGCTCCCTTCGCCCGGCTTGGCGGCGGCGACCAGAGGATGGCCGGCAAGGTACTCTCGGATGGCGCGGCGGAGGGCGCCCGTGCCCTTGCCGTGGACGATTTTGAGGGAGGACATACCCTCCAGCGCAGCGTCGTCAAGAAGCGAGTCGATGACGTTGAGGGCCTCGTCCACGCGGTAGCCGTGTAGGTTGACTTCCGGGCTGAGAGTGCGTTTGCTCTCCGGGCGGCGATAGACGACGCCGGCCTGCTCGGCGGCGGGATGGACAAGGTCGGCGGGACGGTCAAGCTGATACACGGGGAGGCGGGCGCGCATAGCGCCGATGACGACCTCAATCTCCTGCTGCTCGTTGGGCGGGGTGACGACTTCCACCGGGCGGGAGACGCCGCGGAGATACACGCGGTCGCCGACGCGCAGGTCGTGATACCAGGGTGGACGCTCTACCGGGATGGGCGACCAGTCGGGCGACACCACCTCGCGCTGCGTTTCAGCGAGACGCCGGCGTTCCGCGGCCAGGTCAACGTCGGGGGTTGACGTTGAGGCTGCTGCCGGGGCCTCAGCAGCGATATCGGAGCGGTGAGACTGCCGGGCCTGCCGGCGTTGCAGGGAACGCTCGGCTTGGCGGATGCGAGTGGATACTTCGGCAATCTCCTGAGCCAGTTCGCGGCGGGCGTCCTCGACCAGCTGGGCTTTGGCGTCGGCCACGGTGGCGAGGCGCTGGGCGATTTCCCGCTCGTGGCGGCGGGCGTCGTCCAGCGCCTGCTCGGCTTCCTGGCGCAGTTCGGCCACGGTGAGGCGTTCTTCTTGCAGCTCTCGGAGGAGGCGGTCGGTTTGCGCATGGGACGGCTCCAAGTGGCTTTGGGCGCCGGCGATGATTGACTGCGGAAGGCCCAGGCGGGCGGCGATGGTCAAGGCATAGCTGCGGCCGGGGACGCCGTGGGTGAGTCGGTAGGTAGGTTCCAGCGTGCGGGGGTTGAGGTCAACGCTGGCGTTGACCATGCCGGGTTCTTCCTGAGCCAGGCGAGCCACGCTGCGGTGATGGGTAGTCGCCACGACCATAGCCCCGGCGTCGCGCAGGTGGGACAGCAGAGCGATGGCAAGGGCGGATCCCTCTTCCGGGTCGGTGGCGGAGCCGAGTTCATCAATAAGGATGAGAGAGCGGCCGGTGGCGACGTTTATGATGCCTTGCAGGTTGCGAACGTGGCTGCTGAAAGTGGACAGGGATTCGAAGATGCTCTGCTGGTCGCCGATGTCGGCGTAGATGCCGTCAAACAGGGGCAGTTCTGCATCGCTGGCGGGGAGCTGGAGGCCGGCGTGGGCCATCATAGCCAGCAGTCCGACGGTTTTAAGGGCCACGGTTTTGCCGCCGGCGTTGGGGCCGGTGATGAGCAGAACGGGATGGCCGGCGTCAATGGAGATGGAGGTAGGCACGACGTTGCCGCTGAGCAAAGGGTGGCGGGCGCCGGTCAAACGCAGGCGACTGGGTTCGCCGGGCGCCAGCAGGCTGGGCGCGACGGCGCGGAGAGATGCGGCGTATCGACCCTTGGCCATGGCCAAATCCAGGCGGCCCAGCAGGTGCAGCGTCAGGGTGAGGTCTTCGGCGCAGCGGGCAACAAGGGAGGACAGCTGCCGCAGCACGCGCTCTTCCTCCCGCTGTTCGGCCAGACGGGTTTCCCGCCAGCGGTTGCCCAGATCGATGGCGGGCATGGGCTCGATGAAGACGGTTGCGCCGCTGTCGGAAACGTCGTGAACGATGCCGGGAGCCTGGCCCTTGAAATCGGTTTTGACAAGCAGCACCATGCGTCCGTTGCGCTCGGTTACGATGTCCTCCTGGGCGATGCCGGCACGCTGGTAACGGCGGAGGGAGCGCTGCATCACGTCGTTGAGGGTGGAATAGGCGGAGCGGGATTCGCGGCGCAAGCGGGCCAGTTCCGGCGATGCGCTGTCCTGCACTTCGCCGGCGGAGCTGACGGAGCGGTTGACGGCGCTTTCCAGTTCGGGCAGTTCGGGCAGGCTCCGGGCGATGGCGGTCAGCAGAGGCAAGTCATCCCGGTGGGCCAGGGCGCTGCGGTTCCAACGGGCGGCGGCGGCCATCGCCCCGAGGTTGCGGAGTTCCAGGCCGGACAGTACGCCGCCCAGTAGAGCGCGATGAACGGCCGGCCGGAGGTCGTCGGCCGGGCCTAGTTCCAGGGCTCCGGAGATGTCGAGCAGGCGGCGGGCTTCGGCGGTTTCCTGCTGGCGGACGGCCACTTCGCGGGGGTCGCTTGAGGGAGCGAGGGCGGCAGCGGCTTCGGCGCCTACGGCGGTGCCGGCAGCAGCGGCCAGCTGGCGGCGGATTTCACCGAATTCCAGCAGTCCCAGCGCGCGCCGGAAGCTGCCGTCGGAATCGTTGGGAATGGGTTGACTTTCGTCCGCCGGGGTCATAAGTCTGAGCTATCCGGGTGAGCCTATACCGGCATCATATCCCAAGCTCACTGTGCGAACCTAATCGGACTAGGTCAAGATACCGTTGACTTGCCTTGCTGTAGATAAGGATGAGGTCCGGATGCACGTGGCAATTGCGGTGATAATTCCAAATCCCACGCATGGGATGGTCTTTATACTTCTCCGGCAGTGTGTCGCATGAGGCTAGAGAACTCACAACGTCATAGAGGTCATCGCCCAGAGTTTCGCGGTACTGACCGCGGTTTTCGCGTTTGTAATCGCGCTTAAATCTCGTAGTTCGCCTAATCGTCCTCATCGTTGTTCAGGTCATCCATCAGGTTGGCAAGGCTACCTATGGTGACCATATCGCCCTTCTCTACCGAGTCCATAGCTTCTAGCGTATCCGCATTGGGAACGAAACAGTCGAAGTAAGGCACCCGCCCCTCGATGGCGATGTACGTCAGCATCTGGCGGATCGCGTCGGATACGGTAAGTCCATCTTCCGCCAGCACTGCAACTGCTTCATCTCGAACCTGCGGGTCAACATCAGCCTGGAAAACAATGGTACTCATGGCTGGGAGCCTCCTCTTGCTCGCCTCAGTATGAGGTTGAGTAATGGTACTGTATCAATCCCGTATTTTCAAGGGGTAGGCGCGGCACTGGTAGAGCATTGCGGGGATC
>OZ219755.1:0-22878 GCA_964291295.2 uncultured Binatia bacterium (SeqCode) | reverse complement strand
CGCCATCGCGAGTCCCCCGCCCGCGCCCTGTGCGCCGTGCTGCTCTATGCCGGCCTGCGCCGCAGCGAGGCAGCCGCGCTGACCTGGGCCGACCTCGAGGCTCGGCCCGACGGCTCCGGACTGCTCTGGGTGCGCCGCTCCAAGACCGATCCCCACGCCGCCGGCGAAGCCCGCTACCTGCCGCGTTCCGTCATGGCCGAGCTCGCCACCTTGGGTCCGGAGGGCACCGCGGCGCCGGATCCGGCCGAGCGCGTGTTCGGGATCGGGGAGCGCCAGATCAGCCGTCGCGTGGCCGCGGCCGCCCGCGCCGCCGGGCTGGGCGCGGGGTTCTCGGGGCACTCCGGACGCGTCGGACTCGCCGTCGAGCTCGCCCGCGCGGGCGCCAGCACCCACGAGATCGCCGCCGCCGCCGGCTGGCGCTCCGCCACCATGGTCCTGCGCTACACCCGCCGCGAGGCCGCCCGCCAGGGCGCCGTCGCCAGGTACCTCGCGGACCCGCCCGCCACGGACCCCGCAGGCGACTCCCCGGACCGCACCGACCGGGGCGGGTCCACGCAACGGTGATAGTGGTAGTGGTGATCCGCACCGCGGGCGCCAGAAAGGAGACAGGGAATGAGACCTGCGAGATTCACGCACTGGACGATGCTGGTCAACGGCTTCGAGAAACCCGGACCGCTGATCGCGGAGAACGTCGATCAAGCGCTGGCCGAAGCGATCCGGCTGTGGGAACCACGGCGGCGCGGGCGCGCGGCGGTCATCCGCGTCCAGGACGCCCTGACCGGCAAGACGGCCAAGACGGTCCGGATCGCCGCGGAGGACGCCACCGCCAGCGTGCACTGAAGACGGAAGTGCGCGCCGGGCGATCCGGCGCCGAACAGCTCGTCGCCAACGCACTCCGCGAACAGCTCCACGCCACCCGCCACAGCCTCTGCGCCGACCTCGCCGACCGCGTCCAGTCCCTCGAACGCATCCACCTCCACGACGACCCGCAACCGACCGCCACCACTTCCGGGTGAAAGCGGCAGACGTGGTCGAGCGGACAACCCTGTCAGTCTGTTATATTCTTGACGAGATCACAACTTGATGGGTTGATGAGTTAACTCATCAAGTGCAGGTGGGTCATGGACGTGATTGCGATCATTGCGCAGAAGGGTGGCACTGGAAAGACAACCCTGGCCATCTCGCTTGCCGTGGCTGCCGAGCGAGACGGACGGACTACAGCTGTTGTCGACCTGGACCCACAGGCAAGTGCTAGCGGCTGGGGGGACCGGCGCCGGTCAGACTCCCCCGTTGTGATATCGGCCCAGCCCGCACGACTGCCGCATATCCTGCAAGCGGCCGAGGCGCAGGGTGCCGACCTTGTCCTGATCGATACGCCCCCGCGGTCCGAGCAGGCTGCAATGGCAGCTGCAAGGGCTTGCCGCCATGTGCTCATTCCATGCCGGCCAGCTGTCTACGATCTCGAAACCGTTGCGACAACAGTCGAGTTGGTCCGGTTCTCGGGCGGGCGTTCCACCACGGTAGTTCTGAACGGGGTACTTGCTCGCGGCCGCAAGAGGGACCAAGCCACGGAGGTTCTCGAGGACTTGGGTCTTGTGGTGTGTCCGGCATCTCTCGGCCAGCGTGTGGCATTCGATCACGCAGGAGGCGTCGGTTTGAGTGCTCAGGAATACGAGCCCAAGGGTAAAGCGGCCCAGGAAATCGAATATGTTTACCAGTTCATGTGTCAAGTGGTAAACTCATCAACTCTGGAAGAGGTGAACTCCAATGGCTAAACGAACGGCCGACTTACGGCAGGCCATGCTGCAAGGCGCCCGAACACGGGCTCCCGACGGTGACGCAGCTCCAGCGGAACCGCCACCGCCGCCTTCGATTCCGCGCAACCGCCACTACCGACCTGGGCGGGAATCAAAAACGAACGTAACCGCTTACTTCCCCCCGGTCGTGAAGAAGCAACTCCGCCTGCTCGCTGCCGAAGAGGAAACTACAATCCAGGAGTTGCTCGCCGAAGCGCTGAACGACTTGTTTGCCAAGCGTGGCCGGCCCGAAATCGCGCCCCTGTCCAAAAGTGGCGGACCGCCCGCCGCAGAGTAGAAACCATGCCGAAGTGGACAGCACGGGAGAGCTTGAACAGATGCGGCTCATGATGCTATGCAGCCTGCCGCGAACCAATCCTGGCAGGCGCCGCCAAGTGGATCTGCATACCCGAGTCAAAGCGGGGTGTGCCCTCGAAGGGCGGGATATGACGACCGTTGTGACCGAACTACTCGAACAGCGGTTTCCGGGGTAGTGTCGATGCCGAACGAGATTGCCGGGGTATCGAGTTTGGGACCTCCGGATCTGCCGGAGTTCGCAGCGATGGACCCCGATTGCGCGCTGGCACCCGGCCTGTTCCGGTCCCTGCCGAAGGGCGAAGCGGCACGGAAGCAGCGGCTGGAAGTGGTCTACCAGTCCCGCAAGGGTGATGTGACGATCACCTTCCTTTCGCCGGATCTGCTAGGCGTGGACGATCTGCGGGTACTGCAAGGGATCATGGCGCTGGTTACGCACGATGTGATAAGCGATGGAGCACTGCTGCTGGGTGATCAGAATGACACAGAGGGTATGCAATTGGTACTTGGCTTCGCGGCAAAGGATGATCTGAGAAATCAAGTGGCGCTCCGTCTCAACGGGAGTTGGAGGGCTGTGGCCCGGGCCGTAGGGCTCAATCCTAACTCTGGTAGCGTCATCAAGAAGATTCAGAAATCCGTCGAACGGCTGTGTATGATCGGCGTCAAGTTCGATGGGTTGGGACTGCGTGGTGCGGTCCACCTCATGGCCGGGATCTGGAAGAAGGACGGTAGTCCGGGTGGGGGCCCTGGCGACCTGAAGCTGGCACTCAATCCACATTTGGCGAATATCGCGCTAGCGGGGTTGGGCGAGCTGACGGGTGTGAAGTACATCCGCATGGACTTGAGAGAAGTTCGAGCCTTGCGCACTGATGCAGCACGGCTGATCCACCAGCGACTCTGTGCGTTCATCAACCACGGATCAAGTGGGCGGGTACGGCTCGACACGCTGTGCATGTACGTCTGGCCGGAACCTGCGCCGAGTAAGCGAGCAATGGCTGCTCGGCGCCAGCGAGTTCGGCGCGGGCTGCGTGAGCTGGAGGGCTTCGGTCGGCCCTGGACGGTGGTCGAATACGCGCCGGGTCGGTTCGACATCGGTCGGCCAGCGATGGACTGGGAGGATGTTACCGTTGCTCCTGCTAAGTGACCCGTGCGCCATATCGGTGTTACCCGTGCGCCATATCGGTGTTACCCGTGCGCCATATCGGTGTTACCCGTGCGCCATATCGGTGTTACCCGTGCGCCATATCGGTGTTACCCGTGCGCCATATCGGTGTTACCCGTGCGCCATATCGGTGTTACCCATACAGTTATATAGATCTTTATCTAAGCTTTATCTAAGATCTAATCTAATCTTGAACGCTCTTCCTCGCAGTGCCCTGCCCGAGCGGGGGGGCTTGCCGCCCCCCGCACCCCCCGCGGAACAGGGGGGGCTTTGCCCCCGCGCCCTAGCGGGCGCTCCCCCAGGGTTTTTTTAGGCATGGAACGGCCCCGATGGAGGGGCTCTGACCGGAAGGGCGGCTCGCTGGTGTCAACCTCTCGAGCCGCCCGGGCAACCATCGGTCACCGTTACGCCCGTATCCCTCGGCAGGACGCTCCCCAGCGTTGCCTGCCTCCGTTTCCGGACGCCCTCTCAGGTTAGCCCAAGACCCAGCCATCGGCTGGATGGTGCCCGTAGCAGTGACTGGTCGGGGCATCTTGGTCCGTCTGTGGAGTTAGCTGGGCGGATCCCCCAAGTCCGGGAATTGGCAATAGCCCGTTCCCCAATACAGTGCCCGAATTTCTCATAGGCCCTGAGTTCTGCAGGGTTCTCCCAGAGCAGAGTATCGTTCTCTGTGGTCGGTCAGAACACCCCGTAATGGGACGACAGCCGGGGTAGGAGCGCACGACAGGCCCCGATGGTCCCTTGACCCGCCGGAGGGGCAGGACGCGTTGGGGGCCAACTGGCGTCAGGGAGTTGCCGGGATCAGTCGTCGGTGGGGTAGCGGATGCGGCGGAAGAGCGGTCCCTCCTTGATGGCGTCGGCCTGGTGCCAGAGGAGACAGTGAGCCGCGACCGCGACCGCGGTCGGCTGCGGAGCCATGGAAGCCGCACTGGTCGGCTTCCATGGCTGCCAGCGGCATGGTGAAGATCGAACGTGAGTTTCCCCAAGGTGTATCCGAGCGAAGTGACTTCGCCTGTGTCGCTGCAAGCACGAACTGAGCGACAACCGGTTACGTTTTATCCCGTATGTGATTTAGATTCAGCTGATTGGTGTCTACGCCTATGACGCCTATGGTCCCTATCCCTCCCTCAGGGCTGCACTGGGAGGGCTTGCCCTGCGACCCTGCGAGGCCGGCGTGCAGGAGTTCGGAGAGGGAGGCACCGGCACCGGCGAGATCCTGGGCCATGCAGACCCCCCAGACAACCGGGTTCAGTCGTCGGTGGTATGGCGGCAGCGAGCTGACGGTTTTGTCAGGCGGCCGCTAGGTTGCGGCGGGCTTGGGCGAGGTCGTACTGAGTTTGCAGGCGGAGCCAGGTATGGGCACTGGCCCAGCCGGCGGTTTCGAGGCGGAGGGCGAGTTCGGGTGTTACCGGGGCGCGGCCCTCGGTAACGCGGGAGAGCGAGGCGATGTCGACGCCGATCTGGCGGGCGGCCTGGGAGAGGCTGAGGGATTTGTTGTGGGCAGCTTCGAGGAGGAAGCGACCGGGGTGGGAGGGGGAGCGACGGATGGAGGAGAGGAGCGTCTGGAGTTGCTCGGGGGAGATGGAGCCGTCCTGTTCGTAGAGTGTCATGGGGAATCAGCTGCGGTGGTAGTCGACCACTTCCACATCATAGACGTTACCGTCGGCGAAGCGGAAGACGACGCGCCAGGCGCCGGAGATGGGGACGGCGAAGAAGCCCTTGCGATCGCCGGTCAGGGCGTGGGTCTGGTGGCCGAGTTGGAGGATGTCGGCGGGGTCGGAGAGGGAATCGAGTTGTTCGAGAACGGAGATGATCTTGGTGGCCAAGGCTGGGGGGAGGCGGCGGGTATCGCCTTTGGCGAAGCGTCGGGTCTTGCGGCTGGCGAAGGAGCGGATGGCCATGGAGGGTAGCTCAGGGACGTTTGGCGGGGCGGCCGGAGTCTTTGACGGTGATGCGGGAGGGGGAGAGTTCGATGACGGAGGAGACGGAGGCGATCCAGGACTGACCGGAGCGGTCGGTGACGGAGATGGAGCGGCCGGGGAGGTCCTGGGAGAGCAGGTCGGGAGGTGGATCGGGGAGGGAAGAGCCCCAGGAGCCATCGGGGAGGCGGCAGGGTCTCCAGCCGGGGATGGGCGTGGGGTCGGGGGGCCTGGTCGGCGGATCGGGGTCGGGAGGAGCTGGCGGGGGGAGTTCGGGGAACTGTTGCTCGAGGGCCTCGGCGATGACCTGGCGGGCCCAGGAGGAGACATTGAGGTGGTGGTGGGAGCGGAGGCGGGCGAGTTGCTCGCGGAGCTGGGGATCGATGCGGATCTGGAGCGTGTCGCGTCGCATACCGTCATGACATGATAGCATTTCCACCGCCGGTTCGTGCAGCGCCGCGACACGCGCGCCGGGGCGGAGCCCGGCGCCTTTACCGGCCCATGGCCGGCTGGGCAGCAGCCAGCCTACTCAATGTGGTACATTGATGCTGGCGAGGGGGAGCCACCGGCCCCCCTACGAACCCCCCGGCTCATGGCATCGCCCCGAGACCCGAGCAGGACTATCGCGTCCTGCACCACTCGCCAGGGGCCTCCGCGCCCCCAGCACCCCCGGGTCAGGGAGCCTTGCTCCCCGACACCCCAGCGTCAGGGCGGAGCCCCGACACCCCGGTCCGTGGCGGGCGGAGGCCCTTGGCCCGGCAGGAGCGGCGCGGGTCGCCTGGGCGGTCGGGACCGTAGCGGTGGTGGCCGCGAGGGGAGCGGGCGGGGAGGAGCGGAGAGATGAGTCGGCGGACGGCGTTCGTGACGGTACGTGTGACGGAGGAGGAGCAGCGGGAGTGGAAGGCGAAGGCGGCGGCGACGGGTCGGAGGCCGTCGGAACTGCTACGGGCGGCGATGGGGAAGACGCGGACGTGGACGGCGGAGGCGGCGGGAGTGGAGCGGGAGCGGTTGCGGCAGTTGGCGCGAGTGGGGAACAACCTGAACCAGATCGCGAAGTGGGCGAACACGTACAAGGCGGAGGCGGAGGCGGTGGAGGTGGTGGCGCATCTGGTGGCGCTGGAGCGGGAGATCGGGGAGCTGGTGGCGGGGAAGGGGGAGGCGGATGCACATTAAGTTCCTGGCACGGGGGACGGGCAGTGCGCGAGCGGCTGCGGCGTATCTGGTGGGAGAGCGGGACAGTCAGGGGCAGGAGCGGAGCGGAGTGGAGGTGCTGCGCGGGGATCCGCAGGAGGTGGCGGAGGTGGCGGACGCGCTGGAGTTCCGGCATCGGTACACGTCGGGAGTGATCGCGTGGGCGCCGGAGGATGCACCGAGCGACGCGGAGATCGAGCGGACGTTGGAGGAGTTCGAGAAGACGGCGTGGGCGGGACTGGATGCGGAGCGGTACGCGTGGGCGGCGGTGCTGCACCGGGAGAGCGGCGGGGGGGTGCACGTGCACGTGCTGACGGCGCGGTGCGATCTGGCGACGGGGCGGAGCCTGAACATCGCGCCGCCGGGCTGGCAGAAGACGTATGATGCGCTGCGGGACGCACTGAACCTGGAGTACGGGTGGAGTCGTCCGGACGATCCGGAGCGGGCGCGGGTGCAGCAGCCGGGGCCGTACCAGGCGTACATCCGGGCGGGGCAGGTGCGGGCGGGACTGGAGGTGGAACCGGACGGGCGGGGTTTGCTGGGGACGTACCTGGAGCAGCGTGTGGAGGCGGGAGACGTGCGGAACCGGGCCGAGGTGGTGGCGGCGCTGGAGGAAGCGGGACTGGAGGTGCCGCGGCAGGGCCGGGACTACGTGACGGCTCTGGACCCGGAGAGCGGGCAGAGGTGGCGACTGAAAGGAGTGCTGTATGGCAGGGACTTCGAGGCCGGGCAGCTTGAGCGAGCGGCTGCGGCAGAGGCGGGTGGAGGAAGAGCGTCTGATCGCGGCGGAGAGGGAACGGAGCGAAGAGCGGATCCGCAGCGAGTTCAGGCGGCTTGGCGAGAGTGTGAGAGACGCCGGAGCGAGCGCGCAGCGTACCATCGAGAGCGCCATGGAGGAAGTGGTGGAGCGGCAGATCGCGGTTCTGCAGTGGAGTTGGGTCCTGCCGCTGGGAGCGGGGATAGGAGTCTTCGTGCTCATCTTGCTGGGGAACTGGGGACTGACGCGGTGGCTGTCGAGCAGCATCCGGAGCCAGATCGAGATCCGGGAGGGATTGCGGGAAGAGATCCGGGAGCAGAGCCGGACGCTGGAAGAGTTGGAGGCGGTGACGTGGGGGGTGGAGTTGCGGGAGGTGCCGGAGGGACGGTTCGTGGTGCTGGAGGAGGGGAGCGAGGTGGATCCGAACTGGCGGCTGGACGGACGACCGGCGATCCGGATCGGGAGCGATTGAGGGGGCGGGATGACGGAACTGGAGAGACGGCTGACGGAGGCCCTGGGGGCTTTGTCCGCGCAATACGAGCGGGAGCGGAGGAGTTCGTCCGAGCGGGTGAGTGGCTTGCTGCAGCAGGTGCAGAGCTTGCGCGGGCAGGTCGAGCGGTTGCAGCGGCATGTGAACGAATTGGGGAGCGACTACGCGCAGCTCGCCGGGGACTACAGGCGGATCGCGGACGCACTGGACCGGCTCTCGAGGCGCTGAGGCGGCGGTGGCAAGGCCCTCTGGAGCGACAGCGGGGCGAACGGCCGCAGAGATCGCGGGGCGGCGGACGGCCGACGTGGTCCCCAGCGCGGGGGAGAGACCGCGACAGCGGTCCGTCCCGCTGAGGGAGATTCGAAACTAGCAGACCACGCAAATCTAGAAGGCCATGCGGATGATCCTGTCCAGCAATTCCTCCATGCCTTTCATGGGTTTGGATTGGATGTGTGAACTCAATTTTCCTATAGATGGATCCCGCAGGAACTCGAGTAACTCCTTGACGTATGGAGAGTCTCCGCTTAGCCAATCATGTCTAATCATTATTTGTATTCCATTCAGCCAGTTAGAGAATATTTCTGTATTATCCACATTGGCATCAAATCTAGGCCCAATTACTGGAATTGAAGAATATCCATTTTCCCATTTTTGAAGAAAACCTATCTCTTCTAATGCCTGTTTTGGGACTCCATCTAGGTAACGTGGAAGTGGTGTTAATGGGCCTGTACTTCGCACATATGCTGTCGTCCATCCGGGTAATAAAATAGATTTTATCGTGAAAATTCCCGCACTATCTCCCGGCTGTAGTGTTTGTCTTGATTTCCATATTACTAGCCTTCCTGGCTGCTCAACACTTATCAATTCTGGGCCACTAATATCTTCATATAAAGCAGACTGAGGTGCCCAAGATGGAAAAGTATACGGATCCCTATTTATCCAGTTATCTGAGTTTCCGGACTGTATAGAAGAATCTTCTGGATCTGTCACTATGTACCATCCTGCGATTGGCCTAGTGGCATTGCTATCATTCGATAATCTGTATGAGTATTGGAACATTTTCTCTTCCAAATCAACGGTGACATCAAATTTGATCTTTGGTCGACCAAGGTTGCTAGTCTCATAACGAATCTCGACAACCTCAGTATCCGAATCGTATTGAACTTCCAAGTTCTTTGGGTAACGGATAACGTATCCAGTCTCCGTCTTATCCTTGCAAACATACGTCAGGTGATTTCTTGGACGGAGGGATGTTTCAAGTTTCTGTGCAAGCTCCCGTGCCCGTCCTTCTGGAAGTGACTTTGTGAGTTCGTGTACTCGGGTGGCAAGTTTAGGTTGTTCGCCATCTTCATCTTGATCGTCATTGATATTTCTGGATGAATCAAGTGCTGGATCAGGTTCACATCCAGGGGTTGAGAACCAGCCCCGGACGGCACCCACCCATTGTGCTTGGGTGAATACTGGCGTGATGAATACGAGAGCGATCAGGGCAGTCTGAGATCTAGTTAACATTGCGTTGGTTGCCTCTTTTGTGGTTGGTCAGCGCAAAGCCATACGAACGGCCTTGTCGAGCACGGCCTCCAAGCCCTCTTTCGGTTCTTCGTTGACCTTCAGGTCTACTTGTGCTTTGGATGCGGACGCAGCAATCAGAGCCAAGGATTGCAGAAGACTGACAACGTAGGGCGAACCGGCTTCAAGCTGATCCGCCGATGTCATCATCTGGATTCCCAAATGCCAATCGCCCGCAATCCAGCTGCGATCTGTTTCGGGGGCGAACTTGGGTCCGATGGTCACTACGTTGGAATAGAAGTTCTCCGGTGTCGCCAGTTCGTTCAGGGCGGTTTGGGCTTTGGGGGAGATGGGGCTCTGTGGTAGCTTGACAGTTTCCTCGGAGCCCACATAGGCTGTCGTCCAGCCTGGTAGGAAACGGGATTTCAGGGTGAAAGGGAACTGGCTCGAACCGGGGCCGATCGTCAGTTGTTCTGTTGGGGCTCTCCACCGCGAAAAGTCGGTCCCAGACCCAATATTCGGCATTTTTCGAGCCTCTGCGTCGGGGAGTTCCTTTACGGCCATATGCCCGCTCGCTGGAACGTGGGACAAAACGACTTCCCAGAGGGGATGATCCATCCGCAACGCTTGGTCATCCTTGGGTGTCATTACCCCCCAAGTGGTAATTGCATCTCTCGCTTGGTCCTTGTTCGAAACGAGATACACGTAGCCGAAGCCAGCTTCCTCTGGCAGTTCTGTGACATCGACCTTGATCTCTGGAGAACTGCGATCTCCCAAGGTAATCTCAGGGTCCTTGTCGCCAATTTCGGAATTTCCGACAATACGGGCCATGAATTCGCCATCCTTGAATGCCATGCATAAGCCGTCTTGCATACCTCCGGAAATCTCCCTCAATAGATCTAAGGCGAGATCCCTATCTCGCCCTCGCGGAAGCTCTGTAACTAATTTCTGAACTTCTTCCCGGACGGACTTCAATTCGGAGTTTTGCTCTGCGTTTGCAATCGAATCACAGCTACGGAATGGAAGGATTTTTATCTGGGGATAAGCCTCCTGAGCAGGTGTTTGTAGTGCAGCAATAAATGTGATCACTGCAATATAAATAGAACGTGTCATGATGTCCTTTCCTGTCGAATTTCTCACTTGATTTTTACCACTTGCAATGCACATGACGGTTCGAACCAGATCCTTCGGCTATTGCGCTTGTGGCTCCTTTCAATCTGCACTCAGCAACAAAATCCGCTAGTTTACTGGGTGGAATCGACCCAGGACCCCCGTTTCCTCGGATATCGACGGCCGTACCGATTGAGTGCTCTTCGTGGGGAGGACGCCAGTTCCGACGGATGTCAAACGTTCCACCCAATGGCAAACTCATGTCGTTGACAGCGAGTTTGCCCAAGCTTGGATTTTTCGATTTAAAGCTTGCTACAGTCGCCGTTAATTTTCTCATGGCTGATGGAGTCATCCAGTGATTCCAGCGATTGTCTCCGTGATTTGTCGTGCTACCTCCAACGTGAAACCACAAGTTGTTTTCGAGAACTTCTACGAAGTTATTATAACCAATAAAATATGTTTGCGCTATGCAGCCACGTGCTGAACATGCTAGGAGATCTTCAGCCTGTCCTACGGTATGAGTCTTAAGCCATACTGTGGTTTTTCCACGTGATCCTGTGTTGACAATGATGTGTTCCGAGAATGGTCCTGTTTCTGACGTCCCTAACAGGCTCACTGGTTGGTTTCCTCCCATGTGAAGATGAGCATTCGAATATTGACGTGGCCTCGTCTGAATGCTCATGCTGCAGTTGGGAACAGGGCGCTTTCGATCGTCTTCACACCAGACTTCGATTGAGACGCGCGAAGATGGAGCGTGAACGGGTTGCGCGCGGAGCGGGTTTACAGCATACAGATATGTTCCAGCAAGAGCCACCACTAGCGCGAGTGTGGATGGGGGTACTTCGTTCTTGAGCATGTTCCCTCCTTCGGCCATCTGCCACCGGTCTCCGGGTTCTCTACTTTCTAAGACGTTTGAGGCGCGGATTCATCACAAGTTTTTTATAGGTTTTTGTGAGGGAACCGCCCAGCGAGCGGTCATCCGGGCTCCCCGGGGAAGCCATTGTTCAGGGGTGTTGCCGGAGACGGCTGTCGAGACGTTTCCGGAGCATCCGGACAGCGCGGTGGAGACGGGTGGAGACGTTCGAGAGAGAGATCCCGAGGTGTAGGGCGATCTCGGCTTCGGAGAGTTCCTGGCCGAAGCGCAGTTCGCAGACGGCGCGGTAAGCGGCGGGCAGCGAGTCGACCATCTCGCGCAGCAGGTGCAGCAGTTCCTGCTGCTGGGCCTGCGCTTCCGGATTCCGGGATGGGTCCTCAATGTCGATTCCAGGGTTTCGGTCGGACGATCGGTTCCGACGCTGAAGATCGAGTGCGCAGTTGTGGACGATGGCCCGTACCCAGGAGCAGGCCGGGGAATCTCCGCGATAGGTGCAGACATGCTCCAGTACCCGGGTCCAGCTTTCCTGCAGGATGTCGCGGGTCTCGTCACTGTTGCCGGCCAGGCGGCGCGCGAGGGGAAGGAAGCGTCGTGAACAGCAGTCGACCCAGGCTTCCCGGTCGGCCTGCTGCTCGAGCAGAGGGCAGGAACGGGCGGCCTGTGCGAGCGGGGAGGACGGCAGGATGCGGAATTTCTCGGCCATGCAGGGTGGAATTGTCTGCACGCGGGTTCCATCGGAGCTAGACTCCCGTGCAGGGAGGGTGGTTCTTGAAAATTCTATCCACCGATACGACAGTGCCGCAACGGGGTGACTATCAGATCAACAGCGTGGACGGGAAGGTTCTGCTGCGTGGAGCATCAAGGCGCGAGGCGCTGGATTACGTACGAGGCTGCAAGTGGTCCGACCCGGAGGGCCCCGAGTTGCTGTTGTGTGCGGGTTATACAGAACGTGCTGCGCCGGTCTTCGTGGAGATCGACATCGACGAGGAACGGGGCGAGACATGATGCCAAGCGGTCCGGGCCTCGTTGGCCGGGGATGAGATTGAAGCTCTGGCGAATGCTCGTTGACAGCATCGAAGAACCCGGCACGTCGTACGCAGTGACCATCGAGGCCGCGACATGCGAAGATCCGGCCCGACGCGACGACGCTCGCACCCACCGAGAACCCGCGCCAGGTTTGGCGTGGTGTTCGCCACGCACTGGCACTTGGGTAAGAATAGTCGCGAACGCGACCGGAGCAGGCGACGTCGCGGACCTGCCGGGCGAGGATGGCAGCGATTCGTTCAACGAGCGGGGCCAGCAAGTGCGGGTTCTGGAACGGACTGGTCGGGCAACAGGTCCGCCACGAGCGTGTCGATCCTGGCCAGGATGCCGCTGTCGAGCAGGCGGCTACGGACGGCGCGGGAGCTTGCCCGCTGCCGGTCCTGCAACATCTGTTCCGCTACCGTCTCCGCTTCCCGGCAGAGCCGGGCCAGTTCGGCGTGCTGGGTGTTCCGGGAATCGTAACGGGGAACCGGCACCTTGCGGAACGGATGCAGGTGAAAGTCCCGCCCGCTCTCGCGGGACGCGGCGAAGGCGCGGGATAGGCATGGCGCGTTCAGGAGGGCCGTCAGATAGCCCGCCTCGTCCGGACTTTCCGCCAGAAGCCAGTAGAGGGAGAAATCCACAACTCCGTTTCCTGCGGGCACCCGGGCAGCGCGCATGATGTCACCGGAAGCCGGGTACAGCACTCTGTACCGGTCACTGGCCAGGGCATCCGACTGGGCGGACAGACCGCCGTTGAAATCGACCCGCTCGGCCAGCGTGCGGGGCGTTCGCTGGCCTCTGCTGCGGTGCGTCCGCCAGGCCTCATCGAGGACTTCCCAGGCGGCTTCGTCCAGCGCGGACGACAGGGTCAGGTTGCCCTGCGGATCCTTGGGAATGATGGCTTGCGTGGTGCCGGTGGCAGCGAGGAAGGGCCGCAGGTTCTTCGACAGGTACAGGGTGGAGAGCCAGTGTTGCGGGATCTCCACATGGCGGGGTTCGAGAGCGTTCCAGCGGGGCTGCCTGGATGGGCGGGTCCGCACCCGGACCCGCTCGCCTTGCGGGAAGGCCGCATCTACAAGGAGCAGGACATGAGGGACGATGCTCGCTCCCTGGCGAAATGTCCCCTGGTAGTCCGAGGAGGCTTGCGGCAGGGGCTCGGGTGCGGGCTCGAATCCGATGCGGTTCCGGACCGTGCTCCAGGAGTCCTCCGCGCGGGGCCTCTGCCGCTGTCCGGGAGCTGCGCGGGGCAGCATCATGCGTGCCACCATGTTGCGTGTGGGTGTGGACTGTCGGGGTGCACGTGCTTTTCCCTTGAGTCCCTTGAACCGCAGCGGCGAGATTTCCAGCAGGAGGCAGCACCTCCTGGCATCGCCGCCGCCGAAGGGCTGGAGGGGCTCCAGGTCCACGGTCTGGGCCAGCGACCGGTGCTGTTCCCGGAACTTTCTCCAGTGCCCGGCGCGCAGGGACGACTTCTTGACCAGCCAGATCGCCGGATCGCGCTGCGGGTCGGCCAGATACAGTTCGCGGGCGCGTCGCACGAAGAAGGTGGCGATGTCGAGATGGGGGGACTGATGGCCGCCGGCCTGCAGTTGCAGGCGGTTTCCGAGTTGCTCCATGAGGCGCTTGCGTTCGGGTTCCTGGATGCTGGCGAGTTGGACCCAGGGCGGATTGGCCACGATGCGGTTGACCTTGCGCAGCGCCAGCAGGTGCGGGGAGGCGACATTCATCGCATACCATGCCCACACCGAGTTGCCTTCCCGGCCGATCACGGCCGTGAGATCGTGCAGGCATTGCCGCAAGTCGCTGCGGGCGGCTTCCGAGACCCGGCCGAGGACCGTGTCCGGCACGGCCTCTTCCCGGCTGGCCGCGCGGACTAGCCGCCGGATGCTGTCCCCGAAGGTATCCTGGCGGACCAGTTCCGTGGGGATGTCGACCGATCGACCCTGGGGTGTGGCGATGCGCATGAGGGGCCCGTCGAACAGCGGCATGTCCTCCTTGCGGGCTAGCAGAGCGTCCCCCAGGTACACGCGGAGCGCGGACTCACCCTCGGTGGGTTGCGCGGGCAGCACGCGCATCAGGTTGGCCTTGCTGATCTCGACCGCCACGGGATGGACGTCCAGACCGTTCAGCAGCAGCGCCGTGACATTGGCCTTCTGTACGGGCGTGAGCCCGTTCATGGCGGGTGCGGCGAGAATGCGCCGCGCGGCATGATACAGGAACGTGCCCGATCCGCAGGCCGGATCCAGGACGCCCACGCCCCGTAACGGCTGCCGGTCTTCGAGGGCGGTTTCGGCCTGCCGGATCGCAGCCTGCAGCCACTGCGCATCGAGGGCCTGCTCGACGATCATGGCCGCGAGCCAGTCGGGCGTGTAGAACTCCCCGAACACCTGCCGGTCGGCGGCGGGCACGAAGGACTCGTACAGGGAGCGCAGCACGTCGCCGCGTCGCGGTCGCCAGTCGTGCCTGCGGACGATGTGCCACAGGGACTCGGTCCACTGCTCGCCCTGGGGCCAGCCCAGCACCCAACTGGCGAATCCATCCTGCAGCGCTGCCGTTGGCGGGCCGCCGGCAGCGGTCAGTGCATGCACCACCATGCGGGCGATCACGATCAGCAGCGTGTGGGTGGCGAACAGGCGGTCGGGTGCCACCCGGCCTGGCGGTGACATGCCGGAGACGCGCAGCATGTCGTGCCAGAGAGCCTGCTTCGTCCGCATGTCGCGGAGGGGCTGTCCTTCCAGATCCCCGTACAGTGCGACCAGCTGCTCCAGACTCTCGCGGAACAGCGCGGCCGGGTCCGCCGGTATCCAGGTCCGCCCGACCGGTTCGCTGCCCAGCAGGTCGCGCAGCCGCGTGGCCAGGGCTTCCGCCCCTGTTTCCCAGGGCCCGGTGTGCAGCGTCCGGCGCCCGGCCAGGGGCGTCTCCGCATGCGGGTAGTCGTAGACGTGCCAGTACCGGCCGTCCGTGACGATACCGGTCCAGCGCCGTTCGGGCGCCAGGTCCTTGCCGACCGGCAGCAGTTGCAGCTGGTCGGCTATGACGGCCTGCACATACCGTTCCAGTTGCCCGCGCGCGGATTCCTGCCGACCCGCCTGCACTTCGTCCGGGGCCGCCGCCTTCCCCGTCGCCTTCGTCTCGATCACCAGCCGATGCCGCGGCAGGTACAGATCAATCGCACCCTCCGGGACCGAGTAATCCCCTTCGATATCGGTGCGCTCCACCCCCAGGGCCACCAGCAGCCGGTCGAGGTCCCGCCGGACGTTGTCTTCCTTCCGGTATCGTGGCCCGCCGGCCAGCAGGTCCCCTGCCAGCGTGCAGCTTTCCCTTTCGTCAGGCAATGCCCTCGTTCCTCCCGCGTGCCCAGGCCAGACTCCTGGCCGTGCTTCCGGATTCGGCCCCAAGACGGGAGCCGTCGGATTCATCCATGGTAGTGGCGCGCGAACCCCAGCGCTTCCGGATCCTCGATGGCCGGGAGGCCCTCTCCGGCCGTGCGCAGGTCTGCCGTGAACAGCCGCCGCGGCATCAGCAGCGTGACCGCGAAATGGTCCGCCTCCAGCTCGTAGCGATCTGCGAAGCACGAAGCCGCCCGGGAAAGGGTGATGCGGGGGTATGTGCTCCGGGCATGCCGATTATGGTAGTATCAGAATTCCGGACATGGGGAACGCCTTGCCGAATGGGATGGCAGCGGTAAGACACTGACTGACAGGGCCTTGTGTGATCCGTGCTGCACTCCGAAGAGGCTTGGTACCGGCAGGGTGACTATTCGCTCGGGGTGCATGACCGCGCCACCGGTGCAGCCGCACTGCATCGGCCGAGTTCCACAAGGTCCAACCGTTCCAGCGCCCCACACCATCATTCTACTCCGGGCGGCGGCCCTACTGCAACGCCACCTGTCCGCGCCAGCACGCCTCTTGCCGGGCGCTGGCACCGGCTTCCATCTGGACCTTGGCCCCCTCTCCTGCACGAGCTGGCAGACCGTTCAGCCCCCCCCCTCCACCCGACCCGCAGTTCTTCCAGCACTGCTACGCGACCCATCCACGAACGCCCGCCCAGCCTCCAGAACGGACCCCACATCCCTCGCCAACCCCGGCAGTCCACCCCACCGCGTGACATCCCAAATTAGTCCCATGTCCGGAACTCTGAGTATGGATAGGAGGTGGCAACCATGTCGATTACAAGAAGAGTGAGGCTTGCTGCTGCAACCGCGTTCCTGTGTGTTGGTGGAGGCCTGACAGCCCAAGAAACCGGGCTCACTGATTACTGCGTGGCCTTCTATACCGGGGAAAATCACTCTAGAATCATTGGAAACAACAGTACAATAAGGGTTGAGTGTGATGGCGATATACATTCAGCTCCGTTCGGCAACTGGGGTGTAACATCGAACTTCGGTAAAGTGGCCGATTCAAATCAGTTTCCTGGATGGAAGCGGGGCAGGGCTTGGAGAACTAGGGAAGAAATCTGGCAGTGGAATTCTTGCACAGGTTCTTCTGGAATCAAATACGGAAGAGGCAGCGCTAGGTATTACAACGGTGATAGTGACTCGCCAAAGGACTATCAATATTCTACCCGGGGAATAGCTTCGCCTGGCAACAGGGTATACCGTAAGCCCATTCCATGCGAAGGATCATCGGCCGAACCACTGCCAAGTTCAAACGGCTGCAAATTCGCATTCAGGTCTTGGACTCAACCAACCAATTTTATGTCACTGTACGAACTCGACTGGAATGGAAACAGCCTTGTGACAACACTGTACTACCCTAGCATCACCGTCTCATTGAACTGCGACTACTATGGATGCAGTGAGGGAGTCTCGGACTGGCAAGATGTTTCGAGCACAACCAACCCTGTCAGTGATGTCTATGCACAGCTCCGAATGAAAGTGTATGCGGGATACGAGACCGGCTGTGGCTGGGAATAGGGAGGTATCTCTGATGCAGCAATCGAACCTGATAAGTGGGAGGACAAGAACCATGACCGTTCTGGCGGTTGTGGCTTTTTGCACGAGTATGGTCGTCGCGGGCCAGTCGGTGGAGATAGCCGGAAGCCTCCGCAGCACGGATGGCGAGTCTCTAGGCGGAACTGTTGACATCTTCGAGGAGGGAGCGGAACTGGTCGTCACAACCCATATCGTTGAGCGTGGCAAGGACTTCCGCATTTCCGCTCCAACGCAGCATGGCATACTGGTCCACGTTTCTACTGAGGGCCGACCTCCGTTCGAGCGATTCCTGCCACCCGGGACAACCGGTCGACTGCTGCTGGACATCGAGTTTCCTGAGGCCCAGCAGCTCTCGGGAAGGATCCTGGATGCGGCTGGACGGGGCATTGCCGATGCCACGGTTCATGTTCGCTACCACGAGCCGGGTCAGCCGGTACGCCGGGCAGCTTTCCATATCTTCCATCAGACGGACGGGGACGGCTACTTCCAGTTGAGTGACGTTGGCGTTGGGGTTCCGTTCTTCGTGGATACCCATGTCGCAGGGTACCGCCCGGTATCATTCGGGCCCATGGTACGAGAGAACGGGCATATGGACGTGGGGGATCTGGTGCTGAAAGAGGAGGGAGGCACTGTGGTCGTCCAGTTGCATGACCGGAACGGGGGAGCCGTTCCGGGTGCGCTCGTGGTGCTGCTAGCCGATCCTGCCGGATATCGGCCGCATGAGCGGGGATCCTTGCTGCATGGCCGGGCGTTCCACCAGCGTACGGATACCAGCCCGTCCGGGACCGCACGGTTTGCAGGAGTGCCCCCCGGACGCATTCGCATCCATGCTGTAACACCGGATGGTGAAGTGAGGTTCCAGGGAGTGGTTGCTGAAACCCAGATCGCGGAGATTCAGATGGCGGTTCCCTAGACCAGGCCATGTGGTCCGGCGGGGAAGAGTGGCATGAGACTTGCAACGGCTAGATGCGTGCTGGCGGCGGGTGGCGCGGTCCTGGCACTCGCATCGGTGAGCCAAGCCAGACCCGGTCGGGACTGGTCCCGTGTTCGGAACGTGGAGACCGCTCGACAGGTACGGATCGTGCTGCACGACGACAAGGCGCCCCGGGGCCGGCGCAAGCTCAGCGGTGTCTTTTCCGCGGCGACCGCAGACAGTCTGACGCTTGTGCTGCAGGATGGAACCACGCGGACGTGGCAGCGGAACGAGGTAAGAAGAGTCTCGGTCAAACGGGCATTCCTGCAGCGTCGCAAGGCCTGGGGCGTGACCGCCTTGGCTGCATGCGGAGCGGCGGTGTTCCACCTGCTGTTGCATGATCCCGGCTCCCTGGGCGGCTGGTGGGCATCGGGGAGGCCACAGCGGGCCATGGGGATCATCGCGGTTCCCGTGTGGATCGTGGCGACTCTCGAGCTGTCCCACAAGCCGATCTACGCCGCACCCCGGAGATAGCCATCGCGGCCGCCGCCGGATACCTCCGGGTTGCCGTCCTGTGCGGGTTGTTTGTACCCCCTGTGACCGCTTGGAGAGGCTGCCCACGGCTTGCTTGGCCTAGCCTCTCTCCGGCACTCTCTCAACATAAAAGGGAGTCGGGCAATCAACTCAGTCGATCCTCGGCCATGCCGGGCACTCTACCACCGGTTTGCCGGGTGGAATTGCCTGCACGCGGGTCCCATCGGAGCTAAACTTCTGTGTAGGGAGGCTAGTTCGCATGGAAATTCTATCCGCAGACACGGCAGTGCCGCAACGGGATGACTATCTGATCAACAGCGTTGACGGGAAGGTTCTGCTGCGTGCAGCATCGGAGCGCGAGGTACTGGATTATATACGGAGCCGCGAGTGGTCCGATCCGGATGGCCCCGAGTTGTTGTTATGTACGGGTTACCCGGAGGCCACATCCGCTGAGCCTGGCTTCGCCACGATCGATATCGACGAAGAGATGGGAGAAACATGATCCGAGCGGTCGGGCAAATCCAGGGCCGTCAGCCCGCCCGCGAGCGGTTCCGACCTGCTGCAGCCTGCAGGTTGCAGATCGCCTGCCGCTCGTAGGCTGACCAGTCCCTGTAGCACCGCAGTGTCAGTCTTTTCCGGGGCGTCGGACCCGCATCCGTTGTCCGCAGCTTTTTCCAGAGCCTCGCAAGGCAGTCATTGGTCCTGGAGGCAACGGGATAGGCCGGGCGGTTCGGCACCTTCTGTGAGTCGAGGAACCCGCGCTCCATGTTGCGGGGCACCCTCTTGTGGTTCTCTGGCCAGTATCTCCGTTCATCCTTGCGTCCTGGCACGATCGCGCCGCTGGAATAGTCATCGCTCCACCGCTCGAAGTCCTCGCGGAGCCGGGTGAACAATCGTTCCGATACGGCGAAAATGTCCAGATCGGAACGCCGCGGGCAATAGACGGCACCCCATTTCTTCGGGTCCGGATCCAGGGAGTAGCCGATCCGGCCACTGCCGCGCAGGCTGATTGCCTTGGGATCCAGCTCCAGCTGCTCGGCCAGCCAGGACCGGGCTTCCTCGTACAGCGCCGGACACGTCCGGAAAGCGAAGGGAATCCCTTCGGACATCCACAGGCGGGACACCGCCGCACACTCGCGCGGGCCCGCTCCCACGGCCGCCAGCACAGCCTCCGGATCCGGATATGTGCCGCGCAGCGCCGCCAGCGCCGGGTCCAGATGGAAGGCCGGCGAACCCTTCAAGATGATCCACTCCTCTCGTACCGCGCCAGCAGGTATTCGCTGCGACGGACGATCTGCCGCCATCGCTCCGCCGGGCAATCTCTGGGCTGCGGGTACTTCAGCCGCGCCACCAGCAGCGCCGATTCCCGGAGCGAGCAACGGGCCGGGTCGATCCCCAGCCGCTGACAGGCTTGGGGGAAGCCGTTCATCCGCCATCCGTAGTAGCCCACGAAGAGGTAGAGCGCCGGCAGTTCGGCACTGGACACATGCCCGGTCACCCGGATCGCAAGAGCCATCTCCTCGACCTTCCTGCGCCAGCTTCTCTCGAACCGTCCGGACAGCACACGGACGAACTGCATCGCGATCGTCGAACCGCCTTCCTGGCGGCCCCGGCCGTAGGTCCGCCACACGGCCCGACAGAGCGCGAGCGGATCCACGCCCGGATGCCAGCCCACCCTGTGGTCCTCCCCCAGGATCAGCAACCGGCACATCTGCATGGTGGGCTGCATCTTCGCCGCATACAGGTCGCGTCCGACCCGGTCCGCCGCTTGCCGGAGAAGATCCCAGTGCTCGCGACTTGCCACGGGATGACCGGAGATGACCACGAGCGACGGCGGCCGTCGCCCACTCTACATACCACATGGCCGCGGCGCGTTCCCGGCCGACCGGTCGGAGGTCCTCCCGATGCCCCGGGGAGAGCGGTCCGGCGGGGTCCGTCCGCCCCCGTTCGGTGACCGGAAAGCGAGGTTCCCCGTCGGTTGCAGCCGGATATCCCCGGGTTGCTGTTGTGTGCGGGTTGTTCAGATTCCATAATCGATGTCGACGAAGAGGGGATCCACATGAGCATGTTCCGGCAAATGCCAGTACAATCGGCATGATCTGGATACCGGAGGGCCGGATATGAGCAATGCAACGGACGACGGGCGTTTCAGCAGGAACGGCGACTCCTGTCGCATGGAGATATGGATGGCCATCGTTCTGTTTGCAGTGGGTCTTGGTACGGGGATCCTTGCTGTTCCGGCAATAAGGGAATGGAGCGTACCGTCCCTGTTTCTGCTAGCTCAGTGGATCATCGTCATCCTTGTGCTGGGAGCTCTTCCGTTGCTGGCACGCTGTAAGTCCGGTACCACTGTCGACTCCGGAGAACTGCGCGGGTTGAATCTTCCGCGGGGTTCGATCCGGGCGATGCTCGCACTGTGGATTGTGGGGGCCTACATAACTCTGCTCGCATTCGCACCGTTCCTGCCTTCAGCCGCGGCTGGGGAAAACGGGACCAACAGCACGGTCCTGGAAACGGTGATCACGGCATTCGGGCCGTTGGTCGGTGCCACCATCGCCTTCTACTTTGCGGGGCGTTCCGCGGCGCCGAGGCCTGCAGGGAAAACCGGCGAGGAACCCGGGGGCCTGCCTGCGCCCGAGACCGGACCGGTCCGCGGTGACGCGGAGCCCCGGTGAAGACCGCCCCGGCGGACGCCGTCCGGAGCGGTCCTCCGGGCTCCGGGAGGCGTCCCGGAGGCCCCTCCGGGCATGACCGGAAACCGCCATTCCCGGTCAGCGAGGGGCCACCATCGGACCTGCTCCGTTGCAGGCAGCCCGGCTGGAGGGACGGCTGGCCAGCCAGCTTGCGGCGGCCTTGGCGGACGAAGCCAGCGCTCCCCGCGGAACCCTGATCCCGATTCCCGAAGGCGGCGACATCGAGCAGCTATCGTCCGCGACCAGCAGTCCGGCGGGCAAGCTGTCGCTGGTGGAAACCACGGCGGCAGGATGAGCTGATGGCAAGTCAGCCGCTCCGCATTGCTGACCTGGCACAGGTAATGTGTCAGCTACGGGTGGACTTCCCGCCCCGCTCCGACGGCTGCCCGGGGCGCTGTCCGCCGCAGACGTTCCCGGGCCCGGTCATAGGCCGCCTGCAACTGCATCCAGCTCTGCGCATCGGACCATCCGACCGCTTCCATCTTCCGGGCCAGTGCCTCCGAAATGCGCCCGTGCCCATCGAGGACCCGCGCCAGGGCGCCGGCACCGACCCCCAGGCGCCGGGCCACCGCTTCCACGGCCTCGGCCCCCACGCAACTGTCCCGGATCACCGCCCCCGGATGCGGCGGATTCCGCATGATCCCTGCCATGTCCCCGATGATGGTCCTCCCGTCGCATGTCGCGGACCCGTCCCCCCTCGAAGCGGAAGACGAGCCGATCGTTGGCGGACACGTCCATTGCCCAGTACCCCTTCCGATCACTCTTGAGTCGGTGCGGCCTCCACCGGGGATGGCGCTGCAGGGCCTGCAGGACCGCTCACGGTCGTCGGCACCGCCAGCATCCGCCGGATTCCCGGCACCTGGCCTGGTGGCAGCCGGCGCCCGTCGTCTCTCTCGAACAACCGCCGCAGGCGCGCATCCCGAAAGAGACCCGTGTCGGATCCGCCCCTCGGCCAGGTCGGCGGGGGAGGGCGATCTTCGCCCGGCGCACGGAAGGTCCGGACCTTCCGGCACGCAACCGTGGAGGGAGCGGTCTTTCTCGCAGGCAACCCTGCGGACCTGCCGCCACGCCGCAACCGGCAGGTGCGGGGAAAGCCGCCTGCGGGCCGGACCGGAGTGCCGGCCTGCCCCTGCCGGATCCCACGGCGGCGCCGGCGACGGGGTCACGGCCGTGGGATCGACTCGACGCATGCGATGTCCTCCAGTATTTACCATCGGGCATGCAGGATCCGCCCGACCTCGGCGGCGAAGGCGCGGACAGGGCCGTCCGCGAGGCCCTCGCCGCCGAACTCGCCCCCCGCACCCGGCGCACCTACCGCCGCCACTGGGCCGCCTTCCGGCACTGGTGCGCCGAGCGCGGACGGGACCCGGCTCTTCCGGTGCTTCCGGCTCTTGCGTCCCTCCCGGCCACCCCATCCACCGTGGCCGCGCACCTCGCCGCGATCGCCCCCGGGATGCGGCCCGCCACCCTGCAGGTCCGCCGGGCCGCCATCGGCTCCGCCCACCGCGCCGCGGGCCATCCCGATCCCACCGCGTCCGCCCTGGTCCGGCGGACCCTGGCCGGACTGCGTCGTGCGGGGGCCGTCCCCCAGCAGCAGGCCCGGCCCCTGGGTCTCGCCGAACTCGCCGCGATCCGCGCCACCGCCACCCGTCCCCG
>OZ219754.1:2072500-3648015 GCA_964291295.2 uncultured Binatia bacterium (SeqCode) | reverse complement strand
GTGACTGAAGTGGCGTTCAACAGCGCCGACACGTCGAAGACGATTGCGGTTCCGATCACCGACGACACGCTGGACGAGTCCGACGAGACCTTTACGGTAACGATTGAGCTGGCGGAAGGCAGCGCGCTGCCGGGCGGCTTTGTTCTGGGCAACACCACGACCACGGTGACGATCACGGACGACGATGTGCTGTCCACCGCCTGGACGCTGGCGGCGGATCCGGTTTCGGTGACCGAGTCGAGCGGGACCACTGCGATCAAGGTGACGGCCACACGCAGAGGGACAGCGACGGCCACCATTCCGACCACCGTCACGGTCGGTGTGTCCGGCGGCACGGCGACGGCGGGGACGGATTTCAGCGAGGTCACGGACTTCGACCTTGCCGTTGCCGCGGGCGCGACCTCGGGCGAGGCGAGTTTCGACTTGGTAGTTACCACGGACAGTGCGGACGAGTCGAACGAGACGGTCACCATTGGCGGCACGCTCCAGGGCAACAGCTTCACGCCGGCCACGGTGACGATCACGGATGACGACGATCCGCCGGCGCTGTCGATCACGGCGCCGTCGGCGGTGACGGAAGGCGACAGTGGCAGCAGCGACATGGTGTTCACGGTTGCGCTGGACGCGGCCAGCGGTCGGTCGGTGACGGTGGACTATGCGGTGGATGCGAGTTCGACGGCGACGGCGGACACGGACTTCACCGATCTGTCGGGCACGCTGACGTTTGCGGCCGGCGAGACGAGCAAGACGATCACGGTTTCGGTGACGGGCGACGAGTTGGACGAGGACGACGAGAAGGTGGTGCTGAAGCTGTCGAATGAGAGCAACGCCAGCCTCGGCACGGCGACGGCGAGCGGGACGATCACGGATGACGACGATCCGCCGGCGCTGTCGATCGCGGCGCCGTCGGCGGTTGCGGAAGGCGACAGCGGCAGCACGGACATGGTGTTCACGGTTGCGCTGGACGCGGCCAGCGGTCGGTCGGTGACGGTGGACTATGCGGTGGATGCGAGTTCGACGGCGACGGCGGACACGGACTTCACCGATCTGTCGGGGACGCTGACGTTTGCGGCCGGCGAGACGAGCAAGACGATCACGGTTTCGGTGACGGGCGACGAGTTGGACGAGGACGACGAGAAGGTGGTGCTGAAGCTGTCGAATGAGAGCAATGCCAGCCTCGGCACGGCGACGGCGAGCGGGACGATCACGGATGACGACGCGTCGCCGGTGCTGGCGGCGCTGACCAATGTCACGAGGAAGGTGGGCCAGGAGGTGTCGGTCACGGCGTCGGCGACGGACGGGGATGGCGATACGGTGAGCTATGTCTGGAGCAGGACCAGCGGGCCGTCGCTGCCGGGCGGGGTGACGCTGAGCGGATCGACGCTGACGTTCACGCCGACGGCGACAGGCGCCTATGTGATGAGCGTTACCGCCTCCGACGGCAATGGCAACGAGGACAGCGAGTCGGTGACGATCACGGTGGGTGCGGCGACTTCGGTTTCGACGCCGACCGCGCTGACGGTGGGCGAAGGTGCGGGCAACGCCGAGGTGACGATCACGACTCCTGCGGCCTTTGGCCGGTCGGTGACCTTTGATGTCAGCTACGGCGGTTCTTCGGCGACGGGCGCCAGCGCGCCGGCTGACGGCGACTACGACAACGATGCGGTGACTGAAGTGGCGTTCAACAGCGCCGACACGTCGAAGACGATTGCGGTTCCGATCACCGACGACACGCTGGACGAGTCCGACGAGACCTTTACGGTAACGATTGAGCTGGCGGAAGGCAGCACGCTGCCGGGCGGCTTTGTTCTGGGCAACACCACGACCACGGTGACGATCACGGACGACGATGTGCTGTCCACCGCCTGGACGCTGGCGGCGGATCCGGTTTCGGTGACCGAGTCGAGCGGGACCACTGCGATCAAGGTGACGGCCACACGCAGAGGGACAGCGACGGCCACCATTCCGACCACCGTCACGGTCGGTGTGTCCGGCGGCACGGCGACGGCGGGGACGGATTTCAGCGAGGTCACGGACTTCGACCTTGCCGTTGCCGCGGGCGCGACCTCGGGCGAGGCGAGTTTCGACTTGGTAGTTACCACGGACAGTGCGGACGAGTCGAACGAGACGGTCACCATTGGCGGCACGCTCCAGGGCAACAGTTTCACTCCGGCGACGGTGACGATCACGGATGACGACGATCCGCCGGCGCTGTCGATCACGGCGCCGTCGGCGGTGACGGAAGGCGACAGTGGCAGCAGCGACATGGTGTTCACGGTTGCGCTGGACGCGGCCAGCGGTCGGTCGGTGACGGTGGACTATGCGGTGGATGCGAGTTCGACGGCGACGGCGGACACGGACTTCACCGATCTGTCGGGGACGCTGACGTTTGCGGCCGGCGAGACGAGCAAGACGATCACGGTTTCGGTGACGGGCGACGAGTTGGACGAGGACGACGAGAAGGTGGTGCTGAAGCTGTCGAATGAGAGCAATGCCAGCCTCGGCACGGCGACGGCGAGCGGGACGATCACGGATGACGACGCGTCGCCGGTGCTGGCGGCGCTGACCAATGTCACGAGGAAGGTGGGCCAGGAGGTGTCGGTCACGGCGTCGGCGACGGACGGGGATGGCGATACGGTGAGCTATGTCTGGAGCAGGACCAGCGGGCCGTCGCTGCCGGGCGGGGTGACGCTGAGCGGATCGACGCTGACGTTCACGCCGACGGCGACAGGCGCCTATGTGATGAGCGTTACCGCCTCCGACGGCAACGGCAACGAGGACAGCGAGTCGGTGACGATCACGGTGGGTGCGGCGACTTCGGTTTCGACGCCGACCGCGCTGACGGTGGGCGAGGGGGTGGGCAACGCCGAGGTGACGATCACGACTCCTGCGGCCTTTGGCCGGTCGGTGACCTTTGATGTCAGCTACGGCGGTTCTTCGGCGACGGGCGCCAGCGCGCCGGCTGACGGCGACTACGACAACGATGCGGTGACTGAAGTGGCGTTCAACAGCGCCGACACGTCGAAGACGATTGCGGTTCCGATCACCGACGACACGCTGGACGAGTCCGACGAGACCTTTACGGTAACGATTGAGCTGGCGGAAGGCAGCACGCTGCCGGGCGGCTTTGTTCTGGGCAACACCACGACCACGGTGACGATCACGGACGACGATGTGCTGTCCACCGCCTGGACGCTGGCGGCGGATCCGGTTTCGGTGACCGAGTCGAGCGGGACCACTGCGATCAAGGTGACGGCCACACGCAGAGGGACAGCGACGGCCACCATTCCGACCACCGTCACGGTCGGTGTGTCCGGCGGCACGGCGACGGCGGGGACGGATTTCAGCGAGGTCACGGACTTCGACCTTGCCGTTGCCGCGGGCGCGACCTCGGGCGAGGCGAGTTTCGATCTGGTAGTTACCACGGACAGTGCGGACGAGTCGAACGAGACGATCACCATTGGCGGCACGCTCCAGGGCAACAGCTTCACGCCGGCCACGGTGACGATCACGGATGACGACGATCCGCCGGCGCTGTCGATCACGGCGCCGTCGGCGGTGACGGAAGGCGACAGTGGCAGCAGCGACATGGTGTTCACGGTTGCGCTGGACGCGGCCAGCGGTCGGTCGGTGACGGTGGACTATGCGGTGGATGCGAGTTCGACGGCGACGGCGGACACGGACTTCACCGATCTGTCGGGCACGCTGACGTTTGCGACCGGCGAGACGAGCAAGACGATCACGGTTTCGGTGACGGGCGACGAGTTGGACGAGGACGACGAGAAGGTGGTGCTGAAGCTGTCGAATGAGAGCAACGCCAGCCTCGGCACGGCGACGGCGAGCGGGACGATCACGGATGACGACGATCCGCCGGCGCTGTCGATCACGGCGCCGTCGGCGGTGACGGAAGGCGACAGTGGCAGCAGCGACATGGTGTTCACGGTTGCGCTGGACGCGGCCAGCGGTCGGTCGGTGACGGTGGACTATGCGGTGGATGCGAGTTCGACGGCGACGGCGGACACGGACTTCACCGATCTGTCGGGCACGCTGACGTTTGCGACCGGCGAGACGAGCAAGACGATCACGGTTTCGGTGACGGGCGACGAGTTGGACGAGGACGACGAGAAGGTGGTGCTGAAGCTGTCGAATGAGAGCAACGCCAGCCTCGGCACGGCGACGGCGAGCGGGACGATCACGGATGACGACGCGTCGCCGGTGCTGGCGGCGCTGACCAATGTCACGAGGAAGGTGGGCCAGGAGGTGTCGGTCACGGCGTCGGCGACGGACGGGGATGGCGATACGGTGAGCTATGTCTGGAGCAGGACCAGCGGGCCGTCGCTGCCGGGCGGGGTGACGCTGAGCGGATCGACGCTGACGTTCACGCCGACGGCGACAGGCGCCTATGTGATGAGCGTTACCGCCTCCGACGGCAATGGCAACGAGGACAGCGAGTCGGTGACGATCACGGTGGGTGCGGCGACTTCGGTTTCGACGCCGACCGCGCTGACGGTGGGCGAAGGTGCGGGCAACGCCGAGGTGACGATCACGACTCCTGCGGCCTTTGGCCGGTCGGTGACCTTTGATGTCAGCTACGGCGGTTCTTCGGCGACGGGCGCCAGCGTGCTGGCTGACGGCGACTACGACAACGATGCGGTGACTGAAGTGGCGTTCAACAGCGCCGACACGTCGAAGACGATTGCGGTTCCGATCACCGACGACACGCTGGACGAGTCCGACGAGACCTTTACGGTAACGATTGAGCTGGCGGAAGGCAGCACGCTGCCGGGCGGCTTTGTTCTGGGCAACACCACGACCACGGTGACGATCACGGACGACGATGTGCTGTCCACCGCCTGGACGCTGGCGGCGGATCCGGTTTCGGTGACCGAGTCGAGCGGGACCACTGCGATCAAGGTGACGGCCACACGCAGAGGGACAGCGACGGCCACCATTCCGACCACCGTCACGGTCGGTGTGTCCGGCGGCACGGCGACGGCGGGGACGGATTTCAGCGAGGTTACGGACTTCGACCTTGCCGTTGCCGCGGGCGCGACCTCGGGCGAGGCGAGTTTCGACTTGGTAGTTACCACGGACAGTGCGGACGAGTCGAACGAGACGATCACCATTGGCGGCACGCTCCAGGGCAACAGCTTCACGCCGGCCACGGTGACGATCACGGATGACGACGATCCGCCGGCGCTGTCGATCACGGCGCCGTCGGCGGTGACGGAAGGCGACAGTGGCAGCAGCGACATGGTGTTCACGGTTGCGCTGGACGCGGCCAGCGGTCGGTCGGTGACGGTGGACTATGCGGTGGATGCGAGTTCGACGGCGACGGCGGACACGGACTTCACCGATCTGTCGGGCACGCTGACGTTTGCGGCCGGCGAGACGAGCAAGACGATCACGGTTTCGGTGACGGGCGACGAGTTGGACGAGGACGACGAGAAGGTGGTGCTGAAGCTGTCGAATGAGAGCAACGCCAGCCTCGGCACGGCGACGGCGAGCGGGACGATCACGGATGACGACGATCCGCCGGCGCTGTCGATCGCGGCGCCGTCGGCGGTTGCGGAAGGCGACAGCGGCAGCACGGACATGGTGTTCACGGTTGCGCTGGACGCGGCCAGCGGTCGGTCGGTGACGGTGGACTATGCGGTGGATGCGAGTTCGACGGCGACGGCGGACACGGACTTCACCGATCTGTCGGGCACGCTGACGTTTGCGACCGGCGAGACGAGCAAGACGATCACGGTTTCGGTGACGGGCGACGAGTTGGACGAGGACGACGAGAAGGTGGTGCTGAAGCTGTTGAATGAGAGCAACGCCAGCCTCGGCACGGCGACGGCGAGCGGGACGATCACGGACGACGACGCGTCGCCGGTGCTGGCGGCGCTGACCAATGTCACGAGGAAGGTGGGCCAGGAGGTGTCGGTCACGGCGTCGGCGACGGACGGGGATGGCGATACGGTGAGCTATGTCTGGAGCAGGACCAGCGGGCCGTCGCTGCCGGGCGGGGTGACGCTGAGCGGATCGACGCTGACGTTCACGCCGACGGCGACAGGCGCCTATGTGATGAGCGTTACCGCCTCCGACGGCAATGGCAACGAGGACAGCGAGTCGGTGACGATCACGGTGGGTGCGGCGACTTCGGTTTCGACGCCGACCGCGCTGACGGTGGGCGAAGGTGCGGGCAACGCCGAGGTGACGATCACGACTCCTGCGGCCTTTGGCCGGTCGGTGACCTTTGATGTCAGCTACGGCGGTTCTTCGGCGACGGGCGCCAGCGCGCCGGCTGACGGCGACTACGACAACGATGCGGTGACTGAAGTGGCGTTCAACAGCGCCGACACGTCGAAGACGATTGCGGTTCCGATCACCGACGACACGCTGGACGAGTCCGACGAGACCTTTACGGTAACGATTGAGCTGGCGGAAGGCAGCACGCTGCCGGGCGGCTTTGTTCTGGGCAACACCACGACCACGGTGACGATCACGGACGACGATGTGCTGTCCACCGCCTGGACGCTGGCGGCGGATCCGGTTTCGGTGACCGAGTCGAGCGGGACCACTGCGATCAAGGTGACGGCCACACGCAGAGGGACAGCGACGGCCACCATTCCGACCACCGTCACGGTCGGTGTAGCGGGCGGCACGGCGACGGCGGGGACGGATTTCAGCGAGGTCGCGGACTTCGACCTTGCCGTTGCCGCGGGCGCGACCTCGGGCGAGGCGAGTTTCGATCTGGTAGTTACCACGGACAGTGCGGACGAGTCGAACGAGACGATCACCATTGGCGGCACGCTCCAGGGCAACAGCTTCACTCCGGCGACGGTGACGATCACGGATGACGACGATCCGCCGGCGCTGTCGATCACGGCGCCGTCGGCGGTGACGGAAGGCGACAGCGGCAGCAGCGACATGGTGTTCACGGTTGCGCTGGACGCGGCCAGCGGTCGGTCGGTGACGGTGGACTATGCGGTGGATGCGAGTTCGACGGCGACGGCGGACACGGACTTCACCGATCTGTCGGGCACGCTGACGTTTGCGGCCGGCGAGACGAGCAAGACGATCACGGTTTCGGTGACGGGCGACGAGTTGGACGAGGACGACGAGAAGGTGGTGCTGAAGCTGTCGAATGAGAGCAATGCCAGCCTCGGCACGGCGACGGCGAGCGGGACGATCACGGACGACGACGCGTCGCCGGTGCTGGCGGCGCTGACCAATGTCACGAGGAAGGTGGGCCAGGAGGTGTCGGTCACGGCGTCGGCGACGGACGGGGATGGCGATACGGTGAGCTATGTCTGGAGCAGGACCAGCGGGCCGTCGCTGCCGGACGGTGTGACGCTGAGCGGATCGACGCTGACGTTCACGCCGACGGCGACAGGCGCCTACGTGATGAGCGTTACCGCCTCCGACGGCAATGGCAACGAGGACAGCGAGTCGGTGACGATCACGGTGGGTGCGGCGACTTCGGTTTCGACGCCGACCGCGCTGACGGTGGGCGAGGGGGTGGGCAACGCCGAGGTGACGATCACGACTCCTGCGGCCTTTGGCCGGTCGGTGACCTTTGATGTCAGCTACGGCGGTTCCTCGGCGACGGGCGCCAGCGCGCCGGCTGACGGTGACTACGACAACGATGCGGTGACTGAAGTGGCGTTCAACAGCGCTGACACGTCGAAGACGATTGCGGTTCCGATCACCGACGACACGCTGGACGAGTCCGACGAGACCTTTACGGTAACGATTGAGCTGGCGGAAGGCAGCACGCTGCCGGGCGGCTTTGTTCTGGGCAACACCACGACCACGGTGACGATCACGGACGACGACACGGCGGGGGTGACGATCTCGCCAACGTCGCTGACGGTGGAAGAAGGCGGCAGCGGCGAGTACACGGTGAAGCTGGACACGGAACCGACGGGGAACGTGACGGTGACGGTGGGCGGCGAATCGGGCGAGGTGACGGTGATGGGTTCGCCGTTGACGTTCACGCCGTCGAACTACGGCACGGCACAGACGGTAACAGTGAACGCCGGGGCCGACGAGGACACGACGGAGGACACGGCGGCGCTGACGCATGCGGCATCAAGCAGCGACACGAACTACGGCGCCTCCCTGGACATCGACGATGTCTCGGTGACGGTGACCGACACGACGCCGACCTTGCAGCTTTTGACGGATCCGGCAGCGGTGACGGAAGGGGCGGCGATCAGCCTGCTGGTGTCTTCGGACCGCGCGTTGACGGGCGATCTGACGGTAAGCCTGACGTTTTCGGACCGCGGTTCGAGCGGTTTCGACGCGGACGACATACCGGGCACGCTGGGTCCGCGGGGCTTCCCCGCGTCGTTCGGCAACAGTGCCAGCACGACGGGCACGGTAACGATCCCGACCAGAGCCGATTCGACCAGGGAGAGCGCGGAGACCTATCGGATCACGCTGAACGACGCTGCCGGCTACGCGCTCGGCGTCGACAAGACGGCCGACGGCACGCTGAACGACCTCGGAACCGCTCCGGCCAAGCCGACGGGTCTGACGGCAACGGCGGGTGAAGGGCGGGCGACGCTCGCATGGAACGACCCGGACGACGACAGCATCACGATGTGGCAGTACCAGCAAAAGGTCGATAGCAATGACTATGGACTCTGGATCGATATGCCGGATTCCGATGCGCGCACGACCAGTCATGTGGTGGAGAACCTGACCAACGGGGCGATCCATAGCTTCAAGATCCGCGCAGTGAATGACACAGGCAACGGCGCGGAATCGATCGAAGTCACGGTGACCCCGCTCGCCCTGCCCGCCGCGCCGGCCGGCTTTGTCGCGACGGCAGGGGACAGTCAGGTGACGCTTTCCTGGAAAGACCCGCAAGACGCCAGTATCACCAGTTGGGAATTCCGACAGAAGAAGATCCTGGACGAGTATGGCCCCTGGACGTCCATCTCCGGCGCGCTCACGACGAGTCACGTGGTGGCGAACCTGGTCAACGGGGATACCTGGGTTTTCCAGGTCCGCGGGGTGAACCGTATCGGCGGCGGGGCCGAATCGGTCGAAGCGACGGCAAGGCCGCTGCCGCCAGTGCCCTCGAAGCCGACGGGTTTCACTGCCGGGCCGGGCCGCACGCGGATCACGTTGTCATGGAACAATCCGGGGAATCCTGCCATCACCGGTTGGCAGGTGCGAAGGAAGGAAGGTGCGGGGAACTACGGTGACTGGACGAACATCCCGAACTCCGGGGCCGCGACCACCCGCCATGTGGTGACGGACCTCAAGAACGGAACGCGGTACACGTTCAGGATCCGTGCGGCGACCGTCGGCAGCTACAGTCCCGAGTCCGATGAGGCTGCGGCGACGACGATCACCCTGCCTGCAAAACCGACGGGCTTCAGCGCTGTTGGAAGCGGTGACGGTCGGGTGACGCTGTCCTGGGACAATCCGAACGATCCCAGCATCGTCGAGTGGCAGTACCGACGCAAGTTCACCAGGCGCCTGGGGGGAGCCAGAACAACATCCTGGGACCTCGAGTGGACGCCGATTCCCGATTCCGACGCCACAACGACTCGCCATGAAGTGACGGGCCTGGACAACGAGACGGTCTACACGTTCATCCTTCGCGCACGGGACTCCGAGCGCTTCGGCTACCAGTCGGATGAGAGGACGGCGACGCCCAGAGACGGCGTGTATCCGGAACCGATCAATCTCACCGCGACACCGGGCAACGGGCGCGTCATCCTGTCCTGGGGCAACCCGAAGGACCCGCGCTTCGACAACTGGAGGGTGCGGTGGAGGCAGTATCCGCAGGTCAACTACGGAACCTGGACGCCCATCCCCGGGTCCAGCGGCGCCGCGAGCCAGACGATCGAAAGTCATACGGTAACGGGTCTGACGAACAACAGAAGGTACGATTTTCAGGTCGCCGGGTCCAGAGGCACCAAGCCGGAAGGTATCGCGACTGTTTCAGCGACCCCGATCCCGCCTCCTGCCGCGCCGACGGGCCTTTCCGCGACAGCAGGCGACACGCGGATCACGCTGTCCTGGAACAATCCGGGCAATGCCAGCATCACCGGGTGGGAATACCAGCAGCAGCTCGCCGGAGCGGCGACGTGGGGCGCGTGGACGAACATGGATGGTTCCGGGGCCAGCTCCACGAGTTACCGGGTAACGGGGCTGACCAACGGAACTGCCTATGGGTTCAAGGTCCGCGCCGTGAACCCGGTAGGCAACGGTGATGCCTCAGCCACGGTGAACGGAACCCCGGTTGCCATGGCGCCCTGCAAGGTCCGCATTCGCAGCGCCCTGGGCAGCGGCGTCCTCAGCAGCTCCGGAGATACCTCGGCAAGTGCCGATCTGATCATTCCAGCCAACTGCGGAAGGATTACCGGAATCCAGTTCCAGACCAGGACTCTTGAGCAGACCTGGGATGACGCGACGACGTGGTCGCCAATCACCAGGGACGGCTTTCCTCTTGCCACCCATCCCGAGACCCGGTCACTGTCCGATGCGCTGCTTCGTTTCCGTGTTGCGCCTCCGGTCTCGACCAGGACGCTGCTTGTGCGCTTTCGGGCGCTCAGCGGCCAGGTGGTCGGTCCGGCATCTGACGCGACCCGAATACTCGTTGGCGCGGTGAATGCGCCAACCGGTCTGCGCGCGACCGCCGGAGATGGCTCTGTCGCCTTGAGCTGGAACCCCCAACCGGGACGGGGCATCAGGTCCTGGCAGTATCAGTACAAGTCCAGTGGCGACTGGTCCGCCGCCGTTGATGTGCCTGGCGCGAGCGTCACGGCTGTAGTCGAGGGACTTTCGAACAATACGACTTACACGTTCCGGTTGCGTTCCAGATTCGGCCATCTGCCGACCGATAGCTCCTGGTCTGGCCAGGTAACCGCGACACCGACGGCGATGCCGCCGGGAATAACGCTCTCCGAGTCCAGGCTGACGGTGGCCGAGGGCGGTAGTTCCGACTACCTGGTTGCGCTGGACGCGCGGCCTGCGGCCAGCGTGGTCGTGACGGTCTCGGGCATGTCGGGTGACGTGACGGTGGATCCGGAGCGCCTGACCTTCACGACCGGCAACTTCGATGTCGCGCAGGCGGTGGCCGTGTCGGCCGACCACGATGCCGACGCGCTCGCGGACCCCGCGGTGACACTGAAGCACAGCGCCTCGGGCGGCGGCTACGACCATGTCGACGTTGATGACATCGTGGTCGTCGTGACGGAGGACGATGCTGCCGGGGTCACGCTCTCCGAGTCCAGGTTGAACGTCGGGGAGGGCGACAGCGAGACCTACTCGGTGAGACTGGACACGCGGCCTTCCGCGAACGTCACGGTGACGGTGGGCGGCGCATCGGGCGACGTGACGGTGAACCCGGACAGCCTGATCTTCACTGGCAGCAATTTCGGCGACTGGCAGGCGGTGACGGTGACGGCAGGCGTGGACGCCGATCCGCTTGCCGACCCGGCAGTGACGCTGACCCACAGCGCCTCGGGCGGAGACTACGGCTCGGTGGCGATCGACTCCGTCGTCGTGATTGTGGAGGAGAACGACGCCCCCCTGCAGCCGACGGGTCTTCGCGCGGCGGCGGGCAACAGGCAGGTGACGCTGTCCTGGGACAGCGCGAACGATCCCGGCATCACGAGATGGCAGTACCAGCAGAAGGAAGACGCGGGCGACTACGGCGGCTGGACGGACATTCCGGGTTCCAGGGCCGAGACGACCAGTCACGTGGTGGGGAACCTCGACAACGGAACGACCTACGCGTTCAAGGTCCGCGCGGTGAACGGCAACGGCGATGGCGCAGCCTCGGCAGAGACAACGGCGATGCCGATGGCGCCGCCCGCTCCGCCAACGGGTTTCACCGTGACGGCAGGGGACGGGCAGGTGACGTTGTCCTGGGACAATCCGGCCAACCCCGGCATCACGGCATGGCAGTACCGGCAGAAGGAAGGGACGGGCAACTACGGCAACTGGACGGACATTCCGGGGTCCAATGCCGCGACGACCAGTCACGTGGTGACGAATCTGACCAACGGGACGGTCCATGCCTTCAAGGTCCGGGCGGTGAACCCGATCGGCGCCGGCGGCGAGTCGAGCGAGAAGACCGCGACGCCGCTACCTCCCGTGCCCGCCCAACCCATGAATCTCAGCGCCGCGCCGGGGGACAGGCAGGTGACGCTGTCCTGGGACAATGCGAACGATCCCGGCATCACGGCATGGCAGTACCGGCAGAAGGAAGGCGCGGGCAACTACGGCGACTGGACGGACATTCCGAACTCTCGCGCCGCCACCACCAGCTACGTGGTGGGGAACCTGAGCAATGGAACGGCCTACGCCTTCAAGGTCCGGGCAGTCAATGTCCGCGGCAACGGAGCGGAATCGGACGAGGTGACGGCGACGCCTCGACTCGGCCGGCCTGCCGCACCGGCCGGTCTCAGGGCAGAGGGCAGCGACAAGAGAGTGACGCTGCTGTGGAACGACCCGAACAACCCCAGCATCACGAGGTGGGAGTTCCGGCAGAAGTCAGGAGCGGGTACATTCAGCGATACCTGGACGCTGATTTCCTCCAGCCCGACAACGAATCGCCACGCGGTGACGGGGCTGACCAACGGGACCACGTATACCTTCCAGGTGCGCGCGTCGAACAGCGCCGGTGCTGGCCCCGCGGCAGAGGTGACTGGACAGCCAACCAGAAAACCCGCCGCGCCGACCGGGCTTGGCGCGGCGGCGGGCAACGGCAAGGTAACGCTGTCCTGGGGGAACCCGAAGGACCCGGGCATCGACAACTGGAGGGTGCGCTGGAGGAGATTTCCGGAGGTCCAGTACGGAAACTGGCAGATCATCTCCGGGTCCACCGGGACCGCGAGCCAGACGATCGGGAATCACACGGTGACCGGTCTGACGAACAACAGGAGATACGATTTCCAGGTTGCCGGGTTTGATGGCAGTTTCCCGGGCAACATCGCGACTGTCCCGGCGACCCCGGTTCCGAACCCCGCCAGGCCGACGGGTCTGACCGCCACCGCCGGGGACAGTCGGATCACGCTGTCCTGGAACAATCCGAACAACGCCAGCATCACCGGATGGGAATACCAGCAGAAGGCGGGCGGCGGCAACTACGGCAACTGGACGCCCATTCCCGGTTCCGACGCGTCTACTACCCGTCATGTGGTGACGAGTCTGACCAACGGCTCTTTGTACACCTTCAAGGTGCGCGCAGTGAACAGGGCGGTGAATCCCGATGATGAAGGCGCTGCCTCCGACGAGGTGACGGCGACGCCGTCCACCAGGACAGTGTCGGTACCGGCGGCGCTGACGGTGGCCGAGGGTGCGGGCAGCGCGACGGTGCGGATCACCGCCTCCAGGGCACTCGACAACCCGGCGGCGTTCGATGTCACGTATGGCGGCGCGGCGACGGGCGCTGCGGAGCCGTCGAACGGTGACTATGACAACGACGCCGTGACGTCCGTGGACTTCCCGACCGCCGCTACGACCGCGGATATCGTGATTCCGATCACGGACGACGCGCTGGATGAGCCTGATGAGACCTTCACGGTGACGATTGCGCTGGCGGGTGCAAGCCGGTCCGGGGATGCCCCCGAGCTGGGCAATGCCGTGACCACGGTGACGATCACGGACGATGACGCCTCGCCTGTGCTGGGGGCGATTGACGCTGCCGCCGTCAAGCTGGGGCAGACGGTGGACATCGCGGCTGCGGCGACGGACGCGGACGGGGACGCGATCACCTACGTCTGGGCGCGCGATTCCAGCGAGATGACTCCTGCGTTGCCGGGCGGCACGGCGCTGAATCAGGCGCGGTTGGCATTCACGCCGCCGGCTGTGGGCACGTACACGATGACAGTGACGGCCAGTGACGGCAACGGCAACACGGACACGGAAGATTTGGTGATCACCGTCTCCAATGCCGCCACTGTTTCCAGGACCCGCCTGGAAGTGGCGGAGGGCAGTAGCGACACCTATACGGTAGCGCTGACCTCCGAGCCGTCCGGCGATGTCACGCTGACCGTGAGCGGCGCCTCTTCAAGCGATGTGACGGTGACGGGTCCTCCGATCAGGTTTACCGCCTCGAACTACAATGTCCCGCAGACGATAACGGTAGTGGTTGCTGCCGATGAGGACACGACTGAAGACCCCGACGTGACCCTGACGCACAGCGCCGCGGGCGGCGGCTACGATGGGGCGACGATCGCATCGGTAAATGTGTCGATCACCGAGACGACGCCAATCCTCACACTCGTTGCCGACCCTGCGGCGGTGACGGAGGGGGCGGACATCAGTCTGACGGTGACGTCCGACCGGCAGCTCACGGGCGATCTGATGGTGAACCTGACGCTGGCCGACCGCGGCGTGAGCGGCTTTGACGCGGACGACATCATTGGCTCGCTGGGTCCGCGCAATCTCGCCGCGTCCTTCGGCACGACCCCGAGCACCACGGGCACGGTATTGATCGGGACGAACGCCGATATGGATGCGGAGGGCCTGGAAACCTACACGATCACGCTGAACGACGGGACCGGCTATGCGCTCGGCGCCGACAAGACAGTCGAGGGCGCGTTGAACGACCCCGCAACCGTTCCCGTCAAACCGACCGGTTTCGCCGTTGACCCGGCTGACGGTCAAGTGACGTTGTCATGGGACGACCCGAACAACCCCGGCATCACAGGTTGGCAGTATCAGCAGAAGGCCGAGGGCGGCTACGGCGGGTGGATGACCATGCCAGGGGCTGGCGCTGCGACCACGAGCCACACGGTGAGTGGTCTGACCAACAACGTCTCTTACACCTTCAGGATCCGCGCGGTGAACGATGTCGGAAACGGAGCGATTTCGGACAGTGTGACGGCAACGCCGGTCGGCGTAGCGGGCGTGACCATCTCCCCGACTGCACTGACGATCGAAGAGGGCGACAGCGGCGAGTACACGGTGAAGCTGGACACGGCGCCGTCGGCGAACGTGACGGTGATGGTTGGCGGCGAATCGGGCGAGGTGACGGCGATCCCGTCTTCGCTGACGTTCACGCCGGCCAACTTCGGTACGGCCCAGACGGTGACGGTCAACGCCGGGGCCGACGAGGACACGACGGACGACGCGGCGACGCTGACGCACACGGCGTCCAGCACCGACACGGACTACGGCGCCTCCCTGAGCATCGACGACGTCACGGTAACGGTGACCGACACGACGCCGACCTTGCAGCTTTCGACGGATCCGGCGGCGGTGACCGAGGGGTCGGACATCAGTCTTTCGGTGTCGTCGGACCGGGCGCTGACGGGCGATCTGCCGGTGAGCCTGACGCTTTCGGACCGTGGATCGAGCGGGTTCGACGCGGACGACATACCGGGCCCGCTGGGTCCGCGGGACTTCACCGCGTCGTTCGGTAACAGTGCCAGCACGACGGGTACGGTGACCATCCCGACCAGTACGGACTCGGATGCGGAGAACGCGGAGACCTACCGGATCACGCTGAACGACGCCGATGGCTATGCGGTCGGCGATGACGTGACCGCCGACGGCACACTGAACGACGGCACGGTATCGCTGAGCATCGCGGACGTGTCGGCGGCGGAAGACGGGACCTTCACGTTCACGGTGACGGCGGCTCCGGCGCCGTCCTCGGAGGTGACATTCAAGTACACGGTGACGGCGGAGAGCGGCGACACGGCGACCGCGGACACGGACTTCACGGCGGTGACGACGGCCACCACGGCAACCATCGCGGCGAACGCAAGCAGCAAGACGATCACGGTGTCGGTGACGGACGACGTGCTGGACGAGGCCGACGAGACGTTCACGGTGACGCTGTCCGATCCGTCCGCCGGCGTCACGCTGTCCGACGCCACCGCAACGGGCACGATCACCGACAACGACGATCCGCCGGCCCTGTCCATCGTGTCGCCGCCGGCGGTCACGGAAGGCGACAGCGGCAGCACGGACATGACCTTCACGGTCACGCTGGACGCCGCCAGCGGTCGGCAGGTGACGGTGGGCTACGCGGTGGACAGCACCTCCTCGACGGCGACATCGGGGACGGACTTCACCGCCCTGTCGGCTGGCACGCTGACCTTTGCCGCCGGCAGCACCGGGTCCGCCCTGGCGCAGACGGTCACGGTCTCGGTGACCGGCGACGAGTCCGACGAGTTCGACGAGACGGTGGTGCTGAAGCTGAGCGATGCGGTCGGCGCGGCGCTGCCGGACCCGGCCACGGCGAGTGGCACGATCGAGGACGACGACGAGTCTCCGGTGCTGGTGGAGATCGCGGATCAGTCGCTGACGGTGGGTCAGGACGTGGACGTGACGGCGTCGGCGACGGACGGCGACAACGACACGATCAGTTACGCGTGGACGCGCGAGTCGGGCGAGACGACGCCGGCGATTCCGAACGGCACGGCGCTGAATGCGGCGCAGCTCACCTTCACGACGACGGCTCCGGGCACGTACACGATGACGGTGACGGCGTCGGACGGCAACGGCAACACGGACACGAAGGATGTGACGTTCACGGTGACGCAGCCGGTGCCGGCTGCTCCGTCGGGTCTGGATGCGACGGGCGGCAATGCCGAGGTGGCGTTGTCCTGGGACGATCCGGAGGACGCATCGATCACGCGTTACGAGCTGCAGCAGAAGAAGGGGAGCGCCGCCTGGGGTTCGTGGACGGCGATCTCGGGTTCGGACGCGGAGACGACGACCCACAAGGTGACGGGTCTGGAGAACGGCAGTGCCTACAGTTTCCGCATCCGTGCGGTAAACGTGGGCGGCAACGGCGCGCAGTCGTCGGTGGTGACGGCGACTCCGCAGGCGGTGTCGCTGAGCATCGCGGACGTGACGGCGGCGGAAGACGGCACGTTCGCGTTCACCGTGACGGCCGCTCCGGCGCCGTCCTCGGAGGTGACGTTCAAGTACACCGTGACGGCGGAGAGCGGCGACACGGCGACCGCGGACACGGACTTCACGGCGGTGACGACGGCGGTTGCAGCGTCGGTCGCGGCGAACGCGAGCAGCGCGACGATCACGGTGTCGGTGACGGACGACGCGGTAGCGGAGTCGGACGAGACGTTCACGGTGACGCTGTCGGAGCCGTCTGCCGGGGCGTCGCTGGGCGACGCGACGGCGACGGGGACGATCGAGGACAACGACACGGCGGGGGTGTCGGTGTCGGCGACTGCGCTGACGGTGGAGGAAGGCGGCAGCGGCGAGTACACGTTGGTGCTGGACACGGAGCCGACCGGTGACGTGACGTTGACGGTGGGCGGCGCCTCGGGCGACGTGACGGTGGAGCCGGCCAGTCTGACGTTCACGACTTCGAACTACGCCACAGCACAGACGGTGACAGTGAGCGCGGCGTCGGACGAGGACACGACGACGGACAGCGCGGTGACGCTGACGCACAGCGCTTCCGGCGGCGGCTACGGTTCGGTGTCGATCGACTCGGTGACGGTTTCGATCACGGACACCACGCCGACGTTGCAGCTTTCGACGGATCCGGCGGCGGTGACGGAGGGGGCGGCGATCAGTCTGCCGGTGTCTTCTGACCGCGCGTTGACGGGCGATCTGACGGTGAGCCTGACGCTTGCCGACCGTGGATCGAGCGGTTTCGACGCGGACGACATCCCGGGCACGCTGGGCCCGCGGAACTTCACCGCGTCCTTCGGCAACACCGCCGGCACGACGGGTACGGTAACGATCCCGACCAGCACCGACTCGGATACGGAGGGCGCGGAGACCTACACGATCACGCTGAACGACGGGACCGGCTACGCGCTGGGCGTGGACAAGACGGCGGACGGCACACTGAACGACCCGCCGCAGTCCCCCGCGCTGAGCATCGCGGACGTGACGGCGGCGGAGGACGGGACGTTCACATTCACGGTGACGGCTGCGCCGGCGTCATCCTCGCAGGTGACGTTCAAGTACACGGTGACCGCGGAGAGCGGCGACACGGCGACGGCGGACACGGACTTCACGGCGGTGACGACGCCGACGCCGGCGACGATCGCGGCGAACGCGACGAGCACGACGATCACGGTTGCGGTGACGGACGACGCCCTGGACGAGTCGGACGAAACCTTCACGGTGACGCTGTCGGAGCCGTCGTCCGGGGTGACGCTGGGCGACGCGACCGCGACGGGCACGATCACGGACAACGACGATCCGCCGGTCCTGTCGATCGCGGCGCCGGCGGCAGTTGCGGAAGGCGACAGCGGCAGCACGGACATGACCTTCACGGTCGCGCTGGACGCCGCCAGCGGCAAGGCGGTGACGGTGGACTACGGGGTCGATACGGCGTCGACGGCGAGCGCGGCGGACTTCACCGATCTGTCTGGCACGCTGACGTTTGCGGCCGGCGAGACCAGCAAGACGCTCACCGTGGCGGTGGCGGGCGACGAGTTGGACGAGGCGGACGAGACGGTGGTGCTGAAGCTGAGCAATGCGGTTGGCGCGGCCCTGCCGGACCCGGCGACGGCGACGGGCACGATCACGGACGACGACGTGTCGCCGGTGCTGGCGGCGCTGACGGCCCAGTCGGTGACGGTGGGCGAGGACGTGGACATCACGGCATCGGCGACGGACGGCGACGGCGACACGGTGACGTATCTCTGGACGCGCAAGGCGGGCGAGACGACTCCGGCGATTCCCGGCAGTCCGGCGCTGAACCAGGCCCGGCTCACCTTCACCCCGACCGAGACCGGCACGTACACGATGACGGTGACGGCCTCGGACGGCAACGGCAACAAGGACACCGGGACGGTAGCGATCACGGTGACGGCGGCGACAACAACGCCGACGGTGTCGCTGAGCATCGCGGACGTGACGGCGGCGGAAGACGGCACGTTCGCGTTCACCGTGACGGCCGCTCCGGCGCCGTCCTCGGAGGTGACGTTCAAGTACACGGTGACGGCGGAGAGCGGCGACACGGCGACGGCGGATACGGACTTCACGGCGGTGACGACGGCCACCGCGGCGACGATCGCGGCGAACGCGACGACCACGACGATCACGGTGTCGGTGACGGACGACGCCCTGGACGAATCGGACGAGACGTTCACGGTGACGCTGTCCGATCCGTCGTCCGGGGTGACGCTCTCGGGCGCCACGGCGACGGGCACGATCACGGACGACGACACGGCGGGCGTGACGGTCTCGCCGACCTCGCTGACGGTGAATGAAGGCAGCAACGGCAGCTACACGGTGAAGCTGGACACGGAGCCGACGGCGGACGTGACGGTGACGGTGGGCGGCGAGTCGGGCGAGGTGACGGTGACGGGTTCGCCGTTGACGTTCACGCCGTCGAACTACGGCACGGCGCAGACGGTGACGGTGAACGCCGGGTCCGATACGGACACGACGAACGACGCGGCGACGCTGACGCATGCGGCGTCGAGCACGGACACGAACTACGGCTCGTCGCTGAGCATCGACGACGTGTCGGTAACGGTGACCGACACGACGACATCGGCGGCGGCGCCGTGCAGGATTGCGGTTTCGTCGCTGGGGCAGCGGAATCGGAAAATACTGTACTTGACGGTGAGCGTTCCGGCCAACTGCGGGCGGATCACGACGGCGGAAATGCAGGTCAAGACCGCCGCCCAGGATTGGAGCGACGTGTCCTGGACCTCCTTCGGGACGCTGAACCTGTCCAACAGCAATCAGCCGCAGACGACCCAGAGGTTCTTCAACTTGTCGCCAGGGGGCGTTCTGCTGACGGGTCTGCGCAATGTGAGGGTGCGCGCGCTCAACGGGGAGAAGGCGGGTCCGGAATCGGCGGTCGGCCATGTCTGGTTCGGTCCGCTGGCGCAGCCGGCGGGTCTGGCGGCGGCGGCGGGCAACCGGCACGTGAAGCTGAGCTGGACGGATGCGGCGAACCCGACGCTGACGGGTTGGGAGTACCGGCAGAAGGCGGCTGGCGGCGAGTACGGCGAGTGGACGGCGATGAGCGGTTCCGGCGCGGCCACGACCAGCTACTCGGTGTCGGGTCTGAGCAACGGCACGGCGTACGCGTTCCGGATTCGTTCGAGGAGCGGGAGTGCGGCCAGTGCGGCCTCGGCGGAGGTGACGGCAACGCCGGCGGGGGGTGTTCCCGGGCAGCCGGTGATTACCGCCACCGAACCGAGCAGCGCTCAGGTGCGGGTGGTCTGGAGCGCCTTCGGGGATCCGAGCGTGACCAAATGGCAGGTGCAGCAGAAGCTGGCCAGCGCCGGCAACTGGCCTGGAACGTGGACGGACATTGGCGGTTCCGATGCGTCCACCACGAGCCATACCTTCACCAGTCTGACCAACGGGACGCCGTACGATCTGCGGATTCGGGCGGTGAACGATCAGGGCGCGGGGTCGGCCTCGGCGAAGGTGACGGCGACGCCGGGCGCGGAGCCGTTCCCGAGGCCGGCGGGGGTGAGTGCGAAGGCGGGCAGCGGTCAGGTGACGCTGTCGTGGACGGATCCGGGCAATGCGGCCATCACGAAGTGGCAGTACCGCTGGAAGCTGGCCAGCGCGAGCGTTTGGGGCGCGGCGATGGACGTGACCGGTTCCGATGCGGAGACGACGAGCGCGGTGGTGACGGGTCTGACGAACAGCGCGGCGCATCATTTCCAGGTGCGGGCGTTCGGTACCGAGGGCGGTCACTGGTCGGCGCGGGTGTCGGCGACGCCGCGGACGCCGCCTGGGGCGCCGCAGAATCTGTCAAGCAGGGCAGGCGACGGTGAGGTGACGCTGCAGTGGCTTGGTCTGGGGGATACGACGATCACCGGCTGGGAGTACCGTCAGAAGTCGGACGGGGGCGCATACGGCGAGTGGACGGCGATGACCGGCGCCGGTGCGGGGACCACGAGCTACACGGTGACGGGTCTGACCAACGGGACGGCGTACACGTTCCAGGTTCGCGCGGAGAACGCGGGCGGCAAGGGGGCGGCCTCGGCCGGGGTGACGTCGACGCCGTTGGTGAAGCCGGCGCTTGTCGTTTCGACATCCGCGCTGACGGTGGAAGAGGGGAGCAGCGGCGCGTACACGGTGAAACTGGCCGCGCGCCCGCGTGGGGGGGACGTGACCCTGAGCGTGGGCGGCGAGTCGGGCGAGGTGACGGTGGACGAGGACACGCTGATCTTCACCGTCGCGAACTGGAGCGAGGCGCAGACGGTGACGGTGAGGGCGGGCGCAGACGAGGACACGGTCAATGACACGGCGACGCTGACGCACAGCTCGACGAATCGCGACGACTACGTTCTGATTGCCGCCTCGAACCCCAAGGTGAAGGTGACGGTGACTGACACGACGCCGACCTTGCAGCTATCGACGGATCCGGCGGCGGTGACGGAGGGCGAGGACATCAGCCTGACGGTGTCTTCGGACCGTGCGTTGACGGGCGATCTGACGGTGAGCCTGACGCTATCGGACCGTGGTTCGAGCGGTTTCGACGCGGACGACATACCGGGCACGCTGGGTCCGCGGAACTTCACTGCTTCGTTCGGCGTCAGTGCCAGCACGACGGGCACGGTGACGATCCCCACCAGCACGGACTCGGACGCGGAGAGCGCGGAGACCTACCGGGTCACGCTGAACGACGGGACCGGCTACGCGCTCGGCGTCGACAAGACCGCCGACGGCACACTGAATGATCCGCCGCAGTCCACTGCGCTGAGCATCGCGGATGTGACGGCGGCCGAGGACGGTACCTTCACGTTCACCGTGACGGCTGCGCCGGTGTCTTCCTCGGAGGTGACGTTCAAGTACACGGTGACGGCGGCGAGCGGCGATACCGCGACGGCGGGCGCGGACTTCACGGCAGTGACGACGGCGACGTCAGCGACGATCGCGGCGAACGCGAGCAGCGCGACGATCACGGTGTCGGTGACGGACGACGCCGTGGACGAGCCGGACGAGACGTTCACGGTGACGCTGTCGGATCCGTCGTCCGGGGTGACGCTGTCCGACGCCACCGCAACGGGCACGATCACCGACAACGACGATCCGCCGTCCCTGTCCATCGCGGCGCCGGCGGCGGTGACGGAGGGCGATTCGGGCAGCACGGACATGGTGTTCACGGTGACGCTGGGCGCGACCAGCGGTCGGCAAGTGACGGTGGGCTACGCGGTGGACAGCGGCGCCTCGACGGCGACATCGGGCACGGACTTCACGGCACTGGCGGGTGGCACGCTGACCTTTGCCGCGGGCAGCACCGGGGCGGCCCTGGCAAAGACGGTGACGGTTGCGGTGACCGGCGACGAGTTGGACGAGGCGGACGAGACGGTGGTGCTGAAGCTGAGCGATGCGGTTGGCGCGACGCTGCCGGACCCGGCCACGGCGAGTGGCACGATCGAGGACGACGACGCTTCGCCGGTGCTGGCGTCGCTGACGGCCCAGACGGTGACGGTGGGCGAGGATGTGGACATCACGGCGTCGGCGACGGACGGCGACGGGGACACGGTGACGTACGCGTGGACGCGCAAGGCGGGCGAGACGACGCCGGCGATTCCGAACGGTACGGCGCTGAATGCGGCGCAGCTCACGTTCACGACGACGGCTCCGGGCACGTACACGATGACGGTGACGGCGTCGGACGGGAACGGCAACACGGACACGAAGGATGTGGTGTTGACGGTGACGCAGCCGGTGCCGGCTGCTCCGTCGGGTCTGGATGCGACGGGCGGCAATGCCGAGGTGGCGTTGTCCTGGGACGATCCGGAGGACGCATCGATCACGCGTTACGAGCTGCAGCAGAAGAAGGGGAGCGCCGCCTGGGGTTCGTGGACGGCGATCTCGGGTTCGGACGCGGAGACGACGACCCACAAGGTGACGGGTCTGGAGAACGGCAGTGCCTACAGTTTCCGCATCCGTGCGGTAAACGTGGGCGGCAACGGCGCGCAGTCGTCGGTGGTGACGGCGACGCCGCAGGCGGTGTCGCTGAGCGTCGCGGACGTGACGGCGGCCGAGGACGGGACGTTCACGTTCACCGTGACGGCTGCGCCGGCGTCATCCTCGGAGGTGACGTTCAAGTACACCGTGACGGCGGAGAGCGGCGACACGGCGACCGCGGACACGGACTTCACGGCGGTGACGACGGCCACTGCGGCGACCATCGCGGCGAACGCGAGCAGCACGACGATCACGGTGTCGGTGACGGACGACGCGCTGGACGAGCCGGACGAGACGTTCACGGTGACGCTGTCGGAGCCGTCGTCCGGGGTGACGCTCGGCGACGCGACGGCGACGGGCACGATTACCGACAACGACGACCCGCCGGCCCTGTCCATCGCGGCGCCGGCGGCGGTGACGGAGGGCGATTCGGGCAGCACGAACATGGTGTTCACGGTGACGCTGGGTGCGACCAGCGGTCGAGCGGTGACGGTGGACTACGCGGTGGACAGCGGCGCCTCGACGGCGACCTCGGGCACGGACTTCACCGCCCTGACGGCGGGCACGCTGACCTTTGCCGCGGGCAGCACCGGGGCGGCCCTGGCAAAGACGGTGACGGTTGCGGTGACCGGCGACGAGTTGGACGAGGCGGACGAGACGGTGGTGCTGAAGCTGAGCGATGCGGTTGGCGCGACGCTGCCGGACCCGGCCACGGCGAGTGGCACGATCGAGGACGACGACGCTTCGCCGGTGCTGGCGTCGCTGACGGCCCAGACGGTGACGGTGGGCGAGGATGTGGACATCACGGCGTCGGCGACGGACGGCGACGGGGACACGGTGACGTACGCGTGGACGCGCAAGGCGGGCGAGACGACGCCGGCGATTCCGAACGGTACGGCGCTGAATGCGGCGCAGCTCACGTTCACGACGACGGCTCCGGGCACGTACACGATGACGGTGACGGCGTCGGACGGGAACGGCAACACGGACACGAAGGATGTGGTGTTGACGGTGACGCAGACCGTGGCTGCGGCTCTGACGATTTCGGTGGCGGACGTGAGTGTCATGGAGGGCGACTCCGGCGAGACGGACATGAACTTCACGGTGACGTTGAGCGGTTCGCCGAGTCATCAGGTGGAGATTCAGGCGACGGCGTGGGCCAAGGGCTCGGGCGATACGGCGAAGGGAGGCAGGGGGGCTGGCCGGGACTTCATCGGTTTCCAGAGACGGAAGCTGGTGTTTGCGGCGAACGCGACCGGCGCGGGGCTGAGCAAGACGGTGACGGTGAAGATACTGGGCGACGAGGTCGAAGAGGACGACGAGACCTTTACGCTGCGGTTGAACGTCCTGCGCACGACCGACAGTCGCGTGGCCTTTGCCGGCGGCGAGACGAGACTCGAAGCGACCGGCACGATCACGGACGACGACGACACGACTTCCACCGGCCACACCATTTCGGTGGCGAATGCGAGTGTCACGGAGGGCGACTCTCACAAGACGGCCATGAACTTCACGGTGACGTTGAGCGGTTCGCCGAGTCATCAGGTCGAGATCAAGGCGACGGCTTGGGCCAAGGATTCGGGCGATGCGGCCAAGGGAGGCTGGGGGCCTGGCCAGGACTTCATCGGTTTCAGGGATCGGAAGATTGTCTTCGAGGCGAATGCGACGGGCGCGTCCTTGAGCAAGACGGTGGCGGTGCAGGTGCTGGGCGATGAGGTGGACGAGGACAACGAGACCTTTACGCTGCTGTTGAACAACCTGCGCACGGCCGACAGTCGCGTGGTCTTTGCCGGCGGCGAGTCGAGACTCGAAGCGACCGGCACGATCACCGACGATGACGACGCCACGGCGACCGGTCATGAGATTTCGGTGGCGGACGCGGAGGTGGTCGAAGGGGACTCGGGGCGGACGGCGCTGAACTTCACGGTGACGCTGAGCGGTTCTCCGAGTCACCCGGTTCAGGTGGACGCGGTTGCCCGGGAGGGGACGGCCGAGGCGGGTCCCGGAAAGGACTTCAGGCATTTTCAGGCGAACCGGAAGGTGGTATTCGCGGCGGATGCGACCGGCGCGGCCCTGAGCCAGACGGTGAGGGTGGATGTTCTGGGCGATGAGGCGGATGAGGACAACGAGACCTTTACGCTGCGGCTGAACAACATCCGCACGAATGACCATCGCGTGGTCTTTGCCGGCGGCGGGACGAGACTCGAAGCGACGGGCACGATCACCGATGACGACACGGCGGGGGTGACGATCACGCCGAGCACTGTGACGGTGGCGGAGGGCGGCAGCAATACCTACACGGTGAAGCTGGACACGAAGCCCTCGTCGGACGTGACGGTGACAGTGGGCGGCGAATCGGGCGATGTGACGGTGACGGGTTCGCCGTTGACGTTCACGCCGTCGAACTGGAAGACCGCGCAGACGGTGACGGTGAATGCGGCTACCGACCTGGACACGACCAACGACAGCGCGACCTTGACGCACGCATCGGCCAGCAGCGACACGAACTACGGCCCGTCATTGATCATCGACGATGTCGAAGTGACGGTGACCGAGCCGGCGCCGTTGCCGACATTGCAGCTGACGACGGATCCGGCGGCGGTGACGGAGGGATCGGCGATCAGCCTGACGGTGACGTCGGACCGTGCGTTGACGGGCGATCTGACGGTGAGCCTGACGCTTTCGGACCGAGGATCGAGCGGTTTCGACGCGGAGGACATCCCGGGCACGCTGGGTCCGCGGAACTTCACCGCGTCGTTCGGCAACAGTGCCAGCAGGACGGGGACGGTGACGATCCCCACCAGCACGGATTCGGAAGCGGAGGGTGCGGAGACCTACCGGATCACGCTGAACGACGGGACGGGCTACGCGCTGGGCGTGGACAAGACGGCGGACGGTACGCTGAACGATGGCGCGGCGCAGTCCACCGCGTTGAGCATTGCGGACGTGACGGCGGCGGAGGACGGGACGTTCACGTTCACGGTGACGGCGTCGCCGGCTTCGTCTTCGGAGGTGACGTTCAAGTACACGGTGACGGCGGCGAGCGGGGACACGGCGACGGCGGGGGCGGACTTCACGGCGGTGACGACGGCTGTGGCAAAGACGATTGCGGCGAATGCGACGAGCACGACGATCACGGTGGCGGTGACGGACGACGCGCTGGACGAGGGTGACGAGACGTTCACGGTGACGCTGTCGGAGCCGTCGTCGGGGGTGACGCTCTCGGACGCGACGGGGACGGGGACGATCACGGATGACGACCCGTTGCCGGGTCTGTCGGTTGGGGCGCCGGGGGCGGTGACGGAGGGGGATTCGGGGAGTACGGACATGGTGTTCACGGTGACGCTGGGTGCGACCAGCGGTCGGGCGGTGACGGTGGACTACGCGGTGGACGGCACGTCGACGGCGGCATCGGGGACGGATTTCACGGCCTTGGCGGGAGGGACGCTGACCTTTGCGGCGGGCAGCACGGGGGCGGCCCTGGCGCAGACGGTGACGGTGGCGGTGAGGGGGGATGAGTTGGACGAGGCGGACGAGACGGTGGTGCTGAAGCTGTCGAACGCGGGCAACGCGAGCATCACGAGGGCGACGGCGAGCGGCACGATCACGGACGACGACGCTTCGCCGGTGCTGGCGTCGCTGACGGCGCAGACGGTGGCGGTGGGCGAGGACGTGGACGTGACGGCCGTGGCGACGGACGGCGACAACGACACGATCAGCTACTCGTGGGAGCGCAAGGCGGGGGAGACGTTGCCGGCGCTACCCGGGGGCACGGGGCTGAACGCGGCGCGTCTGACGTTCACGGCGGCGGCGGCGGGCACGTACACGATGACGGTGACGGCATCGGACGGGAAGGGGAACGAGGACACGGCGACGGTGACGATCACGGTGACGCCGGCCCCGGGGGTGACGGTGATTCTCAGAGCCAAGGGGGGCGATGGCACGATCGAGCTGACGTGGGTCTATACCGGTCCGACCCAGGGGGCCTCGAAGTGGCAGGTGGAGTACTTCACGGGAAGTACGGGGGACGAGTTGCGGGATCTGCCGGGGGGTGTGGCGGCGCGCAGCGCGACGCTTCCCCTTTCGGGGGGGCCGGAGGTTCTCAACGGTCAGACGTACAACATCCGGATCGTGCTGTTGCATACGAACGGTACGACCTTGGCGGAGAGCGTGACCAACAATGTGGGCTGGGTGAGGGCGACGCCGAGGGGTTCGGCGACGCCGCGTGTGGTGGTGACGCCGACGGAGTTGACGGTGAAGGAGGGAGGGGGCAACCATTACACGGTGGTGCTGGCGGGGGTGGCGCCGACGGGAAGGGTGAGGGTGGAGATCACGTCGGTGGCCCAGGGGCGGGACGACGTGGAAGTGGGCGAGTTGATGTTCGATGCCACGGACTGGGACGATCCGCGGCGGGTCAGCATATACGGTCGGGTGCTGGATGATGTGGAGGGCTACGAGGTCACGCAGGAACTGGAGGTGAAGGCTCCGGGGACGAACTACGCGGATGTGGAGGCGGAGGATGTCACGGTGACGGTGGTGGACACGACGGCGACGCTGACGCTGGCGACGGATCCTGCGGCGGTGACGGAGGGGGAGGAGATCAGTCTGGAGATCACCTCGGACCGTGCCCTGACGGGAGCGTTGCCGGTGAGTCTGAGCTTTGCGGACCGGGGGAGCAGCGGTTTTGCGGCGGCGGACCTTCCGGGCGGGCTGGTGCAGACGCGGATGGCGGACTTCGGCGAAGAGGGGGGCACCACGGGCACGGTGACGATACCGACGAACCGGGACGGATTGACCTCGGAGGGAGTGGAGACCTACACGGTGACCCTGGGGGATGACAGCACGGAGAACGGCTACAAGCTGGGGAGCGACACCACGGCGGACGGGAGGCTGAACGACGCGGCTTCGGGGACGCCGACGACGCCGGGGACGACCAAGGGGGTGACGGTCATCCCGATGGAGCTGACGGCGGCGGAGGGGGGCGGTGCGGGCTTTATGGTGGTGCTGGACGCGGCGCCGAGTGAGGACGTGACGGTGACGGTGTCGGGGGTGTCGGGGGATGTGACCTTCACCACCGAGGGACAGGGGGACGACGGCGGCAACTGGGGGAGGCTGACGTTCACGACGGGGAACTGGGAGGTTCCGCAATGGGTGCGGGTGTGGGTGCGGGAGGACGCGGACATGGAGGACGACACGGACGTGGTGCTGACGCTGACGGCGAGCGGCGGGGGCTACGACGGGGTGAACATCGACAGCGTGACGGTGACGGTGGTGGAGAACGACAAGACGATGTCTCCGGGCGGTGCGGAGGCGGGGGGCAATGCGCCGGGGTCGGCGGGGCCACCGCCGGAGTCGGCGCCGGAGCGGCCGGGACGGCCGCGGAGGTTGAGGGCGAAGGCGGGGGATGGGGAGGTGCGGCTTTTCTGGGAGGATCTGGAGGATCGGACGCTGAGCCATTGGCAGGTGCGGGTGCGGCGCGGCGTCGGGCGGTGGGGAGCGTGGACGGACATGGCGGGGTCGGATGCGGGGACGGTGACGCACCGGGTGACGGGTCTGGAGAACGGCACGGAGTACCGGTTCCGGGTTCGGGGGGTGAATGAGGCGGGTCCGGGAGTCAAGTCCGGGCGGGTGTTCGCGACGCCGTTGAGGAAGCCGGAGATTTCCATTGCCGACGCCTCGGCCGGTGAGGGGGAGGCGATGGTCTTCGGGATCACGCTGTCGGAGGCGTCCGCGCGCAAGGTTCGGGTTTCGTGGCGCACGGCGTGGGGCGGGGAGCACGGGAGCGCGGAGGGGGGTTCGGACTTCGTCCAGGGTTCGGGTGTGGTGCGGTTCCGTCCGGGGGCCACCCGGGTGGAGATACGCATCCAGACCCTCGACGATGCGCACGACGAGGGGCGGGAGAGCTTCGCGGTGCTGCTGTCGGAGGCGAAGGGAGGGAGCATCGCGGACGGCGAGGCCACGGGCACCATCGTGAACACGGACCCGATGCCGCGTGCGTGGCTGGGTCGTTTCGGTCGCACGGTGGCGGAGCGGGCTCTGGAGGGCATTGCCGAGCGGGTGGGGGAAGCGGTCCGCGTGCCGGGATTCCAGGGTGTGCTGGGAGGCATTCCGCTGGAGGAGGATGGCTGCGGTGCCGGCGGCGGTGCGGGGGCGGAAGGGGGATGCGCGGCGGGCGGTTTCGACCTGATGGCGGGCGAGGCCATGGGCGGAGAGCCGGGGTCGGGGATTTTCGACGGCTACGGGGGGTATCGGTGGTGGACAGGTCTTGGCGGGGCCAGGAGGTTCTCGGGTTATCCGGCGGGGTTGGGTGAGGGCGCAAGGGAGCCGGGTCCGGGGCACCTGCTGGCGGACAGCCGCTTCACCTACACGCGCGGGGAGGATCCGGTGGGCGGGGTTCTGGGGTTCTGGGGCCGCGGGTCGCGGACATCGTTCGACGGGAAGGATGGGGAAGTGGATCTTGACGGGGAGGTGACCACGGCTCTGCTGGGGGCGGACTACGCACGGAACCGCTGGCGGGCGGGAGTGGCGGTGGCACAAAGCCGCGGCGACGGCGACTACCGCGGTGCGGCGGGGGAGGGGGAGATGGAGGGCTCGCTGACGGCGGCGATTCCGTATGCCTCGTGGCGGCCCACGGAGCGTGTGGCGGTGTGGGGGGCGGCGGGCCGGGGGGCCGGCGCGGTGACGCTCAAGCCGGGGGCGGGCGAGTCGGTGAAGACGGACATCAGCTGGACCATGGCGGCGGCGGGAACGCGTGGCGAGTTGTGGGTGTTCGGGGACGGGGGCTCGCTGTCGCTGGTGTCGGACGCGCTGTGGGCGCGCACGACGTCGGACCGCGCGCAGGGTCTGGCGGGTACGGAGGCGGACATCGGTCGGCTGCGGCTGGGGCTGGAGGGCAGCCGGCGATTCGAGTTGCCCGGCGGCAGCGGCCTGACGCCGAAGCTGGGAATCGGCGGGCGCCACGATGGCGGCGACGCGGAGACCGGGTTCGGGTTGGAGGTGGGCGGCGGGATCGGGTGGGACGCGCCGGGTCTGGGCCTGGACTTCAACGTGGAGGGGCGCGCGCTGCTGTCCCACGAGGACGGCGCCCTGAAGGACCGGGGCTTTTCGGCGTCGCTTGCCTATGACCCCAGGCCGGAGTCGGCCCTGGGGCTGACCCTGGCGCTGCGCTCGGACCTGGGGGGTGCGGCGACGGGCGGCCTGGACGCGCTGTTCGCCGACGCGCCGCTGACGCAGCGCCTGGGCGGCGGCAACGGCGGTCGCTGGACGGCCGAGGCGGGCTACGGCCTGGCGGCCTTCCGCGGACGGTTCGTCGGCACCCCGCATGTGAGCTACGGCGTCTGGTCCGGCGCACCGGAGGTCGGCGTCGGCTGGCGCCTGGCGCCGGCGGCGGGCGCGCCCGATCTCAACATGACGATCCGGGCGGTCCGGCGCGAAAACACGCTGGAGCCCGCCGATGGCCGCATCGACTTCGAACTTCAGGCCCTGTGGTAGGAGGGCCCGCGGCAGGCTGCGGTGTCGAACCCGGTCTTGTGGATGATGAGAGCGGGGGCGTCCTTGCGGCGGCGGGTGCGCATCGGCGCCATGACCCGGCAACCGGCGCTGGAGCGCTCCGGCACGGTCGCGGCGAGCTGACCGTTGCTGCGTGACGCCGCGGGATTCCTCGGCCACGTCCAGATACGGAACCGGGGCACGGTGGGGCCGTCTCGCCCATGCCTTCCTTTCGGGACAGTGTTGTGAGCGCAGGCCTCGGAGGCGGCGTCGCAGGCCGCTTCGGGATGTGGCGGATGAGGGGACAGATCCGGATTTTCCTGCAGAAGGTTCATCTGGCCGAGAGCGCTCTCATGTGCATGCCGGGGGCGGTGTTTCCGCTCAGCCCCTTCCTGGAGGCCACGTGAAACCGGCCAGCTTCGAGTATCACGACCCGACGAGCGTGTCCGAGACCACCGCGCTGCTGGGCGCTCTGGGGGAGGAGGCGCGGGTGCTTGCCGGCGGCCAGAGTCTGGTGCCGCTGATGAACTTCCGCCTGGCCCGGCCCGCCCACCTGGTGGACCTGGGGCGGGTGGCGGCGTTGGACTTCCTTGCGGTGGAGGGGGCGGAATTGCGCATCGGCGCCATGACCCGGCAGCGGGTGCTGGAGCGCTCCGGCACGGTAGCGGCGGGCTGGCCGTTGCTGCGTGAAGCCGCGGGATTCATCGGCCACGTCCAGATACGGAACCGGGGCACGGTGGGTGGCAGTCTCGCCCACGCCTTCCCTTCGGCCGAGTTGCCGCTGGCCATGGTCACGCTGGGCGCTGTCCTGCTGTTGCAGCGGGAGAGCGGGGAGCGCGCGGTGGCGGCGGAGGAATTCTTCCTGGGCACCATGACCACGGTCCTGGAGCCGGGCGAACTGCTCCGTGAAGTGCGGGTTCCGGAGACCGCCCCGGGCAGCGGCGTTTCGTTCCAGGAAGTGAGCCGCCGCTACGGTGACTTTGCGCTGGCGGCGGCGGCGGCGCGGGTAACCCTGGACCGGCACGGCGCGGTGGCCGCCGTCCGCCTGACCCTCACCGGCGCTGGCATCCACCCTTGGCATTCGCCCCTTACACATTGAACCGGATGTGCATCACGTCGCCGTCCTGGACCCGGTAGTCCTTGCCTTCGAGGCGCAGCTTGCCGGCGGCGCGGCAGCCGGCTTCGCCGCGGTGTTCGATGTAGTCGGCGTAGGCGATGACCTCGGCGCGGATGAAGCCGCGTTCGATGTCGGAGTGGATCTTGCCGGCGGCGTGGACCGCGGCGGTGTCCCGGGTGATGGTCCAGGCGCGCACCTCCGAGGGACCGGCGGTGAAGAAGCTCATGAGGCGGAGATGGTCATAGGCGTGGCGGATGAAGCGGTCCCGGGCGGTCTCCGAGAGCCCCAGTTCCGAAAGAAATCCGGCGCGCTCGTCGTCATCGAGTTGTGCCACCTCCATCTCGAGCTTGCCGCAGAACGGCACCACGGTGAGGTTTCCGGTCCGGGCGTATTCCACGATGCCGGCGGGCAGCGGTTCCTGAAGCGCGCTCTCGCCGGCGTTGTACACCACCAGCAGCGGCTTGACGCTCAGGAAGGAGAAGCCCGAGAGCAGGGTTCGTTCCTCCGGCAGGAACTCCAGTCCGCGCAACGGCTGCTCCTCTTCCAGGGCGCGCTGGCAGCGGTCGAGAAGGGCCGTCTCCAGCTCCCGCTCCCGTGCCTTCACGGCCTCCTTGCGGATTCGCTCCAGGCGTTTCTCGATGACGGCCAGGTCGGCCAGAATCAACTCGGCCTGAAAGGCGTCGAGCTCCCGCAGGGGCGCCGGCGGCTCGTTGGCCAGCGGGTCGTCGAAGGCCCGCACCACCTGGGCCAGGGCGTCCACTTCGCGCAGTTGCGTCAGGGAGCGGGTCTCCAGCGCCGCTTTCCGTTCCTGCGACGGCGGGAAGTCCAGGAACGTGATCTCCGCGTACTTCTTCTCCCTGGGGTGGACGATGCCGCTCAGCGCGTCCACGCGAGGGTCCGGCACCTTGACCACCGCCATGGCCGCCTCGCGGCGTGCCTCGAAACCGCCCACCGCGATGTTCAGGCCCGTAAGGGCGTTGTACAGGGTGGTCTTGCCCGCCCGGGAAAATCCGGTGAGCCCCACCTTCATTGTTTCCCGCCCTTCTGCTCGTACACCTCGTCGCGCGCCAGCGTCCCACCGCTCGCCGCCGCCACCGCCAACTGGTCGCAGCGCTCGTTCTCCCGGTTGCCGGCGTGGCCCTTGACCCAGCGGAACTCGACCTGGTGGCGGTGTGACAGCTCCAGCATCTCGGCCCAGAGATCGGGATTCAGGGTGGGGGCGTTGTTGCCCCGTTTCCACCCCTTGGCGCGCCAGCGCTCCGCCCATCCCTTGGCCATGGCGTCCACGACGTAGCGGGAATCGCTGTAGAGGGTCACCCGGCAGGATTCCTTCAGGGATCGGAGGGCGGCCAGGACGGCCATGATCTCCATGCGGTTGTTGGTGGTTCTGCGGTAACCGCGGCTCAACTCCCTGCGCTTGCCGTCGCAGAGAAGCACGGCACCGTAGCCTCCCGGTCCGGGGTTTCCGAGGCATGCGCCGTCGGTATGGATCGTGACGTGTCTCATGGCGGTGGGTCCGGGAAGCGGCAAGTATAGAGGGCGCCGGAGGGTTGCCGCAAATGCCGGTGAACGCTTGACACGGAACCGCCGGTCTTTTTTAATCCTCCACACGCCCAGTGCGGGTGTTCTGCGCCGCAAGCCTTTTCATGACGTGCGGCACGGGCCTCGAGGAGACACGCATGCAGACCGGTTCGTACATAAACGGAGAGTGGTACCGGCCCGACTCCGGGAGACGGGTTCGCAACATCAATCCCGCGGACACCCGCGATGTCATCGCCGAGTTTCCCATGGCCACGGCCGCGGACACGGAACGGGCCATCGACGCGTCGGCGGAGGCCTTTCGGGAATGGCGCCGGACACCGGGACCGGAACGCGGACGGGTGATCTGGCGCGCGGCGGACATCGCGCGCCGGCGCGTGGACGAGATCGCCGAGACCATGACGCGGGAGGAGGGCAAGATCTTCAAGGAGGCCCGGGGCGAGGTGCTCAAGGGGGTCTCTCTGCTGGAATACAACGCCGGCGCCGGCTACCGGCTCGGCGGCAAGACCCTTCCGTCCGAGGCCCGGGACACCTTCACCTACACCATCCGGCAACCCGTGGGCGTGGTGGGGCTGATCGCGCCGTGGAACTTTCCCTGGGCGATACCGGTGTGGAAGTCGGCTCCGGCGCTGGTGGCCGGCAACGCGGTGCTGCTGAAGCCGGCGTCCCTGACTCCCGCCACCGCAGGTCTCCTGGCCGAGGTTTACGAGGAAGCCGGCCTTCCCAAGGGGGTCTTCAACGTGGTGGTGGGCTCGGGCGGCGAGGTGGGTGAGACCATCGTGAACTCCGGCCGCATCCCGGTGGTGTCGTTTACCGGGTCCAACGAGATCGGCAGCGACCTTTACGTCAAGGCCGCCTCCCGGGGTGCCAAGGTGACCTGCGAGATGGGGGGCAAGAACGCGGTCCTCGTGATGCCCGACTGCGATCTCGACAAGGCGGCGGTGGCCATACGGGACGGCGCCTTTGGCTCCACCGGCCAGCGTTGCACCGCCACCTCCCGGGTGATCGCCATCGGCGGCACCAGGAACGAGCTGGTGGCCCGCCTGGAAGCCCACGCGAAAGGGATTCGCGTGGGCCCCGGCCTTGATCCGGATGTGGACATGGGGCCGGCGGTGGACGAGGGCCAGTGGAAGACCGATCTGGAGTACATCGAGATCGGCAAGCGGCAGGGTGCCCGGCTGGTGGTGGGCGGCGGCACGCCGCCGGGGCTGGAGCACGGCTACTATGTCGAGCCCACGGTGTTCGACGATGTCACCCCGGACATGCGCATCTTCCGCGAGGAGATCTTCGGCCCGGTGCTCTCGGTGGCGGCGGCCGCGGACCTGGAGGAGGCGATCCGGTTCGCCAACTCCGTGGACTTCGGTCTCACCACTTCCATCTTCACTCAGGACGTGGACAAGGTGATGCGCTTCGTGGACGAGGTGGAGACGGGCATGGTTCACGTGAACGAGCCCACCGTCGGCGGCGAAGCCCAGCTCCCCTTCGGCGGCATCAAGGCCACCGGCGTCGGCGAGCGCGAGATGTCCGAGGAGGGCATCAACTTCTTTACCGAACTCAAGACCGTCTTCATCAATTACTCGGGTGAATCCGGCCGGCTGATGATACGCTGAGGCACGACGCCGGGGTGCCGCACGAGTCCGGCGGTGGAGGCCGACATGGAATGCGAACATGACATTATCGACGCCGACGGCCACGTGGTGGACCAGGACAAGGACCTGCGCCGCTATCTGCCCGCGCCCTGGTCCGAGAAGGACTGGACCCGGGAGTATTACCTGTTTCCCCTCACCGACGGTTGGATGCGCGGCATGTCGTCCCGCCACAAGGCGGAGGTGCCGGACGCGGCCAACTGGCTGAGCTTTCTCGACGAGTCCGGGATCCACCGGACCATCCTCTATCCCAGCAACGCGCTGTTCCACGGCCAGATCCGGAACAAGGGCTGGGCGACGGCCGTGGCCCGGGCCTACAACGACTGGCTGTACGACTGTTTCGGGCGTCAGTCGGACCGGCTCAAGGGGGTGGCGCTGCTGCCGGTGCAGGACATCGACGCCGCGGTCGCGGAGTTGCGCCGGTGCGTGGACGAACTGGGAATGGTGGCGGGCGTGATCCCGTCCGTGATGGCGCCGCTGGCGGGTCTGGGGGGAAGCCGGTTCGACCCGATCTACGCCGAAGCGGAACGGTTGGATTGTCCGCTGGCGGTCCATGGCGGTCCGGTGGCGGGCCTGGGCCTCGACATCTTCGAGAGCCTGGCCGAGGCGCGACCGCTGGAGCACGCCATGCCGCAGATGGTGCAGATGATGAGCATGATCAACGCCGGCGTGTACGACCGCTTCCCCGACCTGCGGGTGGCCTACCTGGAGTGCGGCACCGGCTGGGTGCCGTTCATGATGGACGCGCTGGACGAGAACTGGGAGCGGCGCGGCGCGGCGCTGGCGGTGAGGCAGCGCCCGAGCGACATCATTCGCGGCGGCAACCTGTTCTTCACCTGCGAGGTGGACGAGAAGGCGCTGCCATACGTGCTGGAGAGGCTCGGCGGGGATCAGGTGCTGTGGGCCTCGGACTTTCCCCACGAGCGGGCGCGCTCGGAATTCTTCCGCGATCTGCCGGACTTCTTTGCCCGGGAGGATGTCAGCCCCGGTCTGCGCAAGAAGATCCTGTGCGACAATCCCAAGCGTTACTACGGATTGTGAGGCGTTGGCGGCGGCCGCGAGGACAGAAGCACCGGCCGGCCGCGGTATTGCCGGCCCCGGCCGGAACACGGGGCGAGCCGACCCGAACCGGCCTCGTTGATGGCCGGCGCGCCGCGGCCGGTATCCGCGCCGGCCGGGAGCATCCCGCCCGCGTTGGCGATGCGTGGGCCGGGGGCTTGCGAGTGATTCCACGTAACAGGGAGGTATCCGTCGATGGTTGAGTGCCCGGTATGCGACGCGGAACTGGAACTGGAGGATGACGCGGTGGAGGGCGAGCTGATCGCCTGTGCCGACTGCGGTATCGAGTTGGAGGTCACCAGCCTGGATCCTCCGGCGGTGGAAGAGGCGCCCCAGGAAGAGGAAGACTGGGGGGAATGAGCTTGAAAATCGGGTTGCTGCATTCACTGGTGCGCCCGGAGGAGAAGCTGCTGATCAAGGAGTTTCGCCGGCATGCCGGCGTGGAACTCCAATTGATCGACGACCGGCGGCTCGCATTCAACCTGGGCAAGGACCGGTTCGACCTGGACGTTCTGCTGGAGCGGTGCATCAACCATTCCCGGGCGCTGCACGGGCTGCGGCTCTTCGAGAGCGCGGGGGTGCGCTGCATCAACGCGTCGTCGGTGGCCACGGTATGCGGCGACAAGATCCTCACTTCGGTACACCTGCAGGAGCACGGCGTGCCCCAGCCCGAGGTGCGCATCGCCTTCACCGAGGAATCCACCCTGGAGGCCATCGAGGCGATGGGCTACCCGGTGGTGCTGAAGCCGGCGGTGGGCTCCTGGGGCCGGCTGCTGGCCAAGGTGAACGACCGGGACGCGGCCGAAACGATCCTCGAACACAAGGCGATCCTGGGCAGTTACCACCACTCCATCTTCTACGTTCAGGAGTATATCGAGAAGACCGGGCGCGACATCCGGAGCTTTGTCGTGGGCGACGCGTGCGTCGCCGCCATCTACCGCTACAGCGGGCACTGGATCACCAACACGGCCCGGGGAGGACGCGCCGAGAACTGCCCGGTCACGGACGAGTTGCGAGACCTCTCGCTCCGCGCCGCCCGGGCGGTGGGCGGCGGTATCGTTGCGGTGGACCTGCTTGAAACCGTCGGCGGCCTTCTGGTCAACGAAGTCAACTACACCATGGAGTTCCGGAACAGCATCGATACCACCGGGGTGAACATTCCCGGGCTCATCGTCGCGCATGTGCTCGGCGCGGCGCGGGAAGAGCAGGCGCGCAGGGACGTGGCCTGATGGGCCGGCGCGGGGAGCGGATGCGCGGGACGTGCCGGGGAGGAGGGCGGCAGCCGTGGCGGACAAGCTGAGGGTCTCCATCGTGGGGGGCTCCGGCTACACCGGCGGCGAGCTCCTGCGCCTGCTCCTTTGGCACCCCCGGGTGGAGGTCGGCGACGTCACCTCGGAGCGCTACGCCGGCAAGTTTCTGTTCAAGGCCCATCCCAATCTGCGCAAGCGGACGCAGCTGCGCTTCCGCACGATGGACGAAATCAAGCCGTGCGACCTGCTGTTCCTCTGCCTGCCCCACGGCCAGGCCATGGAGCGCATCGATTCGTTCCGGGCACTGGCGCCGAAGCTCATCGACCTGAGCGCCGACTTCCGGCTCAACGACGCGGAGGCGTACCGGTGCTGGTACGGGACGCACCACCCGCGCCCGGATCTCCTCGAGGAGTTCGTCTACGGCGTTCCCGAACTGCACCGCGAGGAGATCCGGGGCGCGCGTCTCGTCACCGGCGCCGGCTGCAACGCCACCGCCACCATCCTCGGCATCTACCCGTTCTTCAGCAAAGGATTGGTGGACACGGACCGCACGGTGGTGGAGGTCAAGGTGGGCTCCAGCGAGGGCGGCCGCGTTGCCACCGACGCGTCCCACCATCCGGAACGGAGCGGCGCCGTGCGCTCGTTCATGCCCACCCGGCACCGCCACGGCGCGGAGATCGTCCAGGAACTGGGTTTCGGCAAGCCCATCCGGGTCTACTTTTCCGCCACCTCCATCGAGAGGGTGCGGGGGGTGCTGGCCACCTGCCACCTGTTCCTCAAGGAACCGCTTGAAGAAAAGGATGTCTGGAAGCTCTACCGCGAGGTCTACGGCAGGGAGCCTTTTCTCCGCATCGTGAAGGAGGCCGACGGGATCTACCGCTATCCGGAACCGAAGCTGCTGAGCGGCACCAATTACTGCGACATCGGTTTCCAGAAGGAGAAAGGGTCGGACCGGCTGGTGGTGCTGAGCGCGCTGGACAATCTCATGAAGGGCGCCTCGGGCCAGGCGGTTCAGGCCTTCAACCTCATGAGCGGCTTCGAGGAGACCCTGGGACTGGAGTTCCCGGGGCTGCACCCGGGCGCCTAGCGCGTCCGGGCCGTCAGCCATGTGCCGCCTGTTGTGCGTCAAGAACCGGGAGCCGTTCGACATCGGCTCGCGCCTGACGGAGCTGGCCGACATCGCCCGCCGCAGCCCCGAATACCAGGGTCACGGCTGGGGCTGCGCCTTCCTCGTGGACGGCGCGTGGCGGATCTATCGCAACATCAGGCCCATCTGGGAGGACGACCTGGATCGGTTCGGCGCCACGACGCTGCTGGTGGGTCATGCCCGCAGCGCGTTCCGGGACGAGAACGTCGTGGTGGAGAACAACATGCCGTTCTCCGACCACCGGTACGTGTTCGCGTTCAACGGCGAGTTGCGGGGTGTCCGGATCCGCGCGGAAGGCCGCATCGGCGCGGAAAAGGTGTTCAACACCATCAAGCGCTTCGACAAGGGCGACATGGCCGCGGCCCTGCGCAAGGGGATGGATCTGCTGGTCCGCAGGACGCGCTACGTCCGGGCCATGAACATGATCATCGCGGACCGGGAGAATGTCTACGTGGGATCGTTCTACAACGAGGCGCCGGAGTACTTCAGGCTGCGCTTGCGCGAGAGCGGCGGCGGTTTCACCGTCAGTTCCGAGACCGTGGCGGACCTGCCGGAGTGGCGCATGATCCCCAACGACACGGTGGAGCGGCTCCGATGATTCTGGTGAAGGTCGGCGGCGGCGGCGCCATCAACCTGCCGGGCATTGCCGAGGATCTGGCCTCGGCAACGGACCGTTTCATCGTGGTGCACGGCGCCAACGCGTTGCGGGACGCCATCGCGGCCAGGCTGGGCAGCCCCACCCAGGTGGTGACGTCGGTGTCGGGCTACACCAGCGTGCTTTCCGACAAGGCCGCGCTCGACGCCATCCTCATGGGTTACGCGGGCGTTCAGAACAAGCGCATCGTGGAGTTGCTGCAGCAGAACGGGGTCAACGCCGTGGGCCTCTCGGGCATCGACGGCCGCGCCATCCAGGGACGGCGCAACAAGGGCATCCGGGTGCGGAAGAACGGCAAGACCGTCATCGTCCGGGACTTCTCCGGCAAGCCCAGGAGCGCCAACAAGGAGTTGTTCCAGTGGCTGCTTGACGGGGGCTACGTGCCGGTGCTGTCCATCCCCATTCTCGACGAGCACCACACCGCCATCAACTCGGAGAACGACGACATCCTCAACGTGCTCCAGGCCGCCTTTCATGCCGAGGTGGTGCTGCAACTCATCGAGGCACCCGGGTTTCTCGCGGACAAGGACGACGAGAGCACCGTGGTGCCCGCCCTCCGCGTTGCCGAACTCGAGCAGCGGGAGGCCCAGGTGGAAGGGCGCATGAAGCGCAAGATGCGGGCTCTGCGCCAGCTGTTCGAGGAGGGCGCGAAAAAGGTCATCATGGGCGACGGCCGGGTGGCGCATCCGGTGCGGGACGCCCTGGCGGGGAAAGGAACGGTGATCCGGTGACGGACCTGAAGGCGTTGCAGCAACGGTACGAGTTCGATGTCTATCCCAAGCGCGACGTCGTGTTGGTGCGCGGCGAGGGCGCCCGGGTCTGGGACGACGAGGGTCGTGAGTACATCGACTGTGTGGCCGGCCACGGCGTCGCCAACCTGGGGCACGGCCACCCCGGAGTGGTGCGGGCGGTGGCCGAGCAGGCCGGACGTCTGATGAGCTGCCCCGGCATCTTCTACAACGACGTCAGGGCGCGGCTGCTGGAACGGCTGGCCGGCATCACCCCCGGCAATCTCAACCGCGCCTTCCTGTGCAACTCGGGCACCGAAACCATCGAGGCGGCCATCAAGTTCGCCCGCTTCACCACCGGCAGGCAGGAGTTCGTGTGCGCCATGCGCGGATTTCACGGCCGCACCATGGGGGCGCTGAGCGCCACGTTCACGAAGGAGTACCGCGAACCCTTCCTGCCCGTCGTCGAGGGCTTCCAGTTCACGCCCTTCAACAACTTCGCCAAGTTGGCGGAGAAGGTGAATGACGGCACCGCAGCGGTGATGCTGGAGATCGTCCAGGGCGAGGGCGGCGTCAATCTGGGCCAGGCCGAGTTCTTCGCCCAGGTGAGCGAACTGTGCCGGGAGCGGGGCGTCCTTTTCATTGTCGACGAGGTCCAGACCGGCTTTTGCCGCACCGGCCGGATGTTCGCCTGCGAGCATTTCGGTCTCGAGCCCGACATCCTGTGCCTGGCCAAGGCCATGGCCGGAGGCATCCCCATGGGCGCGGTGGTCTGCGCCGACAACGTCCAGGTGCCGGTGGGGCGCCACGGCAGCACCTTCGGCGGCAACCCGCTGGCATGCGCCGCCGCGCTGGCGGCCATCGACGCCATGATCGACGAGCGGCTGGCCGAGGCCGCCGAGGAGAAGGGTGCCCGTCTGGTGGAGCGGCTCAGGGCCGCGGATTTGCCCAGGGTTCGAGAGATCCGCCAGCTGGGCTTGATGATCGGCATCGAACTCAGGGAGAAGTCCCAGCCCCATCTCGTGGCGTTGCTGGAGAAAGGCGTGCTGGCGCTGCCCGCGGGATCGACGGTGATCCGGCTGCTGCCGCCGCTGGTCATCACCCGCCGCGAGTTGGACACCGTGGCGGACAATCTGATCGAGGTGCTGTCCGGCTGAGTGCTGTCCGACCGGTCCCTCGCTTCAACCCGTCGTAAGCTCATCGATCAATCCCTGCCACGTCCGGATCTCGCGCTCGGGATTCACCAGCGGCGCCACCTCGGCGCAGTGCCGCGCCAGGCTCTGGTAGAAAGGCGGGTCGTTCTCGGCCCGGAGCAGCAGGCGCTTCAGGCCGGCGGTGTCGCCGAGTTCGTAGTAGCCCGGAAAATCTTCTCCCAGGGTGCCCATCAGTCCGGAGATCCTGGAGGCCGCCACGGGTACGCTGGAGGCCAGCGCCTCGCACAGGACGTTCGAGCTGCCCTCCATGCGCGAGGTGAGGGAGGCCAGGTGGCTGTTGGCCAGGAGTTGCCGCGTCCTCCAGTGGGGCAGTTCGCCCAGCCACCGGTAGCGAGGATTGCGTTCCGCCTCCCGCGCCGCGCGCCGGGCCATGCCGTTGCTGAAGGCGGCGCCGATGTGCACCACCCGGACCCGTGATGCGCGCGGCAATGAACGCACCGCCATGGCCGTCCGGAACGGGTCCTTCTCCGGGCGCATGTGGCCCACCACGGCCACGGTGAACTGCTTGCCGGGGTCGCCGGGGCGGCCGGGGCGGGCCGAGGCGGACTGGTAGATGACCCGGGTCTTCCCGCGCAGCCCCGGAGCGAGTTCGTCCAGCCCCTTGCGCTGCAGCACCACCAGGCGGTCGGCCAACCCCAGGGATTCCCGGGAGTCCGGGTCCACGTGAATGTCGCGGTAGAGGTCCGTGCCGGTCAACACCACGACCAGCGGCTTGCCGGGATGCCGGTCGCGGAACCGCCGGATGGAGTCATGGCTGCGCCGGGCGTGGAGTGCGATCAGCAGGTCGCAGGGCTCGCGTTCATATCGGTCCAGGGCTGCAACCCGATGTCCCGAGGCCCGGAGGATGCGCGCCCACCTGCCTCCGGATATCCGGTTGCCCGTACGCCGCGTGGGCCCGGCGGGGGTCACGAGGGCAACCCGGGTCGGCGCGGGGTTCTTTCGTGCCAAGTTGTCTTCCAGTCTAGCGGCGGTCGTGCCGCTCGCGCGCGCAGGTGCGAAAGCCGGCCAGGACGTCCCGCCGGTCCGGCGTGAAGAAGTTCCGCCAGGTGTTGCGGATCAGGTGCGAGCGGGTGGCCCAGCAGCCGCCGCGCAGCACTTTGCGGTGGCCGAACCAGGGTTCCGAGTATTCCTTGTAGGGATCCCGCACGAATCCGGGATAGGGGTGGAAGGTGTCGGCTGTCCACTCCCACACATTGCCGATCATCTGCCGGCAGCCGAAGGCGCTGTCGCCCGCGGACAGCGCGTCCACGGGCAGCCGTCCGCCGGCCGCCCAGTCGAGATTGCCGCAGGCCGGGTCCGGCGGGGCGTCGCCCCACGGGTAGCCGCGCTTGGCCGCTCCCGGGCCGGGACCGGAGGCCGCGGCCATTTCCCACTCCGCCTCGGTGGGCAGCCGGCGTCCGGCCCAGCGGCACCAGGCCTCGGCTTCGTACCAGTTGACGTGGATGACCGGCAGTTCGGGCTGAAGTGGCAACCATCGGTCGAAGAGCCGCTCCAGCCACCGCCCCGGGGCCTCCCGCTTCCAGTAGACGGGATGCGCCGGGTTCTCGGCCTGCCGCCAGTTCCAGCCCTCGGTGCTCCACCACCGGGGATTCCGGTAGCCGTTGTCGTCGGCGAATGCGGCAAACGCTTCGTTGGTTACCGGCGCCCGGGCCATGCGGTATGGTGCCACGGTCACCCGATGCCCCCACTTCTCGTTGTCGAAGACGAAGGGCAGATCCGGCGTGCCGCCGAGGATGAACGCACCGCCCGGCACCGCCACATCGCCGGGGCACGGCCCGCCCCGGGGCGCCGCGCGTCCGGACGCGAACCGAGGCGGGGGATAGCCCAGGGTCTGGCGCGTGTAGGTCATGGCCTCCGCGTGCATGTCCTCGTGAAAGAGGACCAGCCTGTGGAACCAGGTCTCCTCCGGACCGAGCCGTTGGGCGGGAAGCGCTTCGGTGATCTCCCGGAGGACCCGGGCCTTGTAGGCGAGGGTTTCCTCCAGCGGCGGCAGCGCCAGCGCCCAGCGGGTGTCGTGGTGCACGGCCGCGGAATCGTACAGTTGGTCGCCGTTGGCAATGATGGGGCGGCGGCCGCGCAGATGCCGCAGCGCCCACCGTTCGTGGAACCAGGAGACATGTCCGATCTCCCAGAGCGGGGGATTGACGATGTTCCACATGGGCACGGTGAGTTGCGCGCCGGACAGATCCTCCACCAGACCCAGGGTCCGGGAACGGACCTCTTCCAGGGTTGCCAGCAGTTCGCGGGTGGTGACGGTCCTGTCGTCCATGATGTTACCGGAGCGCCTGTTCCAGCCGCTCCCGCCACGGCTCGAATTCACGGCACCACGCTTCGCCGCGGTGGGCCTGCAGGTAGGCGTGGGCCGCTTCCAGCGTGCCCCGCTCGGACTCGGGGCACCTCGCCGCGCCGCCGCCGGCATCCTGTTCGCAGAACCGCCGGAGTGCCCGCCAGTGTTCCAGGTGGGCCGCGCCGAACCGTTCCGTCACCGCCGCATCCCAACTCGTTTCCGGGTCGTAGGTGCCGGGCTCCCGCGCATAGTCGAAGCAGGTGGCCAGGGGAATGAAGCTGAGCTGCTCCTGCAGGAGCGGGTTGGCCAAGTGCGCGTGCACCCGCTCCGGCAGCCGCGGGTCTCGGCCGGTGAGGGGGCCGATATGCATGGCGTCGGCCCGGGTCAGGTCGTTGACCGGGTAGTTGTCCCAGAGCAGCAGCCGGTGACCCATCCGTTGGCCGATCTCCTCCATGTGTTCCAGGGTGACGCTTTCCGGCACCACCTTGGGGCCGGTCCATAAGCAGTCGACCGGCGCCGGCAGGTACCGCCCGACGGTCTCGGGGAACTCCGGCTCGAACTCGCCGAAGGTCTGGGCCAACAGCGGGTCGGGCGTGTAGTACGAGGGACAGAACCACCACGCCGCATCGCGGCCCGCGGGCTGTTGTTCCAGCACCGCCTCGAGCCACAGGGACTCGGCCTTGGCCAGGCTGCCGTCGAACCTCTTCCTGTCTTCGGTGTGCGTCAGCCGCGACGGAATGTCGTCGAACAGCACCGCAAAGGTGCGCACGCCCCGATCCTGGAGACGCGCCGCCTTGTCGAGCAGAAGGCGCACCGGTTCCGCCGCGGCAAAGCGGAGGTTCCGGCCCGGGTGAAAGCCGTAGACGAAGTCGATGCCGCAGCCCCGGGCCGCGTCGATGAGCGCGCAGAGTTCGCGCCATTCCGTCTCCGGGTAGGGCTGATGCCAGCGCTCCCGGTGGTAGGGGTCGTCCTTGGGTGCGTAGAGGTAGGTGTTCATGCCGCGCGCGGCGCCAAACGCGAACATGGCCGCGCGGTGGGCCCGGCTCCACGGGGGACCGAAGAAGCCTTCGACGATGCCCCGCCGCGCGAATGTGGAAACCGGGGTGTTACGGACCCATGTTGTACAGCCGGGCACAGTTGTCCCAGAGGTATTTCCGCTTGGACTCCTCGGAGAACGGCATCTCCAGGAACGTGTCCAGCGCGTGGGGATACTTGACGTCCAGGTGCGGATAGTCGGTGGAGAACACCAGATTGTCCTCCAGTCCGTACTCGGGCATGTGCCTGGCGGTGATCTCGTCGCATTCGACGGCCCCGTAGCACTGGCGCTGGAAATATTCCAGCGGCTCGAGCCGGAGCTCCGGGTACTCCGCCTTGCCCACCGATTCCATGTAGTCCCCCATGCGGTACAGGAGCCATGGGAGCCAGGAACAATTGCCTTCCAGGAACGCCACCCTGAGCCTGGGGAAGCGCTCCATGACGCCGCCGTAGATCATGTCCGCGCATGCGAACATGTTGGCCATCGGGAAGCTCAGGGTGTTGAACATGGTGAAGGAGGGGATGAATCGGGAGATGGCCGGCTGGGGCTGATGGACGCGCCCGGCCTCATGGAAGCCCACCGGCACGTTCAGGCTCTGGCACACCTCCCACAGGGGATCGTAGTACGGGTCGCTCCAGCACTTGCCGTTGGTCTGGTTGGGGCGCATGAAGATGCCCCGGAATCCCTTTCCGGTGACCGTCCGTCTGGTTTCGGCCACGGCCGCCTCGACGTTCTGGGGCGGCACCATGGCGACGCAGGCCATGCGGTCGGGAGCCTCCTGCGCAAAGTCGTGGAGCCAGTCGTTGTAGGCGCGGGAGATGGCCGCGGCCAGTTCGGGGTCGAGGCCGTCGATGCCGAGGACGAATAGCCCGCGCGTGGGAAACAGGAACGCCACGTCGAGGCCTTCCTTGTCCATGGCCATGACCTGGCTGACGCCGTCGAAGTTGCGCGCGGCCACGTCGCCGTATTTTTCCTTGAGGGTGGCCAGGCGGTAGTCCCTCAGGTGCGGGTTTTCCGGGCGCCTCGGCACGGGAAGGATCTTGCCGTCCACCTCGACGCCGAGGTCGCGGAAATCGCGCTGCAGGCCCCTGGGCGCACGGTCCCTGAACTCCGGGTCGATGTATCGCTCCCAGAGATCGTGAGGCTCGAACACGTGCATGTCGGAGTCCATTGCCTTGAAGCCTTGCCTGGCCATCGTTTTTCTCCGCGAAGCCGGGAGTTCTCTCGGAGGGTTCTTTCCCCAAGTCCGTGCGCCTGTCCCGGACAGAATCTTGGCATGGTAGGTCCTCGCCGGAGGGCTGTCAAGCACGGGCGGAACGGCTCCGGGCTTGCCGGTCGAGGGCGGGGACGTCGTGATTCGGGGCCTGGAAGTCCGCAGTGGGATGGGCGGCAATGTCGCCCCGGCCAGCGCCGCCGGTGCCCAGGGCTGTTCCAGGCTGCGTGTCCGGTGCGGGTGGGAGAGGTTTGGTGACAGGCAGTGACGTTCCAGCGTTGGGGCAGTCATGCTTGGGGAATGTGGGAACGCATCTGCAAGGGGTCGAGCCCGATCCACGGTGAGGCTCCGGAAGGGTATGCGCTGTCGGAGGAGGAGGTTCGGACACGGGGTCGTGGAGGACCTGAATCGGCGGGGAGGCTGCCTGATCCGGAGCGGACACGGAGCGGCGAACCTCGCCGGCCTCAAGCACATCGCGCTCGCGGTGATCTTCACCAACCGGCGCGCCCGCGCGAGCTTCGCCGAAACCCGCCGACGGCTGCAACTCGACCGCGGCCAGGCATCGCCGCGGTGACCCGGGCCTGACCGCGGCCGCATTCGGGGGAGCCGGGCCTCAACGCCGCCCGCAGGCCATCCGACCGTCCAAACCCATCCCGCGCTCACCCCGCCGGCTCTCATCCCTCGACCATACCCGTACACCGACAACCGCAAGGATGGCGCCAAACACCCTTGCGCCCGGCTCTCGTCCCGACACAAACCTTCAGAAGGGACAGTCCTGGCCGCATTCAGGAAACCGGTGGCCTTTTCATGGAATACGGGATGGCGGCGAGCTGAGATGGAGAGGATGATGATCAAGGATTGGAAGCAGATGACGGTTGAGGAGAAATGGGAGAAGCAGGGCCTTTCCTGGTGGGAAACCGCTCCTTGGTGGTCAGACGGGGATACAGGCTAGAACTTGGTTCCTTGGACAAGACCTTGGCTTGAAGGGGGTTGACAGGGGGGGGGAGTAAGGGCTTGAAGGTAGCCGTGTTGCAGGTAGTGGTGTGTGCGACAGCAGGGCTATACGGCAAGGAATGTATCGGCTGTGTATCGGCTGTGTATGGTGAAGCATTTCCGGGGTTGGCTGACGGCGACCGGATTACAGGAGGAGAACCATGATGGCACAAGGTTATTTCAAGGACCGGTGGTGAGGGCGACGACATCCTGACGGGCGGTATTGGCGACGATACGCTGGACGGCGGCATGGGCGACGACAGGCTGAACGGGGGCGACGGCGACGACCGGCTGTATGGCGGCAACGGGGACGACACGGTGGAGGGGGGTTCTGGGAACGACTCCGTGTTCGGGGGGCAAGGCGACGACAGGCTGAGAGGCGGTCGGGGCGGGGACAAGCTGTTTGGCGGCTTGGGGGCGGACACTTTCGCATTCGCGGTGGGGGACGGTGCCGACAGGATCGTGGATTTCGAGGCGGGGGACACCATCGAGATTGCCGGGGTGTCTGGCGGGTTCCCGGAACTGGTGATCGAGCAGGAGGGCACCAATGCGGTCATCCGCTACGGCGAGGGAGACAGGATCACGTTGCAGGGCGTGACCGCGGCCTCTCTCGGCGCGGAGGATTTCCACTTCCTTCCGGTGGAGACGGGGGGCGAGGAGGGCGCCGCTCCGCAGGGCGACCCGCCGCAGGACAACGCTCAACAGGGTGCCCCTCAGCAAGGCGCTCCGGTGCAGGATACCCCGCAGGGTGGCAACGACGGCGACGCCTTGCGGGGCCAGCTCTTGGGCAGGAGGGTGCTCACGGGCGGCAAAGGCGCGGACACGCTGCGGGGTGGCGAGGACGACGACACGCTGAAGGGCGGTGCCGGTGCCGACATGCTGGGGGGTGGCAAGGGCGGCGATGTCCTGATGGGCCTTGAGGGCGACGATACGCTGCGGGGCCGCCAAGGCGACGATACGCTGCGGGGCGGTGCCGGTGCCGACATGCTGGAGGGAGGCAAGGGCGACGACACGCTGGAGGGCGGGGAGGGCGACGATACGCTGGGGGGAGGCAAGGGCGACGACACGCTGGCCGGCGGCGCGGGCGACGATACGCTGAAGGGTGGCAGGGGCGACGACACCTTCGTGTTCGAAGCCGGAGACGGTGAGGACATCGTGACGGACTTCGAGGCGGGAGACAGTATCCGCCTTGATGGCGTGGTGGGCGGGTTCACGGCGCTCCGTATCGATCAGGAAGGCGCCGATACCGTCATCAGCTATGGCGAGGGCGGCGATACCATCAGGCTGTCGGGGGTGACGGCGGACTCTCTGAGCGAGGACGACATCATCGTGTCGGCCATGGGTGGCAGCGGCGATAGCGAAACGACGGCGCATGGCGCCAGTGCAGGCGACCCGCCGGGCGCGAGTGTGCCTGCGAACACGCCGTCCGGTACCGGCGAGGCCACGAATACACCATCCGGCAACGGCATTACTCTTGTCGGCAGCGCGGGCGAAGAGGAACTGATCGCGGGGAGTGGCAACGACACGATTCGCGGCCTCGGCGGGGACGACCGGCTCTATGGCAAGGGCGGTGACGACGTAATCTACGGCGGTGACGGCAACGACCTTGTCGACGGCGGCTACAACGGCGGCAATGACACGCTCTACGGCGGCGACGGCAACGACTCCATCCATGGCAGGAACGGCGACGACACGCTGACGGGCGGCAAGGGTGCCGACTTTTTCTCTTTCTTTGCGGGAGACGGCAACGACACTATTACCGATTTCGGGGAAGGCGACAAGCTTCATATCTTGCATGATGTGTTCAAGGAGCTTGTCATTGAGCAGGACGGCGCCGATGCCATCATTCGCCATGGCGACGACGACACCGTCCGGTTGTTGGGGGTGACGGCGGACTCCCTGGTTCTTGGCGAGAACGTGTTTTACAACGCGGTGCCGTTGCCGCCGTGGGTGAAGAGCGATGCCGATGTCACCCTCGACGGCGGCGACGGTGACGACGAACTCGATGGCGGCAGGGGCGCGGACATCTTTGTGTACGACAAGAACAGCGGTCATGACCGTATACGTCGCTTCAGCGTGGACGAGGACAAGATCGTGTTCACCAGCGGCATCAAGTTTTCCGATTTGATCTTCACGGAAGAAGTGACTTTTGGCTATAGAGGAGGTGTGCGTAGTTACGATCTGCCATCATCCACGTTGATTACCGGACCGGACGGTGACTGGAGCATCCGGCTTTCCATGGTTTCGCCGTCTGAATTGACCGAATCCGATTTCGAGTTCACGGGGTGAAGCGCGGCTTCCTCATCAAGGAAAGGGAGAAAACAATGAGTGAATTTCAGCCAACCACGAACACCATTCATGGTACAAATGGAAGTGACTATACGGGACCGCCCACAACCTGGACGGTGGCGACGACAACGACGAGCTTTACGGCGGCGACGGTGACGACGATCTTTATGGCGGCGACGGCGACGACTTTCTTGGCGGCGGCAGGGGCGGCGACACCTTGGTAGGCGGCGCGGGCATCGACTATTTCATATTCGGCGAGACGTATGATTCTCTCGAGAAGGACACGATCAAGGATTGGGAGTCGGGGGACAAGATACGATTTCATGGCAGGAAAACGACGGAGTCCGGGAAAACCAGAGATCTGGAATATGATGACCTGAATATTTCTCAAGATGGCAACGACACGATAATCAAAGCCCGTGAAGCCAGTGAAACCTGGCAGATCGTTATCGAGGGCACAGTCGATTCGACTCTGGTTGAAAGCGATTTCTCTTTTATCGCGTGATCGGGACGTGACCTGATGTCGGAGAGGAAGGGCGGCCATGGGCCGCCCTTTTCGCATCTCCGCATTGGCCCGCGCAGGGCCGCGTGACCTGCGGGTCCACTTCATGTGTCAACGACCTTCGGACGGCAAATGACAGGCCGGGTTTCAACCCGGACTACGCAGCTCCTCCAACCCGGCAAGCTTGCGGGCATCGCCCTGCCCCCAGCCAGCTGCCGATCAAGGATGGGAACGTCCTCGCCCTCCCCTGAATGTCGGCAGCATGGAGGCGGTCGAATGGGAGAGCCATCCGCATTCCAACTCGCATGAACTTGCCCTCCCGGTGCCCGGGAAGCGGTTGCCCCTTTACCCGAAAACCCCTATCCTCAATACATCCTCAATACAGTTCGGGAAGTCAGGATCGGGGAATCGAAATGCACTTGTTGTTCCACCGCTCTCGAAATGTGCTCTTCGGAGCCGTGCCGCCCATGGTTGCCGGCTGCGTGCTGCTGGCCGCCCCGGATGCCGGGGCGCAGGGCTGGGGCGCGCGTCCCACCGCGGTGAAGGTGGCGCCGGTGGAGTCGAAGGCGATACCCGAGGAGGTCTCCTTCATCGGCACCATCGAGCCCAACGTCTCCACCACCGCCGCGTCGGTGGTCTCGGGCCGGGTGGTGGCGGCCGGTTTCCGCGAGGGCGACGCCGTGGAGGCGGGGAAGACCGTGCTGCTGGGGGTCGATCGGGGGCGGCGCGAAATCGCGCTGCGGGAGCGGGCGGCCGCGCTGGAACGGGCGAAAAAGCAATGGGACAAGGTCCGGGAGGGCTCCCGCGCCGAGGAAGTCCAGCAGCGCGTGGCCGCGGCCAAGGAGCAGCGTGCGATCCTGCAGCAGGCCGAGCGTGACCTGGAGCGCGCCAAACGACTCCACGACAGTCAGCTCGTGAGCGTTGCGGAGTTCCAGAGGGTGGAGAGCGAGTACCTGGCCGCCCGCGAGAAGTACGGCAGCGCCCGCGCCGCCCTCGACCTGACCCGCTCCGGTGCCAGGGCTCAGGACATCGCCATGGCCGAGGCCGAGTTCGAGGAAGCGCGGGCGCGCCTTGATGCGGTGACCTACGAGATCGACAAGAGTACGCTGCCGGCGCCCATATCGGGCTTCGTCGTCCGCAAGCATGTGGACGTGGGTGCCTGGGTGAACGCCGGCGAGCCGGTGGCGGATCTGGTGGACCTTGATCCGGTATTTGCCACCGGCCCGGTGGGGGAGCGAAAGATCGCCCTGCTGCGCCCCGGCCTGCCGGCCACGGTCACGCTGGACGCATTCCCGGACGAGGTCTTTGCCGGAGAGGTGGTGCACATCGTTCCTCAGGCGGACACGCGCAGCCGCAGCTTTCCGGTGAAGGTCCGGCTGTCCAACGCGCAGGGACGCCTCAAGGCCGGAATGCTGGCCCGCGTGGTGGTGACCGTGGCGAGCGGCGAGCCGAGCGTGTTCGTGCCCAAGGACGCGGTGGTGCGGCGCGGCCCGGACGAACTGGTCTTCGTGGTCTCGAACGGTCAGGCGAAGGCGGTGAAGGTCCGCACCGGCCGCGGCTACCGGACGCTGCTGGAAATCGCCGGCGGCGACCTGGAGCCCGGCCAGCAGGTGGTCACGCTGGGCAACGAGGCACTGCGGGACGGTGCCAAGGTGCTGTCGGGCAATGGGGCCAGGCCCGGCAGGGGGCCGGGAGGAGCCGGAGGGAGCCCGGGAGCCAGGTCCGCCCGGCCTGGAGCCGCAGCCGATTCGAGGCGAGATGGGAATCGTTGACTTCTGCATCCGCAATCCGGTCTCGGTGATGGTCGGCGTCATCCTGGCCGCGCTGTTCGGGATCATCGCGCTGCTGCGCCTGCCGATCCAGATGATCCCCACCGTGGACCGGCCCGAGATCACGGTGGAGACCGACTACGACGGCGCCGGACCCCTTGAGGTCGAGCGCGAGGTGACGGACCGGCTGGAGGAGCGGCTCAACGCCGTGGAGCAGCTCCGGCAGGTTTCGTCCAGTTCCATCGAAGGCCGCTCCCGCGTGGTGCTCAAGTTCGATTGGGGCACCGACAAGGACATCGCGCGCCTGGGGGTCTCGGAGAAGCTCGACACGGTCAGGGGGCTGCCGCCGGACGTCGGCGAGTCCCGGATCCGCGCGGTGAACACCGACGAGGAGAGTCCGATCTCGTGGATCATGGTGAACACGGAGCGCGACCTCAACGAGGTGTGGGAGGAGTTGAAGGACGTCATCGTGCCGCAGATGGAGCGGGTTCCCGGGGTTGGCGCGGTGTGGCGCTTCGGCGGTCGGGACCGCCAGGTGCACGTGACGCTGGATCCCAGCGCCATGGCTGCCCGCGGCATCACCGTGGCGGAGATACGGCAGGCCATCACCCGCGAGAACCGCAACGTCAAGGGCGGCGACCTGAGCGAAGGCAAGCGCCGGCACGTGGTGCGCACCCTCGGCCAGTTCGAGGAACTCCGTCACATCGCCGACGTGGTGGTGCGGCACGACCTCACCGGACCCGTCTACGTGCGCGACGTGGCCGCCGTCTCCCATGGCTACGAGGATCGGGACTTCGCCGTGCGCATCGACGGCCGGCCCGCCCTCGGCATGGGCGTGTTGCGCCGTTCCGGGGCGAACACCATGGAGGTCATGGCGGGGGTCCGGCAGACCTTGAGCCGATTGCAGGAACGCTACGGCGACAAGGGCATCCACCTGGAGATGGTCTACGACGAGACCGACTACATCAAGGACTCCATCAACCTGGTGACCCGCAACATCTATATCGCCGTGGCCCTGGCGGTGCTGGTGCTGCTGCTGTTCCTGAGAAGCGTCGCCAGCATCGTGGTCGTCGCGGTGGCGATTCCCGTGTCCATCGTCACGACGTTCGTGGTTCTCAATATCTTCGGTTCCTCCCTCAACATCATTCTGCTGGCCGGCCTCGCCTTTGCCACCGGCATGGTGGTGGACAATGCGGTGGTGGTGCTGGAGAACGTGTTCCGCCATCGCGACATGGGCAAGACGCGGGTGCGCGCGGCACTGGACGGGGCGCGCGAGGTGGGTGGGGCCATCGTGGCCTCGTCGCTGACCACGGTGGCCGTATTCGTCCCCGTGCTGTTCATCCGGCAGGAGGCCGGGCAACTGTTCCGGGACATCGCCCTGGCCGTGTCCGTGGCGGTGGCCCTGTCCCTGGTGGTGGCCCTCACCGTGGTGCCGATGCTCTCCGCCCATATCCTTCCGGAACGGACGCGTGTGCGGTTCCGCCGCCTGCGTGCGGCCATGGCCGTGCTGGATCGGGCCGGAGCCGGATTCTCCCGAATGGTGCTCGGACTGCTGGCGTGGCTTCAGCGCGGCGCCGTTCGGCAGGTGCTGGTGGTGCTGTTCATCGTGGGCGGCTCGGTGGCCCTGGCCTGGTGGTTGGCGCCGCCGCTGGACTATCTCCCGCGCGGGAACCGCAATTTCGTTTTCGGCCTGGTGAAGATGCCGCCGGGTTTCAACACGGATCAGAAGGAAGCGATCATCAAGGAGATCGAGTCGCGTATCCGGGCCATCCCCGAGGTGGCGCGCATGTTCGCCGTCATCCGTATCGACAACCCCATCATGGGGGCCATCGTGAAGGAGGCGCATACCGACCTTGAAGGCATGCGCCGCGTGGTGGCGACCATGCGCCGGGCCGTCGGCGGCATTCCCGGGCCCCAGGCCGTCTTCATCACCCAGGCCTCGCTGTTCCGTCAGCGCGGCGCCTTCTTCGGCGGCAACAATGTGGCCCTGGACGTCAAGGGCGATGACCTGCAGGCCATCCGGAATATCGCGCGCTACCTTGAAGGGCGCATCCGCGGGGTGGACGGGGTGAACTTCGTCAATTCATCCTTCGAGTGGGGCAACCCCGAGATCCGCGTGACTCTGGACCGCGACCGGGTCTCGGCCCTGGGCCTGCGCGCCTCCGATGTGGGCGACGTCATCGAGACCGCGGTGGAGGGAACCCGCGCCGGGCGGTTCCGCGAGCGCGGCAAGGAGATCGACATCATCCTCAGGGGGCCGCGCGGGGAGATGGCGCATACCCAGGACCTCGGCGGGCTCATGCTCGCCAATGGCGCGGGCCGGCTGGTGCAGCTCTCGGACATCGCGGACATCCGCCCGGGGGATGGTCCCACCAAGGTCGAGCATGTGGACCTCGACCGCGCCATCATGCTGAATGCCAACATGCGGGATGCGCTGCCGCTGGAGGAAGCGGTGCGGCTGGTGGAGGACAACGCGGTGGCGGAGGTCCGGCGCACGCTGCCGCTGGGCTATTCCATTGAGGTCAGCGGTCAGGCCCGGAGCCTGAACGAAGCCTGGGACGCCTTCAAATGGACGTTCCTGCTGGCCGTGGTGGTGGTCTACCTGGCGATGTGCTCGCTGTTCGAATCCTGGAGCTACCCGCTGATCATCATGTTCAGCGTGCCCCTGGCCGCGACCGGCGGCGTGCTCGCCGTGAGCCTCGGGCACGCCACCGAGCCCACCATCAAGATGGACACCGTCACCATGCTGGGGTTCATCATCCTGACGGGCATCGTCGTCAACAACGCGATCCTGATCGTGCACCAGACACTCAATTTCATCCGCTCCGGGGAAGCGCCCCGGGCGGCTCTGCTCTCCAGCGTGCGCACGCGCATCCGCCCCATCTTCATCACCGCGGCCACCACCGTGTTCGGCATGTTGCCGCTGGTGCTGTCCCGCGGCGCCGGCTCCGAGCTCTACCGCGGCCTGGGCCTCGCCGTGCTGGGCGGATTGGCCGTCTCCACGCTGTTCACGCTGGTGCTCACGCCCACCCTCTATTGCCTGTGGCTGGACGTGCGCCAGGGGGTCCGGCGCCGGTGGGCGCCGGGGACGGGCGCCGCCGAACCGGCGCCCGCGCCGGAGGCCGCGCACGGCGAGACGTAAGGATCGGTCCCTCGAACCTGTCCGCGTTCGGCGCCGCCGAATCCCTTGCCAGCCGCTGCCGGCTTCTGGCACGAAGTGCGCAGGCCGTTCTGCCCGCGGCGCAGGCTCTCAAGGATAGGAGCGCATCGTGCCCAACGCCGAAATCGTTGCCATCGGATCGGAGTTGCTCCTGGGTCAGATCGTGGATACCAACTCCGCGTGGATGGCCCGGCGCCTGTCCGATCTCGGAATCAATCTGTTCTTCAAGACCATCGTCGGCGACAACCCGGGACGCATGAAGGACGTCATCGGCCGGGCGTTGGACCGGGCGGACCTGGTCATCACAAGCGGCGGCCTCGGGCCGACCCAGGACGACCTCACCCGGGAGATCCTCGCCGAGGTGTGCGGCCGCAGGCTGGTGCGGGACCCGGGCCTGCTGGACCAGATCGACCGGCGCTTCCGCCGCCGCAACATGATCATGACTCCCAACAACGAACGGCAGGCCGACATCCCCGAGGGCGCCATTCCGGTGGAGAACCCCAACGGCACGGCGCCGTCGTTCATCGTCGAGCACGACAAGGGAGCCATCTTCGCGCTGCCGGGCGTGCCCCACGAGATGAAGTGGCTCTTCGACAACGAAGTGACCCCCTACGCGCGGCGCAAGTGGAATCTCTCGGAGACCATCACCTACCGGGTGCTCAAGGTCACCGACATGGGCGAAAGCTCGGTGGATCACGAGATCGGCCACCTCATCGCCAACTCCCGCAACCCCACCGTCGGGGTGCTGGCCCACCCCGGCCAGGTGGACGTACGCATTACCGCCAAGGCGTCGAGCCGGGAACAGGCCATGGAACTCATCGCGCCGGTGGAGGCGCAGGTCCGGGAACTCCTCGCCAGCCACATCTTCGCGGTGGACGACGAGACCATGGAAGATGCGGTGGGGCGGCTCCTGCGGGAGAAGGAGCGGAGCGTTGCCGTATTCGAGGACATGACGGCCGGGCTGGTGGCCGACCGCCTGCAGCGAGCCAGCAAGGAGCACTTCGTGGAGGGGCGGGTGGCACCGGGCGAGCGCGGCACGCTACGGCTGCTGGCCGGGTCGCGGCGGCCGGGCGAGGCCGATTCCCTGCTGGCCCAGCCCGAGCCGCTGACCGAGGAGCTGGCCTGGACCGTCCGGCAACAGGCCGGCAGCGACCTGGGCCTGGCGTTGCATGCGGTGGAGGCGCCCGGAGACACCGCTGTCAATCTGGCCCGGGGCCAGACCTGCATATCCGTGACCGACGGCACGAAGTTCCACACCCGCACCTATAACCTCGGCGGCCGCGGCGGCCCCGACCGCGCCCGCATGAGCCTCAACGCCGTCTCCATGATCCGCACGGTGCTGCTGGACGACAGGTAGGACTCCGCGCCGTCACCCGCGCCGGTGCAACGGCGGCGCCTTCTCGTGTGATCTGTCCGCCCGTGTTCGAGGTGTTCCCATGCCGTATGCCGATTCCGACGGAGTGCGCATTTACTACGAGGTGTCCGGAGAGGGATTGCCCTTCATCTGGGTGCACGCCAATCCCTTCGATCACAATCTGCTCCTGTACCAGGTGGCCCGCTTCTCGACCTGCTTCAGGGTCATCGCGCCGGACATCCGGGGCTACGGCAGGTCCGACAAGCCGGAGACGCCGTTCTCGCTGGGGGACATGGCGGCGGACGTGCTCGCGGTGTGCCGGGCCGAGGGCGTGCGGGAGGCTGTCATCGGCGGCGTCAGCGTGGGATCGGGCATCGCCCTGCTGCTGGGCCTCGATCATCCGGATCTGTTCCGGGGCGTGATCCTGGTGGGTGGAAGCAGCGGCGGGGGGGCGCGCATCGAAGAACGTGTCCGCGGCTATACGGACGATGCGGCCACGTATCACGCGCGGCATATCAGGGAACTGGTGGCGCCGGGATTCGAGAACACGCGGCTCGGCCGGTACCTGCTGGACATCTTCCTGGAGCGCAATTCGTGGCTTTCGGGAAGGTCCATCGCGCAGATCTTTCGCGCCCGCGCGGGCACCGACATGACACCGCGCCTTTCGGAGATGAGGGTGCCGACCCTGGTCATCAACGGCGAGCACGACCTGTCGCTGGAGGGCGGCAGGAAAACCGCGGCCTTGACGCCTGGAGCGGTGCACCGGGTGCTGCCGGGTACGGGTCATGCCTGCTGCATCGAAGACCCGGCGGGATTCGACGCCCTGGTGGTGGAGTTTCTGCGGGACAACGGTCTGATGGCGTAGCCTCCGGTTCCCGGAACCCGCACCGCCCGCCCTCCGGCGGGTGTCCTGCCGCCTATCGTGTCCCGTATCGTGCCGTGTGTATTCCGCCGTGTATCCCGGCGCGTTCGTGCCACATGTCGTGCCGCACGCCCTACCGCGTATCGTGCCGTGTATCCCAGCGCTTTCCCGCCGCCACCACGCAGCGCTCGATGTCCTCGGCCAGCAGCAGGCGTTGCTCCCGCAGGGCCTCGGCCGCTCCCCGGACGGCGTCCAGATAGGCCTCCCTGGACGGGTAGCGCGCCCGGATGGAGCGGCGCGGGTCGCCTTGCGCCGCGCGCGCCTCCTCGGTCTCGGCGAAGCGGAGGGCGCTGCCGACGATGCCCGCCATCACCACCGTGTCCGTGCGAAGGTTCCATCCCAGGCAGGTGGCCAGGGGCGCGGCCACTTCCGGCACCCGGACGCCGGCGCGCTCGTTGCCGTCGGCGTCCACCGAGGGCACCAGGACCGGATATTCGCGGGTCCTGTCCTCCGATGGAGGTTCGCGGGAAAGGAGGCCGTCCGCGAAGTTCGGTCCGCGGTCCAGCGGATGCAGCGCATGCGGGTCGGGACAGGCGCTTCCCGGCACCGCCGGGAAGCTGTCCCGGAACGAGTCGCCGGTGACGAGTTGGCCGTCGGAGCGCGTGGGAATGCGGCTGTCGGGGGGCGGCACCCCTTTGGTGATCCATTCGTCCAGGGCGCACAGCAGGGCGCGCAGGACCGGATTGGCCGGCAGCGGGTTTTGCGGGTAGCGGGGCGCGCCGCCTTCCAGCGCCGCGGCCGCGTCGTTGTGCTGCAGGGAGGAAAGCAGGTAGACGCGGACCTGCTCGTGCTCCGGCAGGTCGTTGCCCAGGGGGTCCGTGTGCACCAGGGAGCCGCGCCGCTGCCAGTACTCGGTGGCGGTCTGGGTGTGGATGATCCGGGGGTCGATTGCCGGCCGTTTCAGGATCGCGTCCCGCTTTCCGGTGAAAGGGTCTTCGGTGCGGCCGTAGGCGAAGGGAAACTCGTCGGAGGGGTAGAGGTGATCCTCGTGCTGGCGGGGATAGCGGTCGGGCTGCGCAAAGCGGCCGTTGAGCTGGAGCCGCCCGCCACCGGCCACGTGGGGGAACACGCCGTCGAAGATGCGCTGGCCGCGGTCCGAAGCGTTGAAGCCCCCGTAGACGAACTGGCGCAGGAAGCGGCCGCTCTGGGAACGGCCCCAGGCGCAGGCCATCTCGATGCCCGGCGACCCGTCACGCAGTGGATTGGCCTGCCCGGCGGCATCCTCGTCGGCGTGCCGCAGGAAGTCCACGAAGTCGCGCACGCCGGTGAAACCCAGCCCCAGCACCAGCGGATCCCGCGCCGTGTAAACGAGTTCGTGGATCCAACCGGGCCGAAAGCCCGCCGGAAGATGACAGTGCGTGTCCGACGGTCGGAGGTTGCCGGCCGCATCCGCGGCGGCGAACCGCCAGTCGCTTGCGGGTACGGCCGTGCGCGCGTCCCGCTCCAGCCGACGGCGGGTGAGGGTCGCCCCGCCGGTGTCCAGGTCCACGGCGGGGCAGGGTCGGATGTAGTCGTGTCCGCCCAGGGAGACCGTCGCCACCCCGGGCTGCTCGACGATGAACTCGGCCCGGAACGGCCCCGTGACCGGCCCGCCGGTCCGGCGGGCGACGGGCAGGTCCATGGTCAGGCGCCCGTCCCCCGGGAGCAGGTCTCCCTGCCATCCGCACCACGCCACGGTGTAGCCCCGGTTCATCAGGAAGCCGTGCCCGGCGTCTGCCGCCGTGCGCGGATCGTTGTTGGGCGGGGCGTCATTGAAGAACTGGAGCGCCCGCTTGTTGCCGCGGTTGTTGACGTCGTAGAGCAGCCGGCGGTTGCCGCGGCTCATGTCCACGGGCTTGAGGATGAAGAACTCCGTCGAGTACGCCACCCGGCCGCGGTCGTCCGCAGGCGCCAGCGTCAGGTCCACGATGTGCCGGTTGGCGGGCAGGCCCGGATCGATGGCGAAGCGGACCCGTCCCTTGATCCGTTCGTAGGCACCGGCAGTACCGAAGTCGGCGCCGCCGGCAAAGGGTGTGCGCTCGTCGATGACAAGGGTGGCGTTCATGGGGTTTCTCGAGTCGCCGTGAACAGATCCGTGCGACACGTCCGCGCGGCCGGCCATCCGGTCAGCGGAGACGGACGTGCCCGCTCGGCGGTCGTCTGCCGCCACACGCGATGATGAACGGCGCCGCGGTGGGGGTCATGGGCCCCAGTCGTCCTCTCCGCGGTAGCTCCTGGCCAGGATCTGCAAGGGGTTCAGCGGACGGCTGCCGGTGGCCTGCTCGATCTGGATGGCGGCCAGGGGACAATCGGAACAGGCCACCGCGGCTCCGGCGTTGTCCATGTCCCTGAAAGCCTGCCGTCCCCAGCGCATGGAGGCCTCGAAGTTCTGCCGTTTCATGGCCCAGGTGCCGTCGTGCCCCGAGCAGGCCTGAATCAGCGTGACCTCGGTGTCCGGCAGCAGCGACAGCAGGTCGCGGGTCTTGTTGCCCAGCCGCTGGGCCCGCAAGTGGCACGGCATGTGGTAGGCGATCCTGCCCGGGCCGGTCCTGAAGTCGAGATTGAGCTTGCCTTCGGCGTGAAGCGAGGCCAGGAAAGCCGCGGGATCGGTGGTGTGCCCGGCCACCTCCCGGGCCGCCCGGGTTCCCAGCAGACGCGGGTACTCGTCGCGCAGGGTCAGCGAACAGGTGGGATTGGTGGCGACGATGGTTCGGCCCTCCTCGACGAACGGAGTCAGGAACGCGACGTTCCGCTGCGCCTGGTCCCGGGCCCGGTCCATGTCGCCGTTGTGCCACGACGGCATGCCGCAGCACTGCTGGTACGCCAGCGCCACGTCCACGCCGTTCCGGGCCATCACTTCCAGCGTGTCCAGTCCGATGCCGGGCTCGTTGTAGTTGACGAAACAGGTGGTGAAGTAGGCGACTTTCGCCACCGGCGCGGCCTCGGGCTCCTGGCGCGCGGCGCGGAACCGGGAGGCGAAGGTCTTCCATGCGAACGGCGGCAGTTTCTTGTCCTTGTGGATGCCCAGGGCACCCTGCATGAACAGCCGGTGCACCCGGTTCTCGTTGCCCCAGTTGGCCAGGGGCGCGGCGGCGGAACCCAGCTTGCCCACCAGGTCGGGATTGCCCAGCACCCGGTCCGTGAACGGCACTCCGTGCTTCTTCACATGCTGGGCCTTGGCGCGCGCCATGAGGCGCGGAAAGTCGATGGCCCAGTCGTGGTCCCCCGGCGTGTAGGGGCAGTTGATGTTGCAGAGCTTGCACTGGAAGCACAGGTCCACCACCTCGTCCACGTCTTCCGCCTTGAGCCGGGTGGCGTCCACTTCCGCGAACTCTTCCCCGGTGCAGTACGAGTCGATGGCGTCGAACAGCTTCGGGAAGCTGCCGCAGAACTTCACGCACAGGCGGCATTCGGCACACAGGTGGAAAACGCGCTCCACCTCGGAGCGCAGGTCGGTCTCGTCCCAGAACCGGGAATCCGTCAGATCGTAGGCGGGGGAAGTATCGGGGACTCTCTTCATCTTGATTCCGGGTCGCCGGTGCGTGCGCTCCGGCGGAAGAGCAGCAGCGAGAACCAGCGGTTCGGGTCGGTCCAGTGCCCCAGGCTCCGGAGCCCGAACGACCGCAACTGTATCTGCAGGGCGTCGGGGTCGAACTTGCGGCTGGTCTCCACCAGGATCCCCTCGTCCTTTTCCCAGGTGAACGAAGCGGACTGCCGCGGAAGGTCCACGCGGTGTGTTTCGGTGCTGACGCCGTGCATCTCCACCTGCGCCCGCTCCCGGTTGTAGCGGCTCCGGAAGGCGATCTTCTCCGGCTGGAAGGTGGCGCCGGTGGTGCGGTTGATGTTGCGGAAGGCGTTGAGGATGAAGGCGGCGGTCACTCCCCGGGGGTCGTCGTAGGCGGCTTCGATGACCGCGGGATCCTTGATCCGATCGACCCCGAGCAGCAGGTAGTCGTCGGACCCCAAGTGATCGCACAGGTGCGTGAAGAAATGCAGCATGTCGGTGGCGGTGAAGTTGCCGATGGTGCTGCCAAGGAACACCACGAGCTTGGGAATGTCGCGGGTGATGCTGGTGATGGCGTCCTCGAAACGGGCTTCGAGTCCGGCGAACGCCAGTTCCGGGAACAGATCCTCGGCCATGCGTCTGGAGGCCATGAGGGCGGTGGCGCTCACGTCCACCGCGGCGAAGGTGCCGCGGCCGCGGGTCCGGCTCAGGGCCTTGAGCAGATGCACGGTCTTCCTGGAGAAGCCGGCGCCGAGCTCCACGATGCACTCCACCGGCACCAGCCGCATCAGTGCGCCAGCCTCGCGCTCGAGGATGGCCGCTTCGGTGCGTGTCAGGTAGTACTCCGGCAGTGCGCAGATCTCCTCGAACAACAACGAACCCCGCTCGTCGTACAGGTGGCGGGGCTCCAGCCACCGGGGGCGGTCGAACAGGGTCTTGACCGTGCCGGCGGCGGTATCGTCGGCGGAGTGCCTTCCGGGGGACAGAATTGCCGGAGCCGTGACGCTCCAGGCCGCGCGTTCTCGGGCGGAGAGGATTTGTGCGGGTTCGTGGTTGTTCACCGGATCATCAATACAGGGAACGGCGGGGACTTGTCCACCGCAACGCCCCGGGGACACGGTTGCTGACCGGCGCGGGCGACGCAGGCAGGGCCGGCGGTCCGCCTCCAGTGGTCCATCGGTCCATCCGGAGCCGCATTCGTTGTCGATATGCCGGTTTCGGCCTCAAGGAGGCGCCAGCGGCGCGGCACGCTCGCCGGCCGCCGGCGGCGGCAAGACTGTTCCTGGCAACGCTTCGGGGGCGCGGGCGACCTCCCGCACGCCGCCGCGCCGCGGTACAGGGTCCGGTAGACGTGATAGTTGCGCAGGACGGCCTTCACGTACTGGCGCGTCTCCCGGTAGGAGATCCGCTCGATGAACGCCGCGTCGTCGTCGGACGCGAAGTTTCGCGTCCAGCGCGCCACCGCCTCCTTGCCGGCGTTGTAGGCAGCCAGGGCCCTGACCCGGTTGCCGGCGTAGTATTGGAGAAGCCCCTTGAGGTGGTGGACCCCGAGCCTGATGTTCAGTTCCGGATCGAAGAGCTGCGGCGTTTCGGGCTCCGGCAGCCCCATCTTCGCGGCCTCCCTGTCCGCGGTCTCCCGGATCAGTTGCATGAGTCCGAAGGCATTCGCGGGGGACACGGCCCGCCGCTGGAATCGGCTCTCCTGCCGCATCAGCGACAACACCAGGTAAGGATCCACGTCGTTGGCATGACGCCGCACGATGTCCCAATAGGCCAGCGGATAGCGCAGCCGCCGCGTCTCGGGAGAGGTTGGCGACCGCAGCGCCAGCGAGAGACCGCGGTGGTGCGCGCGGCTCCGGGCATACTCGCGCATGAGCAGCCGGGTGACACCGGCAGTGCGTTTCGCGTGCCTGCGGACCCGGTCGAGTTCGCCATGGGCGAGCCGGTTCAAACCGAGCCGCATCAGCGCGTGTGCCCGGGCGAGGTGGAGCCCGGCCCGGGCACCCAGGCGAGGGGCGCCGGCCGCCGGCGTGGCGGGCTCGGGCGGGGGCGGGTGGGCAACGGCGGCCCCCAGTCCGGCGAGGCGCCGGGATGCCGGGACCGCGTAGTAGGACTCCGGAGCCTCCCGGACCACGCGCCGGTACAGCCGCGCGGCGGTGGCGACATCCTCCAGCTTCTCGGCGGTGCGAGCCTCCCAGAAGACCGCGGCCGTCCGGTAGGCCCCGCGCCTGCCGGCAAGGTCGTGGAAGCGGGCTTTTGCCGGCGGGTAGTCGGCCGCCAGATAGTGGAGCCACCCCAGCCGCCACGCCGCGTCGCCGCGGAACCGGCTGAAGCGGTGCTCCTTGGCCAAGAGCCGTCGATAAGTCCGGATCGCCGCCTTCCGCCGTCCCATGGATTCGTGAATGCGCCCGGTGATGTAGACGGCGAAGCGCTGTCGGGCATGCCCGGGATATTTCCTCCGGAACGTGCGCAAGGTCTCCAGTGCTCCCGCGTTGTCTTCGCGGTTCCACTGGATGACGGCGATCCGGGTCAGCGCCGCCCCCGCTCGGGCGCGTTGCGGATAGTGCTTGATGTACCGGCGCAGGATCTGCTCCTCCTGGTCGCGCCGCCGCATCTTCCGGTAGACGTCGGCGAGCCCTTCCAGTGACAGCCGGCGGAACCGGGTCTCGCGCAGGATGCGCCGGTAGAGTTCCGCGGCCGCGGCGTATTCCCGCTCTCGTTGCAGTTTCCCGGCCTCCCGGAGCATGGCGTCGCCGCCGCGAAGCCCGAGCTGTTCCGGATGCTCCCGCCGCAGCTGCCGGACCCGTTCCCGAGCGCGGCCGGCCCACACCGAGCGGGGTGCCCGCCGGCGCGCCTCCTGGTGACGGCGGTACGCCTTGCGGTGGTTGCCGAGGGCCTCGTGGGCCTGGCCGAGGTAGTACGCGGCCCGCGCCCGCGCCGTTCTTCCGGATGCTGTCTTCCCGAGCGCGGCGGCGCGTCGGACGGCTGCCTCGCGGCGCTTCCCGGCCAGGTCGAGTTCGACAAACGCGAACCAAGCCTCGGTGCACCAGACGCTTCCGGGGCAGGACTCCTGCAGCTCTGCAAAGTAGCCGCGCGCCTCCTTGTATCGCCGCTCTCCGACGGCGATTCGTCCGAGATGGAAGAGGACGTAGTCCCTCAGGACCAGGGTGGAGTCGTCCAGTGCGCTCCGGAAGAGCGGCTTCGCCCGCGCGTGGTCGCCTGCGGAGTAGTGCTGGTAGGCCCGTGCGAAATCCGTCTCGGCTTCGGTCCCGGCGTAAAGGGGAGCGGCGGACAGCCACACCAGAAGGGTCCAGACGCCACGGGCAGGGTTTTTTGTGGTTGCGCGTGAAACGGGGTGTGTGTGCCGCAGGATGCTTCGGGAGAAGGGGGGTGTGGAGGACATGTCCGGATTGTCATCCAGAATGCCGGAAATTTGTAGCCTTGTCCCATGATCGGACGCGAATCGGGGCTCCCCGTGTATCCCTGTCCCACGGAAATTGCCTGTGGCGCCGGCTGGGTGGGATTCCAGCAGTCCGCAGGCCACGGGGAAGGGATCGGGGTGCGCGGCGCTTCCGTTCGCCCGGGACAGCTGGTGCCGGCCCGGGCGAACGGACCCGCTCCGAAGTACGGTGGATACTGTTCCTGTGGTAGTATAGTGGGGAACGGCCGCCCTGCCCGGCAGACGCGGGCACGCGGGTCGGTTCAAGACGGCTTCAGGGGCGCGACACGGTAATGGTCGACATCGCGGGCAACTGCAAACGGGTCATGGACGGTATCGTCCGCGCCGCGGAACGGAGCGGCAGAGACCCGCGGCAGGTGCGGCTGCTTGCCGCCACCAAGAGCCGGTCCGCCCGCGCGGTGGGTGCCGCGGTGGAGGCTGGCGTGCGTCTTCTGGGAGAGAACTACGTCCAGGAAGCGCAGGCCAAGAAGGAGGCCGCCGGCGACATTGCCGAATGGCATCTCATCGGACATCTTCAGAGGAACAAGGCGCGGGCGGCCGCGGCCCTGTTCTCGGTCATTCAGACGCTGGACAGTCCCAGGCTGGCCCGAGCATTGGACCGGGAAGGGCGGGAACGGAACCGGTACATCGACGTTCTGGTGGAGGTCAACCTCGCCGGGGAGCGGACCAAGACAGGCGTCAGCGAGGAGGGGCTCGAGCCGCTGTTGCGGGAGGTGTCCGGTCTCTCTCGCGTCAGGGTCAAGGGGCTGATGATCGTGCCGCCGTTGGCCGGCGATGCCGAAGCCAGCCGCCCGTATTTTCGCAGGCTTCGAGAACTGCGGGATTCGCTGAATGACCTCGCGCTTCCCAACGTGACGCTGGAGGATCTTTCCATGGGAATGACTCACGACTACCAGGTGGCGGTAGCCGAGGGGTCGACGCTGGTACGGGTCGGCACCGCGCTGTTCGGGCCCCGGAGCCCGTCCGCATAGGACAGGCGAGGCGCCGCGCCGAGGACCGGGGTCGGAAACATCGGGGTCGGAAACATGTTTGTGGCAGGTAATTTTCTGGCGGCCCTGGCGGGACTGCTGGACACCGTTCTCGCACTGTACGTCTGGGTGATCCTGGGCCGCGCGGTGGTTTCCTGGGTCAATGCCGACCCCTACAACCCCATCGTGCGCGTGCTGTGCAATCTGACGGACCCGGTGCTGGACCGCCTGAGGCAGGCCCTTCCCTTGGCCTTCGGCGGCATCGACATGTCCCCCGTCGTGGCCATCTTCGCGGTCTGGTTCCTGCGCGCCTTTCTCGTGAGTTCGCTGTACGACCTCGCTCGTGCCGTGAACTGACGGCGGCCGCGTTCCGGAGCCGACGACCCGCCGGCAGGCGGGTCGTCTTCGTGGGCGAGGGAAGGGTGTGGATGGGTGTGGGGTGGGTCATGGTGCGAGGAGGGGGACTTGAACCCCCACGCCATTGCTGGCACTAGCCCCTCAAGCTAGCGCGTCTGCCAGTTCCGCCATCCTCGCACGTTCGGGTGAGCATGTTTCATGGAGAAGCCGGTGCCTCCGGGGGCTTTTCCGGACTCTGCGCCGCAGGTGCGTCCGTGGCCGCCGGCGCATCGCCGGTCCCGGCACTCGGGTTGACGCTGTCGAAGACGCTCGATCCCGGTCGCTGTTCCGCAAAGTAACCCAGTGTCAGGCAAGTGAGCATGAACACCACCGCCATGCCGGTGGTGACGCGGGTCAGGAAATTGCCTGCGCCGCTGCCGCCGAACACGGTGGTGCTGGAGCCTCCCCCGAAAGCGGCGCCCATGTCGGTGCCCTTGCCGGTCTGCAGCAGCACCACGACGATGAGCCCCAGGGAAACCAGGACATGGACCGTTGTTACCAGTATGATCATGAGGTGTCCGTCCGGTGGCGCTACTGTCCCGAAAGTTCCGGAAGTTCCGAAAATATGTCCGCGATGGCCGCAAAGCTCCGGTAATCGAGGCTTGCGCCACCCACCAGCACTCCGTCGACCTCCGGAATCCGGGCCAGTTCGGGGGCGTTGCCGGTATTGACGCTGCCGCCGTAGAGGATGGGTATCTGTTGTGCCGCCGCGGTTCCGAACCGGCGCGCGAGCGAGCGCCGAATCCAGCGGTGGGCTTCCATCACCTGCGTCGGATTCGCGTTCCTGCCCGTTCCGATGGCCCAGACCGGCTCGTATGCCACTATCAAGTCACCATTAACACTTTTCGAGACGCCCTTCAATGCGCCCGACAGCTGGGCGGAAAGGGTGGGCCAGGTGTGGCCGCGGCGGCGTTCCTGAAGGGTCTCGCCGATACAGAGAACCGGTGTCAGGGAGGTATCGAGGGCGGCGGCGAGTTTTCGTCCGACCTCGATGCTGGTCTCACCGAAGAGCCGGCGCCGCTCGGAGTGGCCCACGATCACATGGCTGCAGCCCGCGTCCCGCAACATGTCCGCTCCCACCTCGCCGGTGAACGCCCCTTGGGGCTGCCAGTGGAGATTCTGCGCGGAGAGGCCGAGCCGGCTTCCCCGGATGGCCTGCCGCACGGTCTCCAGGGAGGTGAGCGGCGGGGCCAGCACCACCGCGACGGCGGCAAGGCGGTCGTCCAGCAGCCGGCGGACACCGCGCGCCAGGGTGCGGGCCTCCTGCTGGCTTCCGTGCATCTTCCAGTTGGCTATGACCGTGCGTTTCGCCATGCCGCGGCTGCGCCGGGGTTCCCGTCTTCCAGGGCCTGGATGCCGGGGAGCGTCCGGCCCTCGAGAAACTCCAGCGTGGCTCCCCCTCCGGTGGACAGGTGTGTCACGTTGTCGGCGGTCCCGGCAAGCCGCACGGCCGCCACCGTGTCGCCGCCGGCGACGATGCTGACGGCGTCCGAGGACGCCAGCGCCCGCGCCACCGCCACGGTTCCGCGATGGAACGGCTCCCGTTCGAACAGCCCCAGGGGACCGTTCCACAGCGCCATGGCCGCGTTCGCGAGTCTTTCCGAGAACAGGGCGGCTGTCTTCGGACCGATATCGAGCCCCATCCGGTCTTCCGGGATGTTCGCGTCGGGGGTCGCGCCATGATCGGCGCCGTCGATGTCCCCGGCGGCGACATGGTCCACCGGCAGCACGAACGGGACTCCGGACCGCTCCGCCTCGCTCATGATCTCCCTGGCCACGGCAAGGGATTCCGTCTCCAGCAGCGACCGTCCCACGGCGATGCCGCGGGCGTTCAGGAAAGTGTATGCCATGGCGCCGCCCACCATGACGAGGTCCACCCGCGGTATCAGGTTCTTGAGCACGCCGATCTTGTCGGAGACCTTGGCGCCTCCCAGGATGGCGGCGACGGGCCGCTCGGGCGCGCCGAGGACACGGGACAGGTATTCGACTTCCTGGTGAAACAGAAAGCCCATCCCCTTTTCCCGGAAATGCCGGACCATGCCGGCGGTGGAGGCGTGAGCCCGATGTGCCGCGCCGAAGGCGTCGTTGACGTAGACGTCCGCCAGACTCGCAAGCGACCGCGCGAATGCCGGGTCGTTGGCCTCCTCGCCGGAGTGGAACCGGAGGTTCTCCAGCAACAGGACCCTTCCCTTGTCCAGGTTCGCCACCAACTGCCGCACTGCCGGACCAACGCAGTCGGGAGCGAGCCGCACGGGCATGGAAAGGGTTTGTTCGAGGTGTCGTTGCACGGGCGCGAGGCTCCACCGGTGGTCGGAGGTCCCGCCGGGGCGGCCCAGATGGGAGGCGATCACGAGCCTGGGGGCCTTCTCCAGCAGGAACCGGATCGTCGGCAGCGCGCTGTGGATACGGTGGGTTTCGGTGATGGCCCGGCCGTCGAGGGGTACGTTGAAGTCCACTCGGAGAAACACGGTCTTTCCCGCCAGGGGCAGTTCTGAAACGTTGCGGAGCATGGTACTCAAAAGACGACCAATTGACTGGGTACTGCGATTAAAATAAACTTTCAAGATTGTATGGGGTTGATGGCCCGGGTTGATGGCCCGGGGTGATGGGCCGCGTGGTTTGGCACCATGGTTGGTGCCGTGGGTGATGCCGTATTTCCTGACATACTTCTCGATCTACCAGTTGGCGGTTCAGCCCGACCCCGTGCCGGTGGCTCTGCAGCATCAGGGCATACTCGATCTGGTCCTGGGAGCGGGTCCGGTTGTCCAGTTGGTGCTCTATCTGTTGATCCTCATCTCGGTGGTCAGTTGGGGCGTCATCTTCTTCAAGTACAGACACGTGCGCGATGCCAAGGTCCAGTCGGCCCGTTTCATCGAAGTCTTCTGGGAGAGCCGCAACCTGGCCTCGATACACGAAACCAGCCAGGAGCTGGAAGCGAGTCCGGTGGCCCAGGTCTTTGTCGCCGGATACGAGGAATTGCTCCGGGTGTCGCGCCGGGACGCGGCGGAGGCGAAGGGTCTGACCACCGATCTCAGCGGGGTGGACAACGTCGCGCGGGCCATGAAACGCGCCGCCAACGTGGAGTTGACGAAGCTGGAGAAGACGCTGACCTTCCTGGCGACCACCTCCGGCTCCACGCCGTTCATAGGCCTCTTCGGCACGGTGTGGGGCATCATGAACGCATTCCGCGGGCTCAGCGTTACCCGGTCGTCGACGATTCAGGCGGTGGCGCCCGGAATCGCCGAGGCGCTGGTCGCCACCGCGGCGGGCCTGATGGCGGCGATTCCCGCGCTCATCGCCTACAACCACTACCTTCAGGAGATCCGGGTGCTGACCACGGACATGGAGAACTTCACGCAGGAGTTTCTCAATATCGCGGAGCGGCATTTCACCAGGAAGTGATGGATACCTCCGGCATGGTCGGGGACTGCGCGAGTGGTCCGAACGGACAAGGGGTGAGTCATGGCGGCTGACGTCGGCCAGGGGCGGAACGCGCTGCCGTTGTCGAACATCAATGTCACCCCCTTCGTGGATGTCATGCTGGTGTTGCTGGTGATCTTCATGGTCACCGCGCCGATCATTCAGCAGGGCGTGGAAGTCAATCTGCCGCAAGCCAAGGCCAGCCCGGTGGTGGGCGAGGCGGACCCCTTGATCGTCACGGTTTCACGGGAAGGCCGGGTCTACCTGAACGACAACGAGGTGACTCCGGCGGAGCTTCGAACGAAGCTGCAGGCCATTCGGAATCTGGACCCCGGCAAATCCGTCTACCTGCGGGCGGACCGCGATGTTCGTTACGGCTCGGTGATCGCCGCCATCGGCGAGATCAAGGGCGCGGGCATCGGCAGGCTCGGCATGATGGCCCTGCCGCTCACCGGTCCGTGAGCGGTGTTCAGGAAGAGGGAGTCGGATGCGCGCCATCTTCCCCGGGAAAGGCGACCCCCACGAGGAGCATCGTGGATCGGGCACCCGTGGTCTGAGGTGGTGGATCTGCTTCTCGGGCGCTCTCCATCTGGTACTTGTCCTGACATTGCTGCTGGTGCCCGCGAGCACCGCACGCCGGGACTCTCCCGTCCCCGTCTATACCGTGGACCTGGTGGCTGGAGACATGCCGGGGCCGCGCCCCGATCTTCGAAGCCCCGAGCGGCAGGAGGTGAAACCGGCGCGGGCCGAACCGCTCCCGCCGCTGGACGAGGCCGACTCCGAACCGGCCGTTCCGGATCCACCGAAAATCACCCAGGCTCCCGAGGAGCTTCCGCCGCCGCCAAAGGCGCAGGCAAAGGAGCCACCGCCGCGCCGGAAGAAGGTCGTCAAGGCGCCGGAGAAACCGAAAAAGAAGTTGGTCGAACCGAAGAAGGCGGTCGAGACGAAGAAGGTCGTCAAGACGAAGAAGCAGCCTGTTCGCAGGAGTCCCGGAAAGGTCGTCACGAAGAAAGTCGTCAGGAAGCCCCCCCAAGCGCCGAAGCCGAAAAATGAACCGGGCAAGGATTCGCGGCTGGTCCAGAGGCTGAATCGAAGGCGTATCGATGCCGCCGTGGCGGCGGCCAGGGAGCGGGCGCGATTGCAACGCGAGGCCCGGACGCCGCATGCCGGTTCGGAGACGTCGGGCGCCGGCAGCGGCAATGGCGGCGCCCTGGTCAGGGGAATGGAGTTCGTGGCCTATCGCAACGGGATGCTCGGCCGCATCAAGGAGCGTTGGACCTGGATCGGCAAACGCAGGGACCTCAAGGTAACCGTGGGTTTCGGGATCGGGGTCGATGGGGAGATCTTCGGGCTCCGGTTGTTGAAGTCTTCGGGAGACCTCTCCTACGATGAATCGGTGATACGGGCGGTGCGGGGTGCGAGTCCCTTGCCGCCGCCGCCGCCGCGCCATGCGCGCGAGTTCGCGCAGGTCGAACTGGTTTTTCGGCCTGCCGCCGAGGATGGCTGACATCGTGGCGCAGGGGCGCTTGACGTGAACGAAGAGGATTCCTGGAACATGGGGGAACGGAGCACGCCCCGAGCGGGGCAGGGGCTGGACGGACCGGTTGAGGCTTCCCGCCGCCGGTGGGTGGCGTGGATCATCGCCGCGCTGGTGCTCTGCTGGCTTTTCCCGGTGGCGGTTCAGGGCCAGGTCAAGGGCCTGATCGTCGGTCCGGGCGCCGAGCGTTACCGGATGGCGGTTTCCCCGCTCAGGAACCTCGGGATGTCGAGCGATGTCGAGCGCCTTTCCGAGCGCCTGGCCGACGTGATCACCGACGATCTGGACCGCTCCGGCTGGTTCACGATCATCGACCGATCCGCCTACCTTGAGCATCCTCAGCGAACCGGGATCCGATCGGGCGAATTCGATTTCCGGGATTGGGCAACCATCGGAGCCGAGGGGCTCGTCAAGGGTGGTTTCCGGGTCTCCGGCGAGGGGGTCGAGGTCGAGTTCTGGCTCTACGACGTTTTCCGCCAGGAGGCGTTACTGGGAAAGACGTACTCCGGCGATGTCCGTGACGCCCGGCGCATGGCCCATCGTTTCGTCGACGAGGTCATCCTGAAGCTGACCGGTGTCCGGGGCGTGTTCGATACCAGGATCGCGTATGTCTCGACCGGAAGGGACCGGTTCAAGGAGATATATGTCGCGCATCTGGACGGAACCGGGAAGAAGAAGGTCACCAACAACCGAACCATCAACCTGTTCCCCTCATGGTGGCCGGACGGCAAGGGTCTGGTCTATCTCTCCTACGGGACGGGCAGGCCGCGGGTGGTCGGTTTCGACCTGACCACCGACCGGGAGACGCCGATCTCCACCGGGGACGGGTTGAGCCTGCGCGGCCGGTGGTCGCCGGACGGACGGCACCTCGCCATTCCGTTGGAGCGGCGGAGCAATCAGGACCTCTACCTGCTGAACCGTTCGGGCATGATCGTGGAGCGCCTTACGACGAACCCCAGCATCGACATCTCGCCCACCTGGTCGCCGGATGGACGAAGGATCGCATTCGTGTCCGACCGGCACGGAACCCCCCAGATCCATGTCCTGGAAGTCTCCAGCGGACAGGTTCGCCGGCTGACATTCGAGGGCAGCTACAATCAGTCGCCCGATTGGTCGCCCACGGGGGAGTTTGTCGCCTTCGCGGGAAGGTCGAAGGGCGTCATGAACATCTTTACCATCCGGCCGGACGGCAGCGAGCAGCGGGCCATCACCAACAACCGGCACAATGACGAGGATCCCTCCTGGTCGCCCGACGGACGGTTCATCGCCTTCACGTCGGACCGCACGGGTTCCCGTCGAATCTATACGATGCGGCGTGACGGAGAGAGCCAGCGACGTTTGACAGGCTCCACCGGAGATGATACACATCCTTCGTGGTCGCCCCGGCTGCGCTAGCCTAGGCGGGGCAGGGGCCGGTCAGTCGTCCAGTGCCCTGCAACATCTTGTCAGGGACAGCGGTTGCCGTACAGTGTTTGTCATGAGTCTGTCTTACAGTGGTTGTCATCATGTGAGTGGGCGTCATGAAATTGTCGCCACAAGATCGCCGTCATGGTGTCGCCACATCCTTGCCGAGTCGTCCCAACCCATCTTCGGGGAAGACAGGAAATAAACGGATGATGAGAAAATCGCTTGTCTTGCTGTCTTGTTCCCTTTCCCTTCAACTGCTCGTCTCCTGCACGCCGCCTCCCGAACCGGGGGATGAGACGGCTCCGCCGGCCGAAGTCGGGACGGCGGGCGGCAGCGATCCAAGCGGTATTGCCGAAGGCACCCTGTCGTCGCCGGCGGGCGGGCCGGCGGCGGATGTTCAGACGGGCACGGACAGCCTTACCGCCCTCCAGGAAGGCAGGCCCGCCGAGGAAGGTGTGCTGGCGGATGTCCATTTCGAATTTGACCGCGCCGAGCTGGGGCCGGACGCCCGGGATCTGCTGCAACGCAATTCCGACTGGATCAAGCAGAAACCCGACGTCTCGATAGAGATCGAGGGTCATGCGGACAATCGGGGCACCAACGAGTACAATCTGGCCTTGGGGGCCCGGCGGGCTCAGGCGGTCAAGGACTATCTCGTGACACTGGGAAATGCTCCGGATCGTCTTTCCACCATCAGTTACGGAGAGGAACTCCCGGTCTGTGGAGAAAACTCGGAGGAGTGCTGGCGCAAGAACCGGCGTGCGCATTTCGTCGTCCGGCCCCTCAAGCCGTCCTCGTAGAGAGTTCCGCTTGCTCGGACAGGCTGACATGGCCTGTGTCGTTCATGCTCTGCCAGCCATGACTGCCCGCCGGTTCCTCATTCGCGAGAGGGCTGCATGTCCATGCGAATCGGTGTCCGCGTATCGTTAGCCGTTGCCTTGCTGGCTTCAGCATGGGGCTGCACCGTAGACTACTATGCGGCGCCCGCACCCCCCGACCGCACGCCGTTGACGGAACGCGAGTGGGCGGTGCTGAACGGGTTGACCGAACAGATCGACCAGACCCGCAGGCAGTTGGCGGATACCCGTGCGGAGCTTGCCACCATGCGGGACCGCCTCAACGCCGCCGAGGGGGCGGTGGAGGAGATACGTCACGGAGCGGGGGTCGGTTCCGGAAACATCAAGGAGCTGCAGCAGAGGTTGGCGGCCCTCGAGACGGAGGTACGGAGCCAGCGGGAGCTGCTCAAGGTGCGTGAGGGTGAACTGCGCCTGCTGCGGAACGCTGTTCTGAGAACCGGCGGGACCGCGGCGACGGTCGACACCGGGGCGCCGGCTGAGAAGGATTCTGCAACCGCGGCTCCCGAACCGGCGTCGGTTCGGGAGGCGGCGGAAGCCCGGCGGAACTACGAAGATGCGTGGAGACGTCTGCGCGAGCGGGACTATCGCGGCGCCATCGAACAGTTCAGGAAATTCGTCGAACAGTACCCGGACAGCGCTCTGACGGACAACGCGCAGTACTGGATCGGCGAAAGCTACTACGCGCTCCAGGAGTTCGACGAAGCCATTCTGGAATTCGACTTGGTGCGCAAGGAGTATCCGAAGGGCGACAAGGTTCCCGCGGCTTTGCTCAGGATAGGCTACGCCTTTGCCGAATTGGGAAACCGGGTCGATGCACGGCTCATCCTGCAGGAAGTCATCAAACGGTACCCGCAATCCAGGGAAGCCGAAAAGGCGCAGGAGAAAATCCGCTCCCTGGGCACCTGATCCCCGATCGGTGGATCGTTGCGTGAGAGCAAGCGACGGGTTTCGAGTCCTGCACCGGCCGAGCCTTCACGGACGCCTTCCAGGAACAACGATGCAGATACTGCGGCACGTCAGGCGTCCCCTTGTTCGTCCCGTCATGACCATTGGAAACTTTGATGGGGTGCATCTGGGACATCAGGATCTGCTGCGGCGTGTGCTGGCGGACGCGCGGACGCGCGGCGGGTCCGCCGTTGTTCTGACGTTCGAACCCCATCCGCTGAAGATTCTTGCACCGGGATTCGCGCCGCGACTGATCCTGGCGCGCCGGGACAAATTGGCGCTGTTGCGGCGCGCCGGCATCGACTGTCTCGTGATTCAGCGTTTCACGCCGGGTTTCTGCGCGTTGTCGCCGCGTGACTTCGTGGGGCGGTATCTGGGCCAGCTCGGTGTCGAACGGCTGTGGGTCGGGCAGGACTTCCGTTTTGGCAGGAACAGGGCCGGCACGGTCAAGGAACTCATGGCATGGGGGCCCGCCGCCGGGATGGAGGTCGAGGTCATCCAGGCCGTGGCCGACTCGGGCCACGCCGTCAGCAGCAGCCGCATCCGCGCATTGCTGGAAGAAGGCAGGGTCGATGTCGCCCGGCGTCATCTCGGACGTTGCCATTTCGTTGCCGGTTCTGTCGTCGAGGGGCATCGACGAGGCCGGGAACTCGGCTTTCCCACGGCCAATGTGCACAGCAGGACCGAGGTGGTGCCGGCCAACGGAATCTACGCGACGTGGGTTCGGTTGGGTGATAGGCGGTTGCCCGGCGTCACCAGCATCGGTGTCAATCCCACCTTCGGTTCGGGCCCCAGAACCATCGAGACGCACCTGATGGATTTCAGCGAGGATTTGTACGGTCGCCGGTTGCGGGTATTCTTCGTGGAACGACTTCGGGAGGAACGGAAGTTCCCTTCGGTGGAAAGACTCGTACGGCAGATGGACGAGGATGTCGGCCGCGCCCGCCGGGTATTGAGCGGCAACGCGCGGGAGATCCCCGAGGCGGCATGCTTGACAAGGGCGGCGGCATCACCTAGTATCTAGTCTCCTGACCGCAGTGCCGAATCCGGTCGGTTTCGATCCAACCCGCTTTATCAATCATTGCGACAAATCAGATCCGATTCCTGCTTCGCAGTCGGCCCTCGTTCCGTTTCGACGGGCCGCCGGCGGCGTGATTGAAAGGAAGTTCCATGGCTAACGTACGGACGCGCTCCGCAGGCGAAGGCGAGACCAAGAACGAGGCGGCTCCAGGCCATCGCAGGAGCCGGGCGGCTTCGGCGGTCGAGCCCTTGCACCAGAACGGCTTGAATCTGGGCTCGCTCAAGGCCAAGAAAATCGCGGAACTGGCCAGCATCGGCAAGGGTTTCAGCATTGAGAGCGCGGCCAACATGCGGCGGCAGGACTTGATATTCGCGATCCTGCAGGCCCAGACGGAGAAGAACGGATATGTGTACGGCGAAGGCGTGCTGGAGACCTTGCCCGACGGGTTCGGTTTTCTGAGAGCGCCGGACTACAACTACCTGCCGGGTCCGGACGACATTTACGTCTCGCCCAGCCAGATCAGGCGTTTCGGCCTGCGCACGGGAGACATCATTTCCGGCCAGATTCGGCCTCCCAAGGACGGCGAGCGGTATTTCGCCCTCCTCAAGGTCGAGACCATCAACAACGGCCACCCCGACAAGGTGCGTGACAAGATCCTCTTCGACAATCTGACGCCGCTCTATCCTGACAAACGCATCACGCTGGAACATCAGGCGGACGAATACACCACGCGCTTCATCGATTTGTTGACCCCCATCGGCATGGGGCAGCGGGGGCTGGTGGTGGCGGCGCCACGGACCGGCAAGACCATGATGTTGCAGAACATCGCCAAGGCCATCGCCCACAACCACCCGGATGCCGTTCTTCTCGTCCTGCTCATCGACGAGCGTCCGGAAGAAGTTACCGACATGCAGCGTTCGGTGGTCGGGGAGGTGGTCAGTTCCACCTTCGACGAGCCGGCGACGCGCCACGTCCAGGTGGCCGAAATGATCATCGAGAAGGCCAAACGGCTGGTGGAGCACGGCAAGGACGTCATCATCCTGCTTGACAGCATTACCCGCCTGGCCCGGGCCTACAACACGGTGGTGCCGCCCAGCGGCAAGATCCTGTCCGGTGGTGTCGATTCCAATGCGTTGCACAAGCCGAAGAAGTTTTTCGGCGCCGCGCGGAACATTGAGGACGGCGGCAGCCTCACGATCATCGCGACGGCTCTGATCGACACCGGAAGCCGCATGGACGAGGTGATCTTCGAGGAGTTCAAGGGAACCGGCAACATGGAGATCAATCTGGACCGCCGGCTGATGGACAAGCGCGTGTTCCCTGCGGTGGACATCAACAAGTCCGGTACGCGCAAGGAGGAGCTGTTGATCCCCAAGGAGGACCTCAACCGCATCTGGATCCTCCGCAAGGTGCTGTCGCAGCTCAGCGTGGTCGAGGCGATGGAGTTTCTCCTCGACAAGCTCCACGGCACCAGGGACAACAAGGAGTTTCTGGAGTCCATGAACACATGACCGGACACCGCCCTTGCCGGGCTTCTCTTGCGTGACGGTGCCAATTCTGCTAATAGCCCATCGTTCCTTTCTTCCATTCCCGGCAGCATACAACGAGCAGGTTCCCCCAGGTTTGTGAGACAGGGCAAGAGGATGGCGAGCTACGTAAAACTCGAGGTTCTTCAGCCATGACGGATGTATCCATGAAGCAGCTACTGGAGGCCGGCGTCCATTTCGGGCACCAGACCAGTCGCTGGAATCCCAAGATGAAGCCTTACATTTTCGGGGCGCGGAACGGGATTCATATTATCGACCTGCAGCAGACCGTAAGGATGATCAAGGATGTCTGCGCCCACGTGCGGGATCTGATCATGTCCGGGGGCCACGTCCTGTTCGTGGGGACCAAGAAGCAGGCGCAGGACTCGGTTCGTGAGGAGGCGGAACGCTGCGGCATGTCCTATGTCCACCATCGTTGGCTCGGCGGCACGCTGACGAACTTCCAGACAGTCCGCCAGAGCATCGAACGCCTGAAGAAGCTGGAGGAGATGGCCAACGACCCCAAGGTCGTCGAGGCGCTGACCAAGAAGGAGATGCTCTCGCACAGCCGCGAACAGGCGAAGCTTGAGCGCGCGCTCGGCGGGATCAAGGATATCCGGAAGCTGCCGGATGCGGTATTCGTCATCGACCCCGGGCAGGAAGCCATCGCGGTGCGGGAGGCGCGCAAGCTTGGCATCAAGGTGATCGCGATCATCGACAGCGACTGCGACCCGGACCTGGTGGATTACAAGATCCCCGGCAACGATGATGCGATTCGCGCCATCCGGCTTTTCTGCAAGCTCATGGCCGAGGCGGTCAACGAGGGCAAGGCTTTGTGCGACCAAGCCAGGATGGAGGCCGAAGCCGCTCGGTCCGAGGCTGCTTCGGAGGGCGGTTCGGTCGAGGAGGAGCTGGTGGCGACAGACACGGTGGCGACAGCAGCGGAGGTCACGGCGGAGGCCGGAACGGCTGTACCGGAAGGGGTGCCGGTATCGACGCCTGCGGCTGTGCCGGAGCCCGCCGCGGCTCCGGAATCGCCCGCGGCAGCCCCGGAACCGGCTGCCGCGACGGAGTCGGCCGAGGAGAAGTCCGGGACGGAGAAATCCACGGATGCGCCGAGCACGGCGGGGAGCTGAGTTGGCATGGCCATTGATGCGAGCAGGGTCAAACAGTTGCGAGACAAGACGGGCGCGGGGTTCATGGACTGCAAGAAGGCCTTGGTGGAGTGCGAGGGTGACTTCGAGAAGTCGGTGGATCACTTGAGAGCGAAGGGGCTGGCGCTGGCCGCGCGCAAGTCCGAGCGCGAGGCCAGCGAAGGGCTGGTGGGCTCCTACATCCACGGCGGGAACAGGATCGGCGTCCTCCTGGAAGTGAATTGCGAGACCGACTTCGTGGCTCGCACGGAGGAGTTCCAGGCCCTGGTAAAAGATCTTTCCATGCAGGTGGCGGCCGCCAACCCGCGCTACGTACGCCGAGAAGAGGTCGGCCAGGAGGAACTGGAGCGGGAGAAGGCGATCTTCCGGCAGCAGGCCGAGGAGTTGAACAAACCCGAGGCGGTGCTGTCGAAGATCGTCGACGGCAAGATGGAGCGTTTCTACGAGGAGGCTTGTCTCATGGAGCAGGCCTTCATCAAGGAGCCCGGCCGCCGGGTCGGGGATCTGATACAGGACGCCATCGCGCGCCTGGGCGAGAACATTCGCGTCAGGCGCTTCGTTCGATACTCCGTCGGCGAGGGGATGAGGGAGTAGGATCCCACCGAATGACCGCCCTCGAGTTGAGATACAAGCGAGTCATTCTCAAGATCACGGGGGAGGTACTGGCCGGCGAGCGCCAGTACGGCATCGACCCCGTCACTGTCATGCGGTTCGTGGAGGAGATTCGCGAGGTCCACGAACTCGGTTGCGAGATCGCCCTGGTGATCGGCGGCGGCAACATCCTGCGCGGTGCCGAGGCCAGTGACCACGGCATTGATCGGGCCAGCGCCGACTACATGGGCATGCTGGCCACGGTCATCAACAGCATCGCACTCCAGGACGCGCTGGAGAAGGTCGGTGTCTCGACCCGCGTCATGTCGGCCATCGAGATGCGTCAGGTGGCCGAGTTGTACATACGCCGGCGGGCAGTGCGGCACTTGGAGAAGGGTCGGGTCGTCATCTTCGCGGGCGGAACCGGCAATCCCTATTTCACCACGGACACGACCGCGAGCCTGCGCGCCATGGAGGTGGGCGCCGAGGTCATCCTGAAGGCCACCAAGGTCCCGGGCGTCTACGACACCGACCCGTTGAAGAATCATGGCGCGAAGCTCTTCCGTGAGTTGACCCACATGGAGGTGCTGAGCAGGGAGCTCAAGGTGATGGACGCCACCGCCATTTCGCTTTGCATGGACAACAAGCTTCCCATCATCGTCTTCAATGTCATGGAGCGGGGCAACATACGCAGGGTAGTGAGCGGTCAGCCCATCGGCACGCTGGTAGGTGTCGGGGACCGGGAACACGCAAGCTGACAGGTGAACCATGGACGATGCCTTCTACCGCGAGTTCCAGGAAGAGCTGGAGCGGACCTTGGCGGCCATGCGCCGGGAGTTGGGGCACGTGCGCACCGGCCGGGCTTCGGCCGCCCTTTTCGAGGGGGTTGCGGTGGAATATTACGGCACCCGGACCCCGTTGAACCAGATCGCGACCATCTCGGTGCCCGAGCCCAGGCTGGTGACGATTCAGGCCTACGACCGCAGCGCCATCGCCGGCATCGAGAGATCCATCCTCAAGGCGGGTCTCGGCCTGACGCCGTCCAATGACGGCCAGTTGATCCGGGTGCCGATTCCGGAACTCAGCGGCGAGCGGCGCAAGGAGTTGGTAAAGCAGGTGCGCAAGACTGCGGAAGACTATCGTGTCTCGGTACGAAACCACCGGCGCGACGCCATCGACGCGTTGAAGGAGATGCAGAAGGACAAGGAGATCACCGAGGACGAGGTGAAGCAGGGCCAGGGTCGCATCCAGAAAATCACCGCCGAGTTCGTCGGCAAGGTGGACGGCTTCCTCAAGGCCAAGGAAGAGGAGATCATGGAGGTCTAGTGGGCCGGAGTCCGTACCGGACACCGGGGCCGCATCCTTCGGCCACGCCTGCCTTTTCCGGAATGGAGCTCTACGGGCTAGAAAAGAGTCGGTTGCCCATCCATGTCGCGATCATCATGGACGGCAATGGACGCTGGGCCAGGCTCAGGGGCAAGAGCCGCATCGAGGGTCACCGGGAAGGGACGGCGTCGGTCAGGGCCACGGTGGAGTTGAGCCGCAATCTCGGGATCCGCTACCTCTCGCTCTATGCGTTCTCGTCCGAGAACTGGAATCGCCCGCACGACGAGGTCGAGGGGCTGATGGGACTCCTGGAGGCTTACCTCCAGGGCGAGCAGGAGCGCATGATGCGCGAAGGGGTCCGTCTCATGGCCATCGGCGACCGCAAGCGCCTGCCCGTCTCGGTGCGCCGCATTCTCGACCGCAACATCCGCCTTACCCGTAACAACACCGCCCTCACCGTCATTCTGGCCCTCAGCTACAGTGGCCGCAGCGATATCGTCAAGACCGTTCGGGACATCGCCCGGAAAGTGAAGTCCGGGCAATGCGAGCTCGCCGAGATCGACGAGTCCATGATTGCCGCCAATACGGAGACCGGATCCATCCCGGACCCGGACCTGTTGATACGCACCAGCGGCGAGATGCGCATCAGCAACTTCTTCCTCTGGCAGATACCGTACTCCGAACTGTACATCACGCCCACGCTCTGGCCCGACTTCTCCGAGCAGCAGTACATTGAGGCGTTGCTGGAATTTCAGCGGCGGAAGCGCCGTTTCGGCAAGACCGACGAGCAACTGCTGCGGGGTTGACGTCCGTGCCGGAGATACGACACTCGATGCGCGCCCGGGTATGGACCGCGCTGGCCGGAATCCCCCTCGTGTTCGGGATCGTCGTCCTGGACAACGTCTGGCTGTTCGCGTCGTTCATCGAACTCCTCACCCTCATCGCGCTCCTCGAGTACTTCCACATGGCCTTTCCCGACCATGGGTGGGTGCGTGCCACCGGGGTCACCGCCGGCATGCTGCTGTCGCTCACCCTGGTGGTGCCCGGGCTGTCCGGCCTGTTCCCGGTCATCGCGACGGGTCTGTTCACGGTGTTCGTGTTCGCAGGCGGCACGGTCGAGGAACGCTTTCGCCATCTCGGGCTGGCGCTGGCCGGTGCTGTTTACCTGGGTTACCTGTTCCCGCATCTGACGGTGCTTTACCGCGGCGGTTACCAATGGGTGCTGTGGCTGTTGATCGTGGTTTTTTCGGCCGACAGCGCCGGTTATCTGGCCGGTGTCGCCCTGGGCCGAAGAAAGTTGTATCCTTCAGTCAGTCCGGGAAAGACCGTCGAAGGGTCGGTGGCGGCCACCGTTGCGGGCGTCGCCGTCGGATGGCTGTCGGGTGGATGGCTGCTGGCCGCGCCTTCCGGTCCGGTCCTGGGGCTTTCACTGGCCATTGTCCTCATCGCTCAACTGGGCGACCTGTTCGAGTCGCTGATCAAGCGGAGCTTCTCGGTCAAGGACTCGGGCGTGATCCTGCCCGGCCACGGCGGCCTCATGGACCGGCTTGACAGCCTCATCTTTCCGGGAGTCCTGAGTACCTGCTGGCTGCGGTTCCTGCCATCATGAAATCCATCGTCATCCTGGGATCCACCGGAACCATCGGCGTCAACGCCCTTGACGTGATCCGGACCTTCAAGGGACGGTTCAAGGTCAGCGGACTGGTGGCAGGGCGCAACCTGGAGTTGCTGGCGCGGCAGGTGGCCGAGTTCTCCCCGCGCATGGTCAGCGTCCGGCACCCGGAGGATGTCGATGTCCTGCGCAAGCTCATGGGGCGCCGCAGGGTCGAGGTCGTCCACGGCGAGGAAGGGGCGGCGGCCACGGCGGCGGAACCCACGGCGGACTTCGTGCTCGCGGCCATCGTCGGCAGCGCGGGACTGGTGCCGACCCTCGCCGCCGTGCGGGCGGGCAAGGACGTGGGGCTGGCCAACAAGGAGGCGCTGGTCATGTCCGGCGAGTTGCTGGTCCGGGAGGCCTGGAAGCGGGGGGTGCGGCTCCTGCCGGTGGACAGCGAGCACAGCGCGGTGTTCCAGTGTCTTGAGGGGAACCGCCGGGACGACGTCGACAAGATCATCCTCACCGCCTCCGGAGGGCCGTTCCTGCGCACGCCGCTCCCGGAGTTGCGCCGCGTGACCATCCGCCAGGCGCTGCGGCATCCCACCTGGAAGATGGGTCCGAAGATCACCATCGATTCCGCCACCATGATGAACAAGGGGTTGGAGGTGATCGAGGCATGCTGGCTGTTCGGCGTGCCGGCGGAGCGGGTGGAGGTGATGATACACCCGCAGAGCATCGTCCACTCCATGGTGCGTTACCGTGACGGCGCGGTCATGGCGCAACTCGGCGTACCCGACATGCGCATCCCCATCGCCTACGCGCTGTCCTATCCCGAGCGGCTCGAGACCGGGCTGGCGCCGTTGAACCTGCCCGAACAGGGGGATCTCACCTTTCTGAAGGTGGAGCGCCGGCGCTATCCGGCGCTGGACATCGCCTACGGCGCCCTGGAGCGGGGCGGTACGGTTCCGCCCGTTCTCAACGCGGCCAACGAGGTGGCGGTGGACGCCTTTCTGGACGGTCGCATCGGTTTTCGCCGAATCCACGAGATCAGCCGGGAGACCATGAACGCTCACGAACCCATCAAGCCGAGAACCGTGCGGCAGATCCTTGCCGCCGATCAATGGTCCCGGTCGTTCGCCCGGAATCTCGTGCAGCAGGACGGAGTGGCGACGTGATCGACATCATCTACATGATCGCCGCCGCGGTTGTCGCCTTCGGCGTACTGGTGTTCCTTCACGAGCTGGGCCACTTCCTCGTGGCCAAGAAGGCCGGCGTGGGCGTCTTGACCTTCTCCATCGGCTTCGGCCCGAAGGTATGGGTCCGCCGGCGCGGCGAAACGGAATACTGCGTGAGCGCCTTCCCGCTGGGAGGCTACGTCAAGATGGTGGGCGAGAACCCCGGTGAGCCGGTCGCGTTCGCCGCCCGGAACCAGTCCTTCGCCCATCGTGGGCTGGCCACTCGAGCCGCTATCGTGGCGGCCGGGCCCGGTGCGAACTTTCTGCTGGCCATGGCGGTGTTCCTGTGCGTTTTCCTTTTCTTCGGGGTGCCTTACCGGACCGCGGAGATCGGCGGCGTGCAGCCGGGCTCCCCGGCCGCCGGCGCCGGGCTCCAGGCGGGAGACCGGGTCGTCATGGTGGGCGACCGTCCCGTCCGGTCCTGGGATGAACTGTCGCGCGGGGTCCAGGCGAGCCAGGGGCGTCCCCTGGACCTGGGGGTGGTCCGCGGCGACCGGGAATTCGCGGTCACGCTGAGCCCCGTGCGGGGACAGACGCGGAACCGTCTGGGCGAGCCCGAGGAGACCTGGCTTGTGGGCATACAAGGCACCGGAGCCATGGAGATGGAAAGGGGGAATCCGCTGACCGCGGGCTGGCTGGCGGTGACCCGGACGATGGATTTCTCGTTGCTCACGGTGGAGGTGCTGGTCAAGATGGTGACCGGGCGGGTGGATTCGGCGAATCTCGGCGGTCCCCTGATGATCGCCCAGTTGGCCGGCCAGCAGGCACGACGGGGTCTGGCGGACTACCTGCTCCTGATGGCATTGCTGAGTATAAATCTTGGCGTCCTGAACCTGCTGCCGATCCCGGTGCTGGACGGCGGGCATCTGCTGTTCTTCCTGATCGAGGCCGTGCGCGGCAAACCCGTCGAGGCACGGCAACGGGAACGGGCGCAGCAGGTGGGCCTGGTGGTCCTGCTCTTCGTCATGGTCTACGCGTTCTACAACGACCTGGCCCGTATCTTCGGAAGTTGACGGGACGACTGGAACGGGAGCCGTGAGGGTACTCGGACTCGACACGTCGACGGCACGGCTGAGCGCCGCGGTCCTGGAAGATGGCGGGCTCGTGGCGGAGTGCGTACGGGAGTCCGCGCCGCCGAAGGACCGCCGGCCGGGCCGGTCGAATCATGCGGAAGGCCTGATCCCCATCATCGAGGAGGTGCTCCAGCGGGCCGGCGCCGGCTTTTCGAGCCTCTCGCTCGTGGGAGTCGCCGTGGGACCCGGCTCCTTCACCGGCCTGAGGATCGGCATCAGCACGGTCAAGGGCTTGGTCTATGGTTCGGATACCCCGGTGGTCGGGATACCGACCCTGGAGGCGATGGCGTATCGGATGCCCGGCCCGGACGACGGCGCGGCTTTCATATGCCCGCTGCTGGACGCGCGCAAGGGCGAAGTCTACGGCTCCCTCTACCGCCGCACGGCGGCGGCGTTCGAGTGTCGGATGGAGGATTGCCTGGCGCCGCCGGAATCCATGGTGCGGCGGGTGAGTGGGTTGGCAAAGGGGCCGTGCGTGTTTGTCGGCGCCGGCGCCCAGGCCCACGCCGACGTGATCCGCCGCTGCACCGGCGGCCACGCCCGGATCATGGCGGGAACCGATCTTCCAAGCACCGCCTCCGCCGTCGCCGGCATCGCCGAGGGACGGTACCGGACCGCGCCTGCCATCGCGGCCGAGCCGCTGATTCCCCGCTACATACGCCCGCCGGACGCCGCGGCCGGGAAACCGCCGGGCTCCGGGTCCCGGGTTTCGCCGCCGCACTCCTGATCCCGGATCTCGCTGGCTGGCCGGGGTCGCCCAGCGGTCACTCGTTGACAAAAATCCGGTGGTTGGATAGATTTTGTCGTTTTCTCAAAACCTTGCCCGGGAGGTGGTTCAATGGAGGAGCGGGAGGAGCGAATGATAGCCGCTGTCCTGGATAAGGATCCGGAACTGCGCCAATATTACGAAGAGCACCTGGAGTACGAGAAGCGGTTGCTGGATCTTCACGACAGAGGCCACCTGTCACCCGAAGAGGAGATGGAAAGGAAGCGCATCCAGAAGCTCAAGCTCGTGGGCAAGGACAGGATCATGCAGATTCTCGACAAGTACAAGTCGGCGAGCTAGCAGGAGTCAGGGAGAGAAAGATGCACTTGACCGGGTCGGAAATATTCGTGGAGTCGCTCAAACGCGAGGGAGTGAAGACCCTCTTCGGCATTCCCGGCGGCGTGGTCCTCAAGCTGTTCGACGTCCTGCACCAGCAGAAGGACGTCGAGGTGATTCTGACCCGGCACGAGCAAGGCGCGATACATATGGCCGAGGGCCATGCCAAGGCCACCGGAAAGGCGGGTGTCGCGCTGGTGACCTCGGGTCCGGGCATGACCAACATCGTCACCGGCCTCGCGGACGCCATGATGGATTCCGTCCCGCTGGTGGCCTTCACGGGTCAGGTTCCCACCAGCCTCATCGGCAACGACGCGTTCCAGGAAGCCGACAACATCGGCATCAGCCGTCCCTGCACCAAGCACAACGTCCTGGTGAAGGATGTGGCCGACCTCGCGGCCACCATCAAGGAGGCCTTCTACATCGCCAACACGGGCCGTCCCGGTCCGGTGCTGGTGGACATTCCCAAGGACGTGAGCACCGAGTCCACCGAGTTCCGCTATCCCGACAAGGTCGACCTCCGGGGATACCGTCCCACGGTGACCGGCAATCGCCATCAGATCAAGCAGGCGGCCAGCGAGATTCTGAAGGCCAGGCGGCCGGTCATCTACGTCGGTGGCGGGGCGATCTTCTCCGGTGCGGCCAACGAGGTCCGGGAGTTCGCGGAGCTGACGCAGATCCCGTTGACCATGACGGTCATGGGACTGGGCGCGTTTCCCGGAACCCATCCGCTGTGCATGGGCATGCTCGGCATGCACGGCACCTACTGCGCCAACATGGCCATGCACGAGGCCGATCTGCTGATCGCGGTGGGCGCGCGCTTCGACGACCGCGTGACCGGCAAGCTGTCCGAGTTTTCGCCTCGGGCCCGGGTGATCCACATCGACATCGACCCCACCTCCATCAAGAAGAACGTCCATGCCCACATTCCCATCGTGGGCGACGTCAAGCAGGTGCTGCGGGAACTGGTGAACGTGCTCGGTTCCATGGACGGCAATCCCGCCAGCGTCAAGGCGCAGCGGAGGCCGTGGCAGGCACAGGTGAACGAATGGTCCGCCCGGCATCCGCTCGCCTACCGGCAGGAAGACGACAAGGCGACCAAGCCGCAGTTCGTCATCGAGAAAGCCTACGAACTCACCCGGCACAAGGCCATCGTCGTCACCGACGTGGGCCAGCACCAGATGTGGGCGGCGCAGTACTTCAGGGGCGCCACCCAGCGCACTTTCCTCACCTCGGGCGGGCTCGGCACCATGGGCTTCGGATTCCCGGCCGCCATCGGCGCGCAGAAGGCCTTTCCCGGCAAGACCGTGCTGTGCATCACCAGCGAGGGCAGCTTCCAGATGAACCTCCAGGAACTGGCGGTGGCCGCCATCTACAAGCTGCCGGTGAAGATCATCCTGCTCAACAACCAGTTCCACGGCATGGTGCGGCAGTGGCAGGATCTGTTCTACGAGGGGCGCTACGCTTCCAGCGACCTGGGCACCACCCCCGACTTCGTCAAGCTGGCGGAAGCGTACGGGATCCTCGGCCTTCACTCGGAGGGGCCTGCGGACGTGGAGGGGGTGTTGAAGGAAGGGCTGAAGCACAAGGGTCCGGTGCTGATGAACTTCGCCATCGACAGGTTCGAGAACTGCTATCCGATGATCCCGGCCGGCGGCGCGCAGCACGAGATGATGCTGGAGGATCCGCCGAAGCTGAAGACCGCACGCAAGGGTTCGCGGAAAAAGGGAGAGGATGTGGACGCCGTCCTGCCGGCGTAAGGGTTTGGCGGATGGAACACATCATCGCGGTTCTGGTCGAGAACAAGTCGGGAGTGCTCGCGCGGGTGGCTGGCCTTTTCAGCGCCCGGGGCTACAACATCGAGAGTCTCTCGGTGGCGCCTACCCCGGACGCCACCATCTCCATGATCACCATCGTGACCTCGGGCGACGAGGAGGTCATCGAGCAGATCATGAAGCAACTCAACAAGGTCATCGAGGTTCTCAAGGTGGTGGACCTGACCGAAGAGGACCACATCGACCGGGAAACGGCTCTCATCAAGATACTGGCGAAGCAGACGCACAGGGACGAGGCCATTCGCATCGCACAGATCTTCCGGGCCAACATCGTGGACTCGACGTCGCAGACCTATACCATCGAGGTGTCGGGAGATTCCGGCAAGATCCAGGCGGTGATCAGCCTGCTGAAGCCCTTGGGCATCAAGGAGATCGTGCGTACCGGCCGGATCGCCATCGCTCGCGAGTTGTAGCGTCTGCGGAGCGGTTTGCCCCGTGATCTCCCACTCCGTTCCGGGAAAGGCGAAGAGGCGTCGGAGCGGGCGGCGTCGATCAGACAGGGAAATCGGGCAGGGAGGTATTCATGCAGGTCTACCATGACCAGGACGTGGATCCGGGTCGGATTCGCCATCGCAAGGTCGCCGTGCTGGGTTACGGCAGCCAGGGGCATGCGCACGCCGCCAATCTGCGCGACTCGGGCGTGGATGTGGTGGTGGGGCTCCGGCGCGACAGCGCCTCCTGGGCCAAGGCGGCGGACGCCGGCCTGGCGGTGATGGAGACGGCGGAGGCGGTCCGGGCCGGCGACGTGGTCATGGTCCTGCTGCCGGACGAGCTTCAGGGCGACGTCTATCGCGAGGCCATCCAGCCCGGTCTCGAGCCGGGGAACTACCTGGCCTTCGGTCACGGCTTCAACATCCACTTCAAGCGGGTGGTGCCGCCGGAGAACGTCAACGTGTTCATGGTGGCGCCCAAGGGGCCCGGCCACTTGGTGCGCAGCGAGTTCGAGCGGGGCAGGGGGGTGCCGTGCCTGCTGGCCATCCACCAGGATCCGTCCGGCGACAGCCGGCCCGTGGGCCTGGCGTATGCCGCGGCCATCGGCGGTGCCCGTGCCGCGGTCATCGAGACAACGTTCAAGGACGAGACCGAAACCGACCTGTTCGGCGAGCAGACGGTGCTCTGCGGCGGTCTCACGGCGCTGATACAGGCGGGTTACGAAACCTTGGTGGAGGCGGGCTACCCGCCGGAGATGGCCTATTTCGAGTGTTGTCACGAGGTCAAGCTGATCGTGGATCTCATCTACGAGGGCGGCTTGGCCAACATGCGCTATTCCGTGAGCAACACCGCGGAATACGGCGACCTCACCCGCGGGACGCGCGTCGTCGGGGACGACACGCGCAGGGTCATGAAGGAGATCCTGGCGGAAATTCAGTCGGGAAAATTTGCCGGCGAGTGGTTGAACGAACATCGCTCCGGATCGTCCCGGTTCAACGAATTGCGCCAGGCGTCCCGCAGCCATCCCATCGAGCGGGTGGGCGAGCAGCTCCGGTCGATGATGCCCTGGCTGACCGAGAACCGACTGGTGGACAAGAGCAGGAACTAGTTTTCGTCCAGAATGCCGGGAACCTTCAGCCCGGTCCCCTCATTGGGCACGAATCGGGATTCTGGCGGCTCTCCGTCCCACGAGAATTTTCTGCGGTGCAGGCTCCTCTGGCGCGGACGGTCTGCCGGTCCGCACATGCCCGACACCCCGTCGGCTGAGACGGACCCGCCCCGGGGGCGTATCGGTCAATGTATAGATCAACATATCGGGGAGCGTTCTCATCAGGATTGCAACCGAAGGATATCGGTTCGTTTTTGCCGCGCTGGGGCTGGCGGCCGCGGCCATGGCCGTGGGCTGGGTCGCGGCCGGCGTGTTGCTGCTGGCCGCGGCCGCGGCCGTGGCGGGTTTCTTCCGCGATCCGGAGCGGACCGCCCCGGACGCCGACGGCGTGGTGGTCTCACCGGCGGACGGCAAGGTCGTGGAGGTGGCGGACGCCCCGGACGCCGGCGGCCTCAGGCTCAGCATCTTCCTTTCACCCCTGGATGTGCACATCAACCGGGCGCCCATGAACGGGTGCGTGTCCGCTGTCCGCTATCAGGCGGGCCATTTCCTGGCCGCCTACAAGGGCAAGGCGTCGGAGGAGAACGAGCGCAACGCCGTGACACTGGTGGGTGACGCCGGCCGGACGCTTCGCATCGTGCAGATTGCGGGGTTTCTCGCCCGCCGGATCGTCTGCCATGTCAGCCCCGGCGACTCGTTGCGGAAGGGCGAACGTTTCGGCATGATCATGTTCGGCTCCCGCGTGGATCTCTACCTGCCCCGGGACGCCGACGTGGCGGTGCAACCCGGCCAGCGGGTCCGCGGCGGAGAGACCATTGTCGCCAGGTTCTGACGTGGAACGTCCGGAAAACAGGGACACGTCGTTCAAGAAGGTCCGCCTGATCCCGAGGGGCAGGATCCGACGGGACCGCCTGAGACGGCGGAGCCCGGCCCATCGGCTTCGCCGGGGCATTTTTCTCCTGCCCAGCCTGTTCACGGCGGGCAATCTCTTCTGCGGTATCTTCGCCATTCTGTTCGCCCTGGACGGCGAGTTTCATCGGGCCGCCGTGCTGATCGTGGCCGCCCACCTGCTGGACGGTGTCGACGGTGCGGTGGCGCGGCTGACCCACACGACCAGCCAGTTCGGCGTCGAGTTCGATTCCCTGGCCGACGTGGTTTCGTTCGGGGTGGCGCCGGCGGTATTGATGCATGTCTTCGCGCTGGCCCCGTGGGGAACCTGGGGCGGCCTCGGGGCGGCGCTGTTCACGGTGTGCGGCGCGTTGCGTCTGGCGCGCTACAACGTCCAGACCCTGGCTGTGGAAAAGAGCTACTTCACCGGCCTGCCGATCCCGGCGGCCGCGGCCATGATCGCCGCCACCATCTTCATGTATCTCATGCTCGGCCTCGAGAACACGGACGGCAGGCCCGTGATCTTCATCCTCATCGCATGTGGACTGGCGGGCCTCATGGTGAGCCATTTCCGTTACCTGAGTCTCAAGCCGCACCACCTGAAGAAGCGCAGCACCATTCGGTTGTTGCTTTCCGCGCTGGCAGTCCTTATACTGACCATCGCGATGTGGCAGATCATGTTGTTCTCGGCGTTATTGATCTATACCCTATCGGGCCCCCTGTTATGGCTGCTTGCCGTGCGGAAGCGACGGAGGGAGGAGCAGGTGTTGCGACAAGCCTGATCCAGGTAGACTCCAGCTTGCTTGACCGAAACTCCCGCCGGACCCCCAGCGGGAGTTTTTTTTGAGGAGAAAGACCATGGGCTCCAGGAACATCGTGAATATTTTCGATACCACCCTCAGGGACGGCGAGCAGTCCCCCGGGGCAAGCATGAACATGGACGAGAAGGTCCTCATCGCCCGTCAACTGGACAAGCTGGGCGTGGACGTCATCGAAGCCGGTTTCGCCGCCTCGTCTCCGGGTGATTTCGAATCGGTGGTGCAGGTGTGCAAGGCCGTGAGGCGCCCCATCGTCCTCAGCCTGGCCAGGGCGCAGATCGGCGACATCCAGAAGGCCGTCAAGGCGGTGGAAGGCGCGCGCAAGCCCGGGCTCCACACCTTCATCGCCACCTCCGACATCCATATGAAGCACAAGCTCCGCATGTCCCGGGACGAGGTGATGGAGTCCGTGGGTACGGCGGTGGCCTACGCCAGAAAGCACCTGGACTACGTCGAGTTTTCGGCCGAGGACGCCTCCCGCAGCGACCGGGACTTCCTGGTCGAAGTGTTCGGCGAGGCCATCCGGGCCGGGGCGAAGACCCTCAACATCCCCGACACCACCGGCTACGCCATCCCCACCGAGTTCGGTGAGCTGGTGCGGTACCTGATGGAGAACACCGAGGGTTCGGACAAGGTCGTCTGGAGCGCCCACTGCCACAACGACCTGGGCCTCGCCGTGGCCAACTCCCTGGCCGCCGTGGCCAACGGAGCGCGGCAGGTGGAGTGTACGGTGAACGGCATCGGCGAGCGCGCCGGCAATACCTCGCTGGAAGAGGTGGTGATGGCGTTGAAGACGCGCCAGCCGGTGTTCAATCTCGACACGCGCATTCATACCGAGCAGATATACCCCACCTCGCGTCTGCTGTCCCAGGTCACCGGCATCACGGTTCCTCTCAACAAGCCCATCGTCGGCGACAACGCTTTCGCCCATGAGGCCGGGATTCATCAGGACGGTGTGCTGAAGCAGAAGCTCACCTACGAAATCATGAAACCCGAGACCGTCGGCATCACGGGCAACCGGCTGGTCATGGGCAAGCACTCCGGGCGGCACGCCTTCGGCGAGAGGCTGCGGCAACTCGGTTTCTCGCTCGGCAAGGACGAAGTCGGCCGCGCCTTCGAGCGGTTCAAGGAGCTCGCCGACAAGAAGAAGGAAGTGTTCGACGAGGACATCGAGGCCCTGGTGGCGGATGAGGTGTTGCGGATACCGAGTCAGCCGGACCGTTACGAACTCCTGTACATGAACGTCGCCACCAGTTCGTCGGCGGTGCCGTCGGCCACCATTCGCATGCGGGTGGACGGCGAGGAGAAGATGGTCCACGATACCGGTGACGGGGTGGTGGATGCCTGTTACAAAGCCATCGCCAGGATCGCCGGCAGCCAGGCGACGCTGCGGCGCTACTCGGTTTCCAGCGTCACCGGCGGCACGGACGCCCAGGGCGAGGTGTCGTGCATGCTTCAGGAAAAGGACATTCACATCTCGGGCAAGGGTTCCCATACGGATATCCTCATGGCGAGTGCGCTGGCGTATGTGAACGCGCTGAACCGGCTGGAGTATCGCAAGCGACACCGCCAGGCTTCGGCAGAGGGGGGGCCATGAATCACAAGATCACGGTGCTTCCGGGCGACGGCATCGGTCCGGAAGTCGTGGCAGAGGCCATGACGGTGCTGCGCCAGGCGGGCGACCTCTTCGACTTCACCATTGAGGTGGAGGAAGGTCTGGTCGGCGGAGCGTCCATTGACGCTCACGGCACCCCGCTGACCGACGAGGTCCTGGCCTTGGCCAAGGCCAGCGACGCGGTGGTGCTGGGTGCCATGGGCGGGCCCAGGTGGGACGGGCTGGACTATGCCATCCGTCCGGAGCGGGCCTTGCTGGCGTTGCGCCGGGAGTTGGGGCTGTTCGCCAATCTGCGCCCGGTCCGGCTGTTCGCACCGCTGGCGCAGGCCTCGACGCTCAAGCCCGAGGTGGTGGCGGGCACTGACCTGGTGGTGGTGCGCGAGTTGACGGGGGGTATCTACTTCGGGCAGCCCAAGGGCATCACCCCGGAGCCCGGCGGCGGCGAGCGGGGAGTCAACACCCTGATCTACACGACCCGGGAGATCGAACGGATCGCCAGGATGGCCTTCGACGCCGCGCGCCGAAGGCGGCACCGGGTCACCTCGGTGGACAAGGCCAACGTGCTGGAATCCACCGAGCTGTGGCGCAGGGTGGTGACCCGGATCCACGAGGAAGAAGGCTACGGCGACGTCAGGCTCGACCACATGCTGGTGGACAACTGCGCCATGCAGCTCATACGGGACCCCAGGCAGTTCGACGTCATCGTGACCACCAACATGTTCGGGGACATTCTCAGCGATGAGGCCGCCATGCTCACCGGCTCCATCGGCATGCTGCCGTCCGCCAGCCTCGGCGGCAAGGTGGGCCTGTACGAGCCGGTGCATGGCAGCGCTCCGGACATCGCCGGCCAGGACAAGGCCAATCCGCTGGCGGCCATCCTGACCGTGGCGCTCATGCTCCGTCATTCGCTGGACCGGGGCGCCGCCGCGGACTGTATCGAGGGGGCGGTGGAACGGGTGCTGGACGCCGGGCACCGCACCCCGGATATCGCCGGGGAGGAGGCCCCGGTGGTGGGTTGCAGGGAAATGGGCGCGCGGGTGCGGCAGGAGATTGCGGCGAGCCGCGCGGCCTGAAGCGAAGCTCATGGGCAAGGACAGCCACAACGTAGCCGTGGTGGGAGCCACCGGGGTGGTGGGCGAGGAGATGCGGAAGATTCTCGAGGAGCGCCGGTTTCCGGTGGACACCCTCCGGTTGCTGGCCTCCGAGCGCTCCGCCGGCCAGCGTCTCGAATTCCGCGGCCGGCAGATTCCGGTGGAGGTGCTGACCGAGGACTCCTTCGCCGGCATCGACATCGCCCTCTTCTCCGCGGGTTCGTCGGTGAGCGCCGAGTACGCCCCGGCGGCGGTGGACGCGGGCGCGGTGGTCATCGACAACACCAGCCGTTTCCGCATGGACGACGACGTGCCGCTGGTGGTGCCGGAAGTCAACGCGGACAAGATCGACGAACACGTCCGCCGTGGCATCATCGCCAATCCCAACTGCTCCACCATTCAGATGGTGGTGGCGCTCAAGCCGCTGTACGACGCCGCGGGCATCCGCCGCATCGTGGTTTCCACCTACCAGTCGGTGTCCGGAGCCGGGCGGCGCGCCATGGAGGAACTCGGCAAGCAGACCGCGGCGTTGTTCAACAGCCACGATGTGGAGTGCGAGCAGTTTCCGCACCCGATTGCGTTCAACTGCATTCCCCACATCGATACGTTCCTGCCCGACGGCTACACCCGGGAAGAGATGAAGATGGTCCAGGAGACGCGCAAGATCCTGGACGACCCGGACATCCGCATCACCGCCACCGCCGTGCGCGTGCCGGTTTTCTGCAGCCACTCCGAGTCCATCAATGTCGAGACCCGGACCCGGCTGTCGGCGGACGACGTCCGTGCCATTCTCCGGGAGGCCCCCGGCGTGCTGCTCCAGGACGAGCCCCGGAGCAACGACTATCCGCTCGCCACCGAGGCGGCGGGCAAGGACGCCACCCGTGTCGGACGCATCCGTGAGGACACGTCCGTGGAGAACGGCATCAACCTGTGGGTGGTGGCCGACAACCTGCGCAAGGGCGCGGCCCTCAACGCGGTGCAGATCGCCGAGATCCTGATCCGGAACCGCCACTGATCCGCCCGCCGGCGCTGTTTCCCGGCTCGAGCCGAGGGACCCCATGAACGTCCGATTGACCCTGGAGTACGACGGTACCCGTTACCGCGGATGGCAGGTCCAGCCCCAGGGGCCGACGATCCAGGGTGTCCTGGAAGATGCACTGGCCGTGCTGCTGGGGGACAGGGTCCAGGTCCATGGGTCCGGACGAACCGATGCGGGCGTTCATGCGCTGGGCCAGGTGGCGAACTTCGTCTGCGCCGACGACCGGGACCTGACGCGCATCCAGCGGGGCCTGAACGCCCTCACCCCGGACGACATCACCGTCAGGGCGGCGGAGGCGGCGTCCGCTTCGTTCGATGCCCGCCGGGATGCCCGGCGGCGCGTCTACGAGTACCGGCTGTGGAACCACCGCTGGCGGTCGGTGTTCCATGACCGCTACGCGTGGCACATTCCCAGGCCCTTGTGCATCGACGCCATGCGCAAGGCGTTGCCGGCACTGGAAGGGGAACACGACTTCTCGTGTTTCCGGGCCTCCGGGTGCGGCGCCGCCACGCCGATCCGGCGGATCTACGGCAACGCGCTTTATCCGTGGGAGGACCACTGGGTCTACCGCATCGAAGCCACCGGGTTCCTCCGGCACATGGTGCGGAACATCGTCGGCACGCTGGTGCAGGCGGGACTCGGCGAACGGGACCCGGGCGAACTGGGGGCGCTCATGGACGGCCGTGACCGCACCCGGGCCGGCGTCACCGCACCGGCCCGGGGCCTGTTCCTGGCGGAGGTGTCCTACCGGAGCGGCGGCGTTCCCGGCCGCGGCGCTTCCCTTGAAGTGGCCGGGGTCGCTGGCTATGATTCCCGACAAGGAGAAGATTGATTCATGTCTGAACGTACGCTGTATGACAAGGTCTGGGACGCCCACACCGTCACGACGTTGCCCACCGGGCAGACCCAGCTCTTTATCGGACTGCACCTGGTCCACGAAGTCACCACCCCCCAGGCTTTCGACATGCTGCGGGAACGCGGGCTTCCCATCGCTTGGCCCCAGCGGACTTTCGCCACCGCCGATCACATCATACCCACGGACTCCCGGGTCCGGCCCTTTGCCGACGGTCAGGCCGAGGCGATGATGGCCGCGCTGGAGAAGAATGTCCGTGACTTCGGCATCGAGTACTACGGCCCGGGTAACGACCGGCAGGGCATCGTCCACGTCATCGGCCCGCAACTCGGCCTGACCCAGCCGGGGATGACGCTGGCATGCGGCGACAGCCACACGAGCACCCACGGGGCGTTCGGGACCTTGGCCTTCGGCATCGGCACCAGTCAGGTGCGCGACGTGCTGGCCACCCAGACCCTGTCCATGGACCGGCTCAAGGTGCGGCGCATCAACGTCAACGGCCGTCTCCCCCTGGGCGTGCACGCCAAGGATGTGATCCTGACCATCATCCGGCAGCTGGGGGTCGGCGGCGGCAAGGGATTCGCGTACGAGTACGGCGGCGCGGTGCTGGATGCCATGAACATGGAAGAACGCATGACCGTCTGCAACATGAGCATCGAGGGCGGCGCCCTGGTGGGTTACGTCAACCCCGACCTGACCACCTTCGACTTCCTGCTGGGACGGCAGTTCGCGCCCAAGGGCGAGGCCTTCGACCGCGCGGTGGCGTACTGGCGCTCCATGGCGTCGGATCCGGACGCCCGCTACGACGACGTGGTGGACATCGACGGCTCGGTCATCGAGCCGACGGTGACCTGGGGCATCAATCCCGGACAGGCGCTGGGGGTGCTGGAGAACCTGCCTCGCCCCGAAGAGCTGCAGGATCCCGGGACCGTCGAGAAGGCCTACCAGCACATGGGCTGGACGCCGGGCGCTCCGATTCTCGGGACTCCCATCGACGTGGCGTTCATCGGCTCCTGCACCAACTCACGGTTCTCCGATCTGGTGGCCGCGGCGCGTATTGCCAAGGGCAACCAGGTGTCATCCGGCGTGCGGGCGCTGGTGGTGCCCGGATCGGTGGAGGTCAAGAAACAGGCGGAGGCGGCCGGGCTCGACCGGATCTTCACCGAAGCCGGCTTTCAATGGCGGGAGGCGGGTTGCTCCATGTGTCTGGCCATGAACCCCGACAAGCTCAACGGCCGCGAAGTGTGCGCGTCGTCATCGAACCGCAACTTCATCGGCCGCCAGGGCAGCCCGGAGGGACGGACGCTGCTGATGAGTCCCGCCATGGTGGCCGCGGCGGCCCTGAACGGCAGGGTCGTGGACGTGCGCACGTACACGAGGGAACCATGAACGAGATCAGGCAGGTCAGCGGCAGGGCGGTGGTGGTGCGCGGACACGATATCGATACCGACCGAATCGTGCCGGCCCGCTACCTCAAGGAGATCACCTTCAACCGCATGGGCGAGTACCCGTTCTTCGACGAACGCCGCGATGCCGGCGGCAACCTCGTCGATCATCCGTTCAACGAGGCGCGCTTCCAGGGTGCCGAGGTCCTGCTGGTGAACCGCAACTTCGGCTGCGGGTCGTCACGGGAGCACGCACCGCAGGCTCTGTACCGCTGGGGCATCCGGGTCCTCATCGGCGAGTCCTTCGGCCCCATCTTCGCCGGCAGCAGCGTGCTGCTGGGGATGCCTGCGGTGATGGTGTCGTCGGAGGACATCGGAAGGCTCATGACCCTGGTGGAGTCGGACCCCGCGGTGGAACTCACGGTGGATCTGGACGCCCGGAAGGTGCGCCTGCCGGACGGCGAGGAAATCGACCTCGACATCAGCGACGGCCACCGCAACGCCCTGACCACGGGCTCGTGGGACTCCACCGCGCTGCTTCTCCAGAACATGGCGGAGGTCGACAAGACCGCCGCCAGGCTGCCCTACACCAGGAACTTCGAGGACCCGGCGCCGCTGTAGCGCCGTCCCGAACCCGCCATCCCCGTGGCGGCGGGGGCCGGAAGCAGGCGGCGGCCGCCACGTCGGATCAGCCCGCCACCTGCGGCAGCACCTTCTCCAGGAACGTATCCAACTGTGCCAGGTCGGCGATGGCCAGACCGATGATCAGCGTCTGGAGGCCGCCGGCGAAGATCCGCCGGATGCCGTCGGCGCACGCGCCGGCGCTGCCCACCAGCATGTACTTCTCCACGTCCATGCGCACCTTGCCGTAGTAGCGGACGAGATAGTTGCCGCATGCCTCCACCGCCTTGTTCTTGTCGTCGTCGATGGCGATGAAGGTAAGCCCGGCCTTCTCGATGCGGTCCGGGTCCCGGCCGGCCGCCCGGGCGTAGCCGCTGATCTTATCCCATACCGCGTCGAAGTCGTGCACGGCGCTGCTGCCGCAGATATAGCCGTCGGCGAGCCGCCCTACCCGCTTGAGAACGGTCTCGGCGGTGCCGCCCATCCAGATGGGCACGTGGGGCGACTGGACGGACCTGGGGCCGAAGCGGGTGCTGTGGAGGTCGAAGAACCGGCCGTGGTGCTCCACTTCGTCTTCGGTCCAGAGCCGCTTCATGAGGCCCAGGGATTCTTCGGCCCGACTTCCCCGATGTTCCCAGGGAACCTCCACCGAACTGAAGTCGCTCTCCCGGCTGCCGAAACCCACGCCCAGGGTCAGCCTGCCGCTGGACAGGAAATCGAGGGTGGCCACGGTCTTGGCCAGGAGCGCCGGGTGGCGCAGCGCCGAGAGCAGCACCGAGGTCCCCAGCCGGATCTGTTCCGTGGCTCCCGCGGCGGCCGCGAGCACGGTCATGGCTTCGAGATTGTCATAGGCGATGCGGTCGATGGTCCAGAACGAATGCAGGCCCGCCTGGTCGCATTTTCGTGCCATGGTGGTGACGTAGCCCGGCTCGATCTGCGGGGCGGGGTTGACGAAGCAGATGCCCAGATTTCCCATGGTGATGGTCCTTTCCCGAGTAACGGGGGCCGGCCGCCGCCGGTCCCTCCAAATGGTTGCATGCGGTTGCGTGCATACGATGGACGCACACGAAATTCGGACAGAGGATACCCGTCGTACCTAGTCCTTTTTGGGAGAACCCGCAACGGAACCAGCCGGATCCGAGTGCGCGACGGAACCGCATCCGGCTTGACAGCTTTTCAGGACATCGATATATCCCTGTGAATTTTCCACAGGGGGCAGAGGGGAGTCCGGAAGGGAGTCGGTATGCTGGAAGCCGCCACCGTGGCAATCGAGAACCTCCTGGTTCCGGTCCGGTTGGGGTATCTGTTCATCGGCGTGGCCATGGGCTTGGCCTTGGGTGCGATACCAGGCTTGGGGGGCTTGGTCGGCCTTGCGATCCTCCTGCCCTTCACCTTCGACATGGACTCCTTCGAGGCGTTCGCCATCATGATCGGGCTGATCTCTGTGACGAGCACCTCCGACACGATTCCTTCGGTGCTTTTCGGCGTTCCCGGCACCTCGGCCTCCCAGGCGACCATTCTCGACGGGCACCCCATGGCCAAGAAGGGCGAGGCCGGGCGGGCCTTCGGCGGCGCCTACATGGCTTCGCTCCTGGGCGGCCTGTTCGGATCGCTGGTGCTGGCGCTTTCCATCCCGGTACTGCGGCCCATCGTGCTCGCATTCGGCTCCCCCGAGTTCTTCACCCTGGGTCTGCTGGGCATCTCCATGGTCGCCGTGCTGAGCGGCAACGCCCCGGTCAAGGGGCTCATCGCGGGGGCCATCGGCCTTTGCGTGGGCATGGTGGGAATGGATCCGCAGACCGGCGTGCTCCGCTGGGTGTTCGGACAACTGTACCTGTGGGACGGCGTGCCCTTGGTCCCGGTGGCGCTGGGTATCTTCGCCATTCCCGAGATCGTCGACCTGACCATCCGGGGTACTCGTATCGCGGATGTCCCCAAGGAACGGCTCAAGGGGGTCACGGAGGGGATCCGGGATGCCCTCCGCCACTGGTTCCTGGTGCTGCGTTGCGGCGCGGTGGGAGTCTTCGTCGGCGCCATCCCGGGGCTGGGGGCCTCGGTGGTGGACTGGTTCGCCTACGGTCACGCGGTCCAGACGGAGAAGGGCGCCAACGACACCTTCGGTACCGGCGACGTGCGCGGCGTGCTGGCGCCGGAAGCCGCCAACAACGCCAAGGAGGGCGGGGCGCTGATTCCCACCATCGCCTTCGGTGTGCCGGGCAGCGCCTCCATGGCCTTGCTGCTGGGGGCCATGACCATCCAGGGCCTGACCCCGGGCTCGGCCATGCTCACCCGGGATCTGGCGGTTACCTACACGATGATCTGGAGCCTGGCCATCGCCAACGTGTTCGGGACCGTCCTGTGCATGCTGCTCACCAATACGCTGGCCAAGATCGCCATGGTGCGGATCAATCTGCTGACCCCGCTGGTGGTGGTCATCGTGTTCCTGGCGTCATTTCAGGCCACCCGGCACTACGGCGACCTGTGGTCGCTGCTGTTCTTCTCGCTGCTGGGCTGGTTCATGAAGCGGTTCAGCTGGCCGCGGCCGCCGCTGATCCTGGGACTGGTGCTGAGCGGCATCATCGAGAACTATCTCTTTATCTCCATCAGCCGCTACGGTGCCGCCTGGCTCGCCCGCCCCATCGTTCTCATCGTGCTGGTGCTCATCGCCGCCAGCCTCTACTACGGTATCCGCAACACACGCAAGCAGCAGGAACTGCAACGGATGCGGGCGGTGCGGGTGGAGTGCGGGCGGGACGGGGAAGCCGATGAAGCCTAGGGCGAATCCGGGCGCATGGTTCACCGTCTTCGTTCTGCTGCTCATGGTGGGGCTGGTGGCGACCGCCCGGCAGTGGCAATACCAGGCGCGGCTTTTTCCCTGGACCATCGGCATTCCCACCATGGCGCTGTGCTTCCTGCAACTGGGTCTGGACCTGTTTCGCGGCAGGGGCGAGGACGGGGACGTGGCCGGCATGATGGACCTGCCGGTGGACCGCAGCGTTCCGGTGGTGGTGGTGATCAAGCGCGCGGTCAATATCTTCGGATGGATATTCGGGCTGTACGCGTCCATCTGGCTCATCGGCTTCATCCTGAGTGTGCCGCTCTTTCTGGTGCTCTACCTGGGCGTTCAGGCGGGCGAGTCCTGGAAGGTCGCCGTGACCTACATGCTGGTGATGGTGGTGTTCATGGTCGGGGTGTTCGAGATGGTCCTGCACATCCCGTGGCCGCCGGGGTTGATCAACGGGCCGCAGGAGTTCATTCTGGGTCTGGTGGAGAGGTATCTGTCGGGTCTGGTTCCCGTGTGATGGCGGGGTCGGAATTCGGGCGAAAAGGCGCTTGACCGAGGCACTTGACATTTGCCGCAGGGCTTACGTATAAAGGGAGCCGTCTGGATCAGCGGAACAAATACCAAAGGGAGGTAGCGTATGGTTGCAAGAAAGACACTAGTCGGTATGGCAGCGGCCCTGGGAGCATTGTTCCTGTTGTCGACCATCGCGATGGCGGGGGCGAAGCTCATGGTGGACGTGGGCGACGTGAAGAAAGGCCGACTGCAGGTGAAGATCTCGGCTTCGGGCCTGATGGCTGGCCAGGAAGTGGGCATCCGCACCATGATGGGCGGCGTGCTGTCGGACGTGAGCTTCCTGGCGAAGCCGGCGGTCGAGAAAGCGGACGACAAGGGCATGCTTTCCTCGACATGGGGAATCCGGGGACGGACCATCAAGCGTCTTCTGAAGCCCGGTGATCATGAGTTGATGCTGGTGGACGCGGACGGGAACACCTTGGCCACGGCGAAGCTGATGATTCCCAAGCCGGCAAAGTAACAGGTTCAATCGCGGAAGGAGCGTCTCCGGGCCGGTACCCGGCGACGCTCCGGACAAGGGCGCTTCCGGAAGGAGCGGCCGTCAATCACGAACGGGCTGAGGATCTCGGGTGAACTGGAATCCTCAGCCCGTTTGCGTTCCGGGATCCATGGCGCCTGACGGAAGGGTCGGCGCCTGGAGGCCCTGCCACGGGAGATCACAACCGAGGAGATGAGTGAATCATGAAGAGAACCAGAGCCGCGAGTTGGTGTACCCTGTTCTTTGTCTTGTTGTTCGCAGGGCTGGCCGGGACGGCGGCCGCGGCCAGGAATGTGACCATCCTGATCGGTTATCCGCCCGGCGGCGGCCACGATCTCGAAGCACGGGTCATGGCGCGGCACCTGGGCCGTTACCTGCCCGGGAAACCCAAGGTCATTGTCCAGAACATGCCCGGGGCCGGCGGCATGATCATGTCATCCTACGTCTACAACCGGGCCAGGCCGGACGGTACCATCATCGGCCTCTTCGGCAGCAGCCACGGGCTGCAGGCGTTGGTCGCGCCGCCGGAGATGGTGAAGTACGACCTCTCCAGGATGCCCATCATCTGGTCCGTGGCCGGCATTCAGGTGCACCTCACCCGCGACTTTCTCGGAGCCAGGAACGCCACGGACTTCATGACCAAGGTGGACAGGTCCAGGATCGTCCTGGCGGGCCGTGCCAAGCAGGGCTCCTCCTGCCTGCGCGGTCAGTTGGCGTTGCGGCTGCTCGGGGTCGAGGGCTACAAGGCGGTATGCGCCTACCGGGGCACCTCGCCCATCAAGGCCGCCATGGAGCGGGACGAGGCGAGTTTCTTCGTTGCCAGCGATGCCCACCTGGTGGGCGGCGGCGCCTTCGTGGACATGCATGAGCGAGGCCTGGTCTTTCCCATGTGGCAGAGCGGCATCCTCAATGCGGACGGATCCATCTCGCGGTCCGAGACCGTGAAGGGGGACGTGCCGACGTTGTACGAGGTGTTCAAGGAAGTCCACGGCAAGGAGCCCTCGGGACCCGACTGGCAGGCTTGGCGCGCCATCGGCCTCGGCATGGCCAAGCTGACCCGGACTCTGGTGCTGCCGCCGGCCACCGCCACGGCCAAGGTGGAGGAGTTGCGCGGCGGGATCGGCAAGATGGCCAAGGATCCGGGTTTCGTCAAGGATTGGGAGAAAATCTTCGGTCAGAAGCTCGCCCCCGTCCTGGTCACGCCGGAAGAGGCCACCAGGATCCGCGACGAGACCATGGCGCCCTCGGAGTGGCAGACCTACCTCCGCGAGTTCGCCAACGCCGAGTAGGCGTCCGGCACGGGGAGCGGTATCCCATGCTGTCGCAGAAGGGAGAATTCTCATGATCCTACGCAGAGTATTCATGTGCCTGATGCTCCTTGCGGTGTCGGGGTTTTTTGTCCCGGACTTGGCGCAGGCCTTTACCGAAGGCAAGAGAATCCAGATCCTTTCCGGCTATTCCCCCGGCGGCGGCCACGACACCGAGGGCCGGCTCATTGCCCGCCGGATCGGCAAGTACCTGCCCGGCATGCCCAGCAAGGTGGTCAAGATCAACATGCCCGGCGCGTCCGGTCTGATTCAAGGCGCCTATACCGCCCACAAGGCCAGGAAGGACGGCCTCGTCTGGGCCATCCTGGGCACGACCCATCTGAGCAGCCAGGCGCTGAAAGATCCCGCACCCAACTACGACCTGACGAAGATGCCGGCGATCTACGCCACCAGCGGCGCCTCCGCCGCCATTGTCCGGGACTTTCTGAATGTCAGGGACGGCGTTGCGTTGACCCGGATCGACCCCGCGAAGATCGCGGTTTCCGGCCGCTCCATCACCGGGTCGTCTTTCCTGAACGACCTCATCGGGCTCGACCTGCTGGGCATCCAGGGCTACAGATATGCCGTGGGATACCCCGGCACCGCCCAGATGGCGCTGGCGTTCCTGTCGGGCGAGGTTTCCTACGTCGGCGGCACCGGCCTCCACCATGTGCTCGGCACCGGCGGCCGGTACTACGCCTCCATCCAGGAGGGGGTCGCCATCGTCATCTGGCAAGGTGGCGTGTTGACTCCCGACGGGAAAGTCATCCGCTCTCCGGGCACCGACATCCCGACCTTCGAGGAAGTCTACAAGCAGGTGAAGGGCAAGGCCCCCTCGGGTCCGGCGTGGGAAGCGTACAAGCTCACCGGTCCTACCCTGCGGACTCTGAACCGCAAGCTGGTGGTGCCTCCGGGCACGCCGGCGGACCGCGTCGCGGCCATCCGGGCCGCCTTCGACAAGATGTACTCCGATCCGGTCTATGTGAAGGAATGGGAGAAGATCTTCGGGCTCAAGCTCGACTATATCAAGGGCCCGGACGTGGACAGGGTCGTGAAGAACATGCTCAAATCGTCGCCGGGGTGGGATTATCTCAAGAACGAGTACATCCCGGCACTCCAGAGCCGCAAGCAGCAGTAGTCCGATCCCGCGGCCGCCCGGTGCCGGCTGGCGCACCGGGCGGCCGCGGCTTGCGCACGGCGAATCGACACATGAAGAAGGATATACGCACCTGGATCGACCAGTTGCGCGGTGCCGGCGTGCTCGACACCATCGCCAAGCCGGTGGATCCGCGCACGCAGATGGGGGCGCTGTTGTGGCAGTCCCGGGAACGGGCGCTGCTGTTCGAGAACCTCGATGGTTTCCCGGGCTGGCGCTGTCTCGGGCAGGCGCCCGGCGACGTCCGGCTGGCGCCGTTGGCCTTTGGTTGCGGCCGCGACGAGATGGTGCCGGAGTTCGTCAGACGCACCGAAACGCCGGGAACCACCCGGCTGGTGTCCTCGGGTCCGGTGAAGGAACGGATTTTCACGGGGAACGCGGTGGACATCACCCGGATGCCCATCCACCAGTGCGGCATCCGCGACGGCGGCCCCTTCATCTCCGCGGGGCTGATGATCTCCAAGGATCCGGACACCGGCAACCGCAACCTCAGCTTCCACCGCCTGCAAATGAAGGGACCCCGGAAGACCGGCATCCTGCTCTATCCGCGCCACGGCTGGACCAACTACCAGAAGCACGAGTCCCGGGGCGAGGGCATGCCGGCGGCCTTCATGATCGGCCACCATCCCATGTATTACTTTGCCGCCGCCACCACCACGGACTACGGCCGCGACGAGTTGAACATCGCCTCGGCGCTGCTGCGGGAAGAAGTGGAGATGGTGAAGTGCGAGACCCTCGACATGGAGGTGCCGGCCCAGGCCGAGGTGGTGCTGGAAGGGGAGATCCTGCCCCATGTGCGCGAGGAGGAAGGCCCCTTCAGCGAGTTCCAGGACTACTATCTGGCCGGCGCCGGCGAGAACCCGGTGTTCCAGATCAACGCCGTGACCATGCGCGGCGACGCCATCTTCAAGAACATCCAGAACGGCGCCGAGGTGGAGGGTTGCGTCTACCACAAGGTGCCCATGTCGGCTCAGCTCCTGCGACGGATACGGAGCGTGGGCGGCGGCGCCCAGGTGAAGAACGTGCTGGCCCTGCCGGGCATCTTCGGCATCGTCGTGCAGATGAACGCGCGTTACCATGGGGAGGCCAGGAACGTTCTCATGGCGGCGTTGTCCAGCGAGTACCAGCATCCCAAGGTGGCCATCGCGGTGGACGAGGACGTGGACATCTTCAACTACGCCGACGTGCTGTGGGCCATCTCCACGCGGGTGAACCCGGCCGAGGACATCATCACCATCCCGGGTGCCAAGGTCCACGCCATGGATCCCTCGTGCCGGGAGATGGGCGCCCCCGGGGCGCCGGGCTGGCACCGCGTCGGCGGCAAGGTGATGATCGACGCCACCAAGCCGCCCGAGTGCGACCCGGCCAGGCGGTTCGAGTTCGAACGGTTGCAGCCCATGGGTGCGGGGCAGGTCCTGCTGAAGGACTTTCTCTAGAGCCGGTCCGGGCCGCCGCCGGGCGGTGCCGTCGGCCATGCGGGGGAAGGATCCCGAAATGAGCGATGTGGCCATTGTTTCCGGAGGCGGCAACGGCATCGGCCGTTGCGTCGCGTTGCGGTTCGCCCGAGCCGGCATGGCGGTGGCTGTCGCCGACGTGGATGGGGCGGGCGCAGAGGGGGTGGTGGCCGAGTTGACCGCGGCGGGCGCGCGGGCACGCTCCTGCCGCGCCGACGTCACGAGGGCCGCCGATGTCAGGGACGTGGTGGCGAGTGTCCGGGAGGAGTTCGGCTCCGTCGACATCCTCGCCAACCTGGCCGGCGGCACCATCCACACCAAGGCCGTGGAGGCGCTTTCCTGGGCGGAATGGCGCGAGGTGATGGACGTCAATCTCAAGGGGACCTTCCTCTTCTGCCGCGAAGTGGCGCCGGTGATGATGGGGCAGCGGCGCGGCCGCATCGTCAACACCGCGTCCAATTACGGACTCACCGGCTGCGCTCTGCGCACGCCCTACTCGGCGGCCAAGGCCGGCGTACTGGGCTTCACCAAGTCCCTGGCCCGGGAACTGGCCCCCTACGGTGTCCTTGTCAATGTCGTGGCCCCGGGCCCGACGGACACGCCGCGGGTTCTGGCCCGCGCCGCCCCCGGGTCGCGGGAGGCGTGGAAACCGCTCATCCCCCTGGGGCGCACCGGCCGGCCGGAGGAAATCGCCGAAGGCTTCTACTTTCTCGCGGGCCCGGAGAATACCTATGTCACCGGTTACACTCTCAACATCAACGGCGGTGTGGTGATGAACTGAACACGCGGCGCGAACGAGTCGAGGCGGCTCCGGGGTGGTGCCCGGACCCATCCATTGAATCCGGCCGCAGGAGGCGTCAGCCAAGAGCCCTCGGTGCCGTGTGGCCACTTCGGGAGTTGTTCCGGGGTGGCTCCGGGGCTTCTTTCGCCCCCGCGGTTCCCGTGTTCGCATCCACTTGGCCACGTTCGACTCTGCTTGGTCCGCGGGCGGCGAAGACGCTGGCTGGATCGGCAAAGCGTCGTCCCGCACGTGTCGGACGAACCGGGACCGTGCCGCCGGACAGTCCCGCAAACAGGAGGGAGAACAGGCATGGCGGAAGCGAAAGACTACATCATCGGTATCGACACGGGCGGAACGTTTACCGACGTGGTCGTCATGGCCCCGAGCGGGGAAGTGTGGACGGCCAAGGCGTCGACGACACCGGACGAGTTCTCCCGGGGCGTCATGGACGCGCTCGCGGAAGCCGCGCGGATACTGGATGTGGACCGCACCAACCTGCTGAATCAGGCCGTGCTCTTCAAGCACGGCAGCACGGTGGCGACCAACGCGCTGATCACCCGCACCGGCGTGAAGGTCGGTTTCATCACCACCCGCGGGTTCGAGGACACCACCGAGATCATGCGCGCCATCGGTCGGGTGGACGGACTCTCCGAGGAGGAGATCCGCCACGCCACCTGGGTTACCAAGCCCGAGCCCCTGGTGCCCAGGGAGCGGGTTCTCGGCGTGCGCGAGCGCATCGACTACCGCGGCGAGGTGGTGGTGCCGCTGTCGCGCGAGGACGTGAGGGGGGCCATCCGCAAGCTCGTGGACGAGGAAGGGTGCGAGGCCATCGCGGTAAGCCTGCTGCACGCCTGGGCCAATTCCCGGCACGAGGACGACGTGCGCGCGCTGGCACTGGAGGCCGATCCTTCCCGCAAGGTTTTCTGGTCCTTCGGCAGCGAGCTGGCCCAGGTGGCCGGCGAGTATGCCCGCGCCAACACCGCCATCATCAACAGCTTCCTCGGCCCCACCGTGGACCGCTATCTCGGCGGCCTCCAGACCAGGCTTGAAGAAGGCGGCCTGGCGGGACCGTTCCTGATCATGCAGGGCAACGGCGGCGTGGCCCACCGCACCCACGCCACGCCGGTGTCGAACCTCCAGTCCGGACCGGCGGGGGGCGCCATCGCGTCGGCCTACGTGGCCGGTCTGCTGGATCACCCCAATGTCATCACCGCGGACATGGGCGGCACCAGCTTCGACGTGGGACTCATCACCGAGGGCTACTGGCGCTATGCGGCGGAGCCCATCGTCGAGCGCTTCCGCATGCTCCAGCCCATCATCGACATCCAGTCCATCGGTGCCGGCGGCGGCACCATCGCCCGGGTCGACGAAGAGACCGGCCGGCTGCTGGTGGGCCCTCAGAGCGCGGGCGCGAGGCCCGGGCCGGTTTGCTACGATGCCGGCGGCGAAGAGGTGACGGTCACCGACTGCGACCTCGTGCTGGGCATCATCGACCCCGATTACTTCCTCGGCGGCCGCAAGTCCCTGAACCGGGAGAAGGCCGAGAAGGCGGTCGAAGAGAAGATCGCCAGGCCGCTGGGTCTGAGCAACGTCGAAGCCGCCGCCGGCGTCTACGACATCGTCAACAGCAAGATGTCCGACCTCATCCGCCAGCAGGTGGTGCGCACCGGACACCTGCCGGAGGAGTTCGTCATCTACGCCTTCGGCGGTGCCGGACCGGTGCACGCCGCCGGCTTTTCCGCCGAGCTCGGCATCAACCGGATCTATATCTTCCCGACCTCGCCGGTGTTCTCCGCGTTCGGCGTGGCCGCGGCGGACGTCATCCACACGCGCGTGATGACCTGCCAGTACATCTTCCCGGCGCAGCCCGAGGGGCCGAACGAGCGGCTCGAGACCATCGAGAAGGAGCTTGGCGAGGCCATGACCGGCGAGGGCTTCAAGGCCCATCAGGTGGACTACCGCCGGTTCTTCACCATGCGCTACCGGCGGCAGACGGCCGGTGTCGAGATCCCGCTGCCGTGGGACCGCATGACCGACGCGCGGCTGCGGGAACTGCAGGAGATGTTCGAGAAGAAGTACGAGGATCTCTACGGCGTGGGCGCAGGTTACACCAAGGCCGGCATCGAGATCAGCGCCATCCGGGTGGACGCCGTGGGGCGGGTCACCAAGCCGGAATTGAAGCCGCAGCCGGTCGAGCAGGGAGACGGCTCCCGGGCCGTCAAGGGCAGGCGGAACGTCTATTTCACGCGTCCCGAGCGCGGATTCATCGAGACGCCGGTGTACGACAACACGCGGCTCAAGGCCGGCAACGAGGTGGCGGGCCCCGCGATTCTGGAACTGCCCTTCACCACGATCCCGGTGCCGCCCGGTGCCCGGGTGGCGGTGGATCCGTACCTGAATCTGGTGATGGATATCCAGGGATCCGGGGCAGCGCGTGTCCAGGTGTGAGCAAGGATCAGGAGAGAGAGCGATGGAACCGACCGCGGTTGATCCCATTCGTTACGAGATGTACGTCCACCGGCTCTGGGCCATCGGGGAAGAAGGACGCATGACGCTTCAGCGCGTCACCGCCTCTCCCATCGTCGCCCAGGGCGGCGAGTGCATGAGTTCGTTCTACGACGCCCAAGGCGTCATGGTGTTGGCGTGCTCCGGCCACCTGCGCTTCGCCGCGGCCACCTCCCAGGCCATCAAGAACATGATGGAGTACTTCCAGGAGTCCCCCGGCTTCTACGACGGCGACCAGTTCTTCTTCAACGATCCCTATGTGGCGGGCTCCCACACCTACGACATGATGGTCATCAAGCCCATCTTCCACGAAGGGGCGCTGATCGCGTGGACGGCCACCAGCACCCATACCGCCGACACTGGCGGGGTGCTTCGGGGCGGCGCCCTGGAGATCTTCCACGAGGGTATCTGCATCAGCGGCCTCAAGATCGTCGAGAAGGGCGAGTTTCGCGAGGACGTGTTCCGGACCCTCACCGGCATGTGCCGCGACCCGCAGTACGTGGGGCTGGACATGAAGGCCATGATCGCCGGCAACAACGTCTGCGCCGACCGTTACCGGGGGCTGGTGGAGAAGTTCGGCGCCGGTTTCGTCGAGGCCGCGGGCCGGCGCATGATCGAGGACTCGGAGGCCAAGGCCCGGGCCAAGCTGCGCTCGTTGCCGGATGGCACCTGGGTTTCCCGTGAGTATGTCACCACGCTCGACCGCAAGTCGCGCAAGGCCGTGGCCCAGCAGCTCTACTGCACCATGACCAAGAAGGGCGACGAGCTGGAGTTCGACCTCGAGGGCACCAGCCCGCAAACCGATACCGACCACAATTCCACGCTTCCGAGCACCGCCGCGCACATCACCCTGGCGCTCACCAACGCGCTGTTCTGGGACGTGCCCTGGAGCGACGGCAAGATGCGGCCGGTGACCCTCAAGGTGCCGGAAGGCTCCATCCTGAACTGCACCTTTCCGGCGGCCTGCGGCGCCGCGCCCCGGGTGGGCAACGTGCTGGTCTCGACCATCTGCGAATGTGTCTCCAAGATGCTCTACGCGGCGGGCCGGACGGACGACGTCAACGCCTCCACCACCGGCAACCTGGCCTACGCCGGCGGGCCCGGCTACTTCTATGGCGGCCACACCCGGGACGGTATCCGCGTGGCCCAGGGCCTCTACGACATCCATGGCGCCGGCATGGGCGGCGCGCCGTTGCGTGACGGTGTCAACACCGGCGGCCACATGAACATCCCCTCCGCCGGCATAAGCGACATCGAGCGCATCGAGATGCAGTATCCGTTCCTGTACTTCACCCGGGGACACAACCCGGACGGCAGCGGATTCGGCCAGTACCGCGGCGGCCTCGGCAGCTACCGGATCTACTGGATCTACGGCTCCCGGGATTGCAGCGTCGACTACAAGCCCTACGGTGGGGTGGCCCAGGGCGGTTACGGCCTGTGCGGCGGCTACCCTACCGGAAAGAGCGTGCTGCGCTACATGGTGGCGGCGGGCATGGAACTGCTGGACCGGGTCAGGGATGGCGAGTACCCGGACGGTGCCACCATGCGGGACGGGACTTGGGGCCGGGTGGTCCATCCCGATGGGGTTCCGGAGCGGGTGGCGTTGCCCGAAGGAAGCCTGCTGATCGACTATGTGGCCGGCGGCGGCGGTTTCGGTGATCCGCTGGAACGTGACCCCGCGCTGGTGTTGCGGGATTTCGGCCGGAGCTGGCTCACCACCCGGATCGGCCGGGAGGTGTACGGCGTGGTGCTGGCCGGGGACGGCCGGTCCGTGGACGAGGCAGCGACACGGAGCCTGCGCGAGCGGATGCATGCCGAGCGCCGGGAACGCGGGGCGCCGCCTTCCGGGAAGACATCGTCGCTGGACCCGGGCCGGGCCGGCGAATACGATCCGGTGCTTCGTTTCCACGCGAGCCTGGAGATCGCCCGGCGGAACGGCCAGTACGCCATCCGCTGCGTCCATTGCCAGCACCTTTTCTGCAGCCCCGGGGAGAATTACAAGAACTACGCGCTGCGGCGCATCCTGGACCTGAACGACTACATGGAGGACGCCCTGCCGTCCGGCGAGCCCTATATCGGCGAGTACCACGAGTACTGCTGTCCGGGTTGCCAGGTGCAGTTGCAGGTGGATCTGTTCTGCCCCACCATGGGCGGCGATCCGATCCTGTGGGATACCCGCATCGACATATGAGGCCGGACCGCGGCACGGGCACATGACCGCAAGGAGAACTCCATGAGCGACGACAAGACCCGGATCGTAACCGGATTGGGCAAGGCCGAACTGCATCGGATCCTGGTCCGCAACATCGATCTGACCAAGGATATCCTGGGCAAGCTCAGCTTTGGCCAGATGACCTTCCTCATGCTGGTGGGCCGCGTTCCCAGCGAGGACGAAGGCCGCATGACGGACGCACTGCTCAACGTCCTGGTGGAACACGGCATGGTGAGCAACATCATCGCGGCGCGCCTGACGGTCTCCACCGCACCGGAAGCCATCCAGGGGGCGGTGGCCGCGGCCCTGCTGGGAGCGGGCAGCGTGCACCTGGGTTCGTCGGAATACTGCGCCAGGATGCTGCAGGACGCGTTGCCTCCGGACAGCGGCGCCGCGGATCTGGCCGCGGTGGCCCGGGGCGTGGTGGAAGACCACGCCGGCCGGAAGCAGCGCATCGCCGGCATCGGCCATGCCACCCATTCGGAGGGCGACCCGCGCGCCGACCGGCTGTACGAGATCGCCGCCGAGACGGGTGTGCGCGGGCGCTGCTGCGAGCTCCTGGAAGAGATCCGGAAGGCCGCGGAGGCGCGTTACGACCGGGGTCTGCCCATCAACGTCACCGGCGCCATCGCCGCCATCGCATCCGACATGGGACTCCAGTGGCAGATGGCCAAGTCCTTCGCGCTCATCGGCCGTACCTTGGGGGCCATGGCCCACATCGGCGAGGAACTCCGCAACCCCATGCACCGGCGCATCAGCAATCTGGTCCGTTCCTCCTTGTCCTACGAGCCATAGCGCGCCGACTCCGGCGGCGCGGTCCTGGCCGGCAACACACACGCTGGCTGCCGATGCGGGTTTGCTGCGGATTGGCGTAGAGCCGGATCATCTGTTCCCGGGTGGCCAACGCCTCCCGCAGGGACACTTCGATCCCGGCGCCGGTGCGCCTGCGGGGCCGGGCGGGGCGCCAGCCACACTGCGGGAAGCGGGATTCGCGATTCACCGAACGGCAGCGGATTCGGCCTCAACGGCCGCCGAACCGCTCTCTCCAGGCGTCCACGCAGGCAGGGTTCACCACCGTCTCCGGCACCTGCCCGGCCAGCACCGCGAGAATGCTCCGAGCGGCCATGCGCTCGCCGGAGACCTGGGACTGCGGGTTGGTGCCGATGATGTGCGGGGTCATGATCAGCCGCTCCGGGTCCACATGGCGAATCGGGTCCGACATGGGCAGCGGCTCCTCCTCGAACACGTCCAGTGCGGCGCCCGCAAGGACGCCCTCGTTCAGGGCCTGCACCAGATCCCCCTGCCGGATCACGCCGCCGCGTGACGTATTCACCAGATAGGCGGAGGGTTTCATCTTTCTGAGTTCGGTCATGGTGATGAGATGGTGCGTCTCCTCGGTGAGCGGCGTGTGGCAGGTCACGAGGTCGGATTCCCGGAGCACCGTGTCCAGCGACACCAGTTCCACGTCCAGGTGCCGTACCGACTCCCGGGTGATGTAGGGGTCGCAGGCGATGAGCCGCATATCCCAGGGGCCCAGGCGCCGGGCCGTCTCCTTGCCCACCCGCCCCAGGCCGATGATGCCGATGGTGCGGCCGGCCATGAGGTTGCCGCGGTGCTCGTTCCGCTTCCAGCGGCCCTCGCGCAGGAGGCGCTGGTTGTGCACCAGCCGCTTGAACAGCATCGAGATGAGCCCGACGGTGGCCTCCGCCACGCCGGTGAAATTCTCCCGGGCCGGGCTGTTGCACACCAGAATGCCCAGCTTGGTGGCGCTGTCCACGTCGATGGTCTCGTAGCCGATGGCGGCCTTGATCACCGCGCGCACCTTGGGGCATCGGGCCAGCACCGCGCCGGTGAAGTGGTCCCGTTGGGCCGCCCAGATGGTGTCGCTGTCGCCCACGAGCTCCACCAGTTCGTCTTCCGTGTAGCGGTGCCTGGGAAACTCATCCTGGTCCTTGCCCAGCACGAGCTCGCAACCCGCCTCCTCCAGCATGTCCCGCCCTGCCGAGAGCTTGTGGGGTGCCGGGATACAGACTTTTCCCACTTGCATGGTGACTCCGAAACTCCACCACCGACGCCCAATGACGGCCGCACCAAGGGCGGTGGCGGCGTCCGGGGGCGGACGGGCTCTTCATCAATGCATTCTTCCCGGCCGGCAGAGGCTTCTTGTACCTGCCCCTAGGCATGGATGCGCTGCTCACCGGGAACTTCTTCGACGTGGCGACCGGCCAGGAATCTACTTTCGCCGGACCGAGGGTGTCAAGTTGGACGGAGCCGGCGCACGGCCCGACCCCGTTGCCTGCGGTCACGTCATGCGGCAGGCACCGCCGGGCCGCGTCCGCGGGATTTCGCTGCCAACTCGGTTCTCCACCTTGAACAGGTCGGTTGCATGACAGACATATATCTGTTATGCGTATCCTCATGGCACCCTTGACTCCACCGGGGGAGACCCGGGAAAAGGTTTACCGGTTCGTTCGCAGGCGGATTCTCGAGGAGCTTCCTCCCACGGTGCGGGAGGTCCAGGAGGCGTTCCGGTTCAGCGCAGTGCAGACGGCCAGGCAGCATCTCGAGCGCCTGGTGGCCGAGGGGCGTCTGGTCAAGGCGCCAGGGAAGTCCAGGGGCTATCGTCTGCCTCGGGAACCCGGGACGCTGTTCGTTCCGCTGCTGGGACGGGTGCAGGCCGGTGGACTCCGGGCCGCCGTGGAGGAATGCGAGGGATACATCTCGGTCCGGTCACGAGGTTCGGGGGATCTGTTCGGGCTTCGGGTCCAGGGGGAAAGCATGACCGGGGCGGGCATCCTTCCGGGCGATATCGTCGTCGTGAGGCAGCAGGCGGAAGCCGCATCCGGCGATATCGTCGTCGCCCTGGTGGGCGATGAGGCCACCATCAAGAAGCTCCGGCTGCGCCGGAACCGGGTCGAACTGCATCCGGAGAATCCGGCTTTCGCGCCGATCATTCCGAGGGCTGATGAGTGCACGCTCCTGGGCAAGGTGGTGGAGGTGAGACGGTATCTTGAAGGGTGACCGGGAGGGGGCGGGCGCGGAGTCGGTGAAGGCGTGTTGCCAGCGCCCGGAGCTTTGCCGCCCGCGGGACACGGAGAGCTTCCATGGATGTTCCTGCTGAAGAGAGATGCGGCCGCATGGCGGCTCCGGGTGCCGCCCCCGCACGACCCGTGTGCGAAGGACCCGCGCGCGAGGCTCCGCGGACCTGGAGCCTTTCGCTGCTGGCGGGGCGTCTCACGGAGTTCTCGGACTCCGGCGCGGCTCCCTCCCTCACGGCCGCCGCGGCCCTGATCCTCCAGGCCCAGCAGTGTGGCGAGCCCGCGGCGTGGGTCGGTTTCGGCAACTCGATCTTCTTCCCGCCGGATTTTGCCGAGTGGGGCATCGATCTCGATGCCTTGCCGGTGGTCCGCGTTGACGACGCCCTCGCCGCGTCCCGTGCGGCCGACCAGTTGTTGCGTTCCGGGGCGTTCGGGCTGGTGGTGGTGGACCTGAAGGCCGAGACACGGATGCATATGGCGGTCCAGAGCCGCTTGGCGGCCTTGGCCCGAAGGCATCATGCGGCGCTTCTTTGTCTCACCCGCAAGAAAGACGGTGCGCCCTCGCTGGGACCGCTGGTGTCGCTTCATGGTGAAGGAAGGATCTCGAAGACGGCCTTCAGCCGCTTCGACTGGGAGATCCGCATGGTCAAGGACAAGCGAGGGGCACCGGGGTGGAGCCACACGGAGTCGTGCCGTGGAACGGATGGCCTGTGTTGACGTAGCGGCCTTTCCCCTGCAACTGCTGCTCCGGGACCATCCGGACTGGAAGAATCATCCCGCCGCGGTGGTGGACCGGGACAGGGCCCGGGGAACCATTCTCCGGGTGAACCGACAGGCACGGGCCATGGGCATCCTCCCGGGCATGCGCTATGGGGCGGGGCTCGCGCTTTCGCGCCATCTCCGGGCCGGCGTCATCTCCCATGCGGCCATGGAAAGGGCCGTGGCCTCCCTGGTCCCGCGGCTGCGGTGTTTTGCCGTGGAGGTCGAGCCCTCCCGGGACGAACCCGGGGTTTTCTGGCTCGGGGCCTCGGGCCTCTCCCTGCTCTACTCCAGCCTGGAGGAATGGGCCAGGCTCATCCACCGGGACCTTGCCGGCGCAGGCCTCTACAACACCGTGGCCGTGGGGTTCTCCCGCTTCGGCAGCTATGCCGCGGCCAAGGTCTGTGACCGGACCACGGTCTTCCACACGCCCGGGGAAGAGCACGATCATGTCCGCGGCGTACGGCTCGAACGGCTCGATTTCGCTCCCAAGGTCCGCGGTCTCCTGGCCCGGCTCGGCATCCATACTCTCGGGGGCTTCCTGGATCTGCCAGCGTCCCAGGTGCGTTCTCGTCTCGGACGGGAAGCTCACCGGCTCCACCGGCTGGCCGCGGGCGATCTCTGGAGCCCGCTGCGCCCGGAGATGCCGCCCGAGCCCGTGACCGCGACGACCTTCCTCGACCATCCGGAGGCCGACGGCCAACGGCTGGCGATCCTGATGGAAGAGCTGCTGGAGCCGTTGCTCGAGTCGCTGGGCCGACGGCACGAGACGATGGCCGCACTCCGTGTCCATCTCCGCCTGGATGACAAGTCGGAGAGGGTCGAGACCCTGCGGCCGGCCAGGCCCACCCTCGACCGGGGACAGATCCGGGAACTGCTGCGGCTTCGCCTGGAGGCCACGGAACTGCCGGCCGGCGTGACGGAAATCGTCATGTATCTCCGGGGAGCCTCCCCCGATGTCCGGCAGGGGCAGCTTTTCCACGGCGCCTCCGCCCGGGATCCCGACGCAGCCAACCGCGCCCTGGCGCGGCTGCGGGCCCGGTTCGGCGACGGCGCGCTGCTGCGGGCGTGCCTGCGTGCCGGGCATCTTCCCGAAGCGCGCTTTGGCTGGGAGCGCATGGAAGCCGTTCCGCCGGCACAACCGCGCAGAGTCCTGCTGCGGCCGCTGGTACGGCGTTTCTTTCCGGAGCCCGTCCGGTTCGGGAAGCCCGGAACGCCCGGGGCCGATGCCGACCCCCTGGTCAGCGATGCCTTGGTCAGCGGTGCCCGGGCCGGCGGCAGCCGGGCTGACGGCGGCTCTTTCACTCGGGAGAGCGCCGGTCCTTACATCATCTCCGGAGGATGGTGGGGCTCGGGTGCCGGGGTGCATCGCGAATACCATTTCGTCCGCACCGGCGCGGGTTCCTGGCTGTGGGTCTACTATGACTCCCGGCGGCGCGGCTGGTTCCTGCACGGGAAAGTGGAGTAGAAAACCATGGCCGCGGTCAAGGGGCGTTCCCCCGGACGTTCATCCCGCTTTCCCTGCTCCAGCGTACAGCCCCGGGCACCCGTGTCCTACGCACCCCTCTACTGCAAGAGCCACTACTCGTTCCTGGAAGGGGCGAGCCATCCCGAGGAGATCCTGGAGCGGGCGGCGGAACTCGGGCTCGGGTCGCTTTGCCTGACCGACCGGGACGGCCTCTACGGCACCGTGCGCGCCCACGTCAAGGCACGGGAGCTGGGCCTGCATCTGGTCATCGGCGCCCGCATGACCGTCGCCGACGGCTCCTCCATCCTGCTGCTCGCGGCCGACGGCACCGGCTACGCCCATCTCTGCCAGCTGATCTCCACCGGGCGTCTCCGCTCTCCCAAGGGAAGAAGCGTCGTGGAATGGCAGGAGGTCTGCGCCTACGCCGGCGGGCTGATGGCTCTGTGGGGCGGAGAGGAGAGCCTGTTGGTTCGGGAGCCGGAACCGGCGTTCGTCGCCCGGGACCTCCGGGACGCCTTCGGCGACCGGCTCTACGCGCTGGTGACCCGCCATCGCCGCGCCAACGAGGCGCCGCAGGAACGGCGACTGCGGGAGCGGGCGCGCCGCTACGGCATTCCCACGGCAGCCGCCACCGAAGTGCTCTACCACCACCCCTCCCGGCGCCGGCTTCAGGACGTCCTCACCTGCATCCGCCACCAGGTTTTGCTCACCGCCGCCGGGTGTCGGATCAAGCCCAACGCGGAGCACGACCTCAAGTCCCCGGCCGCGTTCGCGGCCCTCTTCAGGGACGACCGGGACTCCGTCGTCCGAACCCTCGAAGTGGCCGACCGCTGCACCTTCTCGCTGGACGAGATCCACTACCGCTATCCTTCCGAGGAGCTTCCGGGCGGCAAGACCTCCGGGGAGTGGCTCCGGGAAATCACCTTTCGGGGCGCCCGGAAGCGCTACGGCGGCACTGTCCCACAGGACATCCGGGCGCAGCTCGAGCACGAGCTCCGGGTCATCGGCGAACTGGCCTATGAGGGCTACTTCCTGACCATGTGGGACCTCGTGCGGTTCTGCCGAAGCCGCGGGATCCTCTGCCAGGGGCGCGGCTCCGCGGCCAATTCCGCGGTGTGCTACTGCCTCGGCATCACCGCCATCGACCCGGTGCGCATGGATCTGCTGTTCGAGCGGTTCATCTCCGGGGAGCGGGCCGAGCCCCCGGACATCGATCTCGACATCGAGCACAACCGCCGCGAGGAGGTGATCCAGTACCTCTACCGGAAGCACGGCCGCACCCATGCGGCCATGGTGGCCAACTTCATCCGTTACCGCGGCCGCTCCGCGGTGAGAGACGTGGGCAAGGTCCTGGGCCTTTCAGAGACCACCGTCCATCGTATCACCCGGCTGATGGGCCATTACGAGGAGGTGGATTCGAAGCTGCTCGAAAGCGCCGGCCTCGGTCCCCGCGCGCATGGCGAACTGCTGCGGTTGGTGGCGGAAATCCAGGATTTCCCCCGCCACCTGTCCATTCACCCTGGCGGATTTCTGCTGGGCCACAAACCGGTGCGCGACCTGGTGCCCATCGAGAACGGTGCCATGCGCGACCGCACGGTCATCCAGTGGGACAAGGAGGATCTGGAAAGCCTCAAGCTCTTCAAGGTGGATCTGCTCGGGCTCGGCATGCTGACCGTGGTGGACCGGTCCTTTCGCCTCATCCGGAAACACTGGAGCCGGACCTTCTCTCTGGCCACTCTTCCCAAGGATGACCCCGCCACCTACGACATGATCTGCAAGGCCGATACCGTGGGGGTCTTCCAGATCGAGAGCCGCGCGCAGATGTCCATGCTGCCCCGGCTCAAACCCCGCAAGTACTACGATCTCGTCATCGAGGTCAGCATCGTCCGGCCGGGTCCCATTGTGGGAGGCATGGTGCATCCCTACCTGCGCCGCCGAAACGGCGAGGAGGAGGTCACCTGCCCCCACCCCTCTCTGGAGCCCATCCTCAAGAAGACCCTGGGGGTGCCGTTGTTCCAGGAGCAGGTCATGCGGCTGGCGGTGGTGGCGGCGGACTACACGCCAGGGGAGGCCGATCAGCTCAGGCGGGACATGGCCGCCTGGAGGCGATCGGGAAGGATCGAGCGGCACCGGGACCGGTTCATCTCCCGCATGGAGGCCAAGGGCATCGCCCGGGAGTTCGGCACCCGGGTGTTCGAGCAGATCCGCGGCTTCGGCGACTACGGCTTCCCCGAAAGCCACGCCGCAAGCTTCGCCCACATCGCCTATGCGTCGGCGTGGCTCAAGCGCCATTACCCCACGGCCTTTGCCTGCGCGCTGCTCAACGCCCAGCCCATGGGCTTCTACGCGCCGGCCACCATCGTGGACGACGCCAGACGACACGGAGTCCGGGTGCTGCCGGTGGACGTCCGGCACAGCGACCGGGACTGCACCCTGGAAAGGCAGGCCGGCGGGTCGGCAGACTCCCCGGGGGTCCCGGCCTTGCGCATGGGCCTGTGCTGCGTAAAAGGACTCGGGGAAGCGGACTGGCAGCGCATCGATGAAGCCCGGCGCGCCGGCCCGTTTCGTTCCCTGGCCGATTTCGCCTCCCGCACCGGGCTGCGACAGAACCTTCTCGACCGCCTGGCCGAAGCCGGCTCGCTGACCGCATATACCCCTCGGCGGCGCCAAGCCCTCTGGCGGATCCAGGGGTTCCAGGCGGCCGGGGGCGACGCCCTGTCCCTCGAAACCCCCGAGACGCCGGTTTCGTTCAAGCCGTTGAGCGCTCTCGAGTCCGTGGTCTGGGACTACCGGGCCACCGACCACAGCCCACGAGGCCATCCGCTGATTCACCTGCGCGGGCAGATTGCCGCCCGGGGGCTTCCCGACGCCGCTACCGTGCAGCGCATGCCTCACGGCCGGCGCGTGGACTACGCCGGCATCGTCATCTGCCGCCAGCGCCCCAAGACCGCCCGGGGCGTCATCTTCCTGGCCCTCGAGGACGAAACCGGCTTCGTCAACGTCATCCTGTGGCACGATGTCTACGAACGGTTCCGGATCGCCGTCAAGACCCTTTCGTTCATGGGCGTCAGCGGCCCCTTGCAGAACGAGTCCAATGTCGCCCACATCGTCGTGGAGTCGGTATGGCAGCCGGAACTCGGTACGGAGCCGGTGAGGAGGAAGAGCAGGGACTTTCAGTAGCATCCGGCTCCCCGGGCCTTAGGCTTTCCCCGCACGCCGGGTGAGGCCCGGGCGGTGCGCCGGGTGAAACGCCCGGCCGCCTCTCCCATACGCCACACGGACGGCTGCGCCGGAGCCGCCGTTCGGGCCGGCACACCTGCCGGCGCGAATGCCGCCTGGCGCACGGCGATGTGCCGAGCGGTCTGCCGCGGTGGTCTGTGGTGAGATGCGGGCCGGGGTCTCCCTCGAAAACCTCTGTCAGGGGGTCTCCTGAGCTTGTCGGAGACGGGGAGTCCCGACCTCGCCCCGGTGCCGGGAACGCCCAGCTCCGGGACCGTCCGGCTAACTCCTGGGGAAGTCGAACAATATCTCCTTGCCCCGCGTGTATCCCACGGTTGACCACAAGTCCGTCTCGAACGCGAGATGCAGCACGCCGCAGGTCGGCAGGTTGGGGATCGGCCGGGGTCCGACGTGATTGGCAAGTTCGGTGAGGCCGGGATTGTGACCGAACAGCATCAGCGCCCCGGTGGATTCATCGGTGTCGCGAATCACATCGAGCAGATCGGCGAGGCTGGCGCCGTAGAGGCTCTCCTTCACAACGATTTCCTTGCGTGGGTAGCCGATCTTCCTGGCGACGATTCGTGCCGTTTCCAGGGCCCGCACCGCCGGGCTCGACACGATCAGATCCGGCTTGCCCCGGTGCCGCGCCAAGCGTGCGCCCATCTCTGGCGCGGCCCGCTCGCCTCGCCTGTTGAGGGTCCGGTTGCGGTCGTCGAGGTTGGAATCCTTCCAACTCGACTTGGCGTGCCGTACAAGGATCAACTCCTTCATGGATGCAAGTCTCTGCAAGCCCACGAGTCCCCTACGAACCGGCGCACGACGGCTCCCGGGTGCGGTTCGGTCATGGGCCGCCGCCATCCGGCCAGCCACGTTGTTTCGTCCGGCGTTCGTGTTTCGTCAGGTGTTCGTTGCCGCGCATGCTCCGAACCTCACCTTGAGACAGGGGGCTGTCGTTGGCAGTGCCTTGTGCGAGCGATGGTCCAGGCCGGGAAATTCAGGCGACCGAGCGGCATCCCGCCCCGGTCTCGCCCGGCTGGCTGAAGGGGCGGTCGTGGCGGAGGCTCGGGACTCGCCGACGCACGCTGGCGACGCTCTCCATGTCCACGGCGGCGACAATGGCGCTGACACCGTCGCCGCCCTCGGCCAGGATCTCGCCCCAAGGGGAAACGATCAGCGAGTGGCCGTAAACGGCGCCGCCGCCAGGCACCGGACCCACCGCGCAGGGGGCCACCACCACGGCGCCGTTCTCGATGGCCCGGGCACGGTTCAGCACGTGCCAGTGGGCTTGCCCTGTGACCTTCATGAACGCCGCCGGCACAGCCAGAATTTCCGCCCCGGCCTGGGCCAGCGAACGGTAGAGGTGCGGGAAGCGCAGGTCGTAGCAGGTGCTCATGCCCAGGCGGCCCCAAGGGGTGTCCGTCACCACGGCCTGCTTGCCGGGATCCACCACCGCGGACTCGCGGTAGCGTTGGGTCTCGGACAGGTCCACGTCGAACAGATGGATCTTGTCGTAACGGGCGCGGATCTCCCCCTTGTCGTCCACCAGGAAACCGCGGTTGACAAGGCGACCGTCAGGTCCGTCCACCGCCACCGAGCCGATGAGAAGCCACACGCCGGTCCCACCGGCGAAGGCGCACAACGCGTCAAGCACGGGGTGGCGCCCCTCCGGTGCGGCCGGGGGCTTCGGCACACCGTTTTCGCTCGCCAAGCCGCCGCAGTACTCCGGCAGGCACACGAACTCGGCGCCCGCAGCCACCGCGTCGCCCGACAGGCGGCGGGCCGCTTCGATGGCCTCGTCGAAAGTTGGCAAAGCCGGCGTCTGGACACAACCGATACGTACCTCCCGTGCCGTCGCCATGTTTGTCCCTCCCCGTGGATTGCCTCTTCCGTGGATTGTCTCTTCCGTGAATTGCTCGCAGCCGGGACTGTCCGCTTGCGCCTTGATGCCCGGGATACCTGTGAGTTCGTATTTGTGGATCTTCCCGGCCGCGATCCGCACCATCTTCAGCCCAATTCATCCGGTTCTGCGTTTCGAGCGCCTCCCTAAGACTGGTCCTTCACGGCACTGAACAGTCCGAGGCCGAAGTGGGAAGAATGGCCAAGCGATATGGGACCCCAGACCGGGACAACGAATGTAAGCGATACGCGATAGGATCGCCTTTGGTTGTTTGTGGGAGCACCAAGACGGCGTCGTGGTTGATGTACTCGGATCCATTCGGAGCGTTGTTCACAGATTTGGATGTCTACTCCAGCCGTATCGTATCCTTGCCGAGCAAGTTCGAGTCGAAGTTGTTCTTCCGGTGACTCACCGGGCTTTATCCGGCCTCTCCGGCCATACACGTAGCGAGGCGGCACGTAGGGCGTGACAGTTATCCAGCGACTATGGGTCTGGTCCCCGAAACCGGCTGGAGGCGGCACCTGCGAATCCAGCGGTACGAGCCGTATGGTCCATGGGTCTGTTGCTCCGGCTCTGGTAAACGAGAGCGGAAGCTCCTGTTCGGCTGCGTTCAAGATGGCGGACTGCTCTTCGTCGGTGAACGGCTGCTCACGCCAGACCAACAATCTTGACGCTTGGTCTGTTTCCTGGTCGAAGAGAATTCCGAATCTGGCATGTGGATGTCGATGATCCCGCAATGGCAATCCGTCCGCATCCTTTCCGACGAGGAGGCGCGCAGCTTCTCGCTGTGCGGTACTTGCAAGTTGCCAGCTTCCCGCGAGGAACTCTCGGACGACACGCCCTCGAAAGCGTTGAGTCATCACAACGATGGAATTTGGTGGCGGGCTGACCCGTGTGCCGATGGCGAACTGAATGAGGCGCGTCGGTTTCCTCATCCGTGGCCTTGAGCGGGGCAGCTTCACCGGCGGTTTGGCGGGGCGTTTGGCATGCATCCAACGCGCTCCGGGAGGCACGGTCCAGTTCGCGACCGATGGGTCGTCCGTGACCGCCTGAACCTGTGAGAGAGTGGCGTCTCCCGTCGGAACAAGTACCGGACTGGAATTTGACGAGGGCAACTGCTCCAATACGCAGTTGATGCCCGTGTTGCTTGGCAGCTTCTCGACGCGCTGGATTTCAGTGATGGCCTCCGCACGTCCAAAGTAGGTCATTCGCTTCAGGCAGGCATCGAGCAAGCCGAGGTGCTCCTTTGACCACGCTTGGCCTTCCACAACCCACCATACGACGCCGGTATCCGTGACTGCCCTCGAGCTGCCCACCACCCAGAAATTGTCTTGTACCAAGGTGGGCCGGTACGTTTTTTCGCCTGGGATTTCCACGGGCCGGCCCTTGACCTTCTTCGTTCGGCTTGGGGGATCCCACTCGAATGTCGCCGGCTGGTATTGCCGCAGCCCCGGGCCGCGCCAACTGAACGGTGGCAGACACCAACTGAATGTGCTTGTACAGAACGCCTCAACCAAAGAATCACGCCATATACGACATTGGACTTCACGTTCCCGTTCCAACTGATGGGACTTTGCAAGAATGGCGCGAAGCAACCGCCAAGGACTGGGTGGCCACTCCCCGTGGGGGTCCTCGAACGGAAAGACGCGCCACGGATTCGCGTGGAACCGCCCGAGAGGAAATGTCTGACGGAGGACTACTCGCATCGAAACGACTCGTCAGGCATCTACATCTTGTTCGTCCTGGGAATCAGAGTTGTCCGCTGGTTCATTTGCACCGGCGCGGAATAGATCCTCCGCTCTCCAATAAACGTTTGTCACGGGTGGGTCTTTGAAGCCCGCTTTTCTGATAGCCGATTGGATATTGACCGGATACAGCTCGACGGGCTCCTTGTGGCCGCGAATGCGTAGTTCGTGAAGCTCAAGATCGCAATTGCTTCGATAGCGGAATGGTCCTCGCAGGAGGCGCTCGATTTTCCACAGTGCGAGAGCGAGAAGGAATTCCTTCTGCGCGCCGTTCAGGCCACGGTCACCCCGGCCGAATGACCGAAGCAGCGCGAGGTCGATGACGAACGTAGCCTTGATCTCGCTGGCCGTCTCCTCGTCAACGGAGAAGATCGGTTGTCCCGACGATGTCTTTCCGAGCTTGTCGAACTTGACGCCGGAGCTACGGACTCGGGAGGCGCCGAACGCCTCGAGATGCGCGGTCAGCATTCTAGGCAGCTTGATTCCCATGGCAGGGAAGAGCACCCCGTGAACGAGCGAGTTCGGGTCGTAGCCGAAGATTGTCGAAAAGACCGACCACCACTGTTCCGGAAGCGGATGGGACTTTCTGCCAAGATTCTTTATTCCGAATTTTTCTCGGAGTACATCGACAAACTTTTGGTGTTTGCCTGCAAGAATGCCGTCCAGGAAGTAGGTCGAGGCCAATCGATGCCCCTCCGAAAGCGTTGTGACAACAAGTTCCTTCGTTACTCCATCACTATCATCGATCGAGCACTCAATGTTCCGGCACTCGACGTAGGGCATGCCGGCAAGCTCATCCGCCAGATCCAGGGAGTGTTCGCTCGCCAAGCACACGGTCTCCAAATGATTCGCCATGCTTGCTGCGCTGTCCACGATGCAGACCTTCCGCACACTGTTATCGGGATTATCGGGACACGGTGCATCGTAGATGACGTGACCGATTTCCGGGAAGCCCGCCGGTTGGAATCGGTCTAACCCTGAAGCCGGCTTGAGACTCGCGTGCAGCGTCAGGCGAAGATCTGTGCCATTCAGTAGCGCGGACGGGTCCAGCGGATGGTCGGTCATGTGCGTCTCCTCATGCTTGTGTGGGTCCGGATGGCGAACGCCAACGCCGGAATACGGCAAGAACTTGTTTGTCACGAACCGGGATGATCAAGGAGACCAGAAGGCGAGCCGGATCAGGGCCGGCAGGAAGGGCGTTGAAATCCGCGAGTGTTACGCCCGCGGCACGGTAAGCTGCCAGCGCCGCTTCTGTCGCAGCATTCACGTCGCCATGTCGCAGCATGGCGATAACACGCCCGAAGGAAGCACAGGTCGATACCCCCTCGGCCTGAAGGCCGCTCTCGAGGAGGATTCGCCGAAATAGCCAATCACTTGCGAGCGGGCGGAACAGTGCATGGAGCGCCAGCGCACCGTCAACGGCTGGTCGAAAGCTGGTGAAGCTGCGCTGCAACTCCCTCACAGCCTCGCCGCTTGCGTCGTCTTCCCAATCGAACAGGCAAAGGCGCCCCAGCCATAGGCGCGTTCGCTCTTCATCCACCTCACCGGACAGCCACGCATGAATGTCGTCGAGCGCCACTCGGACCGTGGCGCCGAGTGGAGGCCGCCGCGCCGCTTTCCGCAATGCTTCCATGACACGTCTTTCGGCCATCGCACCCAGGTTCTCGGTCAACTCGGCATCGCTCCAGATTCGGCGGGTGGGCAAAGACTGCGGGAACTCCCATCGCGGTCCATCAGTCCTCTTTTCTACGCCGAGACGGTAGGCGATGAATGGTGGAAAGGCTGGCGTGCCCGCCATTGAGGATATCGCCAGTGCCAAACGGGTTTCTCGATCGGGCGGATCTTTCTGAAACAATTGCGTCGCCCACTGACCCGGCAACAATCGAAACCGAATCTTGGGTTTGCGAAACGTCCGATTCCGGTCAACCTTAGCAAGCGCTTCGAACACTTGGTCCACCAACGCCCAAGCTTGCTCGGTGCGACCTTCACCCGGGCGTGTGGCGGCGAAGTCGACCAGTGCCTGCTCGAGTGGGCCTCGCACACCGGAGAATCGCCATTTCTGGCCATCCTTCCGGTCCGATGGAAGTGCCTCGCGAAGCTTGACGATCATTCGAATCGCCCGCATGGATGCGTTGTCCGGTGTCGTTCCCGGTACCGGAACAACGGTCGCCAAGCGGGACTCGAAGGTCTGTGCGCTCGTCGTATGCAGAAGCAGGAATCTACGGAATTCCATGATACCGGCATCGACCCCCCGGTTCATGATTCCGGCGGCGAACGCTGCGGAGGAAATTGTGCCTTTGCCTCCAATCTCTGCTCTTCCGCGCAAGAATAGCGACTTCAACTCAGGTACCGTCATCGGCTGGTTCCAGATCGGAGCCCAGATTTCCGCATCAATGCGGCCAGCGTCACCGACGCCCCTTGGCGCCATTGCTGTAGTAACGAATGGGAAGGCACCCGTGGGCTGCCGTCGGCTGCCCAGTTGCCGGGACGGACCACCGGCGAAATAAGACAAACCCTCACACGCCAATGCCATCGCCCAAGGTGTGATTTCCCCCTCGCGAAAGGGTTTCCTTGTTCCATGGTTATAGATCTTGTTCGCCACGCCAAACCATGATCCCGCATTGAAGCCCTTATCTTTCAGATATGTGCTGCATGCTTGCCCATCAAGAAACGCTTTGAGATCTGCGTTGAACAAAGCTCTGCTTTGGTTGTGAGGTGGGCTCTCAATACAGGAGACGGCTTTATACCAGCCTTGGTCGAATTTTCGCCGCCCGGCATATCCGAGCAGAGGATTCTCTCTGACCCGGTCGTCCAGTGCTAGATGCGCTCCGAAGGCAGGCAGCAATCGTTCCTCCGCCTCCAAGGCACGCCAGATCGCAGTTCGCCCTGATGTTTGCTCCTCCTTATCGGCCTTCTTTGCCTTGTCCCAAGACTTGTCGTATTCGGTCCAGGTTCTCTTCTGGCCAATCTCGCCCACGAACTCGACAGTCTGTTCCAGCGTGGCGGGACCACCCACGAGGCAGAAAGCGGCATTCTTCCAGACTGCCCTGACTCTCGGCCATTTCCGGGCAACGAGCGAGAACAGCCCGAGCGATGCGAGGTAGGTGCCGAGCGAATCTGCTCTCAGCCCGTTAAGCGGTACGACGGGAAGAACGTTCACGGTGATTTAATCTCCCGCTTGGTGCTGGGGCTCTTGCTGGCGCGTTCGTCGGCGCAGCGAACCAGCGTTTCGAGATAGGCCAGTGCGAACGGCCCGAGGTTGCGCGGCTCTCCGCTCGGTACTGCGCCACTGACACCCGGTACGGCGTCGGACTCCCATGCGCCGAGCAGGTCGGCGACGAGCCCGGTCCAGCCGGGTGCTTCGAAGATGAACTCCCGCCCGTCTTCCGAGAAGCAGCCCGATGCTCCATCGACCGAACACGAGAAGTCCAATGGCATGTCGTTCCATGGCAGCAAGGCCGTGGTCTTGTTCACCCCGTACACATCCTCGCCGGCGATCGTCCGGGACTTTCGGGGCTTTCGGGACTTGAGAACCGTCCGCACCTTGCCGTGGTGTGCGGCGGAGAGATAGATCGACAGCGCGGCGAATTCGTTGCTCCCACCTCGATAGTAGCGGTGCCAAAGCGCCAAGGCGGTCGCCGCTTCATGGCGAAGGCCGGGACGGAAAGGGACATTCCACGCGCATACGTCGCTTGATACTGCATGGATGTTTTCGAGAGTCGCAGGAGGCACTTTTGAGTCCGTGTGCCATATGAATTTGATCCGGCCGTCCTCCTGTTCCCACGAACCGGCGTACCAGTAGCGCAGGCCCCGCCTACGAAGAATGCCCTCGGTCTCCTGTCTTGCCGTGGAAGCATTTGTTTTCACCGCGAGTTGGTACGGCGCTTTTGCCCATGCGAGGCCCTCTTGTGGTGGCGGCTTCGGCAATTTGTTCTGCCACTGGGACAGGGCCTTGCCGATATCGTGCTCCGACGACGCATGAACGACCGCTGAGCCGATATCGCTGTTCAGGTTCATGGCCTGTACGATGTGTGCCGCCTCCCGCTCGGTGTCCCTCAGATGATCCTTCAAGGTGACCCAGAATCCGCTCTCGCTGTATCGGTCATCCTCGAACCTCTCGTGCGGTTCTCCGGGTGACGGCACATTATCGAGCTTGTCGCTCCCCTTCCCCGTCCAGCCCAGCTCACGGGAGTATCCTCCGTCATCGCACCGCAGCATCACCAACATGCCGGGACGGATATCCCGAGCGTAGACCCGTTCCCATGCCTCACTCCCGTCATCCCAAGTCCATGCGCTCTTTTCCCTCAAGAACTCTCGCAAGCGGCCGATGGCGACCGTGCATCCTTCGTCACGAGTGAACGCTGGACCGGTCAATCCCTCCGACCGGTGCAACTCGGGATCAGCGCGCCATGTGCGCCAGAAGACGGTCACATCAGCGTTCTCGTCCTGATTTCGCACGAAGGGGCTGACGTCGGTAAAGCCGCCGAAGACATCTGGTTCCGTCGAAAAGAGCCCGTGGACGTCGATGGCCCTCGGGCACGGTTCCGGCACGGGAGTCAGTGCTTTCTCGATCAAGCCCTTGATTTCGTCCTGTGCACTCAACTTTGCCAAGGCGTCCTTAACGGATACCATTTCGTCGGATTCGCACACCGCGGCCAGCGCGTTGACGAGCTTGTGTCCGTGCTTCACTGCCTTAGCTTCATAAGGACCGATGAGCCGCGCATTTCGCCTCGGCGTCTCCGGTCCTTCCCAAAACCAGGCGCGGGCGTCGCCGTTCAGGCGCCCATCCCGATTCAGGCGCCCGAGACGCTGGATGGTCGATGGCCAAGGTGCGATCTCCGACCACAACCGTCGCGCCGATAAGTCAACACCTGCCTCTACTACCTGCGTCGATACGCAGATGAGTCCCGAAATCGGGACTGCTCCGTAAGTCACGGTGCCTCTGCGCGCGTCTTCGAAGGCGAGAAGCTTGTCGTGATGGCTTTTGCGGTCCTTCGCGCGGAAGCGCGAGGTCAGAAGAACGACGTCGGAGGCACCGGTATAGGTGTTTCTGACGGCCGCGTATACCTGCTGCGCGACCGAAACGGTGTTGCAGACGACAAGGCTCAGGCTTGCCTCCCGATGCTCGCCGGCCACATCCTCGGCCAACTTCCTCGTGAATGTTGACAACCTCTCGCCATCAGATTCCTTCTTGCGCGTCTTTGTCTTCGAAGCCGGCGGCTTCCACAACCTGCACGGGCGACGAGCCTGAAGAATCTGGTGTGCCCGGTCGTGCTCGCCCAAGAGGATACACCTTGGGGTAGCCAGGTTCGCTTTACTGCGATCGGGCGTATTGAGAAACTTCGGACGAATCGTTGCACTCATCCACCATGTGAAGCAGGGTTTCAGGCTCTTGAAGCGGTCAGTTCTCATCCAGTCCAGTTGCGCTGACGTCCACAGCCCCGGCCCCATCAACTGCACTTCGTCCATGATCCACAGGCAATCGTTATTCAACAGCCCGAAGTGCATCGGCCAGCGATACCGGCTCATCCCATAGCCACGGTTGAGGGCTCGGGAGAGAAGCATGTCCTGCGTACCCACAAGAACGGCGTTCCGCTCCGGATGGATATCCCATTCGCCTGCATCTTCGCGCCCCATGAGCAAATGAAGGCCGATCTCGTCCGAGAGTCCGAGGCTCTTCAGCCATAGATCCACGTTCTGAAAGGTCTGTTCGACGAGCGCCCGCATGGGTAGGCAGTAGACGAGGCGGTGCGGCCAGTCGTCCCGACGATTCCTGACCCGATTCCAAAGCCAAGCCATTACAACCGCAGATGTCTTCCCGAATCCCGTGGGAATATCGACAAGCATCGATTCGCAAGGGGTAGTATCGCTCAGCCAATCGTCTCGGTTGCGGCCCTTGGGTTCGCCACAGGCGATTCGTGTTTGGTATTCGTGAGGGAAGAACCCCGATGCCTTCAGAAACAAGGCGCTAAATCCAGTTGTTCGATCAGACAAATTGATATCGCTACCCATCACACGACACTCCGCTGTTCCGACGCCAATTGACGCTTGAATTTGTCGTTACCCGTGAATTAGGGATAATCTGAACAAGTCCCATATAAGCACATAGGGAGAGCATAGAGGAAGGGATCAAGCAGGCGACGTTTGGGGAGTTGGAGTATGATGCGAAGAAGCAAGTGACGTGGCGGGTGGCGATGAAGTCGAGTCTGCGGCGAAAGCTTGACAAGGACAGTGCCGAGGGGTCGCTGAAAAACGCAAGGCTTTGATACGGACTGAAGTGGAACATCCGTTCTTGTAACTGAAGCGTCACTTTGGCTACCGCAAGGTGCGCTACCAAGGACTGGCCAAGAATACCCAGTGCATTGTACTGCTGCTGGGTCTCTCCAACCTGCTCATCGCCGGTCGTTACGCCCCCGCATGAGGCCACAGGTGCGTCCACCTGTCGCCCCAAGCCGCCAACGCGGCTCGACATCCATGACTCCAACGCCCTCTCTCACTTCCTTACGCTCTCGTAACTTCGTCTTCAAACCCGTCGTGCTTGTTTTGACCCCTTGTTCGGCATTCCCTAGCCCTACCCATGCCCCACAAGTGATGCGAGAGTAAAGAGGGTGGCCGTTGTTTTCACGTTATCTGCTCCATCATGAGTTGGTATCCGATGCACCATTCAACGAGGGTGAGGTGACCACGCCAGATCACCTTTGTTCCCGGGGGTGGTCCACGGGTGCGATGGATATGACCGCCGATCCGCGCCAAGGTCAGTACGGCGGTGGCCAGGGTATCGGGAGGGGCGTAGCGCTGTCGCGCGGCGAAGGCCTTCAGCGCCTTGATTTCGAGTTCGGAGAACAGGATGTCGGGTGACACGTCCGGATGATCGCGTCCGAGCAGTGTCATCAGGTGAATGCGCCATGCGATGACAAGGTTGATGGCGACGGCCCGGGCGAGGCGGTCGGCCGAGCGGTTTTCGAGTTCCTCGACCTTGCAACCGGACTTCAGGATCCGGTGCCAGTCCTCGATCCGCCAGCGCCGGGCGTAGTACCCGACCAAGGTCCTGCAGTCCTCCAGGGTGTCGGTGGGAAGGGTGGTGAACAGCAGCCAGCGGATGGGGACGGCATCGACCGGCGTACGCTCCTCCTCCACCATCACCGCCTGCAGGCGGATCGGCGGCTTGCCCTGATGCCTGGGGCTCGTGGGTGCCAAGGCCACGGTCTGGGCGCGCACCGTCAGGGTGGCGCAGCGCGCCGTGCGGGCGGCCTTGGCCGGGCGCTTGCTTCGCTTGGGCCGTGGGGTCAGCCGGTCCAAGGCGACGATCAGGGTGCCGAGGACCGGGGCCGCCTGCAGGGCCTTCCGCACCGATGTGGCCGGGCCGGTGGCGCCGGACGCATGGACAGCGGCCACCCGGCGGGTCTGCTTGCCTCGCACCAGGATGTCGGCGTCCGGGTGCGCCTGTTGCGTCTCGAAGACCTCGAAGGCGTCCGCCTCCCGATCCATCACGCAGACCACCCGGCCCTCCGGGAGGTCCCGGCCCAGCGCGGCACAGTTCCGGTACCCTTCGAGCCAGCGTCCGGTCTTGCTCGGTTCGGGTGTCCTCGGCTCGTCCTTGGCCGGCGGTGCATCAAAACGGGCCCCGACAACCCCCAGCGGCAGGCCGCTCGGGGTCACCGCCAGTGTCGAATGCAGATGCAGGCCCCGTGAAACGGCGCCGGTCTGGTTGACACCGATGACCCCGAGCCCCTCGCAGCCCGGACGCGATGCAAAGTTCAGGTCCGTGCCGTCCTGGATGCACAGCACCACCGGCTCGGCCCGCATGCGCTCCCGCGTGCGGGCACGGTGCGGCTCCAGGATGGCCGCCGGCGTCACCGCGGTCCTGTCGGGCTGGTCGATGAACCGGTAGTACCCCTTGATCTCGGCCCGGTTGCCGCTCGCGGCCTGCGGAAAGGACCCCATCGATCGTGCTCCCTTCAACTGCGCAATCGCCACCAGACGGGCGCTCAGACGGGCATCGCCGAACGCCGCGCCGCCCAACTCCGCCCCGGCCCAGGACGGCCCGTCAAGACCCTCCGCCGGGTCCAGCCTGAGGGTGTCCGCCGGGGGCGGTGAGACACCCAGGCGGGTGCGCCAGTCACCCACCAGTTCATGGATATAGACCGCCTTGCCCCCCACCGCCACAGCGTGGCCACCGTCCTGCCGACCCCGGCCTGCAGTCTCGCCCAGCCACCGCCAGTTGCCGGCCCGCAGGCTGGCCCCACCATGGGGCGGCGACACGAAGGTCTCCATGAGCCATGGCGCGAAACCATAGCGCGCGGCAAAATCCGCCCCGAAGCGGCGCAGAAGCTGTCCCAGCACATGCGACGCCAAGTTGCGGCAGCGCACTTCCGGTCGGATCAGGAACCGGGACAAACCCACCACCCGGTGCAGATGCTGCCGCCGCGTCGCCGCGTCCCAGCCGATCCAGCGGTCCCGCACCGCAAGCTGCAGGGCCGATGCCGCCACCCCCATGGCCCCCAGCCAGCCGTGTTCCGACCCCAGCAAATACCGCATCTGCCGCCCCACCAGCGGCCCGGCCCCCTGCGGATGCTCGTGCTCCATCAGTCCCTGCCAGATCTCCCGCTGTGCCGGATCCACAACCGCAACCAGCGCCAGACCCCGAACCTCACCAACCTCCGCCGGAACCCCCCGTGCCGGCGCCACCGGCGACGACCGGCGCCGCCGGACACAACTCCCACCGGGCGTTCGCCGGGCCGGAAGCCGGATCTGCCCGGCCCGCTCCAGAGCCCGCAGGGCGCACAGGCAGGTGGCGACCTGAGGCTGCCCCCGGCCGTCGCGGAAACCGAAATCAGCACACAGACGTTCGGCAAGCGCCGTGCGATGCGGAAGGCCCCCCGCATCCAGAAGCTCGGTGATATGATGCACCGACCCAGGCTGGGCAAGCTGGTGCCGGATCTGGTGCTGAACATCCATGGCCCGCACCGTAGCACCGCCCGAATCAAATGTCCAGCATCACTTGTGGGGCATGGGTAGCCCTAGCCCAACTTTACCACCTGGAGTCCGGTTTGGGCAGGAATCAGGGGTGATTTTGCCGAAATTGGCACGCAAGTCATTGATATATCGTGGACAGGTTGTCGGGTAAGCCAATGTAGTGCCATAGAGTGCATACTGAGTATTGCTGGGGGTGGCGCACCATGCTGCCACCCTCTCATGTTCATCCGTCGCACCCGTACTCGCAGCCGCAGCGAACCTTACGTCACCCACCGCCTGGTGCGCTCCGAACGCGACGGTTCAAAGGTGCGTCAACGCACCCTGCTCAATCTCGGGCGGCACTTCGATGTGGCTCCACAGGAGTGGCCCGTGCTGTGCCGGCGCATTGAGGAGATGCTTGCCGGTCAACTCCCCCTGTCTCCGGGCTGTCCCCCGGCACTCGAAACCCACGCCCAGCGCATCACCGCCCAACTCCTCGCCCGGGAGCGCGTCGGCACCGCGACCCCAAGCCAAGGGGGCGACCTCCAGAGCGTGGATGTCGACTCCCTGGAGTTGGTTCGACCACGCTCGGTGGGCGTCGAGCACGTGGGATTGTGGGCCATGGACCAACTCGGCCTGCGCACCCTGCTCGAACAACTCGGTCTCGGCGCCTCGATGCGCGCGACCGCCATCGGCTCGATCATCGCGCGTATGGCGCAACCGGGCTCCGAGCGTGCCACCCGACGCTGGCTCGGCGAACGCAGCGCCTTGGGTGAACTGCTCGGAATGGAGTTCGCCACCATGGGACCCATGCGGCTGTATCGCGCCTCCGATGCCCTGATGGCTCACCGCGACGTCATCGAAAAGCATCTGTTCGATCGGGCCATGGACCTGTTCGAGATCGAACCCACCGTGACGCTCTACGATCTGACCAACACCTACTTCGAGGGCGCGGCACCCCTCCAACCGAAGGCCCTGCGCGGCCACTCCAAGGACAAGCGCACCGATTGCCCGCTGCTCACCCTGGGGCTCGTGCTCGACTCCAGCGGCTTCGTGCGCCGCTCCCAGGTCTTTGCCGGCAACGTGCGCGAGCACCACACTCTGGCCCGGATGCTGGATGCGCTCAAGGCCCCGCATTCCGCCCTGGTGGTGATGGACCGGGGCCTCGCTACCGAAGAGCGCCTGCAGTGGCTGCGTGAGCAGGGCTACCGCTACCTGGTGGTCAGCCGTGAACGCAACCGGCACTTCGTCCCTCAGGCGGCACAGCGCATCAAGACCGCTTCCAAGCATGGCATACAATTGCACAAGGCCCTGTCCCCAGACGGTCGGGAGGTGCGCCTGTACTGCTTCTCCGAACAACGGGCCGCCAAGGAACGCGGCATCGTCGAGCGCTTCGCCCGGCGCTTCGAGAACGCCCTGAACAAGCTCTCCGAAGGTCTCTCCCGACCCCACACCCAAAAACGTGTGGAGCAGGTCTGGCAACGTATCGGGCGGCTCAAGGAGAGCACCCGCGGCATCGCCCAGCACTACGACATCTCACTCGACACCGATGAGTCCGGTCAACGCGCCACCGCCGTGCGCTTCACCCGCCGCCCTCTCCCCGGCTCCCTGATGACCCATCCCGGCGTCTACTGCCTGCGCAGCAGCGAAACCCACTGGAAGGAAGAAGCCCTGTGGCGTACCTACGTCAGGCTCACCGACATCGAAGCCGTCTTCCGCTCCCTCAAATCCGAACTCGGCCTGCGACCCGTCTACCACCACAAACCACGCCGCTCCGAAGGCCATCTGTTCATCACCGTGCTCGCCTACCAACTCGTCCAGGTCATCCGTACCCGCTTGCGTCAAGCGGACGAGCACGCCAGTTGGACCACGCTACGCCGCGTCCTCCAGGGACAACACCGCGTCACCACCACCTTCCGCCGTGCTGACGGGCGCACCTTGCACGTGCGCAAGGCGACCCGCGCCGAACCAACCCAGCAGGCCATCTACAAAGCCTTGGGCATTGATCCCGCTCCCGGAGGAACCCGCAAAACCCTCGTGTAACCAACCCTCAAACACCCACCTGTAGTGCCACTCGCCACTTCTGGTCATCGTAACTGTATGATATGTAATGAGATCTTCTGGAGGGTGGTAAACTTGGGCTAAAGGGGTACTTCAATGAGGCCGGGGCGCATGCGCCCCGGATACACCACCGAGTAGTGGTCACCTACAACCTCCAGCACACACTTCAATGAGGCCGGGGCGCATGCGCCCCGGATACTGGCCGAAGATGGCGGAACCCTCTACTGTGTGCCCGACTTCAATGAGGCCGGGGCGCATGCGCCCCGGATACGGCCGATTTTGGCGATTTCCCGGACCACCGGACCGCCCACTTCAATGAGGCCGGGGCGCATGCGCCCCGGATACACCAGGGCAATTGTCGGCTCGTGAAGCGGGACGGGACACTTCAATGAGGCCGGGGCGCATGCGCCCCGGATACCGGGATCGTGCCGGTGGAAACGTCCCGTCCGGGTCCAGACTTCAATGAGGCCGGGGCGCATGCGCCCCGGATACGCGGAGGTCAGACGTCCGATCTCCGGGAATTTCTTGATACTTCAATGAGGCCGGGGCGCATGCGCCCCGGATACTCCCGCAGCCGGTCCTTGTGCTCCGCCATCCAACGCAACTTCAATGAGGCCGGGGCGCATGCGCCCCGGATACCGACCGGGCGGGCCTCGACTTGTTCGAGGCCTTGGCTAACTTCAATGAGGCCGGGGCGCATGCGCCCCGGATACTGTGCAGCAAGGGCCGGCTGACGAGGCCGCCTTGTTACTTCAATGAGGCCGGGGCGCATGCGCCCCGGATACCGGCCAGCGTGGGCGGGTACGCCGTCTACGCGGTAGAACTTCAATGAGGCCGGGGCGCATGCGCCCCGGATACCGGCCCTTCGGGGGAACCGTCCCGCGAGTCCCGCCGACTTCAATGAGGCCGGGGCGCATGCGCCCCGGATACTCCGGAGCAGGCTTCAAATCGCGGCAATCGCCGGGAAACTTCAATGAGGCCGGGGCGCATGCGCCCCGGATACACGGCATGTTGGTTTTGGCACCGCCCGGGGTGGAACGACTTCAATGAGGCCGGGGCGCATGCGCCCCGGATACTGCCGGTCGATACCGGTTTTTTGCGCAACTCCTTGATGGTCACTTCAATGAGGCCGGGGCGCATGCGCCCCGGATACTATGTGTGACACGATAGACCGTCCCATTCGTGGATGGACTTCAATGAGGCCGGGGCGCATGCGCCCCGGATACTTTGCGCCGGGAACATGCTGCATCATCAATATCTGATGACTTCAATGAGGCCGGGGCGCATGCGCCCCGGATACTAACCAAAGGGGGACAAAATGACGAGGCGTGAAAAAGAACTTCAATGAGGCCGGGGCGCATGCGCCCCGGATACATCGGCGAACAACAACACCAGGTCCCGCAAATGGGCGTTACTTCAATGAGGCCGGGGCGCATGCGCCCCGGATACTAGACGGCGCGCTCCGCCCGGTGGGGTGGGAGGGGCCACTTCAATGAGGCCGGGGCGCATGCGCCCCGGATACTGCGCGGTCCCGGTTCATGCCGCTGGCGGTAAGGTCACTTCAATGAGGCCGGGGCGCATGCGCCCCGGATACCAACATCGCCCCGGCGTGCTGTTGCGCCCTTCGCTGGCCACTTCAATGAGGCCGGGGCGCATGCGCCCCGGATACGCCGCAGAATCTGCGGCCGATGCTGCTTGCTGCATACTTCAATGAGGCCGGGGCGCATGCGCCCCGGATACAGGAGTAGCAACCATGGAAGTAGTCGTTAGCGGTATCCGACTTCAATGAGGCCGGGGCGCATGCGCCCCGGATACCTCAGACGACCGGGACAGGCGGCGTAGCGAACCTATCCGACTTCAATGAGGCCGGGGCGCATGCGCCCCGGATACACCGGGTGGAACCAGATGGACGGCAAGCTCATAAAGCACTTCAATGAGGCCGGGGCGCATGCGCCCCGGATACCCGGTGTCGGCGGCCTTCCTCGATCATCTACAGACAGTACTTCAATGAGGCCGGGGCGCATGCGCCCCGGATACGCCCGCATCATCCAGCGTGTACTCCTCGGGAGAGTCGCACTTCAATGAGGCCGGGGCGCATGCGCCCCGGATACTTCACATCCATGAGGTAGATCCGCCAGGCACAATGCAACTTCAATGAGGCCGGGGCGCATGCGCCCCGGATACCAAAGCGGCGTTGGCCCGCCTGACCGGCTTGTCCGGACTTCAATGAGGCCGGGGCGCATGCGCCCCGGATACCACGTCGTTGTTCAGTATGCTCGAGTCCATCCCCCGGCTACTTCAATGAGGCCGGGGCGCATGCGCCCCGGATACTCCCGGCATGTCCTTCACCATCCGCCCCCCGTGCTCCAACTTCAATGAGGCCGGGGCGCATGCGCCCCGGATACTGGCATTGTTCGGGGTTTATCGGCAGAGGTTCGCGACTTCAATGAGGCCGGGGCGCATGCGCCCCGGATACTTCGCCAATCTGCTCCGTGAGATCGGACCTGAGACTATCCTACTTCAATGAGGCCGGGGCGCATGCGCCCCGGATACTCAGCCCTCGACTCCTTCGACTCCTTCGACTCCTGACTTCAATGAGGCCGGGGCGCATGCGCCCCGGATACGACGCCAGTTCGTACGTATCCGACGCGATGTTGCTCACTTCAATGAGGCCGGGGCGCATGCGCCCCGGATACCGTCCAGGGCCGGGAGAAGACGATCATGCGCAACAGACTTCAATGAGGCCGGGGCGCATGCGCCCCGGATACTGCGTCACCGTGTCGCTCACGCCTTCGTTCAGCCGACTTCAATGAGGCCGGGGCGCATGCGCCCCGGATACTGTCACGTTCATCATCGGTGCCTTCACGACAAAAACACTTCAATGAGGCCGGGGCGCATGCGCCCCGGATACCTCGCCATCCACGGCGTAGATGGCGTACCCGGCAACGACTTCAATGAGGCCGGGGCGCATGCGCCCCGGATACTAGGCATGGCGCGGCATGGTGGGGCCGGGCGCGGCAGACTTCAATGAGGCCGGGGCGCATGCGCCCCGGATACCAACCACATCGGTTACCTCGTCCAGCTTATCGACCCACTTCAATGAGGCCGGGGCGCATGCGCCCCGGATACAGCCGCGAGAAGCGGCGCTCGGAGCGCATTCTCAGTGAACTTCAATGAGGCCGGGGCGCATGCGCCCCGGATACCCGGGCGCATAAGGAGATCGATAGAATGGATAGAATCGATACTTCAATGAGGCCGGGGCGCATGCGCCCCGGATACCTATTCGCATTTGCCGCCTGCTGCGACGGCCGGCTATCACTTCAATGAGGCCGGGGCGCATGCGCCCCGGATACCCCGGCATGGAGAGCAAGAAGGGGAATCGTTGAACGAGGGAACTTCAATGAGGCCGGGGCGCATGCGCCCCGGATACGCCGGCCGGGAAGAGGACGCAGACGAGATGGTCCTGACTTCAATGAGGCCGGGGCGCATGCGCCCCGGATACCCCGCCGCCGCCGTGCCACCATCGACGATAATTTGCAACTTCAATGAGGCCGGGGCGCATGCGCCCCGGATACGGCCCTTCGGGGCCGGGGGAAAGGAGCAGTGCGATACTTCAATGAGGCCGGGGCGCATGCGCCCCGGATACGGGGTTAATAGAGACCAAGTGCACTTCAGTCGCTATACTTCAATGAGGCCGGGGCGCATGCGCCCCGGATACAGCCGAGGAGTAGCTCTCAATGAGTAGCATCTTCTCATACTTCAATGAGGCCGGGGCGCATGCGCCCCGGATACCCACCACTAGGAGGACGACATGGCGAGATATCGATAACTTCAATGAGGCCGGGGCGCATGCGCCCCGGATACTGGTTGGCATGGCCCTGGTGATGTACGCCATAATGGCACTTCAATGAGGCCGGGGCGCATGCGCCCCGGATACTGCGCGAGCTTGGGCGGCAACCGCTCACTGCCCAGTCGGGACTTCAATGAGGCCGGGGCGCATGCGCCCCGGATACGAGGACGACATGACGCGGCGTGAAAAAGAGGAGCTGACTTCAATGAGGCCGGGGCGCATGCGCCCCGGATACCTAAGCGCAGAGGTTCGGTTCGTCCTGGCGGGGCGCAAACTTCAATGAGGCCGGGGCGCATGCGCCCCGGATACCCTGCCGTCCTTGATCACCTGCGTGACCCCTGGCCAGACCACTTCAATGAGGCCGGGGCGCATGCGCCCCGGATACAGTAAGAAGGAAGAGAAGGAGAGAGACAAGTAGAAGGACTTCAATGAGGCCGGGGCGCATGCGCCCCGGATACGCCGGGTTCGAGGGCGGCGGTGGGTGGGAGGATATCACTTCAATGAGGCCGGGGCGCATGCGCCCCGGATACCCCATGAGCAACGTACTGGCGATCTACTCCGAGTTCCGACTTCAATGAGGCCGGGGCGCATGCGCCCCGGATACCACGGAGGGGATTGCCGGTGCCGGTGAGAGTCTGAGACTTCAATGAGGCCGGGGCGCATGCGCCCCGGATACCTTTGAAGACTCATCTGTTCAGCCCCTTGTCGTAGTAACTTCAATGAGGCCGGGGCGCATGCGCCCCGGATACTTGTGGGAGCTGGTCAAAATCCTCCATGTCTACGAAACTTCAATGAGGCCGGGGCGCATGCGCCCCGGATACCCCGGCGCCCGAGTCCAGGGTCCGTCCTCCAGTCAGCAGACTTCAATGAGGCCGGGGCGCATGCGCCCCGGATACTCGTCGGGCCATCCGCCGTGCGGCGGCAATTGAGCCGACTTCAATGAGGCCGGGGCGCATGCGCCCCGGATACTCGCCGCCTCACATCCAGTGGTACTCGGATATCTAACTTCAATGAGGCCGGGGCGCATGCGCCCCGGATACCGGCTCGTCAACGATGCTACCGGTATCGTTGACAAGACACTTCAATGAGGCCGGGGCGCATGCGCCCCGGATACAGCAGCCGAGAGCGAATCGACATCCGGCAACTGCGGACTTCAATGAGGCCGGGGCGCATGCGCCCCGGATACTTCGCAGCGTTGGTTGCCGGTCAGACCGGTCGGACTCACTTCAATGAGGCCGGGGCGCATGCGCCCCGGATACATCGTCTGGCTGCGGATACGCGCTGCAGTCTTGTCGAAACTTCAATGAGGCCGGGGCGCATGCGCCCCGGATACAAGGCGCCTGCAAGATGGTTCCGGGACCGGGACCAGACTTCAATGAGGCCGGGGCGCATGCGCCCCGGATACCGGTATCGCAGGGACTCGAACCCTGGCGTCCCCTCACTTCAATGAGGCCGGGGCGCATGCGCCCCGGATACTCCGTATCAGATTCTCGACGTTCATGCGCCATCCCTTTCCAGGTCACTTCAATGAGGCCGGGGCGCATGCGCCCCGGATACGTCGCCAGCCCAGACAACGATGTGCTCGTTGAGGGACTTCAATGAGGCCGGGGCGCATGCGCCCCGGATACAACGGGCAGCAGGCCGGGGTCCACTGTGGACAACCTCAACTTCAATGAGGCCGGGGCGCATGCGCCCCGGATACACGTCATCACCTGCACGTGCTCTTCCGCCGCCGTACACTTCAATGAGGCCGGGGCGCATGCGCCCCGGATACCATGCCGCGACACTAGCCATTCACGGCGGCCGCCGGACTTCAATGAGGCCGGGGCGCATGCGCCCCGGATACCCCACCGCAGTCATCTGCCTGCGCTGGATGTACAAGCACTTCAATGAGGCCGGGGCGCATGCGCCCCGGATACAGGGCAGCCGCTGGCCCACGAGCAGCACGATTTCGAAACTTCAATGAGGCCGGGGCGCATGCGCCCCGGATACCTGTAGGCGTCCTTCATGATGAACTCGCGCCCGCGCAACTTCAATGAGGCCGGGGCGCATGCGCCCCGGATACTCGCCAAGATCAAAATGCTCGAATGGCGACTGGCGATACTTCAATGAGGCCGGGGCGCATGCGCCCCGGATACCTCCCTCACCTTCCATTGACGCCCACCTTACGCCCCGACTTCAATGAGGCCGGGGCGCATGCGCCCCGGATACTCCCAACCCTCGGCGCGCCGCTCCTCCAGATCGACACTTCAATGAGGCCGGGGCGCATGCGCCCCGGATACCTGTCACCGGCGAGTTCTCGTTGCTTGCATCATGATACTTCAATGAGGCCGGGGCGCATGCGCCCCGGATACCGGACAATCTCAAGGTCATCCGGCTTGTCGATACGACACTTCAATGAGGCCGGGGCGCATGCGCCCCGGATACTTGTTCGCGGATGAAGCGTTTTTTGCCGGGGACAAACTTCAATGAGGCCGGGGCGCATGCGCCCCGGATACGACGGGGAAGATCACGATAGTCGACCGTGCGGGTAACCACTTCAATGAGGCCGGGGCGCATGCGCCCCGGATACAACAGTGCCGAGGCCGCCGCGCTCAACCAACTGCGGCGGGAACTTCAATGAGGCCGGGGCGCATGCGCCCCGGATACGGCGAACCGGTAGCGTCCTACACGATAGAGCGGGTGACTTCAATGAGGCCGGGGCGCATGCGCCCCGGATACCCGTCTCGAACGACGGGAACCTTCTGGGCAACGCCGCACTTCAATGAGGCCGGGGCGCATGCGCCCCGGATACCTCGATCGACATTCCCCCGGCGGTCGCACAGGAGTTGGTGGAGACTTCAATGAGGCCGGGGCGCATGCGCCCCGGATACCGGGCAGTGGGAAATCGAGGGATTTCCCCTGCCGTTACTTCAATGAGGCCGGGGCGCATGCGCCCCGGATACGTATGAGTAGGCGCATTGCGATATTGGTTATTAAGGTACTTCAATGAGGCCGGGGCGCATGCGCCCCGGATACGACGGCTCTGGCGCCGCCCGCTCTTCCCGAGAGAGCCACTTCAATGAGGCCGGGGCGCATGCGCCCCGGATACCACCCGGTGCGCCATTTCTGGCCTGCCGGGATTATCCCACTTCAATGAGGCCGGGGCGCATGCGCCCCGGATACCACCCGGTGCGCCATTTCTGGCCTGCCGGGATTATCCCACTTCAATGAGGCCGGGGCGCATGCGCCCCGGATACCGCCTTGGCGATGGCAGTTGTGGCCTATGCCGTCATGGACTTCAATGAGGCCGGGGCGCATGCGCCCCGGATACCCCACAGGGGTGGTCATCCTTGGGGTTGATGGCGAACTTCAATGAGGCCGGGGCGCATGCGCCCCGGATACCAGCCACCGCCAATAGTTCGTGGCCCGGCTACCGCCGCACTTCAATGAGGCCGGGGCGCATGCGCCCCGGATACCAAGCAGCCCGCTTGGGTAGCCATTGCGAGGTCTTGGTTACTTCAATGAGGCCGGGGCGCATGCGCCCCGGATACCGCAGGGAGAAGGGCGCGAAAGTAGCCCTTAGCTTGGAACTTCAATGAGGCCGGGGCGCATGCGCCCCGGATACAGCGATCAGGCCTGATTTGACATGAGCGTCGTAGCAGACTTCAATGAGGCCGGGGCGCATGCGCCCCGGATACCATCTTCTGGACGCTCACGCTTGACCCTCGAACAGTGACTTCAATGAGGCCGGGGCGCATGCGCCCCGGATACCTCGCGGCCAACGTGAACTCCGTCCTTGACCGTCCGTGACTTCAATGAGGCCGGGGCGCATGCGCCCCGGATACCGCGTCAAGGCCATTCTTGACGCAATCGTTCCCGGTACTTCAATGAGGCCGGGGCGCATGCGCCCCGGATACCAAGCAAGCGTGCAGAATCCGGAACATGAGCTGGCACTTCAATGAGGCCGGGGCGCATGCGCCCCGGATACCGTGGGCCAGCGGCTGCCCTCCGCCAAGGCCTTCGCACTTCAATGAGGCCGGGGCGCATGCGCCCCGGATACTGTGGAGTCGGCGGTCAGACAGGCAGGCGCTACGCAAGACACTTCAATGAGGCCGGGGCGCATGCGCCCCGGATACGCCCGCCAGCGCGGGCCGAAACAGGAGCTTTGGGAAAAGAACTTCAATGAGGCCGGGGCGCATGCGCCCCGGATACCTCGTGGATATGATCCACGAGGCATACCCTTCCCCCACTTCAATGAGGCCGGGGCGCATGCGCCCCGGATACCTCGTGGATATGATCCACGAGGCATACCCTTCCCCCACTTCAATGAGGCCGGGGCGCATGCGCCCCGGATACTTGGTGGCTAGCTATTTGCCAGCAGCCTTACCCTGGTACTTCAATGAGGCCGGGGCGCATGCGCCCCGGATACCGGCTGACGAAGTGCGCGCCGTTGCGCCCGTGAAAATTGAAACTTCAATGAGGCCGGGGCGCATGCGCCCCGGATACAGCTCAATCCGGATGACCAATAACGCGATGCGTCTACACTTCAATGAGGCCGGGGCGCATGCGCCCCGGATACCATGTGGGCGGGGGTGGCAAGCCCTGGGGGCGGCTCGACTTCAATGAGGCCGGGGCGCATGCGCCCCGGATACTTCTCGTGGAGCTCTGGCGGTCTTGCCGCCAAGACGCACTTCAATGAGGCCGGGGCGCATGCGCCCCGGATACGATGCCACCACTGGGGTGGCATCCAAGGTCAGTAGGTTACTTCAATGAGGCCGGGGCGCATGCGCCCCGGATACGCCATCCTTCTTGGGATGGCAGTTGTGATGTACGCACTTCAATGAGGCCGGGGCGCATGCGCCCCGGATACCCGCCGCTACGTTGAAGCGCGTCAAGGCTATCCTTGACACTTCAATGAGGCCGGGGCGCATGCGCCCCGGATACTTGACATCGCTGGGCCTATGGCGGGTGCCGCTCGCACTTCAATGAGGCCGGGGCGCATGCGCCCCGGATACGAGGGGACGCATCACCGCCCCGTGCGGCAGCTCGGCACTTCAATGAGGCCGGGGCGCATGCGCCCCGGATACGTGGACTTGCCGCCGCCGCGCGGCAAGCTCAAGGCGCACTTCAATGAGGCCGGGGCGCATGCGCCCCGGATACCCCGGATTCGTGACCGGGGGACACCAGGGGAGGGGCACTTCAATGAGGCCGGGGCGCATGCGCCCCGGATACCAGTAGTGGATGAGCGCGATCATCCTCCGCTCCTCCACTTCAATGAGGCCGGGGCGCATGCGCCCCGGATACTCCTGGGCCTCAGTGAAGGGTCCTCGAAGGCGGTCGTGGAACTTCAATGAGGCCGGGGCGCATGCGCCCCGGATACAACCTGACCGTGAGTACATCACCCGGCGACGTGACGGACTTCAATGAGGCCGGGGCGCATGCGCCCCGGATACTGCCGGAAGCCCCGTTTTCCTCCACTTCAGGAACCGGTCACTTCAATGAGGCCGGGGCGCATGCGCCCCGGATACTCATCTTCGGTCCAGCCTCGTTCTCGCCGCAGCTCGAACTTCAATGAGGCCGGGGCGCATGCGCCCCGGATACAGGGACGCATGAACGTCGAGAATATCCGCAGGACGGCACTTCAATGAGGCCGGGGCGCATGCGCCCCGGATACTCTGCTCAAGGAACTGGTGCCGGGCCTGGTCAAGACCACTTCAATGAGGCCGGGGCGCATGCGCCCCGGATACACTTAACTAGGGGTTAGGTCTGGACTGGTCTGGACTACTTCAATGAGGCCGGGGCGCATGCGCCCCGGATACTGGTGCCTGGTCCTGTCCTTTTGCGAAGAGTCGTCACTTCAATGAGGCCGGGGCGCATGCGCCCCGGATACACCATAATCTCCATGGATGGCGAACAGGCTGAGGCTACTTCAATGAGGCCGGGGCGCATGCGCCCCGGATACGCGCGGAGTCCCGCCCGCGCTCCTCCAGATAGTCGTCACTTCAATGAGGCCGGGGCGCATGCGCCCCGGATACAAGTCAAAAGCGGGCTGTCCAACCGGGTTCGTCAAATTACTTCAATGAGGCCGGGGCGCATGCGCCCCGGATACCGGAACCGTGCCGCCATCGACGCGGCTTGGCGAGACACTTCAATGAGGCCGGGGCGCATGCGCCCCGGATACTTGTCGCTGGTCGTTGGCGCTTTGGCCGAAACCTCACTTCAATGAGGCCGGGGCGCATGCGCCCCGGATACGTTCGGGACGGTGTTGTTGATGCCGGCTGGCTATGTACTTCAATGAGGCCGGGGCGCATGCGCCCCGGATACGTGGATCGCTCCCCGGAATAATTTGCCCGGCAGAGTTGACTTCAATGAGGCCGGGGCGCATGCGCCCCGGATACAACACGCGGTTGCAGCGCGAATGCAACCGCCACGGCACTTCAATGAGGCCGGGGCGCATGCGCCCCGGATACGGGGTAGCGATGCACAGGCGTATTGTGATATTGATCATACTTCAATGAGGCCGGGGCGCATGCGCCCCGGATACGATGCCAATGCACTTAGCCTCAACACCTTCTCTGGGACACTTCAATGAGGCCGGGGCGCATGCGCCCCGGATACCAGCGAGATGAGCAGCGTTATGAGCAGGGCGATTAACAGGATACTTCAATGAGGCCGGGGCGCATGCGCCCCGGATACCCCTTAACCCTAGGGAGGAGTAGCGATGAGTAGCCGACTTCAATGAGGCCGGGGCGCATGCGCCCCGGATACGGGAAAGGAGCAGCGAGATGAGCAGCGTTAACAGGATACTTCAATGAGGCCGGGGCGCATGCGCCCCGGATACTGCGCGGTGCGGGCTTGGCAAGGACACAGTCACATTCACTTCAATGAGGCCGGGGCGCATGCGCCCCGGATACGGTCACTATACAAGTCTTTGTTGGCCAAGGCAAAATCCGGACGCTTTCGAGCGGTCCTGACTTGCTGGGTCGAGGGGTCTCGGTTGGCCGCTGTCGTGGCCAGGTCAGTGCTTCGAAAACCTTGAAAATCAACAGGATGCGCAGGTTCGAGCGACTCCGGGTGTTTCTGCGTTGCCTCGCCGCTCGAATCGACTCGGCGGACAGGCAAGGTCTGTTTTCCGGGGCGCCTGTTGAACCTCCGGCACTTTGACTCGACTGTGCCATCATACAACCACTGCTTGGCGTTCGATCGCCGAGAACGTCTTGCCGATGCTCATGACCGCAACATCGGTCTTGTCCGCCGGACCGATGTCGATGATCAACACGTGGTCTTCGCCCTCCTTGACGAGTTCGCGCAGCCTTGCTTCCAGTTCGACGCGGCGGCGGCGCGACAGGCGACACTGGAACACCGAGAGTTGGAGCCACTCCCCGAAGCCATGCAGGGCCTTGAAGACGCGCCGCCAACGCCGGTTGTCGGCAATGTCGTAGGTGACGATGTAGGTGCGCTCGTCGCTCATGGTGCGCCACCGTTCACCTCGGAAGATAGTGCGGATAACTGGGCAGTTCGCCCAGGAGATGGCGGCACAACAAGCGCGCCTGGAGCAGCAGCAACCGTCGCATGCTCAGCCGGTAGCCGAACAGCGGATGGGTCGTCTCCTGAGAAAGTCTCCGCTCGAATGCACCCACGAAACGGCGCCGCCCGGCGCTTGTCAGCGACGTTCCCGTAGGAGCCGTCACGAAGTCGCTGGGCGATATTTCACCGGTGTTCACCGCCGAAAGCACCACCGAATCGGCGACGATCGGACGGAACGGTTCCATGATGTCGAGGGACAGCGCGGGCTTGCCGTAACGCGATGCATGGAAGAGGCCGCGATAGGGGTCGAGTCCAACGGTGGCGAGGGCTACGGTCAGGTGCCGCGTCAGCATGGCGTAGCCGAACGACAGCATGGCGTTGACGGGATCGGTCGGAGGACGGCGGTTGCGCGCGTCGAAGTGGAACGGCGCCAGATCTTCCGAATCGTCTTGCGACTTGTCGTTGCCTGGCGATGTCAGCAGATCGGCGAATGCCCGGAAGTATGTGGCTGCCGAGTCCCCTTCGAGCCCCAGCAGCGCGCCCATCGAGGTTGCCGCCCTTGTCGACCTTCGGGCTGCGTTGAGCCGATCCAGTACTTTCTTGCGGCGGTCGCGGTCGCCACGCCAGTTACGGCGCACAAGGGTTCGCTGGTTCACGATCTTGGCGGCTACCAGGTCGCGGGCGAAACTCAGGCAGTAGTCCGCGTCGAAGCTGCGCCGGTACTGCGCTGTGCGCACCTCGACGTTTCGGTGGCCGGTCCCGTGGGCGACACCGCGGAACCAACCGCCGTGGCTGTGGAAGGCCACCGGGATTTCGCGGTCCATGAGCGTGACAAGTGCCGGCGTGGTGATGGAGACGTTCCCGAACAGTGCCACGTCGGATACTTCGCTCAACCGCACGGTGATGTCACCTTGTTCCTCGTCGGCGATCCTGAGGGTCTCGCCTTCCTTGGTGACGCGCGCCCGCTGCGACTGGACGATCAACGGCAGTGCTTCGTCGCTCCCGACCGCAATGGGTCGGGGCGCGAGGTCCGATCCGCCGAGCGAACGCATTTCGTCAGGCAGGCAGATGGATACGAGCGCGCAGCGCGGGCATTTCGGGCTGTCCCGCAACGGCGGTGGAAGCTTGCCCTGGGCGACGGTCCGGCGTAGACGGCTCACCGCCTCCCGGGCGGCGAGCCGCAGTTCGCCATCCAGCTCAACCCGGACACGTTCCCGGCTCCCGGCGTACCAAATGGCGCCTTCCTCGACCCTGTAGCCGTGTTCTTCGAGCAACAACGCCTGAAGGCAGACCTGGACGCGTTCCGGTTCGTATGCGCCGTGCGCCACATGAGGCCGCTTGCCGCGCTTGTAGTCGACCGGCGTCACCACGCCGTCCTTGGCCTCGGCAATGTCGATTTTTGCGATCACACCCAGCTCTTCCGACGAGAGCGTAAGGGATCGACTGATCACTTTGACTTCGTCGTCGTCCAGCGCCGCTGGATCGGGCAACGGCGCGTTTGGACGGTCGACTCGCGCATGAACGCGTCGCCCGTCCACGGTGTCGCCTGTCTCCGCCCACTCGGCTTGGCTCCACATGAGATAGGCGAGACGCGGACAGTAGACGAACTCGTTCACCATTCGCGCTGGAACCAACGGGTCGTCTGCCGCTGCCGGTGCGGGTACGTGAAGATCGTGGGGGTGTGTGGGCTTCATGGGCGGGCTGTGCCGGTTGGTGTGCTCAGAACACGGAATCGTCCCACGGCGGCGTTTCGGTATGGGACAACTCCAGGGATGGATGATCCATTGGCGCCGGGTTCCAAGCCGTTCGACGGGGCTGGGCCGCGGCTGCCCGGACTGTCGTGCTTACCGCTTGAGCCTCATGGCGCCCACGACTCACTGAAGGACGAGCCTGCGATATGCTCATCGAGTGCCCTCAACCAGACCGATAATTCGCAATTTAGCTTTGTTGGTGTCGTCAGGCAAGTGTCTCCGGGTCGACAGCACGAACGATGACTTCGATATGACACGCGGTCCCGGTTGCACTCCTGAAGTGGGCGAAGACACCGCGGCGGCCGCCTTGAGGCGTTCGGCGACGTGTTCGCCTGCAGCGGAACCCCGGGTTTCGCCCGATTCGATCTGCCGGACTTCGCAGGCAGCGGCGCCATCGCGCTTCGCCTTGACGTACTTCTCCGCGATGTGCGTCCAGCCGCCGGAGTCAGCGCTGGAATCTGTGCCGTTGACGATGGCCGGCAGGTCGAATTCGACCTGCACCGGGCCGACTGGGAACCCACGCACGGAAAAGACGTCGAGTCACTTGAGGGCCATCCTACCGTAGCGGCGTGTTATGTTCTGCTCGCGCAGCAGCTCCGACAGAGTTGTCACGAGCGCATGGCGGATGTGATCGTCTTCGATCTCCGAGACCGCCCGGCGGCTCCCTTCTCTGATGTCGAGCCTGGGCAACTCTTCGTCTCCTCCAAGGCCGGCGCCCGCGGCCCGATACGCGATCCTGGCGTTGGCCTGGCTTCACGCGTGCCGCACCCGACTCCGCTTCACGAGAGTTCGACAGCGGGAACAGCCGTCAGATCGACGCCTGTCGAGTCTCGATTCGCACCGCCTCACCGTATCTGTTAGAAACTTTCTCGTTGAGTTTCCCCGTTTCGCCCCGAGCCCCTGAACATGGCCCAGAACAGTGGGAGGATGCAGCTTGATCGAGGTCGAGGGTCTTACCCGAAAGTATGGCGATCTGGTGGCGGTGGACAACGTCTCCTTTTCCATCGGGAGGGCGGAGGTCGTCGGTCTCCTGGGACACAACGGCGCCGGGAAGACCACCATCATGCGGATGCTCACCGGGTACATCGAGCCTACCGCGGGGTCGGTGATGATCGACGGCATGGAGCTTGCCGAGGAGCGGCTGAGCATCCAGCGCAGGATCGGTTATCTGTCCGAGAACGCGCCGCTCTATCCGGACATGTCGGTGATGCGCTACCTTGAGCACGTGGCCGACCTGCGCGGGATTCCACGTTCTCGTCGGCCGGCGTCGCTGCGGTGGGCACTGGAGCGGACTTGGCTGGCGGACCGGGCGCTGGATCCTGTGAGCACGCTGTCGAAGGGCTACCGGCAGCGGCTGGGAGTTGCCCAGGCCATCGTGCACGAGCCGGAGATCCTGATCCTCGACGAGCCCACCAACGGTCTGGATCCCGCGCAGATATTCCAGATGCGGTCGCTGGTCGGCGATTTGAGCCGGAACGCCACGATCATCGTTTCCACGCACATCCTTCAGGAAGTGGAGGCCGTCTGCGAACGGGTGATCATCATGGTGCAGGGGCGCATCGCGGTGGATGCCCGGCTGAGCGAGTTGCAGGAGTCCCATCGACTGGTGGTGGGGCTCGGGAATCCGTCGGACGACGCGGCCGAACGGCTCCGGCAGATCCCGGGAGTGGTCGCCGTCGTACCGGTGCAGGAGCCGCGCGGGGGGTGCTACCGCCTGGAGTTCGACGTTGCCATGAACAAGGTGGCCCCCAGCGTCGCCAAGGAAGCCGTGGAACGGGGCTGGAACCTCTATCGCATGAGCGAGGAGGCACGGACCCTGGAGACCGTGTTCCGCGAGGTGGGGGAGAATGGCCGTCATGGCGGGTAGCATCTGGAGCATCGCGAGGAAGGAATTTTCCGCCTTCTTCTCATCGCCGGTGGCCTTCATATTCCTGGGGACGTTCTCGGCCGTGTGCCTGTTCATCTTCTTCTGGGTCGAGCAATTCTTCGCGCGCAACATCGTCGACGCGAGGCCGTTGTTCGAGTGGATGCCGATCCTGCTGATCTTTCTCAGCGCGGCCCTGACCATGAAGATGTGGAGCGAAGAGCGTCGCATGGAGACTCTCGAGTTCCTCTTCACCATGCCCGTCAGGACGCTCCATCTCGTGCTCGGCAAGTTCCTGGCGTGTCTCGGGCTGGTGGCCATCGCGCTGGCACTGACGGCGGCAGTCCCGGTCTCCGTTTCCTTCATGGGGGAGTTCGACTGGGGCCCGGTGCTGGGAGCCTACATGGCCTCATTGCTGCTGGCGGCCGCCTATTGCTCCATGGGCCTCTACATCAGCGCCCGGAACGAGAGCCAGATCGCGAGCCTTATTCTCACCACCGTGATCGGCTTTCTGTTCTATCTGCCGGGCTCGCTCACGGCAGGGTCCCTGGTGGGCAGCCCCTGGGCCGAATATCTGGGTCTGGCGGCCACGGGCGTGCGCTTCGAGTCCATCACCCGGGGCATTCTGGATCTGCGGGACGTCTGTTACTACATGAGCTTGACGGGCGTCTTTCTCACCCTGAACGTCTTTTCCCTGGAACGGCTCCGATGGTCGAGGGAAGGCCAGAAGTCACGCCACCGTGCATGGCGGACCGTGACGGTTCTGGTCATTCTCAACTTCGTCCTGGTGAATTTCTGGCTCCATCGCGGCGTGACCGTGCGCGCGGACCTCACCGGACGAAAGGACTACACCATCTCCCGGGCAACTCGGGACCTCATGGCCCAACTGCGGGAGCCGTTGCTCATCCGGGGCTATTTCAGCGCCCGGACCCATCCGGTGCTGGCCTCGCTGGTGCCCCGCATCCGCGATACCATCCGCGAGATCGAGTCCATCAGCGGCGGCCGGGTGCGCGCCGAGTTCGTGGACCCGCGCGAGGAGCCCGACCTCGAGGAGGAGGCCAACCAGCGCTACAACATCCGTCCGGTTCCGTTCCGGACCGCCGACCGGTACCAGACATCCTTGGTGCACTCCTACTTCGACATCCTCCTCCAGTACGGCGACAAGCACGAAGTACTGCGGTTCACCGATCTGATCGAGATCAGGGGTGGGCAAACCGGCACCCGGGTGCGCCTGCGGAACCTCGAGTACGACCTCGCCCGGAGCATGAAGAAGGTACTGTACGGCTTCCAGGACGTCGGGACGCTCTTTGCCGGAATCGATCAGCCGGTGGAGTTTCGAGGATACGTCTCGCTGGAAGAAAAGCTGCCGGAGTCCATCGTGGCCTTCAAGCGGCACTTGCTGGGGGTGCTGCGGGAACTCCGCAAGGAGTCGGCAGGAAAGTTCCGTTACGAACTCGTCGATCCCGAGGCCCAGGGCGCCGCGGTGGCCAGGCAGCTTGCCGACCGGTACGGCTTCCGTCCCATGGCGGCCGGACCCCTCGATTCGCAACGCTTCTATTTCTACATGGTCATGAAGCACAGCGGCCGCACGGTGCAGGTGCCCCTTCCCGGGAAGCTGAACCAGGAGGACGCGCGGCGGAGCGTGGAGTCGGCGCTCCAGAGACTCGCTCCCGGGTTCATCAAGACCATCGGGTTCCACACCCCGCCGCCGGAGCCGCGGCAGCCGGGCGTATCGCCCCAACCGCCGCCCAGGCGGTTCCGGTTTCTGCGGCAGAAGCTGCGGGAAAACTATCGCGTCGCCGACGTGGACCTGAAGTCCGGTCTGGTGCCGGAATACGTCGACCTGCTGGTACTCGCGGCGCCCGGGGAACTGACGCCGGAGCAGCGGTTTGCCGTGGATCAGTTCCTCATGCAGGGCGGTTCCGTGACCGTCATGACTTCGCCCTACACGGTCCGTCGCACTCCCGCCGGCCTGGCCGCCGCCCGGCACACGTCGGGTCTCGAACCGCTGCTGGAGCACTATGGTGTGACGTTGCAGAAGAGCCTGGTGCTGGATCCGCAGAACGAACCCTTCCCGGTGTTCGTAAACAGGAGGGCGGGCAATGTCGCGGTCCGGGAGCTGCAACTCGTGCCGTACCCGTATTTCGTGGACGTCAGAGGGGCGGGCCTCAACCGGGAAAACCCGATTACCGCCAGGTTGCCGCAGTTGACCATGAGCTGGGCTTCGCCGTTGACACTGCCGGATGACGAGGCCGGGGTCAGGGTCGCGACGCCGCTGCTGGCGAGTTCCGACACGTCCTGGACGTCGAGTTCCCTGAAGGTGCATCCCGACTTCAGGGTGCATCCTGAGCTGGGTTTCCAGAAAGAGGGGTCGTCCCGGCGTCAGGTGCTGGCGGCGGTGGTGGAGGGCACCTTCCGTTCCTACTACGCCGGCAAGGATTCGCCGTTGTTGGCCAAGGACGACAGCGCAGAGAGACCGCCGCCGGAGACGGGCGAGGGGGTGGGAGAGACGGCGGCGGAGCAGCCGGTGGTGACGGGAATGATCGAGAAGTCGCCGGAATCCGCCCGTATCATCCTCATCGGTTCCAACGAGGCGTTCACCGACCAGACACTGCAGCTCTCCCGTGCCGCGGCCAACGACCGTTTCGTCAACTCGCTGCAGTTCCTGGAGAACGCCGTGGACTGGGCCTTGGAAGACCGTGCGCTGCTGTCCATCCGGAGCCGGGCCCATTTTGCGCGAACCTTGGTGCCCATGACCCGTGAGCGGAAGGCCTTCTGGGAATACTTCAACTACGGCATCGTGCTCATGGGCCTGGTTTGTATCTACGGAGCACACCGTTATCATCAGCGCCGCCTGCGGAATCGCTGCCAGAGGATGCTGGCGGCCCGATAGAGCCCCTCTCATCGGGCAACGTGGCCGAAGGAGGGGCCTGAATGGAAGGTGTTTGCATGAGCCGATCCATCAAGCTCCTGTTGCTGTTGCTGGTGCTGCAGGCGGGTCTGGTGGCCGGGGTGAACCTGCGGGGAGACGACCCCGGCGCTTTCGAGGCGGATACGCCGCTGCTCGCCCTCGACCTCGAGAGCGCCGATACCGTGACCATCGAGGAGATGACGGGAACGCCGTTGCGGTTGGCGCGGAAAGACGGCGCCTGGGTTCTGCCCGGGAAGGGCGACTTTCCGGTCTCCGCCGTGAAGTTCGAACAGTTTGCCGAGAAGCTGCTGGGGGTCAGGCGGTCCTGGCCGGTGGGCAGGACCCGGGTCGCGGCCAGACAGTTCAAGGTGGCTGCGGACCACTACGAGCGGCGGGTGCGGTTTCTCAAGGGCAAGGATGTCCTCGGCGACCTCTTCCTCGGCTCATCGCCGGGATTCCGGAAGGTGCACGCCCGTCTCGACGGCGACGATCATACGTACGCCATCGATTTCAACGCCTTCGACGCCCCGCCGAAAGCGGAGGCCTGGTATGACATGGAAATCCTGAAGACTCCCGTGGAGGACATCGCCCGCATCGATCTGGGGGCCTATGCGTTGAAGGCCGGGGATGACGGTTTCCAGGTCGAAAGGCTGCGGGAAAACGAGGAGACCGATGCCGAACCGGTGCGGCGGCTCGTGGACCGCGTGGCGGACGTCGGCTTCGAGGATGTGCTTTCAAAAGACGGCAAGGCGCGCTTCGCCGCCGGAAGGCTCATCTTCGAGTACCTCATCGAGACCAGGGCGGGAACGACCATCCGGCACAGGGTGGCGGCGCCGGAGCAAGGCGATCACTACATCCTCAAGAGTTCCGCGTACCCCTACTACTTCGCGGTGGAACGGGAGCGGTTCGACGAGTTGCGCGACACCAGCCGGGTACGGCTGGTCAAAGGTGTCATATCCGGTTGACAGGGCTCCCGTTCCCTGGATACTGTCCACGATTTGGGCAGCCCTTGAACGCAAGCCACAGCCAAAGGGAGGAGATACCATGAGCGCACGTCCCATGCCGACCCGGGAAACGGAGCCGTCGGCCGCCAGTCGGTTCATCGCGGCCGCCCGCCAACTCCATGCGGACGAGCCGGACCCGGACAGGCGCTGGCAGAAGATGGGGTCCCTTCTGGCGGAGATGCTGGAGGATCCCGGCGTGAAGGCACAGTCCGAGAAGTGGCCCTCCTGTGATCAGGGCGGGCTGTCCGAGGGCGGGTCGCGGGCCCAGAACCTTCTCCTGTATGAGGACCCCGACCATGGATTTGTCATCAACGGGCTGGTCAAGGCGCCGGGAACCCGCACCAGCATCCACGACCACGCGCACAACTGGACCCTTTACGGAGTGCTGGACGGCCGCGAGACCATAGAGCGCTACGAGCGGCTGGATGACGGCTCCAGGCCCGACTATGCGGAGGTCCGGAAGACCGAGAACGCGCAGGTGGGACCGGGCAAGATCGACCTCGTGCGCCCGTGGCAGATTCACGCCGAGGAGAGCGGTGAAGAGCGTACCGTCGCCATCATCGTGCGCGCCGAGAAGCCCGGCGGCTTCCTCCAGGGCCGATACGACCCGCGAACCTGCAAGTACTGGCAGGGGTACGGACCCGAGCAGATACCCTGCGAGTTCGAATAGCTCGAATCGGTGGAGCGGGGCGGACGTTGTCCGCACAACTCCCCGCTCCGCGTTCAGGTCCGGTTCCGGCGAAACCCGAAGCCAGGCCTCATGCAAGAGATCTTCCGCAGAGCCCCGCAGAGCCTTTTTCGCCCGGCGCACACGACGAAGTTGACAAAGAGGTTTACAACGTGTACCTCAAGGCGATGCTTTTAAAGGATTTCTGCATGCCGCGTCCTATGCCCCGGTTCGTACCCCGGTTCATGCCTCGCCGCATCGTCTCCCTGGCGGGTCTCCTTTTTCTGCTTTTCAGCGGTCTTGCGTACACGCCGGTTGCGCTCGCCCGCGGTTCCGTTTCGACTGAGGCCGACCCGTTCGCCATCCCCAGAGGGCTTGAGCCCGCCGTCGAGTTCTGGAAGGCGATCTTTCTCGACCATGACTCCACAAAGCTCGTCTTCTTCGATCCGCAGAACATGTCGAAGATACATCGGGTGGTGAAGGTCCGGGAGGGTGCTCGCGTGCGGCGGTTGATCCGCTCCGTACATGCGCAACTCGTTGGACGCGGTATCCCGTCGCACCGCATCAAGGTGCAGCGGGGGATCAGCGACCGTTTCGCGGCCGGGGTGCGGCGTTCCGGGCGCTACAGGGTCCACATGCGGGAGATCTTCGCCGCGCGCGGACTTCCGTTGGAGTTGACCCGTCTGCCGCTGGTTGAGTCTTCGTTCAGGAACGACGCGCGCTCGTTCCGTGGCGCCGTGGGCATGTGGCAGTTCATGCCGGGCACCGGACGTCTGTACATGCGGGTGACCCGGTTGCTGGACGAACGCAAGGACCCGCTGGAGGCGACCCGGGCGGCGGCGCGTCTGCTGCAGGACAACTACCGGGCGCTCGGGACCTGGCCGCTGGCGGTGACGGCCTACAATCACGGGCGTGCGGGCATGCGCAGGGCGGTGCGCCAGCTGGGTACGCGGGACATCGTCACCATCATCCGCCGTTACCGCGGGCGCACGTTCAAGTTCGCGTCCAAGAACTTCTACGCGGAGTTTCTCGCGGCCGTGCACATCATGCGCGACGTGGAGCGGCTTCTGCCCCATGTTCGGTTCGACCGGCCGCTGCATATCGAGGAGATCAGCCTCCCCAGGCGGGTGGCGGTTTCCTCGCTGCTTCGCCGCAGCGGGGTATCCCGGGCGGAGTTCCTCAAATGGAACCCGGCCCTGAGTCGCCGCGCCTCATGGGTACCCGCGGGCTATCGGCTGAAGGCCCCCAGGTTGCAGAGCGAGGGGCTCCGCAACGCACTGGCGGGCATGGGGCCGAGTCAGTCGTTTCCCTATCACGTGGTCAGCCGGGGCGAGACGCTGTCCGAGCTGGCGAAGGTCTATGGCACGTCGGCGGACTTGATCCAGTCGCTCAATGGCCTGAGGAGCCCCCGCCTGCTGCAGGTGGGGCAGCGGCTTGAGATTCCGAGCCGGACGTCGGGGAAGCGTGCGACGGTGGCGAAGCAACGGCGCGTCTACCACCGCGTACGGTGGGGCGAGACGCTGTCCGGGCTGGCGAAGGTCTATGGCACGTCGGCGGACTTGATCCAGTCGCTCAATGGCCTGAGGAGCCCCCGCCTGCTGCAGGTGGGGCAGCGGCTCGAGATTCCGAGCCGGACGTCGGGGAAGCGTGCGACGGTGGCGAAGCAACGGCGCGTCTACCATCGCGTACGGCGGGGCGAGACGCTGTCCGGGCTGGCGAAGGTCTATGGCACGTCGGCGGACTTGATCCAGTCGCTCAATGGCCTGAGGAGCCCCCGCCTGCTGCAGGTGGGGCAGCGGCTCGAGATTCCGAGCCGGACGTCGGGGAAGCGTGCGACGGTGGCGAAGCAACGGCGCGTCTACCACCGCGTGCGGCGGGGCGAGACGCTGTCCGCCATCGCCGACCGCTATCGGGTGTCGCCGGCGGCCATTCAGCGCGCCAATGCGATCCGCAACCGACACCGAATCCGCGCCGGCCAGCGTCTCAGAATTCCCGTAACCCGATCCTGACCGACGGCGGGCGGATGTGAAGCCGCCCGCCCGCTTGTCGAAGCGTTCCTGCCGCAGCGGCCCGGCCTCTTCTTCCAAGACCGCTCCCCCAAGCCGGCTTTCTCAAGCCAAGTGTCTCAAGCCGAATGTCCCAGGCTAGGGCTTGCACGGCCGGTGCGATATAATGCCTCAAGCATATGTACCAGAGCCTTCTTCAGGCCACGGCCGGATTCTATCTTCTGGCCACAGGCGCCTTCATTCTTTACCTGTTCTCGCCGCGGGAGTCCTTCTCCCGCGCGGGTCAGGGTCTGCTGCTCGCCGGTTTCATCGGCCACGCGGCGAAGTTCGCGTTTCTCTTTCATGAAACCGGCTTCCCCGCCCTGGGCCAGACCCACGCGACGCTCTCCTTCTACGGCTGGCTGATGGCAGGCGTGTGCCTTGCGGTGCAGTTCCGGTACCGGCTGCCCATCCTGGGCTGCTTCGTCGCGCCGCTGGCGTTCCTGATGTCGCTGCGGTCCATCGCCCTGGGGGACTCCGGCCTGGAGACGCCGCCGGCGCTGCTGACCTACTGGCTGCCGCTGCACGTGACCCTGGCGTTGCTGGGCAACGCGGTCTTCGCCCTGGCGTTCGCCGTCAGCGTGGTCTACCTGCTGCTCCGGCGTCAGCTCAAGAACAAGCGCATGACCGGCCTGAGCCGCGCCGTGCCGGCCCTCGAGACGCTGGACCGCCTCAACAATCGCTTCCTGTTATGGGGCTTCCCGTTCATGACCTTGGGGATCCTCACGGGCAGCGTGTGGGCACACGCCCAATGGGGCACCTACTGGTCCTGGGATCCGCGTCAGATCACCTCCGGCCTGACCTGGCTTCTGTACGGCATCCTGCTCCACGGCCGCCTCACCGCGGGCTGGCGCGGCCGGAAGGCGGCGCTGTGGACCATCGCCGGGTTTCTGATCGTGCTGGGTTACTTCCTCTGGGGGGATGCGTTGTTCCTGAGCCGCCACGGAGGCCGTTTTGAGTGAGGCCGGACGGCAGATCGTGGTGGTCGGCCTGAACCACCGGACCGCGCCCGTGGAGGTCCGGGAGCAGATTGCTTTCCCCGCCCGACGCCTCAACGGTTCGCTCCACGATCTCGTGGCGCTGCCGTCGGTGGACGAAGGCGTGATTCTCTCCACGTGCAACCGGGTGGAAGTGGTGGCGGTGGCCCGGGACACGGGCTTCCCCGAGATCGGGAGCTTCCTCAGGAACCAGCCCGGCGTCCGCCGCAACCCCGCCGAAGGACAACTCTATCATCACGCTCGCAAGAGCGCGGTGCGGCATGTCTTCCGGGTGGCGTCGAGTCTGGATTCCATGGTGGTGGGAGAGCCTCAGATCCTCGGGCAACTGAAGGAGTACTACGCCGTCGCCCAACAGGCCGGCACCGTCGGCAGCATCCTGCACCGCCTGTTCCATCGCTCCTTTTCGGTGGCGAAGCGCGTGAGGCAGGGAACCGGCATCGCCAACCGGCCCGTTTCCGTGAGCTCGGTGGCGGTGGATCTGGCCAGGCGCATCTTCGACAGGCTGGAGGAAAAGACCGTGATGGTCATCGGCTCCGGTGCCATGGGCGAGTCGCTGGCGCGGCATCTGGTGGAGAACGGCGTGCGCGGCCTGATGATCACCAATCGCACGTTCGAGAAGGCGGTGGAACTGGCGGATCGCTTCGAGGCGAGCCCGATCCGTTTCGAGGACCATGTCCGCTACCTCAAGCTGGCCGACGTGGTGATCGGCTCGGTGGAATCGGAGGAGGTGCTCCTCACCCGCGAGACGGCGGCGAACGTGCTTCGCGAGAGAAAGCAGGGCAACATGTTCCTCATCGACCTCGGCGTGCCCAGAAACTTCGATCCCCGCATCAACGACCTGGACAACGTGTACCTCTATCACATCGACGATCTCGGCGAGGTGGCGCGGGAGAACCTGCGCGGGCGGGAAAGCGAGGCGGACAAGGGAGAGCGGATCGTCGCCCGGGAAGTGGAGACTTTCTACCAGTGGTTTGACTCCCTGGATCAGGTGCCCACCATCATCGCGCTGAAACGGAAATTCGAGGCCATCCGCCAGCGGGAACTCAGGAAGTCGCTGGACTCCAGTCTCAAGGATATCTCCGGGCGGGAGCGCAAGGCCATCGAGGATCTGACCGCGGCCATGATCAACAAGATTCTCCACGCTCCCCTCACGCGGCTCAAGGAGCGGCCCGACGAGGATGCGGCCTACCACGACACCGTCAGGGCGCTGTTCGACCTGGACAGGAAGCCGGATCCCGGCCGGGATGATCCGTGACGGTGACGGCATGAACAGGATACGCATCGGCACCCGGCGCAGCCCGCTGGCGCTGGCTCAGGCGGAATGGGTCCGGGGTTGCATCCGTGAGCACGATCCGCGGGCCGCGGTGGAGGTGGTGGCCATTCGCACCAGCGGCGACCGCCTCCCGCACCTGCCCATCGAGCAGATTGGCGCCAAGGGCGTCTTCATCAAGGAGATCGAGGAGGCGCTCCTGGCAGGTGCCATCGACGTCGCGGTGCATTCCATGAAAGACCTGCCGACGGAACTCCCCGAGGGGCTTGCCATCGCCGCCGTGCCGGAACGCGAGGATCCCCGGGATGTGTTGATCAGCCGTGTGGCCGGGAGCCTTGCCGAGTTGCCGGCCGGCGCCCGGGTCGGCACCGGCAGCCTCCGCCGCCGGGCCCAGGTGTTGCACCAGCGCCCGGACCTCGAGGTGGTGCCCATCCGGGGCAACGTCGGTACACGGTTGGCCAAGCTCCAACGCGGCGAGGTGGAGGCCTTGGTGCTGGCCTTGGCGGGGATGAAACGCCTGGGACGGGAACAGGAATCGACCCAGCCGTTGTCTCCCGGCGCCTGGTTCAGCGCGGTCGCCCAGGGAGCCCTGGCTCTTGAGACCCGGCACGCCGAGGTGGAACGGCTGTGCTTTCTGAACCATGAAGCGTCGGCGCTGGAGGTGGAGGCCGAACGCGCCTTCCTGCGGCGCCTGGAAGGGGGATGTCAGGTGCCGGTGGGGGCTCGGGCGGTGGCAGGCGACGACGGGGTGACGCTCGCGGGGATGATAGCCGACGCGTCCGGCAGCAAGGTCTTCCGGGGCGAAGTTGCCGGCGCCCGTCCGGAGGCCGCCTCCCTGGGAACCCGGCTCGCCGAACGGCTGCTGCACGAAGGGGCCGGGGCGGTGCTGCGGGAGGCCCGGGCGTGAGTGATGCGCCGCTGTCGGCGCGGGTGAAGGCTCCGGGCGCGCCGCTTGCCGGCCAGCGGGTCCTGGTCACCCGGCCGCGCGAGCAGGCGGACGCCTTCGCACGCGCCCTGGACGCCCTGGGAGCCCGGGCCGTGCTGTTCCCCACGGTGGAGATCCGGCCGCTGGAGCAAACCGACGCGCTGGATGAGGCTGTCCGTGGCCTTGCCCGACAGGATTGGCTGGTCTTCACCAGTGCCAACGGCGTCCGGCACTTCCTGGAGCGTTGCGAGGCGTTGGCGTGCATGGGCAGCCTCCAGCGGCTCGCCATTGCGGCGATCGGGCCGCAGACCGCGCGCCAGTTGGCAGAGCACGGCCTGACGGTCCGCCTCGTGCCCGAGATGTATCGTGCGGAGGGCATCCTCACGGCGTTGGGCCCTGATCGGGTCCGGGGACGCCGATTTCTGCTCGCACGGGTGGCCGGCGCCCGCGACGTGCTCCCGGAAACGCTCCGGCGCTGGGGGGCGGCAGTAACGGTGGTGGAAGCTTACCGCAACCAGCCGGTGCGTCAGGGTGCCCGGCGGCTGGTGACGCTCCTGAAGCAGGTGGACTGGGTCACGTTCACGAGTCCGAGCACCGTGCATGCTTTCGTGGACCTGCTGGGGGCTGCGCCCCGGGCAGGCCGGGTCCGGGTGGCGTGCATCGGACCCATCACGGAGGAAGCGGCCCGCCGGCGCGGGCTGGATGTGGACGTGGTGGCCCGGGAATACACGGTGGCGGGGCTGATTCAGGCCATGGCGGAATCTTCGGTCACCGTCACCAGGAGGTAACCATGACGTTTCCCGTCACTCGACCGAGGCGGCTTCGACAAACGGCGCGGTTGCGCGATCTGGTGCGCGAGACCGCGCTGAGTCCGCATGATTTCATCTACCCGCTGTTCGTGTGTCCGGGGCGCGATCAGGAGCAACCGGTGGTCTCCATGCCGGGCGTGGCCCGGCTCTCGGCGGACCGCGCCGCCCGGGAGGCGGAGACGGTGCGGCGTCTGGGCATCCCCGGCGTGATCCTTTTCGGCATTCCCGAAACCAGAGACGCGACGGGATCGGAGGCCTGCGCCGCGCACGGCGTGGTGCAGGAAGCGATACGGGCCATCAAGGACAAGGCCCCGGACCTGCTGGTGATGACCGATGTCTGCCTGTGCGAGTACACCGACCACGGCCACTGCGGCATCGTCGAGGATGGCAAGGTGGACAATGACGGCACCCTGAAGCTGCTGGCCAGGGAGGCCTTGTCCCATGCCCGGGCCGGGGCCGACGTGGTGGCCCCCTCCGACATGATGGACGGCCGGGTCGGAGCGATTCGCAAGGCGCTCGATGCGGAGGGATTCGAGCACGTCGTGATCATGGCCTACGCCGCGAAATACGCGTCGGGCTTCTACGGGCCGTTTCGCGAGGCCGCGGCATCCACGCCGCGGTTCGGGGACCGCCGCTCGTACCAGATGGATCCGGGCAACAGTGACGAGGCGCTGCGGGAAGTGGAGGCGGACATCGCCGAGGGCGCCGACATCGTGATGGTGAAGCCGGCGCTGTCTTATCTGGACGTCATCGCGCGCGTCAAGCGGCGCTTCCACCATCCCACGGCCGCCTACAACGTAAGCGGCGAATACGCGATGATCAAGGCCGCCGCGCAAAACGGCTGGATCGACGAAAGCACGGTGGTCCCGGAGGTACTGCTGTCCATCAAGCGGGCCGGCGCCGACCTGATCCTCACCTATTTCGCCAAGGAGATGGCGACGGGGCTGTAGACGGACACCGACCCGGGATCATTCGGTCCGTCCCAGCAGGCGGTTTACCTCCTTCACCCTGTTCCGGAGGGTCTTCTCGCACTCGGGCTCGCGTTCCGGCGTATGCACCTGCGCTTCGGAAAGCCGGAAGAGCAGCACCCGGGCTTCCCGGGTGAGTCGGAGGACGTACGTGTTGGAGTCCGCGTCATGATAGGACTCCACCGCCCTCACGGTGGCGTCCTCGGAGCGGATGATGCGGTTGGCCCATGCTTCCAGATCCGGAAGGGCCGCTTTGCCCACGTGGCGGGTAATCATGCGGGCGCGCGGCTAGCTCCTCTCCTTGGGTTTCCGGAACGGCCGGTGGCAACTCCCGCAGGCACTCCTGCCGAAGTCCTTGACCCATTCGGCGGTGTTCTCGCCCGCACGGGCCCTGGCGGCGATGGCCCGGGCGAGGGTTGCGGCGTTCCCGGCCTTGGCCATGAAATCGTCCCACTGTTCCCAGATCTCCGGTCTGGAACGCGATCCGTCGGAGCTTCCTTCGGGAAAGGTGTCGGCGTTGATCCTGGTTAAGGCTGCCGCCAGCTCGTCGGCACTGGCGGCCACCGCGGCCGCATCCGCGGCCGACCGCATGGCCTTGCTGGCCGCGCCGATGCGTTTCATCAGTTCCTGGCGTTCCTCGATGGCCTTGTCGAACTGCGCGGCCCAGGCCACGCTCAGGCTGGTGGCCAGCCACAGTCCCGCCATGACGATCCACAGTCCCGGTGCGCTTCGCATGGATATCCTCCCCTCTATTGCTCGAACTCGTGTTTCTGAAGCTCCCGGACGAGAGCCGTGAGGTTGGGGTCGCTCTTGACGACGTCGTTGACCTTGTTCTGGAATTCACCCGCGGCGCGTTCCAGCGGGCTCGTGTCGATGCGGATGCCCAGCCACTGGGTCAGACGAAGGACCAGGGCCAAGGTTCCCCTGGGGTTCGGAGAAGGCGCCAGGTAGTGGGGCAGGGCCGCCCACAGGCTCACGTGCGGCATCCCTTCCTTGCGGAACGTGTCGTTCAATATCCCGACGATGCCGGTGGGCCCCTGGTACCGTGATGGGGTGAAGTCGAGCTCTTTCATCAGCGCAGGGTCGGACGAGAACCCGTTCAACGGTACCGGCTTGGTGTAAAGCACCTCGTCGAGAAGGGCGCCCAAGGTGATGATGCGAGCCACCTTCCACTCTCGCGCAAGCTGCAATACCGTGCTGGAGAAGGACTTCCAGTGTAGATGCGGCTCGGCCCCCGATGCGAAGATGAAATCCTGTTCCAGGTCTTTGCCGGTCTTGTAGTAGAAGAAGTCGTACGAGGGCCACTCGATCTCACGCTGTCCATCCACCAGGCGTACGTGAGGCCGCTGGACGGAGAAGTCGTAATACTCTTCGGGATCGATCCTGGCCAGCTCCGAGGCCAGGAGCTGCTCGATGAGATACCGGACCGCCGACGTGGCCGAGGATCCGGCGTCACTCCAGCCCGAAAAGGACAGGATCAGGAAGGGATGCCGCAAACGGGGCCGGCGAATGTGGGAGATCCGGGAGTTGGTGGAGATGGCGTCGGAGACCATGGAGTGGGTGTAGCACATCTGTTCCGCCCAATACCAGAGTGACGGGGGCCTGTCCCCGTCGCGGGGGGCGCCCGCATCTGCTACACAGTCCACTGGCCCGGCAGGATGGCATCGAATGCCAACTATCGAATGTCATCGCTTCCGGACCGCCTCCTCATGTCCGACGCGATCCGCCAACATGACCCGGTACTGTACGGCCGCGACGGGACGCCGGATGTGGTGGCCCTGGAGTTGGAGGGCAACCGCCACATCCGGGTCTTCTCCCGGGCGTCGTCTTCGGTGACCACCAGGACCGTGCCGTTCGAACCGTTCCTTTGGCTTGTCTCCGAGGACAGGCTTGCGGGATGGAAGGGCCTCTGCCAAATGGAGCCGCTTGCCGGATCGGGCACGTTTCGCCGGCTGGCCCGGTTTCCTGATGTCGAGAGCCTGGAATCGGCCTTGTCCTGGCTCCAGCGCAGGAGCGGCGGCAGCCGGGCCGCGTACCATTGCCTGCGCGACCCCGTGCAACAGTTCCTCCTGTGGTCCGGCACGACGCATTTCGTTGGCATGGCCTTTCAGCGCCTCGTGCGCATGCAGATCGATCTGGAAGTGTACCGCACGGCGGGGTTCGAGTTTCCCAATCCGCTTCGGGAAGGCGATCGCATCACCGCCATCGCCATGTCGGACAGCACCGGCTGGGAGCGGCTCCTGTCCGGCAGGGACCACGACGAGGGGGCGATGCTGGCGGAGATGGTGCGGGAGGTCGGCGCCCGCGACCCGGACGTGATCGAGGGTCACAACCTCTTTCGCTTCGATCTGCCCTACCTGGATGAACGTGCCCGGCGTCACGGCGTCACCTTGGCCGTGGGAAGGGACGGCAGCGCGATGCGGCACCGCCGGGCCCGGTTTCGGGTCGGGGAGCGCGTGATCCCGTATCCCGACTACAGGATTCACGGGCGGCACGTCATCGATACCTGGTTCCTCGCCCTGCGCTACAGTCAGGCGAACCCCGATCTCGAGCGGAACGGACTCAAGGACGTGGCGCGCCATTTCGGTGTGGCGTCCCCGCAGAGAACCTACATGCCGGGCGCCGAGGCAAGCTGGTACTTTGACCACGACCCGGACACCCTGTTCCGCTACGCTCTGGACGACGTGCGCGAAACCCGTGAGATATCGGCGGCGCTTTCGTCCGGCTACTACGTTCAGGCGCGGATATTTCCGTACCGCTACCAGGATACGGAGCTGGTGGACGACCCGGCCAAGATCGACGGGCTCATGCTCAGGGAATATCTGGCGCGGCGCCATTCCTTTTCCGCCCCCGAGACCGGGGAGCCGGCGGCGCGGAAGCCGGCGGTGCTGAAGGTCCGGGGGTTGTCACGGCCCGTCCTGTGCTGCGAAGTCACGGCGCTGTACCCGGCGGTGATGCTGGCGCGGGGCTGCCGCCCGAGGGCGGACGAGATCGGCGTCTTCCCGGAATTGCTGCGCCGGCTCCGGGATCTGCGGGAAGACGGCGGGTGGATGCGCGGCGCGGCTCCCGCGCCAGACGCCGGGCGTTTTCTTGCCACCGCCCGATCCAATCTCGGGCTGTTGCTGCGGGCGTTTCACGACTACCTGGCTTTTCCCGAAGGCCACTTCAACGATGTCCGTGCCGCCGACGCGGTCACCCATGCCGGTGGCGAGGTGGTCCGCGGGTTGGCCGCGCGGCTTGATGCGTGCGGTCATCGGGTCGTGACGGTGGATGCCGCGGGCGTCTACGTCGTTCCCCGGCCCGGGCTGGAGGAGGAGGTGGCGGCACAGGCGGCGGCGGCGCTGCCGTGGAAGGTCGAACTGCCCCTTGCGCGGTACCGGGCGATGTTCTGTCATGGGCCCGGGAGCCACGCGCTGCTGGACGAGCAGGGCCGAGTCTCCGCCGCCGGCCCCGAACTGAGTTCGCGCGGACTCGAGCGCTATCGGCGCGAGTGGCTTCGGGAAGCGCTCGCGCTCCTGCTGCAGGGGCGAAAGGACGAGATCCGGGCGCTGTACGAGCGATGTCGCGAGCGCATCGCCGATCACGGCCTCGACCTCCTGCTGCTCAAGCGGACCGAGACCCTGCGGGAGTCCTTGGACGACTACCAGATGAAGGTCAAGGGCGGGAAGCAGCATCCCCGCGGCGCCTATGAGGTGGCCCTGAACTCGGAACGGACATATCTGCCCGGAGACCAGATCTCCTACTACGTCTCGGGGGAAGGGGCCCACCCGATGGTGAACGAAAACTGCCGGCATGTTTCCCGGTGGGATCCGGACAAGCCCGACGAGAACGTGGATTACTACAGGGCGCGGCTTCGTGAACTGTACGAGAAGGTCCGCTCGCTCATGGCGGAGGGATGAATGGCGTGGGGCCTTTCGTTGACCATCCGGCCCGTTACGGCGTATAATGCGCCGGGTTGTTTTACCAGACACAAACAGGAGGTACCTGATGGAGTTCGTTGGTATAATCGAGTTCTTGCTGCGGTGGGTGCATTTCTTGGCCGGCGTGACCTGGATCGGCTTGCTCTACTACTTCAACTTCGTTCAGACCCCGTTCTTCGCCGAGACCGAAGCGGCGGTTCGCAGCGGCGCCATCCAGAAACTCGTGCCCCGCGCCCTCTGGTGGTTTCGCTGGGGCGCGATGTTCACCTTCCTGGCGGGTATTCTCATGTGGCTCATCAAGCTGGGGCAGTTGAGCAGTGATTTCTTCACCAGCGGCTACGGCATGGCCATCACCGTCGGCGGCGTCATGGGAACGATCATGTTCCTCAATGTGTGGCTGGTGATCTGGCCCAATCAGCAGGTCGTCATCGCCTCCGCCCGCAAGGTGGCCGAGGGCGGCGAGGCGCTTCCCGATGCGGCGAGCAAGGGGCAGTGGGCCGGCTTCGCCTCCCGCACCAACACGATGTTGTCCATGCCCATGCTGTTCCTCATGGGGGCGGCGAGCCACTATCCGCACGGCGAGTACGGCGGCGGCGTGGCGATCTTCTGGATCGTCAGCCTGGCGATCATCGCCGTGGTGGAGATCAACGCCCTGGCGGGCAATCCCGGGGGCGGCACCAAGAAGCTCCTGACCTCCATCCCGGGCGTGATCTGGAGCGGCCTGATCCTCACCTTGATCTACTGGATTCTCCTGGAGATGGCGTAGGCCGCCTACGGCTGCGCCAGATAGGCGGTGATATCGGCCATTCTTTTCCGGAGCTGGGGGTAGGTGGGCATGGCGTTGGTGGTGCGTTTCGGCGTGTAGCCGGGCGGATAGCGCTTGTGCAGGACCTTGGCCTCCAGGAGTTCCAGGGAAGCCCCCTTGACGGCCGGCCCCTGGGAGCCCGGCTTGCCCGGATCCGTATTGTGACAGACGATGCAGGTCGCGAGGTACAGCCGCCTCCCTCGGGCCGGGTCCGGTCCCTTCGCCTCTTCGCCTTTCTCGCCGCAGGCGCTTGACAGCGCCAAGGCAAGGCAAACCGCCAGAATCGATCCGACTCGGCCCATCTCCGTCAACGTGTGGGTCTAGTTCCCGGCCGCGGCGGATTCGCGCATGGTGACGAACTCCTCCGCGGCGGTGGGATGGATCCCGATGGTACGGTCGAAGTCGGCCTTGGTGGCGTTGCAGTTGAGTGCCACCGCCAGCCCCTGGACGATCTCGCCGGCGTCCGCCCCCACCATGTGGCAGCCCACCACCCGGTTGCTGGCCCGCTCGGCCACGAGCTTCATCATCGTCTTTTCGTCCCGGCCGGACAGGGTGTGCTTGAGCGGGCGAAAGACCGACCGGTAGACGTCCACCTCCCCGCAGCTCTCCCGGGCGGCTTCCTCGGTGTAGCCCACGGTGCCCACCGGCGGTTGGCTGAAGACCGCGGACGGAATGTTCCTGTAGTGCATGGGCTCGACGTCGCCTCTGAAGAGGCTTCGGGCGAAGATCATCGCCTCGGCAATGGCCACGGGGGTGAGGGTGACCCGGTGGGTCACGTCCCCCAGCGCCCAGATGGACGGGACGCGGGTCCGGTAGCGCTCGTCCACCACCACCGCGCCGTTGCCCGCGAGTTCGACGCCGATCTCCCCGATTCCCAGGCCGCGGGTATTGGGCAGCCTGCCGGTGGCGAACATCACCGCATCGGTCTTCAGGGTGGCGCCGTCCTTCAGCGCGGCGGTCAGGCTGCCGCCGTCCCGCTCGATGCCGGCAATGTCGGCGCCGAAGCGCAGGTCGATGCCTTTCTTGCGCATTTCGTCGGCCAGCGTGTTGCGGACGTCGAGGTCGAAGCCGCGCATGAACAGTGGGCCGCGATAGAGCTGGGTGACCTCGGCGCCGAGGCCGTTGAAGATGCCGGCGAACTCCACCGCGATGTAGCCGCCGCCGACGATGACCACGCGCCGGGGCATCTCCGCCAGGTGAAATGCCTCGTTGGATGTGATGGCATGCTCCTTGCCGGGAACGTCGGGCACCGTGGGCCAGCCGCCGGTGGCCACCAGTATGTTGGCGGCGGTCACCTTTCGGCCGCCTACCTCCACGGTGTGCGGGTCCAGCACCCGGGCCCGGGACTCGAACAGATCGACCCCGTGGCGTTCGAGCAGTTCGCGGTAGATCGAGTTGAGCCGTGCGATCTCGCGGTCCTTGTTCCGGATCAGCGCCGGCCAGTCGAAGGTCCGGTCGCCAACGGTCCAGCCAAAGCCTGCGGCGTCCTCGAAGTCGCCGCCGAAGTGGGAGCCGTAGACCAGCAACTTCTTGGGAATGCAGCCGACGTTGACACAGGTGCCGCCCAGACGGCGCTCCTCCGCCACCGCCGCGCGGGCGCCACAGGCGGCCGCCACGCGGCTGGCGCGCACGCCACCTGAGCCCGCGCCGATGGTGAACAGATCGTAGTCGTAGCGTGTGTCCGTGCTCAGGGGATGCCTCCCTCCGGTGACGCGTGGAAAAGAAAGGAGGCCCCCAGGGCCTCGGCGCCGGGAATGCGCAGCGCGTCGCTGGCAGGGGTCTCGTAGAGGATGCCGGCGCCGTCGAAATAGCGGCGCGTGGCGGCCAGGTCGTCGGTGCGCAGGGAGACCTCGGCGATATAGGGCGTGCAGGGGAGGTTCCGGTCCGGATAACGCTCGCGGAAGCGCCGGCCTTCGATGAAGACCACGCGGCCCTGCTGGAGCCCCATTTCCCAGGTGTCTGTCCATTCCACCGCTCCGACGCCGGCGAAGCGGCTGAATCGCTCGCACGCCTCCCGCGGATCGTCCACGCACACCAGCACGCCGGCAAGGGCGACGGCGCCGTTGGGCTGATGCAGGTCGCGAGGCTGCCACACCAACTCCGGCGTGTGGTGCGTGACGATCTGGATACGACCCTCGGGCATGGTCTCCGGCGGCACCCGGATCACCGAGAAACGGCAGGTCTCCTGCCCGGTGTCCGTGGGCACCGGGCGGGCCAGCCGCACCAGCGGCAACGGGCTGAAGCCGTCCCGGCGGATGCGCTCGTGGTTTTCCTCGGGGTGGTTGGCCGCGAACGCGATCAGGTGCCATCCGGGGTAGCGGTCGAGTTGCGCCCGGAGCTGGCGCGAAAGCGGCGTGTCCACAGTGGGTCCGAGCATTTCAAGATAGCCTTGTCTGAAGATGGCGCAGCGGTTTCCGGTGCCGCTGGGGGTGGGCTCGACGCCGGGCTCGGTACTGGCCATGTGGGCCACGAACGGGGTCAGGGAGAAGCCCAGCTCCTGGAGCCTTCGGGGAGAGGCGTCGAAGTCCGGTACGAAGAGCCCCACGTGATCCAGGTATACCTCATGGTCCGTGGGGACGAGACGGCTTGGGGGCATTACGACTCCTTGGCGACCACCTCGGTCAACCGGTGGATGGGATTCGGCCCGGGGGCTGCGAGCTTCGGGGTCGGTTCGGCGGTGCCCGGTGCACGATGGAGCGCGACAGCCCCGCGAAGGGCTTCCAGGTCGGTGAACCTGGCCCGGGCCGGCCGGGCTTCGAGGCGCGCACGGTCACTGCCGCTCCCGGCAGCCTCCGCTCTGCTACCCGACGCCGCCGGCATCGACGCCGCCGCGCGCCGCCCGGTGCGGGATCCGGGGTCGGCCTTGGGCACCAAGGCCTCAAAGGTCGGCTGGTGATTGGAGGTCCGGAACGGCAGTCCGACGCCGGGATTCACGATGTCCGCGGGCTCCCTTCGACACATTCGACGCGGCGCGGCTACACGCCCCGCGCCATGAAACTTAGCCAATAGCCGGTGCGCCCGCAACTTGCCCGGGGCCGTGTGCCGACCCGGACGAAGGCACGCCGCGGCACCGCGGGCGGCGCACCCGGTGCGGTTGACGCGGTGGGTGCAAAAAAGAGATATTCAGACTTCGAAATGGTATGGAGGAGCATGACGTGGCCGGCCATCCCGGACCGGGACCGGATCCGGACCGGGACTGATCGTCGAGGGGCTGAAGGAGGCCGGCGTCGATCTCGTTGCGGCTCTCCCCGATATCAATCCGCACGCGCTGCCGGAGCGGGCGGCAGGCGAACCGGCACTCACCCGCGTGCCGGGAAGAGGAAGGCGGCGGCCTTTGCACCGGCGGCTGTCTGGTGGCTAGGCGGTGCACACGGATCATGCGGAACCGCGGGCGGTTCAACCGTGTCGACCGCAGCCGGCAGGCTTTCTGAAGGACCGACCGCCACCTGGAACCCCGCCGGTCATCATCATCGAGGCTGCACCATGAAAATCGACTGTCACGCGCACTACGTGCCGCCGGCCGTGCTGGAACGGCTCCGCCGGGACGGAGGGTCCTTCGGGGTGGAGGTGGGGGAGGAAACACCGCAGGGGCCGCGGCTGCGGCTGGGGCAGGGGCGGGCGTTGGCCCGGCCCATTCTGGCGCCCGCCACGGATCTGCCCCGGCGCCGGGACACGGTGCGGGAGAGTCGCCTGGACCGGCAGATCCTGTCGGCGTGGATGGATGTCGTGGGCTACATGCTTCCGGTGGAGCAGGCGGTCCGCTGGAGCCGCATGCTGAACGATTCCATGCGCGAGGCCCTGGCCGACGGCGACCGGGAGGGCCTGTTCCGCGGCACCGCCACCGTGCCGCTGCAGGATGGCGCCCGGGCGGCCGAGGAGTTGGAGTACGCGGTCGGGGAGTGCGGGCTCACGGGCGCCATGATCGGCTCCAACATCGATGGCGCCAATCTTGACGATCCGGGGCTGGATCCCTTCTGGAAGAGCGCCGAGCGCCTCAAGGTGCCGCTCATCATCCATCCGCTGAACCCGCTGGGCATCGACCGGCTGGGCAAGTACTTCCTGACCCATGTGGTGGGTCTGCTGGCGGATACCACCGTGGCGGTGGCCTGTCTCTACTTCAGCGGCGTGCTGGACCGTTTCCCGGACCTCAGGATCATCCTTTGCCACGGCGGCGGCTTCCTGCCCTACCAGTTCGGCCGCATGACCCGGGGCCGGGAGATCCAGCCGGACATCCGGAAGAACACCGCACTCATGGGCGCGGACGTGCTGCGCTGGTTCTACTACGACACCATCGTGTTCGAACCCGACGTGCTGGAGTTCCTGGTCGCGGAGGCGGGGGCCGACCATGTGCTGCTCGGCAGCGACTGTCCGTTCGGCATCGGGGATCCCCGGCCCCTGGAGATCGTCGAGAAGATTCGTCTGAGCCGGACGGAACGGGACAAGATCCTGGGCGGGAACGCCGAGCGGCTGTTCGGCATGGCCTGACCGTCGGCACCGCGGCTGCGGCAACGGAGAACCCCCATGAAGGATCTGCGGTCATTCGTGGACCGTCTGGAAGACGAGGGACCTGAGGAACTGCTGCACATCCGCAAGCCGGTGCGGCCCGAGCATGAGGTGACCGCCCTGCTCATGGAACTCGAATCGTCCGGGAGGTTCCCCGCGCTGTTCGTGCACGAGGTGCGGGGTTTCTCCATGCCTGTCATCACGAACCTGCATGCCACCCGCAAGCGTCTGGCCATGGCGCTGGACGTGGATGCCAACGATCTGGTGGAGGAGTACCGCAGCCGGGAACGCAACCCGGTGGCGCCGGAGCTCGTCGAGGACGGGCCGGTCAAGGAGGTGGTGCGCACCGGCGTGGCTGTGGACCTGGGCGAGATTCCCCTGTTGACGCACTTCGACGTCAGCACGGCACCGTATGTGACCGCGGGCATCGTGGTGGCCCGAGACCCCCTGAGCGGGGTGCGCAATCTCAGCTTCAACCGAGCCATGATGGTGGAGCGGAACCGCCTGCGCATGCACCTGGCGCCGGGAATGCACCTCATGCGCTGCCAGCGCAATGCCGAGGAACGGGACGAACCGCTGGACATCGCCTTCGTCGTGGGGGTCCATCCCGCCTTCGCCATCGGTGCGCTGTCGCTGGCCGCCTTTGACGTGGACGAGTACGACGTCATCGGCGGCATGATGCGGCAGCCGGTGCCGCTGGTGCGCTGCGAGACCGTGGACCTTGAGGTTCCGGCCCAGGCGGAGATGGTTCTCGAGGGGCGGATCCTGCCCCGCGTGCGCGAAGAGGAGGGGCCCTTCGGGGAGTTCACGGGCCACGCCGTTGGCGTGCGCAGGAATCATGTGGCGGAGATCACCGGCGTCACGTTGCGCGAAAAGCCGCTCTACCAGGATATCTTCACCGGCCACTCGGAGCAGCGGCTGATGGGGTCCATCCCGCGGGAGGCGGCGATCTTCAGGGCGGTGAAGGCGTTGGCCGCCGGCACCCGGGCCGTGCACATGCCGCCGTCCGGGTGTTCCCGGTTTCACTGCTACGTCTCCCTGGACAAGCGCTCGGATGGAGAGGTGCGCAACGCGGCCATGGCGGCCATGGCCACGGATCTCTACCTCAAGCTGGTGATCGTGGTGGACGGCGACGTGGACGTCTACAACGAGCGCGACGTGATGTGGGCGGTGGCCAACCGTGTCCAGGCGGACACCGACACGCTGGTCGTTCCCCGCTGCCAGGGATCGGAGATCGACCCGTCCAGCGGACAGGGAGGCCTGACGGCCAAGATGGTGATCGACGCCACCAAGAAACGGAAGGACTTTCCCAGGCGGCTCGCCGTGCCGGACGCGGTGCACGGACGGGTCCGTCTGGAGGATTTCATCGACTGAACCGCAAGTGGTATGGGGCACCTGCGCTTCGAGTCCGACCTTGCGCACAAGCCGGACGGAGCGGGGTGGTGGCATGGGACCGCGGGAATCACCGCGTCCGTCAAGGAGGTACACGATGGCGAACACCAGCAGAGCGGCGACGTTGCTCGCCCCCGACAAGCTCGAGATCCGGGAATATCCCATACCCGAGATTCCCGAAGACGGCGGATTGCTGAAGGTGGAGATGGGAGGCGTCTGCGGCTCCGACGTCAAATACTACCACGGCCGGATCAATCTGCCCCTGCCCATCATCCTGGGCCACGAGATCCTGGGCCGAGTGGAGAAGCTCGGCTCCAAGGCCGCGAAGATCCACGGCGTCAAGGAGGGGGACCGCGTCATCCTCAAGGGCGCCATCGGCTGCGGCCGCTGCACCGACTGCCGGCGTAACGCGCAGCGGTTCTGCCGGAACCGGACCAACTACGGCGGCCGCACCACCAGCGCCGCCCCGCCGCACCTCTTCGGCGGCTTTGCGGACTATCTCTATCTGGCTCCCGACGTGCTGATGACCCGGGTCAGCGACGACCTTCCGGCCGAGGCGGCCGCCCTCATCGGCTCGGTCATGGCCAACGGGTTTCAGTGGGCGCTGCGCCGTGGCGGCGTCACCATGGGCGACTACGTGCTGATCCAGGGTCCCGGACAGCAGGGGTTGGCCTGTACCTTCGCCGCCAGACACGCGGGCGCGGCGAAGATCCTGGTATCCGGTATCGGCCGGGACGCGCCCCGGATGGAGTTGGCGAAGAAGTGGGGCGCCCACCGGGTCATCAACGTCGAGGAAGAGAACGTGGTGGACGTCGTGCGGGAGGAGACCGACGGCGCCATGGCGGACGTTGTGGTGGACGTGTCGGGCAACCCCCGGGCGATCCTGGCCTCCATCGATTGCCTGCGCCGCCAGGGGACCCTGGTGCTGGCCGGGCTCACCGGCGACAAGACCGTCACCGAGGTCCACATGGACAAGCTGGTGTGGGGCGAGATCAAGCTCCAGGGTTGTTTCACCGGCGACAACGACGCGGTGGAGGCCACCATGCGGCTAATCGAGGCCACCCGGTTCCCGGTGGAGGAGATGGTAAGCCATGTCTTCTCGCTGGACGAGACCGAGAAGTGCATCCAGGCCGTGGGCGGCGAGATACCGGAGCTGTTTCCGACCAAGGCGTTGATCCGGCCTTGAACACGGCTGCGCGCCGGCGGCGGTGACGTGGTCCCATGAAACTGTTCGCGCCCGCCAAGGTGAATCTCCACCTCCGGGTCACGGGTCGGCGGGATGACGGCTATCACCTGCTCGACACCCTGATGGTGCCCATCAGCCTGGGAGATGAGGTCGAGGTCACCCGGGTGGATGGTCCCGCGGGATCGTTGACGCTTGATGCGGATGTCCCCGATATTCCCTTGGGAAAGGAGAACACGGTCCATCGGGCGGTCCGGGCCTTCCAGGATCGAACCGGCCGCCGCGACGCCGTGGCGGTGACGATCCGGAAGCGCATTCCCGTTGGCGCCGGGCTCGGTGGCGGCAGCACCGATGCCGCGGCTGCCCTGCGCGGGATCAACGATCTGTTCGAAACCGGTCTGTCCACCGGTGATCTCATGACGCTGGCGCTGTCGGTGGGGGCCGACGTGCCTTTCTTCATCCGCGGCGAGCCGGCCCGGGCGCGGGGAGTCGGTGAGCGGTTGAGTCCGCTCGACGGGTTGCCCGTGCTCTGGATGGTGGTGCTGTTTCCCGTATTCCCGGTATCCACCGCTTGGGTCTACCGCAACTTCCGGTTCAAGTTGACAAAATCGTCCGACAATAATAACTTGATCGAAAAATTGGATACTCCTCACGAGTTGGATACTCCTCACGAAGTGGCTCGGGTGATGGTCAACGACCTCGAAACCGTAACCATCGGCCGCTATCCGCGTATTGCCTGGCTCAAGCAACGCCTCCATCAGGAAGGGGCCATCGGCAGTCTGATGTCGGGCAGCGGCTCTGCGGTTTTCGGGGTGTTCGCTGACGAGGCGGGTGCCAGAAAGGCGTTCGCGGGCTTCGACGGCGAAAAAGACGTTCGTTCGCATCTGGCTTTTTCGCTGACATGAGGGCAGGCCATCCGTCCGCGGACGGAAAGGGGGTCCCTGTGGAGGTCACGGAAGTCAGGGTCTTTCCCGTCGAGGAAGACAAGCTCAAGGCCTATGTGACCATCACCCTTGACGACTGCTTCCTGGTTCGGGATCTCAAGGTCATTCGCGGCACTTCGGGGCTGTTCGTTTCCATGCCCAGCAAGAGGCGCCGGGATGGAACCTACAAGGATGTGGCACACCCGCTCAACAGCGAGACGCGCAAAATGATCGAAGAAAGGATTATCGCCGCATACAGGGACGTTACATCGGGCGACGCGGGCCAGGGCCGGGACGGCGGGTAGTCGTTGTCGGGCCGGCCGCTCGGATGCCGGCGGGACGGGATGGGCGGTCGCCAAGTGGTAAGGCCCCGGATTTTGGATCCGGTATTCGAAGGTTCGAATCCTTCCCGCCCAGCCAGGCTCTTTCCTTGACGGGCCGGTGAGCCGGTCATGGCTCCGACACCGGCGGCTCTCCACGGCAGTGCAGGCAGGACATGCACGACGAAATGAGGATATTTGCGGGCAATTCCAATACCCCGCTGGCGCGCGACATCTGCCGCGATCTCGAGATCCCGCTGGGGGAGGCGTTGGTGGAGACGTTCAGCGACGGCGAGATCAGGGTGGAGATCAAGGAGAATGTTCGCGGTTGTGACGTCTTCGTGATCCAGTCGACGTGCGCCCCGGGCAACGACAACCTGATGGAACTGCTCCTCATGCTGGACGCCTTCAGACGCGCCTCGGCCAAGCGGGTCACCGCGGTGATCCCGTACTACGGTTACGCGCGGCAGGACCGCAAGGTGGCTCCCCGGGTACCCATCAGCGCCAAGCTGGTGGCGGATCTCATCACCACCGCCGGAGCCTCCCGCATATTGACCATGGATCTGCACTCCGGCCAGATTCAGGGCTTTTTCAACATACCGGTGGACAACCTCTATGCGTCGCCGGTGCTGCTCCAGTACATGAAAGAGCGCGTCGGCCCGGGGGAATCCATCGTCGTGTCGCCGGACGCGGGCGGTGCCCAGCGGGCGCGGGCGTTCGCCACCAGCCTGAACGTGGCGATGGCGGTCATTGACAAGCGCCGGGCCGATGCCAACGTGGTGGAAGAGATGAACATCATCGGCGAGGTGGAAGGCAGGACGACCATTCTCATCGACGACATGGTGGACACCGCCGGGACCATCGCCATGGCGGCGGAAGCCCTGATGCGGGCCGGTGCGCAGAAGGTCATCGGCTGCTGCACCCACGCGATTCTCTCGGGCCGGGCGCTGGACAGGATCAACGACTCGCCCATGGAAGAGATGGTGGTCACGGACACCGTCCCCTTGAGCGCCAAGATGGCCGTGTGCGGAAAGCTGAAGCCCCTGTCGGTGGCGCCTCTGATCGGGGAAGCCATCCGCAGGACCCATCTGGAACGGTCCATCAGCTCCCTTTTCTGATCGACCCGGTTCGCAGCACGTTGTCAGGAGGTTCAGGTTTTGGAAACGGTAGAAGTCTCGGTAGAGGTGCGGCAGGTGGGAAACAAGCGCGACGCCGGCCGCCTGCGCCGCAACGGAAAGCTTCCGGGGGTCGTTTACGGCCGGGGAACCGACGGTCTCGCCATGCAGGTGGATGCCGGCGAGCTCAGGAGCCGCGTCGGCAGCCTGGAAGGCTCGCATCTGGTCCGGTTCAAGTCCGCCGCCGCCGACCTTGACGGCAGGCTGGTTCTCATCAAGGCCGTCCAGTATCACCCGGTGACGCACGCCATCGCCCACATCGATTTCTACGAGGTGGACGTGACGCGAAAGATCACCGTCATGGTGGGGCTTCATTTCGTGGGCCGGGCGGAGGGAGTGGTTCAGGGGGGCGTACTGCAACCCATCGCGCGGGAACTGGAAGTGGAGTGCCTCCCCATGGACATCCCGGCGCGAATCGAGGTGGACGTTTCCTCGCTGCAGGTCGGCCACGGATTCAAGGCCGGTGACATCACCCTGCCACCCAATGTGACCCACAACACTCCGGACCTGGCCCTGGTGTCGGTGCTGGCACCGACGGTCTCCACGCTGACGGAGGACGGGGAGGCCGGCGAGGCGGTGGAGGGGGCCGACGACTCGGGTGCGGCGCCCGCGGAACCGACCGGCGAGTGATCCCGGGGCCTCTTGCCGTCCGTTGTCCGGGCACGGTGGCCTGACGTGAAGCTGGTGGTGGGTCTGGGCAACCCGGGCCGGCGATACGCGCGGACGCGGCACAATCTGGGTTTCCTGTTGCTGGACCGCATCGCGGAAGCCCGGGGCATCCGCATCAATGACGACCGGTGCGAGTCCCTGGTGGGGCGCGGCGAGCGGGCGTGGGATCCGGTGGCCGCCGAGTGGTGGCCGCCGCTGGTGCTCGCCAAGCCGCAGACCTACATGAACAACAGCGGCTTGGCGGCCGCCGCCCTGTTGAAGCGCTTCCAGGTGCGGGGTGCGGATCTCGTGGTGGCGTACGACGACCTGGACCTGCCGTTCGGCCGACTGCGCATCCGTTGCGGTGGTTCCGCCGGCGGGCACCGGGGTCTGGCGTCGGTGCTGCAATACGTCGCCGACCGCGGTTTCGTGCGCCTGCGCATCGGCATCGGCCGGCCGCACGCCGGCGGGGATGCAGTGGACTACGTCCTGAGCCGCTTCTCGCCGGAGGAAGAGGGTCGGTTGGACGGCGTGTTGTCGAAGGCTGCGGAAGCGCTGGAAGCGATCGTGCTGAAGGGCCCGGTCCGGGCCATGGAAGACTTCAATCGAGTTCAATAGAGGAGGGTGTTATGGATGGTTTGGTGGTCTGGGCTCCGATACTGGGAGCGGCCGGACTTCTTGTGGCGTACCTGGCGTATGGCAGCATCGTCAAGGTCGGTGTCAAGGATGCCGGCATGGAGTCCGTCAGCGACTCCATCTACGAAGGCGCCATGGCCTTTCTGAAGCGCGAGTACATCGTTCTTTCGGTATTTGTGGTGGTGGTGGCGCTGTTGCTGGCATGGCAGCTCGGGGTTCCCACCGCGCTGGCGTTCTTCGCGGGCGCGGCATGCTCGGTGATCGCCGGCTTTCTCGGCATGAAGGCGGCCACCCGCGCCAACGTCCGCACGACCCAGGCGGCCTCGGAGGGCGGCCAGGCCGAAGCGCTGCTCATGGCCTTCAACGGCGGCTCGGTGATGGGCCTTTCGGTGGCCAGCCTCGGTCTGCTGGGCGTCGGCGTCCTGTTTCTGCTTTACGGTGATCCGGGAAACGCCAGGTACATCAGCGGGTTCGCCATGGGCGCCAGCTCCATCGCCCTGTTCTCCCGTGTCGGCGGCGGCATTTACACCAAGGCCGCGGACGTGGGCTCCGACCTGGTGGGCAAGGTCGAGGCCGGCATTCCCGAAGATGATCCCCGCAATCCTGGCGTCATCGCGGACAACGTCGGTGACAACGTCGGCGATGTGGCCGGCATGGGTGCGGATCTGTTCGAGTCCTACGTGGGCTCCGTGATCGCGTCCATCGCCATCGCCAGCACCATCGCACCGAGCGGGCTCGCCGCTCTGTTCTCGTCCCAGGCCGATGCCTCCAGGGCCACGCTGATGGCGCTGCCGCTGCTCCTGGCGGTGCTGGGCCTCATCGCCTCGGTGGCGGGCATCTATTCCATGCGCGTGTTCAAGAAGATCGACCCGCAATCGGCGCTGCGCAGCGCGACGGTCCTTACCACGGTGCTGTTCCTGGTGGCGGCGCTGGTGCTCATCCTCGCCTGCGGCGTCACCATCGGCGTCTTCTGGGCGGTGCTGGCGGGTTCTCTGGGAGGCATCCTCATCGGCCTCATCACCGAGTACTACACTTCCGCCAAGCCGGTGGAACGCATCGCCGAGGCCAGCCGCACGGGCCACGCCACCAACATCATCCACGGGCTGGCGGTGGGTCTGGAGAGCGTGGCGGCTCCGGTGGTGGTCATTGCCGTCGCCATCTGGGTGTCCCACGGTGCGGCCCAGCTCTACGGCATCGGCGTGGCCGCGGTGGCGATGCTGGCCACGGTGGGCATCACCATGAGCGTGGATGCCTACGGCCCCATTGCCGACAACGCCGGCGGCATTTCCGAGATGTGCGGCCTGGGGTCCGAGGTGCGCGAGATTACCGACGGGCTCGACTCGCTGGGCAACACCACGGCGGCCATTGGCAAGGGTTTCGCCATCGGGTCGGCGGCCTTGACCGCACTGGCGCTGTTCTCGGCCTATACCCGGACGGTGGATACCGAGCTGGCGGCCATGGGCCAACCGCCGGTGCAGATTCTGGTGACCTCGCCGGAGGTGGTGGTGGGCCTGTTCATCGGCGGCCTCATCCCGTACCTCATCGGCGCCATGACCATGACCGCGGTGGGACGGGCCGCCGGACGAATGATCGACGAGATCCGCCGGCAGTTCCGCGAGATCCCCGGTCTGCTGGAAGGCCGGGAGGGCGTCAAGCCCGACGCGGCCCGTTGCGTGGACATCTCCACCCGAGCGGCCATCAAGGAGATGGTGGTGCCGGGGCTGGTGGCGGTGGTGGTGCCGGTGGTGGTGGGTTTCGCGCTGGGGCCGGTGGCACTGGGCGGGACGCTGGCCGGGGCACTGGTCTCGGGCGTGCTGCTGGCGCTGCTCATGTCCAACGCCGGCGGTGCCTGGGACAACGCCAAGAAGTACATCGAGCGCGGCGACCTCCGAAACGAGGAGAAGGGCGGCGAGGCGCACAAGGCGGCCGTGGTCGGCGACACCGTGGGCGATCCCCTCAAGGACACCTCCGGCCCGTCCATGAACATCCTCATCAAGCTCATGTCGGTGGTTTCGCTGGTCATCGCGCCACTGCTGGTTTGAGCCCGAGGGTTGTAAACAGGCAGTCCCTGTGCTAGGTTGACTCGCTCCGGTGCACTGAAACGGCATCCTTCATGGGCGTCCCCGGAGGCGCCCTCCGGTTGCCACTTTCGGTTGCCATTTCTGGTTGCGACCTGGCTGTTTGAATGCCGTTCGGAGGCCACTGCTTCGATATCGTTCTGGATGTCGTTGCGATGCCATTTCGACTCATGACACCGGCCAGACAGCCATCGGCCATCAATCGGCCATCAATCGGCCATTGATGAGGTTCTCCGGACTCGACGAACCATGACTGACGAAACGACCCATTACGAAACGCTCTTCATCGTTCACCCGGCTCACAGCGGCAGGAACAAGGAACTCTGCGAGAAGTATCGGGAGGTTCTGGAAGGGCGCGGCGCGACCATCACCCATTTCGAGGAATGGGGCATGCGCGATCTCGCCTACTCCATCGAGAAGCAGGGAAGGGGTTTCTACAACCTGGTTCAGTACAGGGCTACGGCGGGAACCAGCGAGGAGTTCGAGCGGCTGATGCGTTTGAGCGACGAGGTCATGCGTTGCATGACCGTGGTCCTGGACAAGGACGTGCGGTCCTTGGCCCGGACGGAAGATCCCGTGTCCTCGCCGGAACAGGAAACCGCACCGGAACAGGAAACCGCGCCGGAACCTGCCGAGGAAACCCGGGAAGGCTCCGAAGCGTAAGGGCTTCCGCCGCGGACAGCGGGCGGGACGACCAAGGGAAACATGGCTGAATATCACGGGAGAAGAGGCTCGGAAGATCGTGATTCGTCACCTCGCCGGCGCGGCATTTCGCGCCGGAAGATCTGTCGCTTCTGTGCCAACAAGGACCTCCGCTTCGACTACAAGGATACCAAGCTCCTCAGCGGATTCATGACGGAGCGGGGCAAGATCACGCCGAGCCGCATCACCGGGACCTGTTGCTGGTGCCAGCGGCGCCTGTCCAGGGCCATCAAGCGGTCTCGTCTGGTAGCGTTACTCCCCTATACCACCGTAAAGCTCTGATCCGGCGTCTTCCGCGCGGCCTGTGACATTCGCGGCATGGTGCGGACTCTTTCTGCCTTCGCGGGTCACGACTGGTCAGCTTATGAATGGGCTTGACACTCTGAAGTGGTTCGGGCTCGGGTTGGTCGCCACCCTGCTGCTTTTTTTCGTGGGTTTGCGGGTGCCGATCCTCGGCTTGGCCGCGGTGCCGCTCGTCCTCTATCCGGCCCTGTTCGTCGGCGTCAAGGTGGGGAGACGGCCGGGACAGTTGCTGCCGGTGGCGGCGGCGGCATGCGTCTATCCCGTCGCCGGGCTGGAAGGGGCGGTGTCCTGCCTGATGCTGGCACTGGTGGCGTATCTGCTGTTCTTCTCGTTCGGGCGGGGATGGTCCCTCGCCAAGGTGGTGAGCGGCAATGCCATCTGCACGGTGGCGGTCATGCTGGTGGCCGCGACGGCGTTTGCCGGCTCGTTCTCCGCCCTGTGGACGACGCTGCAGGCGGGCGTTCAGGCCCAGATTCTCACGGTCCTGGAAGCGTACCGGCGCATGGGTCTGTCGGGCGACACCATCGACTTCCTCAGGGAACATGCGGGGCAGATGGCGGCGCTCTTCGTCCAGATGCTGCCCGGCATGGCTTTCCTGACTCTGGGGGTGATGGTGCTGGTCAACCTGGCCCTGCTGTCGTGGCACTTCCCGCAGTATCGCTCGTTTTTCTTCGAGGCCGGAGACCTCAAGGAGTGGAAGTCGCCGGACCACATGGTGTGGCTGTTGCTGGTGCCTGCCTTGGCGCTGTTTCTACCCCTGGGCTGGACCTTGCGCGCACTGGCCGTGAACGTGGTGTTCGTATGCACCGTGTTCTATTTCTTCCACGGCCTCGCCATCGTGGCGTACTATTTTCATCACAAGAAGGTGCCGATGTTTTTTCGCGTTCTGGGATACCTGCTCATCGTCTTCGAGCAGATTCTCACGGTGCTGGTCATCGGCTTGGGGTTCTTCGACCTCTGGGGCGACTTTCGTCGTCTCAAGCGACGCACCGCGGGCCTGACCTGAAGGAGATTCGATGGAAGTCGTTCTGAGGGAGGACATTGAAAACCTGGGCCACATGGGCGACGTGGTGAAGGTCAGGGATGGTTACGCCCGCAACTACCTGTTGCCCCGGGGCCTGGTGGTGCCGGCCAACAAGAAGAACCTGAAGGCGCTGGAGCACCAGCAGCGCATGATCGGCCAGCGCCGGGAGCGCCTCACCAAGGAGGCCGAGGGCATCAGCGCGAAGCTGGCCGGCGTATCCCTCGAGTTCGCCGCCAAGGTGGGCGAGGAGGGAAGGCTCTTCGGCTCCGTCACAAGCCTTGACATCGAGAAGGCGTTGAAGGAGCGGGGCTTCGAGGTGGAGCGTCGCCGGATCGTCCTGGAAGCTCCCATCAAGGCGGTGGGCGACTACGAGGTTGCCGTCCGTCTCCGTCCGGAAGTGATGCCGAACATCCGGGTAAGGGTGGTGTCGGAGGATCAGCCGCCGGGCGGCGCAGTGGAATCAGCCGCTGCCGGGGGTCAGGCGGAGGCCGTCTCGGCGGGGGTCGGACCGGCCCCCGCCGAGACGCCGTCAGGGGAGGCGAACGAACTCTCGCCGGGCACCGGAGAGGAGCCGTCCGAGGAGCCGCCACCGGCCTCCGGCTGAGCCCGCGCGCGCGACCGGCGCCGCCCAAGGAAGGTCCGAACAAGGCGGCGGCGCGACAGGGAGCTGCTCGCAACCTGTTGATTCCATTGATTCAGTCCCAGCCAACTCGGGGTTGTTCAGACCTTCCCTGACCCGGTCTTCCGGTCCGTGGACCTATTCCCACCGCTCCCGCGCCTCACTCAACGGCGGGATGGTATGGCAGTAGTCGAACAGCACCCCGACGCGCACCCGCTTCCGAACCACGCCCAACCTGGTCAGCTTTTGACCGAAGTTGCGCATCGTCGCCCGCCATTGATGCGCATATCGTCGGCATAGGTCAGATAATCCTTGAACAGGCTGTTGGTCGTGACGGTCTCCGGCCAACCCTTCCCAAGCTCAACTTGCCCATCTCGCAGCTTGTCGAGCCACCACGCGGGCACCGGGTCCAGACTGAAGGCCATTGGATCCCGCAAGGCGCTTGTTTCCAGGATCCTTCGCGGGTCAAAGTCATCAAGCGGCACCGACAGCAGGTGATCAAGCAAGGCCCCGTATCCGCCATCTTCCCGCCGCGCGAGACCCGGGATGAACCGCCGGGTTCATTGGAGGTTGAATCGCACGGGCAAGCCACGAGTCATCATGAGGCGACCAGGATGCCATTGTCACGATGCCAATGTCACGATGCGTCTGGCCGTGCGACCGGACAATCCCACGCCGGGATTGCTTGACGAATTACTTGACGAACTACTTGACGAACTGGGTGGTGATTCCGGGTGATTGTGAATTGCGCCGACTTGTCTCCGCGGCTTCGGATAGTCTTGGAGGCATGAGTCACGGAGCGGACGAGGGGCCTTTTTTCGAGAGCTTCCCTGGGGTATGGGAGGGCAAGGACTGATCGGGAGAGGCGCTTCGTATCGCACTGTACCCTGTCGCCTGGTTCTTGCACGATGCGGAAGCCAGCAGGCCCGGTACGGGAGGCAAGGGATGAACAGACGCTTGACGTCGAACGCGAGGGCGACAGTCATGTGGCGCTCTGTCCGAAGGTTCTGGGAGTCTATCACAAGCCTGTCTGTCCATAGTATCAGCCGTCCAGGGATATTGTTGTATTTCAATGGAATAAAGGCTGACCCAGGAGACATGGCGCGACGCGGATGCCCTCCGGTTGACTTCCATGTGTTGACCTGTATAGGGATATTCGAGCCCTTTTCGGCGGAATGTCATCATGTCAACAGAGCCCGGCAAGCGCACCGCCAACCTCAAGCTCACCCTCAACAAGCGCAACGTCGAAGTGCTCAAGCCCGGGCATAAACCCTTCATCGCCTGGGACGACCGCCTCACCGGCTTCGGCATCCGTGTCCAGCCCTCGGCCGGGGATGATCGACGCGCCCGGGGAACTGGAGCTTTTCGTCAGGGAGTTTGCCCATGTGGTGCACGACCTTGGGGAGATTGCGCCACGCCGGCTGTCGGTCTCGCCCGAGGTGCGGGCCGGTCTTCTGGCGCTCAAGGTTGTCCATGCCGAGGAGATTCCGCCGGAGCTTCTCGACGAGATGACGGGCGGGCCGGTTGCGGGGAGCGCTTTCGAGTTTCGAGTGTCATATTGTGCGTTACATTGCCGAGCGCATGAACCTGACGCCGCCGTTGCTGGAGGCGTCGCTGCGCCGGACCGCTGGGAGGCGCTGATGGGCACGGTGGCGCAAGCCTGGATCGGACAGGGAGTCGAACGAGGCCGGAGCGAGGGCCAGGCCGGGATCCTTCTTCGCCTTCTGGAGTTGCGCTTCGGTGATGTGCCGGATGCGGTCCGCGAGCGGGTCCGCGGTGCGTCGGCAGCCGAACTGGAGGCCTGGGCGGATGCGGTGCTGGTGGCGGCGAGCCTCGACGAGGTGCTGGCCGCCGGTAACTGCCGGGCAGACGGTGTGATCGTGCGGACCGTGCGCGCGCGGCGGCGGGAGCCGGCAAAGCACATGAACCGGGTCGGGCTTGTGTCGGGTGCGGCTGCGATGCTGGCCATCGTCTTTGTGGCCTGTCCGCCGGCGACGGTGGCCCTGGAACGGAAGCCGGGTTTGGCGAGCGGCGTATCGGCTTCCGCCGTAACGGCGAGCCTCGTGGTCGCCGCCACGCGAGCGGTGGCAAGGCTGATGGAAACCGATGACGGCGCGCGCGTCTTCGCCGCGCACGCGCTGGCCCTGCGGGCAGCCATCGTCAAGGGGAGCGGGTACGCGGTGCTGTCCCGGATTCCGGGGGGCTCGCGCAGCGCCCCGCCCGGGATGTGGCCGGCGTTCTTCCGGAACACGATGGTGGGGCTCGGCCGGCTCCGCTCGCCGGGGCCGGTTGCGCTCTACTACAACCCGCTGCTCGATGTCGCCGTCGCCACCCACTGGGCGGTGCAGGACGATGGCTGGCGGGTCGCCGCCGCCCGGGCCTTTCCCGGCGAGAGCTTCGGGTCGCCGCCGCGCGCGGCGGGGCCCTCGCCTTCATGGCTGCAGGCCGATGCCGGGATGGTCGAGGCGCTGTCCGTCGCCGCCGCCTCGCGTCTGGCCGAATTCCATCGCCTGCACCCGCCGGCGGCGCAATCCGCCGCGAAAACCTCCGCCAGCTTTGCGGAAGACGCTGAGCGGGCGCGCGCCGCCTTGCCGCGGCTGCTGCGGGATGCGCGCCAGCGCGCCGGCTGGACATCGGACGCCCGGGCGTGGCTGCGTCCGACCCTCGCCAGGGTGACGGCTGCGCTGTCCTCGGGCGATGCCGGCGCGGTGACGGCGGCGGCGCCCGCGACCGACCCGGCGACGGCGCAGGCGGTGGCGGACCTGCCCGAAGGTCTGGCGGCCCGGCTCGTTCTCGACATGGTCCTGGATGCCGGAGCGGACCGGCGGTTGCTGATCGGGTCTCTGCCCGAGGACGGTCAGGTCTATTTCCTGGTCCAGTGCCGGCTGGAGGGAGCGGCGTGTTCGCTGCGCCGCATCGTCATCGTTTCGCTTCTCGACACGATCGGGGCGGCCGATGCCGCCCGGCAAAAGGAGGGATAAGGAGATGTTCGCAAGACACGCGCGCGCCTTGGCAAACCCGGTCTGCGCCTGTGCGACCGTCCTGACGCTGGCGGCGGTCTCCGTTGCGGCGGTTCCGGCGCACGGGTTCACGTTGGAATCCTTCGCGACAAACCTCCTGAGGGCCGCGGCCCGGGATCTGGACAAGAGGAATCCGCACGCAGACGGGAAGCCGCAGGGCCGGGAGAGTGCCGAACGGTCCCCCGTGGACGACATGATGGTGCGCAAGGCGGCCCACAAGGCCGAGCGGGCAATGTGGAAAGTGGGGGAGGTGGCCTGGAAGAAGCTGGAGAAGACGAAGTCCCTGGGTCCCGTGCTGAAGAAGCTGGGCAAGCGTTGGGCCCTTCCGGTCGTGGCGGCGCGGAGTTACTCTCCACTTGTCAGCCACGCCCTCGCCGCGTGGGATCTGGGACGCGCGGCCGGATCCAGCCTGATCGCGCCGAAGGTCGTTGCCGCAATCGAACGGCGCTTCGAGGCCAGGTGGCAGGAGCAGGAAGCAGAGCTCCACTTGGACATGCTGCCCTACCGGATGCGCCGGATCGTCCGCGAGCAGGGGCTCCCCCGCGACCCGGCGTGGCGGCGCAACGAAACTGTCTCGAACATGCCGGCGGCGGCGCCGGGGGCGGAGAAGGCGCGTGAAGACGGGCAGGACCCGTGGGCGCAGCCGGACGACCCGTGGGGCGAAAGGGGCGAGGGAGCGAGCGCGGCGGCCCGGGCTGCCGGGGACCCTTGGGCGCCGGAGGCGGCGGAGACCCGGGCGGCGCCGGTGAGTCAAACCGGCCCGTCGAACTACGAGAAGGCGCTGACTGGCGTGCCGGGCCGGGGGCCTCAGCCGGCCGGGTATGCAAGGGCGCTGGAAAAGCTGGAGGCCGACCGTCGCGCGGAGGAGGCGCGGAGGCAGGCAGAGGCGGCTGCCGCCCGTGCGGCCGAGGAGGCGCGGAGGCAGGCAGAGATGGCTGCCGCCCATGCGGCCGAGGAGGCACGGAGGCAGGCAGAGATGGCTGCCGCCCATGCGGCCGAGGAGGCACGGAGGCAGGCAGAGGCGGCCGCCGACAGGCGCTGGCGCGAGGAATTACACGCCATAGAGATGGAGAGTATCCGCGAAAAGGAGAGGATCCGCGAAGACAACCGGCGGCGCGCCGAAGACAGCAGGCGGCGCCTCAACGAAAGCGTGCACCAGATAAGACGGAACCTGCAGATGTTGCAGCAGACCCGGGACCGTCAACAGGAAAGGGCACGGGAAAGAGCTCAACGGGAACAGGCCCGACAGGAACAACTGATCTTGCAGCAGGCCCGGGACCGGCAGCGGCAGGCCTATCGGGAGCAACAACAGGAACAGGCCCGGCAGGAAAGGGTCCGACAGGAACAGGAACGACAGCTCCAGCTGATCTTGCAGCAGAACCGGGAACAACGGGAACGGGAACGTCAGGACCGGCTCAGGGGGGCAGCCATTACTTGTGGCGTGAGCGGCGTTCTTCTTACCGACGCCGGTGGCACGTGGTGTTTCGATTGCGGTGCGGGCGGCACTCCCTGGCGCGGCAGCGATGGCACCTGGAATTGTTCGTATTAGGGTTTCGGAGGGGAGACAACGGATGTATCGGAACGCAGTCTTGGCCGTCTGCTGCCTGGCGGCGATATTGTCGTGCGGCGCGGCCGCGCGGGCGGATTTCGAGGCGGGACAGACGGCGTGGGATGCGGGCCGAACCGCCGAGGCGCTGGCGCAATGGGGAGCGGCGGCGGAGACGGGCGACGCGCGCGCCATGCTGGCGCTGGGCCGGGCCCATGTGAAGGGTCTCGGCGTTCCCCAGGACTATGTCGAGGCGCACAAGTGGCTGAACCTCGCTGCGGGTCTCGGCAGTGTTGAGGCGGCGGCGGAACGCGACGCGCTGGCGGAGGACATGACGGCCGGGGAGCGGGCCGAGGCGCGCAAGCTCGCGCGGGCTTGGCGGAGCCGGGGCGCGCCGACCGCCAGCCGCCCGTCCACCGGGGACGCTCCGGCTGCGGAATCTCCCGCCGGGCCGCCGCCACGGGCGGTCCGGGAGGCGCAGGCGCTCCTGGCCGCGCTCGGCTACAGGCCCGGACCGCCCGACGGGCACTGGGGTCCGCAGACCGGACGGGCCTATGCGGCGTTCCTGCGGGACACGGGCATGCCGCCGGGCGACATGTTGACCCCGGGGGCCCTGCGCGCGATGCGCACCGCAGCCGGGGGCCGGAATGTCACCGAAGCCCCGGCAGAGCGCAGGCCCGCCCCACCTCCCGTCGACCTGCACCGGCTGGTGAATGCGGGCGATGTCGACGGGCTGAAGGCGGCGCTGGCGACGGGAGCGGACGTCAACGTCCGGGACGCCCGCGGCTGGACGCCCCTGATGCTCGCGGTGGACAAGGGTTACACGCTGCTGGTTCCGCATCTGCTGGAGGCCGGCGCGGATCCCGACATACGCTTGGCGGACGGGGCGACGGCGCTGTTCATGGCGGCGGTGCACGGGCATGACGAGATAATCGACTTGCTGATGAAAGGTGGTGCGGACGCCTCGATCAAGGGACCTGGAGGCAAGACAGTAGCGAGCCTTTTCCCTCCGGGAAAGGAGTTCCACGATTGCCCGGAATGCCCGGAGATGGTGGTCGTTCCGGCGGGTTCTTTCACCATGGGCTCGCCGGCTTCGGAAAAGGGACGCGACAGGGACGAAGGCCCGCAGCGCCGGGTGACGATAGCGGAGTCCTTTGCGGTGGGCAAATACGAGGTGACGCGCGGCGAGTTCGGGAAGTTCGTCGAAGCTACCGGCCACGCCATGCGCAATTCCTGCTGGGACAATCCCGGGTTCCGGCAGACGGATCGCGACCCGGTCGTGTGCGTCAACTGGAAGGATGCACAGGCGTACGTTCGTTGGCTGTCGGAGAAGACCGGTCAGCGCTACCGCCTGCTGACGGAGGCGGAGTGGGAATATGCGGCGCGCGCGGGGACATGGAGCCGCTACCACTGGGGTGATTCGATCGGTCAGGGCCGTGCTAACTGCCATGACTGCGGCAGTCGCTGGGGTAACAAGCAAACGGCGCCGGTTGGTTCCTTTTCGGCGAACGGTTTCGGCCTGCACGACATGCATGGGAATGTGTGGGAGTGGGTGGAGGACTGCTGGCATGGCGACTATGCGGGAGCGCCATCGGATGGAAGCGCCTGGACGAGCGGCGGCGATTGCAGTCGCCGCGGTCGCCGCGTGTTGCGGGGCGGTTCCTGGTTCAACTCTCCGGGGTACCTCCGGTCCGCGATCCGCATCAAGAACGGCGCCGGAGACCGTGACGACGACATCGGGTTTCGAGTTGCCCGGACGCTTGCCCCTTGAGTCTTTACCTCCTTACCTCGGGGGTCCGGGGGCGTAGCCCCCGGACGCTTTTTGGGGTTCCCGGCTTTCGTATCCGGAGGCGGGTCCTGTCGGGTTTGCGAAGGCACTCGCTTGAGCCGTGACGACGAATCCGGATGGAACGGGCGAGAGGCCGGCGGGCCCTCGGAAGGGGGATGGCGCGCGGGAGACCGGGCCGGCGCTGGAAGCCCATTACCGTTTCGTACTGTGGCTGGTTCCGGTTCTGGAGCGCTTCCCGAGAAGCCAGAAGTTTCTGCTGGGGGACCGTATGCAGGGCGTGGCCCTGGACGTGCTGGAAAGCTTGGTCGAGGCCACATACACGCGCAGCCGGGCAGGCCATCTGGCGCGCGCGAACCTCGGTCTCGAAAAGCTGCGTTTCCTGTGCCGTGCGGCCCGGGACCTGGGCTATCTCGACCGGCGCCGCTACGAACATGCGGCCCGGTGTATCGATGACACGGGGCGGCGCATCGGAGCCTGGACCAAGGCGCATCGCGCGAGGGGGGGAACAGATCCCGTTCAATGAGATCGCCTCCTTCTCCGCCCTGCACGCCGCGGCGCTGAGGGCGGCGCGGGGCAAGCGCTCGAAGCCGGGCGCGGCCGCCTTCCTCGCCAACCTCGAGAAGGAGGTTCTGCGGCTCGAACGGGAACTGCGCGGCGGAAGTTATCGGCCAGGCCGGTACAAGACTATCGAGATGTTCGATCCCAAGCATCGGATCGTCTCCGCCGCGCCCTTCCGGGACCGGGTGGTGCATCATGCCTTCTGCGCCGTCGCCGAACCCCTCTTCGAGCGGGGCTTCATCCACGACAGCTACGCCAACCGCAAGGAGAAGGGCACCCACCGGGCCATAGCCCGCTACGAGTCGTTCCGGGACCGCTTCGGGCATGTGCTCCGATGCGACATCTACCGCTATTTCCCGGCCATCGACCACGCCATCCTCAAGCAGGACCTCCGGCGCCGGATCGCCTGCGGTCGCACCCTCGCGCTTGCGGACCGGATCGTCGATGCCTCCAACCCGCAGGAGCCGGTCAATCTGCACTATCCGGGCGACGACCTGTTCGCGCCGTTCGCACGCCGGCGCGGCCTGCCGATCGGAAACCTGACCAGCCAGTTCTTCGCAAACGTCTATCTCGACCGGCTGGACCACTTCTGCAAGGAGGCGTTGCGGGCCAAGGGCTATTTGCGCTATGCGGACGACTTCGTCCTGTTCGATGACGACCCGGAGAAACTGGCGGAATGGCGGAACCGTATTGCATTGTTCCTGGAGGGTCGGCGGCTGCGGCTGCATCCGCGCAAGACATGGATTGCGCCGACGGCGGCGCAGGCAACGTTTCTGGGGCTGGTGCTGTTTCCCGGTGGACGGAGGATGCTGCCGGAAGAGAATGTCCACCGCTTCCGCAACCGTTTGCGGGGCTTGCGGTCCCGATGGCGGGCCGGAACCGTTACGAGGGAGGAGATAGACCGGCGGATCGGGGCATGGGTCGCACATGCCAGGCACGCTCATTCCTGGCGGCTTCGCCAGGCGATCTTCCGGGACGGCTGGTTCGGCCGTCCCGGGAGCCTGACCGTCCCCCTGTCGCCGCGTTTTGCGGGGCGGTTCCTGGAACAACAAACCGGGGAACCTCCGGTCCGCGAACCGCAACAGGAACGACACCGGAAACCGTAACAACAACAACGGGTTTCGAGTTGCCCGCACGCTCGACAGCCGGAGCCGCAGTCTCCATGGGGACGGCGGGCGCGCAAGCGAGCGTCCAGGGGCGGTCATGGTGAGAACGGTCCCGCGCCCCTCTTGCCCCGCAATCGCGGGGGCGGGGCGCGGGACGCCTTGTTGTGGCCTGCACCTGACTTCCGGCGCGCAAGGCAACAGCCGCACTTGTCCTTCTGGCTCTTCACTGCTTGCCGGCGACGGCGCTGGAAAGCGGACCCGCACCTGTTTGCAGCTTGCAGTCCAACGCCCTCAGGCGGACCGGTCGGGAAACGGTCCTCATCGGCGCGGGGCTGAGCCGGGCGGAGTTGGGCACCCGCATCCTGCCCGCCTTCGGCAGGATGCGGTGGACCGTGTCGGACCCGAGGATGTCGCCGCATCGCACCGGGCGGCGCGCCGGACCCCGCGGAAATCAAACACGCCGGCGGGGTAAGACAAATCTCGACCTATCCGGCTTCCCTTGCTCAGAAAGTTCCCCTGCTCAGAAAGCCGTTCCAGACAGCGCACATGCCTCAGAGCACGCAAGGATGTTTGTGTCGGCTCGATCCTTCGCGGCGGTATAGCGGTTCAATCGGATTGGCGCTGCTGCCCGTTCGGCTGAATGCGGTCAGAGGCTTTGGGTATGGGCGGAAAAACTGTAACCAGATCCAACTTGAGCCAGGCGGTGTTCCAGGCTTCTCAGGTACAGCGCAAAGATTGCGATCACCTGGTCGAGGGCATCCTGCGCCACATATCGGATGCCCTGTCGCGAGGTGAAAAAGTTGTGATCAAGAACTTCGGAACGTTCCATGTTCTGGAGTGAAGGTAGGGACGGTGAGCGTGGACGGCATGCAGATGGGTGCGAACGCGAACAAGCGCAAGGGGATTCGTTACGACCGGGCGGTGGAGTTGCGCGAGCGACTGCGTAGGGAGACAGGAGAGTTGATGGGTCGCGCGGAACGAGCGGACGCGGAGACGGACCGGCAGGGGCTGCCGGAGGCAGTTGAGACGGCGGAAGACGCTGAAGGCGAAGCTGGACAGGGCGTGTGCGGAGTTGGAGCGCCGGGCGAAGGCCGTGTACGAGGGCCAAGAGTCGGCAGGTGCGACGCGGTCCGGCAAGAGCAAGCTTCGGCCCAGAACCCCCCAAGTCCGACAGGCTGCTAACCCATCAATTCCACCGCCGCGGCGCTGATGTGCCCGGCGGACAGTCCGTACTTGGCGTAGAGCCCCTCGGTGTCGCCGGACTCGGCGAACTCGGTGACGCCCACGCGCCGGACGCGTCCGCGGCCGAGTTCGGCCACGGTTTCGGCCACGGCGCTGCCGAGGCCGCCCGAGATCCCGTGGTCCTCGACGGTCACGATCCTGCCGTGCCCCGAGGCGACGGACGAGATGAAGTCGGTGTCGATGGGTTTGATGGTGTGGATGTTGACCACTTGGGCCTGGATGCCCCGGTCGGCCAGCAGGTCGGCGGCCTTGAGCGCGTTCTCCATCACGGCACCGGTCCCGAACAGCGACACGTCGGTGCCTTCCCGGAGTACCACTGCCTTGCCGAACCGGAATTCGTAATCCGCGCCGTTGACGTCGGCCACCTTCTGGCGGGTGAGCCGCAGGAACACGGGTCCGTCGTGCCGCGTGATATACTCCACGGCGCCGCGGGTCTCGATGGCGTCGGCGGGTTGCACCACGGCCATGTTCGGCAGGGTGCGCATCAGCCCCATGTCTTCGGTCGCCATCTGGCTGTAGCCGTCCTCGCCGATGCCGATGCCGGCGTGGGTGCCGACGATCTTGACGTTGGCGCGGTTGTAGGCCACGGCCATGCGGATCTGCTCGAAGCGGCCCACCACGAAGCAGGCGAAGCTGCAGATGAAGGGGATCTTGCCCGCCAGGGCCATGCCCGCGCCGATGCCCACCATGTTCCCCTCGGCGATGCCCACGTCGAAGAACCGGTCCGGATGCTTCCGGGAGAACGCGTCGGTCATGGTGGACTTCCGCAGGTCGGCGTCCAGCACCACGATGTCCGGATGGGTGTCGGCCAGCCGGGTCACGGTCTCGCCGAAGGTGACGCGTGTTGCGGTGGCGCTCATGCGTTTGCTCCGTCGACGATCTCGGCGATGGCGCGTTCGCCTTCCTCGCGGCCGGGGGCCTTGCCGTGCCACTCCCAACGGTTCTCCATGAAGCTCACCCCCTTGCCCTTGACGGTCTGGCAAACGATGACCGTGGGGCCGTCACGATGCTGCGCCGCGGCCGCCAGCGACTCGAGCAGGGCCGGGAAGCTGTGTCCGTCGATTTCCAGCACGTTCCAGTTGAACGCGCGCCACTTGTCCGGCAGCGGCTCCAGGCTCATGATGTCGTCCACGCCGCCGCTCAACTGGATGTGGTTGTAGTCCACAAGCACACAGAGATTGTCGAGATGGAACCGGGGCGCGGCCATGGCCGCCTCCCAGATCTGTCCGGCCTGGCACTCGCCGTCGCTGATGATGCAGTAGACGCGGTAGTCCCGGCCGCTGGTCCTGCCCGCCAGAGCCATCCCCAGGGCCACCGACAGTCCCTGTCCCAGAGAGCCGGTGGAGGCCTCCAGATACGGGAAGCGGTGGCGGTCCGGGTGTCCCTGGATGCGGCTGTCGAGCTTGCGCAGGGTCCGCATCTCCTCCCGCGGAAAGTAGCCGGCCCGGGCCAGGGCGGCGTACACGGCCGGCACGCAGTGGCCCTTGGAGAGCACGAACCGGTCGCGGTCGGGCCAATCCGGCTGGTCCGGCCGGTGGCGCATCTGGTGGAAGTACAACGCCGTCACCATGTCGGTGCACGACAGCGAGCCGCCCGGATGGCCGGAGCCCGCCTCCACCAGCATGCGGATCACTTCGACTCTGATGTCCCTGGCCAGGGCTTCGAGTTCCGGGATCGTCATGGGTTACACCATTGTCTGCCCGCCGCAGATGTTGAGGGCCTGTCCGGTGATGCCGGACGCCTTGTCCGATGCCAGATACACCGCGAACCGGGCGATCTCCTCCGGTTCCAGGAACCGCCGGATGGGAACGGCGGCAAGCGCCTGTTGCCTGAAGGACTCGGGGTCGGTTCCCTGCCGCGCGGCGATCTGCGCGATGCCGGTACGGGACATCTCCGTGTCCACCCAGCCGGGGCAGAGGGCATTGACGGTAATGCCCCGGGACACGAGCTCCAGGGCCAGCGCCCGGGTGAAGCCGATGAGCCCGTGCTTGCTGGCGCAGTAGGCGGCGTAGCCGGCGACGCCGAACTTGCCCAGCACCGAGGCCATGTTGATGATGCGCCCGTGGCCGCCGTCGCGCATGACGCCAAGCACTTCCCGGGTCATCCGGTAGACGCCGGTCAGGTTCGTATCGATGATGGCATGCCAGCGGCCATCGTCGGCCTCATCCATGGGTGTCATGCCCGAGGCGCCGGCGTTGTTCACCAGGATGTGGACCCCGCCCCGGTGTTTCCGGACCGTGTTTACGCAGTCGCGAACCACCTGCCTGTCCGTTACGTCCAGCGTCACCGGCAACACGGAATGGCCTTCCGCGGACAATTCCCCCGCCGCCGCCTCGAGCCTCGCCCGGTCGCGCGCGGCGATGACGACCCGGGCTCCCTCCCGGGCCATGGCCCGCGCCACCGCCTTGCCGATACCGGTGCCGCCGCCGGTGATCAGCGCGACTCTTTCCGACAGTTCCATCGGTGCGGGCGGCGGACCGGGCACGCCGGTGTCAGGAGCGCTTCCCGCCCAGCGCGCCCAGGAGCCGCGCGATGGGGTCGTAGAACCGCGTCACCACGCGTTCCTTCAAGGGGATGATGGCGTTGTCGGTGATCTTGATGTTTTCCGGACAGACCTCGGTGCAGCACTTGGTGATGTTGCAGAAGCCGAGTCCGGCTTCGTTGCGCAGGAATTCCAGCCGGTCGTCGGTGTCCAGCGGGTGCATCTCCAGGCTCGCCACCCGCACGAAGAAACGCGGCCCGGCAAAGCTCGGCTTGTTGTCGTCGTGGTCGCGGATCACGTGGCAGACATTCTGGCACAGGAAGCACTCGATGCACTTGTGGAATTCCTGCACCCGGTCGATGTCCTCCTGGTACATGCGCCGGGTGCCGTCGGCTTCCTTGGGCCTGGGCTTGAACGGCGGGATGGTCCGAGCCTTCGCGTAGTTGTAGGAGACGTCGGTGACCAGGTCGCGGATCAGCGGAAAGGTCTTGATGGGCGCCACCGTGATGGTCTCGCCGGGTTCGAACGTGTTCATGCGCGTCATGCACATGAGCCGCGGCTTGCCGTTGACCTCGGCGCTGCACGACCCGCATTTCCCGGCCTTGCAGTTCCAGCGCACGGCGAGGTCGCCGGCGTGCCGGGCCTGGATGCCGTGGATGACGTCCAGCACGACCATGCCTTCCTGAAGCGGCACGGTGTAGTCCCTGAACTCGCCGCCGCTGGCGTCGCCGCGCCAGACCCGCATCCTCGCTTTGCCTTCGTTTGCCGCACCGGCCGCTTCAGCCATCAGACTTGCTCCTCGACGAGTTTTCTGAGCTCCTCGGGCATCTCCGGCAGGGGCTCCAGGGAGATCGAGATGGTTCCGTTCCGCTTGCGGGTCACCACGTTGACGCTGCCGTACTGGGGGTCGGGATCCGGATAGTCGTCCCGCGTATGCCCGCCCCGACTCTCCTTGCACTCCAGGGCCGAAAGGGTGGCGGCCTCGGCCACCGCCAGCAGGCACCGCAGGTCCAGTGCCAGATGCCATCCGGGATTGAAGCGGCGGCCGCCCTCGACCCGGACCCGCTCGGCCCGGTCCTTGTACGCCGCGATCTCCTCCAGCGCCTTGAGCATCTCGCTCTCGGTTCGGATGATGCCGACGAGGTTGTGCATGGTGCGCTGAAGATCGCTGTGAATCGCGTAGGGGTTCTCGTTGCCGCGGTCCGTGAAGGGCGCCAGCATCAGACCGGTGAGCCGATCCACCGCTGCCGGATCCGCCGCCGCCGGGGCTTCCGCTCCCAGGGCGTGGTCCGCGGCCGAGGCGCCGGCGATACGGCCGAACACCAGCAGGTCGGACAGGGAGTTGCCGCCCAGCCGGTTGGCGCCATGCAGCCCGCCCGCCACCTCGCCCGCGGCGTAGAGACCCGGCACCGTGGTGGCGGAGCTGTCCGCGTCCACCCGGACACCGCCCATGATGTAGTGGCAGGTGGGCCCCACCTCCATGGCTTCCCTGGTGATGTCGACGTCCGCCAGCTCCTTGAACTGATGGTACATGGACGGCAGCCGCCGCTTGATGTATTCCGCGTCCCGGCGATGGGCGATGTCCAGGAGCACGCCGCCGTGCTCAGTGCCGCGACCGGCCTTGACCTCGGCGTTGATGGCCCGGGCCACCTCGTCCCGCGGCAGCAGGTCCGGAGTCCGGCGGTTGTGGGTCTTGTCCTGATACCACGCGTCCGCTTCCGCCTCGTTGTCCGCGGTCTCCGCCTTGAAGAAGTCGGAGATGTAGTTGAACATGAAGCGTTCGCCCCTGGAGTTCAGCAGGGTGCCGCCGTCTCCGCGTACCCCCTCCGTCACCAGGATGCCGCGTACGCTGGGGGGCCAGACCATGCCGGTGGGGTGGAACTGGACCTTCTCCATGTCGATGAGATCGGCCCCCGCCTCCATCGCCATGCCCATGCCGTCGCCGCTGTACTCCCACGAGTTGGAGGTCACCTGCCAGCACTTGCCGGAGCCGCCGGTGGCCAGGACCACCGCCTTGCAGCCGAAGACGATGAGCTCGCCGCTCTCGCGCCAGTAACCCAACGCGCCGCTCACCCGGCCGCCGTCCATCAGCAGGTGCTGGATGTTGCACTCCATGTAGACGTCGATGCCGAGTGCCACCGCCCGTTGCTGCAGGGTCCGGATCATCTCCAGTCCGGTGCGGTCGCCCACGTGCGCCAGACGCGCGTAGCGGTGGCCGCCGAAATCACGCTGCAGGATCAGGCCCTCCTCGGTGCGGTCGAACAGCGCTCCCCATTCCTCCAGCTCCAGCACCCGGTCCGGAGCTTGTTGTGCGTGAATCTGCGCCATGCGCCAGTTGTTCAGAAGCTTGCCGCCGCGCATGGTGTCGCGGAAGTGCACCTTCCAGTTGTCCTCGGGCCAGACGTTGCCCATGGCGGCGGCGATGCCGCCCTCGGCCATCACCGTGTGGGCCTTGCCCAGCAGCGACTTGCAGACGATGGCTGTCCGGGCGCCCTTGTCGTGGGCTTCGATGCCGGCGCGCAGGCCCGCGCCCCCGGCCCCCACCACCACCACGTCGTACTCGTGAGTCTCGCAGCTCTCGCGGGCCATCAGATGAACCTCGGATCCTGTATGACGCCGGTGGCCAGCAGTCGAACGTAGGCGTCGGTCACGGCGACCCACACGAGGCTCACCCAAGCGATCTGCATGTGCTTCTCGTTGAGCCGGGTCACCAGGCCCCAGATCCTCAAGCGTCCGGGCGCGGCCTTGAAGCTGTTGAGGCCGCCGCCGCACAGGTGCCGGCAGGAGTGGCAGGAAAAGCTGTAGAGCGACAGCAGTGCCGCGTTGGCCATCAGCACCAGCGTACCCAGGCCGATGCCGAAGCTGCCGTCGAAGTTGAACGCGATGAGCGCATCCCACCACAGGAATGCCAGGACCGGCAACGACGCCCAGAAGAAATACCGGTGGATGTTCTGCAGGATGAAGGGGAAGCGGGTCTCTCCCGAGTAGCCGCGGGGCGCATCCCGCACCGCGCAGGCCGGAGGCGACCAGAAGAAGGAGCGGTAATAGGCCTTGCGGTAGTAGTAGCAGGTAAGCCGGAAGCCGCCCGGAATCCACAGGATCAGGATCGCCGGCGACCAGCGGTACCATTCGCCGAAGAGCGGCACGCTCACGTGGGCGCAGTTGACGGCGAGGCACGGCGAGTAGAAGGGCGAAAGGTACGGTGCCGCGTAGTAGTTGCCGTTCTGAAGCGCGGCCCAGGTGGCGTAGACGGCAAAGCAGCCCAGACCCAGTACCACCAGCATCGGCTCAAGCCACCAGGCATCCTGCCGCAGGGTTCTCTTGCTGTCGATTGCTATGCTGCTCATGATACGGTGCTTCGCGCTCCTTCTCTCGTGTGTGCTGCTGCCGCCTGAACCCTGCGGGCGCCGGCGGCGGGCCGGTGACCGGCAGTGGCTCCGTCAGTCCGTCACTGCCGCTTCTTCACCACCTCGTAACCCAGTTCGTCGATGCCCGACAGGATCTCCGCCAGCGCCGTCTCGTCCTCGACCCACGCATGGCCGAGCCGGACCTTCACGGCATAGTAGTAGCCGAAGGGACGTTGCGCCTTGCGGAACTTGAAGAGTTCCCGCGCCAGGTTGACGGGATTGGGCTTGTATGCGTCCTTGCCCATCCCGCTACGTGAGCATGTCGACCTTGTCGTTGACGGCCCTGGTGGATACGATGTGCCGGCCGAGTTGCATCTCGTCCGTGTCGAAGCCGAGCGCCAGGCCGACGAGCTGCGGCAGGTGGATGATCGGCAGGTCGATCTTCGCACCCTTTCGGCCCTCGGCTCGCGGCTGGTTCCCGTCGAGGTTCAGATGGCACAGCGGACAGGGGGTCACCATGCAGTCGGCACCGTTCTCCCTGGACTCGCCGGCGTGCTTGGCCACCATGCCCAGAGAGGCCTCCTCGTTGGCGGCGAGAATCGGGAAGCCGCAGCACTTGGTCTTGCCGCTGATGTTGACGTTCTCGGCACCCAGCGTGCCGATGAGGTCCTCCAGATAGGTCCGGCGCCCACCCACCTCCTTGGTGGGCACCATGATGTTTCCGGGCCGACGCAGGAAGCAGCCATAGAACGGGGACACCTTGAGGCCGTGGAGGGGGCGCTCGATCAGCGGCTTGAGCTTCTCGATGCCGTAGTCCTCGAACAGCACCCACAGCATGTGCTTGACCTCGGTGGTGCCCTGGTACGAGAGCCCTTCCTCGGCCAGGTACTCGCGGTTGACCGCTTCCCGGTACTCGGCGTCCTGGAGCCTGCGGTTGGCCTGGCTGAAAACGCCCTGGCAGGTGCTGCAGATGGTCATGACCGGGAGGCCCATCTGCTCCGCCTTGGCGAAGGTCCGCGCGTTGATGGGGTCGGACAGTTGCGTGGGCATGCAGCCGGCGCCGGTGCACGCCACGTCGGTCATCTCCTCGAGTTCGAGGTCGAGTTTCCCGGCGACCTTGACGGCCGCGGTGTAGAGCTCGGGACAACCGCCCTTGGCCACACATCCGGGATAGAACGCATATTTCACCTGGAGTCCTCCGCTTTCTCGAGAATGCGCTTGATCTGGTCGGCCCCCGGGCGTTTCTCGTGACGGCCGGGCATCTTCCCTCGCCGCAGGGCGCGCACCGCGGTGGGCAGAAGCTTCACCAGTCCGGCCACGTTGGTCATGCCTTCGGTCTCCATGGCCAGCTTGCGCTCATCAAGCCAGCCGGTCTGTTTCACCGAGTTGATGAAGCTCGCGTGATGCCGGCCCACCTTTTCGTGCTTGATGCCCTCATCGAAGGCCACGTCGCGCATCGCCATGATCTTGCTGGACGGCGCCAGCCCGCGCGGGCACTTGCCGTCCGCCTCGTAGCAGTGGACGCAGTCCCACAGCCCCTGGGGCTGCTCCACCAGCTTCATGCGGGCGTCCATCCTGGCTCCGCTCTCCCGCGGATCCTTCACGAAGCGGTAGCCCTTGACCATGGTGGCGGGGCCGAGGAAGTCGAAGTTCACCGGCAACACCGCGCAGCCCTCGTCGCACAGGCCGCACTGGTGGCAACTCATGGTCTTGCGCACCTCGGCCATGGCCGACTCGGGAACCAGGTTCTCCGTCGGAGCGAACTCGTCGTCCGGCTCCATCCACGGCTTCATGGCGGCCATCTTGTCCCAGGTGAAGCGGTCCATGTCGAAGACCAGATCCTTGATCACGGGGATGTTGCGCACCGGGTCCAGCAGGATCTCCGGAGCCTTCCGGGTGAGGTCGGCGATCCTGGCGGTGCAGGTGAACTGCGCCTTGTAGTTGATCCGCACCGCGCACTCGCCGCAGGTGCCCTGGCAGCAGGATGCCCGGAAGGCCAGGGAGTCATCCTGTTCGTCCCGGATCTTCTGGAGCCCGTCCAGGACCGTGGCGTCCTCGGGCAGGTCCACCTGGTAGGTGGAGTAGCTCGATTCGCCGCCTTTCTCCGGATCCTTGCGATGAACCTTGTAGGTGACTTCCATGGGTTCTCCCTGGCTGGCGCCTCCCGCCCGTGCCGGCGCGGGACGGGGCGTCGGCCCTTATGACGATACCGCCCGGGTATCGAGCTTCGGCGAGCCGTCCTGCGAGCGTACGACGGTGTGCGCCCTCCAGGTCGAATCGTCCTTCTGCGGATGGTCGCTCCTGAGATGGGCACCGCGGCTCTCGGTGCGGCTCCGCGCCGCCAAGGCGGTGAATTCGGCCAGCTTCAACAGGTTGCCCAACTCCATGTAGCCCACCAGCGCATAGTTGTAGATGCGGGATCGGTTGTGGATCCGAAGCGCGGCATGCCGCTGCTGCAGGCCGCGGATCCTGTCCTGGGCCTCGGCCAGCCCCGCGTCGGTGCGCGTCACCCCGAGGCTGGCGCTCATGAGTTCGCCGAGCTCGCGCTGGACGGCGCCCGGGGTGTCGCCGGAGGTGCCTCCCGAGGTGATCTCCGCGAGCCGTTCGTTGTCCGCCGAGGCCCGGGAACGGTCCGCGGTCCTGGCGCCCGCCGACCTGGCGTGGGCCGCCGCCGCTTCTCCCACCCGCCTGCCGAACACCACCGCTTCGGTGAGGGTGTTGCCCGGAAGGCGTCCGGCACCGTTGAGGCCGTTGTGGGCGCATTCGCCGACGGCGAAAAGCCCGTCCACCGCGGTTTCTCCGGCGGCATTGGTGCCGATGCCGCCCATGGACCGGTGCGCCACCGGCTGCACCGGGACCGGGTCCGTGGCGGCGTCGATGCCGGCCATGAACTTGACGACCTCGGCCGCGCCCGGGAAGCGCGCCTTCAGGTTCTTGATGGGCCTGAGGTCGAGGGACACCGGCCCGCCGCCGTTCTGGCCCGCCGCGTGGACCTCCGCCGCGAGCCGGGCCCGGGAAAGCCCCCCGGTGTTCACCAGCGTCTCTCCCCGGGCGTTCACCAGCTTCGCGCCTTCGCTCAGGGCCGCCTCGCTGATGAGCGCCGTTCGGGTGGCGCTGTAGACTGTCGGATGGAACTGCACCATCTCGAGGTTCACCAGGCCGACGCCCAGGTCGAAGGCCAGCATCAGTCCGTCCCCCGTGGTTCCCATGGCCGAGGTGCAGGGGCTGTACAGCCGGGTGGCGCCGCCGGTGGCGAGGACCACCGCGCCGGCGCTGAAGGTCTCTAGCTGGCCGCTTCTGTGCCCCAGGGCCACCGCTCCGGTGCACGCCCCGTCGTCCTGGACCAGCGAGGTGACGAACCACTCCTGGAAGCAGGGGATGTCCTCGCGCTGGAACTGTTCGTGCAGCACGTGAAGGACCATGTGTCCCGTGCGGTCGTCCGCGTAGGCGGCTCGACGAACGCTGCTGGAGCCCAGCGGGCGGCAGTCGATGCGCCCCTCGGCATTGCGGTTGAACGGCACGCCGACCTGTTCGAGCCAGACCACCTCACGGGCCGCGTCCGCCGCCAGGATGTTCACGGCCTCGGTGTCGCACAGGCCGTCGCCGGCCTGCCGGATGTCCTGGGCGAACTTGTCCGCGGAGTCGTCGTTTCCCAGCGGCGCGTTCAGCCCGCCCGGCGACAGCGCCGAGTTGGTTCGCAGCGGATGGACCTTGCTCAGTACCGCGACCGACGCGCCGGCGCGCTTGGCGGCGATGGCCGCGCGCAGACCGGAAGCACCGCCACCAATAACGAGAACGTCGAATTGCGGCACGGGCAATCCCCTTTTCTTCGGCGAGTGGGCTGGAGATACTTGCGTTTGCGAGCGATATAGCAAAACCCGCTCGGACCCGTCAAGGTGGGTTCCCGGGCGTCTTGGGTGCGTTCCAACGCCTCGGTCCAGGCCGTGGAAGGCCTTTTCCGGTGGCACGCGGGCGACCGATGCGCTATGCCGGAGGCGTATGGAGAAGGACTCCTGGATGCGTGTCCACCGGGCGGTCATCGGATGCCGCAAGTGTCCCCGTCTGGTGGCCTGGCGGGCCGACGCGGCGGCCCGACCGCCACGCCGGTATCACGGGTACGGGTATTGGAGCCGGCCCCTGCCCGGTTTCGGCGACACTGCCGCGCGGTTTCTCATCGTCGGCCTGGCGCCCGCGGCCCATGGCGGCAACCGCACGGGCCGGATGTTCACCGGAGACCGCAGCGGCGACTGGCTCTATCGCGCCCTGTTCGAGCACGGTTTCGCCAACCAGGCCGAGTCCACCTGCCGGGACGACGGTCTGGAGCTCACGGACTGCTACATCTCCGCCGCCGTCCGTTGCGCTCCCCCTGCCAACAAGCCGGCCCGCGACGAATTCGACAACTGCCGCGGTTATCTGATCCGGGAGCTCGCGCTGCTCCGGCGCCTCCAGGTGGTCCTGGCGCTGGGAAAGATGGCTTTCGACTCCTTCCTCAAGGTGGCGGCGGAGACCGGCCGGCCAGTGCCCCGGCCCCGCCCCGGTTTCGGGCACGGCGTCTGCCGCGAACTCGCCGGCGGCCTGACCCTGCTGGGTTCCTACCATCCCAGCCAGCAGAACACCTTCACCGGCCGGCTGACGGCGCCCATGTTCCACAGCGTCTTCCGCACCGCCCGGGAGCTGCTGGCCGGCGAACGCGAACCGACCCCGGCGCGCCCCGGCATCGTGGCGCCGCGTCCGAAACGCTTGCGATACGGGAACGAATTGCCATAAACGGTAACGAACACGGTAACCGACGAAAGGTAACCGACAAAATCCGGGAGGGAGGATCCACATGTCCATTGTTCGGCTGATCCACGTGAATGTCGACCCCGGCCAGGCCGAAGAGGCGGAGCGTATCTGGAAAGAGGATTGCGGTCCGCGCATGCGTGCTCAGGCGGGCTGCCGGTCCGAGCAGTTGCTGAAGTGCATCGATTCTCCGGGCGAGTATATCTCCTACGCCGAGTGGGAGAGTCAGGAAGACATCGACCGCTACCGCGAGAGCCAGGACCACCAGGTGATCCAGACGCATGCACGCGGGCTTCAGGGCGCCCGCGCCGTGGTCCGGCGATACCAGTCCATCGACTGAGCATCGACCGGGCCTTCCTGCGGAGGCAGGCACCTCCGGGCCATTGCCACCGGTTGGTGCAAGGTGGCGGCGAGGAGTGATTCCCATGGTGCGTGAAGGCTTGCAGGACTACCGGGAAAGCGAGGCCGAGCTCCGCAAGCGCGTGGAGGGCGAGGTCCGGTTCGACCCCTGGTCGCGGCTGCTTTACGCCACGGACGCCTCCATCTACCAGGTGGAGCCCGTGGGCGTGGTGATTCCCCGCCACAAGGGCGACGTCCAGGCGGTCATCGAGGTGGCCAACCGGCACCGGGTGCCGGTGCTGGCCCGTGGCGGGGGCACATCGCTGGCCGGTCAGACCGTGGGCCACGCCATCGTCCTGGACTTTTCCAAGTACATGAACCAGGTACTGGAAGTGAACCGGGAGGAGCTCTGGTGCCGGGTTCAGCCGGGGCTGGTTCAGGACGCCCTCAACTCCCGCGTGTCGCCCCAGGGCCTGCTCTTCGGCCCGGACACCTCCACCTCGAACCGGGCCACCATCGGCGGCATGATCGGCAACAACTCGGCCGGTGCCCACTCCATCGTCTACGGCAAGACGCTGGACCACGTGCTGGCGCTCACGGTGATCCTGGCCGACGGCAGCGAGGCGGTCCTGAGCGACCTTTCCCCGGACGCGCTGGCGACCATGCAGGCGGGCGGCGGACTGGAGGGCCGCATCCACCAGCAGTTCCTGCCGCTGGTGGATGCGGCCCGTGGACTCATCGCCGAGCGCTATCCCGGGCTCATGCGGCGGGTCTCGGGCTACAATCTGGACGAGTTCACCAAAGACCAGCCCTTCAATCTGTCACGCCTGATCGTGGGTTCCGAGGGTACCCTCGCCTGCGTGGTGGAGGCGAAGATGCGCCTGGTGCCCAAGCCCAGGCACACGGCCCTGGACGTCATCCATTTCCACGACATCCAGGAAGCGCTGGAGGTGTCGGAGGCCATTCTCGCCACCCGTCCCTACGCCATGGAGCTCACCGACAAGCCCATCCTCGACCTGGCCCGCAACAACATCGAGCAGTCCAAGCGGCTGGGCTTCGTCCAGGGCGACCCCGACGCCATCCTCATGGTGGAGTACGACGGCGAGACCGCCGAGGAGGTCCGGGACAAGATCGACAGGCTGGAGGTGCTCCGGCAGCGCGAGCACATGGGCTATGCCGCCTCCCTGGCCTGCGAGCCGCGTGAGGTCCAGCAGATCTGGGGCGTGCGCAAGGCGGGCCTGGGTCTCCTGCTGGGCGTCAAGGGAGAGAAGAAGCCCATCGCCTTTGTCGAGGATACGGCGGTGGACCCGGTCCGGCTGCCGGAGTTCATCAAGCGGTTCCGAGCCATTCTCGACAGCCACGGCGTCCGGGCCGGCTACTATGGCCATTGCTCCGTGGGCTGCATGCACATCCGCCCGTTCATCAACCTCAAGGAGGCGGGGGAGGTGGCGATGATGACGGAGATCTCCCGGGAGATCTCCGATCTGGTGATGGAGTTCGGCGGCGCCATGTCCGGGGAGCACGGCGACGGCCTGGCCCGGAGCCACCTGAACGAGAAGCTCTTCGGACCCGAGCTTTACCAGGAGTTCCGCAAGGTCAAGCGCCTGTTCGACCCGAACAACCTGCTGAATCCCGGCAAGATCGTGGATGCGCCGCCCATGACCGATTCGCTCCGCTACGGCACCACCTACAAGACTTGGCAGCCCGATACCCTGCTGGATTTCAGCGTCCAGGGGGGCTTCGTGGCCGCGGTGGAGATGTGCAACGGCACCGGCGCCTGCCGCAAGACGCTGGGCGGCACCATGTGCCCGTCCTACATGGCCACCCTGGAAGAGCAGCACTCCACCCGGGGGCGCGCCACCGCCTTTCGCGCGGTGTTGTCGGGCAAGGTGCCGCGCTCGGAGTTCACCGGCGAGCGGCTCCACGAGGTTCTGGATCTTTGCCTGGAGTGCAAGGGCTGCAAGGCCGAGTGCCCCTCCAACGTGGACATGGCCAAGCTCAAGTACGAGTTCCTGCATCACTACCAGCAGGTCCACGGAGTTTCGCTCCGCAGCCGGCTGTTCGGCCGCATCGGCGCCCTGAGCCGCTGGGGCTCGCGGTCGGCGCCGCTGGCCAACCGGGTGAGCGGCAGCCTTGTCAACCGCTGGCTTCTGGACCGTTTCCTGGGCATCGACCGCCGGCGCCCGCTGCCGGCCTTCGCGCACCACAACTTCGAAGCCTGGTGGAAGAAGCACGACGCCGCGGGCACCGGCGCCCGCGGCTCGGTGATCCTGTTCCACGACACCTTCAACACCTACAACACGCCCGAGGTGGCGGTGGCGGCCACCCGCCTGCTGGAGCATCTCGGCTATCGCGTGATGACCGTGCCCCGGCGTTGCTGCGGCCGGCCGATGATCTCCAAGGGCATGCTGCGGGAGGCCCGGGACCACGCCGCCTGGAACGTCGCCCGGCTGCTGCCCCACGTGGAGCAGGGGGTGCGGGTGGTGGGTCTGGAGCCGTCCTGCATCCTGACGCTCCGGGACGAGTACCCCGACCTCCTGCGCAACGAGACGGCGCGCCTGGTGGCGGGCCGGACGCTGCTCATGGAGGAGTTGCTGATGCGCGACGAGGTGGCGGGGACGTTGCGGAACGGCGCCGCTTCCAGGGCGCCGGTGGTGCTGCACGGCCACTGTCACCAGAAGGCGCTGGTGGGCATGGCGCCGACGGTCTCGGTGCTGCGGGAGGCGGGCCACGCGGTCCGCGAGGTGGATTCCGGCTGCTGCGGCATGGCCGGCTCCTTCGGTTTCGAGAAGGAGCACTACGATGTGTCCGTGGCCATCGCCAACCGGCGTCTGGTGCCGGCGGTGGTGGCCGCGCCCGGGGACGCGCGCGTGGTGGCCTCGGGAATCTCCTGCCGGCAGCAGATCGAGCATCTCACCGGGCGCCGGGCGCTTCATCCCGCGGAGGTTCTGTGGGAGGACGTCCGGGAAACCGGGGCCTGAGGCGGTCATGGGCAGGATCGCGGCGTTGCGATGTCCGCAGTGCGGCTGGGAGGCGGTCACCGACGATACCTTCGCGTGCGGCTCCTGCGGCGCGGTGCTGGATGTCCGCATGGACCTGGGGCACCTGACCCGCTCCGACGTGCGCGTCATCCGCGCCAGCACCGACCCCACCCTGTGGCGTTGGTTCGATTTCCTTCCGGTCCGGGGCCGCGGCTCGGTGGTTTCCCTGGGCGAAGGCTACACGCCGCTCATGCGTTGCCGGCGTCTGGGCCAATACCTGGGGATGGAACGGCTCTACGTCAAGAACGACACGCTGCTGCCGACGGGCTCCCTCAAGGACCGCAGCAACAGCGTAGGCATCTCCCGCGCCGTGGAGCTGGGCTTCGACACCGTGGCGGTGCCGTCCACCGGCAACGCCGCCGCGTCGGTGGCCGCCTACGCGGCGGCCGCGGGCTTGCGCAGCGTCGTCCTGGTGCCGGCCGGCACGGACGGCGCCAAGGTCACCCAGGCCCATGCCTGCGGCGCCGCCGTGGTGGTGGTGGACGAGGCCGGTCTCGACGGCATGGGCAAGTTCTACCGCGCGGCGGTCAAGGAGTTCGGCTGGTACGATTGCCTCTCCACCAACCCCTACCGCAACGAGGGCAAGAAGTCCTACGCCTTCGAGTTGTTCGATCAACTGGACGAGCATGTGCCGCACTGGATCATCCACCCCACCGCCGGCGGCGTGGGGCTGGCGGCCATGTGGAAGGGCTACCAGGAACTGTACGGCCTTGGCTGGGTGCACCGGATGCCCAAGCTCGTGGCGGCCCAGAGCGAGGCCGCGGCCCCCATCGCCGCGGCGTTGAAGAGCGGCCACGCCACGGTGGAGCCGGTGGTGGCAGGGGCCACCGCGGCGGAGAGCATCCGGGTGGGCAACCCCAGGGCCATGGGGCTGCGCGCGGTGCGTGCGGTACGGGCCAGCAACGGTACCGGCGTGGTGCTGGCGGACCGGGAGATCCTCGAGGCCCAGGGCCTGCTCGGCCGTCTGGCCGGCATCTTCGCCGAACCTGCGGCCGCCGCATCCGTGGCCGCGGCGGCGCGGCTCCGCCGGCAGGGGGTCATCGGGGCCGACGACATGGTCGTTTGCAACGTCACCGGCCACGGCCTCAAGCAGGTCGCCAGCGTCACCGTGCCGCCGGAACTGCTCGAACCCGTGAAGCCGGAACTGGCGGTGCTGAAGGAACGACTGGCAGTCCGCCTCCGGACCGCGGAATCGCGGGAGCCGGAACGCGAAGGGCCTTCATGAAGTTCGGATACTATATGCTCAATACCTATGTTCCGGAGCTGGACGGGGATGCGCGCGCGCTCTACTCCCGCTGGCTGGAGCAAATCGACGCCGCCGAGGCGATGCGCTTCGACAGCCTCTGGGTTACCGAGCACCACTTCCGCCTCTTCGGCGGCATGATGCCCAGTCCCCAGCTGCTCCTGTCGGCCGCCTCCCAGCGTACCCGGCGGCTTCAACTCGGCTCGGCGGTGTCGCTGGTGCCCATGCACCACCCGCTCCGGATCGCCGAGGACTACGCCATGCTGGACCTTCTGTGCGGCGGCCGCCTGCTGTTCGGTGCAGGCCGCGGCATGAGCTCTCACGAGTACGAGGTGTACGGACACGACTGGAGCACCGCGCAGCCGCGCCTGGTGGAAGCTTTGGACGTCATTCGCATGGCCTGGACCGGGGAACCCGTGGAGTGGGACGGGGAGTACTTCAGCTACCACGGCATGACCGTCCGGCCCAGGCCGCACCAGCAGCCGCATCCACCCATCTACGTGCCCGCCAACCGGGATCTGGACAACTTCCGCATGATCGGGCGCCACGGCTACCACCTGATGACGCTGCCGTGGATCGGCGGCAATCCCGAGCAGCGTCCCCGCATCGAGGTCTATCTCGAGAGCCTGCGGGAGGCGGGGTTCTCGGCGGACGACCACGACATCTTCGTCATGTACCCGGCCTACGTCGGCGAGGACGACCGCCGGACCCGCGCCGAGGTGGAGGAGGCGTGGCACCGCTGGCGCGCGTTCGCCCTGGACGAGGTTCGTCTGGATCCTGCCCGGGCGCCGATGGTGGACAAGGTTTTCGAGCGCCTGTCCTACGACGCCATGGTGCGGGACAGCCGCGGCGTCTTCGGGGAACCCGGAACCTGTATCGAGCACCTGAAGCTCATCCGGGACGTGGTCGGCCCCACGCATATCGGCCTCTGTTTCCACTTCGGCGGTCTGAGTCAGCCGCAGGTTCTCGCCTCCATGGAACGCTTCAGCCGGCACGTGGCCCCCGCGTTCCGACCCGCCGGCGCGCCGTCCCCGTAACCCCGCCCGCGGTGCGTCATTCCCGCGAATGCGGGGATCGGGAATGCCCGGGGCGGCCAGGGCTCGCGTCCGGCCAGGGACGACGCGGGCAGGTCCAGCGGTCCTTTGGGAGTCGATATCGGGAAGTTGATACCGGGAGCCGGAGCCGATTGCGTTGCCGGTGCGCGGGGTTCGGCCTTGATGGGCCGCCACCCGGACGCGACGCCGCAGCGGTCGCCGATGGCGACAGGGAACGGTTCCTGCCGGGGCGGACGTGTTCCCGGCTCGCGCGCGTGATGTGCTAGACTGGATGACCTTATGCCCACGGCCGATACAGCGCCACGGATGACGACGGCCGCCGACTTCCGCGGCGAGGCGGCGCAGGTGATCGCCAGACACGCCGAACTGGATCACCAGGCGGTGGAGCGCATGCTGACGGTGCCGCCAAGGCCGGACATGGGCGACTTCGCGTTCCCGTGCTTCACCTTGGCCCGGACGCGGCGCAAGGCCCCGCCGGTGATTGCCAGGGAGATCGCGGACAAGGCTGCGGGAGACCTGAACCTGCTGTGCGATGCCCGGGCCATGGGCGGCTACGTGAACCTCTCCGTGGACCGGGCGCGCTTCGCCGCGGCGGTGCTGCACGAGGCCGTGTCCGCGGGCGAGACCTATGGCACCCGCCGGGACGGAGCCGGTCAGACCCTCGTCATCGACTATTCCTCGCCCAACATCGCCAAGCCTTTCCATGTGGGCCATCTTCGATCCACCATCATCGGCGGCGCGCTGGTGCGGATCTTCGAGGCCCTGGGTTACGAGGTCGTCGGCATCAACCACGTAGGCGACTGGGGCACCCAGTTCGGCCGGCAGATCGCGGGTCTCAAGCGGTTCGGAAAGCCCGAGGACGCCGACGACCTGATGAGGCTCAACCGCCTGTACGTCCAGTTCCACGAGGTGGCGGAAAGCGCCCCGGAACTGGTGGACGAGGCACGGGAGTGGTTCCGCCGGCAGGAAGCCGGAGATCCGGCGGCGCTGGCGCTCTGGCGCCGCATCCGCGACACCAGCCTCGACTACTTCAAGCGGATCTACGAGCGGCTCGGGGTACGCTTCGACGCCTACACGGGCGAGTCGTTCTTCAACGACAAGATGGACGTCGTCATCGAGGAGGCCCGGGCCAGGGGCCTGACCACGGTCTCCGACGAGGCCCTCATCATCGACCTTTCGGCCGAAGGCATCGACACGCCGGCCCTGCTGGAGAAGGCCGACGGCACGACGCTCTATCTCACCCGGGACGTGGCCGCCGCCCGGTACCGCCGCGACACCTACGGCTGCGACCGCATCCTGTATGTCGTGGCCAGCGGCCAGTCGCTGCATTTCCGGCAACTCTTCACGGTGTTGAAGCTGCTCGGACACCCGTGGGCGGAGGGCTGCGCGCACGTGAATTTCGGGCTGGTCCAGGGGATGTCCACGCGCAAGGGCAATGTCATCTACCTGGAGGAACTGCTGGACGAGGCGCGGGACCGGGCGCTGGTGTACATGCGCGGGCAGATCGAGAAGAGGCTGGAGCTCGAGGACGAAGAGAGCGTGGCGGAGGCCGTGGGCATCGCCGCCATCTTCTTCGCGGACCTTTCCAAGCAACGGATCAAGGACTACCGTTTCGACTGGGATCTGGCCATCTCGTTCGAAGGCGACACCGGCCCCTACCTGATGAGCGCCCACGCCCGTATCGCCGGCATCCTGCGGAACTGCGGCCTTGAGCCGAATCCGGAGGCCGATGTGAGCCCGCTGGTGGAACCCGAAGCCCACCGGCTGGTGAGCCTGGTGGCCCGCTACCCGGATGTGCTTCGCGAGGCCGGACGGCTTTATGAGCCCTCGGTGCTGGCCAACTACCTGCTGGAGCTGGCCCGAGGACTGCACGCCAGCTACGCGGTGCTGCGGGTCAAGGGTGAGGAGAGCGGGAAGGCGCAGGCCCGGCTGCTGCTCTTCACGGCGGTCAAGCAGGTGCTCCGGAGCGGCCTGCGCATCCTCGGCATCCAGCCCCTGGAGCGGATGTAGCCGTTGAGAACCTTGCTGACCAATGACGACGGCATTGATGCCCAGGGCCTGGAGGTGCTGGAGCGGATCGCGCGCGACCTGAGCGACGTCGTCGTGGTCGCACCGGCCCGGGAACGGTCCGGCGTGGGCCATCAGGTGACGACGGACCGGCCCATCGCGGTGGAGCGGGTCGGCCCGGCGCGGTACAGCGTCCAGGGCACCCCGGTGGACTGCGTCCGGATAGGGCTCACGGAGATCGCCCCGGATGCCTCCTGGGTGCTGGCGGGGGTGAACCGCGGGGCCAATCTCGGCGCCGACATCTATATCTCGGGCACGGTGGCGGCGGCCCGGGAGGGTGCGCTGCTCGGCTGCCGTTCCTTGGCCATTTCCCAGTATGTCGCCAAGGGACGGCCGTTGGACTGGGAGGTCACCCATGGCCGGGCGATGCCTTTGCTCGAACGGCTGCTCCGTTCCGAGCCCGGACTGGCCCGGGGCGAGTTCTGGAACGTGAATCTGCCGCACCCGCCCAACGGCGACAAGGCGGGCGTAGTGGCCTGCGCCCTGGACACCGGTCCGCTTGGCGTCGGCTATCGCAGGGAAGACGGTGCGTTCATCTACCAGGCGGAGTATCGCAAGCGCCCCAGACAGCCGGGAAGAGACGTGGAAATATGCCTTGGCGGGCGGGTGGCGGTGACGAAGCTGGTTCTGGACATTGCCGGACCGGCGGTGAACCCCGGCGCTTTCGGGCTGGCGGAAGGACGGCTGCCATGAATGACCTCGAGGATTGGCTGACCCGCGCCGGCTCCCGGGAAGACACCGAGGTCGAGCCGTGAGCCATGTCGCTGTTTTTCGGACGGTGGATGTCGCGACCCTGGCCGTCGTCAAGTCCGTCCTGGACAGCGCCGGCATCACCTACGTGGTACAGGGCGAATCGGCGCTGACCCTGCTGCCGGTGGCGGCGCTGTGGAGCGGTTTCGGTTCCGCCGGCGCGGCCGCCGTCATACAGGTGCCGGAAGAAGAGGCCGAGGAGGCGCTGGAACTGCTCCGGGAGGTGGGCGACCCGGAGGGCGCGGATCCGGAGGACGGCGGCTAGTGATACGTCTCATGAGTGGCCTTGCAGTCCGCGATTTCGCGCAGGATGGTTTTGCGCAGGATGGAGTGGACGGATGTGTTCCGGACGAAAGGCTTGGGATTGGCATTGTGGCAAGCCAAGTAGTGCTTGATGGCGGCAATCCGTTCCGGGACGCTGCGAAAGACGCCGGGGAACCTGCCCGGTGAGCCTTCCGACGACGCCCCACGATGCGCTGTTCCGGGCACTGGTCTCCGAGCCGGCCCGCGCCGCCGCGCTGCTGGCGCAATACCTGCCGCAAGAAGTCGCCGCTCTTCTCGACCCCGAGGCCCCGCCCGAGGCGGTGGAGGGCCACTTCGTGGACGAGGATGCCGCGCGGACCCAGTGCGATGCGCTGTTCCGGGTGAGACTGAGAAGCGGCCACGATGCGCGTGCTGCTCGAACACAAGAGCCGCGTCGACGCGGACACCCCGCTCCAACTCCTGAAATACATGGTCAACATCTGGCGCCGCGAGGTCGAGAATGGCGCCGCGGGGGACCGGCTGCCGGCGATCATTCCGCTGGTTTTCTACCACGGTCGGGGCCGCTGGACTGCGGCGCCCTCGGTGCCGGGGATGATCGACGCGCCCGGGGAGCTGGAGCCTTTCGTCAGGGAGTTCGCCTATGTGCTGCATGACCTTGGCGAGATTGCGCCAGGGCGGTTGTCGGTCTCGCCCGAAGTGCGGGCCGGGCTTCTGGCGCTCAAGGTGGTATATGCCGAGGACATACCGACGGATCTTCTGGACCAGATGACGGGCGGGCCGGTTGCGGGGAGCGCGTTCGAGCGTCATATTGTGCGTTGCATGGCCGAGTGCATGAACCTGACGCCGCCCTTGCTGGAGGCGTCGCTGCGCCGGACGAAGCCGGACCGTTGGGAGGCGCTGATGGGAACAGTCGCGCAAGCCTGGATCGAACAGGGAAGAGCCGAGGGAATGGAGAAGGGAATCGAACGAGGCCGGATACAGGCCTTGGCGGAACTTCTTCTTCGTCAACTGGCGTTGCGCTTCGGTGATGTGCCGGATGCGGTGGGCGAGCGGGTTCGCGGTGCGTCGGCCTCCGAACTGGAGGCTTGGGCGGAGGCCGTGCTGGTGGCGGCGAGCCTCGACGAGGTGCTGGCCGCCAGGCCCGGGCGCTGAGACCGTAGCCGCCAGCGGGCCGGCCGCTGCACGGTCGGGGTCGGTCGTACCTGGACGAAGCGCCTTCATCGGTCCGTATCGGCATCCGGAGTTCCTGAAGTTCCTGCGGCGCCTCCACCGTGCCTTCCCGCGCGACCCGACCCGGCACATCATTCTGGACAACCATGGAACATCCTGGACAACTACGGAACCCACAAGCATGAAGCGCTGCGCCGGTGGCTGGCTGCTCAGCCGCGATTCCGATTCCATTTCATGCCCACCCGCACCTCCTGGCTCAATCTCGTCGAGAGTGGGTTCGCAAAGCTGACTCACCAGCGTCTGCGCGGCAGTGTCTTTCGCAGCGTCCCGGAACGGATTGCCGCCATCAAGCACTCCTTGGCTTGCCACAATGCCAATCCCAAGCCTTTTGTCCGGACCACCTCCGTCAACTCCATTCTACGTAAAATCGCAGACTGCAATGCCATCCATGAGACACGCCGCTAGCGCCGGTGCGCCGCGACCAGGCGGGACAACTCCGGGTAGAGCGACGGGTTGCAGGCGATGACGCCGTTGCGCAATGTGTCGGGTTGATTGAAAGAGAACCCTCTTCCGTCCAGGTCCGTGACCGTGGCGCCGGCTTCCTCCGCCAGCAGCACTCCCGCGCACACGTCCCATTCGTTCTTTGGCGCCAGGCTCACGGTGAGGTCGGCGCGTCCGCCGGCGACCTCCGCGAGCTTGTGGGCGATGCTGCCCGTGGGCGTGATCCGGAGACGGTCCTCCAGGCCCGCGAACAGTCCTCTGCGGGTTTCACGCCGGCTGGCCACCACCGAGGCGCCGTTCAGCCGCGAACGGTCCGTCACCCGAACCGGCAGTCCGTTGGAGAAGACACCGGAGCCGCGCAGGCAATGGCTCATGCACCCGGTGGCCGGGTTGTAGGTCACGGCCAGCACCGGTGCCGTGTCCCGCACCAGCCCCACGGACACGGCGAACTCCTTGATCCCCTCGATGAACTCCTTCGTGCCGTCCAGCGGATCGACGATCCACACCCACGGCTTCGTCAACCGTTCGGGGTTGTCGAATGATTCTTCCGAGAGCCAGCCGGCCTCCGGAAACGCGTCGAGCAGCGTCTCCCGCAACACCTGGTTGGCCTTGATGTCGGCGCTTGTCACGGGGTGGCCCGCGCTCTTGTGTTGAATCGTGTAGCGCGACGACGTGAAGCGGGAGAGGAGTTCCTCGCCCGCCTGGAGTACGGCTTCCCGGGCTGTCTTGAGTGCGTGCTGGAGGTCCATGACGTCGTGGTCTCCCCGGGTTCCGTGAAGGGTCTGTGCTCGGCATCCCCGCGGCGTGTCAGACGGCGAGTTCCAGCAGCTGCGGGCGCAGGCCCCGCCGGCCCACCCGCACGGTCGCCAGCGCCACCGGCAGCGTGAAGCGCCTCGGTCCGGCGCTGCCCGGGTTCAGGTAGAGGATGCCGCCGCGCTCCTCGACCGAGGGTCGGTGGGAGTGGCCGCTTATGACCATGCGGCAACCCTCCGGCGGCACGGCCAAGGCCCGCAGGTCGTGGATCACGTGGATGCGGGCGCCGCCTGCCTCGACGGTTCGTTCCTCGGGCAGGTCTTCGGCCCAGGCCTCCCCATCGACATTGCCCCGGACCGCGGTCACCGGCGCCAGCGAGGCAAGCCGCTCCAGCACGCCGGGTCCGCCCACGTCGCCGGCGTGGATGATCAGGTCCGAGCCTCGCAACGCGTCCAGCACCTGGGGCCGCACCAGACCGTGGGTATCCGAGACAACGCCGATGCGCCGGGACTCCGGGCCTTGGAACGCCATGTCCGTTTCCGTCAGGCCGCCCGCATCCCGTCAGGCCACCCGTCTCACCCGTTTCCCCTGCATGAGTTCGGGGTCGTGGTTGGGAAACGACAACTCGGGCCGCGCCGCGGTCCGAAGCGCCCGGTCCAGCGCCATCACCGAGTCCGGCAGGTTGAAGTACCAGCCCACCGGAATTCGTTCCCGAAGGTTCCGGTAGGTATAGGCGATGTCGCCGCACAGCACCGCCCTGCCCCGGACCGTCTCCACCGCCACCATCTGGGAGCCGGGGGTGTGGCCGCCGGCCTTCAGCAACTCCACCCCGGGGACCAGCTCGTGGTCTCCGTCCACCAGGGTGACGCGGCCATCGTCCACCAGTCGTTGCAGGGCGGGGCGCACCTTGGGCCGGATCAGTTTGTCGAGGTAGTCGAAACGCATCATCGGGCCGGTCCAGAAATCGTACTCGTCCTGCTGGATGATGAAGTTCGCCTTGGGAAAGAAGTCGAAGCCGGTGAAGTGGTCCACGTGGAAGTGGGTGACGATGACCGTGGCGACATCCTCCGGGCGCATTCCCAGTTCGCCCAGCAGTTGCGCGGGCTCCCTGAAGCGGTTTCCCTGAGCCCACTCCGCGGTGACGTAGTCGGGGTGGTAGGCGGTGTCCACCACCACCGGGCCGTCCGGGGTCTCGATGCACCAGATGATATAGGGAACCGGCTGGTCCCGCTCCGCGTCGCTGCGGATGCACGGCATGATGCCCGACGGGCGCCAGTTCTCGGCGATGCCGACGGTCATGGCGAAAATGGAGTGATGAGTGGATTGGTTCACGAGAGGTTTCCTCGCTCCAGGGCGGTAGCGGAACAGCCTAACAGCCGCGCCTGTGCCAGTCCACCGTCCGGTTCCGACCGGCGTGCTTCCGTGCTCTCGTTTTCTAGTATCCGCGGCAGCGTGTATACTCCGCCCATGGGTGGCGGGAGGGTCATGGCGGCGCGTCCGGAAGGGGGTCCGGCAAGGGGTCCGGGAAGGGATGTCCGGTCGGGAAGGAGTTTCCGGTGAGCGGTGCGCCCGGGACAGAGGAACTGCGGGGAATGCTGTCCCAGGCCTGCGACATCGTTCGGCAGACGCGCACGCTCATCGACGATGCGCTGGAAACGGGCTTTGCCCATGGCTGCAAGGCCGACGGGAGCTTCGTGACGGATGTCGATATCGCGGTGGAGGAGAAGGCCCGGATGCTGCTGGCCTCTCGTTTTCCCACGCACCGCGTCATCGGCGAGGAGTTGCCCGGAACCGATGGCGGCCACGCTCTGACGTGGGTCATCGATCCCATCGACGGCACCCGGAGCTTCCGGCACCGGGTGCCCCTGTACGGCACGCTGCTGGCGCTGCTTGACGGCGACGAGCCGCTCCTGGGGATCATCGACCTGCCGGGCCTGGACCGGACCTACAGCGCCGCCAGAGGGCTGGGGGCCCGCTGCAACGGCCGGTCCGTGACCCTGGAGGATCTCCCCGGCGATGAGGCGGTGGAGGGGGAGATCCTCGGCATCGGCGATCGGCAACAGTTCGTCGGCGCCGGCCGCTCCGGCGTGTTCGACACGCTGATGCGGGCGCACCCGGCCGTGCGCACCTACACGGACTGTTTCGGCCATGCCCTGGCCGTGGAGGGTGCGGTGGGCGCCATGGTGGACTTCGATCTCCGGCTGTGGGACGCCATGGCCAGCAAGGTGCTGATGGAGGAGGCCGGCGGCCGTTACGTATGCTCCCGGAGGGCCGGCAAGGAGCTGTGCGAACGGCGATTCGACGTCGTGTTGGGCAAGCCCCGGGTGGTGGACTGGATACTCGACCGCATCGCGGCCGGCCCGGGTGAGGCATGAACGAAAAACCCGTTCCAGGAGGTAGACCTTGAAACAGTGGGGTGCGGCACTCCGGTGCCTTGCAGGGGCAGTCGGCCTGGTGGCCGGCATTGCGGCTTTCGATCCGGCAGCGGAGGGAGGGGACAGACCTGTGGTTATTTTTTCGACGTCCATGGGGGACATCACGATCGAACTCATGTCCGAGAAAGCCCCGGTCACGGCGAAGAACTTTCTCGATTACGTGGATGCCGGATTCTTTGACGGCACCATCTTTCATCGGGTGATTCCCGGTTTCGTGATTCAGGGCGGCGGATTTACCGAGGACATGAACCAGAAGCAGACCCGGGCGGCCATCAGGAACGAGGCCGACAACGGGGTTCGGAATCTTCGGGGAACGCTGTCCATGGCGCGCACGTCGGACATCAACAGCGCCACCTCCCAGTTCTTCATCAATCTGAAGGACAACGCATTCCTCGACCACGGCTCCCGGGACTTCGGTTATGCGGTGTTCGGCAAGGTCGTGGAGGGCATGGACGTGGTGGACGGGATCGCCGGCGTGCAGACCGGCAATCGCGGTCCCCACAGCGACGTGCCGACGGTGCCCGTGGTCACCCGAACCGCCCGTCGGAAAGAGGCCGCGCAGTAGCCGGCGTTCGGCCCATGGCGCTCCTTTCGGTGCGCCATGGGCCGAGGGCTCACGCCATGGGTTCCCCGAGCCGCCGGGCGGCCTGGAGGTCTTCCAGCTTCAGGGTGTCGTAGAGATAGTCGTTGAGGGGCGCGGCCACGCCGTGGACCCGGGCCATGCGCGAGACGTAGCCGCACAGCGCGTCGATCTCGAGCCGCCGCCCGGCTTCCAGATCGTGGCACATGCTGCCCTTGCTGGACGAGTGCTGTTGCGCCATCAGGCCGTAGTTGGCGGCGTCGGCCTCCGGTTCCAGCGGAATCCCCATGGCCAGGGCCAGTTGAAAGACCTCCCGCATGACCCCTCGGGCCATGCGCGCGGTTCCCTCGTAGCCGAGAACCTCGCCCAGGGAACGCCGGGTCAGCGCCGTCATGCCGCTCACCGCGCAGATCAAGATGAACTTGTTCCACAGTTCGATGCGGATGTCCGGGGAAAGACGGGCGTCGATCCGGGCGCGGCCCATGGCGGCCACGATCTCCTCGCCTCTCGGGCTGGCTCCCCCGCCCGGTTGGCCGAACACGATCCGGCGCGGCCCGCCGGTCTGATGGATCCTGCCCGGCGCCGCGATGGTGCTGAAGATGTAGGCCGCGCCCTCCATGACCCGATCTTCCCCGTACTCGCGTGCCAGCAACGCGCCGTTGTCCACGCCGTTCTGCAGCGACAGGACCACGGACCCGGGTCCCATCATGGGCCGAATGAACGGGATCACGTCGTCGTTGGAAGGGGTCTTGACGCAGTACAGGACCACGTCGCAAGGACCGGCCGCCGCCGCGTCGTGGGTGAAAAGAGCGTTGCGCACGTTGAAGTCGCCGGGCTCCACCGAGTTCACGGTGAGGCCGTCCGCCCTCAACGCCCGGAGGTGAGGCCCCCTGGCGATGAAGCAGACCGGAAAGCCTGCCCGGGCCAGCAGGCCGCCGAAGTAACCTCCGACTCCGCCTGTCCCCATGATGCCGAACCGCATGCTTCCCTCAGGGAACCCGCACGACCCCGCCGGAGACCCCGCTCCGTTCCGGCAGCGGGTGGGCGCGGGCGGCGAGGTGGCCCTGCGTGGCGGTGCGCGGAGTACCGGCGGTGCGCAGGCGCTGTCCGAAGATGCTCATGGCTGGATGGTAGTACCGGTTACCTGGAATCGAGAGAAACGCCTGCGGACACGGAAGGCCCGTATCAGCGCGCCGTTCGGTGCCGGAACGGGCTGGACGTGCTGGCCGCTTGACCGGTCGCGGGCTGTTGCATACTCTGAATCCCATGGCTCCCTTGGACCGGATCACGACGGAGCCCGGAAAACGCAGCGGCAAGCCCTGCATCCGTGGCCTGCGCATGACCGTCTCGGACGTGCTTGACTACCTGGCGTCCGGCATGTCCGAGGACGAACTGCTCGGGGACTTCCCCGACCTGACCCGCGAAGACATCCGTGCCTGCCTCGCGTTCGCCGCAGATGGCCAGCGGTGACCGGTTGCTCGGCCCGGGCGGTGCTCAGAAGCGCGCCTCGTGAAGTTCCTGGAGGAAATCCGCATACGCTCCTTCGCCGCCGCTCTCCCAGTGTTCCAGCAGACTCGAGCCGACGATGGCGATTTCGCAGCGGCCGTGGAGTCCCCGGACGTCGTTGCCGCCGGCGATGCCGAAGCCCAGGGCCAGGGGCATGTCCGTGGCCGCCCGGTAGCGGGCCGCGAGCGCGTCGATGCCGGCCTTCAGGTCCGTGGGCCTGCCGGTGACGCCGCGCCGCGTCACGCCGTAGACGAAACCGCGGCCGTGGCGGCCGATCTCGGCCAGCCGGGCATCGGTGTTGGTGGGCGTGAACAGCGCCACGGGGGTCAACCCGTGGGCCTCGCTCAGGGGAAAGAGGTCGTGGTACTCCTCGATGGGAAGGTCGGGGACGATGAACCCCGCGCCCCCGGCCGTGCTCAGCCGCTCGCAGAAGGTGCGGTGGGTGAGCCGGAACACCGTGTTGTAGTAGCCCATCATGATGTGCGGGAATCCGAACCGCCGGGCGGCCCGGGCCACGAAGTCGAAGTACTGGTCGATGGAAAGCCCGTGCGCCAGGGCCTCCTGGTTGGCCCGGGCGAAGACCGGCCCGTCGGCAATGGGCTCGCTGAAGGGCATCTGAAGCTCCACCAGATCCACGTCCGCGCGCTCCATTCGCTCGAGCATGCGCCAGTTCACGTCCAGTGACGGATAGCCCACGATGACGTGGGTCATGAGCAGGATCTTCCGCGCGCCCAGCCGGTTCCGTATGTAGGCGCGGAGGTTCAAGCGCCGCCTTTCCCCTCGATGAACCGCTGCCAGCCCGGATCGTGCAGCGCCTCGGCGATGGTGAAGATGTCCTTGTCGCCTCGACCGGACAGGGTGACGAGCACGGTCTGGTCCCGGCCCATGCGCGGAGCGTCCCGGATCGCGCCGGCCACGGCGTGGGCGCTCTCCAGTGCGGCGATGATGCCTTCCCGGCGCAACAGCATCTGGAACGCCTCCAGCACCTCGTGGTCGGTGGCCGCCTCGAAGCGCACCCGGCCGTTCTCCCGCAGGCAGGCCAGGATCGGGCTCACGCCGATGTAATCCAGTCCCGCGGCCACGGAGTGGGTGTGGCGCATCTGGCCGTCCTGGTCCTGGAGAAAGTAGGTCTTGTATCCTTGGGCCACGCCGGGCCTGCCGTCGGTGCCGGCCAGCCGGGCCGCGTGCCGGCCCGAGTCGAGGCCTTGGCCGCCGGCCTCGATCCCCACGAGCTCCACCGCCTCGTCGTCCAGGAAGCCCAGGAAGGTGCCGGTGGCGTTGGAGCCGCCGCCGACGCAGCAGTACACCCGGTCCGGCAGGCGGCCGGTGGCGGCCCGCATCTGCTCGCGGCATTCCTGTCCGATGATCTGCTGGAACCAGGCGACGATCTGCGGGAACGGATGTGGTCCGCAGGCGGTTCCCAGCACGTAGTGGGTGTCGTCCATGGAGAAGGCCCAGTCCCGCAGGCACTGGTTGATGGCGTCCTTCAGCGTGGCCGAGCCGTCCTCCACCGGAACCACCTCCGCGCCGAGCCGCTCCATCCAGAAGACATTGGGCCGTTGTCGCTCGACATCCACCGCGCCCATGTAGATGGTGCACCGGAGCCCCAGCCGCGCGGCCATGGTGGCGGTGGCGACGCCGTGCTGGCCGGCGCCGGTCTCGGCGATGACGCGTTTCTTGCCCATGCGCGTTACCAGCAGCCCCTGGCCCATGACGTTGTTGATCTTGTGCGAGCCGGTCTGGTTGAGATCTTCCCGCTTCATGTAGATCGCGGGACCGCCCAGGGCCGCGCTCAGATTCTTCAGGTGGGTGATGGGGGTCGGACGGCACGAATAGGTCTGCATCACCGACTGGAACTCCTGCCAGAACGAAGGATCCTTGCGCGCCTCTCCGAACGCCTCGATCAGTTCGTCGAGTGTCGTGCGCAGGATCTCCGGCGTGAACGCACCCCCGTAGGCGCCGAAGTAGCCGGTGCGCGTTTCCACGTCTTTCAGCAAATGGTCCAGCACGAAGGGTCCATTACAAAGGGTCCAATTACGAAGGGTCCATTACAAATCGTTCATCACAAAGGGTCCGTTGCGAATCGTCCGGCATGGACCCGGAACGAACGCCAGGATGGTTTCATCCTCGCCTCTCAAGGTTTAAGGAGACGGGGCAGCCAAGTCAAATCGCATGTCGGCGCTGTGCGGACCGGGTGGAAGTGCTATCATGAATGAACATGCAAAGGGTGTGCCGGACGACTCTGGTTGGCTCCGTTGTTGGCTCCGGACCGGGGCAGGCGCGGCTCGCCGCATCCGTCGTTTCCGAATCCGTCGTTTCCGCGAAGGCGGCAACGACGGGGCAAGCGCCCTGGGTGAGGAGCCAAGGTTGTATGGCCAAGGTGAATGGCCACGGGTGACGTGCCACGGGTGAATCATCAAGGGTGAATTCCCGGGGATGAACCGTGGGCGCCGCAGGCGAAGGGAGGCCCGCTGATGAAGTTGTTGGTCACGGGAGCGTCAGGGCTGGTGGGCGGCGCCTTGGTGCCGTTTCTCGCCGCCGCCGGTCATGAGGTGGTGCGTATCGGGCGGTCCGCTGGGCGGTCCGCGCCTGGGGCCGGTGACATCCGCTGGGACCCGGGCGCAGGCGTCCTGGACGCGGATGCGCTGGAGGGGTTCGACGGCGTGGTCCACCTGGCCGGCGAGAACATCGCCGCCGGACGCTGGAACGCGGAGAAGAAGCGCCGCATCCGGGGCAGCCGCGTGGACGGAACACGCCTGCTGGCCCGGACCGTCGCCGGGCTCCAGCGCCCGCCGCGGGTCCTGGTCTCCGCCTCGGCCATCGGCATCTACGGCGACCGCGGCGAGGAAACGCTCACCGAGGCGAGCGCGCCGGGCACGGGTTTTCTTTCCGAGGTGTGCCGCGAGTGGGAGGCTGCCACCGAAGCGGCGGCGGAGAAAGGCATACGGGTGGTGCATGCGCGCCTGGGCGTGGTGCTCAGCCAGCACGGCGGTGCGCTGGCCAAGATGCTGACGCCGTTCAGGCTCGGTGCCGGCGGCATCGTCGGCAACGGCCGGCAGTACATGAGCTGGGTCACCCTGGACGATACCGTCGCGGCCGTCGGCCATCTCCTGGAGACCGGATCGGCGACCGGACCGGTGAACGTGGTGGCGCCCGCCGCGGTCACCAACCGCGAGTTCACCAGGACCCTGGGCCGGGTATTGCGGCGTCCCACGCTGTTTCCCCTGCCCGGTTTCGCCGCCCGACTGGCGTTCGGCGAGATGGCCGACGCGCTGCTCCTGGCCAGTACCCGGGTCAAGCCCGCCGGTCTGCTGGACTCCGGCTACACGTTTCGCCACGGTTCGCTGGAAGACGGCCTGCGCCACGTGCTCGGCGCGCGCTGATGGACGCGGCGGCGCTCACCTTCGCCAACGTCTCGAAGGTATACGACGGTGCGGGCTCCGTGGAGCGCTACGCGCTGCGCGACGTCTCGTTCGATATCCCGCCGGGCGGGACCGTGGCCATCGTGGGCCGGAGCGGCAGCGGCAAGTCCACGCTGCTGCACCTGGCCGCCGGCATCGATGTGCCTTCCCGCGGGTCGGTGGCGGTGCACGGCACGCCCCTCGACGGTCTCGGCGAGACCGCGCGCACCCGCCTGCGCCGGGACCGGATCGGCTTTGTCTTCCAACTGTTCCACCTGCTGCCCCATCTGACGGTGCGTGACAACGTCGCGTTGCCGGACCTCATCGCGGGGGTACGGCTGCGGGACTATCGCGAGCGCGTGGCGGCGCTGCTGGAGCGGGTGGGGCTGGGGGACCGGGCCGATGATCCGGTGGCCGGGCTGAGCGGCGGCGAGATGCAGCGGGTGGCCATCTGCCGGGCATTGCTGCGGCGACCCCGCCTGTTGCTGGCGGACGAGCCCACCGGCAGCCTCGACGATGCCAGCGGCCAGACGGTGATGGAACTCATGCTGGGGATGGTGGCGGAAGAGGACGCCACCCTGGTCTATGCCACCCACAGCCGCGAACTGGCGGCGCTGGCGGACCGCACCCTCCGGCTCCACAGCGGCATTCTGGAGGCGGAGTCGGATTGAGCCTGGCATCATGCGACGCTACTTCTACAGGACCGTGTCGGCGCACTGGCGCACCAATCCCGTGCTCTACGCGCTTACCGTTCTGGGCGTGGCCTTGGGTGTGGCCTCGGTCACCAGTATCCGCATTCTCAACCAGAGCGCCGTTGCGTCGTTCGCCGCGGGCGTGCGCACGGTCGGCGGTGCTGCCGACATCGTCGTCACCGGCAAGGGCGGAACCCTGCGGGACGAATTCTACCCGCGTGTCCGTGGCACGCCGGGGGTGGCCGCGGCCTGGCCGGTCTTCGAGACTACCGTGGCGCTGGGGATCGGACCGCCACGTTCGTGCGGCTGCTGGGTATCGATCTGCTGGCACCTTCCGGCGACTTCCGGGACGCCCTCTCGGGGCTCCCGCCGGAGACGGAGCCCGGTTTCGCCGCCCGCCGGCGCGGTTGGGCGGCGGCCACCCCGGAACTGGCCGCCGCCATGGGTTGGACCGTGGGGGACCGCATCGAGGTTCGTGACGGCGTCCGCGTGCGGACACTGCAGGTCGGCGCCCTGGTGGACTTCCAGCGCTGGGGGGCGGGCGGGAGCCGCCGCGCCCTTGTCATGGACATCGCCGAGGCCCAGTCTCTTTTCGACGGGGCGGGCAAACTCCGCCGCATCGGCGTCAAGGCGGCCGAAGGCACCCCGGTCGCGGCGCTGGCGGCGCGCCTTGAAGCCGGTCTCGGCGGGCGGGTGGACGCGGTCACGCCGTCGGAGCGCACCGGGCAGGCACGGCAGCTCCTGGGCGCCTTCCGTCTGAATCTTACCGCGCTGAGCATGGTCAGTCTCCTGGTGGGCACATTCCTGGTGTTCAGCAGCATGCGCGCCTGCCTGGTGTGGCAGCGCCGGGAGTTCGGCGTGCTGCGCTCCCTGGGCGCCACCCCGGCCCAGGTGCTGGCGCTCATCCTCGGCGAGGCCGCGTTGCTGGGGGTTCTGGGTGTGGTCATCGGCATCGCCGCGGGCTACTGGACCGCCATCTGGAATCTGGATGCGGTGAGTTCGACCCTGACGAACATCTACATGCTCCGGGAGATCGAGTCGCTGGAGGTGTCGGCCGGCACCTTGGCGCTGGCGGTTTGCGCCGGTCTCGGCGGCGCCCTCGGCGGCACGCTGCTGCCCGCGCTGGACGTCTGGCGCCGGGACACCCGGGCACTGCTGGACACGTTTCCGGCGCAGTCCGCGGACATCGTCCGCGCCGGCGTGCTGTTCCGTGCCGGCCTGGTGCTGGTGGCCGGGGCGGTGGCGTGGTACTGGCTCGCGGGCTGGCGCTGGCGGCCCGCGGGGTTCGTCCTTTCCACCGCCATCATGGTGAGTCTGCCCTTGCTCGCCCCCTGGCTGGTGCAGCGCCTCACCGGTGGGGTGCGGATACCGGACTTCGGTTTCCGCTACGGTGTCCGGAGCCTTGGCGCGACCCTGGCCAACACCTCGTTCTCGGTCTCGTCCTTGGCCATGGCCGTGTGTCTGCTGGTGAGCATCACGCTGCTGGTGGAGAGCTTTCGCGGAACTCTGGTGCGCTGGGTGAACCGCACGCTGCGCGCCGACGTGTACATCACCGCCGCCGTCGGCGCCCGGACCGGGCCGGAGGCCACCCTGAGCGCGCGGCTCGTGGAGCGGCTGGCGCGGGCGCCGGAGGTGCGGGGGGTCGATCCGCTGCGCCGGCTGTTCCTGCGCGTGGGCAGCCGGCGCGTGGCGGTGGTGGGAGTGGACCTGAAACGTTCGGCGGAGCAGCGGCGCCTGGGTCTCCTTTCCGGCCGCGATTCCGTGGAGCGCGCACTCCGGGACCGGGGCGTCCTCATCGGCGAGCCGTTGTCCCGGAACGCCGGCCTCAAGGTGGGAGACACGGTGGAGATCGGGGGCCCGGAAGGGCCGGTGCGGCTGCCGGTGTCCGGCATCTACCGCGACTATACCGAAGGCGGCTCGGTGACCATGGACCTCGGCCTCATGGCCGCAACCCTCGGGGCCGGACCTCTCACCAGCCTCGCGCTTCACCTGAGGCCCGGCGCCGATGCCGAAGCGGTGACAGCCGGCATCGAGAGCCGCCACCCGCCGGGTTCCCTGCGGGTGCGGAGCAACCGGGGCCTGAAGTCCGACGTGCTCCACGTCTTCGACCAGACCTTCGCGGTGACGCGGATTCTTCAGGTCATGAGTCTGATCATCGCCGCCTGTGCCATCACCCTGACGCTGCTGGTGGTGGCCCAGGAGAAGGCCGGCGAGATCGCCCTCTACCGCACCCTGGGGGCCTTCCGGCGGCAGGTGTTCCTGCTGTTCGTGAGCAAGGGCACCGCCATGGCGTTCCTGGGTCTGGCGCTGGGTTTCGCCGGCGGTGCCGGCGTGGGCGTGGTGCTGATCTTCGTGATCCAGAAGAGCTACTTCGGCTGGAGCATCGAGTGGAGCTGGCCGTGGCTGCCGCTGGCCTGGGAAACTCTGGCCATCGTCTGCGCCGCGGTGCTGGCGAGCCTCTACCCGGCCTTCAAGGCCAGTCGTACGCCGGCCAACGAACTGTGTCATGCGGACGCTTAGGAACATCGCCTGCATCCTCGCGCTGGCCGCGGTCATGCCAGGGGCCGGCTTCGCCGCCCCGGCCTGGACCCCGGCCCAACCCGGCTACCCGTGGTCGTTTCCCCGGGACCACTGGGCCCGTGACGGTTACAGGACCGAGTGGTGGTACCTGACCGGACACCTGCGCACCGCCGGGGAGCCTGTGCGGCGTTTCGGGTTTCAGTTTACCTTCTTCCGGATCGGGGTGTCGCAGGACAGGCCGCCGGGCGGCTCCGGCTGGGCCGCCAGGGACGTCATCATGGGTCATGCCGCGTTGACGGATCTGGACACCGGCCGTCACCGATTCAGTGAACTGCTGGTGCGGGCGGCCCCGCTCCTGGCCGGCTTCGGTCGCCACCCGGACCCCCGTCTGGCCTGGAGCGTCGGCCCTCCGGGCACCCCGGAGCCATGGGAGCTCCACTGGAACGGCAGCGGCTTCGACTTCACCATGGCCGACGCCGGGGAATCCTTCGGCTTCACCCTGTCCACCCGCCCGCTCAAACCCATGGTGTTCCAGGGGCCCGGAGGTCTGAGCCGAAAGGGGCCGGGTGCCACCGAGGCGAGCCACTACTACAGCTTCACCCGCATGGCGACCACCGGCACGGTGCGGCTGGAGGGAAAGGAGTTGGCCGTCCATGGGACGAGCTGGATGGACAAGGAGTTCGGCTCCGACCAGCTTGGCGAGGACACCAGCGGCTGGGACTGGTTCAGCCTGCAGATCGACGACGGCCGCGAGGTGATGCTCTATCTTCTCCGCAACCGCGCCGGTGATGCCCGGGACGCCGGTGCCACCCTGGTGGAGGCCTCGGGTGCGGTCCGCTATCTGCGCCCGGACGAATGGAGGTTGAAGTCCACCGGCCGATGGACCAGTACCGTTACCGGCGCATCCTATCCCGCCGGCTGGACACTCGATATCCCGGGCGCCGGCATCCACGCGGTCATCACCCCCAGGCTCGCCGATCAGGAGAACCGCAGCGCGCTGCTCCCGAACCTTTTCTATTGGGAAGGCTCGGTCCGGGTCGAGTCCGGGAGCGGCGCGCGCCTTGGCCAGGGATACGTCGAACTCACCGGGTACGGCGAGAACAGCCGCCCGCCCATCTGACCCCGGACGGCTAACGGCCCATTCCCCGACGGGGACGCGCCGGAGCGGCCGACCGCCGGCGAGGTGCCGGTCAGGGCCGGTTTCGCGAGCGCCCGGCGACGTGGTTGAACGGCGGCGATTTTCGTCTATCATCAAGGAGGGGGAGGGCCGGTCATGTCGAACATCAACGAAGTCGGTGCCACCGCATTTTTCATCGCGGGCATCCGGGAGCAGGAGAAGGGTCGGGAGCATCCCCTGTTCGAGGATCCCTACGCAGAGTGGTTCGTCAATGACGATGTTCGGCAGAAGGTCGGCCAGGTGTTCAAGCTGCTTCCTGAAGGCCTGGAGCTGGTCCGTTATCGGTCGGCGCTGTTCGACGACATCATCCGCCGCGCGGTCGGCGACGGCATGCGGCAGGTGGTCATTCTCGGCTCCGGGTTCGACATGCGGCCGCATGTGTTTCGGGCCGAGGGCGTGCGTTTCTGCGACGTGGACCAGCCCGCGGTGCTGGCTTTCAAGGAGAAGGTGCTGGAAGGCCGCGGCGTGACGCCTTGCGCGGGCATACCCTGCAACTATCTCGAAGTCGATCTGCCGGCCAGGCTGGCGGAGGCGGGGTTCGATCTCGACGCGCCCATGCTCATGGTCTGGGAAGGCAACACCATGTACCTTCCGGAGGAGCGGATCTACGCGTTTCTCGACCGGCTGTGCGGGGGTGTGCGGTCCTTCAGGATCGCCTTCGATTTCTTCGCCAGGAGCATCATCGACCGCACCACGGGCGACGACAAGATTACCGCCACCACCGACGCGTTCCAGGACACCCTCCAGGTGAAATGGCTGACCGGTTTCGACGATCTTTCGGCGTTGGGGCAGCGTACCGGCCTGAAGTCGGTGGAGTTCGGCAGCCTGCTGGACTTCGGCAAGAGGGTGACGCCCGATTTTCCGGAGAACATTCCCCAGTTGGGCCTGTATCACTATGGAATCATGGGCCAGGGGATGGCCTGAGCGACCGCGGCGCCCGCCGCGCCGCTTCGTGAACCCGTGATGCGCATACCGGAGCCTTTGCCGCCGGAGCGGCTTTACACGAAGTGCGATCCCGACCACCTGCCTCCCGCCGGCGAGACCGACGAGGCGGCGGATGCCCTCGGCCAGGAGCGGGCCCTCGACGCGGTGCGGTTCGGCGTCGGCATCCGGCGCCACGGCTACAACATCTTCGTCCACGGCGTCCCGGGCACGGGCAAGTATCCGCTTGCCCGGCGGCAGATCGAACAGGCGGCGGCAGCCATGCCGGCGCCGCCCGACTGGTGCTACGTCCACAACTTCCAGGAGACCCACAAGCCCAGGGCGCTGCGGCTCCCGGCGGGCCGCGGCTGCGCGCTGCGGCGCGACATGGAGAAACTCCTCCGGGAACTCCGCGCCGCCATTCCAGCGGCATTCGAGAGCGAGGACTACCAGGCCCGGGCACAGGCCCTCCAGGCCCGCTTCAGCCAACGCCAGGAAGCCGCGTTCAACGATTTGCAGGAACGCGCCAAGACGCGGAACGTCGGCCTGATCCGTACTCCCGCGGGCCTCGCCCTGGCGCCTCTCGCCAAGGGCGAAGTGGTCAGCCCCGAGGCATTCCGCCAGTGGCCCGAGGACGCGCAGGCGGCCGCCCGCACCGACATCGCCGGGCTCGAGAAGGAACTCCAGGAAATCCTCAAGAAGATGCCGCAGTGGGACCGCGAACGGCGCGAGCAGCTGCGCACCCTGAACCAGGAGGTGGTGAGCCACGCGGTGGGCCAGTTCATCGAGGAGTTGAGCAAGGACTACGGCGACCTGCCCGAAGTTCTCGACTACATCGGGCAGGTGCGCGCGGACCTGCTGGAGAACGCCGACGATTTCCGGGCACCCGATTTCCGGGCGGCGGAGGGCCGGGCGCTGCCGCCGGGCGTGCGGGGCGGCGTGCGCGAGCCATCCTTTCGCCGCTACCAGGTGAACGTCGTGGTGGACAACAGCGGATTGCAGGGCGCGCCCGTGGTCTACGAGGACCTGCCCACCTATGGCAACGTCATCGGCCGCATCGAGCAGATGGCCGAGTTTGGCGCCCTCACCACCGATTTCACCCTCATCAAGCCCGGCGCGCTCCACACCGCCAACGGCGGTTACCTGATGGTGGACGCGCGCAAGATGTTGATGCAGCCCATCATCTGGGAAGAGATGAAGCGTGCGCTCCAGGCCAACGAGATCCGCATACACGGGTTGGTCGAGGCCTTGGGCTTCGCTCACACCATCACCTTGCAGCCCCAGCCCATTCCCCTCGACGTCAAGGTGGTGCTGCTGGGCGATTCCATGATCTACTGGCTGCTGAGCCAGTTGGACCCCGATTTCCCGGTTCTCTTCAAGGTGGCGGCGGACTTCGACGATCGGGTGCCCAGGGATCGCGGCAACACCGCGCGCTATGCGCGGATGATCGCCGACACCGCCCGCCGCGAGGGGCTGCGGCCGGTTTCCAGGGAGGCCACCGCCCGGGTGGTGGAGCAGGCGTCCCGGCTGGCCGCCGACGCGGAGCGCCTGACCCTGTGCCTGCGGTCCATCGAAGACCTGTTGTACGAGGCCGACTACTGGGCTGGCCAGGCCGGCCACACCGAGACCCAGGCACGGGACGTGGAGCAGGCCATCGACGCCCGCAACCGCCGGTCCGACCGTGTCCGAGAGCGCAGCCAGGAACAGATACTGCGCGAGACCCTGCTCATCGACACCGGCGGCGAGGCGGTGGGCCAGGTCAACGGGCTTTCCGTGCTGCAACTCGGGGAGTTCTCCTTCGGCAAGCCCAGCCGCATTACCGCCCGGGTGCGGCTGGGCCGTGGCGAGGTGCTGGACATAGAGCGGGAGGTGGAGATGGGGGGGCCGCTCCACTCCAAGGGTGTGCTGATCCTCTCGGGCTTTCTCGGCGCGCGGTTCGCCCGCCGCCATCCCCTGGCGCTGTCTGCCAGCCTGGTCTTCGAACAGTCCTACGGCGGGGTAGACGGCGACAGCGCCTCCTCCGCCGAGCTCTACGCGCTCCTGTCCGCCCTGTCCGGGGTACCCATCCGCCAATCCCTGGCGGTCACCGGATCGGTCAACCAGCGCGGCCAGGTCCAGGCCATCGGCGGCGTCAACGAGAAAATTGAGGGGTTCTTCGACATCTGTGCGGCCCGTGGGCTCAGCGGGCGGCAGGGCGTTCTGATTCCCGCGTCCAACGTGAAGCACCTGATGCTGCGCCGGGACGTGGTGGAGGCCGCCGCCCGGGGAGAGTTCCATGTCCATCCGGTGGAGACCATCGACCAGGGGATCGAGATCCTCACCGGCATGAGCGCGGGGGAGCCGGATCCGCAGGGGACTTTTCCGGCCGGCACGGTAAACGGCAAGGTCCAGGCCACACTGCTGGAGTTCGCCCGCCACTCCCGTGAGTTTGCCCGCTCCTCCGGGCCATTGGCCTCGGGCGGCGACGCCGAGCCGGAGACGATCCCGTGAGCCCGCCGCCCGGAGGTTTCGAGGTGCGTCGGATCGTGGTGGCCGTCGAGGGGCCGTCCGACGCCGGGACGGCCCTGGAGGAGGCGGCGCGCCTGGCCGCGCGGCTGCACGCGGAACTGGAAGGGGTCTTTGTCCAGGACGTCAACCTGGTGCGGCTGGCGGGGCTTCCCGTGGGCCGGGAGATTCACTTCCTTACGGGAAAAGGCCGGGACTTCACCGCCGACGCACTGGAGGATGAAACCCGGGTTCAGGAGTTCGCCGCCCGCCGGGCCGTGGCCGCCGCGGCGGCAAGCGCACGCGTGGCCTTTGCGTTCCGCACTGCCCGGGGCCAGGTGGATGCGGAGGTCGTCAGCTCGGCGGGCGGCGGCGACCTGCTGATTCTGGGTGCCGGGAAACCCGTCCCGTGGGGCAGGGGCCGGCTCGGACGTACGGCCCGGGCCGCGGCCGAAAGCGCGCCGCGCTCGGTTCTGATATCGAAGCCCGGGGTGCGGGCCGCCGGGGTTCCGCTGATATGCTGCGACGGGAGCGCCGGTTCCCTCCGCGCCCTTGAGGCGGGGCTGCATCTCTTCGGCCTCCACGAGGGGAAGCTCGCCGTGCTGGTCCTTGCCGACACCGACGCCGGCGCCGAGACGTTGCGACGGCAGGTGGAGGAGCGGTTGGCGCCCCTCGGGGTGGAGTTCCGGTTCCTCCATGGCGCGCGTCCCGAGGCCCGGGAAGTGTGCCGCCTTGCCCGCGACGCCGGCACCGGCGTGCTGGTGATGGCGGCCGACTGTCCCGCGCTCAAGGAGCCTGACCGGCAGCGGGTTCTGGACTCCGTCGCCTGTCCGATCCTGATCGTCCGGTAGTCTGCAGGGTCGTCTTTGCGGTCACGGCTCGGGGATCCGATGGGTGTCGAGAAAGCTCTGGCACAGGACCTGCCGGGCCTGATGCCGGGCCGCCTGGCGGCGGATCAGGGCCAGGGGTGCGGACAGGCTTGCCCGTCCCAGGCGATAGGCCTCCACCAGCGCGGCGAGCCGTTGCCGGCTGTCCGGGTCCAGCCGGGCCGACAGGAAGCCCGCCAGGTGCTGCAGCGCGTTGGTGTTGGTTCTCCGGGTTGCGGGCTGCTTCATGGCCTCCATGAAGGCGGCGCCGTATCGGGTCGTCACGGCGTCCGGGGACATGCCCCCGGCCTCGGCCAGGAGCCGCCCGAGCCGGCGCATGTGCTTTTCGCTGTGGGCCAGAAGGGTCAGCTTGTGGGAGGCGTGAAAGTCCATGAGCGATGACAGCGACGGCCCTTCCCGGGTGCAGGCGCGCCATTCCCGGTAGGCGTGGACGCGCTCGACGAAATTCGCGCACAGCGGCGCATCGTCAAGGCCCTCTTCGGACTCCACCGGCAGCAGCGGCATGGCGTCCCGCAGCGCCCGGGCGAACAGCCCGCTGCCCGGGCGGCGCGCTTCGCCGGACACGGGAACCCGGTCCGGCCCGCAGCTCGGGGAGCCCGTCTTCAGAACGAACCCGGACACTTCCAGCTTCTCGAGTTCGTCCGCCCGCTGTCGCCCGTAGCGTCGCATGATCCCGCTCCAGTCCCTGCCCGACCGCCGGGCGACCATCCGCGGTGCCCGCGGGTCTCCGACCAGGGCCACGGGTTCCCGAGGCACCCCCATGCCCGCTTCCATCTCCGGGCAGACGGCGACGATGTCGAAGACGCGCGACAGTGTTTCGGTCACGGCGCGATGGCGCCTGTGTCCGCCGTCGTGGCGAACCGGGTTCCCCAGAAGACAACTGCTGACGCCGATGCGAGGCCTTGCCGCCATGACGTATGGATTATAGCGTGTCGTGTCCCGCAGAGCAGGGGTCTGCGCCGCAGGACGCTTCGGCAGGTGGCGGGTGGGAGAGCATGTCCGGATTCTCGTCCAGAATGCTGGAAACGTGTAGTCTTGTCCCATCGTTGGGCACCAAGTGGGACTCTGGTGGATATCTGTCCCACGAGGATTTTCCGCGGTGCAGGCTCCCGGATACAGGAGGTGTCTTGTGGAAAAGGGAGGTCTCCTTGCCCGCCTTGACCTCGCGCCGGCCCTCGCGCCGGCCCTCGCGCCGGTCCTTGTGCTGGCCCTTGTGCCGGCCCTTCCCGCGCACGTCGGCGCCCGGGAGTTTACCGCCGAAACCCTCAACGCGGTGGTGAAGGTCCGGGCGGAAGTGCCGGCGGACGCGCGTACTGCGGCTTCCCTGGGGCCGTTGCGGGAAGGCAGCGGCGTGATCATCGATCCCGACGGCCTCATCCTGACCATCGGTTACGTGATTCTCGAGGCGTCGCGGGTGCAGGTCACCGACTTCACCGGAAGAACGGTGCCGGCGACGGTCCTGGGTTACGATCACGCCACGGGCTTCGGCCTGCTCCGCGCCCTTGCCACGGTGACCGATGCCGCACCCTTGCCGCTGGGCGCGTCGTCGGACGTGAACCGGGGCGCGGAGGTCCTGATCCTCAGCTACGCGGCAAACGGCCCCTCGGGACAGGGAGCCTACGTGGTGTCGCGCCGCGAGTTCGCCGGCTACTGGGAGTATCTGCTGGAGCGGGCCATCTTCACCGCGCCGCATCACGCCAACTTCGGCGGGGCGGCCCTGGTGGACAGGAGCGGCGAACTGCTGGGAATCGGCTCGCTTCAGGTGCCGGAGGCGATTGCCGGCCAACCCGTCCCGGGCAACATGTTCGTTCCCATCGACCTGCTGAAGCCGATCCTGCCGGACCTCGCCCGGACAGGGAGGTCCGGAGCCGCACCGAGGCCGTGGCTCGGTGCGCGGATGGAAGAGGCCGGTGGACACGTGATCATTCGTCGTGTATCCAGAGGAGGGCCGGCCGCGCAGGCCGGCCTCCGTCCGGGTGACCTCATTGCAGGCGTCGGAGGAAGTCCGGTGGAGGGACTTTCCGACCTCTACCGCAAGGTCTGGGCTCTGGGGTCGCCCGGAGTGGCCGTCCCGCTCAATATCCTGAAGGGCGTTCGAATCGACGAGGTGCGGGTGGTGTCCGGCGACCGCTACGACTATCTGCGATTGAACCCGGGCCAATAGGGCGCGGCGCGGGGTCCGGGAGCCGGGAACATCCCGGACGCCGTCCCGGAGGCATTGAGGAGGAACCGTGACGGCTGTCGAACGTCGCCGCCGGTATCGCGGCCTGCTGCAGGGCAACGGCTGTCATCATCCGGCTTCCGTATTCGATCCGGTGTCGGCGCGGCTCGCCGAAGCGGCGGGTTTCGAGATCGGCATGCTGGCGGGCTCCATTGCCTCGGCCACGGTGCTGGGGGCGCCGGACATCGTCGTTCTCACGCTGACGGAACTTGCCGAGCAGGCGCGCCGCATTGTCCGGGCCGCCGGGCTGCCGCTGATGGTGGATGCGGACCACGGTTACGGCAATGCCCTGAGCGTCATGAGGACGGTGCAGGAGCTGGAGGCGGTGGGGGTGGCGGCTCTGACCATCGAGGACACGCGTCTGCCCAGGGGCTTCGGCACGAAGAGGGAGGAGTTCATCTCGTTGGAGGAATTCGCGGGCAAGATTCGCGCGGCGGTGGCGGCGCGGTCGGATCGGGAAACCGTGGTCCTGGGCCGCACCGGCGTGTTGCCGACCCAGGGCGAGGATGCGCTGTCCGAGCGCGTGAAGGCCTGCGAGAAGGCCGGCGCCGATGGCGTCTTCTTCACCGGAGTGCGGTCGCGTGAACAGGTCGCGGCCATCCATGCCATGACCCGCCTGCCGGTGGTGATGGGCACGACGCCGCCCGAGCTCCATGATCGGGAGTTTCTCGCCGCCAACGGCGTCCGCGTCGCTCTGCAGGGCCACATGCCGTTCCAGGTGGCGGTGCGGGCGCTGCAACGGTCCTACGCCCACTTGCGGGAGGGGCAGCCGCCAGCCGGGCTCAAGGACCAGGCGGCGTCGTCCGGGTTGATGAAGCGCGTGCTGGGCCAGGACCGGTACGACGCCTGGACCGACGAGTTCCTGTAGGCCGTTCCACCAGGCGGCGCGCGCCGGCATGCGCACCGCTGGCGAGGCCGGACCGGGGCCGCCCCCATCTGCACCCGTCTCCACCCATCTCGCGCCAGGAGGTCGTTTCCCATTCAAGGTTCAAGAACCGACAACGCGCGGCGTATCGGCCAGGTCGCTCTGGGTTTTCTGCACATGGGCTGCAACCGCGGCATTCGCGGCGTCTATGCGGTTTTCTATGTCGCCCTGTTCCAGGCCTTCGGATGGTCTCGCGGCGTCACCGCCACGGCGCTGTCCATCTCGGTGTTGGTGGAAGGGGTTTCCATGCCGCTGGCGGGCTTGCTGGTGGATCGTTGGGGATCGCGCAAGACGCTGGTTTCGGGAGGTCTCCTGCTCGCCGCGGGACTGGCGTGCAGCGGCACGGTTTCATCGCTCTGGCAGCTCTATCTGTGGGTCGGCGTGGTCACGGCGCTGGGCTTGGGATTCATGGGCATGGTGCCCCATGTGGCCATCATCGCGCGGGAATTCAGCAAGCGCCGGGGCCTGGCCATGGGGCTGGCCTGGAGCGGCGGCGGCCTCGGCATTGCCGCGCTGCTCCCGGTGGCGCAACTGTTGGTGGACGTCTGGGGTTGGCGGTTGGCCTACGTCGGCATGGGAGTCCTGGCATTCCTGCTGGTGGTGGTGCCCTCGGTTGTTCTCATGCCCCGGGACAGGCCCGCGCCGCCGAAGACCGATGCGCGAAACGCGGCGGCGGCCGGCGACTGGACTGTCCTGGAGGCGTTGACCAGCACGATGTTCTGGTTGCTCTTCGTCTCGCGCATCGTCGCCAGCATGGGCAACCAGATCATCACCAACCACCAGGTCGCGCATGCGGTGGATATCGGCTACACGCCGTTGTTCGCCGCTTCCGTCCTGGGCCTCATGGGTCTGTTCAGCATCTTCGGGCGGGTTCTCTTCGGATATCTGACGGATGTCCTGAGCCACCAGATGGTGTATACGCTGGTGCAGGTGGTCTCGTCGGCAGGGATCCTGGCGCTGGTGTGGGCCGACAGCCCCACCCATCCGGCTCTGCTGCTCTATGTCTATGCCGTCTGCTACGGGCTTGGTCAGGGATCCAGGGCGCTGGTGCTGTCAGCCATCTCCGCCGATGTCTTCCTGGGGCGCAACTTCGGTGCCATCTACGGCTATTTCACCATGAGCATCGGCATCGGCGGTGCCGTGGGGATATGGCTGGGGGGCTTCCTGCACGATGTCTTCGGCAACTACACGGTCCCTTTCATGATCGCTTTCGGCAACTTCATGGTCTCCATACTGATGGTGTGGGGCATTCGCTTCCTGAAGGGGACGAGGGAGCAGGCATTCCAATGAGGCGACGTCGCGGACCCGGGACGGCGTGGATCTCCAGGCGCTGATGGAATGTTCTACCGGTTCGAATTCGAGGACGCATTCTACCCCACGCTGGATCGGGTACCGTTCCACGTGCGGATGAAGCTCGATGTCGCGGGGGTCCGGGTGTCACTGGACACCTGGCGCGCGTTCAGTCTCGAAGAGCGCCTGGCGCTGTGCCACCTGCCGGCGGACCTCGACGAGGAGAAAGGGGTATTCGCCGCATTCGTCGCCGCGCTGGCATCGTCGCGCGCGGGTGTGGCAGCCGAGCATTGCCCGGCACTGGACCCGGGCGCGTGGGCGGCGGCCGCGGTGCCGGAGTCGGTGGCGGTGCGAAGCGAAGGGGAGGGCGTCGCCGTGACGGTCTCCGAGTGGGGCCGCTGGGCGGGACATGAACGATACGCGCTCTACAAGACCGCCCTGTCCAAGGACCCCGAACTCTTCCAACAGGCATTGCGGGAGATGCGGCAGCGGCTGTGTTCCTGATCTCCCCGGTGTTCTCCGGCAGGGCGATGATCCTGAAGGGAGGAGGACGGGGGCTTGAGGTTCGTGGGCTTTGGCGGCCGGGTTCCCGGGGGCGCGTTCCCTGATGCGACCTTCGGGGAAAATTCTTCTTGATAAATTTTTCTTGCACCGGCCTTTTGGTTGTGCTACAGACGGGGCTCTTTTTCGCAGGATGTCGGCTCTTGTCCCTGCCTTCAGGCGGGAGCAGGGGTCGCGGACACAGGCCGTTCACACGGAAAGGAGGACGAACAGCGGTAACATGGACTTGTGGATCTGTCTGTAACAGGCGCATCGAATGCCTTGCCTCGACTCGAGGGAAGGCAAGCAAGGGAGAACGACAATGGCAAGAACCGTTTTTCGGGCGGAAATGGACAAGTGGCCCGAGGACCAAGCCGTCAAGACCCATAATCGGTGGCATCCTGACATCCCGATAGTCGAACAGTTCAAGCCCGGCGACGAGTTTCGTGTCGAATGCTACGATTGGACCGGGGGCCAGATTCACAACGACAATTCAGCCAACGACATCCGTGATGTCGACCTTTCGAAAGTTCATTACCTGAGCGGTCCGTTCGGCGTCGAAGGGGCCGAGCCCGGCGACCTTCTAGTGGTGGACATCAACGACATCGGCTGGCTTGAAGACTCACAGTGGGGCTTCACCGGGATCTTCGCGCTGGAAAACGGCGGCGGTTTCCTCGACAAGCATTTTCCCGAGGCGCGCAAGGCCTGCTGGGACTTCCACGGCATCTACACCTCCTCTCGCCATATTCCCGGCGTGCGCTTCCCCGGGCTCATCCATCCGGGGCTCATCGGCACCCTGCCTTCGGCGGATCTGCTGAAGCGGTGGAACGACAGGGAATCGGCTCTGTTCAGAACCGATCCGGATCGCGTGCCGCCGCTGTGCACGCTGCCGGACGGACTCGCCGGCACGACCACGGCGCTCATGGGGCAGATGACCGGCGCGGCCGCCCAGGCCGCGGGTCAGGAGGGTGCGCGGACGGTTCCGGGGCGGGAGCACGGGGGCAACTGCGACATCAAGAACCTGTCGCGTGGCTCTACTTGCTACTTCCCGGTCTACAGGCCCGGCGGCGGGCTGTCGATGGGCGACATCCACTGGTCGCAGGGGGACGGTGAAATCACCTTCTGTGGCGCCATCGAGATGGCCGGGTGGATCGACATCGGCGTGAATGTCATCAAGGGCGGCATCGAGAAGTACGGGATCACCAATCCGGTATTCAAGCCGAGCCCGGTCGAGCCGCATTATTCCGAGTACCTGATCTTCGAAGGGGTCTGCGTGGACGAGCATGACGGATCCCAGAAGTACCTGGATGCGACGGTGGCATACCGGCGCGCCTGCCTGAACGCGGTCGAATACCTCAAGAAGTTCGGCTATTCGGGCGAGCAGGCCTACATGATACTGGGGACGGCTCCGGTAGAGGGTCGGGTAAGCGGCATCGTCGATATCCCCAACGCCTGTTGTACGGTCGCGGTTCCAACCGAAATCTTCGATTTCGATATCCGGCCGAGCGCTTCCGGACCGACGCTTCAGGTCAGCGGTGTGGACGCGGCATCCTGCAGCTGATGGATGCATGGCGGAGAAGGGGCGCCATTCGCCTCGTCTCCGCCTCGCCATCGCGCTGCCTGGGTGACGGACGGCGAGCGCCCGCTCCCGGCTCACCCCGTTGAGCGGGCGTTCCCGTACCAGCCAAACTGACAACGTGCGACACACGGAGGGCTTGAACCATGCTCCTGGGACTTGCACTGTTGTATGTCGGGTCCGTTCTCTTCCTGAACGGCATCTGGCTCATGGGCCGCATCGCCGATCGGGAGATCGCCATCATCAATTTCTTTGTCGGTGGTCTCACGGCGCTGGTGGCGGCGTTCATGGCCTTCGGGCCGGGTGCGGATGCGGCGTCGATCAAGGGCGCGGCGCTGACGCTTCTTTTCACCTTCACCTACCTGTGGGTGGCCTACAATCGATTCAACGATGTCGACGGCCGTGGTCTGGGCTGGTACAGCCTGTTCGTTGCCATCACGGTCGTGCCGGTGGCGCTGGACACGCTGATCAACGCCACCACGCTGTGGGGATACTGGTTCGGGCTGTGCTGGGCGGCATGGGCCGTATTGTGGTTCATGTTCTTCCTGCTGCTCGCGATGCAGAAGCCGATCGCGAAGGTGACCGGTGCGGTCACCACGATCCAGGGTATCCTTACCGGCTGGCTTCCGGGTTATCTGCTGCTGGAAGGCGTTCTGGCATGAACCGCGGATGCCGTCCGCCTCTCCCTTGGGGCGGACGGCATCCCGCCACGCTGTCGTGATGGTGGGGAAAGGACAGTGCCATGCCATTATATGACTATGGCTGCGATGCGTGCGGCCCGTTTACCGAATGGCGCAGCATGAGCCGATCGTCGGATCCGGTGCCCTGCACGACTTGCGGGAACGCGGCCCGGCGCATCTTCACCGCGCCGTTCATCGCCGACATGGACCCGAGCAACCGGATCGCGCATCAGCGGAACGAGAAAAGCGCGCATGAACCCAAGGTGGTGTCCGGAAAGCCATCCGGGCATGCCCCGGCCCGCCTGCGCGCACGCCGCCCCTGGGCGATCGGACACTGACCCGGATCGCGGACTCGCGCACGTCCCGGCCCGCCGCCGCGGGTGCGCAGTGAGATGCCGGGGCGTGTTCCAGCCTTCTGCGGACGTGTCGACGATCGCATCCCCCGGCTCCCGTGAGACGACTTGCCGTTATCGGTTCGCAGTCGTACCCCCGGCGGATGGCGGGCGGCCCGGCAAGTGATTCACGTGATTCACCGGGGCACCGGGCCGTTCCCGCCAGACCAGCGGCATCCTGTTGCCTGGCGGAGCCAACGCGGAAATGATCTGGCTGTGGATTGCGCTCGGCAGTGCCCTCGGCGGGGTTGGACGTTATTGGTGCACCGGCCTGGTTTCGGAGCATCTTGGCGCCGCCTTCCCTTGGGGCACGCTGCTCGTGAATGTGGCGGGCTCGTTCATCATCGGCATGGTGGCACCGTTGAGCGGACCCTTGGGCCCTCCGTGGGCGCCCGGACCCGAGGCGCGGGCTTTCATCATGGTCGGTTTCTGCGGCGGCTACACGACCTTCTCGGCTTTCAGCCTGCAGACACTCCAGCTTCTGCGCGAGGGTCAGGTGCTGCACGCGCTGGGTAACATCGTTCTTTCGGTGGCGGTCTGCCTGATTGCCGTCTGGCTCGGCTACCTTGCCGGAGCCGGCCTCAACCAGGCTCGGGCCGGCTGAGCTTCATCGGCTTCGCATGCGGAAGGCGTTGTGTCGATGCAACCGCTGTGGGATCATTTCAGGCAAGGGCTGCGGCGTGTGGAGCCGCCGCCGGACTTTCGGGCGGGTTGACGCATGACCGTCGCATCGGACAAGGCCGACTCGGCCATCATTCTGGCCGGCGGCAAGAGCAGCCGCATGGGCCGGGCCAAGGCCATGCTTCCCTTCGGGGGAGACCCGCTGATCGTGCAGGTGGTCCGGAAGCTGGAGTTGCTGTTTCCGCACATCGTGGTGGTGGCCGCGCCCGGACAGGATCTGCCGGAGTTGCCCGGCACGCTGGTGCGCGACACGGTGGCCCATCAGGGTCCGGTGGGCGGCATCGTGTACGGGCTCGGAGCATGCGACAGCGGGGCGGCCTTCGTCACCTCCTGCGACGTGCCGTTTCTCAGCCTTCCGCTGGTCTCTCATCTGGTTTCCCGGCTTCCGGAGCACGACGTGGTGGTGCCGCGCTGGGAGGGGCGCTTCCAGCCGCTGCACGCGGTGTACCGGCGCTCGGTGCTGCCGTTGCTGGAGGGACAGCTCGAGCGCGGCGAATTGCGGCCGGTCTTTCTGTACGACCGGGTCCGCACCCTGAGGGTGGAGGAGGACGAGGTGCGCACCTGCGATCCGGACGGGTCGAGCTTCTTCAACATGAACACCCCGGAGGACTACGAGGCCGCCCTGGTCCGCTGGCGGGAGGCGCCCCAGGGGACGCGCTGTGTGGTGGAGCTCTTCGGCGTGGCCCGGATGAGGGCCAGGACGGCCCGTGTCTCGCTGGAGTTGCCGGCACCGGCGACGCTGGCGCGGGTACTGTCGGCGCTGGCTCTCAAGCTTCCGGCGCTGGTGGGTCCGGTCATCACCGCAGGCGGGGACAGCCTCACCCAAGGCAACGTCTGCAACCTCAACGGGCGCGACTTCGTGCGGGATACCAGCCGGCCGGTGAAACCCGGAGATCGGCTTCTCATCATGTCCAGCGATGCCGGAGGATGATGTGCACGGGTTTCACGACAGGTGGCTGCACGTGGACCTGGATACCGGCCGCCACCGCTGGCGGGAGACCGGAGAGCACCGCCTTCGGGCCTTTCTCGGCGGCATCGGTCTCGGCACGAGCCTGCTTTACGACCTGGCGCTTCCCGGCGTGGAGCCCCTGGCGCCGGAAAATCCGCTGATCTTCACCAGCGCGCCGTTGGCGGGAACCGGACTCACCACCACCGCCAAGTACGCGGTGGTGACCAAGTCGCCCCTCACCGGCTTCATTGCCGATTCGCTGTCCTCCAGCCACTTCGCGCTGGAGCTCAAGGCCGTGGGCGTGGACGCGCTGGTCATCACGGGCAGGGCCCGGAGCCCGTCCTGGCTGTTCATCGGCAACGGCGCCGTGGAGTTGCGGGACGCGCGCCATCTCCGGGGACGAAGCGCCGCCGACACCGAGACCGCGGTCTGTGCGGAGGCCGGCAACGACGCGGCGCGGGTGGCCGCGGTCGGCGTCGCCGGCGAGAACGGCGTGCGTTTCGCCACCATCAGCAACGAGGGCCGGCATGCGGGCCGGGGCGGCGTGGGAGCGGTCATGGGGTCCAAGAACCTCAAGGCCGTGGCATTGTCGGGCAACGCCCGGGTGACGGTGGCGGATCCCCGAGGAGTGGCGGCCGCGGCCGCCGACCTGCGGAAGCGGAGCCTGGGGGAGCATACCGCCAAGTATCGGGAGATCGGCACCGTGGCCAATCTGGCCGTTTTCGACCGGCTCGGCGCGCTGCCCACGCGCAACTTCCGGCAGCCGACCTTCGAGGGCGCCGAAGCGCTCAGCGGCGAGAGCCTGATGGAGAACAGCTTCAGCCGCCGGCACGGCTGCGCCTCCTGCACGATCCGTTGCGAACGGCTTTTCAAGTCGTTGTCCGGCACCGAGCAGCGCATGGAGTACGAGACGCTGTTCGCCCTGGGGCCGCTGTGCGGCCTTGAGGAGCCGGAGGCGGTGCTGGAAGCGGCACGCCTTTGCGACGCGTACGGGCTTGACAGCATCAGCACCGGCGGCACCCTGGCCTGGGCCATGGAGTGCGTGGAGCGGGGCCTTCTGCCGGAGGCCGGCGACCTGCGCTTCGGTGCGACGGAGGCGGTGTTGGCGGCGATACCGGCCATTGCGGAGCGCCAGGGCGTGGGCGACCTTCTGGCCGAAGGATCCCGGCGGGCGGCGCTGGCGCTGGGCCACGGTTCCCTGGACTGGGCCATGCAGGTCAAGGGGCTGGAGCTGCCCGGATACGAGCCCCGCAGCCTCAAGACCCTGGCGCTGGGTCTGGCGGTGAGCCCCCGAGGCGCCTGCCACAATCGCTCGGGCGCCTACGAGGCGGACTTTTCCGGTCAGGTGGACCGGCTGAGGTCCGGTCCGGGCCGCGGCGCGCTGGTGGCGGCTTCGGAAGATCTGGCCGCCGCGCAGGATTCCCTCATCGTGTGCAAGTTCCTGCGGCGCTGCTTCGACGACTTCTACGCCGAAGCGGCAGACCTGCTGGCGAAGGTCACGGGCTGGGACTACACCGCGGACGAGCTGCGGCGTACCGCAGAGCGCATCCATACGCTCAAACGCTGGTTCAACCAGCGCGAAGGCTGGCGTCCGGAGGACGACGGCCTGCCGCCCCGGCTGCTCACGGAGTCCCTGGCCACGGGCGTGGCCCGGGGGACGCGCCTCACCGGCTCGGAGCTCCGGGAGATGATTCGGGACTACTACGAAACCCGGCGGTGGGACGTGCGCGGGCACATCCCCGAGGCGCGGCTCAGGGAGCTGGGTCTGCCCGCCGGCCATGGAGAGGCGTAAGGCGATGGCGGACCCGCAGTCGACGACACCGCGGCGCCGGCATCCCGGCTCCGGGCGCGGCCGCGGGCGCAACCGCCCGAGAGGGCGCCAGGTCGAACCCGAGGCGTTGGAGCAGGTGCGGGCCTTGCTGGGGGATCGGCCGCGGCGCCGTGACCTCCTGATCGAGCACCTTCACCTTCTCCAGGACCGCTACCATGTGTTGACCGCGGCTCACCTGGCGGCGTTGGCGGAGGAGATGCGCCTGGCCCTGGCGGAGGTCTACGAGGTGGCGACTTTCTATGCCCACTTCGAGGTCGCCCGGGAGGCGGCGGCGCCGGTGCCCGACATGACCGTGAGGGTGTGCGACGGGCTCGTGTGCGAGATGATGGGGGCGCCCGGGCTGCTGGCGGAGCTTCCCGGTGCGCTGGGGAAGGGCGTCCGGGTGACGCCGGGGCCGTGCATGGGCGGTTGCGACCGCGCCCCGGTGGCCCGGGTGGAGCGGCACACGCTGTTCGAAGCCACCGCGGACCGGGTGGCGGCGGCGGTCCGGCGGCGGCAGACCGAGGCGGCGCCGCCGCCGTACAAGGACTATGACGCGTACGCGGCGGAGGGTGGTTATGCGTTGCTGAAGGCGTGTCTCGGAGACGGACGCACGCGGGAGGAGGTGCTGGACAAGGTCGTGGCGTCGGGCCTGCGCGGCTTGGGTGGCGCCGGCTTCCCCACCGGCCGCAAGTGGCAGACCGTGCGCGGCCATCCCGGCCCCAGGCTCATGACCGTGAACGCGGACGAGGGCGAGCCGGGCACCTTCAAGGACCGCTATTTCATGGAGAGCGATCCGCACCGGTTCCTGGAAGGCGCGCTGGTGGCGGCCTGGACGGTGGAAGCGGAAGCCGTCTACATCTATCTGCGGGACGAGTACGCCGAGATTCGGGAGATCCTGTCGCGGGAGTGGCCCCGGCTGCGGCAAGCGGGACTCGACGCCCACGTGGCGTTCCATCTGCGCCGGGGCGCCGGAGCCTATATCTGCGGCGAAGAGTCGGCCATGATCGAGAGCATCGAGGGCAAGCGCGGGCTGCCGCGGCACCGGCCGCCCTATGTCGCCGAGACCGGCCTGTTCGGGCGCCCCACCCTGGTGCAGAACGTCGAGACCCTTTACTGGATCCGGGATATCGTCGAGCGGGGACCGGAATGGTTCGCGGCCCAGGGCCGCAACGGCGGCGTCGGCCTGCATGCCTGGTCGGTATCGGGCCGGGTGGCACAACCGGGCGTGAAGATTGCTCCCGCCGGGATCACGCTGCGTGACCTGGTGGAGGCGTACTGCGGCGGCATGCGGCCCGGCCACCGCTTGAAGGGCTACCTTCCCGGCGGCGCCTCGGGCGGGATGCTGCCCGCCTCCATGGCCGACCTTCCGCTCCGGTTCGGCTCTCTGGAGCCGCACGGCTGTTTCGTGGGTTCCCACGGCGTGGTGGTGTTGAGCGACCAGGACGACGTCCGGGCCGTGGTGCGCAATCTGATGCGGTTCTTCCGACACGAGAGCTGCGGGCAGTGCACCCCGTGCCGTACCGGCACGGAGAAGGCGGTGGCGCTCCTGGAACGGCCTTCGTGGGATGAGCCGTTGCTGGAGGCGCTGGGCGAGGTGATGGCGGACGCATCCATCTGCGGCCTCGGCCAGGCCGCTCCCAACTCGGTGCGTTGCGCATTCCGCTACTTCCGGGAGGAGCTGTCGTGAGCGGGCGTGTGCGGTTCACTCTCGACGACCGGGAAGTGGAGGCGGCCGGCGGCGAGACCCTCTGGCAGGTGGCGGAACGGAACGGCACCCGGCTGCCGCACCTGTGCCACGACCCGCGGTCCGGCTACAGGCCCGACGGAAACTGCCGGGCGTGCATGGTGGAAGTGGAAGGGGAGCGGGTGTTGGCGGCTTCGTGCATCCGGCGCCCCACCGCCGGCATGATGGTGCGCACGGACAGCGAACGCGCCCGGAGGGCGCGCCGGATGGTGCTGGAGCTTTTGGTGACGGACCAGCCCGGACGCGAGGCGGCCCACGATGCACGGTCCCGCCTGTGGCAGTGGGCCGAGCGGCTGGAGGTGACCGCCAGCCGCTTCCCGGCTCGTCCGGCTCCCGCCGCCGACGCCAGCCACCCGGCCATGCGGGTGGCGCTGGACGCCTGCATTCACTGCACCCTGTGCGTGCGCGCCTGCCGCGAGGTACAGGTGAACGATGTCATGGGCATGGCCGGGCGCGGCAGTGACGCCAAGGTGGTGTTCGACTTCGACGATCCCATGGGCGAGAGCACCTGCGTGGCCTGTGGCGAGTGCGTGCAGGCGTGTCCCACCGGCGCCCTGATGCCCGCGGCGCTGGTGGATGAGGCCGGGGTGGACAAGAGGGAGGTCCTCGCCGAGGTTCCCAGCGTCTGCCCCTATTGTGGTGTGGGTTGCCAGATCGGCTATCGCGTCAAGGACAACGCCATCGTGGCGGTGGAGGGACGCGACGGACCGTCCAACCGTGGCCGCCTGTGCGTCAAGGGTCGGTTCGGCTTCGACTACGTCCGCCACCGCCACCGGCTCACCGTCCCGCTGATTCGACGCCGCGACGCGCCCAAGGATGCCTTGGCCGACGTGGACCCGGCGGATCCCCGCGACCACTTCCGCGAGGCGACCTGGGAAGAGGCATTGGACGCCGCGGCTGCGGGATTCCGGCGGATACGGGACCGGGACGGCGGCAACGCCCTGGCGGGCTACGGGTCCGCCAAGGGCTCCAACGAGGAGGCCTACCTCGTTCAGAAGCTCGTGCGCACGGGCTTCGGCACCAACAACGTGGACCATTGCACCCGCCTCTGCCATGCCTCCTCGGTGGCGGCGCTGATGGAAGGGATCGGCTCCGCCGCGGTGACCGCGCCCTTCACCGCCTGCGAGGACTCGGATGTCATCGTCGTCATCGGCGCCAATCCGACGGAGAACCATCCGGTGGCGGCCACCTATTTCAAGCAGGCCGCCCGGCGCGGTGCGACGCTCATCGTGATGGATCCCCGGGGTCATGCCCTGCACCGGCACGCCGACTGGATGCTTCGGTTCACGCCGGGCACCGACGTGGCCCTGCTCAACGCGCTGCTCCACGTCATCGTGGACGAAGCGCTCTACGACCACGACTACGTGGCCGCCCACACGGAAGGTTTCGAGGAGCTGAGACGACACGTGGCGGCGTTCACTCCCGAGGCCATGTCGGAAGTCTGCGGCATCGACCCGGGCACCCTCCGTTCGGTGGCGCGTCTCTATGCGCGCGCCAGGGCGGCGATGATCTTCTGGGGCATGGGCATCTCCCAGCACGTCCACGGCACCGACAACGCCCGCTGCCTCATCGCCCTGGCGTTGATCACGGGCCAGGTGGGCCGCCGCGGCACCGGGCTCCACCCGTTGCGCGGCCAGAACAACGTGCAGGGCGCCTCCGACGCGGGCCTCATCCCGATGTTCTATCCGGACTACCGCTCCGTGGAGGTGGTGGAGACGCGCCGGCGTTTCGAGGAAGTCTGGGACATGGCCCTGGACCCGCGGCAAGGGCTTACGGTGATGGAGATCATGGACGCCGTGCACGCCGGCCGCATCAAGGGCATCTACATCATGGGGGAGAACCCGGCCATGTCGGACCCCGATGTCCAACACGCGCGGGAAGGACTGGCCAGGCTGGAACACCTGGTGGTGCAGGAGATCTTCCTGACCGAAACGGCGTTTCATGCGGACGTGGTGCTGCCGGCTTCGGCATGGCCGGAAAAGACCGGCACCGTCACCAACAGCAACCGCCAGGTGCAGATGGGGCGGGCCGCCTTGCGGCCGCCGGCCGGAGTCCGGCAGGACTGGTGGATCATCCAGGAGCTGGCGCGCCGCATGGGCCTTGATTGGGACTACGCCGGGCCGGCCGACGTGTTCGCCGAGATGAAGCAGATCATGCCGTCCCTGGACCACATAACCTGGGAACGGCTGCAACGGGACAGCTCGGTGACCTATCCGTGCCCGGGCCCGGATCAGCCGGGCACCGAGGTGGTGTTCGGCGACGGCTTTCCCACGGATACGGGAAGGGGCCGGCTCGTGCCCGCGGACATCATACCGCCGGACGAGCAGCCCGACGACGCATTCCCGATGATCCTGACCACCGGGCGCCAGTTGGAGCACTGGCACACGGGCGCCATCACCCGCCGCGCGGCGGTGCTGGACGAACTCGAGCCGGAGGCGGTGGCCAGCCTGTCTCCCAAGGAACTGCGCGGGCTGGGCGTGACTCCCGGGGAGCCGGTGCGCGTCTCCACCCGCCGCGGCGTCATCGAGATCAAGTCGCGGGCCGACAGCGCCGTCCCCGACGGCTGCGTCTTCATTCCGTTCTGTTTTGCCGAGGCGGCGGTCAACCTTCTGACCAACCCGGCCCTGGATCCCTACGGCAAGATTCCCGAGTACAAGCTCTGCGCGGCAAGGGTGGAGCCGCTCTCGCGGCGGCCCTCGAACCGCTGACGGCGTACGCGCGAGGGCGCAGGTCTCGAAACCGTCCGCGGAGCGCCTCCGTATTCGAGCCACGCGGCAAATCGCGAGTCCGGGGGTGCTGTAACCTGTTCGGCGGGCCGGTCTTGGGAGTCGGACCGGCTGCAGGGTCGTTTCACTCGGGTCGGCGGATCAGAAGCTGACTCTCGGCGTTTCCCGGGCCGCTTCCTCCACCGCGAAATATTCGGCTTTTTCCACTCCCGCGAGCCCTGCGTAGAAGCGCCCCGGCAGTTTGCGGACGAAGGTGTTGACCGCGGTCACCCGGTCGTTGAACCGCTTCCGCTCCACCGCCAGGCGGTTCTCGGTGCCTTCGATCTGGTCCTGGAGTTTCAGGAAGGACTGGTTGGACTTGAGTTGCGGATACCGCTCCTGCAATACCAGCAGGCGGGACAGCGCGCGCTCGAAGCCGACGGCGGCCTGGGCCTTCTGGTTGACGGTGGAGGCCTGGAAATAGGCCTTGCGGGCGTTGGCCACTCCCAGGAAGATCTTCTCTTCCTGCCCGGCGACGCCCTTGACCGTCTCCACCAGGTTGGGGATCAGTTCGAAGCGGCGCTGGAGCTGGTTTTCCACCTGCGCCCACTGGTTCCGGACCCCTTCGTCCAGCGTGATGGCGCGGTTGTATCCGTTGAGGACGCAGCCTCCCGCCAGCAGGACCAGGCCCGCGGCCGCCGCCAGCACCACCAGAAGAATCCTCGATGCACTCAAGCCTGTTCTCCTTGCGCGTCCGCCATCATCCGTGATTATCGGTCATGCCGGGGCGGTTTTCAAACCCGCCCTGGCCTTGGCCTCACCACCCGGCTCCGCCCCCGCCGCCGCCAAAACCGCCGCCGCCGCCAAAGGATCCCCCGAAGCCGCCCCCGAAACCACCGCCCAGGCCACCGCCCATGGAGGCGCCCCAGGATCGCGTTCCTCCCCCCAGCAGGCTCCCGAGAACCGCGCCCAACAGAATGCCGGAGACGACCCCCCGGCCGCCCCAGGCCGTGCGATGGCGGCGCCGCCTCAGAGAGCTCAGGAAGAACAGCAATATCAGCAGCGGTATCAGCGCGCCGCCGATGCCGGTGCCGGTCACGCGCTGCCGGCCGCCGAGGGGCCGGTATTCGGGCGCGCCGGTGAGCTTCACGCGCGCCGCCTCCGCCACACGGTTGGCCGTGGCAATGGTGAGGGCCATCAACCCTTCGGCGTATTTCCCGGTCCGGAAGAAATCCGCGGCCACGCGCCGGGATGCGGTACCCGCCCAGGAGTCGGGCAGCACGCCCTCCAGGCCGTACCCGGTATGGATTCGCACCCTCCGTTCCTTGAGGGTCAGAGCGATGAGGGCGCCGTTGTCCTTGCCCGCGCGGCCGAGCTTCCAGGCCTCCGCATGACGCTGCACGAAGCCAAAGAAGTCCTCTTCTCCGGTGGTGGGCACGGTCAGCACCTTGACTTGGGCCGTGGTCTTGCGCTCCAGTTCACGCAGCCATCCCTCCATCCTGCGTTCGGTTGCCGGATCGATGAGGCCGGCGGTGTCCACGACGTACGTTCCCGGGTCCCTGATCGTGACGGCGGCCGCGCCCGCTGCGGCAAGGCACAGCGTCAGTGCGGTTACGGAAAGAATCGGCCTACCAGGCGTCAAGGTGATTCCTCAGGGCATCCACGTCCGCGTAGAGGGCCTTGAACTCTTCCCATCCGTGGTGACTGCGGTCATCGACCGCGCTGCGAACCCCGGGCAGCGAACGGCGAAGCCCCTCCTCGACGGCCGCCACCATGTCCAGCGCCGCCCCGGGCGGAGCATCGCCGCGCAGCCACAGCAGTCCGCCCAAGGACCGCAACAGACGTTCTCCCACGTCCCCTTCCACGGTGCCGAGGGTTCTGTCCCGCCCCGCCGCCGCCAGCAGCGCCTGCCGCATGCCGATCTGGATGGTCTTGAACTCGCGCTCGCACTGGTGTCTCACGTCGGCGGCCTGCAGCGGCAGTTCCCGGAAGTAGTCGTCGCCGAACACGCAGATGCGGTGCCGGGCGATCTCCAGGAACTCGAGCGGAAAGGTATCCAGGGAGGCTTTGATATACTCCGGCGTCATGATCAGGGGTGCGGCGATGCGCGCCTTCCCCAGGCGGGGGCCTTGGCGCGCCAACTGCCGCAGCATGTCCAGATCCACCGTGTCCACCACGAAGACGCTGCGCGCGGTGTGAGACCGGGGACGGAAGGTGCCGACGGCGATGGCGCCGTACAGGGTCAGCGACCGGGCGCGGTCCCCGGCGAGCTGGCCGAGGGTCTCGGCATAGCGCCTCAAGGGCGCGCGCATGGACTCCGGCGCACCTTCGAGATTGTAGTCCTCCGGCATCTCTTTCGTCTCCGTCACAGTGGATTTCCCGGCGGGCATGGGATCGTCCCACTGTAACGACAAATTCCCGGTTGCGACAGCAGGACAGGCACCGGTGGAATCCGGCGAGCGGGCGGCGGGAAGGTCATCGGCACCGGCCCGACCGCGCCCCGCTGCTGCTTGCCGATGCCGGACGCGTGTCCTGTTCTGAATGGCCGAGAAGGTGCTCGCGCCCGGGACGACACGGCTGCTTCAGCCCGGGGAACCGGAGAGCCGGGTGTGCGGAGGGTCTCTGCTGCGGACGTTCCCGGACCGGCGTGCGAGTTCGTGAGTCTGGCGGGCCAGGACGACCAAGCCGGGACAACGACGATGCCGGGTGCGCATGCCCGACAGCCGGCGAAAAGCTCACGGCAATGCGAAGTCAGCGGGGAAATCCCCACGGTGGTGGAGGAGAGCGGACGCGGAGAGCGGGTCTACGACCTCTACTCGCGCATGCTGCGGGATCGTATCGTATTCCTGGTGGGAGAGATCGACGACCCGGTGGCCAACAGCATCGCGGCCCAGTTGCTGTACCTGGAATCCGAAGACCCCCAGCAGGACATCTTCCTCTACATCAACTCGCCCGGTGGCGAGGTGACGGCCGGCCTGGCCATCTACGACACCATGCAGTACATCCGGCCCGAGGCCGCCACCGTGTGCATCGGCGAGGCGGCGAGCATGGGAGCCTTGCTGTTGGCCGCCGGCCAGGCAGGCAAGCGGTTCTCGCTGCCTCACGCCCGGGTCATGGTTCACCAGCCCCTTGGGGGCTGTCATGGATCGGCGGCGGACATCGACATCCACGCGCGGGAGATCCTTCGGGTTCGCAAGGAAGTCAACGGTATCCTCGCGAAACACACCGGGCAGCCCATCCCGACCATCGAACGGGATACGGAGCGGGACCGCTGCATGACCGCTTCCATGGCCCTGGACTACCACATCATCGACAAGATCCTGGTCAAGCGGGAGTCCGCGTAGGCGGGGAGCACCGGCATGACGCGCGGCGGCCGGCGGGCCGCCTGCACCTACCCGGCCAGGCGCCGCGGCGTTTCCAGTCCGGCCGGTTCTTTCGCCATGCGCCTATCCCGCACCCGTCGCGGGTCCATACTCCACGGCAACGAAAACGCCATAGACGACGAGGAACAACAGGCCTGCCGGACGCCCGAACCGGCCTCGGAACATCAGCCAGGAGACGAGCGCCACCGTCGCGGCCAGCATCACCCACACGGCGAGGTCGAGCAGATGCCCCGGAATGTCGAGCGGGTGGATGGTCGCCACCACGCCGCCGATGGCCAGCAGGTTGAAGATATTGGCGCCCAGCACATTGCCCATGGCCACTTCCGGATGGCGTCGATAGGCCGAGACGACCGCCGTGGCGAGCTCCGGCAGCGAGGTGCCAACCGCCACCACCGTGATGCCGATCACCGTCTCCGAGACGTTGATGGCGCGGGCGAGGCCGATGGCTCCCTCGACCAGCAGGTTGGACCCGCCGATGACGCAGCCGAGGCCCAGGGCTAGGGCGCCGAGCATCATCCAGAGCGCCCGGTCCGTCTCCGTCCCTTCCACCTCGGGGGCGCCGTGGCCGCTTCGGGCGCGGCGGTAGGAGAGCACGGTGAAGGCTGCAAGGCAGATCAGCAGCAGCACGCCATCGAACAGGCTGAGGCTGCCGTTCAAGGCGAGCGCGAGGAACAGGAGCGTCACGCCCATGACCGCCGCGCCCTCGAAGCGTACTTCGCGCGGTTCGATGGCGATGGGATACACGCAGGCCGCCGAGCCCAGGATCAGGAGCAGGTTGCAGATATTGCTGCCAACGATATTGCCGATGGCGATTCCGGGCGCGCCCCGGAACGCCGCCTCCAGGCTGACGAACAGCTCCGGTACGGTGGTGCAGTAGGCGACCACGGTAAGCCCGACGACGAGCGGCGAAATGCCGAGCCGCGCCGCAAGCTGCACCGCGCCCCGCACCAGGAATTCCGCTCCGCCCAGAAGAAGCACGAAGCCGCCGATCAGTTGCAGATAGATCATGAAGTTTCCCATCGCGGACGGCCGCTTGTTCGAATCGACCCGGAACCGGCGGCGGCAAGGCCTCGATCAAAGGTCACCCTGTTCCGTACGCCCCACCTGCGGCATGGCCGGAGTTCTTCGCCTGAAGGGCGGGGTGTTCGTCGCGAAGGCGTGGGGCCGGCAGCCTGTGGGGCTTTGGGAATTCCCGGGTCGATTTCATTCGCCCATCCGGGTGCGTTCACCGTGTCCGGGCGGGGGTTTGTCGTTGGCCCGGACGTCGGCACGGGAAGCGGGAGCCCGGCCCGAATGATGGGACCGCTCGTCCGAGGCTTCTCACAGGGCGGCTTGATCCGCTTCTCCCTGCTCGGGCCAGACTGCCCGGCACGTGCCGAGACCCTGGCCTGCACGCCGCCTTCGCCGACACTGCCCGCGACTCCACACGGCGCGCCAACTCCGCACACCCCCTGTCCAGCTCCACCAACCTCGCCGTCTGCACAACGCCAATCATACGGAACTTCCAGAGCTGAGTTGATCCGAGGCACTGGTTTCCCGGAGGTAATGGAAGAATCCGCGAATCGCTGTCGGGAACGCTACGGGCGCACGCCGAACAAATCGTGGGCCTTGCCTTGCAGGGGGGTGGGCCGGGTGGTGGCCTCGAACGGCCTGGCGTCAGGCAAGCGGGGCTGGACCGTATTCAGGGTGAGTGTCGCCAGGTCGTCAAGCAGGGTGCGGAAGCTGTGCGGCGAGTCGCTGCGCTTGCCGCGGGCCTTGGCCCGCGCGATTCCGGCACTTGCGCCGGTGCCACGATGGAAACCGGCAGCGTCTGGATCGTCTTCCTCGAACAGCAGCGGGGCCAGTTTCTGTCGCATGTGTCATTCCACGTAACAGGCCAGCATGCACAGCAGCACATGGGCGCGGACCCGCGGGGCGGTGTCGTGAAACACCGGAGTCACTTGACGCAAAAGTCAGTCCCGAATCACCGGGAGGTTCCGTTTATAGAACATCACACTCGCAAAGTCACACCTGCAAGACCCGACAGGGAAGGACAAACCCACCGCGCGGGATTGTCCTGCGGCTCAGATTGCCATGCGTGCCGGTATGCGGTACAGTCCGTGATGATTCGGAGCTTTCGTCATCGAGGTCTCAGGCGGATGTACGAATGCGGAGATACGAGCAGGGTGGGATCCGACTTGCGGGATCGTGTCGCTCTGGTGCTGGCCGACCTCGACGATGCCTGCAGGCTCTCGGACCTCGATTTGCCGGGCTACCGGCTTCACCCGCTGAAAGGCGGTCTCAAGGGGTACTGGAGCATTTCAGTTTCCGGAAACTGGCGAGTGGTATTTCGTCTTGAGGAAGGCGACGTTTACGATGTCGATCTGACCGACTACCACTAACAGAAGGCATGAACATGGCGATGATGAATCCCCCGCATCCTGGGCGCAGTATCCGAGAGAACTGCCTGGAGCCGCTCGGATTGAGCGTGACCGAAGCGGCGCGCATGCTGGGCGTCGCCCGGCATACGCTGTCTCGGGTTCTCAATGGCCACGCGGGTATTTCTCCGGAAATGGCGATCCGCCTGGAAAAGGCGGGCTGTTCCAATGCGGAGTTCTGGCTCCGCCGCCAGACGAGCTACGATCTCGCACAGGTCCGCAGCCGCGAAGATCGAATCGACGTTCGGAAGCAGCTGTTCCGTCGTCATGTCGCTCTCCCTCGGCGGCAATCGGTCCGGCGATGACAGGCCCGTGTGCCAGGTTCCTTCAGGTTCAAGCCTGATCGCCGGCACTTTCCCGCACCGGGCGGGCTTTCCCGAGCCCGATCACATGCGGGGTGGCAATCGTCTCGTTGTCCGGAAGCGGCCCTTGCCCGGTGGCCGCGGTTTGCTGGGCGACGCTCTTGAGCCCCCGCAGCTTGTCGCTGCCGGCCACGGCGCGCGTATCGCCGCCATAGTAGCCGAACCAAGGCAGGCCGCAGGCGGTGTAGTCCTGCGCCGTGGGCGGCTCGGTGGGAGGCCGCTCTCCGGTCACCGCCATCCACTGGGCGGAGTTGAGCAGTGAGACGAAGCAGCGGCTGCCGTGCCGCTGGTCCCAGACATCCAGCCCGTAGGGGTCGTCGTAGATCTCCTGCTTCATCCGGCCGCCCGGTGCCAGACCCATGGGTGCCTCCATGGCGGCCGAATACCGTCTCACGGAGAGGTGTCTGGCCACGTGCCGCTTCGATTGGAGCGCCTCATGGCGTTCGGCCTTCATGGGGTAGGCCACGATCTGCACCCCGCCGTGGACCGCGGCCCCGGTCAACTGTTCTTCAACCGTGTATCCCTCGCCAAGCGGCATGGCAACAAACTGGCGGACGACGCCTTTCTCGACGCAATAGCCGCCGAGCCAGGGCTGCCTGGGCAGCATCGCGTAGTCCTGCGGGTCCCGGTTCAGCCGGTCGACCCAGGAATCGCCGGTGATCGCGCAGATCTTCCCGGTGGCCACCTTCACGGCGAAGGGATAGTCCGAATGGAAGTTGATCCACAGCGCCTCGGCCTGGTGCATCGGCGCGATCACGCCGCCCCGCACCCGCCACGACTCCGGCAGGCGCACGGCGTAGTCGTCCAGATGCCGCAGCGGAAACGAACCCAGGCCCGGCGACAGCGGATAATCGCCCCCGTCGTCCGGGATACGCAGGGTGCGCTGGAATCCGATGCCGCAGCGCGCGGCCTCATGCACCTCCGGAAAACGGAACTCCAGACAGTCGTCTTCGAGCATGATCATGGTCGTTCCTCCTTGTCCGTGGACGGACGTTCCTTCCCACCCATCGTTCTGCTTACCAGTTGCCTTCGCGCACTTTGCGCACCACCTGCAGGACCGCCTCGTCCGGCGCTTCCTTCAACTGACGGATCAGATCCGCGAACAGGCGCGGTCGCTTGCGGATGATGGCCTGCAGATCGGCGGACACCTTTCCCGTGAGTGCCAGCATGACATCGGGATCCTGGCCGAGCTCCTTCGCGAGCCTCACCGTGGTCGCCTCCGAGGGCGGCGCCACCTCCCCGCGTTCGATCTTGCTCAGATACGCCGGCTCGATGCCGACGCGCCCGGCGACCTGGCGCACGGAATAGCGCCGGTCGTCCTCGCGCAGGCGTTCGCGGATGGCGCGGATGGTGGAGCCAAAATGAGTCATGTGTCATACCTACTACACGTTCTTGTGGTAGTCAAGGCCTGCCGCCGGGCGCACCGGATCATCCCACGCTCTGGAGATGCGGATTCGGCGCCGAGCAGGCTGCGACGTTGCCGTCGAGGGCGGGGTTGGCGCCGATGGTCGTGGCCGGGGCGGTGCCGAAGGCACCGGCGTGTGCCCGCAGGAAGGAGCGGCGATGGTGTACCGGCCGGACTGACCGGATCGGTGGAACTCGCACCGCCGTCGCGGAAGGCTGCCGCGACACCGGGGTCGCCAAGGAAGGTCTGAACAACCCCCAATTCGCTGGGGCTGAATCAATACAATCCGCAGGTTGCGAGTGGCTCAATGTCGCGCCATCGCCTTGTTCGGACCTTCGTAACCGAAACGCGCGGGTGAGAAGTTCGGGTCCGCGTCCGCTCCGAGAAGCAGCCGGGCGGCCAGGGAGCCCACAGCGGCGCTGGTGGTGACGCCGTGGCCCGCGAGTCCGGCGACCCAGAAGAACCCCTCCACCCCGGGATCCCAGCCGATGACGAACCGATTGTCGTCCGTGAATGTCCGCAGCCCGGCCCAGCAGCGCCCGACGGGAACGTCGGGGAAATGGGGGTAGGCGGCCGCCAGCTTCTCGGCCAGAAGCTCCAGGGCCTCCGGTTGCGTCGGCGGGTCGCACGGCGGCACATCGTCTTCATCGCAAGGGCACAGCATCAGCCCGCCGGAACTCGGTTGGAAGTAGACCTCGTCGGAGACGTTGAGGACGAAGGGCCAGTCCGGCTGGACCCAGTCCAGCGGCGGCGTGACGAACAGGTGCCGGCGACGTGGATGAAAAGCAATGGGCGCGGCCCCGGCCATGACGCCCACCGGGCCGGCCCAGGGGCCTGCGGCGTTGACCACCACGTCGGCTGCGAAAAAGCCCTGGGCGGTGGCGACCCCCTGTACCCGCCCGTGTCGTACCCGCACCTCGTTCACGGTCGCGCCGTACCGGATGACGGCGCCGGCGCCCTGGGCCGTCTTGAGATAGCCCGACAGCAGCGCGTGGATGTCGATGACGCCGTCCGAGACGCACCACAGGGCTCCGTCCAGGGCGGCGTCCCGGATGAGGGGCACGGCTGCACGAGTCCTCTCCGGCGACCAGCACTCGACCTCGATGCCGCGCCGGCGCGCCAGGTCCGCGTCCTCCTGCAGGGCTTGCCACTTTTCACCGCGTCCGAGGATCAGGCAGCCAATGGGGTCGTACGAGACCGGCACGGGCCAAGCGGGCGGGGGCTTGCGGATGAACCGGGCCGATTCCGCGGCCAGGTCGGCCACCGAGGGCTCCGCCAGGACCTGACGTATGAAGCCGGCGTTGCGGCCCGAGGAATGGAAGCCGGGTACGGGTTCCTGCTCCAGGATGACGATCTGCCGCTTTCCCTGGAAAGCCAGGTGGCAGGCGGTGGCGGCGCCGGCGAAACCGGCGCCTATGATGACATATCGCGTGGTCTCGCGTGGCATGGCCTGCGCGCCGCGCTCCTCCCGCCTCAGTCCACGGATGCCGGCAGCGCCTCGCGAATGCGCCGAACCGCGTCGTGGATGTCCGAGTCGGAAAGCTGGAGATGCGTGACGGCCCGGATCCAGCCGCTGCCAACGTGGTTCATGAGCACGCCCTTGCGGCGCAACGCTTCCACCACCTGCGGGCCGTTGCCGGCGCGCCAATAGACCATGTTGGTGGGCGGATCCGGAATGTCGACCTCGAGCGGACGCCCGTCATGGGCCAGTTCCCGAAGGCCTCGGGCCAGGGCCACGGCGCGCCGGTGGTCTTCCGCAAGGCGACCGCGGTGTTGCCGTACACCGTAGAGTGCCGCCGCGGCCAGGAACCCCGCCTGGCGCATGCCGCCGCCCAGCCGCTTGCGGATCTTGCGCGCCCTGGCGGCATCCGCGTGGCTGCCGGCCAGGGCCGAGCCCACGGGAGCGCCCAGTCCCTTGGAAAAACAGACCGAAACCGTGTCGAACCCGGCGGCAAGGTCGCTTTCCGAGTGGCCCGTGGCGGCCGCCGCGTTCCACAGCCGGGCACCGTCGCAGTGCGCCTTGAGGCCCAGACCGTGGGCAGTGGCGACGATTCGTCCCGTCTCCTGCCGCGCCAGGGCGCGACCACGGCCGCGGTTGTGGGTATTCTCCACCACGATCAGGGTGGATGGCGATTCGTGCAGGCCATCGGGTCGGAAGCGCTCCCGTATGGCTTCATCGGAAAGCGCGTCGCCGAACGGGATCAGGTCGAACTGCACGCCCGCAAGCGCCGCCCCGGCACCGGCTTCGTAGGCGAAAGTGTGCGATCCTTCCTCACAAAGCACCGAGTCGCCCGGCCGGGTATGGAGCCGGATGGCGATCTGGTTCGCCATGGACCCGGACGGGGTGAAGACCGCGGCCTCCTTGCCCAGCAGCCCCGCCACCTCTTCCTCAAGCCGGTTGATGCTGGGGTCTTCGCCGTAGACGTCGTCGCCCACTTCGGCCGCCGCCATCGCCTGGAGCATCTCCGGCGTCGGCGTGGTCACGGTGTCGGAACGCAGGTCGATCATGCGGGCCTGTCTAGGAGCCTGTGCCGCAGGACGCTTCGGGATGTGACCGGTGGCATAGCATGACCAGATTTTCGTCCAGAATGCCAGAAACGTGTAGCCTTGTCCCATTATTGGACATTAATCGGGCGCCAAGTGGGATTCTGGTGGATCTCTGTCCCACGAAAATTTTCTGCGGCGCAGACTCCTAGGAGTCCGGCGGAATCCTGAAATTGCGCACCACCTGTCCGGACCTGCCTGCCGGGGGAAGCTCCTCCCCGTTCAACACGAGACGCACGCCGCCGGCGTTGCCGAAGGTGATGACGAAGTGGGTCTGCGCGGACAGCGTCAGGGTTTCTTCCGGGTCCAGCATCATGTCCTTGAACCCCTCGTCGTCGACCCACACCCTCAGCCAGGCCTTTTCCTCGGCAAAGATGGTAAGGCGATGGCCCGCCGAAGGCTCGGCAGCGGTGGTCGCGAGTGATTCCCGCGGCGACTGCGGCCCGCCGGGGGCCGTGGTCTCCGTCGCCGTTTCGCCGCCTTGCAACGCCGCAACATCAGGGGCCGTGGTGGACGCGGGGGCGCGTGAGGTGGCAGCGTCGGTTGCGGTCGTCTCCAGTGCGGGTGGGAGCGGAGCAGCCGGGTTGAGGGACGAGGTGGGCGACGATACGCCCAAGTCCGTTGGAGCCGACCCTGATCCGGCGGCTGCGGCTTCAGACGCCGGCTCCGGCTCCGAACCCGGCGGGTTCGCCACCAGCCTGGGTGTCGATGGATCCGTTTCGTTGGCCTCGGGTTGCAGGACCGAGCTCTCGGCATCGTCGGCCCGGGATGGAGCGGCCGGGGCCGGCGGCTGCGTTGTTTCCGGCCGCGTCGGTGCGCGGTCGGACCTCGTCACGAGATGCTGCGTCGGCTTGCCGACCAGGCTGAGGAGCACCGGATCGTACAGATAGGCGCCGATACCGATGGCGAGCAACAGGGTCGGCGTGGCCGTGAGGACGGCCTTCCATGACCGGGGCTTCCGGGTGGGGATGATCGGAGTGGTTTTCGGTTGCCGGTTCTCGTGAAGGAACCGAGCCGCCAGGGTCTCCTCCTGGACCTCGAGGAAAGCGGCATAGTTGCGGAGAAAATGGACCATGTAGAGACGGTCCGAAACCAGACGGTCGTCTCCGCCACCCTCCAGGATCTCGAGGTAGTAACGCGGAATCCGCGTTGCCTCCTCCACCTGTTCCAGGGTCAGCCCCTTTTGCTCCCGAGCTTCCCGGAGATATTCGGCAGTTCCGCTCACGTATCTCGAACCGACCTTCGAACCGGCTCTCGCACCGACTTTCAACCTTGCATCGCTCTTCGCCCCGCAGTCGCGGGATCCCGCGCCGACCGCCGGGGATTCCGCATGTTTAGCGGATTTCTGAGGGATCCGCCAATTACGGCACGGCCTCGAACACGGGCGCCCCCGGATAGAAGGCGGCAAACCGGTCGTTCAGGATCGGGTTGTACAGGAGTTGCCGCAACTGGCGCCCCTTGAGGGGTCCCTCCACGGCTTCTCCACGCAGCCATGACCACAGGCTCCCCGTCTCCTTGTCGTGCAACAGCGCGTTGCCTTGCGCATCCTTGCGTTCCGACTGCGTGAAGGTGAGGACGCGGTCGTCGAATTCCCGGCGCCACGCCGTTGCCGTGGAGTCGCCCGGCGAATAGTACACCACGACCTTCGCCTCGTTGAACTCGTCGTTGACCACGTTCCGCTCCTTGAGCGCCTCGTATGGATAGAGCTTGGCCTTGAGCCGGATCACCACAGCCAGGCCCAGGAGGTTGCTCTGGAAGGGGCCCATGTAGGTTCCCATGAAACCGCCGCGCCGGTAGCCCGGCAAGACCCTGGTATGGGGATAGTTCTTCTTCCAGTGGACCCAGGTCGTCACCGTGGAGGGCATGAACTCCAGCCGTTTCCCCTTGAGCGGACCGAACGCGGCCTCGCCGGTGACATGGACCCAGAGCGACTCGGTCTGCCGGTCGTACATGATGAACGAATTCTCGTAGAGAATCCCGGCGTGCCCGAAGCGCAACACCCTGTCGTCGAGTTGGCGTCTATACACGATAGACGTCTGGCACAGCGGTCACCAGGAGACGGCGATGGGCACCCCTCCGATGGTGTCGTTGCCGAGTTCGTGGACGCCCATGATCGTGATCGGATACGCCTTGGCCTCGCCGTTGTGCGCCACGCCGATGACCACGTCCCGGTCGAAGATGACCGCCTGCTTCTCCGCTTCCGCGGCGCTGAGCATCCCGGGGTCGTCGAAGACCGGGAAGGCGTCCCGCGGCACCGCCTGGAAGCCGATGGGCGGGGCCGCGGCCGCCAGCGCGGTGAGCGCAGTCAGCATGGTGACGGCCATTGAGAGCGCCGCTGATTTTCGGAGCATGGGTTCACCTCGTTTCCCGTGCGGGTTCAACAATCCTGCAACCCTTGTCCACGTCTGTCCACCCCTGTCGCTCGAAACCACAGGGGTCACTTGCGCTGAAACCCGAGCACCTCTCCGGTAATGTAGTCGCTGTCGCCGGACGCGAAGAAGACGAACGCGGGTGCCACGACGTCGGCGGGTGCCGGTGCAGGCCGGGCGGCGGCAATCCCCTGGCGTTGGCGGAACTCGACGATGGCGTCGGTCATGCGCGTGTCCGCTACCGGCGAGATGCAGTTGATCTGGATGTTGTGCGGCTTCATCTCGTTGGCGACATTGAAGGTCAGCGTGATGATGCCGCCCTTGGCGCTGGCGTAGTCGGCTACGCCGTGGGAGGGCCGCAGCGCCGCCGGGCCGGTCACGTTGATGATCTTGCCCGACCGTTGCCGCTTCATGAGGGGCAGCACCGCCTGCATGCCGTTGAAGGTGCCCTTGAGATGGACCCGCATGGTCTCATCCCATTGCTCCTCGGCAATATCCTCGAACCGTCTGAGCGTGAGGATCCCCGCGTTGTTGACGAGAATGTCGATGCGGCCCCAGCGTTCCTCGACCTCCCGCATCAATCCGTCCACCTCCGCCCGCCGGCCGACGTCCACCCTCCGCGCGATGCTCTCGGCGCCCTGGGCCGTCAGTTCATTCCGTACCGACTCGAGGGCGGCGTGGTCCCGGACGCCGACAACGGCCAGGGTCGCACCCTCCCGGGCGAAGGCCAAGGCCACCGCCCGCCCGATGCCGCGGCTGGCGCCGGTGACCACGGCGACCTTTCCCTCAAGCCTCCCCATGAGCCTGCTTCGTGGTCTCCGCCAGTTCGTTCACCGTCTGCGCCAGCCTCCGGCACAGTTCAGGCAGATCGGTTCTGTCCACGCTGCAGAACGCGATCCGGATGCCGTTCATGCGGTCTCCGTCGAACGGCACGGTGCCGATGCCGTGCGCGTCGAGCAAATGGTTGGCGACGTCCGTCGCCCGCAGCCCCGACTCCGGCTTCAGGGTGACAAAACAGAAGAAGCCGCCCTGAAAGGGCTCCACGGTCACGCCTTCGGTATCCATCTTGCCGAGTTCGTGCTTCAGGGTCCGGTATCGTCCCTTCAGAACCTCGAAGGTTCGGCGCCGTTCTTCCATCAGCCGCTCCATCTGCTCCACGGCCCGGGTGGCCACCGCCTGGGTCACCGTCGAGCTGCTGGAGAAAAGGCCCCGGTTGACGCCGCCGAACTTGCGGTCGATCTCCGAAGCCAGGGTCTCCGCGCCATCCCCGGCCCGCCATTCGTCCGGGCAGGCGAGGGTGATGGTGCCGACGCGCGCGCCGTACCAGAGAAGCTCCTTGGTGACGCCGTCCAGCTTGACCGGCAGAAGGTTCGGCCGCGGCCGGCACAGATAGAACAGCGACGACTGCATGGCGGCGGGTTCGTAGACGTAGCTTTCGTAGGCATCGTCGAACAGCACCACCAGCCGCTTCCCGCTCCCGGCCGCGAGTCGATCCAGCGACTCCGCGAACCGGTGGCCGGCCGCGGCGGAAGGGCAAAAGCCGGTGGGGTTGTTGGGGAAGTTGAGCAGCACCACGGCGGTGTCCTGTTCGAGCCACACTCGTCGTATCACCGAGACGAGGCCGGCGATGTTCAGTTCGCCCCGGTCGCACAGCGGGAAATCGACGATGTCGAGGTCGAGGTTCTCGCCGAGCACGTGGTCGTAGTTCTCCCAGCGCCGGTCGGCCACGATGATGGACCGCCCGGGGTCCACGAACAGCCGCGCGGCGATGCTGATGGCGGCGGTGATACCCGGGGTGAGGATCGGCTGATGCAGTTGTCGTTCGAGCCGCTCGGACGCATCGCCCGCCCGCGCCAGGATCCACTTTCTCCATGCGGAACGGAAGGCGGGGGTGCCGGTTTCCGGCGTGTAGGGAAAGATGTCCTCGGTTTCCAGCCCGTTGAAGAACGAATGGATCAGTGGGGCGCAAAGCGTGATCTCGCGCTCTCCGCCGTCGGGGTACGCCGCGCTCTCCGGTCCCCGGGCCGAGCCGATAGTGGCGTTGATCCGGGCCTTGGCCCTGGCCTTGCGGGTCCAGTAGAGGATTCCCTGGGGGTTGTCGATCCTTTTCCCGAACTCGGAGAAGAACGCCATGGCTCCGGTGCGGGTCAGTGCGGGAAAGTCCATCGGTTTCCTCGGCTCGCGGTGCTTCCCGGTGGGTGACGCTCTCCGCCGCCTCGGTCAGGCGAAGGCCTGTTCCAGACGAGCCCGGTCTTCGGCGGACAGGCGCCAGTCCGATGCGCCGCAGTTCTCGGCGGTGCGGGAGGCGCTGTCGGATTTGGGAATGGCGATGACGCCGTCGTGGCAGACACACCAGTTGAGCGCCACCTGAGCGGGTGTCCTGCCGTGTTGCCGGGCGACCTCCCGGAGCACCTTGCGGCCCCGGGAGGAGAGCAGGTCGGCTCCGGCCGCCAGCCGGCCGCCATCCAGCGGAGTGTAGGCGATGACAGTGACGGCGTGGCGCTGGCAGTAGGGCATCAGCGTGCGCTCGATCTCCCGTCGCCGGAGGTTGTACAGGATCTGGTTCGAGACGATGGGGTGGTGGTTCATGGCCGCCCGGGCTTCCGCCAACTCTTCGGTCGAGAAGTTGCTCACGCCGATGTGGCGGATCTGTCCGGAATCTACCAGCGCCTCCATGGCACGCATGGTTTCCTTGATCGGCGTACGGCGGCTTGGCCAGTGAATCTGGTAGAGGTCGATGGTGTCCATGTCCAGCCGCCGCAGACTGGCCTCGGCAGACCGGAGCACGTCGTCGTATCCCAGGTGGTCGCCCGACACCTTGCTGGCGATGAATACGGAATCCCGGATGCCGCGCACCGCCTCGCCCACCACGCCCTCGGTGCCGTACATCTCGGCCGTGTCGATGAGGTGGGCGCCCAGTTCGATGCCGTGCCGCAGAGGATGGACGCCGCCGCGGTATTGCCAGACCCCCAAGCCGATCTCGGGCACCTGGATCTCCGTGCCGCCGAGTGTCTTTGTCCTCATGAGTGCTCGGACACGGGCGAGGGCGTGATGCCGCAATCAGGATGCGGTGCTGGCCGCACCGTCACCGGACGATGACTTCCCGGCCTTGGCGCTCTCCGTGGACTTGGTCGAGTCGGCGGAGTCCCCGGCCCCGCCCGATGCCGGCTTGTCCCCGTCGGAACCCTTGCCACGTCCGTAGTCGGTGATGTACCAACCGGTGCCCTTGAGTTGGAACGACGTGTTCGAGATGAGCTTCCGGACCCGGCCCCGGCAGGTCGGACACTCTTGCAGCGGCTCCTCGGTGATCCTCTGGGTCGCCTCGAAAACACCGCATTTTGAACAGTCGTACTCGTAGATGGGCATACGCCGACCTCGCGCGGGTGGATTTTCGGAAACATAGACACCGAGCATTCTGTTGTCAAACAGACTCCCGGCCGCGTCCACGTGTGCCGGCGTTCCACGTTGGCTTGACCTTCGACCGGAAGCGGGCCTATGTTACGAGCCATCTTTCAGTCGGACCGGCGCCGGCGACGGAGGGGACGAATGGATTTCGAGCTTCCCGAAGAGATCAGGATCATCAAGAAGACAATGCGCGATTTCGTGGACCGGGAGTTGATTCCGCTGGAGCGGGACTATCGTCCGGAAGGCGAGGAGATGCCGGAGGCTTTGTACAAGCCGCTTCAGGAAAAGACCCGGGCCATGGGGTTCTGGATGCTGGACGTGCCCGCGGAGTACGGCGGTGCCGAACTCGACCTGCTGACGCGCTGCGTCATCCAGGAGGAGGTCTCCCGCACCGTCGCCATTCCGTTTCGCAACAATCCGATCTTCGGCCCGGAAGTGCGCGCCGTGCTGTTCGAATGCAATGACGCGCAGAAGGAGCGCTATCTCCATCCGGTCATCCGCGGCGAGAAGACCGCCTGCTTCGCCCAGACCGAGCCCGATGCCGGCGGCGACCCCGCCGGCATGAAGACCCGGGCGGTGCCGGACGGCGACCACTGGGTGATCAACGGGACCAAGCGCTTCATCACCGGCGCCGGCCATGCGGACTTCGCCCAGGTCATGGCGGTCACCGATCCCGAGAAGCGCGCCCGCGGCGGCATCACCTGCTTTCTGGTGGACATGGACACGCCGGGGGTGACCATCGAACGGCGCTGGCCCACCATGATGGGCGATGCGCCGTTCCAGATCCGCTTCGAGGACGCCCGGGTGCCGGCGGGCAATGTGGTGGGCGAGGTGGGCCAGGGCTTCCGGCTTGCCCAGGGATGGCTCCAGGAGGGGCGCATCAAGGGCCACGGCGCGCGCTGCATCGGCATCGCGGAGCGCTCCCTGGACATGATGATGGACTACGCGCAGGTGCGCACGACATTCGGACAGCCGCTGGCGGAGCGGCAGGCCGTCCAGTTCATGATCGCCGACTCGGTCATGGAACTGCACATGGCCCGCAACCTGGTCTACGAATGCGCCTGGCGCCACGACCGGGGCGAGGACGTGCGCAATCTCGCCTACATGGTCAAGTGCGTCTGCACCGAGATGGCCAGCCGCGTCGTGGACCGCTCCATCCAGGTTCACGGCGGCATCGGTCTGACCCGGGAGTTGCCGTTGGAGTGGTGGTACCGCCAGATGCGCAGCATACGCATCACCGAGGGCGCCACCGAGGTATTGCGCTGGCGCATGGCCCAGAACCTCCTGCGCACCCGCGCCAGGAACAAATGAGCGAAGCGTCGCTGCTTCCCGGCTTTCGGGTGCTGGACCTCAGCACCGCCATGGGGGCCTTCTGCGGCAAGGTGCTGGCGGACCTCGGCATGGACGTGATCCATGTCGAGCCGCCTTCGGGGGATGATCTCCGGACCGAGCCGCCCTTCGCCAACGGGCACGGCAACCGCGAGGGCAGCCTCCGGTTCGCCTATTTCAACTCGGGCAAGCGCGGCATCACCCTGGACTTGTCCCGGAAGACCGGGCGCGGCCTCCTCCTGGATCTGGTGGAGGGGGCGGATGTGGTCATCGACAGCCATGATCCCGGTTACCTGGGGGAGTTGGGGGTCGGTTACGGCGAAATGGTGGCGCGCCGGCCCAGGCTCGTGCTGGTGTCCATCTCGGCCTTCGGCCAGGACGGCCCCTACCGCGGCTACCAGGCGCCCGACCTGGTGGCCAACGCCATGGGCGGGCTGCTGTTCATCAGCGGCGACCCCGACATGACGCCGTGCGCGCCGCCCGGCGGCCAATCCTTTGTCTACACCAGCCTCTACGCGGCCTACGGCGCACTGCTGGCCCTGTGGCAGCGCGAGGCCAAGGGTACGGGCGCCCACATCGACGCCTCGGTGCAGGCCAGCATGGCGCTCCACGAGCACGTGGCCTTCACCTGGTCGGTGGAGGGGCGGCTCATGAAGCGCGCCGGCAGCCAGCACCAGCACGTGGCCCCGGCCAATCTGTTCCCGTGCAAGGACGGCTGGATCTCGTTCTTTGCCACTCAGCGGCACTGGCCCGTCTTCCTCGAAATGTGGCAGGGGCATCCGAAGGAGCTGGACGACCCGGAGCTCCGGAACAACCGGAGCCGGCGCGCCGCGGCGGACTGGCTCAATCCCATGGTCGCGTCGTTCACGTCCCGGTATGGCAAGGAGGAGTTGTCCGTGCTGTTTCAGGAGCACGGCCTTCCGGCGCTGCCGGTGAACTCGCCGCGGGACTTCATGGAGGATCCGCACATCGTGGAGCGGGGATTCTTCGGCACGGTGTCGCACCCGGTGCTCGGCTCCTTCGCGCAACCGGGCGCGCCGTTCCTGCTGGACGGCCAGCGCCGCGGCCCCCGGCCCGCTCCCATGCTGGGCCAGCACAACGCCGAGGTCTTCGGCGAGTTGGGGTTGAGCGGGGACGAACTCGGCGTGTTGTCGGCGGAGGGAGTCATCTGATGCCCAGCCCCAACCGGATTCTCGAAGGCGTGCGGATCATCGCGTTCACCACCGGATACGCGGGCCCCTATGCCGGCCGGCTGCTGGCCCAGTACGGCGCGGAGGTCATCAAGGTGGAGTCCAGTCCGGGCGGGCTGGACACGTTCAGGCACTACGGCCAGGGCAGCGACGTGAACACCTCGCCGCGCTTCGTCGAATGCAATCTGGCGATACGGTCCATGACCGTCAACGTCAAGCATGACGATGGCAAGAGGATCGTCCGGGAGTTGGCGGCCAGGTCCAACGCGGTGCTGGTCAACTTCCGGCCCCGGGTGCTGGACCGCCTCGGCCTCGGCGACGACGAGCTCAGGAAAGTGAACCCTGCCATCGTCATCCTGAAGATGCCGGGCCTGGGCGAGACCGGACCCAAGCATCGGTACGGCACCTGGGGCTTCAATCTGAACGCCTTCAGCGGCATGACCTACCTGTGGAACCATCCCGGTCAGGAGCGCCCCGTGGGCAACCAGGGCGTCTATCCCGACCATCTGGGCTTCATTTCCGGACCCACCCTCATGGTGGCCGCCCTGTTGCGCCAGCGGCTCACCGGCAAGGGTTGCGCCATCGACGTCTCCCAGGGCGAGTTGACCGGCTATGCCCTCGGAGCGAGCTACCTGGAGTCGAGCCTCAACGGCGTCGACCCCGAGCCCCGGGGCAACCGGAGCCTCACCGCGGCCCCCCACGGCTGCTATCGCTGCCAGGGGGAGGAGCGCTGGTGCGTGGTGTCGGTGAACAGCGACGAGGAGTGGCGCCGCCTGTGCGGCGTCATGGGCAGGCCGGCGCTGGTGGAGGACCGCCGCTTCGCCACCTGCCTGGAGCGCCGCCGCCATGCCGGCGAACTGGACGCGCTCATGTCCGAATGGCTGGCCACCGAGACGGTGGAGGATGTCGCGCACCGGCTGCAGGCGGCCGGCGTCGCCGCCGGCGTGGTGCAGAACGGCATCGACCTGATCAACGATCCCCAGCTTCGCCACCGGGACTATTTCCAGAAGTACGACGATTCCCCCATCGGCCCCTTCGAGGTGCCCCGCGGCGGCCTCATCTTCAAGGACATGCCGGAGGAGGACATCCCTCTCACCCCGCCGCTGGGCGCGCACACCGCGCAGGTGATGCGCGACGTGCTTGGCTACGACGACGACGCCATCAGGAAGTGGCAAGAGGAGGGAGTGCTGGCGTAGCCCTTGCCGTCCGCGGCGTCATCCTTCAGGACGTGCTCGTTCACGCAGTGCTCGGCCTGAACTTCGGCAGCGTGAACTCTCCTTGATCGTCGAACACCACCTCCACCGCCATCCCCACCTGCACCGCGTCCGGCGGGATGTCGACGACGTTGCTCACGAGCCGCGGCCCCTCGTCGAGATCGATGAGCGAGACGTTGTAGGGAATCCGGTCCCGGTAGGCCGGGTGCCAGGCCCGGTGATAGGTGACGAAGGAATAGACGGTGCCCTTGCCGCTCACCGGCACCCAGGCGTTGTCCGGCGACAGGCATCGGGCGCACAGCGCCTGCGGCGGGAAGCTGAAGTAGGCTTGGCAGGCGTTGCACCGCTGCACCGTGAGCATGTGTTCCCTGAGATTGTCCCAGAAGGGCCTGGCCTCCACCTCCGCGAGAAACGGTTCGGCGCGCGGCACCGCGCGCCCGCGTTCGTCGTGTGGTTTGCTCATGATACCCCCAATATGAGTGATGCGTGCATGCTGAGGCTGCCGCCGTGGCCGCTGATGATGCCGGCCCTGGCCCCCTGGACCTGACGCTCCGGCTCCACCTCGTTGCCACGCAGCTGCCGGACGCCTTCCGTGACGTGCAGGATGCCCTCGAGATGGGCCTGCGACAGCAACCCGCCGTGCGTGTTCACCGGGATCTCGCCGCCCACCTCGATGCGGCCGTCCTTGACGAAGTCCTTGCCCTCGCCCTTGTCGCAGAAGCCGTAGTCCTCGATGGTGATCATCGTGGTGATGGTGAAGCAGTCATAGAGTTGGGCGAAGTCCATCTCCCCGGGTCCGAGCCCGGCCATCCGGTAGGCGGCCTCCGACGACTTCCGGCTCCCCAGGGTGGTGAGGGTGGGCGCATCCATGACGCTGGAGTGGGGGTGGTGCTGTCCCATGCCCAGCACCTGCACCGGCTTCCTGGGAAGGTCCCTGGCTCGCTCCATGTCGGTCACCAGCAGGGCCGCGCCGCCGTCCGACTCCAGCGAGCAGTCGAACAGGTGGAGCGGCTCCACGATGAACCGCGAGGCCTGGTGGTCCTCGATGGTCATGGGTTTCCGCATGGCGGCGTTGCCGTTCAGGCATGCGTGCTTGCGCGTGGACACGGCGATCTGGCCCAGATCCTCGCTCGTGGTGCCGAACTCGTGCATGTGACGTGTGGCCGCGAATGCGTGATTGGCGACCGCGGAGAAATGCCCCCAAGGCTGCTCCCAGTGCTCGTCACCGCTGCGGATGGGAAAGCCCGGCGTGGGGTCTGGCGTCGCCCGCTTGCGCGCGTGGACGCATACCACGTAGCGGGCCATGCCGGCTTCGATGGCCATCACCGCGTTCTGGATCATCGCGATGGGGGTGGCACCCCCCAATGCCAGGTCGGTGGCATAGCTGGGGTCGATGCCCGCCATGTGCGCGAGACGCACGGCGTAGCTCCGGTGGGCGTCGGTGAGCGGCTGGTTGGTGAGCAGGCCGTCCACCTGGGAGGTGTCGACGCCGGCGTCCTCAAGGCACAGGCGTATGGCTTCCAGATGCAGCGAGTGGGTGGTGGCTTCCGGCCGCTTGCCCACCCGGGTCTCGCCCACGCCCACCACGGCGTACTTTCCCGAGAGGTTCGACATGATTGCCTCCTTGTCCGCGCGGGTCCGGGAATCCGCGGGGTCGCACGAAGCGTCCCGGCTTCCCGCCTTCCTACTTGTCCAGGCCGATGATCTTCCGTGCCCGGCTGACGATCTCCGGCGTCATCCGGTTCTTCATGTCGTTCATGAGATTCACGAGATACCCGCCGCTCCTGGGGTTGATGTCCAGCCGCGCCCGTCGGGCGTCCGCCAGGAACGCGGGATCCTTCAAGGTGGCGTCGAAGGCCGTCTGCACGATCCGGACCTTGTCCTGCGGGGTTCCGGGCGGCAGCGCCCAGGGCCGCAGCATGGCCGCCGGCAGCATCAGTACCTTCATGAAGGCGATGTCGTTCGCCCGGGTGATGCGGGGGTTCAGATACGGGACGTTGCGCGCCTCGAGTTCCGGATGGCGTTCCTCGCCGATGTAGGCGATGATGCTGGCCGCGCCCTCATCGATCATGGACATGCCCGTGGACTTCACCGAGTCCCAGCTCCATCCGGTAAGGGCGTCCACTTCGTTCTGCAACAGCGCGGCGCGGATCGGCGCCGTGCCCCGGTAGCCCGGCACGATCCTGGAGGTGGTGGGACCGAAGATGTCGTTCATGGCCAAGGGGATGCTGCAGGTCGGACTGTTGCGTGACGTACAGCCGAAGATCAGCGTCCGGGTCCCGGGATCCAGCCAATCGTCCATGCTCCGGACCGGGGATCCCTTGCGCACCACCACGGTGACGGGACCGGCATTGGCGAGCCCCAGCCAGATGAACTTGTTGACGTCGTACTTGATCCCGGGGAAGTTCAGGAACTGTGCCTGTGCGAGGCCCCAACTGGGCTGGACAAGGGTAAGGCCGTCCGGTTTCGTCACATTGAACACGTAGTTCGTGCCGATGAGGCCGCTGCCGCCGGGGATGTTGATGACGATCACCTTGGGTTTGCCGGGCAGGTGCTTGCCCAGGTGACGCGCGAACAGGCGCGAGTAGGTGTCGTAGCCGCCGCCCGGCGCATGCACCGACACGATCTTGACCGTCTTGCCGTCGTAGAACGATTCGGCCATGACAGCGCTTGCGAACGACGACAGCACGGCCGTGACGAGCCCGATCCAGACCCTTCGTCGCAACATGGGGATCCTCCTTGTCGGACAGACAGATTCGACGCGATTCGACGGGCGTACGATAGACCAGTCCGCACGCCGTTTCAACAGTGGCTGGCGTGCCGCGAGGTTCTCCACGCGGCCGCTCCCCTGAACGCCGGGACCGCCCGGCGGATGCGGACGATGGTTTCCCGGCGTTGTCGCCCGCCTGTCCAAGGCCGCCGCCCGTGATGCCGTCACGGCCCGTCAAGGACGGGAGGCCGCAAAGGCGGCGGTGCAAGGCCCTGGGACCGGAGTACGGCAGGGACGCGGCGATGCGGGAATGGAGGAGGCGTCCGATGCCGGTTGAACGCCATCGCCTGTTGGAGTAAGTGTCCGACAGCGTTCTTGCGGGGTGTCCGGTACGCGGGCGCGGGGAGGCAGCGATGGCAGAGACAAAGGCCGGGTTGGAAGGGGTCGTGGCCGGCGAGACGGCCATCTGTTCGGTGCGCCCGGAAGGCAAGCTGGTCTACCGCGGCTATGACGTGCACGACCTGGCGGAGCAGGCGGGCTTCGAAGAGGTGGCTTGCCTGGTGCTGTTCGGCAGGCTTCCCGCCCGGGCCGAGTTGGCGGCCTTCGATGCGGAACTGCGCTCTCGACGGGCGCTGCCGCCGGGGGTGATCGAAAGCCTCGAACGGCTCCCTTCGGACGCGGTTCCCATGGATGCCCTTCGCACCGCGGTTTCCGTGCTGGCACTCTACGACCCCGACGCCGGCGACGACTCCCGCGGCGCCAATCTGAGAAAGGCCACCCGGCTGCTGGCGCGCCTGCCCTCCATGGTGGCGGCGCTGCACCGGCTCTCCCGGGGCCTGGAGGTGGTGGCGCCGGACCCGGAACTCAACCACGCGGCGAACTTTCTCTACATGCTGCGCGGCGAGCGGCCGGATGCGTTCGAGGCCAAGGTGCTGGAGGTGACGCTCATCCTCTACATGGAGCACGAGTTCAACGCCTCCACGTTCACCGCCCGGGTCATCGCCTCCACGCTGGCGGATCTCTACGGCGCGGTGGTGGGGGCCATCGCGGCGCTCAAGGGACCGCTTCACGGCGGCGCCAACGAGAAGGCCCTGGACGTCGTCCTGGAGATCGGGGAACCGGCCCGGGCCGAGGCGTGGGTGCGGGAAAGCCTGCGACAGAAGAGGCGCGTCATGGGCTTCGGCCATCGTATCTACAAGACCGCGGACTCACGGGTGGCGGTGGCCCGGAAGTGGGGCGCGTTGCTCGGCAGGCAACTCGACGATACCCGGTTGAGCGACATCTGTACCGCCGTCGAGGAGGTGATGCGCCGGGAGAAGAACCTCTGCCCCAACGTGGACTTCTACGCCGCTCCCATCTACCACATGATGAAGATCCCCGTCAGCCTCAACACGCCCATCTTCGCCATGAGCCGGGCCGTGGGCTGGTCGGCGCACGTCATCGAACAGCTCGACCACAACCGCCTGTTCCGGCCCAACGCACGCTACGTGGGCGCGGCGGGTCTCGCATTCGAACCGCTGGATCGGCGCGGCTGAACCGCAGGGCCGCGGAAACGGGGGTTGGCGCCGGAGTTGCAACGACACCGGATGCGGGAACGACAACGAGGAGCGACATGGACTACGGAACCATACGATTCGAGCGCCGGGACGGCATCGCCCGCGTGACGCTGGACCGTCCGGAGGTGCTGAATGCGCGCAACCGGCAGATGCGCGAGGAACTCATCGATGCCGTCGGTATCATCCGGGCGGACCCGGAGGTGCGGGTGGCCATCATCACCGGCGCCGGGGATCGCTCTTTCTCGGCCGGCAGGGACCTCAAGGAGGCCGCCCGGGAGCAGGTCGGGGTGGTGGCGGCCCGGCAGGCCAAGCTGGAGATCAGCGACACCGAGATGATCGCCCGGCTCCACAAGCCGGTCATCGCGGCCATCAACGGTTTCGCCCTGGGCGGCGGTTGCGAACTGGCGCTGGCCTGCGACATCCGGGTGGCGGTGGAAGAGGCGAAGCTGGGTCTCCCCGAGGTTTCCCGCGGCATGATCCCGGGGAGCGGCGGCACCCAGCGGTTGTCGCGGGTCGTGGGACTCGGCAAGGCGCTGGAGCTGATCCTCACCGGCAGCGTCATCGACGCCCGGGAAGCCGGCCGCATCGGCCTCGTGAACAAGGTGGTGCCGCGCGACCGGCTCATGGCCACGGCCGAGGAGTACGCCCGGGCCATGGCCGCCAACGCGCCGCTGGCCGTGGTCTTCGCCAAGGAGGCGGTGCGCGAAGGCTACGAGATGTCCCTGGACGACGGCCTGCGTCTGGAGACCGACCTGTCAGCGCTGCTGAGGACCACCTCGGACATCAAGGAGGGCGCGCAGGCCTTCGTGGAGAAGCGGGCGCCGCAGTGGCGCGGCGAGTGACCGGCGCCGTACCGGAACGAGCAGTCCACGAAACGAATTTTGACATGGCGGAATGCGGCTCCGACCTGATCGTGGACATGTTCAGGGAGCCTGGGGACAAGGTACGCCGCGCTGAATCCCGGGGCGGGCTTTCGCGGCATTCACGATTCGCTGGTGATCTGCAACCACTCGGATATCATCGTGTGCCGCCACGAGGAGACCGCGGTGGCCGGAGGCCGTGCGGGAAGCACGTTCACCCTGGATGCAGGCCCGGCGACGCCCGATGGCATGGGCAACCATGAGACTCTTCCGCGTTGGTTCCGACGGCGATTTCACGGAATACGAACAGTTGCCGTTCGAGGTCGATCATCAGGAATCCGTCCTTGAACAGTGGCTGGTGTCCAATCCCGACAAGATTCTCGAGGACGGCCGGATTCTGATCCTCGGGCGCCAGGTGCGAACCGACCTCGGCGGGCTCATCGACCTCCTCGGCGTAGACCGCGAGGGGAATGTGGTCGTGGTGGAACTGAAGCGAGACCGCACGCCGCGGGATGTCCTCGCCCAGGCACTCGAATACGCCGCGTTCGCCGCGCGGCTGGATGTGGACACGCTGGAGTGCATCCTCCGCCGCCACGAGCAGGACGAATCACTCAGTCTTGCCGACTGCCACCGGGACTGTTTCAGCGTCGATCCATCGGAAGCCGTCGCGTTCAACCAGGACCAACGCATCGTGGTTGTCGGACAGCAGGTGACGCCGGCGATCAGGCAGACGGCCTCGTTCCTTGGATCCAAGGGCGTCCGCGTGACGTGCGTCGAGTTCGCCTTCTTCAAGGCTGCCGAGGGCGGTCGTCTGCTGTCTCAGGAGACCGTCGTCGGGGTAGGAGACGTAAAGCCGCGCCACGTGGCGTCCAAACCACCGCCCGTGGTTTCGGAAGGCGACTTCCTGAAGAAATGCGACGAGCACGGGAAACGTGTCTTCTCCAGAATTCTCGAACTGGCACGCAGCCGGTCGATGTCCGTCAGAATACGAGACACGAGTTTCACGGTCGGTGTCGAGGTCAACGGAGCGCGCGTGGTCGTCTGCTACTGCTACCCACCCTCTTCAGGGAACAAGCAGACGCTCTACACGGCCTTGGCTGACGGTTACGGCATCGCAGGGAAGACAAGTGCTCCCCCCGAGGCTATCAACCGACTTCGGACCGCCGCGGACGCGACGAGGCTGTTCATGCCTGCGGGCAGCGAATTGAAATGCCCGATCGACCGGGCGTTCACCGATGATCAAGTGGATGCGCTCGCGGGATGGTGCGGGGCCGTGGCGCAAGCGGTCGTGGAGTACGGACCGAAGGCGACGGGCGACGTTCACGGCGTGAAGGAAGGATAGCCGATCCGGATCTTCGTGCGGCCTCTTGGATGAGGCGGCGCACGGCGTAATGGGCCGGCATCAAGCCGTGGAGTTCCTGGTACACGGGAGCCGGGGTCTTGCTGCCGAGCATGCCGCCGGGTCCGAGCATGTGGGTTTCTGCCTCGTCGCGGGCGGTCCCGATCGGCAGCCAACGCTCGATCAGACGGGTGTCGGACATCGGCTCATATCCAGTCCCGTGGAGGTTCCGAAAGAACCCTCTCGGCGTACACGCCAAAGTAGCTTCGGCTTGTGGTGAAGAATCGCGGCAGGCGACTGTTCTTGCCCGGAAGAAGCTCTGCTCTTGCAGCCGCTTCGATCATCAAGGGATCGTCCGTCTTCAACTCCCAGTTGTCGGTCAGCGCGTTCCAGTGTTTTTCTCGTGCTCGCCGCAACCGCTCAATGTTCAGTCCGAGTATCTCGATCGTTTTCTCCATCCTGGCAACAGGAATCCCGCAACGGTCACACGACTCGGCATCGGCTCTGATTCGGCCGTCGAAGCTCACCCGTGTCAGTGACGGCAAGTCGGTCAAAGTCCTTGGATCGACGAAATCCGCGTCTGTCCGATTGCCCTTGGCTTCTCCGCAACTGCGATTGCGCCGGGCGGGTTCCAGCCATCGCATCGGATCGTCAGTCTCACGAGTGCCGCCCTTGCAGCAGGCGATCATGTTGGTCGGGTCGAGGGCACGAGCCACGCCTTGAAGCGGATTGCTCCGTGGTATGACGTGCTCGACCTGCTTGTCGCGTTCGGTGATGTCGATCTCGCAGTATCCGCACAGCCCGTGCTGGATGGAACAGAGCGTCTCAATGATTTCACGGTAGGCCGCACCCGCCCGGTGACTGTGGAATCCCTCCCAACTCGCGTGCCCACCATCGCAGGCCAGATAGTCGGCCAGACCGGGGGTTGGCCCATCCAGCGCCCGGATGTGTTTCACCGGGATCGGTCCATGCGCTTGAGCAGATTGCGCCGCCTGATCTCGATGTCGGCTCGGTCGAGTGCGGGATCGCGCGGCGACAACTCGTTCAGTATTCGCCGCAAGCTGACGGCGCTCGGGGAATCGCCCTTGCCATCCGCAACAAGTTCCGTATAACGCGCCAGCTTCTTCGAGAACTCGTTGCCGCCCGGCCGTTCGTCCACTCCCATCACGGTCGCCAGCACATCACCGGCCTCCGCGCCGTAGGTCGGGGCCGAGGTAGACGCCGGCACGGCCACGATTCTGCCCTGCTCCCGCCGAAGCTCCACGATATTTTGCGGCTTGACGGTGGTCAGAACCTGCGGGCTGTGGGTGGAAACGATGAACTGGGTATTGGGGAAGGTCTTCGCGAGATCGGCGAGAATCCGTTGCTGCCACGAAGGGTGCAAGTGCAGTTCGACCTCGTCGATCAGCACGACCGCCTCCGACTGGAGAGGATCGTGGAGATGGGGATTCCCCTGGGCCATCCGCCGCGCGAGGTCGGCCGCCAGTGCGAGCATGATCCGGTAACCCCCGCTCAACTGGTCGAGCGAGAGCTTTTCCGGTTTGCCCTCGTTCGGCTCGACGGAGACGACAAACCGGAGGGGACGGAGTTCGATGCGGGGGCCGGATACACCGGGGACCATGGTTTCGATGGCCCTGCGCACGGCCTTCAAATCGTTGAGCCGATGGTTGAAGTCCCGGCGTTCCTTTTGCTCCCGGAGTTCCTCGTTCTCCTTGGCATAGAACCACTTGAAGAAGTCCCGAAAATCGGTGCGAGCGGATAGCGCGCCTTGCAACGCCGCGTAGCGTGGAAACTCGGCCTTGAACCCTCTCCGACGTTGCGGTTGATCGAACACCGCCCGGTCGGTGTCGTAAAAGGCCACGATGGGCAGGACAACAGGTTCCGCTCCCTCCCGGTCCGCACTTGCGATGGCATCCATGGCGTCCTTCAAATCCCGCCTGACTGTCGTTCGCCGCGGTCCGCGCATGCGCCGGTCCCATGCCACACCGTCGAGGGCCGTCAGTCCGACCCTCACCTCCCGCCAGGGGTCGTGACCGTCGGTCCTGCGAAAACCAACCCCCGACACACCGGGCAGGAGCATGGGAATGCTCCCGAGACCGGTCGCAATCGCGCTCAGGACGCTGGTCTTGCCATGCGCATTGTCCCCGTGAAACACGGTCAAACCGGGGTTCAGCGGCAGATCGAGCCTCTCAATGGCACGATAGTTCTCGATCTCCACACGCTCCAGCTTCATGATCGCCACTCCCTCGTCTCGGGCACCGGCAGCCGGCATCGCAACGACGCCAGTGCCCGGCGCGGATACCTGCGGTGCGTCGCCATGTCCAGCCAGTACGCTGCCTTTTCGCAGTCCATTGCCCCGACCCCTTCCGCCACGGCGCGCATGTTCTCGCGGCTGTGCATCGGCGCCGCGGTGTGGAAAAGGAGCCCGGGCATCAGCGCCAGATCCTCGTTCACAGCGTAACCCCGCTGCGTACCGTGATGCGCCTCGAACATTCGGTCCCGGTGCTCGTGCGAACCCAAGGTTGGAAGCACCTTGACCGCGTGCAGATCAATGGACGAATCGAGCGCCGGCAGCTTCGCCATGACCGACATACTGCCATATCGAAAATGAAATGGTCAGCGTCGCCACCACTTCACGCTTATCACCAGGCTGACAAAACCCGTCGTGGGCGCACGAGCCTTCGTGGAGAAGCGGACGCCGCGGTGGCGCGGCGAGTGACGGGCGCTTGGCCGAGGCGGTACCCTACCTGCGATTGCGCTGGAAAAAGACGCTGCTCCATGGCGATGTGCCAAGTCCGATCAACCGCCGGTCCGGCTGCCACTTCCGCACACGCCGTCCCCCATGCGGAGGAACGCTCCCGGGTCGAATCCACGGGGCTTCGCCACGTCGCGAAGCCCCACACGGTCGCCTGCCATCTGTGCCGAAACTGCGGGCTTACGCTGGCGGCGGCCGGAGAAGGCTTCCGATGTCCCGCCACAATTTATCGAAGGAAGGGGAAAGCCGACGCGCGGCCGTCATGTCGAAGGTTTTCGTGAGCGCTGCCTGGTGGAGCGTTGCCCGATAACTCCGGCCACGCGGCATTCTGGCGCTGAGCCAGCCCTTGGCGTCCCGGATTGCTTCGGGACTATCCGGCGGCTCAAGGGTTTCGTCGAGGTCGTTCTTCCCGGCGAGCGAGCGGGCGGCTGCCAGGAACCAGGCTTCGTATTCCGTCGTGGCCACCACCGCACGGATGTCCCGGCCCGGACAGGCCGCCACAGCGCGGGCAAGAAGCCGCGGGGCGAGCTCCGCCGGGCAGTCGCGGTCGGCGTCGAGCAATATCAGAATGCATCCGCCGGTCCCCGCCTTGCGCGAAGCAAGCGTGACGGCGCGTTCCAATTCGCCATCTTTCACCATCCTGTTGCGCGGCAGCCGGAAGGGCCGGGGCGTCTCGACAACAACATCCGGCGACACCTCACGGGCGATGCGCCGGATCAACTCCGGCAGCGCGAACACCTCGCCATGTCCTTCCACAATGGCCAGGACGGTCCTGCGCATCATTCGGCCACCGGGCCGAACAGGTCCATTTGGCGGACACCCGGTCTTGAGAGCGACGGGACCGGGTCGAGTTGGTTCAGCCTGAGCAATTCGCCGGCTGTGTAAAGACGATCTCTCAACGCCGACCGTCCGGTCTCGTCCAGCGGTCCCATGCGGCTTTCGCCGCTTTCCGCCGTGACCGCGATGATCTGGTCCGCCGATATGTCCGAATTGTCGAGCAGTTCCGGGCTGTGGCTGGTGACAAGGATCTGGGTATGCTCGGCGGCGTCCCGGAGGCTGTCCACCAGCACGCCGGCGGCGGCGGGATGCAGCGCGATCTCCGGCTCTTCGATGCCGACGAGCCGGCGCCTCCCATGGTCCTGCGCGCGGCTCTGGAACAGCGCCACCAGAATGCCGAGGGCGCGCAGTGTGCCATCCGACATGTTCCCGGCAAGGAACTGCCAGGGATGTCGCGCCCCTCGAACCTTCTGGCGGAATGCCAGGGTTTCCTTTGGCCCCAAGGCGCGCCGCTCGACGCCGGCAATCCCGGGAACCACCTTTCCGAGATAGTCCTCGATTCTTTGTTTGAAGTGGGGAGCGTTCTCGGAAAGGTTGTGCAGGACGCTGGCCAGATTTTTCCCGTCCCGCTCCAGAAGCTTTCCCGGGTCGGGCGGCTGGAGGTCCCGGATCGCCTCCGGGCTCAGGTTGTAGAAACCGGTGGTTGCCAGAGATTCGTAAACCGCGCGGAAGGGCTCCAGACCCGAGACCGTGACGAGATACAACCGGTCGGCGGCGGCAATGGGAGGAGTCGCGAAGGTGCTTTCGACCACACGGCCCCGCTCGACTCGGTAACGGTGCTCGCCGAGGGCGTTTCGCGGTGCGGCGCGGCATTCTTCCTTCTGAATCTCATAGCCGCCCCGCTTCATGGCCCCGACCGTGAAAGCGTAATAGCCGGTCCATTCCTCAAGTGCGAATTCGAGCCGAATGCCGAAATGGGTCGGGTGGCCGCCCGAGCGCCGGCGGACATCTCCGATGCCGCCCCGGTCGCGCAGCGCGTGGTCCATGGAGTAACCGAGGGATTCCGCGGTGAATCGGAGTGCATCAAGGAAGTTGCTTTTGCCGGAGCCGTTCGGCCCGACGAGGAAGGACAGCTGCGCCGGCTTCACATCGCAGGCGCCGATGCTCTTGTAGTTTCGCAACGCAATGCGCGTAAGCAGGCGGCGGTCGGACATTGCGGGTCTCCCGCTGTCGGGTCGGCACGGCTCCGATATCGAATATCGATATAACAAATTGGCGTTCTTCGGTCAGCGCCGCGGGATCGCGACGGCCAGTCCGTAACCGTCCGGGTCCGGCACCGGCCGGGACTTCGGGACGAACACGTTGTCGTCCCTGGCCTTTCCAGCACGGTTGACAGCGCGGCGCGGGTGGCCGTAGAGTCTCCCGGCGTGTTCACGGAAGGGTGGCCGGCAGGGCCATCGGGCGCAGCTTGCGCCGGTTTTCGGCAATCCGTCGAGGAGGAATCATGGCCAGAGACGTCGAAGTCATTGATGCGGACGGACACATCACCGAGACCGACGCGCAGCTCAAGAAATACATGGAGGCGCCCTGGGTGGACCGCACCGCCACCCTCTACCCGATAGACAACTGGGACCGCTCCATCGGCGGGACGCTGGGGACGACGGCGTGTGACGCCAGAACCTGGCTTGACGCCATGGACGACGGCGGGCTCACCACCGCCTACCTCTATCCGACGGGCGGCCTGGGCATCGGCTGGATCCGCGAGCCGGACCTTGCGGTGGCCCTCTGCAAGGCCTGGAACGACTTTGTCTCCGAAGAGTTCCAGAAGGTCAGCCCCAGGCTCAAGGGGGTGGCGCTGGTGTCCTTTCAGGACGTGCCCGAGGCGGTCAAGGAGTTGCGCCGGGCGGTCCGGGAGTTGCACCTCACCGGACTCATGCTGCCGGCCGTGGGGCTGCGGCTGCCGTTGGGACACCAGGACTACTGGCCCATCTACGAGGAGGCAGAGAGGCTCGACTGCATGGTGGGCGTGCACGCCACCGTGCGCGGGCCGCAGTATTTCGGCGCCGACGGATTCGACCGGTTCATCGAGGTGCACACCCTGTCCCACGCCTTCGCCCAGATGATGCAGATGACCAGCATGATCTTTCGCGGCGTGATGGACCGCTTCCCCGATCTTCGGGTGGCGTTCATGGAGGCCGGCTGCTCGTGGGCACCCTACTGGGCCGGGCGCATGGACGAGGAATGGGAGAAGCGCGGCCAGGCGGAAGCGCCGCTCTGCAAGAAGCGACCCAGCGAGTACGTGCGCGGCGGCAACATCTACTTTCACGCCGAGGACTACGAGCCCTTTGTCGGCGAGACCGCCAGGTTCCTGAGCCCGGACGTGCTTTACTACGCTTCCGACTTTCCGCACTGGGACATGGAGTTCCCCGAGAACATCGACCAGCTCGGCCGCCGGGAAGATCTGTCTCCCGAGGAGAAGAAGTGGCTGCTGGCCGATTCGGCCAAGCGGCTGTACGGCGTGACCTGCTAGGAGCCTGTGCCGCAGGACGCTTCGGGATGCAACCGGTGGGAGAGCATGACCGGATTTTCGTCCAAAATGCCAGAAACGTGTAGCCTTGTCCCATTATTGGACATGAATTGGGCGCCAAGCGGGATTCTGGTGGATATCTGTCCCACGAAAATTTTGTGCGGCGCAGACTCCTGGCCAACGGCCTCTGAAGGTCGCAGCCTGCCAGACGGCGAAAGCCCGGATGAGGATGCGTGTCCATCAGCACGTCCCAGTCCAGACGCTCCCCCGGCTGTCATCAGACAAACCTCCACCTCCAACAGCGAGTACCCTTCCGGAGCCTCACAGTGGATCGCGCTCGACCCATCGCAGATCCGTTCCAATATTCCCATACTATGACTACCCCAGCGCAAGAACGCCAGTGCCTGACCCAAACCTCACCGCCCGCACAAACATGCAGCGTGGGACAGTCCTGAACGGTCCCTCCCCCCGGTTACTCTCGATCAGGACAGCTTCTGACTCCCATCCCCTACGTCGGGTCCGGCCTTTTCCTCATGGATGGCTTCATTGACTCGCCTGACGATGTAGTCGGTCTGTTTTCGATAAGCGAACACGAACATTATCAGGAGAGCAGTCCAGACGATATACGACAACCCGCCCACGAGCCAAGGAAGGAAGGAGGCAAATTGGTCAAACAAAGCGACAAGTATCAGAAGAAGAAAGAGCGCGAATAGAGTACGGTACATGTTGTTCGTTTCGGAAAGCACGTTGATCTTCGGATCGGCCCTTGAGGCTTCGACAAATTTGCTGTATTCGACGAACCTAACGAATCCGACTGCCTTCAGAATGGGCTCGACGATCAGGGATCCTGTTCGACTGACCACCAAACCGATGAAGTAGTAGAGAAAGAGCCCGACTACGATGTCTTCCTGGACAAGGCGGTACTCGGCCCCGGTCACGGCATCCGCAATCACTGCAAACAGGCTGCCTGGAAGAAGGTAGTTGAAGATGTTGTAGGAGGAGAGTTTGTCCAGCAACGCGTCCATGAGGTCTACCTCCCACCAGTGACAGGCGTCGCGGACGGCACGGGCGAGGCCCGGCTCCCACGTCCTCGTTCACCGCCTGCGAGCATATCCGCACCCGGAACCATGGAATCATCCCCATCCGCCGTCAACGCTTCGAACCCCGTTGGCGTCCTGATCACGAATATGGAGGGTGCCAGGCGCGCCAGCGACACTGCTCTTGCCGTCGCCCGATCCGTGAGCGATGGACCGCCCGGAGACAGATGGCTGTGCCACGTTCCCAAGCAGTAGAGCGACCAGCCGACGGACGTTGAGTAGTCCTCCAGGCTTCGTCCAAGGCCTTGCTTGCCGAGGATGAATTCGTCGGACGAGCGCTCGCTGTCCTCTGGAGCGTCCAACACATCCACGATATGGGCAACTTGCGAAACCTCCGAGAGCCGGCCCATGAGCACGCCCCCAGTCTCCGCATTCGGCCAGCGTCCGGCCTCCGCCTGCATCTTGGACAGTGCCCGATGGTGCAAATGAATGTGCCAGGGTGAGCCGTTCTTCGTTTCCACAACGGTGACAGGTGGGATTCGCTTTGCCCGCCATGCCACACCCAAACCGTTGTCCGACATCCGCCCGATCACGACCTCTCCGCACTCATCGGGGAGTCCATCCTTCTGCCTGCAGAGCAGGTACTCGGCTATCCCCGCAGCAAACAAAGACAACCGGCCATCCGACATGGCCAGCGTCAGCGAGCCGCATCCGTGACCGGTGTCCTGTCTCGCCAGTGCCTGTCCGTTGTCGAAGACGATGGATGAGAGCTCCGGCTCCTCCTGCAGCACTGCGTAGAATTCCGCCATCAGATCTGTTGTGCCCGGATTGCGTCTTGGTCCCTCGACTGTGATGACCCCCAGAGCTCCTCCGGCAAACAGTGATGCCTCGACCACCCGCGAACGGATGCACTTGCTCGCGCCGATCGCTTCCCGGACGGCAAGCGACGCCGTGGCATTCACCACGGCCCAGGACTTTTCCGACCATGCCCCTTGTGTGTCCTGCCGGTCCATCGCCATCGTGACCGCGTCCGCCAACAGCGCCGTCGCGTCCTGGTCCAGGCCGCGCAAGGCACGGGATAGACTCCGTGCCTTGCTATCCATCCAGAGTATCTGCATGTCCCCTGCTACCGGAACGAGCGCATGCCGGGCCGCGTTGTGCGGGCTCATCACCGACCGATCGACCACCACATCAGGGCCATTGCCCGCGCGGGTGAGATGAAGGGCGATCTTCGAGCCGAGGCTGCCTGCGCCCACGAGCGTCCAGCGCGGTTGATCGGTCGTTGACGGCCATCCGGCCATTCCGGCGAGAAGCGGCCGGGATATTGTGTGGCGGTGCGCCGCCGCGCGTACGGCCGTGGCCCCTCCGTCACTGAACAGACCGGGCAAATGGACTTCGACCATGTACGGGCAGAGTTCAATCGGGCTCGTGCTTCCGATCAGGTGGAACGGCCGGCGAACCAGGATGATTACCGGCATCGGAAACGGCCCCGCTTTCGCGCAGCCCGACAGACGCCTTCTGAGCCAGCGCAGCCCGTCGTCCAGCTCTCGGCCGCAACCGTACATCGCCGCGCGTTTCTTCATGCCGTCGATGGTCTCGACCGTCTCCGGGAAATAGCTGTCGCTGACAATGACCTCGCCCGACGGTCGCTTCCCCGGCCAGGCAACCAGTGCCAGCGAAATGCCCCAGCTCAGTCCGGCATGACCATTCAGTTCTGCCTCACAAAAGTGCTGTCCGATCGACTTTGGATTTACTCTGATCACTTCGTTCAAGACTTGGCCATGAAAGAGATGGCTTCCATCCAGCGCGGCGCTCTTCAGGTAGCTGACCTTCAGGAATCACCAGTCGCCCTGCCGGTTGACCAAGCCCCGTAAATGCCCTGCGTCGGCAATAACGACATCGTGCAACGAGTCGCGGCGGACCGGCTCCCACCCCTGCTCCGGGTCGATAAGCTTGCCGAGTGCGGCATTTTCCAGCCACAGGGAGATCTGGTTGAGGATGCCCACCAGTCCGTCCCGGTGGAGCAGTTCGGCCGTATCGCCGTCGCAAATGCACGGTACGGGCCGTCCGTCCGTCATCCACGGCTGCATGTGCGGCAGATTTCTGGTGAAGTCCTCGCGAAGCGACAAGGCTGGTGGATACAAGGGATACACGGCGGAAAAGTCGAACCGCACGACCTCCCGACTCCTGACGCCCGAGGGGCTCTCTCCCTGCCGCCGCCACTCGCTCGGCAGGTTGACCCTGAAGGTCACGTCGACAGTGGCCGCGCCCCTCGTCGCGTCATACAGCGGTGCATCCATTCCATGGACGTTGGGATGTTCGGAGATCAGAGCAAGGGCACGCCGGATCGCGTCATTGGGCCGAGAGCGGGTCATGACGTACCGTTGCCGTGCGCCAGTGCCTGCCGCCCGACGGCTCCGGCCCCGAAGACTGCGGGCGCCGCCATGAGCGCGGTCCTCAAGCGTGCGCCGTGCGCGCCGATCTCGAATTTCATCACACCGGGCGACTTCTTCGACGGTCGCTCTCCGACGCATTCGAAGGAGCCGGCTGCGCCCTTTGCGATGGCGTGGTATGTCTGCTTGGCGCCTATGCAGGGCGGATCGTTGTCATCGTCCTCAATCGGATTGCTGCTCGCCACGATCGTTGCGCCATCCCTTGCCTGCGACAGGGCATTCCGGGCCTCCTCCGAGACTGCGCCCTTGTTGCGCAACTCGCCCCAACTGTAGTGCGACAGACTGTGCCAGGAGCAATGATGCGGGCACAGCAGGATGTCGTAGTAGGACAACCGGTCGGCCTGCCGGCCGTGACGGCCCCACAGTTCCTCCCATATCGCGACCTCCGCGTCGCCCCCTGTCAGGAACCGGCACTTATCCCTGATCCCGCCACCCTTCAACGAGAATCGCAAGATCGTGCTCGAGTTGTTCTTTGATAGAACCTCCTCGTCATCGACATCCGCCGCCGGCAGCGGCGCGAGCAGCCGGGCATGCATCGATCCATCATATCGACCATTGATGTGTGAGAATTCGTCGTCCACACGTACCAGAATGTCCTGCAGATCGTCTGTCTTGCCGCCTTCATCCTCGCCGAGAATGAGGATCCTGTCGCCATCGCCGGCCGGCCGCCGCGACGCACGGTGCTTGCGCACCCTGCGCCGCGCCTCGCTGTTGAACGCCTTCGCATCGTCGCACAGCGGGTCCTGTCGCGAGGCACGCCGGAAGACCATTGGCGACGACCAGACCTCCCGGATCAGTATCTTGTCGGTACGCTTTGACCATTCGTCCGGCGGACCCAGGTGAAAGTGCTTGCACAGCCCCCGGCAGTGGTCCTCATCAGGGTGGCTGACGAGCAACGCATCCACATGGAGCCGATCCTGCGAATCCCGGGTCAGCCTGTCCCGGAGCTCCTTCGCCACGTCCGGTGTGTCGTCGTCCGGGTCGTCCGCGGCGGCCCGGATGTTCATGTCGATCAATATCCTGAAGCCCTCCTCGGTTTCGACAAGCGTCATGTCGCCATTACCAACGGGAAAAAACGAAAGGGATGCAGTCATGGTCTCAACCTCCGATAACCGGAACAGATTCGAGAACAGGTGCGTTCCACGACACGAGTCGCCCTTAAGGAAGGTCTGGACACCCCCGAGTTCGATGGGGCTGAATCAGGAAAAACCAATGGGTTGTAAGCAGGCCACTGTTGCTCCGTCGCCTTGTTCGGACCTTCCCTGAGGCGTTTCAAGCCTCTGTGCTTGACAAGTATTGTCGATAGATGAGAGAATGTCAACCATGCGAGGTGGGAGAAAATGTCAATAGGGCAACGCATCAGGATAGCACGGCGTGCGGAAGGTCTATCGCTCCGCGATCTTGAATCCAGAATCGACAACCGCGTCACGGCGCAGGCGATCAGCAAGTACGAGCGCGATGAGTCGATGCCGAGCTCGGGTGTCCTCATTGCGCTCGCGAGCGCTCTCGGCGTATCCGTGGATTACTTGGCCAGCGACAGCGTCATCGCCCTGGAAGACGTCGACTTCCGACGGAAGCGGCTGACGAGCAAGCGCGAAGAAGCTCAGGTCGAGGCCAAGGTGCTCGATCTGCTGGAGCGCTATCTCACGGTGGAGGGAATTCTCGGTCTGCATACTGTCGCTTGGGACATGCCGCGCGACGCCCCTTGGCCTTTGCTCCACGACTTGGTGGAGGCGGAACAGGCCGCGCACGGCCTCCGTGGTCACTGGGGACTCGGACTCGATCCAATACCGAATCTGGTCGAGCTTCTGGAGGAACGCGGCATCAAGGTTCTTTCGATGCCTCTTTCCAACATGGACGGTCTCACGGCCGGCGTGCGCCGTGAAGACCGGAGCATCGCGTCGGTGATCGTCGTCAATCGACGGGACTGGGGAGAGCGCCAGCGATTCACCGTCGCCCACGAACTCGGGCACATGGTTTTGAACGTCGCGCCGAAAATTGATGACGAGAGGGCCGCTCACCGATTTGCGGGTGCCTTCCTCATGCCAGCCGAAACGCTGCGTGCCGAGGTAGGCAGGCATCGCCAGTCCATTGGCTGGAGCGAGCTGTTCGACCTCAAGCGGATTTTCGGGGTCAGCGTGCAGGCCCTCACCTATCGCTGCAAGGATCTGGGGATCTTCGGTAGCCCTCTGTTCCAGCGCCTGTTCAACGAATTCAAGCGTCGCGGCTGGCGCAGTCCACCCTACAGGGAGCCGTGGGCGATGGACGGCGAAGAGCCCAGGCGTTTCGGTCGTCTATGCTTCCGCGCCTTGGCGGAAGGTGCCATCTCGGAGTCCAAGGCCGCCGAACTGCTCGGACACTCGGTCCACGAGCTCGTCCGGCTCATGGACGAACCACCGACCATGAAAGCCGCTCCCGTCAGTGTTTGACCTTCATGCCGGTGCTCGTCTCCGACACCTCGGTGCTCATCGACCTTGAACGCGGCTCGTTCCTGGAAGCTGTCTTTCGTCTTCCGGTCGAGTTCGCCGTGCCGGACCTGCTCTATGAACGCGAACTCAAGGATCACGGCGGCCCCATGCTCATCAACTTGGGGCTCCGCGTTGAAGAATTGGACGGAAACGCAGTCGCCCTCGCCCTTGCGTACCGTCGCATACGCCGCAGCCTCTCGCTTCCCGACAGCTTCGCGCTTTCCCTGGCCAAGACATATTCATGGACGCTGCTCTCCGGAGACGCCCGGCTACGCGCCGCGGCACTCGAAGAAGATGTCGAATGCCACGGTGTCCTGTGGCTGCTCGATCACTTGCAAGGCCATCGAATCCTCGGCCAGGACGCCTTGATCGAGGGGCTCCGGCGAATTGCCGCGCATCCTCGGTGCCGGCTCCCCCGGACAGAAGTTCGCGCCAGGCTTCGCGCCTATTCCGGCTTGTGAACCTGCGGGTTAGTCGTAGTATCGGTTTCAGATGCAAGCTCTGCAGCACATGACAGAATATGGAAGGGGACAGGTTTGAAGGTTGGTTACACGACGGTTTTGCGAGTTCCTCCGGGAGCGGGATTGATGCGCAGGGCTTTGTAGATGGCCTGCTGGGTTGGTTCGGCGCGGGTCGCCTTGCGCACGTGCAGGGTGCGCCCATCAGCACGTGGTGGTGACGCGGTGTTGTCCATGGAGGACGCGGCGTAGTGTGGTCCAGCTGGCGTGCTCGTCCGATTGACGCAGGCGAGTACGGATGACCTGGACGAGTTGGCAGGCGAGCACGGTAATGAACCAGATGTCCTTCGGCGCGGAGCGGCTTGTGGTGGTAGACGGGGCGCAGGCCGAGTTCAGATTTGAGGGAGCGGAAGACGGCTTCGATGTCGGTGAGCCTGAACCAGGTACGCCACAGGGTTTCTTCCTTCCAGTGGGTTTCGCTGCTGCACAGGCAGTAGACGCCCGGATGGGTCATCATCGAGCCGGGGAGAGGGCGGCGGGTGAAGCGCACGGCGGTGGCGCGTTGTCCGGACTCATCGGTGTCGCGTGCGATGTCGTAGTGCTGGGCGATGCCACGAGTGCTCTCCCTGAGCCGCCCGATACGTTGCCAGACCTGCTCCACACGTTTTTGGATGCGGGGTCGGGAGAGACCTTCGGAGAGCTTGTTGAGGGCGTTCTCGAAGCGCCGGGCGAAGCGCTCGACGATGCCGCGTTCCTTGGCGGCACGTTGTTTGGAGAAGCAGTACAGGCGCACCTCCTGGCCTCCTGGGACAAGGCCTTGTGCAATTGCACGCCATGCCTGGAAGCGGTCTTGAGGCGCTGTGCCGCTTGGGGGTTGAAGTGCCGGTTGCGTTCACGGCTGACCACCAGGCAGGGGTATCTCTGCTGGTGCAGCCACTGCAGGCGCTCTTCGGTGGTGAAGCCCCGGTCCATCACCACCAGGGCGGAGCGCGGGGCGTTGAGCGCATCCAGCATCCGGGCCAGGGTGTGGTGCTCGCGGACGTTGCCGGCGAAGACCTGGGAGCGGCGCACGAAGCCGCCGGAGTCGAGCACGAGCCCCAGGGTGAGCAGCGGGCAATCGGTGCGCTTGTCCTTGGAGTGGCCGCGCAGGGCCTTCGGTTGGAGGGGCGCCTTGCCCTCGAAGAATAGAGTGGTCAGATCATGGAGCGTGACGGTGGGTTCGATCTCGAACAGGTCCATGGCCCGGTCGAACAGATGCTTTTCGATGACGTCGCGGTGGGCCATCAGGGCATCGGAGGCGCGATACAGCCGCATCGGTCCCATGGTGGCGAACTCCACCCCGAGCAGTTCACCCAGGGTGCTGCGGTCGCCAAGCCAGCGCCGGGTGGCGCGCTCTGCGCCATACGCGCGATGATCGAGCCGATGGCGGCTGCGTGCATCGACGCGCCGAGGCCGAGTTGGTCGAGCAGGGTGCGCAGGCCGAGTTGGTCCATGGCCCACGTGCTCGACGCCCACCGAGCGTGGTCGAACCAACTCCAGGGGGTCGACATCGACGCTTTGGAGATTGCCCTCTTGGCTTGTGGACGCGGTCGCGGTGCCGACGCGCTCACGGTCGAGGAGTTGGGCGGTGATGCGCTGGGCGTGGTTTTCGAGTGTCGGGGGGCAGCCCGGAGACAGGGGAAGTTGGCCGGCAAGCATCTCCTGAATGCGCCGGCACAGCACGGGCCACTCCTGTGGAGCCACGTCGAAGTGCCGCCCGAGATTGAGCAGATTGCGTTGACGCACCTTTGAACCGTCGCGTTCGGAGCGCACCGGGCGGTGGGTGACGCAAGGTTCGCTGCTACTGCGAGTAGGGGTGTGGCGGATGAACATGGGAGGATGGCAGCATGGCGCGCCACCCTCAGCGATACCCAATTTGCACTTTATGGCACTACATTGGCCCGCCCGACGACATGCTCACGATATATCAATGCTGATTTCTGGATTCCTGCCCTGCCACGACTCCAGAGGCGGCAAGGTTGGGTTAGAACTCCGCTATCTCCCGCAGCCGCATCTTTTTCCGCAGGGCCTGCCGCAGGACGTGGGTGCCCACCGCCAGGTCCTCGTCCGGTATGCCGTTGGACTGGAACAGGACCTTGCGAGGTTTGCCCTGGACGCCGCGGGCGACGATGTGCTCCAGCGGTACCACGTCGCGCCAGCGCAGTTGCCGGCGGGCGCAGGCATCGATCAGGTCGCCGCTGTCGTTCCGTGCGGTGGCGAGGTCGTCGGTGACCACCAGGTCCATGGACCGGATGAGCCTTCCGGACACTTCGTGCTTGACGGGCTGATTGGCGCCGATGCTGGCCACCAGCACGTCGTCCTTGAGCTTCCGGCCGTCCACGATGGGCGAGGTGGAGTCGGTGGACAGGATCAGGATATCGGACTCGCTCTCGACCTGGTCCACGGAGGCCGCCACCCGGAAGGGCGTGCGCACCACCTTGCGCATGGCCTCGATGAAGCCCTTGCGCCGCTCGGCGTTGCGGCCGAACACCAGCACCTGCTTCGGCCGGCAGGCCTTGACCACGGCTTCCACCTGGAACGTGCCCTGCCATCCGGGGCCGATGAGCCCCAGCACCGACGGCCTTGACGGCGCCAGGTATTTCGCCGCGACGCCGGTGGCACCGCCCGTGCGCAGGCTGCTCAGCCAGGCGGCGCTCATGATGGCCCTGAGATTGCCGGAGGCGCCGTCGTACAGGGTGATGGTATTGGCCTTGGCCACGTAGGCGCGCAGCGCCATCAGATCCGAGCCCTGGTGCCAGGCCGCCATCACGTTGAGTTGCCGGGCGCTTCCCTGGAGCCGCCGCCGCGGCACGATGCGCACGCGCTCCGCAGCCCGGTCGCGAAACATCCGGTCGAGGAGGCGCATGCATGTCGTCATGTCCACGAGTTCGCGGGTCTGTTCGGCACTGATGATCAGGGCCATGGGGTCTCCTTTCCCGGGCCGTGCGGCAGCGCCCGCCCGGTGGGGCGACGCCGGTGCCGCCCCACCATGGTGGAACGGACGGGCAGCGCTCCTGGCGAGCCGGCTCGCGGCCACGGCGCGGGTTACGTTTCAGGGAATACGTGCCAGCCCTTCTCGGGCAGTGAGACGGTCACCGTCTCGCCGCGGGTATACTCGGCGCTGCCTGCCGCCTTGACCGTCAACTCGACCTGCCCCACCTGCACCTGGCAGTGGAGCGCGTCGCCCAGGTAGGTCTGACGCCGCACCTGGCCGCGCAGACCCGCGGGCGCCTCGCCCGCCGCGATACCGATGTGTTCGGGGCGGATGCCCAGGGTGACCGCGGCACCCGGTGCGCATCCCGGCGGCACCGCGCAGTCGATGGCGCCCAGGCCGGATTCCACCCGACCGGCGTCCATGACCTTGGCCGGCAGGAAGTTCATCTCGCCGACGAAGCGCGCAACGAAGAGGTTGGGGGGCTCGGAATAGACCTGCTTGGGCGTGCCCAATTGAAGGATCTCGCCCTCGTTCATGACGCACACGCGGTCGCCCAGACTCAGGGCCTCGGCCTGATCGTGAGTGACGTAGAGGGACGTGACATGGACGGACTCGGCGATACGCCGCAGTTCGTCGCGCATCTGGTCGCGCAGGCGCGCGTCGAGGTTGCTCAGGGGTTCATCCATGAGCAGCACCTTGGGCCGGGTCACCACGGCCCGGGCCAGCGCCACGCGCTGCTGCTGTCCACCGCTGAGGTCCGTGACCGGGCGTTCCTCCAGCCCTTCCAGCCGCACCAGCCGCAGCGCCTCCCGCGCCCGGTCCCGCACCGCCGGGCGCGGGAGGCGCTGCTGCCCTTCGGTGAGCGGCAGGGCCACGTTCTGGTAGACGTTCAGGTGCGGCCACACGGCATAGCTCTGGAACACCATGCCGATGTCGCGGCGCTCGGGCGGCACGTACGTCCCCCCCGCGGCGCTGTCCACCAGCGCGCCGTCGATCTCGATGGCGCCGCCGTCGGGGCGCTCAAGGCCGGCCACGCAGCGCAGGGTGGTGGTCTTGCCGCAGCCGCTGGGCCCCAGGAGCACCATGAACTCCCCCTGGGCCACCTCCAGGTCGATACCGCCAACGGCGCGCACCGGTCCGCGGGCCGAGTCGAATATCTTTTCCAGCTTGCGAATGCGGATCATGAGCAGGGTCTCCGGCTCCCGAGGGAGCGGGTGCGCGGGCGCCGGGTCAGGTCAGGGCCTGCGGCTCCAGCCATCGCCTCACTGTTCCGCCAGGGCGCTGCGCCGGCCGAAGATCCAGAACAGCAGCAGCAACGGCGAGAAGAACAGGATCATCAGGGTGGTCACCACCGACGCCTCGGTCATGCCCGCGGCCGCCCAGTAGCTCCACACCACCGCGGTCAGCGTGATGTTGCTCTCGGTGGCGAGGAACACGGCCACGGTGACCTCGCGGTAGACCAGCAGCGCGGTCCAGATCCACACGGACATGAGCGTGGGGCGCAGCAGCGGCAGCAACACGCGGCGGCTGGTGCGCAGCATGGTGAGACCGGAGACGCAGGCGGCCTCTTCCAGTTCCTTGTGCACCTGCAGCAGCGCGCCGTTGAGGGCGCGCGTGGCAAAGGGCAGGCGGGTGATGAGGTACACCAGCGCGATGAGCCACACGGTGCCGTACAGGGGCACGTAATCCCTCAGCACGAACAGCGCCACCAGCAGCGCGCCGATGGCGAACAGCAGCTCCGGCACCGTGTGCGGCAGGAACGCGCCGAACTCCAGGAGGTAGCGCCCGCGGCTGCGGGTGCGCACCACCAGCCAGGAGATGGCGAAGGCGCACACCAGCACCAGCAGCGGCACCACGCACATCAGGATGAGCGTATGCTTCATGCCGCGCCACACCAGCTCCCAGTTGACGTTGTGGAAGTTGTCGAGGGAGAGCTGTTCCCACATCTCCAGGGACGGCGGTGCGACGTAGGGGGCGAAGGCAATGAAGCCCACGAGTCCGATGGGCACGAGCTTGGAGATGATGGCATAGAGGCCGATCATCGCCCACGCCGCCCAGTTCCACCCGCCCAGGTCCAGCATCCTGGGACGGTAGCCCTTGCCGGTGATGACCTGGTAACGGTTGCCGCGCCGCAGCACGCCGCCGTACCAGGCGGTGAGCGCCAGTGCCAGCACGATCATGAACACTCCCACCGCGCCGGTGATGCCGTAGCGGGGTTCCATGTCCTCGGGAAACGTCAGCGTGAACAGGTAGGTGCTGAACAGGTAGACGCGGTTGCCGAGTCCGATGACCGCGGGCACGTCGAAGGTGGCGATGCCCACGATGAAGATGTAGATGACCGCGGCCAGGATGGCGGGCATGGCCAAAGGAAGCGTCACCCGGCGCAGGGTGGCGGCCGCGCTCAGGCCCGCGGTGCGCGCCGCCTCCTCCAGCATCGGATTCATGGCCCGGAACATCTGCGTCGTGAGGATGAACGCCAGCGGCGCCAGGTTGAGCCCCTGCACGAAGCCCATGCCCAGAGGCGTGGCGATGTTCACGGGGCCGCTGTCCAGTGCCAGCAGGTCCACCAGCCAGCGGTTGATGAAGCCGATGCGCGGATGGGCGATGAAGGTCCATCCCATGGCCACGAAGATGCCCGGGATCAGCAGCCCCAGGGTCATGATGACGTAGATGACGGGCTTGCCCGGGATGGTGGTGCGCTCGGTCAGCCAGGCGACGGGAAGACCGATGATCAGCGCGAAGCACACCGTGGCGCAGGCGAACCACAGGGTGTTCCACACCACCCCGTAGATGGCGGTGTCCCCGAGTACATCGCGGTAGTTCTCGAGGGTGTATTCGGAGTGGACGGTGCCCAAGGTGCCGGTCTGGACGCTCACCCAGACGATCACCAGGATGAACATCGCCACCAGCGCCATGGGCACCAGCGCCACCGGCAGCAGCGGGGAAACCGGTGAGTCAAGACGCGGCAGGCGCAAGGCTGTGGGCCTTTCTCGCGGCGGGGGTGAACGGTCCGTCAGCTGCGAAGCGGTTCAGGGCATGCCCCGAACCGCTCCGGGAGACCGAAGGCCGCCCGGAGCCCGTCGAAGCGCTGGCGGCTTCCTGCCGTCCCTCAGGACTTTCCGCCGTCCTTCAGGATCTTGCGGAACTCCGCCTGGATCTTCCGCAACTCCTTGGGGTCGCGCCGGTTGTTGCGCTCCACCGTGTCGATGAAGAGCAGGCCGCCGCTCTTGACGATCGCCATCACCGGCGCGCGCGTATGCGCCTCCGGGTAGATGTGCAGGTCATGACCGCCCAGGTCCCACTGGAGCTTCTGGCCTTCCGCCGTGTTCATGAAGTTGGTGAACAGGATGGCGGCGTTGGGGTGCTGCGCGTGTCTGGGTACGCCGAAGTACATGACGTTGACCCGCGCGATCTCCTTGATGGTGGCCTGCTTCACCGGCGCGCCCTTGCGGGTCATGCGCAGGGCGTCGTCGTGGCCGCAGTCGAACACCAGCATCAGGAACTCGCCGCTGGCGACGCGGTCCATCGAATTGCAGCTCATCAGTCCGCCGATGTGCGCGGCGAGGCGTCTGGTGTAGTCGGTCATGCGTTCGCGCCCGAGCATGTCGTCCGCGGCGAACTGGTAGAGTCCGGTGGCGTAGGGCGTGGAAGCGATCTTGCCCTTGAATTTCGGGTTGAAGACGTCCTCCATGCTCTTGGGAACGTCATCGCCCTTGACCAGCCGCGCGTTGTACGAGATGCCCACCACGCGCGACGCGATGGCCACCGCCGCACCGTTGGGGGCGGTCCGGCTGATGTTGGCGTCCCCGGGGTTGGGGCGCTCCAGCAAACCTTCCCAGTCCAGTTCCGTGAGCATGCCCTTGGCCGTGCCCTGGGAGATGTGATTCGAGGTGCCGAGATGGATGTCGCTGCTGGCCCGCTGACCGGCGGCGTGCTCCTGCAGCAGCTTGGCGGTCATGCGCGGGAAGCTGGGTCCCGGGGTGAAACGGAACCTGAGATCGGTTCCGTAGCGCTTGTTCATGGCGGCCACCATCTTGCGCACGCCGGCGTCGCCTCCGAGTCGTCCGGAGGTCCACTGGATCTTGAGTTCGCCTTCCTCCCTGGCGGCGTCGATGACCTTCTGAAGCGCGGGCGAGACCTTCTCCTCCGCGAAGGCGGGAAAGGCAAGCGCTGTCATGACCAATGCTGCGAGCATCCTTGTGAACATGGGCGTCCTCCATTTCCGGGTGGGCTCGGGGCCGCGTGCGCCACGGCCCCGTCTGTCCGTGTCCAGTCCAGGGGCCGGCGCACGCCGGTCCGCCCGGTGCCAAACCTCCGCGGCGCGTCATTCCCTTGATCCCAGCTTGCGGTCCAGGTTGAACGCGGCGCTGATCAGCCCCAGGTGTGTGAAGGCCTGGGGGAAGTTGCCCAGGGATTCGCCCCGGGGGCCGGTTTCCTCGGAATAGAGCCCCAGATGGTTCGCGTAGCTCAGCATCTTCTCGAAGATGAAGCGGGCGTTGCCGAGGCGCCCGGCGCGGGTCAGGGCCTCCACCAGCCAGAACGTGCACATGCTGAAAGTGCCCTCCTCGCCCGCCAGCCCGTCGTCCGTCCGGGCTACGTCATAACGGTAGACCAGGCTGTCCGACACCAGCCCGCCCTGGTGAGGCGGACAGTTGATGGCGTCCAGGGTCGAGAGCATCTTGGAATCGGTGGGGGAGACGAAGAACACCAGCGGCATGAGCAGGTTGCTGGCATCCAGCGTGTCGCTGCCAAAGGCCTGCACGAAAGCGTTCCGCCGGGTGTTGAACCCGTCGGCCATGATCCGCTGGTAGATGGCGTCCCGGTTCCGAAGCCAGCGCTCGCGGTTGGCCGGAAAGGAGCGCTTCTCCGCCAGGCGCACGCCCCGGTCCAGGGCGACCCAGCACATGAGCTTGGAGTAGACGAAGTGCTGACGCCCGCCCCGGACTTCCCAGATGCCTTCGTCCGGTTGATCCCAATGGTCGCAGACCCATTCCATCAGGCGCGAGAGGTTGTTCCACAGTTCCGAGTCGATGGGGGTGCCGTACTTGTTGAAGAGGTAGACCGAGTCCATCATCTCGCCGTAGATGTCGAGCTGGAGCTGGTCGGCGGCGGCGTTGCCGATGCGCACCGGAGCGGACTTCCGATAGCCCTCCCAGTGGTCGAGGGTGGTCTCCGGGATGTGTTTCTCGCCGCGGATGCCGTACATGATCTGCAGCGAGCCGTCGGGTTTCAGGTCGCCGCAGCGCTCCTTGAGCCAGTCCATGAACCGGCCGGCTTCATAGGTGAAGCCCAGCCGCATGAGGCCGTAGAGGCTGAAGCTGGCGTCGCGGATCCAGGTGTAGCGGTAGTCCCAGTTGCGCACCCCGCCGATGTCCTCCGGCAGGCTGCAGGTGGGCGCCGCCACGATGGCGCCGGACGGCTCGTAGCACAGGAGCTTCAGCACCAGGGCCGAGCGGTCCACCATCTCGCGCCAGCGGCCGGTGTAGCGGGACTGCCGGAGCCACTGATGCCAGTACCGTTCGGTGTCTTCCAGCAGAGCGAGACAGCCCTCCACATCCGGACACGCATCGTCGCCGCCGGCGGTGACACCCTGGAACACCGCCGCCAGCACGCTGTTCTCGCGCAGGGTTCCCCGGGCCAGCACGCCGCCGTTGCCGTCGGGAGCGATGGACACGGCGGCGTGCCGGCCCCGCTGGGACACGTGCAGCAGGCAGCCGAGCCCGCCGCTCCGGAACACGGCCCGGTTGCCGCGAACCTCCACCGTGTGCGCCGCGCGTCCGTAGTCGAATGCCGGACTGCACTGGAGCCTGAGCGACATGGTGCCGCGCACGACCTTGGCGATACGCACGATGCGGCCGTGGTAGTTCTCGTCGGCCGGCCCCGGGACCATGAAGTCCATGACCTCGCTGACGCCTTCCTCGGTCATGAAGCGCGTGATCAGGATGTTGGTGTCCGGCAGGTACAATTGGCGGCAGGTGACATTGTCCGTGTCGGAGCCGATGACGAAACGCCCGCCCCTGGCGTCGTCGAGCACCGCGGCGAAGATGCTGGGTGAGTCGAAGCGCGGGTAGCAGAGCCAGTCGATGGAGCCGTTGTTGCCTACCAGGGCGACGGTGTGAAGGTCGCCGATGACCCCGTAGTTCTCGATGGGAGCGTACATGGAGGCGGCCACTGTAGCGTATCCACGAGGGCAACGCCATCATGCTCAGGCCGGCTTCGTGGCATGTCGGAACGGTTCCTGTGCTAAGATGCAGCGGGACGGGACGGCGCCGTCAAAACGGTTTGTCGGGCGACAACGCAGCTTCTACAACACAGCTTCTTCAGGGAGGTTCGCATGCAGGTGGGCATCATCGGTCTGGGAAGAATGGGCGGCAACATGGCGAGGCGGCTGATCACGGCCGGGCACCAGGTGGTGGCTTTCGACCGCCATGCCGGCGCGGTCCGGGGGCTGGTGGAGGCGGGTGCGGCGGGGAGCGGTTCGCTGGAGGAACTGGCGGCGCAGCTTGAGAAGCCCCGGACGGTATGGATGATGGTGCCGGCGGCGGTGGTGGACCGGACCATCGAGTCCTTTGTCGCCTTTCTGGAGGAGGACGACATCATCATCGACGGCGGCAACTCGTACTACATCGACGACATCCGGCGGGCCAGGGAACTGGCCCTCAAGGGCATTCACTACGTCGACGTGGGCACCAGCGGCGGCGTCTGGGGCCTTGAGCGCGGCTATTGCCAGATGATCGGCGGCGAGACGGGCGTGGTGAAGCATCTGGATTCGATCTTCGCGGCGCTCGCGCCCGACATCGACGAGGCGCCGCGCACTCCGGGCCGGGAGCCGGGCAGGGGCACGGCGGAGCACGGTTACCTGCACTGCGGCCCCAACGGCGCCGGTCACTTCGTCAAGATGATCCACAATGGCATCGAGTACGGCATCATGGCGGCCTACGCCGAAGGCTTCAACATCCTGAAGCACGCCAACGCCGGCAAGCAGGGACACGAGGCCAGCGCGGAGCAGACGCCCTTGAGGGCCCCCGAGCACTATCAGTACGACTTTGATCTGGGAGAGGTGGCGGAGCTGTGGCGCCGCGGCAGCGTGGTGGCGTCCTGGCTCCTGGACCTCACCGCCAACGCGCTCCTGGAGGACCCCGGGCTCGAGCGGTTCGCGGGCCGGGTGTCCGATTCCGGGGAGGGACGGTGGACCGTGCAGGCGGCGGTGGACGAGGCGGTGCCCGCCCACGTCCTGACCGCGGCGCTGTTCGAGCGGTTCAGTTCCCGCGGCGAGGCGGACTTCGCCGACAAGCTGCTTTCGGCCATGCGCTTCCAGTTCGGCGGCCACCAGGAGTTGCCCGGCGGGAAACGGGGCAGCAAATAGGGCGGGAAACAGGGCAGCAAACAGGAGCCTGAGCCGCGGAAAATTCTCGTGGGACAGGGATACTGCGGGGCAGGGATCCTGCTCGTGGGACGGAGATTCATCAGAGTGCCAATATCAGAGTACCAATCGTGGTGCCCCATGCGTGTCCAAAGATGAGACAAGGCCGCACCTGTCCGGCATTCCGGACGAAACGCCGGACATGGGACCCGACCCGTCACCTCCCGAACTCCCCTGCGACGCAGGCCTCTTGGCCGGCGCCGGTGTGCCGCACATGAACATCGAGGTGTTGCCCGATGCCGAGGCCGTGGCACAACGGGCGGCCGCATTCATCGCCGAGGCCGCGCGCGCGGCGGTGAACACACGCGGCCGGTTCGTGTTCGCGGCAAGCGGCGGCCGCACCCCTTGGATCATGCTGCGGGCGCTGGCGCGCGAGGACGTTCCCTGGCAGGCGGTGGAGGTCGTGCAGGTGGACGAACGGGTGGCACCGGAGGGCCATGCGGACCGGAACCTCACGCACTTGCGGGAATGCCTGCTGGGGCGGGTGCCGCTCGACCCCGGGCGGATACACGCCATGCCGGTGGAGGCGGCGGACCTCGCCGTGGCGGCCCGGGAGTATGCCGATACCCTCCGGCGTCTGACCGAGCCGTCGGACCGGCTGGATCTGGTGCATCTGGGGCTCGGTGCGGACGGTCATACGGCGTCCCTGGTTCCGGGCGCGCCGGAACTGGCGATCCGCGACGCGCGGGTCGCGGTGACCGGCGTCTATCAGGGGCGGCGTCGCATGACTCTGACCTTTCCGCTCCTCGACACCGCCCGGCGGATCCTCTGGGTGGTGACCGGCGATGACAAGCGGGAGATGCTGTTGCGGCTGCGTGACGGCGACAGGGCCATTCCCGCAGGCCGCATTCCTGCCCGATCCGCGGTGATCATGGCGGACGCCGCGGCCGCGGCGCTGCTCTGAAACGGTTGACCGTCCATTGCGAAACCACCCGAAGGATTGCGAACCTCCTCGTCGTCGAGGCTTGGTTACGGGCCGGCATGGCGGATCCGGGCCGAGACGATGGACGGACGGCGGGCGCAGGGGAAGGTCTGATCGACCTCGGGGTCACCGGGGCTGAATCAATATCACCTGGGTTGAATCAAGAGGTTGCGAGCAGCGCGATGTCGCGCCAGCGCCGTGTTCGGACTATGGCTGGTCCGCGGCCCTGAGCGCCGCGAGCATGTCCTCGGTGCGCGTGAGCTTGATCCGCGGGCGTCCATGTTCCTTGCCGCGGGCGGTTTCGATGTGGTCGAGGCGGAGCCAGTCGTCGTAGGAAACGTAGTCGGGTTGCCGTTCCCGCACGAGTCTCTCGGCGGCCGCCACGTCGGGCCGGGCGGGGTTGAGGATCGCACCCGCCCGCAAGTCCTCCAGCATGCGGTCCACCGTTTCGGCGGCATCGGGCTTGTTGGTGCCGATGACGCCGGTGGGTCCGCGCTTGATCCATCCGGCGGCATAGAGGCCCCGGACCGGCTCCTTGCCGTCCCCGGCCAGCACCCGACCCCGGTCGTTGAAGATCACCCCGCGGCGTTCGTCGAAGGGAACCCCGGGAAGCGGCACGCCGAGGTAGCCCACGGAGCGGAAGAGGATGTCGGCGGGGAGGATCTCGTGCTTGCCCGTGGCGCGCGGCCGCAGCGAGCCGTTGTCGGCGTAGATCTGGTTCCTGACCAGGCGTATGGCTTGTACCCTGCCTTGGGCGTTGCCGATGACCTCCGCCGGCGACAGCAGAAAACGGATGCTGAGCCGGCGCGACTTCCCGGTGGGGGGACGACCGGCGTAGCCTTGGAGGATCGCGATCTTGCGGAGCAGGGCCTTGTCCGGGTGCGTGTCCACATAGGCCTGACTGAGGTCATCGATTTGTGCCTCTTTCGGGGGAATCGTCACGTCGGCGTCGGCGAGTTCACCCATTTCCTTGATCTCGGGGTTGGTGAAGGCGGCCTGGGCCGGGCCCCGGCGGCCGATGAGGTGAACGTTTCGGATCCGGCTTGCCGCGAGCGCTTCCAACGCGTAGTCGGCGATGTCCGTGACGGCCAGTTCCTGGTGGCTCCGGCACAGGATGCGGGCGACGTCGATGGCGACATTGCCGATGCCGATGATCACGGCGGATTCTCCGGACAGGTCGAAACGGCGGTCCCGGTAGTCCGGGTGGCCGTTGTACCAGCCGACGAATTCGGTGGCCGCGTGGCTGCCCCGGAGCTCCTCCCCGGGAATGCCGAGGCTGCGGTCGGTCTGGGCCCCGGTGGTGAAGCATATCTGGTGGTAGTGGACCTTGAGGTCGTCCAGGTGGAGTTGCCGGCCGTAGCGCACGTTGCCGTAGAAGCGAAAGTCGGGATTCCGGGCGTTGCGGTCATAGACCCGTACCACCGACTTGATCTTCTGATGATCGGGGGCGACGCCTCCCCGCACCAGCCCGAACGGGGTCGCCAGTTCGTCGAACATGTCGATCTCGACCCGCAATCCCTTTTCGCGGAACAATCGTTCGACGATATAGAAGCCCGCCGGTCCCGACCCGATGATGGCTGTTCTGAGAGGATTGTCCTCGGTTCCCGGGTCGGGCATGAAGGTCTCCCTGGCACCTTAGGGGCGGCGGCTTAGGGGCGGCGGCTCGTTTGCCAAGCCATACCGGTTTCTGACTGTTTCCCACTGTACGGCATTCACCGGGCGGTTGCCAGTTTTGCGCCCTCGACCTTCTGCCTCAGCCTTTCCCCAGGGCGTTCGGCGTACCGTGCCGCAGCAGGAGTGTCCTTGAGACGACGCGGGCCGGCGGATTCATCAAGAAACCTGGACTGTCTGAAGCAACCCGGCTTGCTTCATCGGCATCTCCACAGCGTGGGACAGGTCCCCGCCTTGATGGGGCAGGGTTTTCATGTTACTGGTTTTCTTGACCTTTTGAGGGTTCACCCGCCAGGATGCCGGTATGGAGTCTCACACGCCGGAGCCTCCCGAAATTCCGTCCATGTTCGGCCGAGGGCGTCAGCGCCGGCCGCGCGAGCGGCGACTGGAGAGCGCGTTGATGCGTATCATCGTATTGGGTCCTCCCGGAGCGGGCAAGGGAACGCAGGCCGGTTCCGTTGCCGAGGCCTTCGGCATCCCGCAGATCTCCACGGGCGACATGCTGCGGGAGGCGGTGAAGGCAGGCTCGGTGCTGGGGCTGCGGGTCAAGGCCGTGATGGAGTCCGGCGCGCTGGTGTCCGACTCCGTGATGGTGGAGCTCATCAAGGAGCGCATACGGGATCCGGATTGCCGCAACGGGTTTCTTTTCGACGGCTTCCCGCGCACCTTGGCCCAGGCCGAGGCGTTGCGGGACAATGACATCCCGGTAACTCATGTGGTGGAGATCGACGTGCCGGCCGAGGTGGTCATCGCGCGGCTCAGCGGCAGGCGTGTGCACCCGCCGTCCGGGCGCACCTATCACGTGGCGTTCAATCCGCCGAAGGTCGACGGCAAGGATGACGTTACCGGGGAAGCTCTGGTCCAGCGAGACGACGATCGGGAGGAGACGGTTCGCCGGCGGCTGGAGGTCTACAACGAACAGACCGCTCCGCTGATCGATTACTATACCCGGCGGCAGGGCCGGGATGGCTTGGCGGCGCCTCGATACATCAGGGTATCGGGAGTGGGCCGGGTCGAGGACGTGCGCGGCGCGATCCTCTCGCAGCTGAACGAGTCTGCATCATGAGCTCTCATCCACGCGTGACCACGGACGACTACGACGCCGTGCTGTTCGATCTCGACGGCGTGCTGACATCCACCGCGCGGGTTCACTCGCTGTGCTGGAAAAAAATGTTCGATGAGTTCCTCCGGCAACGTGCAGCCGATCTCGGCGGCACCTTCGTACCGTTCGACATCGATAGCGATTACAAGCGTCATGTGGACGGCAAACCCCGTTATGACGGGGTGCGGAGCTTCCTGGAGTCCAGGGGAATCGAGTTGCCCGGTGGCGATCCGGACGATCCGCCGGGGGTGGCGACGCTGTGCGGCCTGGGCAACCGCAAGGATCGGCTGTTCAACGAGCTGCTGACCGCGGAAGGGGTGGAAACCTACGACGGGACCATCCGCTGGGCCAGGGCGCTCCGAGGCCAGGGGTTCAGAACGGCGGTGGTGTCATCCAGCAGGAACTGCCAGACCATCATGGCGGCCGCGGCCATCGAGGAGCTGTTCGACGTCAGGATGGACGGGGAGATCGCCCATCGGTTGAAGATTCTCGGAAAGCCCGCGCCGGACACCTACCTCAGGGCCGCCGAGGAGTTGGGGGTGCGCCCGGAGAGAGCGGTGGTGGTGGAGGATGCGCTTTCCGGTGTTCAGGCCGGGCACCGGGGCGGCTTCGGTCTGGTCATCGGCGTGGACCGGCATGACGACGCTGAAGCCCTTCGCGAGAACGGCGCCGACATCGTCGTGGCCGACCTGGCGGAGATGCTGGATGAATGACACTTGGTGGCCCGGGCTTGTTCCAGCCGCTCCAGTCCCGGGCGGCGCGGCTCGCAGGAGCCGCACTGTCATCCGCCGTCCGGGAAAGGCCCGTGGTGGCGGGCGCGGAGGCCGGTTCCGAATGAAAGGCAATTGACGCGGTATCGCTGCGGGTTATAGAAAGAGAAGGAGGAGAGAAAGAGAGACCAGGAGGGAGGCGCCGATGAAACTCGAACTTCAAGTGACCTTTCGCGACATGGAGCCCTCTCACGAGATCGAGCAGGCCATTCGCGACAAGGCGGCCAAGCTCGATCGCTTTCATGACCGGATCACGGGTTGCCGGGTCGTGGTGGCCGCCCCGCACCGTCACCGTCACAAGGGCAAGCTCTACAATGTTCGCATCGATTTGACGGTGCCCGGTGGAGAGTTGGTGGTGAACCGTGACAACAGCCAGGCTGCGGAGCACCACGACATTCATGTGGCCATACGCGACGCTTTCGATGCGGCCAGGCGGCGCGTCCAGGAATATGCGCAACGCCGGCGCGGCGAGGTGAAGGCCCATGCGGCGGAGCCCTCGGCCCGGGTGAGCAGGCTTTTTGCCGCCAAGGGCTACGGCTTCATCGAGACCCGTGACGGCCGCGAGATCTATTTCCACGAGAACAGCGTCCTGGACGGATTCGAACGCCTGACGCCGGGCACGCCGGTCCACTTTACCGAAGAAGAGGGCCTGCAGGGGCCACAGGCCAGCACGGTGCGTCTGGCGCACGGATCGACTTGACACGCGAGCGGGGCAGGGGAGCAGGGAGGCCGTGCCGGGAAACCACCGGGCTCTTGGCCTCCGAGCCCCCCGCACTCCCATGTCAACGCCGCTCGGTGCGATGCTTGATGGAGGTGGCTGTCCGGAAAGGACGGTTCCGCCGTTCGCGGCGTGGCGCGGTTCCGTTGGCGGGGGAGGCGTCAGTCCTGAAGGTTCAGTCCCGACACCGCCATGTTGGTCCGGAGCTTTCTCAGGGCGCGTTGCTCGATCTGGCGAATGCGTTCTCTCGTGAGCGAGAACCGCTCGCCCAGTTCTTCGAGGGTGTAGTCCCGCACCTCCCCGATGCCGAAGCGGAACCGCAGCACCGCCTCCTCCCTGGGCGGCAGCTTGGCCAGCTCCCGCTTCACCTTGTCGCGCAGGTCGGCGTGAATCGTCTGTTCCACCGGCTTGAGAATGTGCTTGTCTTCCACGAAGTCGCCGAGCCGGCTTTCGTCGTCGTCGCCCATGGGAGTCTCCAGGGACACCGGCTCCTTGACGATACGCATCAGCCGGCGAATCTCGTCGGTGGTCAGTCCCATCTCGGCGGCCACCTCGTCCGGCTGCGGATCCCGTCCGAGCTTGCGGTACAGCGACCGATTCGCGCGGATGAGCTTGTTTCGGGTCTCGATCATGTGGACCGGGATGCGAATGGTCGGCGCGGAATCGATGATGCCGCGGGTGATGCTCTGGCGGATCCACCAGCCGGCGTATGTCGAAAACCGGTAGCCCAGCCGATAGTCGAATTTCTCCGCCGCCCGCATGAGGCCCACATTGCCTTCCTGAATCAGGTCCAGGAACTGAAGGCCGCGATTGCCGTACTTCTTCGCAAGGCTCACCACCAGGCGCAGGTTGGCCTCGATGAGGATCTTCTTTGCCGATGAGGCCTTGAACTCGGCGGCGGCTATGGCTTCCACCTGGCGCGCGATGTCGTCAGCGGAGGATTCGTGAGTGTCCTCGATGGCCGCTATCTCGGCGGCGGTCTGCCTGGCCGCGTTGCCGCGGCTGCGACCTCGAGCCTTGGCCTGCAGGGTGACCAGGTTCCGGTGCGACTCCTTGAGGTGGTTCCCGATGTCGTCGATCCATTCCTTGGACAGCCGCAGCGCCTTCACCGTATCGACGATGCGGGCCTCCTTCTTGACGAGGTCCGCCTCCAACGCCACCCGGCGCTTCCGGGAAGTCCGTTTCCGACCCAACTCCCCCTTGATGCGCTTCTTGTCCCTTAGCAGTGCCCGCAGCGCCGTGACCCCTTTGAGAAACCGCCGGCGCTCGATGGTCTCGTTGAACGCTTCCCCGGCATCGCCGGCCATCAACACCCGGTCCAGCGGGGCTGCGTTGCTCTTGATCTCCTCGGCGAGCTTGAGCACCCGGAGAACGGCGAACGGCGAGGCGATGACGCTGTCGAGGTACTCCGCCTGCCCCTGCTCCATCTGCATCCCGAGCTGGACTTCGCGTTCTCTGGTCAACAGCGGCGTCGAGCCGATGTCGCGAAGGTACAGCGAAACCGGGTCGGTCTTTTCGTCCACCCGATCGTCGTCAGCCGGGACCTGACTCGACGAGGACTCCTCGGAGAGGGACGCGGGCTGCTCTTCGTCTTCGACCTCGCCTATGGCAATATCGTCAAGCTCGTCGATTGAGTCGTCCATCGCCTCCTCGGTGTCCTGGATGTTCAAGGCTCTCTCCATCAGTCTCGGCTTCCACGGTGTTCATCACGCCGTCATCCAAGGGGCGAAGCTCCCTTGAAGCACCCGGCAAGCCAACAATCCACCAGTCGAAATCTTCGGCCCGCGCAAGACCGCTGATGCCCCGGATCACGGCCGGAGGGGTTGCGGAACGGGCACGAATTCGCAATTGTGCGTTGAGACAGTCCCTGCGGACCCGTCAGGACTGAACGCTGAACTGAGCAGCGCTCTGAGCATTGGTCCTTGAGGATAACCAGCAATAGCCCAAATTATCATCAATGATATCCCTTGTCAACCACCATGTTACGGACTTTCAGGCCCTTCTGTCCGTGGCCGGACCCGACAGCGTCGGGTGGCTCCAGGGAATGCTCTCCAACGACGTCGCGGCCCTGGGCACCGGCCAGGGCATGGCGGCGGCGATCCTGAACATTCAGGGAAAGATCCTGGCCGACGTGAGGGTGTTGCGCACCGCCGGCGGCTTTCTGCGGGAGGTGGACGAACTCCTCGCACCGGGTGTGCTGGAACACCTCCACCGCCACCGGATGGCGGACCAAGTGGAGATTGTAGGTGGAGATTGTCGAGTTTTCGGGCGAGCTGGCCATGATCTCCATCCAGGGACCGGCTTCGGAAACTCGCCTCTCAGGGCTGCTGGACGCCGCTGTGTTGCCAGCGGAAGAACGGGGCCACCGGGAGAGGGTCTGTGCCGGAAGCCGGATCCGGGCGGTGCGCGCGACGCATACGGGGGAGCCCGGTTTCGACCTGCGGGTACCCCGGGATCGGCGGCCGGCCATGATGGCCCTGCCGCGCGCGCGGGCCACCCGCGTGGCGTCTCTACATGAAGCGCCGGTCCGAATGGCACTGCCGCTCGTTCAGGCCGATCCCCTGGATCGGCCTGAACGCCAAGGGAGACTCTGCGCATCGAGGCCGGGGTCCCACGGTACGGGGTCGATATGGACGCCGACACGCTGCTGCTGGAAACCGCTCTCCAGCACGCCGTCCGCTTCACCAAAGGATGCGATCCGGGACAGGAGACGGTGGAGCGCATTCACTCCCGAGGCCACGTGAACCGCCGGCTGGTGGGGCTCACGACATCGTACCCCACCCCCGAGACACCCTGCGCGGCGCCGACCGCGACATGGGCCGCATCACCAGCGTGTCAGCCTCGCCACGGCTCGGTTGCCCCATCGCCCCGGGATACCTCCACCGGGACTACGTCGAGCCTGGCAGCCGGGTCACCATCGGACACGGAGACCTGGCAATCCCCGCCGCAGTCCACACCCTGCCCTTCTGATCCGCCGCGGCGGAACCTCTCCGGTGCCGGGGAAGAAATTCCATTGAACCGGATCGGGGCGGCGCTCGCATTCCGACGCCGGCCCGGCGGAACCTGGATTCCACCACCAGGATCAGGCTGCTGACTCTGATCGGACGGGGCCGCGGCCGCGGCGAAATCCCCTCCCTCCAGCCACGGGTCGGTCGCGATCCTCACCAGCGCAGCGCACCGCGCAGCATGAGGCTCTGCTCGCCGTTGGTCCAGGGCCGGCTTGTGCCCTCGATTCCCAGGGCGACCCCCGAGCCCAGGCGGTAGCGCGCACCCAGGCGCAGCGTGCGCTCGCCCGACTCCGCCAGGCTGAGCCCGGCATAAGGCGTCAGCAGCGCCAGCGGCGCCGGGCCGGCGATGCCGATGCCGTGCCCCATCTCCGCCTCCAGACGGCTCTCCTCCGCCCCCGCCCCGCTGTCCGTGGCCGGACCGTAGTCGAACAACCCCCTCACACCGCTTGCCGTGCGACCGTGGGCCGGGCCGAAGCTCAGATAGCTCCCCCGACCGTCCGCCCCGGGGTCCAGGATCACCAGGGCGCTCACGCCCCATTCCTTCCGGTCCCGCTCGTGCACCGCCAGCATCCGGGCGCGCAACTCCGCGGTCAGACGGGCACCCGGGTCGCGCCAGATCACGCCGGCCCCCACCTCCACCCCGCCGCCCTGCCCAACGTCGCCGTCGTCATGACGCACGCCCACTTCCAGTGCCGGCGTCAGCGTCGCATCGCCCCCGACCCGGTGCTCCCACGTCCCCTCCACCATCAGCCGCAGTCGGCTCGCCTTCACCGTCAACTCCGTCAGACCGTCGCCGGCCTCCGTGCCCAGTTGGACCAGGGAGCCCTCCCCCTTCACCGCCACTCGCGTGGTGCCCCCGGCAATGATCTCCGTATCCTCCATCAGAACCCCGCGCCCGCCCGCGGCCCCACTCCATTGCGACAGGTCCGCCGTGCGCGCCGCCGCTCCCGCCTCGGCGATCCGCACCTCGCCCCTCCCGTAACCCGCGCTGGCCCACAGCGTCGTGCCGTCCGCACGCAGCCACGCCAGATACGGATTCACCGACACCACCCGGCTCTCGTGCCTGCTTTTCGTCCGGTCGCCCCTCTTCGACACCGCATCCACCTTGCCCTTCGCATACGACACCGCCGCCCCCGCCAGCAGGTCCGGGCGAACCCGAACGTCCGCCCCCAGATACCCCGACCACAGCCCGCCCTCCCAGGAAAGATCCCGCTCCGAACCCGACAGCGACCGCCACTCGCCCACTCCCCACAACGCCGGCGCCGCCACCGCTCCCGCCCCCGCAGCACCCAGCGGCAGCGCGAAGGAGGCCCCGTCCAGCATCTCCCGCAAGCCCGGTCCCTGTTGCCCCGGGTCTCCCAAGCCAACCCACTCCTCCTCCACCGCCTTCCCCGGCGCCGCTCCAAAACGCACCGCACCGCCCGCACCGCCATCCGACACCGCTTCGATCCGCCTCGTCACCGCCTCCAGCGTCTGCGACAGCGCCATCGCCGCCACCTGCGGCAGGATCGCACGGTTCACCCGATCCGCCCCCTCCGACGAACCCTCTTCCAGAACTCCCTCCGCCTCCGCATCCACCCCCACCGCATAGCCCTCCGCCGCGTTCAGCCTGATGCCGTACGACTCCCGGCCTTCCACCTCTCCATCCGTGCGGGTGGGGATCATCACCACTCCCCTCCGGCTCGCCGTGGCGCCGAACACCGCATCCAACGAACGCGGCCCCAGTCCCCCCGGAAGGTCCTCCGCATCGAAGCCGCTGCCGTCGCGCGCCGCCAGCGTCAGGCTCACCGTCAGATTGCCCGTCAGCGCACGGTCCGAGGTCACCACAAGGCGGATGTCCTCCCCCTCGCTCACCGCCGCCGGGTCCGTCTCCAGACTCAGCACCGGCGTCGTGTCCCTCACCCGCACCACCACCGAGGCGATGCTCACCGAATCGTAGCCCCCGCCCCTCGCTCCGTGCGTCAGCGTCGCCCTGTCGTCCGCCGTGTCCGCATCACGAGCCGCGCTCACCGTCACCCGCTGCGGCTCGCTCCAGTTCGACACCGTGAAGCTCAGGCGCCGCGGCACCACCGTCACCTCCCCCGATGCCCCGCCCACCGTCACCGTCACCGTCCCCGCGGGCTCCGCACCCAGCACCACCGTGTAACTCCCGGTGCCGCCCTCCTCCACCGTCAGCGCCGCCGGCGTCACCCGCACGCTCCCGCTCCCGACCGCCGCAGGCGGCGTCGGCGTTGTCCCGGGAGGCGTGGATGGCGGCGTGGCGCCCGTCGGCGTCGCGCTCACCGGCGCATCCGGGCCAGCGCCGTTGCCGGCACCGTTCACCGCGCGCACCTCGAACTGATACGCGGTGCCGTTGGTCAGCCCGCTCACCTCGTAGCTTGTGGTGCTCGCTCCGGAGCCCCCAATGTCCGTCCAATCGTCCCAGGACTTGCCGCCGGCCTTCTGCCGGTATTGCCACTTCGTGATGGTCGGATTGCCCGCGTCCGTCCAGCTCAGCGTCACCGAACCGTCCCCCGCCGCCGCCGCCAGGCCCGTCGGCTTCGCCGGCACCACGCCGCTCTCCGTCACGCTCACCACCACCGAGGCGATGCTCACCGAAGCGTAGCCGCCCCCCGAGGCCCTGTGGGTCAGCGTCACGGCGGCGTCCGGCGTCGTGTCCGTGTCCGTCCCCGCGTTCACCGTCACCGTCTGCGGCATGTTCCAGTTGACCGTGGTGAAGGTCAGCGTCGCATTCGCCACCGTTACGTCGCCCGAAGCGCCGTCCACCATTATCGTCACATCGCTCGACGGCGCCGTGTTCAGCCGCATCGTGTACGTGTTGGAGCCGCCCTCCGCCACCGTCAGCGCCGCCGTCGACACCGTCACCCCCGGCGCATCCGCCACCGTCACGTCCACCGTGCCCGCATCCGGTATCGCATCCACCGTGGCCCCCGTCAGCCGAAAGGCGTGGTTGATGGTCGCCGTGCCGTTCTTGACCCCGGTCACCGTCACATCCTGCGCCGTGCTGTAGTTGTCCACGGTAAACGTCAGACTCGGCGGACTCACCGTCGCCGTGTCCGTGTCGTCGCTCTCGACCGACAGCGTCCCCGCATACGCCTTCGTCAGCGCCACCCTGTAGACCGCCGTGGAACCGGGCGCCACCGTCACCGGCGCTCCGGTGATCGTCAGGGCGTTCGTACCGGTGTTCATGAACGTGACCGTGCGCTCGTTCGACCAGGGGCCCTTGACATCCGACCTGCCCAGCAATAAGGAATCGCCCGATGCCCGAATCGCCACCTCCACCGATGCTCTGTTCGGGTAGGGAGCAGCGGAGCCGAGGAGCGCCGACGAGGTGCGCCGGGAGTTGCCCCTCGCGGTGGATACGTTCCCGCCGTACGCCGTCCAGGTGGTGGACCCCTTCAGCCGATGCCCCGTTTGCCACCAGACGGCGCTGGCACCCCCGCCGTCGATGTAATCGACCGCGGTCGAGCCGGCATGGGTCCAGGTCAGCGTGAGATTCCGATTGGTCGTTGAAGTGGCTGCCGTCAACACCGGCGCCACCGGCGGATTCGGCGTCGCCGTCACCTCCTCCGACGCCGCGCCGTTGCCGTTGCCGTTCACCGCGCGAATCCTGAACGCGTAGACCGTGCCGTTCTTCAGGCCCGGGATCTGGTGCTTCACCGTCGCCGCGCCGGAACCCGTCATCCGCATCCACGAACCGTAGTTTCCGGTACCGGCCTTCTGCCGGTACTCCCAACGGGTGATGCTGGCGTCGCCCGGATCGGTCCACGTCAGGTAGACCCACGTGTCGCCCTTCGTCGCGCCCAAGCCCGTCGGCTTGGCGGGGGCCGTAGCGGGCTCCGCCGGCGTCGCCCGCACCACCGCCGACGCGGCGCTGTTGCCGCCGCCGTTCTGCGCCCGGATGCGAAAACGGTACGCGCTGTCGTTGTCCAGACCCGTCACCGTGTGGTTCGTGGTGTCCGCGTCCGAACCGGAAATGTCGGTCCAGCTGCCCCAGGCGGCGCTCCCCTTCCTCTGCTGCACCTGATACCCCGTGATCGAATCGTCCTCCGGGTCCGTCCACGACAGCGTCACCTGACCGTTGCCCGCCTCCGCCGACAACCCCGTGGGCTTGGCGGGGGACCCTGCCGGCGTCGCGGTGACTTCGTTGGAGTAAGGAGGTGCTGTTGTCTGGATCCTCACAGGCGGGGGGCTTGTGACTCCGCGCGTGACCTTGAAAGTGTATGCGGCGCCGTTTTCCAGACCTGTCACGGTGTGCGTTCGGATGGCCTTGCCGCCGGGCATCTCCTCGCCCAAGCCGTTGTAGCTTCCGCCGCCTTTCTTCTGCGCGTACCGCCAGTGATCAAAAGCCTCCCCGTCGTCGTTGGTATAGGTCCAGGACAACGTCACCTGCCTGTCCCCCGGCGCGGCGGTGAGAGTGATGGTCGGCCCGGTCGCCGCCGCATCGTTCAGGGTGCCGTCGGCGGTCGCATCGGTGCCGACCGCGTAGGTGACGTTGGTGGTCCTCTGGCTCAGCGTGATCCGGTAGGCCTCCGCGCCCTCGGTGGCCGAGTCGGTGCTGGTCGGGATGGTCACCGTGCCCGTCGTGCCGGGGACGGGGGAGCCGAAGGCGTTGGTGCTGCCGAAGTTCGCAGTGAACTCGCGCGGCCCCAGCGTGCCGGCAATGTCCGCCGCCGTGAAAGTGCTCGAACTCCGGGCCGCCAGCGTCAGGCGCACGGGCCAGTTGCCGAATATCGACCTGTCGGAGGTCACCGTCAGACTGATGTCCGTGCCCTCGGTCACCGCCGCCGGGTCGGTCAGCAGCTGGAAGGTCGGCGTCGTGTCGGTCACCGTCACGTCCACATCGTCGATTTCGAGCGAGGCGCCGTAGGCCGTGTCGGAGCTCGACGCCGCGTGCGTCAGCGTTGCCGTGTCGTCCGTCGTGTCCCCGTCGCTGGCCGCGTTCACCGTGATCGTCTGCGCCGTGCCGAAGTTGCTCGGCGTGAAGGTCAGCGGCGAACCCATCACCGACACGTCGCCCGAAGCGCCGCTCACCGTGATCGTCACGTTCGCCGTGGGCGCCTTGTCCAGCTTTACCGTGTAGGTGTCGCTGCTCCCCTCAATCATCGTCAGCGATGTCTTCGAAAGCGTCACCCCGGCGGTGGGCGGATTCGGCGTGGCGCTCACTTGGCCGCTTTGACGGTAAGCTGTATTGGTCGCAGTCTGCAAGTAGACAATGAACTGATAAGAGGTTCCGTTCGTCAGGCCCGTTACCATGTGGCTTCTGGTGCCGGCGTTGGAACCTGGAATAGCGATGGGTGTCCCAGCCCAGGTAAATCCGCCGCCATTGATCTTGTACCCCCACTTGGTTCCCACACCGGTGCTGGACAGAGTCCAACTGAGCGTGACCTGCCCGTCGCCCGGCGTTGCGGTAAGTACCGGCGCCTGCGCCTGCGCCTGCGCGTCCTGCGGTGCGAGGACAGCGGCCAGCGCGATGAGGAAGAGGACAGCGAGTCCCGCCTTCAGGCGGCGGGCGGTTCTTTCGAGGGCGCCCACCGGCTCAGCCCCGCGCCCGGTTTGTTCGCAATGCCGGCTGTCGGAACACCGGTTGCCGGAGTGCTCGGGGGGGGGGGGGGTATGGGGTTCGCGCGCGAGGCGCTCGCGCCCCGCCCGGACTGCCGCAGGTCGCACATCCCGACATCGCCCGGCGTCCGCGTCATGATCTCATCCTCCCGTCCCGAATTCCTGTCGAATTCCGGGCTGCCGAGCCTGCAAGACCCCAGCAAACCCGTCGCTGCAACCTGTAACCCGTCCGCAGGCCGATTTCAACCTGCGCCGCGCCCGACACAGGACTTTCCCATGATGGGGGTTGGGATGAGGGCGGGGCAGAGGGGGGTAGGTGCCTTTCATGCGGTTGTCGGTGCAGGGGTACTCTCCGGGGATGAGCGCCGGGCCGGGTGAGCCGGGGATGGGCCTGGCGGTGGAGTGGCCTGCGGGGGTGGTTGGGGCTGGGGTTCCGGGACGTCGGTGGCCGGGTCAGGGCGGCGAAGGCTTGGCCCCGGTCGAGTTGCAGCCGTCGGCGGGTTTCGGTGAAGCTCTCGGTGTCGCGCCGGTTGGTGAAGATCACCCCGGGCGCGGTTGGCCGCTCCGTGTCCGATGCCGGTCAGGCAGGCTCCTCGCCGAAGACGCAGTCCCTCTGCCGGTGGTTGCGGTTCTCCACGACCCCGTGTCCGCGATTGAGCCGGAGCCGGTCTCTCGGAGATGCCGCTGCGGCATCAAGGGAGGTGAGGACATGGGCGAGGTGAGGACATGGGCGGTTTCCATGTGTTCTTCCCCGGCCCTGTCCCCGTCCTCGCGCAGGGGCTGGCCGTAGCGGGTGATGCGGGTGATCTGGCGGACGCCGGGGTAGTGGACCCGGCGCGGGGGCGGGACGCGGATGGAGCGCGGCTCCGGACCACCGGGAAGCTTGTCGAGTTCCTCCTCGAAGTGGCCGCTGGCGTCTTTCTCCCAGTCAATGCGGGCGAGAAGATGGAAGGTGTCCGGCGCGTTGGCCTTGACCCGGAAAAGATCGTCGGCACCGCACATGCACGGCGAGCACGCAGGCCACCCCGGGCTTCCGGCCCTGGTTCCGGCGGAAGTCCGGCACGACCGCCCGTTCGGCATACTGGGAACGCATCGCCACCGGGTGGCGGGAAGCCAGACCGGGATCGACCGGAGGCGCCACGTGGAACGGCAGCGGACGCGGATTCGACAGCGGCGCCCGGGGGTCGGGCCGCAGCGGCTTGACCCCTGTCTCCTTCCGCCGACCGTGGGGGTCGGTGGAACGACCGTTGGCGCGCGCTAACCCGCGGGGCCTGCCCGGCCCGCCGCCTTGTAAAGCGTGCCCGCAAACAACCTCGGAAAACCCCGAATCGCGGAATGTCTCGGCCACAAGCACCGGATGGCCGTGCACCGCCCGCCCGCCGCCGGGTCATCCGCGCCACGAAACGGGAGGCGCCACGAAACGGGAGGCAAGGTTGGGAAACACTCCGGGCTCGGAGAGCAGCAGAAGGCGCGTGTGGTTGGCGATCCGACCCGGACGCTCGAACGGCTGCTTCGACCGTCCGCCGCTCCAACGATCCCGCGGTCGGCACTTGGAAGGCGCCGTTCTGCCACGCCGCCAAGCCCGGCCATCGACCTCTGAAGGTCGCCGCATGACGAAAGCCGCGGCCTGCCAGACCGCGAAAGCCCGGACAAGGATGCCTGTCCATCAGCACGTCCCGGTCCGGACGCTCCTCCGGGAACGCTCCTCCGGCTTCACCCGACCCTCCCCCACCTCCCACAGCGCATACCCTTCCGGTGCCTCACCGTGGATCGCGCCCGACCCCTTGCTGATGCGTTCCCACATCCCCCATGTCAATCTGCCACAGCGCTATCTGCCACAGCGCAAGAACGCCAGTGCCTGAACCCAGGCCTCCCTCACCCGCTCAAACTCGCAGCGTGGGACAGTCCTGAACGGACTTTCCGGACTTCACTTGTCGTCCCGGAGGCCGTATTTCCGGAGCTTGTACCGGAGTGCCCGCTCGCTGATACCGAGGCTGTCGGCCGCCTTTGTCTGTATGCCGCCGGCGTTGCGGAGGGCGTCGACGATCATGCGTCGCTCCATCCCTTCCACCACGGCCGAGAGATTGGTCTGGTTGTTGGTGGCGGCGCGTGTTTCCTTGATGGTGAGCGGCAATTCCCCCAGCCCGATGACGTCGTCCCGGGTGAGCACGATGGCGCGCTCCACGAGATTCTCCAGTTCGCGCACGTTGCCGGGATAATCGTAGCGCAACAATGCCTCCCGGGCCTCGCGCGAGAAGCCCTGGATGTTCTTGCCGTTCTTCTCCGCGAACTTCCGGAGGAAGTGGTCGATCAGCGCGGGAAGATCCTGCCGGCGTTCGCGCAAGGGCGGCAGGAGGATGGTGACGACATTGAGACGATAGTAGAGGTCCTCGCGAAAGCTCCCGTCCCGCATGCGCTGCTCAAGGTCCATGTGGGTTGCGGTGATGATGCGGACATCGCTGGCGATGGCGCGGTTCGAGCCCACCCGCTCGAACTCCTTTTCCTGCAGCACGCGCAGCAGCTTCGCTTGCAGGTGGGCGGGCAGATCACCGATCTCGTCCAGGAACAGCGTGCCCTTGTCGGCGACTTCGAACCGGCCCTTGCGCGTGGCAAAGGCGCCGGTGAAGGAGCCCTTCTCGTGCCCGAACAGCTCCGATTCCAGCAGGTTCTCGGGCAGTGCGGCGCAGTTCACCTTCACCAGAGAGCCGCCCCTGCGGTCGCTGGCGTAGTGGATGGCCTTGGCCACCAGTTCCTTGCCGGTGCCGCTCTCGCCCCGCAACAGGACGGTGGCGTCGCTGGGCGCCACCCGGCGAACCAGGTCCAGCACTTCCTGCATCTGGCCGCTTTCGCCGATGATGCCTTCGATACGATGGCGGTCCTGCAGCGCTTCCCGGAGCTCGGTGTTCTCCCGCACCAGTTGGTGGCTGCGCCGGACGCGCTCAATGCGCAGCAGCAGTTCCTCCAGGTTGAGCGGTTTGGTGAGATAGTCGGTGGCGCCCTCCTTCATCGCCGCCACCGCCGTTTCGATGCTCCCGTAGGCCGTCAGGATCACGATGGCCACCTCGGGGTCCACTCCGCGGCACTGCTTGAGCAGTTCCAGGCCGGACATCTCCGGCATCCGCTGATCCGTCAGAACGAGGTCGAAGGGTTCCTCGCGAAACCGCTTCAATGCCCGGACGGCGCTCTCCATGAGCACGACCTCGAAGCCGGCTTTGCTCAGGAAACCTCCGACGAATTCGAGCTGGGTGCGCTCGTCGTCCACCACCATGACGTGGAAGCGGTCTCCCGCCGCCGCGTGCCTTGACGACCGGACCCGAGGTTTTTCCTGTTGGGCCTGTTCCGCCATGTCGTTCGTCTTTGCCCGGTTCCGGGATTCCGCCCCGCGTCCTTTTCCGCGCAGCGGTGGGCCGGGTCTACGTGAAAGCGTGGTCCAGGGGGAGAAGGATATCGAACCGGCTGCCGCCGCGCGCCCGGCTGGTGACGTCGATGGTGCCGCCGTGCCCTTCGATGATCCTGCGCGCAATGGCCAGGCCCAGCCCCGAACCTTCCGTCTTGGTGGTGAAGTAGGGCTCGAAGATGTGCGCCAGGTTTTCCGGTTCGATTCCGGTCCCCGTGTCGCTGACCGAAATACGCAGAGTGCCGTCGCCGGTGGCGGTCTCCATGGTCAGCGCGCCGCCCTCGGGCATGGCCTGGAGCGCGTTGAGAATGAGGTTCAGCAACACCTGCTTGAGGTAGTCGGGATCGGCCTTCACCACCGGCCGGGGTCCGTGGTTGACCACGTGGATGGTTACCCCGGATGCCGCCGCGTCGCCCTCGGTCAGGGTCGTCAGTTCGTTCAGCAACTGGTCGACCTTGACCCGGTCGGGCTTCATGTTGAGCGGCCGCGCCAGGGTGAGAAACTCTTCCACGATGGCGTTCAGGCGGTGCACCTCGCCGCGCATCAATTCGATGAAATGGCTGTACTCGCCCTCGTCCTGCGTCGGCTTGAACTCCCCCTTGAGGCGTTGCAGGCCCATGGAAATGGCATTGAGCGGATTCCTCACTTCATGCGCCACCGTGGCCGCCAGATTGCCCATCATCGACAGGTGCTCGCGGCGGTCCACCTCCGCTTCAAGGGCCTTGATCTCCTGCATGTGGAAGCGCTGGTTGTAAAGGATCGCGGCGAACCCGAGCATGCCCAGAACCAGGATGCCGCATCCGAGCCCCACCATGGACCAGAGGCTCTGCCACCAGGTGGCGTCCACGGCCGCCATGGACAGCCCGATCCGCAGGAAACCCATGGGATCATCGTCCAGCGTGATGGGCTTGACCAGTTCGTAGCGCCGGTCGCCGCTGTCGGTCTCCACGATACGGTGCGCCGAGCGCTCGGTCACGCGGGCCCTGGCGGTCAGGTCGTCCACCATCCGGCTCCCGGTGACGGCGGGGTCGGTATGGGCGAGCACGGTGAGATCGTTGTCCAGCAGCGCCAGGTGGTGGATGTCGTCCTGCCGTCCCAGGTCCTGGATCTGGCGCTGGACGCCGATCTCGCGCTGCAGCTTGAGCATGTAGGCGGCGTCCGCGTGAACGGCGATGAAGCCGGGAAAGCTGCGGGCCTCCAGGGCGACCCCGAAGACGCTGTCCTCCCAGAACTTGTGCTGGGGAAGAACCGGCGCCTGCCCCGGAAATCGCGACCACAGCCGCCCCCAGACATGCACCGCCGCCTTGCGGCCGGACCAGCGCTCGCGAAATCCCGCCAGCAGGTCGTCCACCTCGGGCGCCCCGGTTCCGGTGTGCGAAACCCAGCGCCGTCCCTGGCGGTCCAGAAGTTCCACCTTGTGAAGGTCATTGAGAGCGCTGATGCGCTGCACCAGCCGCGCCGGGGGATTGGCGGTCAGCAGCCGGTCAATGAGCCGCGCGTTGTCCAGCAGCCGCTGGCGCACCAGTTGCTCGATCAAGGCGTTGCCCTTGATGGATTTCTTCGCACTGGTTTCCATGGTCCGGGTCAGGGCCAGCGCCTTGACCTCCACCTGGCGCACGAGTTCTTCCTGGAGCCAGCGGCTCTCGTAGAAGACGTAGACGGAGAAAAGGCCCAGCAGCAGCAGTACCGAGGCGAGAAAGTAGGGAACCAGGGAAGCGCGTTTCATGAGAACTCCGGGCCGGTTCCCGGCGGTTCCGGATGGGATTGCGGACAGGGTTTCCGATGGGTTTCCGGGGGAGATTCCGGACGGGTTTCCGGATGGTGAGCCGCAGTCCATCGCATGATGACAAAGGCCATTATACAAGCGCCCCCGAGCTTGGCAAGAATGCGAACCCCGTGCCCGCTATGGGAGAGGGGAAGGGGGCGGTGGAACGGCGTGCCGCCCCATCGCCCCCGGGTGAAGGGTGTCCGAATCCCGACACATGGTCATGGTTCCAGGATTCAGGTCCTGGCGACGAAGAATCGTGTCATATCGCCCCGCTGAACCAGAAGCAGGGCATGCTGGCCCTTGTTCATCCGCTCCACCACGCCGTTGTAGTCCTTCAGCGTGGTGACCGGCTTGCGGTTGATCTCGAGGATCACGTCTCCCTTGCGCAGCCCTGCCGCGTCCGCCGGGCTCCCCGGCTCGATGGCGGTCACTAGAACCCCTTCCGCCCGCTTCATGGAGAGCCTTCGGGCGACATCCGGGGTGAGGTCCGTGACGGTGAGCCCGAGGCCGGAGTTCTGCTCCGCCGCCGCCGCGGTTTTTTCCTCGAGCTTGCCGATCCGCACCGTCAGGGTCCGTTCCTCACCGTCGCGCACGACCTTGACCTCCACGTCCTGCCCCACCGGGGCCCGGGCCACGATCATGGGCAGATCTCGGGATTCCTCGACCGGATTGCCGTCGAACTCCACGATGACGTCTCCGGCCTTGAATCCCGCCTCCTGAGCCGGGGTGCCGGGCAGCACCTTGGCCACCAGCGCGCCGCGCGCCTCGTCGAGGTTCAGCGATTCCGCCAGCGGCGGCGTCATCTTCTGGAAAGAGACTCCCAGCCAGCCCCGGGTGACCCGGCCCTCGCTCTGGAGCTGCGGCAGCAGCTCCTTGACAAGATTGATGGGAATGGCGAAGCCGATGCCGACATTGCCGCCGCCCCGGCTGTAGATGGCGGTGTTCACTCCCACCACCTCGCCCCGATGATTGATCAGCGGACCTCCGGAGTTGCCCGGATTGATGGACGCATCCGTCTGGATGAAGTTGTCGTACGGCCCGGCGCCGATACGACGCCCCTTGGCGCTGACGATGCCGGACGTGACCGTGCGGTCGAGGCCGAACGGATTGCCGATGGCCAGCACGCCTTCACCGATCTCCAGCTGGTCCGAGTCTCCCAGCGGCACCGTGGGCAGGGGATAATCGGCGTTGATGCGGACCAGAGCGAGGTCGGTCTTCTCGTCCATGCCGACAATCGTTCCCTCGAACTCGTTCTCGTCGGACAGGGTGACGGTGATGGTGGTGTTCTTGCGTCCCGTCACGACGTGGTGATTGGTCAGGATGAGGCCCTTGGCGTCGATGATTACCCCGGAGCCGAATGCCCGGGTCCTGCGGGGCGTCTCGGGCATGTTGAACGGGTTGGGCATGTTGAAGGGGGAGTTCTCGAAGAACCGGCGCCATTCCTCGGGCAGGGAATGGCCGAACCGCTGGTGCCAGGCCGCCGGCCTGATCTCCCCCTTGGTCGTGATATTGACCACCGCCGGGCTCACGGCCTTGACCAGTTCCACGATGCGGTTCGCGGGCCTGGGGTCCGTGGCGGCCTTGGTCGAGGCGTGCGGGGCGAGCCCGGAGAAGAGCACGAATGCGGCCAGCAGCAGGGCAGACATGCCTGCCGCCTTCATGCATGTGGAGCGGTATGATCTGCGGTACATTGAAGAACCTCCTTCTTGAAACGATAACCCTTGAACAACAATGTTCAACAGGCCCCTTCAACAGGCACATTCCGTGCCAGCCTTGGGAATCGCGCGAAGGTGGCGGTTTTCTGGATGGCTGGCGGCGATTCCCGGCGCTTGCGGGCCGCCGTTGCGTCCAAAGGGTCGAAGCGGGTCGACCATTCCGTCGAGCCGGCGCCGCTGATGGCGGCGGAAGAGCGCGGCTGCCGGGCGGTCGGCCCCCGGGGTCACTCGACTTCGAAGATGGCTTCGATCTCCACCGGGATTCCGTTGGGCAGCGTCGCCATGCCCACTGCGGAGCGGGCATGGCTGCCGACGGCTGCGCCGAAGACCTCCACCATCAGATCCGAAAAGCCGTTGATGACCTGCGGGGTCTTCTGGAAGTCCGGATCGGCGTTGACCATGCCCAGCACCTTGACGATGCGGCGGACGCGGTCGAGGCTCCCGAGCTCGGCCCTCAGCGTGACAAGGGCGTTCAGCGCGGTCTGGCGGGAAGCCTGATAGCCTTCCTCCACGGTGAGGTCGCGGCCCAGCTTGCCGCGGGAGACGGGTCTGCCGTCGTCGCCCAGCGGACCGTGGCCGGCAAGATACAGCAGCGCCCCTGTCCTCACGGCGCTGACGTAGTTGGCCATGGGACTGGGCAGAGGCGGCAGGCTCAGATTCAATTCTTTCAGCCGTTCTTCCGCGCTCATGTGGACCTCCTGGATGGCCGGATTACATCCCTCTGAACCAGACGTTGTTCGGATCGAGGCTGAGAAGCGCCGGGGTGATGTCGGCGATGGCGGGGGTGCCGGTCATGATCATGACGCGCTTCAGTTCGTCCGTGAGGATGGTCAGGACCCGCGCGACCCCCTCGGGGCCGGCGGCGCCGAGGCCCCAGCATATCGGGCGTCCGAGCAGAACCGCCTTGGCTCCCAGCGCCAGCGACTTGGCGATGTCGCCGCCCCGGCGGGCGCCGCTGTCGAGCAGAACCGGCACCCGGTTGCCGGCGGCGTCGACGATTTCCGGCAGCACCTCGATGGCGGCGCGGTTGAAGTCGAGGATGCGGCCGCCGTGGTTGGACACCACAAGGCAGTCGGCGCCGGCATCGATGGCAATGCGCGCGTCGTCGGGGTTCATGATTCCCTTCACCACCACGGGAACCGACACCGCGTTCCTGAGCCAGGCCACGTCGTCGGGCGACGAGAGGTGGACGGTGCGGGGCTTGCCGTCCGAGGACAGGGGGACGCGGTCCCCCAGCTTCGTGGGCTGCAACGTGTCCATGGTGAGGCCCACCGCCGCATAGCCGAGGGTGTCGGCCCGGCGCACCGCCTCCAGCACCTTTTCCCGTCCCTTGCTGAGATAGGCCATGTAGACCAAGGGCGCGGAGACCCCTTCCGCCCACTGGTCCACGGTGGACAGGGTGGCGCCGCTGATGAACACCATGGCGCCGAACCGGTTGCCGCCCTCGGCCACCTCGTGCTCGCCGTTTCGGCGCAGGAGCCGGAAGCTGCCCACCGGCCCGATCAGCGCCGGTGACGGCAGTCTGTGGCCGAACAGCTCGATGGAGGTGTCCGGATCGGTGACGTCGTGGAAGATCCGCTGGCGGAACAGCAGGCGGTCGAGGGCGGTGCGGTTGCGCCTCCGCGTGGATTGGCTTTCCGCCGCCCCCATCACGTGCTCCACGGCTTCCGGCCGGACCCGTTGGTGGAACAGCGTCCGGAGCTCGTCCAGGCTCAGATTCTCGAGCGGTTTCTGTTCAGGCGATTGAAGGCTCATGGTTTCTCCCGTGAACGGATGCAGGACCGAATGCTGTATCCCCGAGTCCGGAATCACGCATCGTCCATCATCCGGAACTGGAAAAGAAGGGTTCTCTGGAACGGCTGGAAATTGTTGTCGGACACCAGGTAGAGCAGCGTCCGTCCCGCCCGGTCCGTCCTGAGCGCGAGCCCCTCGAAGTTGTCCACCGGCAGCGGCGGCCTGAGAAGGGCGAGGCTCTCTCCGTGAATCCGGGCGCCGGCCCGGCGCCGGGCCTGTTGCAGGCGGCGGTGCGGGAGGCGGACGAGCCGCGCGCGCAGGCCGACCAGGCTGAAGCGCCGTTCCACCAGGAGCACGTCGCCGTTGGGCATGGCGGCGAGGTCCGTGGGACGGAACCCGTCCGCCGGCATGTAGGCCACCGCGCGGGCCGCACCCGCGCCCATGAACCAGCCCTTGAGGCTTCCGTCCGCGTTCGCGTACCGCTCGGTGACCCCCAGCAGGGTGCCGTCGGCCAGCACCGCGATACCCTCGAGTCCGCCGTTGAAAGGTGCGTTGGCAAGAGCCCGGGGCGTGGGCACCGGCCGGGGCGGCGCATCGACGGCCGCCGGGTATTGCCAGATCCGGTGGCGTCTTTCGAAGGAGACCAGAAAGGTGTCGCCGGAGCCCCGCGCCAGGCTTTCGGCATCGCGGCCGTCACCCCGGACCGGGTTGCCGGCGGGGGTCCGCAGAGACGCGCCGCGCCACGAACGGAAGGCGACGAGGCGCTCTTTGGAGTCGTGGGCGAGGGTGGCGGTGATCCAGTGGCCGCGGTCGGAGACGGCCCGCAACCGGCTTCCGTCCGGGCTGATGGCCAGGCCGGAGAGCCCGCCGAACCATGGATGCTCGGAGACCAGTTCGAAACCGCCCATGAAGACGAGCCGTCCCAACCTGCTCGGAGCGGGTCGTTGCGGGTTCAGTTCCACCGGCATCGCCCGCACCGGGAGTTCCGCACCGGCGGCGCCGGCCGCCGCGGCCAGCAGCAGCGCCAGTGCGCCGGCCGCCGCGCGCGCCGGGTGAAGCCGTCTGGCTTTCGAACGCGGCCGTGTCACAGCCTGAGGTCCGGCAGGACCGCGAGCACGGCCGCGCGCAGGTAGTCCCGCGTGTAGAGGTCCGGGTCGATGACCTTGCCGTTCCACACGACGATGTCGAGGTCGATGGTCCGGGGGCCGTAGCGATTCTCTCCGTGTTCGCGTCCGAGCCTCCGCTCGATGTCCTTGAGGTCGGCGTTCAACCGCTCCCGGCCCATGGGGGTCGCCACCAGCCACGCGCCGTTGGTGAAGTCGGGCTGGTGACGGAAGCCGATGGGGCTCGTCTCCACCAGCGGCGACTCGGCGACGATCCGGTGCCGGCCGGTGACCATCTCGAGGGCCCTGGGCACGTTGCGCTGGGGCTCGATGTTGGAGCCCACGCCGATGACCGCCCGGTTCATGCCGTGTCGGCGTCCGGCCGTTCCCCGGAACATTCCACGGAAACGGAGTCGGTGAAGCGAAGTGCGCCGGGCTTGGCCACCCGGACCCGTGCGCGGCGGATCCGCGGATCCTCCATCACCCGCATCAACAGGTGGTCGCAGAGCTTCTCGATGAGAAAGAACGAGGACTGCTCCACTTCCTTGATGAGCCGCTTGTTGAGCCGCTTGTAGTCCACCGTCTCGTCGATGGAGTCGCGGGCGAAGGCGGTGCCTTCGACCAGTTCCATCTCGACGTGGACCACCACGTCCTGCTTCGTCTCGCGCTCCCAGTCGTTGATGCCGATGAGGGTTCGGAGACGCAGGTTCTCGATGACGATCCTGACCGAATTGCGCCGGATCATGGGGCCTCGTGCGGGTGCGGTCAGAGGTGCTCCCCGCCGTCGACGCGGATGCACTCGCCGGTGACGAAAGGATTGTCCAACAGGAACAGCACCGCGTCGATCAGATTATCCGTGTCGCCGATGCGTTTCAAGGGCAGCGCGGTACTGCGCCGCTCAAGCTCATGCACCGCTCCCCCGGACGGCGGCAGTATCATGCCCGGCGAGACGCCGTTGACCCGGATGGCCGGCCCGAGTTCGCGCGCCGCCATCTTCGTGAGTTCCAGGAGCGTCTTCTTGGACAGGGTGTAGGCGGCGTGGTGCGGGTCGGAGCGGCTGACACGGGTGTCCACGATGTTGACGACCTGGCCCTGACCGCAGTCCCGGGCAAACGCCTGGGTCAGAAAGAAGGGCGCCTTGAGGTTGATGTTGAAATGGCGCTCGAACAGCTCCGGTCCGGTGGCCGCCAGCGTGGCGCGCTCGAAGATGGAGGCGTTGTTGACAAGGACGTTCAGATCGGAGAACTGTTCCCGTACCTTGGGAATCAAGGCCGCCGTCTCCCGGTGGTCGTTGAGGTCGCAACGGAACAGCCGGCACCGGCGGCCCCGTCCCTCGATCTCCGCCGCGGTGTGCCGGGCCGATTCCGCCGAAGTCCGGTAGTGCAGCGCGACGTCGAAACCATGGTCCGCCAGTGCGCGGGCGATGGCCGCACCGATGCGCCTGGCTCCACCGGTGACGAGGGCAGCTCCCTTGCGCGCGATCATCCGCTCATCATAATCCGTTCGCATCCGCCCGGCCACAGGTGCGCTTTGACAGTGCCCCTGGCGGGTGTTAGGCATGCCGGTAGACCGGACGGGACCACGGCGCCGGCCTCTTCGGGGCTCCTTCGAGGGCTGTTCCCGTGCTGTTCCGGGCGCTTCTTCGGGCGCTGTTCCGGTGCTTCTTCGGGCACTTGTGTGGCAGGGCGCTGGCCGCCGGGAGGGCGCTGTTCGTGACGTTCATGCTGTTCATGACGTTCATGGGTAGGATCGTTCACCGGTAGGATCGTTCACCGGGGACAGTCGTTCATGGGGGCAACCGTGTCGGGATCCGTTGACGTGCCGCAGGCCGCCGCCGTATCGGGACAGGGGACAGGACAGGGGAGCCAGGAAGCCATGCAGATCCGAACCGTCACTCTTTTGCATCCCGGCAACATGGGCGCCACCATCGGCGCCGCGGTAACCGGAGCCCGAGTGCTGTGGGTTTCGACCGGACGGAGCCAGGAAAGCCGGCAGCGAGCCGAAGCGGGCGGTCTGGTGGAGAAGACGGCGCTGGCCGATGCCGTCGGCGAGAGCGAAGCGGTCCTTTCGGTGTGCCCGCCGCACGCCGCCGAGGAGGTGGCGCATACGGTGGCCGGCCTGGGCTTTGCCGGCCTGTACGTGGATGCCAACGCGGTCTCCCGGGCCACCGCGCGGCGTGTGGGAGAGGTGGTCGGCGCGGGCGGGGCCCGTTTCGTTGACGGTGCCATCATCGGGCCTCCGGTGACCAGACCGGGACGGACGCGGCTCTATCTTTCCGGAGCGGGGGCGGAGGAGGTGGCGCGGCTGTTCGCCGGCGGCATGCTCGACGCCCGGGTCATCGAAGGGGAGCCGGGTGCGGCTTCCGCGCTCAAGATGACCTACGCCGCCTGGACCAAGGGAAGCGACGCGCTGATTCTGGCCATACGCGCGCTGGCGGTCCGCGAAGGGGTCGAGGAGGCTCTGCTCCGGGAATGGGCGGAATCCCGGCCCGACCTTGCCGGCAAGAGCGAGCGCGCCGCCGCGGTGGCGGCGCCCAAGGGCTGGCGCTACGTCGGCGAGATGGAGGAGATCGCCGCCAGCTTCGCGGCCGCGGGACTGCCCGCGGGTTTCCACCAGGCCGCCGCCGACCTCTACCGCCGGCTGGCGCCGTTCAAGGACCGCGCCGACCCCGGCCCCGGGGTCACGGAAGTCCTCGAGGCCCTCCAGGAGCCGCTTCGGGACTCCCAGCCGGAACCTCACGGGCGGGGAAGTCTCACAAGTGTTTGATTCAGTTGCTGCTTTGGCGTGTTCAGCGGGATCCGGACCGGACATATGTTCCCACAATGCAAGGCGGGATATATCGTGATTCCGAAGTTCCCATAAGTGTACCAAACCAGACAGGAAAGCCGGCGGTCCTCCCGCGGCAGGCTTGGCGTGAAGGCACAAGAGTCCGAAAGAAGATCATCGCAAACCTGTCCAAGCTGCCCCCCGAGATCATCAAGGGGGTCCGAACCGTCCTCAAGGGCGGTGTCTCGCTCAGCGGTCTCAGCGATTTTCTCGACATCGAACGTTCCCTGGATCATGGCAATGTCATTGCGGTGCTCGGGGCCGCTTCGGTGCCGGCGCCGGATTCTCTGGTGCCCGATGCGGTGGCCGAGATCACCAGCCCCGACTTCCCCGGCGAACGACTCCCGGTCTGCCTCAAACCGCGCCTGCGCCAGGAACGCCGCCGAAACCCTGGAGGGTTTGTCCAACCCACGGTAGCCCCGGGGCGTACCAGGGTTCGCTTCACGAACTCGCAGGCGTCGGCTCGCTCGGGCGGGTGAAAGTCTACAGGCTCGCTCGCCTCCACAGAGGCCGGAACCTGCTCAATGGTCCCCGAACGTTCCGTTCCAAGTGTCACGATCTGTCACGATCATCTCCTGATGATCCCCAACGCCCCTGCTGCTTTGGATTCGCTTTACATCTTCAGGCTCACTTTGTTTTGGACAAGACGGGCGCTGTTCGGATGCCTTCATGGTGGCATATTGCATGCATCAAAGGCACGATGGGTAATTGATCATGGCCATGCTGACCGTGCGCAACCTGCCGGACGAGGTGCACCGCGCCCTGCGTGCGCGCGCCGCACTGAGGGGACGCAGCACCGAGGCCGAGGTGCGCGCTATTCTGGAGGCAACGGTCCTGCCGGAAGGGCGGGCTGCGCTGGGGACGCTGCTTGCCGCCGTCGGCCGGCGCGCCGGGTTGACGGACGAGGAATTCGCGGGCTTCGCACAACGTCATACCGCTCCGGCACGGCCGCTCGATCTGGAATGATTCTGCTAGATACGAACGTAGTGTCGGAGCCGCTGCGCAGGTCTCCGGAACCGCGCGTCGCCGAGTGGCTCGACGCACAGGCCCTGGAAACGCTGTATCTGTCCGCCATTACCGTCGCCGAGTTGCGTTTCGGGGTCTGGTCGCTGCCAGCCGGCCGCCGGCGACACCGACTGCATGAGGATCTGGAGGAGTGGGTCTTGCCGATGTTCGCCGGGCGGGTGCTGTCCTTCGATCGTGCGGCCTCGCAGGCCTATGCGGAGTTGATGGCGAAGGCACGGTCCGAGGGGCAGCCCATGCCTGTGTCCGACGGTTACATTGCGGCGACCGCCGCAGCCAACGGCATGATGGTGGCGACACGGGACACGGCTCCGTTCGGGGCGGCAGGACTGAAGACCGTCGATCCATGGACGGTGCAGGAAACGACTTGTGTGCCGTTTGGCCGTGCATCGCTTTTTTTCGATCCTGCGCCAAGCGCAGCGTGCGCCCGCTTGGCTACACAAGTGTATGATTCCATGCAGGAAATCCCCTGCCCGTGCGGTTTGACATGGCCGAATTACGGGTCCGGATCGACTCCCGGAAGCGTAGGGGTCGCGGGAGTCGCCGGAGATGTCGGACAGGGAAAGTCGCGGGATTGCCGCCAGGCGTGGCGGCAAACGGCAACCCGGGCTCGGGGTCCGGGACATGCGGCGGAGCCGAGGCGTGGATCGATTCAGCCGGGCGGGCGGTCTCTGCCAAGGCTACGACGGGATAAAGTCGTTCGACGGGACCGGCAAGCCGATCCTCGGCGGGCGGACCGTCAATGAAATCGAGGCCGAAACCTTACGCCGGGAGTTCGCCGCCGGCGCCAGCCCGCGCGCCGTCGCCCGGCGGCTGAACGGAGAGAACATCCCCGGCCCCGTGGGCCGACGGTGGACCGATTCCACCATCCGCGGCCACGCGAAGCGGGGTACGGGGCTGCTCAACAACGAACTCTACATCGGCCGGCTGGTGTGGAACCGGCAGCGCAGCATCAAGAACCCGGAGACCGGCAAGCGGGTCTCGCGGATCAACCCGCCGGAGGAGTGGATCGCCGCGGAAGTCCCCGAGCTCCGTATCGTCGTCGACGGTCTCTGGCAGGCGGTGAAGCACCGCCTGGGCGAGATCAGGGCGCAATATGCCACCGTCATCGAGGCCACGCGGAGCGCACGCGCCCATCGGCTGAACACCATCCACCGGCACCTGCTCTCGGGCCTGCTTGCGTGCGGCGTCTGCGGCGGTCCCTGTTCCATGCGCGGCCAGGACCGCCGCGGCTGCTCGAACCACATCATGACGGGGACCTGCTCGAACGTCAGGGGCATCCGCCGCGCGGTCATCAAGGAGCGGGCGCTATCCGGGCTGAAGGACCGGCTGATGGCGCCGGAAGCGGCCGCGGAGGCGCTGGACCATCCGGAGGACCGCGACGCCGCGGTATCCGCCATCCGCGGCCTGATGGAGCGCATCGCGCTCACTCCAAGCGAGAAATGGGCCGAGATGGGCGCCGCACAGCACGGCGGTCTCGGGACCATCCTCGAATGGGCCGGAAACGGGCGCGAAAAGGCAAAGACCGACATCCCCATGTCGGAGATGTCGGTCTTGGTGGTTGCGCGGGCCGGCAATCCGCTCCTTGCTGTACAGCGGCACCGTGCCGCTCTCGCCAATCGAATTCGAAGTCCGCAACGCTCAGGGATGCCGCATCGACATCCAGCAATACAAGAACTGCTTCTTCATAGGTCCGGGACCACCCAGCGTGACCTTCTCCATGAAGCTCGCTGTTGTGTACATGAAATCCATTCTTGCAGGTGATGACGGTATCGGCGCCGACCTGCTCAAGCCGTATCGAATTCGAAGTTTGCAACGCTCAGGGATGCCGCATCGACATCCAGCAATGTAAGAACTTCTTCTTCATAGGTCCAGGACGACCCATCGTGACCTTCTCCATGAAGCTCGCTGTTGGTTACATAAAATCCATTCTTGTAGGTGATGACGGTATCGGCGCCGACCTGCTCAATTTGCAGCATATCGAAGTTGGCGGCGTCACGTTCGCTTCCCCTGTGCCAGTTGTCGCTCTGATAACACAACCTGATCGTTTCACCTTCCTCGAAATCGACAACGATGTCGTTGCCGCCAGAACCCCTTGCGTTGGTGAAGTCGAATGTGTCCGTTCCCGCGCCGCCACGCAGCGTGTCATCGCCAGAACCGCCATGCAACTTGTCGTCGCCCGCGCCTCCCTTGAGCGTATCCGTTCCCGCGCCGCCATACAGCGTGTCGTCGCCTTGGCCGCCATGCAACGTATCGTCGCCGGGGCCACCGCCCATGTAATCGTCGCCGGCGCCCCCGTGCAGGGTATCGTCACCCAGCCCGCCAAAAACCTGATCGCCGCCCGCGCCGCCATGCAGCTCGTCGTCGCCCCGGCTGCCAGCGAGCTTGTCATCGCCCTTGCCGCCATACAGCATGTCACCGCCGTCGCGGCCGAACAGGAAGTCCCCGAGGTCACCGCCCGTCAGCATCAGCTCGCTGTCGGAAGCAAGAAACCTGAAATTGTCGTCACTCAGGGACTCCGCCGATACGCCTCGCAGCGTGATGGTATCGTCGTTGCCGTAGCGGATTACGGTATCGGGGCCATCCTGCTGCATGCGGACCCGGCCCGCCTCCAAATCCTGGAAACCGATGAAATGGATGATTTCGTCATCTTCGAAGTCGGTGATGATGTCGTTGCCGTCGCCGGGCTTGAACAGGAAGGTGTCAAAGCCGCCGCCCACGCCCCCTGTGATGGTGTCGTCGCCAGTCCCACCCTCGAGAAAGTCACCACCGTAGCCGCCCCCCAGCACATCATCCCCCTCGCGGCTGTACACGACATCAGGGGCCTCCGTGCCATACCTGAGATGTTCCCACAGATTGCCGTGCTGGCCATGAACGACGCCCAGGACACCGTTCCGGCTCGGTGGCGGGGACGCGAATCTGAAATTCTCTGCGCCGAGGGAGTCCGCCGACACGCCCAGCAAGGTGATGGTGAAGATGTTTTCATGGCCATCGCCGTAACGGATGACGGCATCGTCGCCATCCTGTGCGATGGTCAAATCTTCCAGGCTGTAGACCCCGCTGAAGAAAATGGTGTCGCCTGCGCTGAAATCGGTAATGACATCGTCCACGCCACCCGAGCCTATGCCCCTTGCTTCCAGCATCCGGGCACCGAATCCATCGGTTATGAAGAAACCGAAGGTGTCGGCGCCCGCACCGCCCGTCAGGGTATCGGCGCCCGCACCGCCCGTCAGGGTGTCATCGCCATCCCCCCCGTCCAGGGTGTCATCACCATAGCTGCCTACCAGGGTGTCATCGCCGCCGTCGCCGTACAAGCTGTTATCCCCCCGGCCGCTCTCCAGCTTGTCGTCGCCGGCGCCGCCGTACAAGGTGTCATTGCCCCAGCCGCCCTTCAGGGTGTCATTGCCCGAACCGCCATACATGATGGCGGAGCCGTGGCCGCTCTCCAGCTTGTCGTCGCCGGCGCCGCCGTGCAGGATGTCGCTGTTGCTGCTGCTCCCGCCCTCCAGCGTATCGTTGCCGGCGCCGCCGAGCACGATCGAAGAGGTTTGGAAGATGGCATCCAGAGTGTCATCGCCATCCGTGCCGCGCACGATGACACCGTACTCTCCGCTGCCGTCCCAGTCGTCGTCATGGGGGCCGTTGTTCCCTGTTTGTGGAGGGGTTGTGCCGGGTAGGGGTTTCCCCGGGTTTCCCGGCGTATTCGGGCTGTTGCCATTATTGTCGCCGGCGTTTGTCCCGCCCGGGGTCTTGTCGCCGACGCTCTCGCCAGCCGACTCGGATGCCGGCTTCCATCGCCAACCGACCGCCGTCCTGTGTCCCCCCGGGAGCGTATGATCATCGGCGGTCAGGGAGTCCGCCTGCACATTCAACAGCCGGATGCTGTCGCCATTGCCGTAGCCTATGACGGTGTCGTCGCCGTCCTGCGATATCGAGGCCTTCCAACCATGGCCCGAATCCTGCACCACAATCCGTTCGCCTCTACGGAAATCATGGATGGTGTCGTGGCCGTCTCCGACATCGAAAATGAAGGTATCCTTGCCCGCGCCGCCATACAGTGTATCTGCACCCCTGCCGCCATACAGGATGTCGGCGCTGCTGCCGCCGCGCAGGGTGTCTGTGCCCCAGCCGCCCTCCAGGGTGTCTGTGCCCCTGCCGCCGTCGAGTGTGTCTTGGCCCCTGCCGCCGTACAGATTGTCCCTGCCCCAGCCGCCCTCCAGGGTGTCGTCGCCGTCGCCGCCGCGCAGTGTGTCTCGGCCCCTGCCGCCGTACAGATTGTCATCCCCGGCGGCGCCGGACAGGGTGTCCGCGCCTCTTTCGCCAGAAAGTGTATCTCCACCCTTGCCGCCGGTTTTGTCATCGTCGCCGTCGCCGCCACGCCACTCGATTCCCGAGACCTTCTGACTCTGCTGCTGTGGGTTCCCGCCCGTGACGGCTGGCGCGTCTGGCGTCTCGCCCGTACCGGACAGGGTGTTGTCACTCTGGCCTGCACCGTGCACTTGAGTGCTTTCCCGGGCTCTGGCGTCGGGAAACACGAAGTCGCCTGCGCCCAGCGAGGACGCCGTCACCCCCTCCACCGTGATAGCGTCGCCCTCGCCGTAGCGGATGACCGCATTGGCGCCCTCCTGCTCGATCACCAGCGCAGAAAAACCGCCAGACACCCCGGCAATCTCGATCGTGTCCCCGGCCTCGAAATCGGCGATCGTGTCGACGCCGTCTCCCACCGCGAACGCGAAGGTGTCCGCCCCCAAACCGCCATACAGCGTGTCCACGCCCGTGCCGCCCCGCAGCGTGTCATCGCCCGAACGGCCATACAGCGTGTCGTCATCGGCGCCGCCGTCCAGCACGTCATCGCCCTCTTCGCCCCAAAGCCAATCGTTGCCCGCCCCGCCCTCTATGAGCGGGTCATCACCACCGCCGCCATACAGCCAGTCGGACCCGTCGCCCCCCGACAGCCTGTCCCCGCCGTCGCCCCCGTAAAGAATGTCGTTGCCCTTGCCGCCGTCCAGCGTATCGTCGCCGGCGCCGCCGTCCAGCGTATCGTCACCGTCACCGCCCTCCAGGCTGTCGTCGCCGGCACCGCCGGTGCGCTCGATGGATGCCGGGGGACTCTCGGAATCGTCCGTGCCGGACGGGGCAGCATCATCGGGGGAGTCGGGGAGTTCGAAATCGTCCGCGCCAAGGGATTCGGCCCGCACATTCCACATTCGGATGGCATCGCCATCGCCATAGCGGACGATGGTCAAGATGCCTTCTTGCTTGATGTCGAGCGCCTCGAAGCCGCCGGCGAATCCCTTGATCCGAATCTTGTCGCCCGGCTCGAAATCGTTGATGGTGTCGATGCCGTCTCCCGCCTGGAACACAAAGGTATCGGCCCCGGTGCCACCGGTCAGGGTATCTTTATCTCCGGCGCCGCCGGTCAGGGTATCGTCGCCGCGGCCGCCGAACAGTGTGTCTCTGCCCTGACCCCCGTTGAGCGTGTCGTCGCCGTCGTCGCCGTACAGGGTGTCATCTCCGGCGCCGCTCGTCAGGGTGTCGTTACCGATGCCGCCATCCAGCGTGTCGTTGCCGGCGCCCCCGGTCAGGGTATCGTCGCCGTCGCCGCCTGTCCGGAAGATATTCATCGTCATCGTTTCGTCCTTTCTCTACAAGGCCTTCCTGTTCGCGACACCCACCGAACAGCGGACGCCTGATCGAGTGCCCGCCGGAATCGTTGCCAGCACCGCCTCTCGCTGGCATCATGCGCCGGCATCGCCACGCTTGATGGTTTTCCCTGATATCTCTCTTCTTGCGCGTGCCTGCCCTTGGGGAAACTTCAGTCAGAGAATACCCCCCCCCCTTTTTTGTCAAGCCTTTTTTCTGTCAAGCCTTGCGAGCAAGGCGATGCGGCGCCTGCGTCTTGCTCCGATCTTCCTCAGTGGTCGTCCTCCTCCACCTCGCTGGCCTTGACCCGCCGGGACTTGAGCTTTTCGCCGGTCTCGAAGTAGCGCCCTTCCACCGCGAGTTTCGCCTCCTCGTCCAGTTCATCGTCCCATTGGCCCAGAGAGTAGCCGTACCACGGCATCTTGGGCTTGAGGGGCGGCAGCATGAACTCCTCCCATAGTTCCCTGGCGTGTTCCATGTACTCCCGCTTGGGCAGGGACACGGGCGGGAAGGGCTCCTTCTGGATGGCGTTGCACAGCATCCCCGACTCGTCCGCCGGCAGGTGGTACGACACCACGTCCGTGCCCTTGTCCGCGTCCTTGTAGAAGAACGGGGGCGCGTGCCCCTTCTCCATGCCGCCGATGATCTGCACGTCCTTGTGCGGCTTCATGCGGTAGCACATGGCCCAGAACACCGCGGCCTCGTCCGCCGGGTCGATGTCCTCGTCCACCGCGATGACGATCTTGCCCACGCCGGGGTGAAACGACGCCGCCGCGTGCAGCGCCCGCCACACCTCGGCCTCCTTCGGGCGCTTCATCTGCACGATGACGAGCTTGTAGGTGTTGGTCAGCGGCTCGTGCATCTCCACCCGCATGACGCTGGTGATGCGGCAGTGGTCTCTCAGGTGCACCAGCATGAGCCGGTCGTAGCCGATCTTGCGGATGACCGACGATTCGCTGGGCGTGAGCTGGCTCAGCCACGAAACGTAGATGGCGTTCTTGCGGTGGGTGATGGCGGTGACGTCCATGAACGGGTTCAACTGCCGCGGGTGCATGTAGCCGTGGGACTCGCCGAAGGGGCCCTCGGGCTCCACGAACTCGGTGTTGAGGCGACCCTCGATGACGATCTCGGACTCCGCCGGCACCTGCAGGTCCACGGTCCTGCACCGGGCCATGCGAATGGGCTCGCCCACGAAACCGCCGGCGATGGCCATCTCGTCCACGCCGTAGTCGACTTTCTGCACCGAGACGTAGGAGACCACCGGCGGTGCGCCGATGACCAGGGCCGCCTCCAGCGGCTCGCCGCGCTTCTGGGCGTTCTTCCAGTGAAGGTAGATGTCCTGGCCCAGTCCGGACGGGAACACGCCGACCCGGGTGCGGGACTTGATCTGGCCGCGGTAGTTGCCGATGTTGCCGATGCCGGTCTCGGGGTCCCGGGTGATCCAGTGGGAGCAGGTCGTGTACGGGCCGTTGTCGAAGCCCGGGGTGGAGATGGGCACCGGAAACTTGTCCAGTCCGTCCCGCTCCAGGGGGTCGCCGGTCATCACCACTTCGTGGCACGCCGGGTCGTCCACCACTTTCGGCGTCACCGGATTGGAGAGGGCGTGCTTCCACTTCTTGTCCATCTCCTCGGCGCTGTCGCAGCCCATGCCGAGGAAATAGATGGCCCGGCTGCCGGCCAGCGCACCCACCACCACCGGAAAGTCGAAGCGGCGACCGCGGGAGTCGGTGACGTTGGAGAAGTACCAAGCCTTGCGTTCCTCGTCGGGAATCCCGCCCCGGTACTGCCAGCGCACCAGCGGGTGCAGTTCGGTGTCCTTGTTGATCTTCTGGTTGATGCGGCGCAGGTGCCCCGCCTCTTCGAGCATCTTCAGGTGCTCATGCAGGTCTGCATAACCCATGGACTGCCTCCTGTTCGCGTCGGACGTTCGAGTGATGTTGCAAGAGTTTCCGTCGCCCCGTTCGGCCGTGTGACAGCCCGGGTCCGGGGCTTGGGTGGCGGAAGGAAACGGCAGGCCCGGCAACTCCGGATCCAGTTCCAGATCAAGTTCCCGAAGATATCCGATGGCGTCCAGCCGTGTCAAATTCCCGCTCCCGGCGGGCCGGTCGCCGGCGGGAAGTTCCGGGGGCCTTGGCGCGCTTGTCTTGGCCTCCCTGACGCGCTTGACTTGCGGCGTCCCTGTTCGTTAGCCTCCGGGCCGCACGGGGGTTCCAGCCATGCAAACCGATCAGGCGACCCTGGAAAAGGTCTTTTCCCACATCGACCGGGAGGAGCTGGCCCGGCTGGCCATGGACGTGGTCAGCATCCCCACGCCCACGGGCAGCGAAGAGGAGGTGGCGCGGTTCATCCACGGTTGGCTGCGGGAACAGGGCATCGAGACGTTCCTGCAGCACACCGAGCCGGGCCGGGCCAATGTGGTGGGCGTCCTCCCCGGCACCGGCGAGGGACCGACGCTGCTGTTCAACGGGCACATGGACACGGCCTTGGCCGGAACCCCGGAGGATCTGTGGATCACCGGCGGCACCCGCCCGGAGTGGCAGGCGCTGGCCCGGCGTGACGGCGAGGTCATCTACGGCAGCGGCATCGTCAACGACAAGGGGCCGCTCGCCTGCACCCTGGCCATGGCCAAGGCGCTGAAGGAGAGCGGGGTCCGGCTCAAGGGCGACGTCATCGTCACGGGGGTGGCGGGGGAGATCGGCCGGGCGCCGGTGGACCACTACCAGGGTCCGGCCTACCGGGGAAAGGGCCACGGCGCGCGTTACCTGGTCACCCACGGGGTCGTGGGCGACTATTGCATCGTGGTGGAGCCGTCCCAGTTCCGCATCACCTGGGCGCAGTGCGGCGCGGTGTTCATCAAGATCACCACCTTTGGCGAGCCGATGTACGGGCCGTTCGTGGACCATCCGGTGGATGCCCGGGAGAGCAGGAACGCGGTGGTGCGCATGGCCTCCATCATTCCGGCCCTGGAAGACTGGGCGCGGCGCTACGAGCGGGAGCACCGCTACGAGTTCGCCGCCGCCACGATGGTTCCGAAGGTCAACATCGGCTCCATCTTCGGCGGTGCGCCGTTCAAGCCCAATTTCTCGCCGGCCATCTGCAACCTCTATGTGGAGGCGTTCATGACCCCGGAACAGCGCGCCATCGACGTGCTGCGGGAGGTGAAGGCGGTGGTGGCGGACACCGCCATCGAGGCCGCGTGTTCGCTGTTCCTGTCCGTCAACGGGTACGAGTCCAAGGGTGCGGAGCCGCTGGTGGCCGCCATGGAAGAGGCGCACGAATACGTGCGGGGACGCAAGGTGGAACCGATCCGGGACGCCTTCACCAGCACCTACGCCGACCTGACGGTGTTCGCGGAAGTGGGCATTCCCGCCATCAAGTGCGGCCCCTCGCCGGAGGCCGCCGACGCCAAGCCGGCCACCGGCGAGATGCAGAAGGTGGACGACCTCGAGGCCGCCGCCCGGATGTACGCCTTCGCCGCGCTGGAAATCGCCGACACGAAACGCTGACCGGGCCGCCGGCTTGCCGGGCGGCGCGTGCGGTGCGGGTTCCGGATGAAGACGGCGCGCCGGCTCCGGTACGAGGCGGGATCGTGCTTCCAGGAGAGGGAGGCCCGGGGATGGCCGCCGCCCCGCAGGCCGAACACGAGACCACGGACTGGATGCGAGATGGGCAACGGCGACCTCAACTGGATTGCGAACTACATCTGGGGCATCGCGGACGACGTGCTGCGGGATCTCTACGTGCGCGGCAAATACCGCGACGTGACCCTGCCCATGACCGTGCTGCGGCGGCTGGACGCGGTGCTGGAAGACGGCAAGCGGGCCGTGCTCGACATGAAGGACTCGCTTGATGCGGCGGGCGTGGTCGAACAGGATGCCGCGCTGCGCCAGGCCGCGGGTCAGGCGTTCTACAATGCCTCGCCGTTCACCCTGCGCGGCCTGCGCGCCCGCTCCAGTTCGCAGCAACTCAGGGCCGATTTCGAAGCCTGGCTCGACGGGTTCTCGCCCAACGTGCAGGCCATCCTCGACAGCTTCGAGTTTCGCAACCAGATCCCGCGTCTCGCCCGTGCCGACGCCCTCGGCGCGTTGATCGAGAAACTGACCTCGGCTGAAGTCAATCTGAGCCCGGCCCCGGTAATGGATACCGCGGGCGCCGTTCGTCATCCCGGCCTGGACAACCACGGCATGGGCACGATCTTCGAAGAGCTGGTGCGCCGGTTCAACGAGGAGAACAACGAAGAGGCGGGCGAGCACTGGACCCCGAGAGACGCCGTGCGCCTGATGGCCAGGCTCGTGTTCCTGCCCGTCGCCGACCGGATCGAATCCGGAACCTGGCTGCTCTATGACGGCGCCTGCGGCACGGGCGGCATGCTGACGGTGGCCGAGGAGACCTTGCGGGAGCTTGCCGCCGAGCGCGGCAAGCAGGTCTCCACGCACCTGTACGGCCAGGAGATCAACGCCGAGACCTGCGCCATCTGCAAGGCCGACCTGCTGCTCAAGGGCGAGGGCGAAGCCGCCGACAACATCGTCGGCGGCCCGGTGCATTCCACCTTGGCCAACGACGCCTTCCCGGCCCGCGAGTTCGACTTCATGCTGTCCAATCCGCCCTACGGCAAGAGCTGGAAGACGGACATGGAGCGCATGGGCGGCAGGAAGAGCCTGCGCGATCCACGGTTCCTGATCGAGCATGACGGCGATCCGGAGTACTCTCTGGCCACGCGCTCCAGCGACGGGCAGATGCTGTTCCTCGCGAACATGCTGTCGAAGATGAAGCGGAACACCCCGCTCGGCAGCCGCATCGCCGAGGTGCACAACGGCAGTTCGCTGTTCACCGGAGATGCCGGCCAGGGCGAGAGCAACATCCGCCGCTGGATCATCGAGAACGACTGGCTCGAAGCCATCGTCGCCCTGCCGCTCAACCTGTTCTACAATACCGGCATCGCCACCTATGTCTGGATGCTGACCAACCGCAAGCCGGAACATCGGCGCGGCAAGGTGCAATTGATCGATGCCACCGGCTGGCACCGGCCGCTGCGCAAGAACCTCGGCAAGAAGAACTGTGAGCTCGGCGAGGACGATATCAGGCGCATCTGCGGCACCTTCCTCGCCTTCGAGGAGAGCGCGCAGAGCAGGATCTTCGACAACGCCGCCTTCGGCTATCGGAAGGTGGCGGTGGAGCGGCCGCTGCGGATCGTGGGCGCCGATCCGAACCGCGTCTACCAGGCTTCCGAGATCAAGGAGTTGAAAGAGAACGGCCGGCGGAGCGAGGACGCACCGGCGGTCATCCGGAAGGTCCACAAGCGTGGCACGGAGGCCAACCCGCTGCGCGGCCTGTTCGCGACGACCCTGAACCGCCGGTCCGCCGTGGTCGAATACGAGCCGGACACCGGCCTGCGCGACACCGAGCAGATTCCGTTGCAGGAGGCGGGCGGCCTCGAAGCCTTCCTGCGACGCGAAGTGCTGCCCTGGGCACCCGATGCCTGGTACCGGCATGACAGTGTGAAGATCGGCTACGAGATCAGCTTCAACCGGTACTTCTACAAGCCGCAGCCGTTGCGTACGCTGGGCGAGATTCGAACCGATATCCTCCAGCTCCAGGCTGACTTCGAGAGCTTGCTTCCCGACTTCATGGTGCGCGAACCGGGAACGGAATACACTGCGAAACCCCGGATCTATGCGGATACATCCGTGATCGGCGGTTGTGAAGACGACGAGTTCCGCGAAGCATCACGTCGCCTGTTCGATGGCTTCCGCAGCGGCGAGGCAACGCTGGTCTTCTCGGAAGTGACTCGAAAGAATCTGGAAAACGCACCGCCTGGCGTGCGTGCTGTCATCGAACACATACCGGAAGCCCACTTTGAAACGGTTCGGGAATCCGAACCGGCCCGCAAGCTTGCGGAGGCCTATATCGCAGCCGGAGTCGTGGCTCCGGCAAACTACAACGTTGCGTTGCATGTGGCCATCGCCAGCATCGGCGAGGTTGATGTCATTGCAAGCTGGAATTTCAAGCAGATGGTGAGTTGGGGGCGTATCCGGGCGTACAATGGCGTCAACCGGAGACTCGGTTACCCGGCAATCGACATCCGAACGCCGAAGGAGATCAATGATGACGAGTAAGGCGCCCGACAAGTTCGACTGCGTCGAGTTCATGCGCGAAGCTCGCAGGAGGGTTTACGAGGAAACGAAACACCTGGGCGGCAAGGAATTCGATGAGTACTGGCGAAGATATCGTGAAAGCGCCCCGCTCCGGCAGCGCCTGACGGCCATGGAAGCGGAACGCTCCAGGCAGTGATACGCGGGTTTCTCCAGGGAGCACACGGCAAGTCGGCTACGAGGGCAGCCTCAACCGGTACTTCTACAGGCCACAGCCGAAGCGACCCCTGAAGGACATTCGCACAGATATTCTGGCGATCGAGGGGGAGACGGAGGACCTGTTGCACTACATTCCGGACGCGGGATCGCCCGATGGGGAGCGGCGGTGATCACGTTGGTGGAAGCGTTGAACTACCGCTGCCTGCAGTATGTGGCGCGGCCCCTGAAGCCTTTCCACGTCCTGGTCGGCCCCAATGCTTCGGGCAAGACGACTTTCCTGGATGTCATCGGCTTCCTCGGCGACATCGTATCGAACGGCCTGGAACAGGCCCTGGAAGACCGCGCTTCGGATCCGCTCAACCTGTTGTTCCGTGGCTGCGGGAGCGGCCTGGAACTGGCCGTCGAGGCCACGGTGCCGGACCATCTCCGCGAGCGGTCGATGAAGCCGGAGCTGGATACGGTGCGGTATCAGGTGGAGATCGGTTTCGACGACACCGAGCGCCAGTTCGAGTTCAAGGCCGAGACGCTGCTTTTGAAGAAGGCCGGTGTGCGCGCGGCGGAGCAGCGCGAGCTTTTTCCCCAGGTTCCGGCAGCGCCGGCATCGCTTCAGGAAAGCACCAGACTGTCGGACCGCAAGGTTTTGGTCAACAAGGTCAAAGGAGGTAACGACAACTTCTACAACGATTCCAAACCGTCGGACCGGAGTTGGGCGCCATCTTTCAAGCTTGGGCCGAAGAGATCGGCGTTGCGCAATCTCCCGGCGGACGAAGATTCGTTCTCAATAGCGACCTGGTTTCGCGAATACCTCAATTCGCGCATCCAGCGGTTGATGCTCAACAGCCGCGCGATCCGCCGCCCGAGTCCGCCGACGCGCGCCGCCGGGTTCCTGCCGGACGGCTCCAATCTCTCCTGGGTCGTGGCTCGCCTTCGGAAGCGCGATCCAAGACGTCATGCGGCGTGGATCAAGCACTTGCAAACGGCGCTTCCCGACCTGGAGGACATCAGGACCATCGAACGTCCGGAGGACCGGCACTGCTACATGATCTACGAATATGCCGGACGCCTGAAGGTTCCGTCGTGGCTTGTCTCGGACGGCACACTCCGACTGACGGCGCTCACGCTGCCCGCGTATCTTGCCGATCTGAGCGGGATCTACCTGATAGAGGAGCCGGAGAACGGGATTCACCCCGGTGCCGTGGCCACCGTCTACGACTCCCTCCGTTCCATGTACACGGCCCAGGTACTGCTGGCGACCCACTCGCCGTTGGTGTTGAACGCCGCGAGCGGAGATGAGGTGCTTTGCTTCGCGAAGGATGACCAGGGCGCGACCGACATCGTTCCCGGCTCCGAACACCCGCGGCTTCGAGAGTGGCAGCAGGACGTCGACCTCGGCACGCTGCTGGCATCCGGAGTGTTGGGGTGACCGAAAAGGACTTGGTCGTGCTGGTGGCCGACAAGGACATGCAGCACGCGCTGAAGGGACTGTTATCGAGACCGCGGGCGATGGGTATCCGGCCAATCGCGCATGACATCCATGTCCATCCGCAGCACGATCCGGCGTGCGTGCGTGAGGGGTTATCGTTCCTGTCCGACTTCGTCAAGCAGTACCGCCACGGTCTGCTGCTATTCGACCATCAAGGCAGCGGGCGCGAGACAACCGCCCCGGAAGAACTCCAGCGCGAGATGGATCAACGCTTCGCCAGTTCCCTTTGGGGTGAACGGGCTCGAACCGTCGTCGTGGACCCCGAACTCGAGGCCTGGGTCTGGTCAGATTCTCCCCATGTGGCCAAAGTGGCCGGCTGGTCGGGCAGGAAGCCGCCGCTGCGTGACTGGCTGGTCGAAAATGGCTGGATGTCTGCGGGTGCCTTGAAGTCCCCGTGTCCCAAAGAGGCATTCCATGCGGCGTTGCACGCAGCGGGGATTCCTCGTAGCACGTCGCTGTACCAGCAGATCGCCGAACGGGTGTCGCTCAAAGGCTGCAAGGATCGGTCCTTCCAAAGGCTGCGCTGTACATTGCAGGAGTGGTTCCCCGTGAAGTGAGCCGCGTGGCGGCCGTGCCGGACCGACTTTGGCGACAAGAAGACAAGGGCGGATGAGGCGAACAATGAATGAAAATCCAAGCACGGTGTCGCAGGTGCGGCCAGCGGAAATCATTTTCGAGGTCACAGAAGCGGTCGAAGGCGGGTACGACGCCAAGGCGCCCGGATACGGCATCCACACGCAGGGAGAGGACTGGGACGATCTGAAGGAGATGGCGAGAGACGCCGTGCCCTGCCACTTCGATGAAGACAAGGCGCCGCGCGTGATCCGGCTGCATCTCGTCCGGGAAGAGGCCATCGCGGCATGAAACTGCCCCGCGACCTCTCGGCCACCGAAGTCGCCCGGCGGTTTGCCCCTCACCACGGCCGTCGCTTGACTCGGAGCCGAGGCAGCCACATGACGGTGCCGCCGACGGCGGGAGGCATCAAGTGACCGTGCCGCGACATCGGGACGTGCGGGTCGGAACCCTGAACGCGATCGTCGCCGACACGGCGGACTTCCTCCATTTGCCAAGGCAGACAGTGCGCGACACCCTTTTCGGCTGATGTGATGGCCGCCGAACTCAAACCATATCCACGTTACAAGGACTCCGGGGTCGAGTGGCTGGGAGAGGTGCCGGTGCATTGGGAGGTAAGGCGACTGAAGCAGATTTGCCGAATGGAGTACGGTGATTCTCTCTCTACCGAAGTACGTCGTGTTGGAAACACTCCAGTTTTCGGTTCAAATGGCCGTGTCGGTTTACACCAGGTGGCAAACACAGAGGCTCCTTGTATAATCGTCGGTCGAAAGGGTTCATTTGGTAAAGTACACTATTCTCCCGTATGTGTTTTCGCGATCGACACGACGTTTTTTGTCGACAAGCGATTTTCACCTGCGCATATTCTCTGGTTGTATTACGTGCTCGGTTGTCTACGCCTTGATGCGGTAAACAACGACTCTGCGATTCCAGGTCTTGCTCGAGAGGAAGCCTATCGGCGGCTTGTTCCCATCCCTTCCTCCATTGAGCAGACCGCCATCGCCCGCTTTCTCGACCACATGGTCGAGAAGATCCAGGCGGGCATCGCTCAAGCGCAAAGCGAGATCGACCTGCTCCGCGAGTACCGCACCCGTCTGATCGCCGATGTCGTGACCGGCAAGCTGGATGTGCGCCAAGCAGCGACCTCTCTGCCGGAAATCGATCCTCTGGCTGCCGCTGGCGGAACGGGTGATCGTCCCGATTCCGACGACGAGCCGGCATTCGGTCCCGGGGACTGATCGGCGGAGGCGGTGGGTTGACCATGACACCGCCCGCTGCTCAACGGCCCACTGTCGTGCCTCAGTCGAAGTGGTATTATCAAGGTGACACGAAGAGGGCACCGATGATTCACTTCAAAGCCGGTAACATCCTCGCCCAGGATGCCGAGGCCCTGGTCAACACGGTCAACTGCGTGGGGGTGATGGGACGCGGGCTTGCGCTTCAGTTCAAGAAGGCGTTTCCCGAGGATTTCCGCGCGTATGCCGAGGCCTGCAAGGGGGGAGGGGTCCGGCCCGGCCGCATGTTCGTTTTCGAAACGCGCCTCCTCGCCAATCCCCGCTTCATCGTCAACTTCCCGACCAAGCGGCATTGGCGGGACAAGAGCAGGATCGAAGACATCCAGGCCGGGTTGGATGACCTTGCGACAGTGATACGCGAACGCGGGATACGTTCGATTGCGGTACCGCCGCTGGGTTGCGGCCTGGGCGGACTGGAATGGTGCGACGTGCGCCCGCGCATCGAGGAAACCTTTCGTGGCTTCGATAACCTGGATGTCGTCGTTTTCGAGCCAGGCGGCGCACCGGAGGCGGAGAGGGGGCCGCGCGGCCGCGAAGCTGCCAGCGTCTTGCCGCAGGAATCAGGAATGCCCACCCCTGTCCTGGATGAATCTGTAGAGGGTGACGCGAACCAAGAGGAGGTCACAGAGATGACGAACTGGACAACCTGTGCTGCGGTGGAACGGAATCCCCGCAAGATCAGTGGGGCTTGGGCCTTCACGGGAACCCGGGTGCCGGTTTATGCTCTTTTCGAGAGTCTCGAGAGCGGTGCCACCGTGAACGAATTCCTGGAGTGGTACCCCGAGGTCAAACCGTGGCAGGTGGCCGCTGTGCTCAAGCACGAAGCCGAGGCCCTCAGGACGACCCTGCAATCGTGAAAATTCTCTTCGACCACGGGACTCCGGCACCCCTTCGCAGGCACTTGTCAGAACATTCGGTGGACAGGTCTGCGGAGAGGGGATGGGAGTTGCTGGAGAATGGGGAATTGATCCGAAGAGCCGAAGAGGAAGGATATCAGGTCATCGTGACCACGGACCGGAACATGCGTTATCAGCAGAATCTGACCGGAAGAAGGCTGGCCGTCGTCGTGCTGATGGCTACGCCGTGGCCGCGGGTACAGCATCGAACCGAAGAAATTCGCGCGGCGATTGACGAGGTGCTGCCAGGACAGGTGCGGGAGGTCCCGATCTGAGAAGCGGGCACCAAATCTTGACCACCGACACCAGCGAACGCGGCCTCGAAGGGCTGATCTGCACGGCGCTCACGGGCCATGCCTGCGACCCGCTCGCGGCGGACACGGTGGCTGAACCACCGTCGGAATACGGCGGTTCGGGCTGGATCTGCGGCAGCCATGGCGACTACGAACGCGAATATTGCGTTGATCTGGCCCAGCTCTCCGCTTTTTTGCGCACCACGCAACCCCAAGCCGCCGCAGCGCTGGCGCTGGGCCAGGACGGGCCGACCCGAAGCAAGTTTCTGGCGCGGTTGAGGGACCGGATCTCGAAGCGGGGCACCATGGAGGTGCTGCGCAAGGGACTCAGGCACGGCGCGCACGATCTGGACCTCTTCTATGGCACGCCTTCCCCCGCCAACCATCGGGCGCAGGAGCGCTTCGCGTCGAACCGCTTCACGGTCACCCGGCAGCTTCGTTACAGCCGCGACGAGACCCAGCGGGCGCTGGACCTCGTGCTCTTCGTCAACGGGCTGCCGGTCATTACCTTCGAGCTCAAGAACAACCTCACTCGGCAGACGGTGGACGACGCGGTGGAGCAGTACAAGAGGGACCGCAACCCGCGCGAGACGCTGTTCGACTTGGGGCGCTGCGCTGCCCACTTCGCCGTGGACGAGGCCGAGGTGCGCTTCTGCACCCACCTCAGGGGCAAGGCATCGTGGTTCCTTCCCTTCAACCGGGGCTGGAACGACGGTGCCGGCAACCCGCCGAACCCGGATGGAATCAAGACCGACTACCTGTGGCGCGAGGTTCTCACCCCCGAGAATCTGACCCATATCCTGGAGAACTACGCCCAGCGGGTGGAGACGAAGGACGAGAAGACGGGCCGTAAAGTACGAACCCAGGTCTGGCCCCGCTATCATCAGCTTGATGTGGTCCGCCGGCTGTTGGCGGACGCTGCCGCGAACGGCGTGGGCCGACGCTACCTGATCCAGCACTCCGCCGGCAGCGGCAAGAGCAACTCCATTGCCTGGCTGGCGCACCAGTTGATCGACCTCTCCCGGGACGGCGCCGCCATCTTCGATTCCATCATCGTGGTCACCGACCGGCGCATTCTCGACCGGCAGATCAACGACACCATCCGGCAGTACGCCCAGGTCGGGGCCACCGTCGGCCATGCCAACGCATCGGGCGATCTGCGGCGTTTCATCGAGTCGGGCAGGAAGATCATCATCTCGACGGTGCAGAAGTTTCCCTACATCCTCGACGAGATCGGCGACGCGCAGCGCGGGCGGCGTTTCGCCATCGTCATCGACGAGGCCCATTCCAGCCAGGGCGGTCGTACCAGCGCGGCCCTCGGGCAGGTGCTTTCCGAGGCGAGCGCGGGGGAGCAGGACGCGACCTTCGAGGACCAAATCAACCGGTTGATGGAATCGCGCAAGCTGCTTTCCAACGCCAGCTACTTCGCATTCACCGCCACGCCCAAGAACAGGACGCTGGAGTTGTTCGGCGAGCCGGACCCGCACGGCACGACCCGGCGCCGCGCCTTCCACAGCTACACCATGAAACAGGCGATCCAGGAGGGCTTCATCCTGGACGTGCTGGCGCACTACACGCCGGTGGCCAGTTACTACAAACTCGCCAAGACCGTCGAGGACGACCCGGAGTTCGATACGAAGAAGGCCCGGACGAAGCTGCGGCGCTTCGTCGAGGGGCACGGCCACGCCATCCGCCTCAAGGCCGAGATCATGGTGGACCACTTCCACGAACAGGTTCTCGCCCGCAATCGGATCGGCGGTGAAGCGCGGGCCATGGTGGTCACCAACGGCATCGAACGCGCGATCCAGTACCATCGCGCCATCCGTGACTATCTGAACGAACGAAAGAGCCCGTATCGGGCCATGGTGGCTTTCTCCGGTGAGCATGAATTCGGCGGTGCGAAGGTCAGCGAAGCGTCGCTGAACGGTTTTCCGGGCACCCGGATTGCCGAGAAGATCCGGGAGGACCCTTACCGGTTCCTCGTCTGCGCGGACAAGTTCCAGACCGGCTACGACGAGCCGCTGTTGCACACGATGTACGTGGACAAGACGCTGTCCGGCATCCAGGCGGTTCAGACACTCTCGCGCCTCAACCGGGCGCATCCGAAAAAGCACGATGTCTTCGTGCTGGACTTCCTGAACGACGCCGACGCCATGCGCGATGCCTTCGCAGACTTCTATCGCGCCACGATCCTGTCCGACGAGACCGACCCGAACAGACTTCATGACCTGCAGGCGGATCTGGACCGCGCTCAGGTCTATGCGCCGGGCCAGGTCGAAGACTTCGCGCGGCTCTACCTGGACGGTGCCGGACGGGACCGGCTCGACCCGATTCTCGACGGATGCGTCGCGGTCTATGTGCGCGACCTCGACGAAGATGGGCAGGTGGAGTTCAAGGGCAAGGCCAGGCGGTTCGTCCGGGCCTACGCTTTCCTTTCCTGCCTGCTGCCCTATACCCGGGCCGGCTGGGAAATGCGGTCGATCTTCCTCAACTTCCTGATTCCCAGGCTGCCGTCCCCGCGCGAGGATGACCTGTCCAGGGGCATTCTGGACACCATCGACATGGACAGCTATCGGGTCGAGAAGCAGGCGGTGCGCAAGATCATGCTGCCCGACGAGGAGGCCGAGGTGGACCCGGCGACCGCCGGTGCGGGCGGCGGAGGGAGCGAGCCGGAGCTGGATCGGCTCTCGAACATCATCAGGGATTTCAACGACCACTTCGGGAACATCCCGTGGGAGGACGCGGACCGCGTGAGGCAATTCGTCACCGAGACCATTCCTGCGAAGGTGAAGGCGGATACCGCCTTCCGGAATGCCCGGCGGCACTCGGACAGTGATAATCTGCGCATCGAATTCGAAAGGGTTCTGCAGAGGGTGATGACTTCGGTGATGAAGGACGACAGCCGGTTGTTCAAGCAGTTCATGGACAACGACGGCTTCAGGCGCTGGATGAGCGACACCGTCTTCAATCTGGCATTGGAGCAGGGGACGGCGCCTTGAGCCGCGGCGGCATTGGCACCGCAGCGCCGCCACCCGGGACCGGATTCAGCCGCCGGCGTTTCGCCCCAGGCTCAGGGAGAACTCCGGCTTGCGGATGTACACTTGGGTGTATTCGTTCTGCCGCGTCAGTTCGTTGATGAGCCGCACCAGCGGCTGGCGCGCGCTCAGGTACTCCCGGGGGCGGCCGGCGTTGTGCAGCGCCTCCACGGCTTCATCCCCGGCGTAGACCCGCATCACCATCTCTTCGTCCGACAGTGAGGGGCCGCCGAGTTGCGCCCGGACCTCCTTGAGTGACGGCTCCGGTTGCTTCCAGTTCTCCCATGCCTTGGCGCGGGGGCGGCTCAGGATCCTGTCTTTCACGTCGGGGTCCATGTACTCGGCGCCCTGCCGGCCCCAGATGCCCAGGGCGTACTGGATGGACTGGTCGCTGACCTGCTGGTAGCGTTGGCCCAGGATGATGTTGAAAGCGGCCTGGGTGCCCACGAACTGGGACAGCGGCGTCACCATGATGGGATAGCCCCACTCGGCCCGCACCCGGGCGGCTTCCTCCAGCGCCTCGGGCAGCCTGTCCTCCATGCCCACCAGACGGAGCTGGTGCACGAAGTTGGAGATCATGCCGCCGGGCACCTGGTGGCTGTAAACGGACTGGTCGTAGGTGGAGGGGGCTCCCACCGGCAGCCGGTCGCGCCGGGCCACATAGTTGAAGTGCGCCTCCACCGGCCGGAGCGCCTCCTCGTCCACCGACACCGCATGGCCCACCGCGCGCACATTCCTGAGCATGTTGAAGACCGAGGGCTGGGCCGAGCCGTTGGCCAGCGGCGGCACGCTGGTGTGGATCGTGGTCATGCCGAGCTTGATGGCTTCCAGGTAGTTGAGTGGTGCCAGGCCGTTGTTGCAGTGGGCGTGGAACTCCACCGGGGTGTCGCCGATGTTGTCCAGCACGATGGGCACCAGCGTGCGGGTGCGCTCGGGAGTGAGCAGCCCGCCCACGTCCTTGAAGCAGATGCGAACCGGTTTGAGGGCGGCAGCCTCCCGGGCCTTCTGCGCGTAGTAGGCGTCGGTGTGCCGGGGCGACACCGAGTAGATCAGATTGACGATGGTGTCCATGCCGAGTTCGCGCAGTTCGTCCACGTCGTGCCGGAACACCTCGTAGTCGTTCCAGGGGTTGGAGTTGCGCGTCAGCGTGATTCCGCTGTCCACCACGTGCCGGATGAACAGCCGGGCCACCGAGGTGGGCTTTTTCTCGAGCCCGCCGCGGATGCTCCCGTGCAGCCGGAGCGGCGTCCTGCGTGCGCGCCGGGCGCCTTCGCGCAGCCAGTGCCACGGGTTCTCCCGGTGCTCGCGCACGTACTTCTTGATCATGGTGGCGCTGAAGAACTCCATGGACTCGAAGCCCGCCTGGTCCATGCGCTCGATGGCATCCAGCATGGCCGCGGTCTTCATGTTGTAGGCCCACAGGCTCTGGTTGCCGTCCCGCAGCGTGGTGTCCACGAATGTGACGTCGCTCATGACTCTCCCCGATTCGCGTTCGCCGCTCCATCGTCGCTCCGCCCCAGCGCGAGGGAGAACCCCGGCTTGCGAATGTACACCTGGGTGTATTCGTTCTGGCGGGTCAACTCGTGGATGAGCCGCACCAGCGGCTGGCGCGCGCTCAGGTATTCCCTGGGCCGCCCGGCTTCCATCATGGTCTTGACCTCGTCCACGCCGGCGTATACCCGCAGCACCAGCTCCTCGTCGGATACCGAGGCGGCGCCGACCTGGGAGCGCAGCTCCTTGAGCGACGGTTCCGGCTGTTCCCATTCGGTCCACGCCTTGGCGCGCGGGCGGCTCAGGATCCTGTCCTTCACGTCCGGGTCCATGAGTTCGGCGCCCTCCCGGCCCCAGATGCCCAGGGCGTACTGGATGGACTGGTCGCTGACCTGCTTGTAGCGTTGGCCCAGGATGACGTTGAAGGCGGCCTGGGTGCCCACGAACTGGGACAGCGGCGTCACCATGATGGGATAGCCCCACTCGGCCCGCACCCGGGCGGCTTCCTCCAGCGCCTCGGGCAGCTTGTCCTCCATGCCTACCAGGCGGAGCTGGTGCACGAAGTTGGAGATCATGCCGCCGGGCACCTGGTGGAGGTACTGCGCGTGGTTGTACTCCACCGGCTTGCCGATGGGGAGCCCGTCGCGCCGGGCCACATAGTTGAAGTGTGCCTCCACCGGCCTCAGCACCTCCTCGTCCACCTGCACCTCATGCCCCATGGCGCGGATGTTCCGGGCCATGTTGAAGACCGAGGGCTGGGCCGAGCCGTTGGCCAGCGGCGGCACGCTGGTGTGGATCGTGGTCATGCCGAGCTTGATGGCTTCCAGGTAGTTGAGTGGTGCCAGGCCGTTGTTGCAGTGGGCGTGGAACTCCACCGGGGTGTCGCCGATGTTGTCCAGCACGATGGGCACCAGCGTGCGGGTGCGCTCGGGAGTGAGCAGCCCGCCCACGTCCTTGAAGCAGATGCGAACCGGTTTGAGGGCGGCGGCCTCCCGGGCCTTCTGCGCGTAGTAGGCGTCGGTGTGCCGGGGCGACACCGAATAGATCAGATTGACGACGCAGTCCATGCCGAGGCTGCGCAGTCCCTGCACTTCCTCGCCGAACACCTCGTAGTCGTTCCAGGAGTTCGATGTCCGCGTCAGCGTGATGCCGCTGTCCACCACCTTGCGGATGATGAGTTGCAGGATCGACAACGGCTTCTTCTCGAGCCCTCCCTTGAGGCCGCCGTGAAGCCGCAGCTTGGTGTTGCGCAGCCGCTTGGTGCCTTCCCGCAGCCAGTCCCACGGGTTCTCCTTGTGCTCCCGCACGTACTTCTTGAACATGTTGGTGACGAAGAACTCCATGGACTCGAAGCCCGCCTGGTCCATCTGCTCGGCGGCCTCCACCATGGCCGCGGTCTTCATGTTGAGGGCCCAGAGGCTCTGGTTGCCGTCCCGCAGGGTGGTGTCGACGAATCGGATCTCGCTCATGATCTCTCCCGGACGAAACCGCGCGCGGTCCCCATCGCGTGTGATTCCGTATGCAGGTTCAGGATGTGGGTGCGGGACGTCCGGGAGGCCATCGGCACGCGGTCCGGACCGGTGACGACGAGCCATCCGGCATCCCGACCCGCGGACGTTCCAGCACCCCGTCCGCAGCCGCGGGGTCGGAGTATTGCAGATGGTAACTTGCACAAGCGGGAGCAAAGAATCAAACGCGCGTCGCAGGTCCGGATTCAGCCAGGCAGCCTGCCGGCCGACGGCCGTGCCGACGGGTGGAATGGCAGGAATGGCAAGAGTGGCAGGAAGGGGAGGAAAGGCAGCGGGCCATCGCGCCGCCGGCAATCAGCCTCGCACGTCGGCAGGCGGTTCTGCGGCTTGCAGCGGTTCACGACGCGGCAGGCGCGAAGCATTGATCCTTCATCCCACCGTTACCGGTAGGTCTGTGTCCGGCGGACGGCGACGCAGGCAGGTTCTGCGGCCCTGCAGCGGTCTGTTCTGGAGCCGATTGCGTTGTCGCTGTGCCGGTTTCGGCTTCAAGGGGTCTGCGCCGCAGGACGCTCCGGTAGATGGCGGGTGGGAGAGCATGTCCGGATTTTCGTCCAGAATGCTGGAAACGTGCAGCCTTGTCCCTTTGCTGGACACGAACTGGGCGCCAAGAAGGACTCTGGTGGATTTCTGCCCCAAGAGAATCTTCCGCGGCGCAGGCTTCAAGGAGGCGCGGCCAGGACGGCACCGCCGCCGGCCGCGATAAAGAACGGTTCCCGTCGCAGCTTGTTTGACAGCCGCACCGGCATGTCCCATGCTGCATCCGTGTCATTCGCGGGCACAGGATGCAGGTCACGGCATGCCACGCTCCCGAGCCCGGCTCGGGGGCGCCCCGTGCTTCCCGGTAACGGTCCGCGTCGGCGGTCGCGTTCTCCTCGGGTGGAGAACCGGCCGTCAGCCCTTCGGTTCGCGCTCTGCCTGACCTTGTTCGCCGCATTGCTGCCGCCAGTCCCGGCCTTCACGCGGGCAGCCGAAAAGGGGGTGGCGCTGGAGGGTCCGCGCGTGCAGGGGGGGCTTGTGCGCGGGCGCGTGGCACCGGGCTCCAGCGTGACGTTCCAGGGCGAGCCGGTACGGGTCTCGAAGGATGGCTGGTTTCTCATCGGATTCGGGCGCGACGCGCCGCCGAAGGTGGTGCTGTCCCTGGTCCTCCCGGACGGCCGGCGCCAGCGGCACGAGTTGGCGGTCGCGCCCCGCAAGTACCGCATCCAGCGCATCGACGGCCTGCCGCGCCGCAAGGTGACGCCTGGCAGCCGGGACCTCGCGCGCATCCGCCGGGAGGCGGCCATGGTGAAGCGGGCGCGCTTGCGCGACGACCCGCGCACCGACTTCCTGGGACGGTTTCGCTGGCCGGTCAAGGGCCGCATCAGCGGCGTCTACGGCTCCCGGCGCATCCTGAACGGCGAGCCCCGCCGTCCCCACTACGGCATCGACATCGCCGCACCGAAGGGCACCCGGGTGGTGGCGCCCGCCGCCGGTGTGGTCACCCTCGTCCACAAGGACATGTACTTCTCCGGCGGCACCCTGATTGTCGACCACGGCCACGGGCTGTCGTCCGCGTTTCTCCACCTGTCGCGCATCGTCGTGAAAGAGGGCCAGCGCGTGAAGCAGGGGCAGCCCATCGCCGCGGTAGGCTCCACCGGCCGCTCCACCGGAGCCCATCTCGATTGGCGCATCAATCTGTTCGGCCGCCGACTCGACGCCGCGCTTCTGGTGGGACCGATGCCGAAGTGAGACTGGGACAGGCGAAGGGGTAGGGAACGAAGGGACCAGGGAGTGAAGGGGCAACGAGCGACGGGCCGATCAGCGAAGGGCCGCCCGGAACGCGCGGCGGTTGTCACCCCAGCCCCACTCCCTTCACCGCACTCTCGTTGCCCCGGATCTGGGCATCAGCCTTCGTTGACCGCGGCCTGCCGCTTCCGGTTCGTCTCCGCCGCCGCGTGGGCCTTGCGGAAGTCCTCCTCGCCGAAGTCGTAGAGGGCGCCGCCGCCCATGAAGATGGCCGCCGCGGTTTCCCGCGGCACGTTGTGCAGCAGATTGCGGGACACGTTGGGAAAGTTCGAGTCGAAGTGGGGGTAGTCCGTCGAGATGCACATCCGGTTCGCTCCGATGAGTTCCGCCGTGCCGGCGATTTCCGGCTCGCTGCCCTCCACCGCGGCCCAGCAGTTCCGCTGAAAGTACTCCTTGGGCGTCAGTGACAGGTAAGGCGCGTGGGAATCGCGATAGTTGGCGTAGTCCCACTCGATGCGCGTGAGGATGCCGGGCACCCAGGAATTCTGGGCTTCCAGATAGCCCACCCGCAGCCCGGGATGGAATTCGAAGACCCCGCCGATGATCATGGCGATGAGGGCCTGCTGCATCTCGATCCAGTGGCTGGCCACGTGGCGGTAGAAGCGGTTCTCGCCGTAGAGTTCGTTCATGCGGGAGTTCCACGCGCCGGTGCCTTCATGAAAGCACCAGGAGACGTTGAGCTCTTCGTGCAGGCTGTAGAGGGGATCCCAGTAGTTGGAGTGCCAGAAGTGGCCTTTGACGAGGTTGGGCCGGATGAACGAAGCCACCGCGCCCAGTTCCTGCACCGCCCGCTTCAGTTCCTGGCACGACAGATTGACGTCGTGCAGCGGCAGCATGGCGGCGAACTTCATGCGCTCCGGGCAGTATCGGCAGAAGTCGCTGATCCAGTCATTGTAGGCGCGGCTCAGGGCCAGCGACAGCCGCGGGTCCATGGGGTCCCGCGCCAGGAGGCCCAGCCCGCCGGTGGGGAAGAGCACGGCGATGTCGATGCCCTCCATCTCCATTCCCATGAGCTGGGCTTCCTCGTCGTAGTCCCGCTCGATGGCGAAGTCCAGACGGCCCGTGTCGGCGATCCGCGACGCCGACAGCACCCCGGTGGCGGCTCCCATGATCGGTCCGGTGGCCTTTGACGAGGCCGCCTTCTTGCGATGCTGCTGTATCTCCACGTCCGCGCTGGCGGGCAGCCCGTCGATGGTCCAGGTGCGGCGGCTGATCCGGCCCCGGGCGTCCACCGCCCAGGTGACCCGGCCCTTGAACTCGGGGTCGAGGTATCTCTCCAGCAGGTCTCCGGGTTCCTGAACGTGCATGTCGCTGTCCACGAAACGCAGGCCGTCCTTCATTTCACTTCTCCTTGTCAGAGCAGGTCCGGATCAGGCGGTCACGCATCCGGGAATTTCGGGAGTGTCGGGAATGTCCTTCGCCCTGTCCCGAAGCGACACTACCGCAAGTGCGTGCGCACGGTCAACGATCTGCCCCGGCGTGCGGGTTCACTGCCGATCGTTGGACATCCCGATTGTCCCGTGCAAACAAGGACCGATCGGTACAGAAGGGACACGGTGTGAAGACAGCATGGGTACGGAATCAGAATGGACACGGAATCGATACAAAGGCGATACAAAGCGATACGAAAATCGATGTAAAATCGATACGGAAAGCGGGCGCGGCAAAGGACAGGCAAAGGACAGGGTGGCCGTCCCGCACCCTATCTTCCTTTCTGCGCCCGCATTCCGCTTCAGCGGGCGCGAGGAGACGCCGATCATGAAGAGAAGGAGTGCCCGAGCCCGCCATATCCCGTTCCTGCCGGCAGCCGTCCTGGTTTTTCTGGCCGCCGGCTGTACGGCCGCCACCGATACTGCGGGACTCGATGCGGTTGCCAAGGCAGGCATCGCCTGGGCCGGCAAGGTGCCGCCGCTGATGGATCGGGCTTTCGAACTGGCGGCGGCGGTCGATTCCGCGGCCTTGGTGTCGGTGCGGGACGGCCTGTCGGCGGAGCAGCGTCGGGACGCGCTCCGGCAGTTCGACGCGGCCATGGCGGAACGGCTGGCGGAGTACGCCGCGGCCAAGCGTCACAACGAGCTTCTGAGATCGTATTTCATGGCGTTGCGGCCGTTGCTGAAGCCGGAGGGGTCCAAGGGGATCGGCCGCACTGCAAGACGCTTGACCACGGAGTTGAATCGGCTGTCGCCGCGGCTCAAAAAGGCGCGTTGGGGCGACGTTTCGGTGAGCGGCCTGATGGAGCCGGCCGCGGCTGTCGCGGTGGCGTCGTTCAAGTCCGCGGCGTTGCGCCGCGAGTTCGAAGCCCGTGGCGCCACCATGGAACGCGAGCTGGCCGTGCAACAGGCGTGGATCACGGCGCTGGCCCGGCAGGTTCGCGCCGACCGGGAGGTGCTGTCGGCGCGGTTCCGCAGCGGCGAGGTGACCGAGCCGTACATGAACGCGAAGCGGCTCCCCAGGACCTGGCCGGCCCGGCGGTTGCGGAGTCTGCGGGGTGCGGGCGACGTGGAGGCCGTCGAGGCCGCGGAGCGGACCATCCGGTCCTTGCGCGCGGCGTACGTGGCGGCGATGGAGGGTCGCATGGATGACGTCCGGGCAGCCGAGTTGGCCGGTACCGTCGAGGGTTTCGTCGAGTTGGTGTCCCGACTCGGCGCCGAAGCGGGCAGGGCGCTCCGATGACGCCGGGAGAGATTCGGCGCAAGACACTGTCGGAGTTGCGCCGGGCGCGAAAGCGGATGATCTCCGCCGAGTGGCTCACCGGGGTCGAGGAGCTGCCGGCGGACGAGCGCGCGGAGGCCGCCACCGCCCTGCTGGATGTCTGCCTGGCGGTTCGCCGTCTCGAGAACACCGGCGTGGCGGCCCTCCGGCGGCAGTTTGCCGGCAGCGGGAAGGCGCTTGAACAGGGTATCGCCGCTGTCGAACGGGCCGGGAAGCGCGTGCACCGGATCCGGGCGTATCTGAATGCCGTCACCGGTCTTGCGGCAACGGTGGGCAGGGTCGTCAAGCCGCTTTGAACGCCATCGGCGAGAGGCGTCGCACGGCCAGGTCATGTGGTCGGTGTCACGTGACCTGCCGGCGCCATGTGGTCATGGGGTGTACGGCGAACCGCGGCATTGCCCGCGGGCGGTTCCATCGCCGATCCTCGGACGGCGTGAAGTCTCGATCGAGTGCAATTCACGCAGACCCCAGTACAATTCATCCGGACCCGGCTCCGGTGGCCAGTATGGCGCGGTACGCGCCCATGTCGGGCTGTTGGCGTTTCTCGACGAGGCTGGGTGCGTGTGCGGCCGGGGGAGCGGCTCACGCCGCTTCCCCGTACCGGTGAATCGAGAGCGTGGAGCATCGAACGGAAGCATCGAACGTGAATTGCCCGGGACGCTGTTGTAAGGTATCCATTGATGCCCATGGTCGGTGGGAGGGACAGGTCATGGCGGCAGGCAGGTCATGAGCGACATGGAAACAGGACGTGTGTTGTCGGATCACGAGCGGGCCACCATCGAGGCCGCGGCGGCGCGCATCGTGCCATCGGACCAGGACCCCGGTGCACGGGAGGCCGGGGTTCTCGACTACATCGAGGGCCTGCTGGCGGCGGATGACGTGGATACGGACATCGGTCCGCGGGAGAAGAAGGAGTACGCCAACTTCCTCCTCGGGAGCATGGGAGGCCGTACCGAGGAGCAGCAGGCGACGCTGTTCCGGCTCGCCGGTCTGGGCAGCCGCCACTTGCCGGCGTATCGCGGCGGTGTCGTCGAACTGGACCGGCTGGCTTCCGAACTGGAGTCGGGAAAAGACTTTTGCGGCCTGGACGATATGGGGCAGGACCGGGTGCTGACTGTTCTGGACGAGCGCAAGGATCCGTTCTTCACGCTCCTGATCACCCACACCATGGAAGGGTTCTACGGCCATCCGCGGCACGGCGGCAACAGGGACCGGGCTGGTTGGCGGATGCTGGGATACCCCGGTCCGAGCTTTCCCCACGGCAACGAGACCCCCTATGGCTGGTACGACGCCAACGAGCCCGACGCGTTTCCCCATGCCCGGAAGGTCCGCTCGTCCTAGACCGGCAACCCGGAGACAGATGGCAAGGCGCGAAACAGTCGATGTCTGCATCGTGGGCGGCGGTGCGTCGGGTCTGGTGGCGGCCAAGGAGCTCACCGAGGCGGGCATGACCGTGTGCGTGCTGGAGCGGGGCCCTTGGTACAAACGCGAGGATTTCGCCCTGGGCGACGAACTCCTGTACAAGCGGCGCAACTTTTTCTGGCCCACGGTGGAGCTGGAGCCGCGCACCTGGCGGCCCGACGCCGCCACGCCGGCTGAGGTTCTGTCCAGCAAGACCCAGACCTTCTCCAACGCCATGTGCGTTGGAGGCGGCACCATCCACTACAGCGGCCTCTCCTGGCGTTTCCATGAGTCGGACTTCCGGGTGCGCTCCGAGGACGGCCCGGTGGCGGGTGCCGCCATCCAGGACTGGCCCATCTCTTACGAGGAGATGGAGCCTTTCTACGAGAAGGCGGAATGGACCATCGGGGTCTCGGGCAAGGGCTGGTCGAACCCCTTTGACCCGCCGCGCAAACGCGACTATCCGGTGGGGCCGGCGGTGCGCAACAGCCCCGGAGCGGTCCTTGAGAAGGGTGCCCGCAAGCTGGGCCTGCACCCGTTTCCGACCCCCTTGGCCATCCTCACCGGCGACTACGACGGCCGTCCGGGGTGCATCGGCAAGGGGATGTGCTCTGCCTACGGCTGTCCCGTGGGAGCCAAGTCCAGCACGCTGGAGTCGCTCCTGCCCAAGGCGCTGGCCACGGGACGTCTGGAGATGCGGCCCCTCTGCCTGGCGCGGGAGATTACCCTGGACCGGCAGGGCAAGGCGTCCGGCGTGACCTACTTCAACGCCGAAGGCGCCGAGGAACACCAGCCGGCGCGCCTGGTGGTGATGGCGGCCGGAGGCGTGGAGACGGCGCGGCTGCTGCTCCTGTCCGAATCCGCGCGGTTCCCGCAGGGGCTGGCAAACCGCAGCGGACTGGTGGGCCGGAATCTCATGTTCCACTCCCCGGGCGTGACGCTGGTGGTGACCTTCCCGGAGCCGCTGGACGGCCACAAGGGAACCTCCAGCACCCGGGTACTCCAGGACTTCTACAGGACGGACACGAAACGGGGTTTCATCCGGGGCGGCTTCATGCACCCCCGGGCTCATGGCGGCGATCCCATCGAACTGGCCCTGCGGCCCATCCACGGCCAGCGCTGGGGCCAGCGGCACAAGGACTCCATGCGCGAGACCTGGCGCCACTACCTGCACAGCCACTGCACCGGCGAGAGCCTGCCGGTGGCCAGCAACGCCGTGGACCTCGACCCGGACGTGACGGACTGCTACGGCCTGCCCGCCGCGCGCATCACCTACACCAGCCACGAGAACGACGTGCGGCTGGCCGCCTACCTGGGCGAACGTTCGCGGGAAATCTACGAGGCGGCGGGGGCGACCCGGATCATCGTGCCCAGGCCCGAGACCCGCAAGCTCCACAATCACCAGATGGGCACCTGCCGCATGGGCAACGACCCCGAGTCATCGGTGGTGGACAAGTGGTGCCGTTCCCACGACGTGTCCAATCTCTTCATCGTCGACGCCAGCGTGTTCGTGACCGCCGCTGGTCTCAATCCCACCCTGACCATCCAGGCCAACGCGTTTCGCGTCTGCGACTCCATGGTGGCACAGGCGCGCCAGGGCGGCCTTGTCCACTGAAGCGCCCTCTCCCGTGGTGGCGCTCTTCTCGCATTCGAACCGGGCCGGCCCGGGGCCGGTCGCCGCCAGCTCCGGGGACGAAGCCGCGGCAGTGCCATGTGAGGAGCCATGACGGTCGCGCGCAGGGTACTCAAGGAGACTTTCGGTTTTGACGACTTCCGCCCCGGCCAGGAGGCCGCCATCGAGGCGTTGATGGCCGGCCGTCACGTGCTGACCGTGATGCCCACGGGGTCGGGCAAATCGTTGTGCTTCCAGGTTCCGGCGCTGGCCCTGGGCGGCCTGACCGTGGTGGTGTCGCCGCTGGTGGCGCTGATGCAGGACCAGGTGGCCGCCCTGCGGCTTGCCGGGGTGGCGGCGGACACCATCAACTCGGCCAATGCGCGTGCGGAGAACGTTGCCGCCTGGCGCCGGGCGGCGGCCGGCGAGACGCGGCTTCTGTACATGGCGCCGGAGCGGCTCATGACCGAGCGGATGCTGGCCGCCCTGGGCCGGCTGCCGGTGAAGCTGTTCGTGGTGGACGAGGCCCACTGCATATCGCAGTGGGGGCCGGCCTTCCGTCCGGAGTATGGGGATCTGTGCCGCCTGCGGCATCTCTTTCCGCAAGTTCCCATCGCCGCGTTGACCGCCACCGCGGATGCCCTGACCCGGGAGGATATCGCCGAGCGGTTGTTCGGCGGCGGGGTGGAGGCCTCCGTCCTGGGCTTCGACCGCCCCAACATCCGCCTGGCGGTGGAGATGAAGCGCGACTGGAAACGCCAGTGCCGGAGCTTCGTGGCCCGCCACGCCGGCGAGAGCGGCATCGTCTACTGCCTGTCGCGCCGCAAGACGGAGGAGACCGCCGCGCTGCTGCAGGCCGATGGCGTACGGGCGCTTCCGTACCACGCGGGCATGACCCAGGAGGACCGCGAGGCCCATCAGAACGTCTTCATGACCGATACCGGGGTGGTCATGGTGGCCACCATCGCCTTCGGCATGGGCATCGACAAGGCGGACGTGCGCTACGTCCTCCATACCGACCTGCCTGGCAGCATCGAGGCCTACTACCAGGAGATTGGCCGGGCCGGACGCGACGGAAGGAGCGCCGAGGCCCACATGCTCTACGGTCTGGCCGACATCCGGATGCGGCGCCTTTTCATCGAGGAAGAGGACGCGGGAGACGAGCGCCGGCGCCGGGAGCACAAGCGGCTCGACGCGCTGCTGGGCTATTGCGAAGCGCCGGCCTGCCGGCGGGTGACCCTGCTGGCGTATTTCGGCGAGCGCATCGAGTCGTGCGGCAACTGCGACGTCTGCCTCGACCCGGCCGAAGCGGTGGACGGCAGCGAAGACGCCCGGAAGGTCCTGTCCGCGGTCCGCCGCACCGGCGAACGCTTCGGTGCGGCCCACGTGATCGACGTCCTGCGCGGCACCGCCACCGAGAAAGTCCAGCGCGCCGGCCATCACCGGCTGCCGACCTTCGGCGTGGGGGTGGCGCGGGACAAGAACGAATGGCGTTCGCTGATCCGCCAGATGGTGGCTGCCGGGTTGCTCAGGCTGGACATCGGCGGGTACGGAGGCCTCTCCATGACCGGCAGGGGCCGCCAGCTGTTGCAGGGCGAAAGCGTTTTCCTGCACCGTCCCGATGCGGCGCCCGCCAGCGCTTCAAGGCCCGCCCGGGAAACCCGCCGGCGGCGCGGGAAGGAGCCGGAGGACGGCCCCCTCGATGGCCTGGAGGCGGCGTTGCTGGATGCCCTCAAGGCACTGCGGCTTCGGTTGGCCCGGGAACGGGAGGTTCCCGCCTACATCGTGTTCTCCGATCGCACTCTCATCGACATGGCCCGCCGCAGGCCCCGGACCGAGGAAGAGTTCGCCGATGTCAATGGGGTGGGAGCGGCCAAGCTCAAGTCCTTCGCGGCGCCGTTTCTGGCCGCCATCGAGAGCGTCCTGGCGGAGACATGCTGACGCCGCCAGCGGTCGGACCGGTCACCGCGGTGCCAGGTTGGCGCGACGCCGCACCGCGCCGCACCGGCACCTTTCCCGTGTTCCGCATTCCGCCTCAACGGTTGCGCGTCAGCTTGGGATCGAAGATGTCGCGCAGGCCGTCTCCCAGCAGATTGATGCCGAGGACGGTGACGAAGATGGCGATGCCGGGGAAGATGGTGAGCCAGGGGGCGCGGTACATGTAGCTGCGGCCTTCGCTCAGCATGGAGCCCCAGGTGGGGATGCTGGGCGGCACCCCGAGACCCAGGAAGCTCAGGCTCGCCTCGGTGATGATGACCACGGCCATGGCGAAGGTGGCGATGACCATGACGCTGGGCAATGTGTTGGGGATCACGTGGCGCAGGATGATGTAGCGGTTGCTGGCCCCCAGTGCCCGGGCGGCCTGCACGAACTCGCGCTCCTTGAGCGACAGCACTTCGCCCCGGACCACCCTGCAGTACTGGACCCATCGGCTGAGCACCAGCGCGATGACAAGGTTCACCAGGCCCTGCCCCAGGAACGCCATGATGGCGATGGCCAGCAGCAGGAAGGGAAAGGCGAGGAAGATCTCCGTGGTCTTGTTGATGGTCTCGTCGATCAGCTCTCCGAAGTATCCCGCCACGGCCCCGAGGAAACAGCCCAGCAGACCCGCCAGGAACACGGTGGCGGCCCCCACCATCAACGAGATGCGCGAACCGTAGATGACCCGGCTCAGGAGGTCGCGGCCCAGGTTGTCGGTTCCCATGAGGTGCGAGTTCTCGCCCAGGTCCAGGGCGGGCGCCCGGAGCCTTTGCTCCAGACGCTGCTCCTGGGGGTCGTAGGGTGCCAGCCACGGCGCCCCGAGGCCGCAGATGCACAGCACCAGCATGATGATGCCGCCGCACATGACCTTGGTGTAGCGCCGCCAGCCGATCACAGCCGTATCCTGGGATCGACCCACGTGTACAACAGGTCGACGGTCAGGTTGACGACGAAATAGACCATGGCGAAGAAGAAGATGACGCCCTGGGCCAGCTTGTAGTCCCGGGTGGTGATGGCCTGGATGAGCAGGCTGCCGATGCCGGGCCAGGAGAACACCGTCTCGGTGATGACCGAGCCGCTCAGCAGTGCGCCGAGTTGCAGCCCGAGGATGGTGATGATGGTGATGAGCGCATTCCGGAGCGTGTGTTTCCAGATGACCCTGCGCTCACTCAGTCCCTTGGCCCGGGCGGTGGTGATGTAGTCCTGCCGGATGACCTCCAGCACGCTGGAGCGCGAGATGCGCGTGATGATGGCGGCGAAGCTCGTTCCCAGGGTGATGGCGGGCAGCAGGATGTGCTGGAGCGCGTCCTGGAAGGCTGCGAGATCGCCCGCGATGAGAGCGTCCAGCAGCACGAACTGCGTGACCGGCGGCACGTTCACGCCGTAGGTCAACCGTCCCGCCACCGGCAGCAGGTTCAGCTGCCCTCCCAGGAAGAAGATCAGCATGATGCCGAGCCAGAAGTTGGGCACGGAGATGCCCACCAGTGCCAGTGTCATGCCCGAGTGGTCCCACAGGGAGTTGTGCTTGATGGCCGAGTAGACGCCGATGGGGAGAGCGATGAGGACGGCCACCAAGAGACTCGCCAGCGCCAACTCCACGGTGGCCGGCAACCGCTCGATCACGAGTTGCGTCACCGGCTCTCCGTAACGCATGGACTCGCCGAAGTTTCCCCGCACGGCTTGCGTCAGGAACTGCCAGTACTGGACGACGATGGGCTGGTCGAGTCCCCACTCGCGGGTGACCTCTTCGATCTCGTGGGGTTCCGCGTCCTCCCCGAGCAGCAGCGTTACCGGGTCTCCCGGGGCCAGCTGCATCAGGAAGAAGACCAGAAAGGACATCCCGAGCAGTACCGGCACGGCTCCCAGAATCCTGCGGCGAATCATCCGAAGTCAAAGCCCCATTTGCGCCAGCGAACGGTCCAGCCGTTCCAGCGCCTCGTTCACCTGGTCCCGGGTCACGTTCAGGGCGGGGGTGATGCGAATCACGTTGCCCATGAGCCCGCCCTTGCCGATCAGCAGCCCGTTCTGTTTCGTCAGTTCGAACAACCGCGCCACGGCTTCCGGGCTCGGTGTCTTTTCCGGGCCCACCATCTCCATGGCCTGCATGAGCCCCATGCCGCGGATGTCGCCGATGAGGGGGTACTTCTCCTGGAGGCCTTTCAGGCCGTTCCGCAGTTGTGCGCCGCGGTCGGCGGCGTTGGCCACGAGCCCTTCGCTCTCGATGACTTCGATGGTGGCGAGGGCGGCGGTGCTGGTCACCGGATTGCCGCCGAAGGTGGAGAGGGACAGCCCCTTGACGCTGTCGGCGATCTCCGGCCGGGTGATGGTGCCTCCCACCGGAACGCCGTTGGCCATGCCCTTGGCGAAGGTCATGATATCGGGTTCCACGTCCCACTGCTCGATGCCGAACATCTTGCCGCCGGTTCGGCCCCATCCGGTCTGGACCTCGTCGCATATGAACAGGCCGCCGTAGCGGTGCACGATGTCGGAAACCTCCTTGAAATACTCCTTGGGCGGCGTGATGAATCCGCCGACACCCTGGATCGGTTCGGCGATGAACGCGGCGATCTTTCCCGAGGTGGCGGTCCGGATGGCGTCTTCCAGGTCCTTGGCGCACCGGAGGTCGCAGCCGGGGTAGGTGAGCCCGAACGGGCAGCGGTAGCAGTAGGCGTTGGGGATGTGGTGGATGTTGGGGCTCGCGGCGGGATTGAGCCGCCATGTGTAGTGTCCGGTGAGGCTCATGGCCAGTTGCGAGCGGCCGCTGTAGCCGTGGCGCAGGGCGATGACGTCCTGGGCCCGGGTGTGGAGCTGCGCCGCCAGCACCGCCGTCTCGTTGGCCTCGGTGCCGCTGTTGGTGAAGAAGGACTGCCGGAGCGCCCCGGGTGTGATGGCGGCAAGCTTCTCCGCCAGCCGCACCTGCGGTTCGTTGGGATAGAGCGTCGACGTGTGCTGGACCTTGCGGACCTGCTCCTCGATGGCGGCCACCACCTTGTCGTTGCAGTGGCCGACGCTGATGGTGACGATGCCGCCGAAGAAATCCAGATACTCCCGTCCCTCCACGTCGTAGACCAGGGAGTCCTTGGCCCGATCCACCACCAGGGGCTCTTCATAGTAGTTGGCGACACAGGAGAACAGGTATTCCTTGTGCCTGGCCAGAATTTCCTGTTGCCTGTCCTGTTGTCTGCCTGATTCCATGCAAGTCTCGCGAGGGCCGCCCCGCTCGCTGAAGCACGCCAACGTAACACAAAGCCGACAACACGGTCAAAGTTGACGGCTCTTCACCGCAGCTCCCGGATGCGCCGCTGTTCCATGTCAACGGGCCTCGCCGTAGAGCCGTTTCAACCTTGCAGGGGAGACGCCGGAGAGGAAGAGGAGTTTCAGTGCCCACATCAGCAGGATGGTGCGTACCGTGCCGTTCCGTTCCCAGCGCCGGGCGGAGCTCACCACCCGTGACCGCAGACAGGCGATGCGGCCTTGCCGCTTGAGTGCGCGGGAAAACGCGATGTCTTCCATGAGCGGGATTTCGGGGAAACCGCCGAGGCGTTCGAAGACGGTGCGCCGCACGAAGATCGCCTGGTCTCCCGTGGACACCCGCGTCAGGCGGGAACGGAGGCTGATCATGCGGCTCACGACCCGGAGCAGCGGGCGGGCGCTGTCCAGGCGGATGTCGAAACGGCCGCCCACGCAGGCGGGGTCGGCCATGCAGCCTTCCAGATCGGCTCTCGTGGTGGAGGGCAGGCGGGTGTCGGCGTGAAGGAACAGCAGTACGTCGCCGGCGGCTTGGCGCGCTCCCTCGTTCATCTGCGCGGCGCGCCCTCTGGGGGAGGTGGCCAGCCGTGCCGGCCCGGCGCGCACGACGTCCGCCGTGCGGTCCGTGCTGCCGCCGTCCACGACCAGGATTTCATCAGGTTCGATGCGTTCCAGTGCCTTGAGGGTGCCGCCGATGGTGCGTTCCTCGTCGAGGACGGGAATGATGATGGAAAGTCGCATGGACGGGTCGTCCGGGCGACCCGTCGGTCAGATCAATGAGCCGCCGCAACTGCTGCCCGTGCCGGCCGTGCAGGCGAAGCAATGGTTCCCTGTCAGGATGGGCTTGGCCTCGAAGTCGGCCGCGGAGAACTCCCGGATGTGCGGCTTTTTCCCGTTCACCCGGCCCAGGGGCATGTCGAGCATCTGGTTGAAGTCGCAGTCGTACACCGTGCCGTCCCATGCCACGCTCAGCAGATCGCGGCACATGACCTTGTCCAGCGTCTCGCCGTTGAAGTTGTCCTCCAGCAGCTTCAGGTAGGCGTCGTAGTGTCCCGCTCGCTTGAGGAACTTCCGGAAGCGGGTGATGGGCATGTTGGTCAGGCAGTAGAGGTGGTTGAAGACAATGCCGAAGTCGTCGGCGAGCATGCGGCGATAGTCGCTCTCCAACTGTTCCTGCGGCGGCGGCAGGTAGTCGCCCATGGGGTTGTAGACCAGGTTGAGTTCCAGGCCCGAATCGGTCTGGCCATAGCCCAGGCGGTTGAGCGCCTGCAGTCCGCTCACGCTGAGTTCGAAGGTGCCGTCGCCGCGCTGGCCGTCCACGTTTTCCCTGGTGTAGCAGGGGAGCGAGCAGATCACCTCGACCCGGTGGCGTCTGAAGAACTCCGGCAGGTACTCCTTGCCCTCCTCGTAGAAGACCGTCAGGTTGCAACGGTCCATCACGTGGCGTCCGAGCGCCCGACAGGACTCCACCAGATGGTCGAAGTGGGGATTCAGTTCCGGGGCGCCGCCGGTGATATCCACGGTGGGGATGTCGGAATTCTCCAGGAACCGCAACACGTGTTCCACGGTGGTCCGATCCATCATCTCCTTGCGGCCCGGGCCGGCCTCCACGTGGCAGTGAAAGCAGGACTGGTTGCAGTATTTCCCCAAGTTGATCTGGAGCACCTGCAGTTTCTGCTTGTTCAAGGTCCGACCGCTGGCGGCGACCTTGTCATCGAAGTTTGCCGTGACGACCTCCTGGGCACCGGGATTGACCCGTTGGTTGTTCGAGCCTCGGGCAGTGTTGCAATTGCGCCTTTGTTGGTCAAGACTTGCAGCGGCTTTTCTTTGGCGGACATGGCCGCATGGCGCCACGGACAGCTTCCGCCACGGACAGCTTCCGATGCATACCGACGGCCGGGTGCGAAAGAAGCGTGGAGCCTATGTCGTGGAGTCCCTGTCGAGAGAAATCCTGACTTTCTGGTTCGGTACGGCGGACCTGAGCGTGGAGATGGAGAAACGGCAGGTGTGGTTCCGCGCCACGCCGGAGTTCGACCGCCACCTCGTCGATCATTACACCCGGGTGCACGAGCGGGCGGCCGCCGGGGAGCTGGACCATTTCAGGCAAACGCCGGAAGATTGTCTGACCCTGGTCATGGCCCTGGACCAGTTCCCGCGCAACATTCATCGCGGCACCGCCCGTGCCTTCTCCACCGATGCCATGGCACGGGCGGTGGCCGAGCATGCGCTGGAGAGGGGCCACGACCGGGGCCTGTCCCGCTGGCCCAGGACCTTCTTCTACCTGCCGTTCGAGCACAGCGAGCGGATGGTGGACCAGGAGCGCGCGCTGGCCCTCTACCGTACGCTCGGCAACGAGGAATCCCTGCGGGCCGCGGTGGGCCATCATGACGCCATCAGACGCTTCGGCCGCTTTCCCCATCGCAATGCGGTGCTGGGACGACCGAACACTCCGGAAGAGGAGGCGTACCTCAAGGATCCACCGCTGTGGGGGAAGACGGCAACGGAGGCCGCGGAACTGGAGGCGCGGCGGGCGGAAGCCGGGACCGGGGAACAGAGAACCGCGGAAACCGAACCGCGGGAACAGGAGCGCGCAAGTCGGGATACTCGCGGTGCAGGTTCGGGCCGGCAACGACCCGGGGCGGCAGTTCGGAGGGATTCATGTACTACGACTGGACGGAGAGCCCGGTAGGGGATCTTTTGATCGTTGCCGGCGAGACCGCGGTGACGAGGATTCGCTTCCGGAAGGAAACGCACTCCGGTGAGGTGGCGGAGGACTGGCGGTGCGGCGGGCCGGTGGTGGCGGCGGCGCGGCGGCAGCTCGACGAATACTTCGAGGGGCGGCGGACGTGTTTCGACCTGCCCGTGGCCCTGTCCGGCACGCCGTTTCAGCTGCGCGCGTGGGAGGCGCTTCAGCGCATTCCCTACGGTGCCACCCGCTCCTACGGCGAGCAGGCCCGGGCCATGGGACGGCCCCGGGCGGTGCGGGCGGCAGGAGCGGCCAACCGGCGCAATCCCATCGTCATCGTGGTGCCCTGTCATCGGATCATTGGCGGCGACGGGCGGCTTACGGGCTACGGCGGAGGACTCGACATCAAGGAATATCTGCTCGAACTGGAGCAGCGCCATGTGAATGCCGCGGGGCGGGGTGCGGCGGCACCGGACCTGTGCGGCCAAGGGAGCCGGGCGGAGCCATGAGACTCGAAGACCGCGTTGCGCGCGCGGTCACCGGCCCGGGCCGCGTCCCCGCGGTGACGCCGGCCGTGGATGACTCTCAGGTCTCCGTGCCGCCGATGTCCATGCGGATGTGTATTGCGTCACCGTAAATGGAGAGATCGATGACTCGACGTCGTCTTCCTGTGGGGATCCAGGACTTCCGCACGATCCGGAGCGAGGGATTCCACTATGTCGACAAGACTTCGCTCATCCGGCAGCTGGTGGACGAGGGGCGCCACTATTTCCTGTCCCGGCCGCGCCGGTTCGGCAAGAGCCTGCTGCTCGACACGCTGCGGTCGCTGTTCGCCTGTCACGAACCCCTGTTCCGGGGACTGGACATCCATTCGCACTGGGACTGGTCTTCGCCGCATCCGGTGATGCGGCTGAGCTTCGATGGCAAGTACAATGAGCCGGGCGAGATCGAAGGGGACATTATCGAGCAACTGGAGAGTGTGGAGCGCGAGCACGGCCTCCCGCCCGCCCGGACATCCGATACCGGACCGAGGCGTCTCCGGAACATTCTCGACCGTCTTCACAGCGCCGCCGGGCGGCCGGTGGTGGTGCTGGTGGACGAGTATGACAAGCCCATCCTCGACGTGCTCCACGACCCGGAGCTCGCGGCGGCCAACCGGGACTACCTGCGCGGCTTCTACGGCATCGTCAAGGGCAGCGCCGCACATGTCCGCTTCGTCTTCGTCACCGGTGTCAGCATGTTCTCCAAGGTCAGCCTGTTCTCGGGGCTCAACAATCTGAAGGACATCAGCCTTGATCCGCGCTACGCCACCATCTGCGGCTATCGGGACGAGGATCTGGATCGGGTCTTCGGCGCCGAGATGGCCGGGCTGGACCGCGACGCAATCCGCACCTGGTACGACGGCTATCACTGGCGGGGCGGGGAGCGGGTCTACAATCCCTACGACGTGCTGCTGCTGCTCGACAGCCGCGAGTTCCGCCCGTACTGGTTCGAGACCGGCTCTCCGAACTTCCTGTTCCGGATGCTGATGGAGAAGTCCGTGAGCCCGATGGAACTGGAGGGCCGGCTGGCGGACATGTCGTTGATCTCCAAGTTCGATGTGGGCGATATCGACATCGAGGCGCTGCTCTTCCAGACCGGCTGTCTGACCATTGCGGAGGAAGAGAAGGACGATTTCGACGCTCTCTACCGGCTGGACTATCCCAATCTGGAGGTCAGGCTCAGCCTGAACCGTGGGTTGCTTGCTTGGCTGGGCAAGAAGGGGGCCGAGCCGCTGGAGCGGGGCCGGGAGTTCTGCGCGCTGCTGGAGGCCGGCGACTTCACGGGCTTCGGCGAGAGGCTCCGCGCCTGGCTGGCGGGGATCCCCTACCAGTGGCATGCCAAGGGCGATCTGGCGCGCTACGAGGCCTGGTACGCGAGCCTTCTCTACATGTGCCTGCGCTCCATCGGAGCGGACCTCCGGGTGGAAGAGGCCTCGCATCATGGCCGCGCGGACATGGTGTTGCTTCTCGGCGGGCAGGTCTTCGTGCTGGAGTTCAAGATGGCCGAAGGCGAAGATGACAGCGCGGCCGCGCTGGATGCCGCACTCGCGCAGATGCGCGAGCGGGGCTATGCGGAGAAGTACCGCGACCACGACGGGCCGGTCCATCTGATCGGCGTGGCTTGCGGGCGCGAGGCGCGGAACCTTCTCGAAGTCCGCGCCGAGCCCGCATGAGCCGAACCCGCCAACGCCACCGGGTCCGTCCCGCATCCTCCGTTCCCCTGTTCTGCGGATGGTCGTATGGGTGACTTGTTTAGACCCTTGTTCGGACTATCCTTGCCCCGGATACCGTGCCCATGCCTGCCGGCCGTGTCCTTTCTGACCCACCACCTTGCCGTCCCGGTACACGGTGGTGCCGCGCACGAAGGTACGTACGGGAACACCGCGCACCGTGCGGCCGGCGTACGGCGACCAGCCGATGAGGCTGAGCACATCCTCGTCGCGGATCTCCCTCTCCGCGTTGAGATCCACCAGCACCAGGTCGGCGTCGCAGCCCACCTCGATGCGCCCCTTGTTCCGGACGCCGAAGATCCGCGCGGGTCCGGTGGAAGTGGCCTCCACCACCCGCTCCACGGAGATACGGCCTTTGGTTGCCGCATCGAACAGCAGGTTCAGGTAGTATTGGGTCGAAGGGGTTCCGGTGTGCGCCTTCCAGCCATCCTCCCAACCGATCTCCTTCTCTTCCCGCGTGTGCGGGGCATGGTCGGTGGCCACGATATCGATGGTGCCGTCAACCAGGCCGCCCCACAGTCCGGGCAAGTTCTCCTCCGGCACCCAGTAGGAGAGGGCGTAGGAGCCCAGGCGCTCGATCTCGCTCCAGTCCGAGCCCAGGAACAGCGCCCAGGGGTTGATCTCCGCGCTTACCCGCTGGCCGTTGGCCTTGGCGCGGCGGATCATCTCCACGGTGCCGGCGGTCTGGACGTGGAGCAGGTGAAGGTGAACGCCGGTGGCCGCCTGCAGGCGGATCAGGAGTTGGATCGCCGTCTCCCAGATGACCCCTTCGTGGGCGGCGTAGGCCTTGGCGTAGGCCAGGCAGTCGCGCTCCCCCCGGTCCCAGAACTTCTTCTCGATGTGGTCCATCAGCGCCTGGTCGTGGGGGTGTACCATGAGCGGCACGCGGGCCGCGGCGCAGGCTTCCATGATCTCCATCAGCTTGCCGTGATCGTGGACGCCGATGCCGGGCATGTGCGGGTAGTCCCGGCCCGTGTCCACCACCATGAACACCTTGAAAGCGGCGATTCCCTTCTGCGCCAGCTTGGGGATTTCGTCGGGGATGGTCCCGGCGGGGTTGACGTTGTAGTCGATGATGGACTCCCGCTCGTAGACCTCGAACAACTGTTCGAGGCGGGGCACCGTATTGGGCGGCGGGACCACGTTGGGCATGGCCACCGAGGTCGTCACGCCGCCGGCCGCGCACTGCATGGTGGCCGTGTGGATGTTTTCCTTGTAGGCGTAGCCGCCGGGTTCGCCTCCCTCGCGGTGATGCGAATGCATGTCCACCGCGCCGGGGATCAGCGCCAGGTTCGAGGCGTCCACCACCTCCCTGGCCTCGGGTGCCGCCCCGGGCTGGTAGATGCCGGCGATGACGCCGTCCCGGATGCCCACCGACCCCTTGTAGCGGCCGTTGGCGTTGATGATATCGGCACTGGAAATCAGTGTGTCGAGCATGAGCTTTCTCCTTGGTTGTCGTGAACGGCAGGCATGCATGTTTGTCCTGGTCCCGGGCCGGGAATCGGTGCCCGCCCGCTTCGTCATTGTTTCAGCAGCCGCGCCAGCGTCGGGTAGTCCCGCGCCACCGGGAAGGCGGGGTAACGTCGGGTGATGGCTTCCGGCGGGTTGAACAGCACGCCGTGGTCCGCCGCGCGCAGCATGTTCAGGTCGTTGTAGGAGTCTCCCGCGGCCACCACCCGGAAGCCGATCCCCTTGAACGCCCGAACCGCCCTGCGCTTGCCGTCAGGCTGGCGCAGCACGTAGCCCGATATGTATCCCGACCGGCTCACGGTGAGCCAGTTGCACAACAGCGTCGGATCCCCCAGCTTCCGGATCAGCGGCATGGCGAACTCGTAGTAGGTGTCCGACAGCAGCATCACCGCCGGAAAGTGCCGCCGGAGGTCATCCAGGAAAGCTTTGGCGCCCGGCAGCGGCTTCATGCCGGCGATGACGCCCTGGATGTCGGCCAGCCGGATCCGGTTCTTCCGGAGGATCTTCAGCCGGTACTGCATGAGCTGGTCGTAGTCGGAGATGTCGCGGGTGGTGAGCCGGAGGTCGTCGTTGTGATAGTGCTCGGCAACGGCGATCCAGATCTCGGGCAGGAGGACGCCCTCCAGGTCCAGGCAGCAGATTTGCATGGTATCGGTATGTCCGGGTTTGTGCGGGCGGCGGCAAGGCATTTCAGCACATGCAAGCAAATCTTGACAGCTTCGGGAACCTCGTGTCAAGGAGAACACGTATCGGCAACGCTCAGCAGAAAACACGAAAGGGGAGGAACGGCATGAGCATCACGACCGCGACGGTGGATATCGCCGGCGAAGACGGCAGGTCCATGGGCCTGTTCGTCGCCGCGCCGGAAGGCGAGGGCAGGAAGCCGGCCCTGTTGGTGATCATGGAGATCTTCGGCGTGAACGCCCACATGAAGGACGTCACCGAGCGTTTTGCCGGGGAGGGCTACGTAGCCTTGTCCCCGGATCTCTATTATCGGCTCGACGAGCGGGTCATTCCCAACACCGACCGCGACGGTGCCTTTGCCGCCCGCGGCACGCTCTACGACACCAGGATCATCGAAGACCTGAACCGCGCCATCGCTCATGCCAAGGGCAGGGACGACGTCGACCCGGACCGGGTGGGCATCATCGGCTACTGCTTCGGCGGCAGGGTGTCGTGGATGGCGGCCTGCAACTGCCCGGGCCTGGCGGCGAGCAGCTTGTACTACGGCGGCCAGATCGCCGGCGGCCAGCGGAGCGAGAAGAGCCCGGTGGAGCCGGTGACCCAGGGAAACAGGATCAGGATTCCGATGCAGTGCGTCTGGGGCGGGCAGGACCAGGGCATACCGCAGGAGGCGCGGGACGCCATTGAGGGGACATTGAAGGCCAACGGCGTGGATTACGAGTGGCATCTGTACGAGGAGGCCGGGCATGCCTTTTTCTGTGACGACCGCCCGAGCTATCACGAGGCCTCGGCCAGGGACGTCTGGCCCAGGACGCTGGCGTTCCTGGCCCGGCACCTGAAGGGGCAGGGGGGAACAGAGTTTCAAGGGGGCAGTTCATGACGACCCGGGAATACAAGACGGTTCTGGTGGAGAAGGAGGACGGCATCACCTGGGTGATTCTCAACCGTCCGGAGAAGCGGAACGCCATGAGCCCGCAGCTCCACTTCGACATGTACGACGCGGTGACCGAGGCGGAGGGAGATCCGGAGACCCAGGTGATGGTCATCACCGGCGCCGGCCAGAGCTGGTGCGCCGGCATGGATCTGAAGGAGTTTTTCCGGGAGGGCGACAGGAATCCGGCGCTTCGGCGGCAGGCGAGCTGGTGCAGCCAGGAGTGGCGCTGGCGCAAGCTCTTCACCTTTCCCAAGCCCACCATCGCCATGGTGAACGGTTTCTGTTTCGGCGGCGCCTTCACGCCGCTGGTGGCGTGCGATTTCGCCATTGCCGCGGAGGACGCGCTGTTCGGTCTGTCGGAGGTCAACTGGGGCATCCTGCCCGGGGGTCTGGTGAGTCGGGTGGTGACGGACATGATGACGCTGCGCGACGGTCTCTACCACGCCATGACGGGTGACCCGTTCGACGGCCGGAAGGCGGCGGAGATGAGGCTGGTGAACTACGCGGTGCCGGCGGAGCAACTCCGGGACGAGACGGTGAAGCTGGCCCGGAAACTGATGGAGAAGAACCCTTGGGCGCTTCGGGCCACCAAGCAGGCGTACAAGCTGGTGCGCGGCATGGACTACTCGCAGGCCGAGGACTACCTGGCGGCCAAGGGCGCGTGGATCAAGCAGGTGGACGCGGAGAGCGGCTACGACCAGGGGATCAAGCAGTTCATTGACGACAAGACCTACAAGCCCGGCCTGGGCCCCATGGCCCGGGTCCCGAAGAAGTGACCGGGCGCGGGCGTGTCTTGACTCCGTGAACGCGACTGCATAGAGTTGGCCGAATTATCGATCCGGTGAATGTTGCAAGGAGGTATACGTTCAATGGCAACGAAAGAATACAAGACGGTTCTGGTGGAGAAGGAGGACGGCATCACCTGGGTGATTCTCAACCGTCCGGAGAAGCGGAACGCCATGAGCCCGCAGCTCCACTTTGACATGTACGACGCGGTGACCGAGGCGGAGGGAGATCCGGAGACCCAGGTGATGGTCATCACCGGCGCCGGCCAGAGCTGGTGCGCCGGCCAGGATCTGAAGGAGTATTTCCGGGAGGGCGACAAGAATCCGGCGCTTCGGCGGCAGGCGAGCTGGTGCAGCCAGGAGTGGCGCTGGCGCAAGCTCTTCACCTTTCCCAAGCCCACCATCGCCATGGTGAACGGTTTCTGTTTCGGCGGCGCCTTCACGCCGCTGGTGGCGTGCGATTTCGCCATTGCCGCGGAGGACGCGCTGTTCGGTCTGTCGGAGGTCAACTGGGGCATCCTGCCCGGGGGTCTGGTGAGTCGGGTGGTGACGGACATGATGACGCTGCGCGACGGTCTCTACCACGCCATGACGGGTGACCCGTTCGACGGCCGGAAGGCGGCGGAGATGAGGCTGGTGAACTACGCGGTGCCGGCGGAGCAACTCCGGGACGAGACGGTGAAGCTGGCCCGGAAACTGATGGAGAAGAACCCCTGGGCGCTGCGGGCTACCAAGCAGGCGTACAAGCTGGTGCGCGGCATGGACTATTCGCAGGCCGAGGACTACCTGGCGGCCAAGGGCGCGTGGATCAAGCAGGTGGACGCGGAGAGCGGCTACGACCAGGGGATCAAGCAGTTCATCGACGACAAGACCTACAAGCCCGGTCTCGGCCCCATGGCCCGGGCTCGGAAGGCCTCCTGACCCGATACGGAAACCGAGGAATGTCACGTGGCGGGGCACCGTCCCGGGCGGTCCGGACCGGTGCCCCACGGCAATCACCTACCCAGGGAGGAGCAATGCGATGAAGTCCACATGCAGAAGCCAGAAGGCCGTGCTTTCCATTGTTGCCGCGCTCGTGTTCGGGCTGTTGCCGGGGGCCCCGGCGGCCGCGGCGGACGAGCCCTTTTACCAGGGCAAGACATTGAAGCTCATCGTCGACTTCTCCGCGGGCGGACCCACGGACATCGAGTGCCGGATCTACGCCCGTCATCTGAAGAACCACCTGAAGGGCAATCCCACCATCGTCATCCAGAACCGGGCGGGCGGCGGCGGCAACCTGGCCATGAACTGGCTCTACGAGCGGGCGCGGCGGAACGGCACCGTAATGGGTTGCCAGACCGCCAGCGGCCGGTATCAGGAATGGTATGTGGGCGACCCCGAGAAGGCCGGTCTCCGGGCCAACATGGAGGAGATCCTTCCGGTCATGTTCACGCCCGTGGTCAGCGTCGGGGTGGCCCGGACGGATCTCGATCCGCCGCTGGGCAAGCTGGAAGACATTCAGAAGGTCAAGAGCTTCAACGTGGGCGGATTTCGCGCCGACTCCAGCAAGGATCTCAAGTTCCGCACCCTGTTCGACCTGGCGGGGGTGAACTACCACTACGTCACCGGATACCAGGGTTCGTCCGATCTGCTGGCGGCGTTCCTGCGCAAGGAGCTCGACTACGTGGACGGCAGCACGCCGTTCTATATCCCGCGGGTGAAGCCCATCGCCGTGGACAAGGGCATCGCCATGCCGCTCTGGTACCACAGCGACGTGGAGATTCCGGCCATCGCGCCGGGCGTGACCGCGCGTCAGTTCGTCAAGCGGCTTTCGGGCCGGGAGCCTTCGGGACCGCTGTGGCAACTCTTCCAGATCCTGACCAGTTACCGCCAGATCCTGGCCCCGCCGGAGACTCCCGCGGCCGCGGTGGAAGCCGTGCGCTCGGCTTTCATCGCCATGAACAAGGACCCCGCGTTCCGCGCCGAGTACAAGAAGTCCGTGGGGATCGAGCCGTACATGCTGACCGCGCCCGCGGACATCGAGAAGGCCATGACGCCGTGGAAGACGGCCGGCGAGGAGATGAAGCAGTTCCGCGCCCAATACGTCGAAAAGGGGCGCAAGCAGGCGGCCATGAAGTAGGGCCGCCGCCGAATTCCCGTTGCCGGTCTCCCGCCCGCCGGGCTGGCCGGCAACGGGCTCTCTCCAACGGGCCTCAACCCTGACCGCAATGTTTGAAGCCGCCCACCTGGGACTTCTGGGTATCCTCGCTTGGCCGGCGTTCGGCTATCTGCTGCTGGGCATCATCCTGGGGGTCTTCTTCGGCATGGTCCCCGGCCTCTCCGGCCTCTCCGGGATGGCCATCCTGCTGCCGTTCACGTTCGATCTTCAACCCTACGAGGCCATGGCGCTGCTCATGGGCATGTACGCCATCACCTCCACCTCCGACACCATCTCTTCGGTGCTCCTTGGCGTTCCCGGCACCGCCGGTTCCCAAGCCACCATCATGGATGGCTACCCCCTGGCGAAGAAGGGCGAAGCGGCGCGGGCGTTCGGTGCCGCCTACACGGTGTCGGGCTTCGGCGGCGTGGTGGGCGCCGTCCTGCTGATCTGCTCGATTCCGATCCTGAGCCCCCTGGTGCTTTCCTTCGGCGCTCCGGAATTTTTCCTCCTGGGTGTCCTGGGCATGGCCATGGTGGGCGCCCTGAGCGGCAATGCGCCGGCCAAGGGCATCCTCGTGGGGCTGCTGGCGTTGCAGCTCTCCATGATCGGCTATTCGCCCCAGGACGGCATCCCGCGCTTCTGGTTCGGAACGCCCTACCTGCTGGAGGGGCTGCCCATCGTGCCGTGTGTGCTGGGACTGTTCTCGCTTCCCGAGGTGGTGGAGCTGGCGGTGCGCAGGGGCACGCTGTCGGAAGTGCCGGAGATGGGCAAGGGTCTTGGGGCCGGAGTTCGCGATGCCTTCCGGAACTGGTGGCTGGCGCTCCGGTGCGCGTTCATCGGCGCCTACATCGGTTTCATTCCCGGTCTTGGAGCCAGCATCGTCGACTGGGTGGCCTACGGCCACGCGGTGCAGTCCAACAAGGATCCCAAGGCGGAGTTCGGCAAGGGCGAGATCCGCGGCGTCATCGCGCCGGAGAGCGCCAACAACGCCATGAAGGGCGGCTCGCTGATCCCCACCATCGCCTTCGGCATTCCCGGCAGCGCCACCATGGCCATCCTGCTGGGCGCTTTCCTGATTCACGGCATCTACCCGGGTCCCGAGCTTCTCAGCACGAAACTCGACGTCACCTTCTCGGTGATCTGGGCGCTGGTCATCGCCAACATCCTGACCGCCCTCCTGTTGATGGGTTTCACGAACCAGTTGGCCAGGATCACCACCATACGCGGCAGCGTGCTGATACCGGTGATTCTCGTGCTGGTGTTCATGGGCTCCTGGATGGCCACGCAGGAGCTCGGCGACTGGCTCGTGCTGATGGGCCTGGGGGCGTTGGGCTACATCATGAAGCGGTGGGGCTGGCCGAGGCCGCCCATCGCGTTGGGGCTCGTCCTGGGGCCCATCATGGAACGCTACCTCGACATCAGCGTCAGCCGCTACGGCTGGGTCTGGCTGTGGCAGCGGCCCATCTCCGTCGTCCTGATCCTGCTGATCCTGGCGACGCTCTTTTATGCGGCGCGAGCCCAGGTGCGCCGGTAGGCTGCGGCATGCGCCGTCCGCCGGGAGCCCGTGGAGGCATGCCATGAGGCCATCAAGGATCCGCGAGCACTACGTCGAGAGCCTTTTCATACTCGCCTTGGCGGTGCTCTTCGCCGCCGGTGTGGTGACAGCCCGGGAGTGGCCGGCGAAGACATCCCTGTTCCCCACGCTCATCGGCGTTGCCGGCTGCGTCATGGCGGTGATCCTCTCGCTCTGGACCGGGATTCGGGGAGGGGACGCGAAGGCCTCGGAGGACGCCGCGGGCGCCGCGGATCTCTATCTCGACGTGAACCTTCGCAGCGGCCAGGCCCTCAAGCGAACCTTCATCATCTGCGCCTGGCTCGCCGGCATCTTCGCCGGCACATGGCTGCTGGGCCAGCTCATCGCGCTGCCGCTGTTCGTCTTTTTCTATCTGAAGGTGGGGTCGAACGAAGGATGGCTCCTCTCCCTGGGCCTTGCCGCCTGCGTCACCGCCTTTCTGTACGGCGTGTTCGACCAGGTGATTCATGCCTCGTGGTACGAGGGTGAGCTGTTCCGTTTCCTGGGTATCGAGTTGTTCTAGAAAGAGGAGACATGATCGAAACCAACGAAAGAACCACTCTTCTTCCGGCGGCCGACCTGCTGCATGCCAGGAGCCTGGCCATGGTCGGCGCTTCGCCGAAGGGCAACTGGCCCAGCCTGCTCTTCCACGGCCTCAAGCAGGCGAACTTTTCCGGCAACGTCTTTCTGATCAATCCCAACTATCAGGAGTTGTGGGACGCGCCGTGCTATCCGAGCCTGGAGGCGCTCCCGGAAGCGCCCGAGCACCTGCTGATGCTGGTGCCGACCCGGGCGGTGATCCCGACCCTCCGGCAGGCCGCGCCGCTGGGGGTCAAGGCGGCCACCATCTACAGTGCGGGCTTCGGCGAGGGGACCGATCCCGAAAGCCACCAGCGCGGTCGCGATCTGGCCGAGTTCTGCGCGGAGAGCGGCATCGTCTGTTGCGGTCCCAACTGCATGGGCGCCGCGTCGGTGACCCGGGGCATGATGACCTACGCGCAGCGCCAGCCGTTGCTCAAACCCGGCCCGGTGGCCGCGGTGTTCCAGAGCGGCGGGTCCCTCGGCAACTGGATGAAGGGCGCGGCGGAGCGCGGCATCGGTTTCAGCTACGCCATCTCCAGCGGCAATGAGGTGAGCCTGGACTTGGTAGACTACCTGTCCTTCCTGATTGACGATGACGAGACCCGGATCATCGTGCTCATGGCGGAAGGCATCCGGCGCCCGAAAATATTCCTGGAGACGGCGGCTCGGGCCCTGGAGAGGGACAAGCCCGTCATCGTCGTGAAGCTTGGGCGCTCGGAGCTGGGGAAACGCCAGGCCATTTCACACACCGGCTCCCTGGCGGGCGACGATGCGGTCTTCTCGGCAGCCTGCGACCGTTACGGCATGGTGCGCTGCCACAGCCTGGAGGATCTCACCGAGATGACGCTGGCGTTCCTGCCGGGACGGCGTCCCCGGGGCGGGCGCGCGGCCATCGTGGTGAACTCCGGGGGCATGAAGGGGATTCTGCTGGATCACATCGAGGAGGTGGGCATCGAGCTGGCAACCCTGAGCGACGCCTCCAACCGCAAGCTGCGCCCTCTCATTCCCCAGGACCTCGTGGTGGAGAACCCGCTGGAGTGCGGCGTGGCCGGCTTCGGCAACGAAAACACGTTCGCCGAGATCGTGCGCATCCACGCCGAGGACGACGGCGTGGACCTGCTGGCCATTCACGGCGAACTGCCGCGTTTCGGCGAAAAGCGCAATCCCGAACTGCTCCGGAAGATCTCCCGGAGCATCGACAAGCCCATCGTCGCCCACGCGCGCTCCACCTACAGCCTGATGGACGAGAGCCGGGTGTTCCAGGAGGCGTCGGAAATTCCCCACCTGCAGGGCATCAAGGCCACGCTGCGGGCGCTCAATGGACTGGGCGGTTATGGTCATCGGCGGCGAGTGGGCATTCCGGAGGTGCCCGCGGCCGACGGCAGGCCGGAGGAGTTGGAAGGGGCCGCGTGGCAGCGCCGGCTGGCTGATTGCGGCCTGACGCCGCCGGTGGAGGCGGTGGTCGACACGCCGGCGGAGGCGGCCGCCAGGGCCGGCGCCATGGGTTTCCCGGTGGTGCTGAAGCTTGAGTCGGCGGCGGTGGTGCACAAGACCGAAGTCGGCGGCGTGGTGCTGGGACTGGATTCGGCCGATCGCGTCGAGCAGGCCGGCGCGGAGTTTTTGGCCCGGGGGCCGGAAGGGGCCAGGCTGCGGGTGCAGGAGATGGTGTGCGGTACCGAGATCATCCTCGGCGCCCGGGTCGATGCGCAGTACGGCCCCTTCGTGATGGTGGGCCTGGGCGGCATCTTCGTGGAGGTGCTCAAGGACGTGGCGCTGCGTCTCGTTCCGGTCACCACCGAGGACGCGCGCGCCATGCTTCGGGAGCTGAAAGGCGGCCAGATCCTGGAGGGCGTTCGCGGGCAGAAGCCTCGGGATTTCGAGGCGCTGGTCCGGGCCATTACCGGTCTGTCCGGTCTTTTCGCCGCGCATCGAGCCCACCTGAGCGATCTGGAGGTCAATCCGCTGATTGTCAGGGAAGCGGGTGCGGGGGTGGCGGCGGTGGATGTCAGGATCGTCAGACACCGTTAGCGCGGTGGCGACCACCCGCCACCCGCGGCATCGTTCCGATTCAAGACAGCTTGCAGCCGGGGGCGGTCTCCGCCCGGTGCCGGGTCACGTGAGGCGGCGCACCGGTGCGATGCTCGACCACATGACGTTCTTCGAGAAGACCGCGGTGGGGTTGATGGTCGGTTCCTGGGCCTGGACCGCCGTCATCCTGCTGCTGCCCTTTCTGGATACGGAGTACAACCGGCTCCTGGTGGCGGCCGGAGTCTACTTTGTCGGCCAGGTGATCTTCTGGCTCGGCGCCGCCCTCGGCGGCAGGGAGCTGGTGCGGCGGTACCGGCAACGGTTCCCGTGGCTGTCGTGGTCCAACTGGCTCGGACGAAAGGGTTGAGCGGGCGCCGGCCTTCGGGCGGCGTTCAGGTCTCGAAATCCGGGTAGCCCGCCGCCATGGCCTTGGCCTTGTAGTCTTTCACCAGCTCCTCCCGGTCCATCTCCCTGCGCCAGACCGCCTCGGTGAAGCTCCACAGAAGGAAAGGGTGTGCGCCCATGGCGTACAGGCTGCCATAGTCGCGCTGCTCCAGCGCGCGTCGCTCTTCCGGGGTGAACGCAAGCCGCTCGCCCTTTTCCCATCGGGCCACGAACCCCGGCGGATTCTCCACGTAGGCTTCTTCCGCGGCCCCGTTCATGTTCACCACGTGCATGAACTTGTTCACCAGATACCTGCTCACAGGCCCGCTCCTTCGTCGTCCCGTTCCCAGGCGAAGAACGGCACCGCCGGGAATCCCGCGTCGAGCCCTTCCGCGTGGGCGGGAGGCGCTCCCCGGGCCACCCCCATGGCCATGAGGAAGTTGAGAAACCCCAGCGTCATGTTGCCGGACGGGATCATCTTCTCGACGGTGCAGTCCCGCGCCGCCGCGTCGATGTCGCCGGTGGTGATCCACCCCACCGCCCGCGCGTCGAAATCCGGGTCGGTCCGTTGGCGTTCGAACTGCTTCGGTCCGCCCACTTCCAGCGACAGGTGGCCGCTGACGAGGACGCCCACGCGCTTGCCGCCAGGGAGCCCGTCGATGACCGCGCGGATGGCCTGCCCCACCTCGTGGAAGCGCCGGGCGGTGGGAAGCGGCGGCGCGATGCAGTTGGTCAGGATGGGGACGATGGGGATGTCCATCTCCGGCCTGACGAACAGCATGGGGACCACGATGGAGTGATCGACGGTGAGTTCGCTGGACCAGGCGAAGTCCACGCCTCGGTCGAACGCCCCTTCCAGCAGCCGGTTGCAGAATTCCAGGTCGCCGGGCAGGTCGCACTCCGGCAGACCGAACTCCCGCACCTCGTCATGAAAGGTGCCGTGAAAGCGGTCCATCTTGCCAATCATGAAGGCCGGCATGTTGTCCATGAAGAACTGGTGCAGATGGTCGTTGCCGATGGTAATGAGCACGTCGGGCTTGTGACGGGCCAGCGTGGCCCGCATCATCGCGATTCGTTCCCGCACCCTGGCCGCTCCTGGCGGCTGCTGTGCCTGCTTGAACAGCCGTGGCATGAAGGGGTTGTGGGTGATGCCGAGCATGGTGACGAGTGGTGCCATGGTTCCTCTCCCTCAAAAACGGTGCGGACGTATGCGGTCCGGTGCCGTCCGAGGAGTAGCCCAACTGCCGGAATGGCGCAAGGCGGTACGCGCGTCAGGCAAGGGTGGGGTCGAGGATGATCTTGCCGATGATGCCGCCCCGCTCCAGCAACGCGTGCGCCTCTCTGACTGCCGCCAGCGGCAGCACCCGGTCGATGATCGCCCGGACCGTTCCCTGCCCGGCCAGCCACAGGGCCAGCTCCACATCCTTGCGGGTGGCACCGGGCTGCCCGATGATGCGAATGCGCTTGAGGTAGAGCCGCTTCACGTCCAGCGGCACGATGCCGCCGCCGTGGGCGCCGGCGGTCACCAGGCGGCCGGCGAAAGCGAGGCTGTTGAAGGCTCCCGGCCACAGCGTCGGGTCGGCAATGTTCTCGAACAGCACGTCAACGCCGTGGCCGTCCGTGATCCGAAGCACTTCCCGCTGCAGATCCTGCCGCCGGTAGTTGATGGTGAAATCGGCGCCGTAATCCTTGGCGGCCTCGGCCCGGGAGTCGGTGCCGGCGGCGGCGATGACCCGCCCGCCCTGGTGACGGGCGATCTGCACGCCGCAACTGCCCAGGGCGCCCGCGGCACCCATGATCAGCACCCATTCGCCTTTTTCGAGCTTCGCATGGTTGAGCAGCAGATTGATGGCGGTGGGAAAGTGGCGCGTGATGACGGAGGCTTCGGCGAAGGAGAGGTTGTCCGGAATCGCAAAGACGTTCTCCGCCGGCACGGTCACATACTCGGCGTATCCGCCCTGGAGGTCCAGTCCCAGATGACGGCTGCAAGAGCAGGAGTCTTCCCGGCCCCGACGGCAGAAGCGGCAAGCGCCGCAGCGCAGGGAGGCCACCGCGGCCATGCGTTCGCCACTGCGCGCTTGCGGCACCCCTTCGCCCGTGGCCACGATGAGCCCCGCGGGATCGCTGCCGAGTACCAGCGGGAATCGGAGGTCGGTGCGGTAGCTGCCCTGGCGTACCGCGATGTCCAGCGTCTGATTGACCGAGACGGAATGCACTTCCATCAACACCTCGCCCGCCGCGGGTGCGGGTACGGGAAGCTGCTCCATGCACAGCACGTCCGTGCCGCCGAACTCTCGCATCGTGATCGCCTTCATGGAAGCGCGCATCCTCGTGTTCCAGCCTCTCCTTGAGTCGTGATGGGCGCCGGTCCCTGTTCCTCGGGGCCACCCGGGGGCGGGCGTGTGGCGGACCTGCGCGCCGGGGAGCTTCGCCGCCCCCGGCTGCCGTGACGCCACGGCAGATCGAAAGGCCCCGGAAACGACGCCCGCCGCATCGGCTGGCAGCGTCATCCTGGTGATGGGCGAAAGGGCGCCACGGTCGCCGGGGCCGCACCGGAGACTGGAGGGAACTCGATCAAGCGTCCCCGGCGCGTTTCGACTCATCCCGTGAGCTTTCGGTGCAGCCACCGCACCACCACGTCGAGCGCCGGCTCATTGGATTTGCCGGGCACGCGCCCCATGTGCCCTCCGTCCGGGAAGATGTAGACATCCTTGGGGTCGCCGTGCTCCACCAGCAGATGGAAGTCGTCGATGGGGTGCTGGTCGTCGCGCTTGCCGTTGATCAGCAGCAGCGGCGCGCAGGGCTGGTCGATGAGCCCCTGGGTCACCAGCGAGAGCCGCGGCGCCCGTTCCAGGATTTCGTCGAGGTTCCGCGTCCGGAAGATGTAGCCGCGCGCGTCGAGCAGGCTGGCCGGCCCCATGAGGTATTGTTCGGCCCGGGTGGTCAGCGCCGGCCGCAGCCATTCTTCCTGGAATGTCAGGTGGACGCCGCCGCCCCAGTCCACCGCGCCCTTGAGCCGCTTCGCTTCCACGTGTGCCACCTTGGCCGCCCAGTATCCGCCGAAGCTGGCGCCCATGACTCCGAGGCGCGACCCGTCCACGTCGGCCCGCGTCTCCAGGTAGTCGAGGGCTGTGGAGAAGGTGCGCTCGGCTTCGGGATCGGAGCCCGGGACGGGGCTCTCGCCGACCCCGGGCATGTCGAGAGTCATGGTCGCAAGGCCCCGCCGGTGAAACGCCTGGCTGGGTCTGCGCCGGTCCTCCTTCCAGCCGTCGACGCCGCCCCAGTGGAGCACCACCGGCGGCCGGTGCGCGCCGCGCGGAATCTGCAGATAGCAGATCACCGACTTCCCCTCGAAGGGGATATCCACCCGTTCGACCGGCGGGTCCATGTGTCGGGCCGCCTTCAGGAAGTTCCGCCGCGACGCCTCGTAGCAGGCCTTCTTTCCCGGAGTCGAGGCCACGGGATAGCGGCCTATCCGATAGTAGTCGTAGGCAAGGTAGAAGGCATCGCCGCAAGGCTCGCCCGCGTTTTCCTGTCTCTCGCCCAATGCTTCGTAGCGTTGCCCCATGCGGCCCCAGACCTCGGCCCAGTGGTCGTCCTCGGTGGATTCGAGCCACGAGACCACCTCCTCCACATCCTCCCGCTTGACCCACTCGAAGGGGTTGGTGTGCCCGGCGCGTCGCAGGATCTCGGGTTTGAGTTCTTCGAGAGAGCGCATTCCGGATTTCATCATCCGCCTCCATCCGGGTGTGGTTCGAACCGCATCCGCAAAACAGGTTCAAAGGGCAAGCCTGCGTTCCGAGGACACGCGCACCCGGCGCACCGTCGAGCCCCGGGAACTCGAAGACATGCCGTGGGTCGCCGGGGATGACAGGTCCGTCGCAGGCCAGTCGACTTCGGCCGCTGCGTCCCGCCCTCCGGCAGCCCTCCGGCGCCACGTCGCTCGCCGTTAACTACCGCACTGGCGAAGGCGGGCGCAAGACACCCGACGCGCAGACCTGGTGCCGCCGCCACGGATGCCGCAACGTCGGGCCAGGCACACGGCAACGGATGCGCGGGAGTGGCACCGCCGGCACTCGGCGCTCCGCTTGACCTCGGAAATCGTCGAGCCGAATGACCGCGCCGGCACTCCCGAAGCGGCTGTCCGACAATGGAGCGACCCGGACTGCCGTTGACGAGGCTTCGGATTCCGTCGAACCGCTCGTCCCGCGCCATGACCGGGAATCAAGGCAAAGAACAAGACAAAAAAGCTCGACAGACTGCGCAAATTCGACAGGCCGTGCAAATTGAAAGTAGTACTTGCAAATTTCACTTGAAGGGCTATGCTCGGCACCATGATCGAGCGAGAAATCACGCCCTGCCTGGTCAGGCTGTTCGAGCAGTACCCCTTCGTCACCGTGACCGGACCGCGACAGTCGGGCAAGACCACGCTATGCCGCGGAGCTTTCCCCGGTCTCAAGTATGTCAACCTCGAAGCCCCCGAACAACGGGAATTCGCCGAGTCCGACCCCAAGGGCTTCCTCATGCCACTTGTCGGCGGTGCCATCCTTGACGAAGTTCAGCGCGTTCCGGCACTCCTTTCCTACTTGCAGGTGCTTGCTGACGAACTGCACCGGAACAGCCTCTTCGTCCTCACCGGCAGCGAGCAGTTCGCTCTCTCCGACGCCATCAGCCAATCCCTCGCCGGGCGCACCGCATTGCTTCGACTGCTACCCTTCTCTCTGAAGGAACGTCACCAGACGGGTGCGAGCGGTGATGTCGACGATATCCTGTACTCTGGCTGCTATCCCCGAATTCACGATCAGAAACTCGAACCCAGGGAGGCGCTTCGGGATTACTTCGAGACCTACGTTGAACGTGATGTGCGCAGAATCGGGAATATCCGGAATCTGTCCAGCTTTCAGCGTTTCGTGCGGCTGTGCGCCGGACGTGTGGGGCAGCTCGTCAATCTGTCGTCGCTGGGCGCGGATGCCGGGGTGTCCCACACCACGGCCCGCCAATGGATGAGGCTCCTGGAGGCGAGCTACCTGACTTTTCAGCTCCAGCCCTTTCACGCCAACATGCGAAAGCGCCTGGTCCGGTCACCCAGGCTCTACTTCCATGATGTGGGGCTGGCGAGCCATCTCATCGGCATCGAGCATGCCGGCCAGATCGGCACGCATCCGCTCCGGGGGCCGTTGTTCGAAAATGCCGCGGTCGTGGAGGCTCTCAAACATCGCTTCAACCGCGGCCAACAGTCCAACCTGTCGTTCTTCCGCGATACCCGAGGGTTGGAATGCGACTTGGTGTGCGAGTATGGGGGAGACCTCGGCGTTATCGAGATCAAGTCCGGTTCGACGGTTGCCGCCGACTACTTCAGTGCCATCGACCGAGTGTCCGCAATGCTGCCGCAAGTCTTTCGGAAGGCGGTTGTCTACGGTGGTGGACAGCGCCAGTTGCGACGGGATGTGGAGGTGGTGCCGCTGGTCGATCTGGGTGGGGTGCTTGAAAGGTTCGAGCGGAGGGAGCCGCCGGTGGCGCGCGTACCGCAGGCGGTTCGATGGATGCTGCAATTCTGGCATTCGGAAGGCACAGACCGCGATGAGTCCAGTTTTCCGGAAGTCTCCTTTTGGCAACCCGACGAGGAGACAGCCCGGAAAGAAGCCGCTCGCGTGCTGATCGAGTTGGCGGAGAAGCACGGCGACAACCGTGACTGGGCGGCGGTGGGCCATCCCGACCCCTTTGCGGTGGGTGCCGGACAGCATCCGGGCGGGCAATGGATCCTACGATACGGTGACCTGGAGCACGAGACCACCGACGGCCACGACCCATGGTCCGTCAGCCGATGACACCGCCATGACACTGTTTCCCGAATCTTGGCGGGTTGTTCAAGGTGTATTCCGGTTGTGGTTCCCGCCGTCATCAACACCTTGTCAGGCAGAAGGAATGCTCAAAGCTCAACCCCGCCGTGAGCCGTGCCCACACCTGCTTGACGATCTTTCGCCGGGGGCATACCCTGACAAGCTTGGAGAATAAAGGGGGTTCAGTCCGATGGCCGTCGTCGTCAGCTTGATAAACATGAAGGGGGGGTAGGCAAGACCACGATGGCCTCCCGGCTTGCGCACGCGGCCGCAGCTGACGGACTGCGGGTGTTGGCGATCGATCTGGATCCGCAGTCCAACCTGAGCCATAGCCTCATGGGTCCGGAGGATTATGTGCGACACGTCGAGGACAGTCGGCCGACGGTGGTACAGATTCTTGAGGATTACATCCCGGCCGCAGGATCCGACGGCAGTCCGAAACGGGTCGACGTCAATGACGTGATTATCCGGGGGGTTGGATACGGTAGCGACAACCTGAATCTCATCGCGTCGCGATTGGAACTGAGTAGAACGCTGAAGAATCCGACCGACAAAGAGCGCAGGCTGGCCCGGGCGATTGGGCAGGTGAGTGAACGTTATGACTTGGTTGTAATCGACTGCGCACCCACCGAGTCGGTTCTGACCGACGCGGCATATTTTGCCAGCCGCTATGTGGTCGTTCCGGTTAAGCCGGAATTCATGGCGACCATTGGTTTGCCACTTCTTGCGAGATCCATACGCGATTTTGGACTGGAGAACAAAGATCACGAACTTGAGATTTGCGGGCTGGTGCTGAATGACCAATCCGAGTACTCCGGCAACATGGAGAAAACCCGCGCCATTGAAGAAGTGCGTGGTGTGGCCGGCCAATACGGTTGGCGTATTTTCGACTATCAGATTCCGTATTCGCGGTCGTATGCGGTGGCGGCGCGCAAGGGATTGCCGTTGTCCTGCACGCCTTATACGCGGTGGAATCGGATAGGCGGTTTCAGGGGTCTCAAGAACGAGATTCTGGCAGCTGTGGGTGTAACGAAATGACGATGGTGAACCAGGCTCTGGCGCTTCGCACGAAGCTGCTCGTCGCCGAGTACGGGCGGAAGCGGGTGATTGCCGCCCTTGCGCAAGCCGAGAACGTGGAATTTGAAACCATCGAGCGGGAAGTAGACACCGTCAGGAAAAGAATGTCGAACAGCCGTCGTGGCACCAGGAAACTTCCCGAGTTGCTGCAGGAAGCCGAAATCGATGCACGGACGTTCCCGCTGGTGGAACGAATCGCTCGCGCCTACGAGAACAAACGGTATCTCCCCGACCTGTCGCGTGTCAGGCGATTCCTGAAGTCGCACGGTGTTGATGCGAGCAAGGTACAGACCCGCGCGACTGCGTTGCCATTGATCGTCAAGGTCTTGGGCGGCTTGTGCGAGAGAGACCTGACCGAGATTGAAAACGACCTGAACCGATCGGCAACGGGGGACCTGGGAATCATCGCCGACCAGATCCTGGGGCATTCCGGGAACGAGCCGCGGGCTGCCGAGGGGAGGGCGCGAGAGGGCGATGAACTCGAACCCTGGGCGCGCCGGTCGGGTGGGAATCCGGACGGAAGCCGCTGACGAAGCGGGGTCTCGGCGCAGTCGCGTGATGTGTAGACTTCGCGCAACGGAATCCCATCCGGAGGCCGGTGGGGCGGAAGCCGCCGGTCCCCCGGTTGTCGGCACGAGGTCCGCCTGTTCCAGCGAGATCATGATCTGTCCCGGGAACGCCGCGGGGTCCGCCTTCCTTGCTGCGGTCTCTTTCAACTGAAGCGGCCCCATCCCTCCTTTCACCGGACGTCTCCGTCTCTGCGCAGCGGGTCAGGGTCCGTTCGGCTGGACCTGGTTCCGGGTGCCGCGGTGGGGTCGGGCGAAGGGGCATAGCCGGTTCGCCATGACGATGGCGCGATTGGGGGCGTCGAAGCCGGTTCTGAGATCGAAGTCCCGGTGCATCACCGACTCGGGATCGTCGGTGTGAACGGCTCCCATGAGGTGCCCCATCTCGTGGATCACCGCCACCGCGTCGTGGGTCAAATCCCCGTCGTGGTAGTCGAAGGACTCGCCCACGTGGCTCACGATATAGTTTCCCAGCCCCTGCGTGCAGTTGCCGAAACGGTCGGCCCGTGCCCGGCCTCCCTTGTAGAAGTTGAGCGGCTGCCGGGTCAGTCCGATCACCACATCGTGGGGCTGGTCGCCGCCGGCCCGCGGGAACGAACGCTTGAGGCGTTTCATCAGGGTGACCGACGAAGTGGTGGTGCCGGCCACGTGCCAGGCGCCGGTGGATTGATGGGCCAGGCGAATGCCGAAGTTGTCCTCGTAATAGTCGGATGCCGCGCGCAGCAGATCCTTGGCGGTGTCGCGCCAACTCGGGTCGGCCCGGCGCAGGGCCGGATCGGCCACCAGCTTGACGCGCACGATGCGCACCTTCCGAAAGGTGTCGTCCTCCCACGGACGGGCGCAGCCGGCCAGCAGGAGAACGCTAGAGGCGCACCCGATCGTCAAGAGGCGCCGCATCATCGGTGAGAAGCTCGACATCGTCCTGTTCCAGTGGACCCGTGTAGTAGGATCTGCGGATCTTGCTGATGGGCTCGGGGAAGAGATCCCGTCCGAGACCGGCGGCCCGCCGTTCCATCTCCTTCATGCTCATGCGGTCCGGCGCCTTGCTCGCCAGCACCACGACGTTCTGGATCTCGTTCAGTACCGAGCCGCGGTTGCCGAACATGGCAAAGGTGTAGATTTGGGAAAACACGTGGCCGAGTGTCTTGATGGCGGCGCGGATCCGGGTGCTGTCCGGACCCCGGAGCGATCCGATGAGATTGGCCACCAGCACGCCCTGCGCGGTCATCTTGTCCCGGGCGGTGGCGAAGAACTCGTGTGTCACCAGGTGGAATGGCATGTTGTCCGCGTAGTAGGCGTCCAGCAGAATCATGTCAAAGGGCTCCCTGGCGCGCGCCAGGAACTCGCGGCCGTCGCCGCTGTGGACCCGCTGGCGCGCGTCCACCCGGAAATCGAAATACTGGCGGGCGACCTCCACCACGTCCGGATCTATCTCGATGGAGTCGATCTCCATCTCCGGGAACTCCTGGTGATACTTCTTGGCCATGGAGCCGCCGCCCAGGCCGATGATCAGCACTCTGGCCGCGTCCGGCCGGAACACCAGCCCCAGGGAGGCGAATCGGGAATAGAGCAACTCCAGCGACGCGGGGTTGCGCCGGTCCATGGAACTCTGCAGCGTGCCGTCGAAGTAGAGGAGGCGGTGTTCCCGGGTTTGTTCCACCCGTATCCGGTGGTAACCGGTGTTCTGCTCGTACAGCGTTCTGGCCCAGCCACGCCCCAGGGACGCCCGTATGGCGGCTATGATGGATCCGGGTGACACGTGAGGGATGGGAAGTCCGTGGCCGGTGGTCCGTCAGCCGGGCAAGACGGCGCCGCCTGGTGCCCGCGCACCCTGGCCGGCGTCCGGAGCCGCTTCAGAGTTGACCGTAGTATCCCTCTTCATGGACCAGCGACATGGGTTCCAGCAGTTCCTCGGAGATCCCGTCGATGAACTGGGAGGGCTGCGAGAACACCATGCCCAGGGAACGGTCGTACACGCGCGACGGGTAGGCGAACAGGAGGTTTTCCTTGGCTCGGGTGGCGGCCACGTACAGCAGTCTTCGCTCCTCTTCCAGCTCCGCGCTGCTGTGGATGTTGTGGTAGGAAGGAAAGCGTCCTTCCAGCGCCCAGATGACGAACACGGAATGCCATTCCAGGCCCTTGGCGGAATGAATGGTGGACAGCACCAGGGGGCCCTCGTCCGGATCCACCGGCAGGTCTTCGTCCACGCTCGCGGCGGGCGGATCCAGCGCCATGTCGCTCAACAGCCGCTCGACGCTCCGGTAGCGTTCGGTGAGGCCCAGGAAGTGTTCCAGGTCCCGCAGCCGCTTGGGGTAGTCGTCGGCGTGCTTTCGCTTGAGGATCGGCAGGTAGTACTGCATCAGGTACTGTGCCATGTCCGCCGGCCGCGTCCGCTCGGAACACTCGCCCAGAACCTGTCCCAGGGTCTTGAGCGGCTGTTGCGTCTTCCCGCGAGACTCGAGCTCCCTCAGGTGCCGGCCCGGATCGTCCTCGGCCAGGAGTTGTTCGACGAGCTTGCGGCTCATCTGCGGCCCCACGCCCTCCAGCAGCATGAGAACCCGGCTCCAGGAGATGGCGTCCCTGGGGTTGCTGATGATGCGCAGGTGCGCCAGCACATCCTTGATGTGGGCCGTCTCCATGAACTGGATGCCGCCGCGTTTCACGAAAGGAATGTCGTGGCGGGCGAGTTCGATCTCGAGATCGAAGGAATGGAAGCTCGAGCGGAACAGCACCGCCATGTCCCACAGGGGAATTCCCTCCTCGCGCAGTTCCAGCACGCGCTGACACACGAACCGTGACTGGGTGTGCTCGCTCTCCGCCTGCACCAGCAGCGGCCTCGCTCCTTCTCTCTTGCGGCTGTACAGGTTCTTGTCGTAGCGTTCCTGCGCCCGGCGGATGATCTCGTTGGTGAGCCTGAGAATGGGCTGGGTGCTGCGGTAGTTCTCCTCAAGCGGAATGATCCTCGTTCCGGGAAACTGGGCGGGGAAGTCCATGATGTTCCGGAAGTCGGCGCCGCGGAACGAGTAGATGCTCTGGGCGTCGTCGCCCACCGCCATGACATTGCTATGGGTACAGGCCAGTCGGCGGATGATGTCGGACTGCAGCCGGTTGGTGTCCTGGTACTCGTCCACCATGATGAAGCGAAAGCGGTCCGACAGGCGCTGCCGCAGGTCCTCGTGCGATTCCAGCAGCTCCTTGAGGCAGGTGAGCAGATCGTCGTAGTCCAACAGCAGCTTCTCGCGCTTGTAGTCGTGGTAGCGCTCCGCGATGGCCGACAACTCCTCCAGGAAGTCCGCCAGGTGTGAATACTCGCGCTCGACCAGTTCGGTCAGGGGCATCTGCCGGTTCCGCGCCAGGCTCTGGATCTCCGCGATGGTCTGCTTTCTGGGGAAGCGCTTCTCGCGCCTGTCGAGACCCATTTCGGCACGCAGGAGCTGGATCACGTCCTCGCTGTCGGAGCGGTCCATGATGGTGAAGCCGGGCATCAGTCCCATGACCGGGCCGTACTGACGCAGCACCATGTTGCCGAACGAGTGGAAGGTGCCGCCGGCAATGCGTTCGCAGCGGGAGTCGGTCAGCAGGCTCGCCCGCCGCAGCATCTCTTCCGCCGCCCGACGGGTGAAGGTGAGCAGCAGGACGGATTGCGGGTCGATACCTCGTTCGATCAGCCGGGCGACCCGGTAAACGAGGGTCCGGGTCTTTCCGGTGCCGGCTCCGGCCACCACCAGCAGCGGACCCTCCAGAGACATCGCCGCCTCATGTTGCGCCTCGTTGAGTTCCTCCTCGAAACGGACGGTGGATGCCGCTGGCGATGGAGCGATGTTCTTGAGGACGTATTTGCGCGCCAAAGTCTTCTCCGGTGGTCCTTTCCGGTGGTCTTCTCCGGTTGTCTGCGGGGCTTCTCGCGACGCGCCCCGCGGCTGGCAGGTGAGGAAACAGGACGAGGTTAACACAACCCGCGTTCCCCGGAAAGACAGGCAGTTGCAAACCGACCGACAAAGAAATAAACAGTCATGGTGTGACCACCACGGCTCCCAGGGTCATGACCGTTCCAGTCCGAATCCGCTCTGTCATCGCCCTCCTGTTGCTCGGGATTTCGCTTCTTGCAGGCGGGTCATCCGCTCCGGCGCAGACCCGCCTCGACGGCGTGGTGGTGTCGGAACACGATACCGCCACCAGGGCGGGCATGGAGATTCTGGAGCAGGGCGGCAATGCCGTCGATGCTGCGGTGGCGACGGCGTTCGCCCTGGCGGTGGTGGATCCGGCCTCGTCGGGCCTGGGCGGGGGCGGAACCCTGGTGTTCTACCAGGTGAGGGACAAGAAGGCGCATGCGCTGGACTTCACCGTGGTGTCGCCCGCAGCGGCCGCCCCGGACCTCTATCGCGAGGGCGACCACCTTCGCCGGGATCTCCTGGAGACCGGCGCCCTGGCGGTGGCGGTTCCGGGAACCGTGGCCGGACTGGCCGAAGCCCTGAAGCGGTTCGGAAGCCTGCCGTTGGAGGCGGTGATGGCGCCGGCGGTGCGCCATGCCGCCGAAGGGTTCCCGGTAACGCGCCGGCTGGGCCGCGTCATTGCGAAGGACCTTGCGGCGCTGCGGCAGCGCGCGAATTTCTCGCGCCTTTTCCTGAACGCATCCGGCGCGCCTCGCGGCGTGGGCGCGGTCATTCGGCAACCGGAACTGGCCGAGACGCTCAAGACCATTGCCAGAGAGGGGGCGGCGGCATTCTACGAGGGCGCCATCGGGCAGTCCATTGCCGCGCGGATCAAGAACGTGACCGCGGACGACCTCAACAGCTACAAGCCGGTGTGGCGCCGACCGGTCATCGGCGGTTACCGGGACCGGGCCGTGATCACGGCGCCACCGCCAAGCTTCGGAGGTGTGGCGCTGGTGGGACTCCTGAGCGTCATGGAAGGTTACGGACTGGATCAGTTCCGCCACAACTCCGGGGCTTACCTGCACCTGGTGGCGGAGACGATCAAGGCGGTCACGACAGACCTCCTGGAGTACGCGAGGGATCCGGAGTCCGGCGAGATCCCGGTTCAGCGGCTCACCTCCGCCGGGCGCGCTTCCGCGCTGCGCGAGGCCATCTTGATGGACGTTGCGGCGCGGCCCGACGGCGCCATGCCGGCGGTCCTGGCCGGAGGTCGGGACGGCACCCGCCACATCGGTGTGCTGGACGGCGACGGCAACGCCGTCTCCATGGGTCTCGGCATGGGGGGGCCGTTCGGCTCCAAGGTGCTGGTGCGCGAGACGGGTGTCATCCTCAACAACCGGATGCGGCAGTTCTGGCTTCCGGGCAACTCGACGGCATCCGCCCTGGAAACGCTCAAGCCGCGACGGCGTCCGGTGAACAGCATGACGCCGGCGATCCTGCTCCGGGACGACCGGCCGGTGCTCATCGTCGGCGCTTCCGGCAGCGCGCAGGAGACCGGGGCGGTGCTCCAGGCCATCCTCAATGTCCTGGACTTCCGCATGCCTCCGGCCGAGGCGGTGACGGCGGCGCGCATTCGGGTTCCGTCCGGCGGAACTACGGCCCTGGAGGTGGAACCGGCCGTCAGCGACGAGGCGGTAACGGCGCTTCAGGGCAAGGGGCACAGGGTTCGGCGAACCCGTCTGCCCGGCGGAGTGCAGGCCATCCGGGTCGATGGCAAGCGCATCACCGGCGCTCTGGATCCGCGCAGGACGGGTGTCGGGCCATGAACGGGATCCCGGACAAGGAGGCCCGGATACCCCGGCCCCTCAGCGGGCGTCGAAAGGGTTCTTGATGAGGATGGTCTGATCGCGGTCCGGCCCCACCGAGGCGAGGACGATCTCGGTGTCCACCAATTCTTCCAGCCGTTCCATGTAGCGCCGCGCATTGGCCGGCAGGTCGGCGACTTGCCGGGCTCCGGAGACGGGTTCCCGCCAGCCTGCGAACTCCTCCCACACCGGTTCCACGGACTCCATCACCTTGAGGCTCGCGGGAAAGTGGTGCCACAGCTGCCCGCCCGCCCGGTAGGCCGTGCAGACGCGGATCGTCGGCAGACCGGTGAGCACGTCCAGCTTGGTCAAGGCGACGCCGGTCAGGCCGTTGAGACGCACGGCGTGCCGCACCGCCACCGCGTCGAACCAGCCGCAGCGCCGCGGGCGGCCGGTGGTGGCGCCGAACTCGTCGCCGTCCTGCCGCAGCTTCCGTCCCTCGGGGCCGGTGATCTCGGTGGGGAACGGCCCGCTCCCCACGCGCGTGGTGTAGGCCTTGGAGATGCCGATGATCTCATGGATGTGCCGCGGCCCGATGCCGGCACCGGAACAGACGCCGCCGATGACGGTGTTGGAAGAGGTGACGAAGGGGTAGGTGCCATGGTCGAGGTCGAGCAGGGTGCCTTGGGCGCCCTCGAACAGCACGTTCTTCCCGTCCCGGAACACCTCGTCCAGCAGCACGCCGGTGTCGGTGACATGGGACGCCAGTTGCTCGCGATAGCCGCCGTAGGTGTGGTGGATCTCGTCGAAGTCCAGGGCCTGCTCGTTGAGGATGGCCTTGAGGTAGACGTTCTTCTCCGCGATGTTGTGCTCAAGCTTGGTGCGAAAGGTGTCCTCTTCCAGCAGATCGATGACGCGTATGCCCACCCGGGCGGCCTTGTCCTCGTAGGTGGGGCCGATGCCCCGGCCCGTGGTGCCGATCTTGCCCGTGCCGCGCATGCGCTCGCGCGCCAGATCGATGGCCTTGTGGTAGGGCATGATCAGGTGGGCCTGCTCGCTGATCCGGAGTTGGCCGTCGTCCTGCAGGTAGCCGTGCTCCCGCAGCTCCCGGAGTTCCTGCAGCAGCACTTGGGCATCCAGCACGACGCCGTTGCCGATGACGCAGACCTTGTCCCGGTGCAGCGCCCCCGACGGAATCACGTGCAGGATGGTCTTCTCGCCGTTGACCACCAGGGTGTGACCGGCGTTGTTCCCGCCCTGGAACCGGACCACGACGTCCGACTGCCGGGCCAGGAGATCGACGATCTTGCCTTTCCCCTCGTCGCCCCACTGGGCGCCTATGACCGCCACGTTTGCCACGTCTCGCGTTTCCGGGGTTCCTAAAGTTTCACGGCCGTCGTCGAGATGACCTCGGGCAACGCCCGGAATCGCTCCAGCACCTCCCTGGGCACGGGGTTGTCCACGCGGATGAAGGAGATGGCGCGTCCGCCCACCTTCTCCCGCCCCAGTTCCAGTCCGGCGATGTTGATGCCGCTGTCGCCCAGCAGCGCGCCCATGGCTCCCACCACCCCGGGAACGTCGTGGTTGTAGGAGACCAGGATGTGTCCCTCGGGCACGGCCTCGAAGTAGAAGTCGTTGAGGCGCACGATGCGGGGATTGCGGGCGCCGAAGAGGGCGCCCTCGATCTCGGTTTCCTCGCTTCCGGTGCGGGTGCGGACCTTGATGTAGCTCGCGAAGTCCCGGGCGCTCTCCCTCCTGGACTGGACCACCTTGATGCCTCGCTCTTGCGCGATGAACGGCGCGTTCACGTAGTTGACCGTGTCACCCAGGGCAAAGCTCAGGATTCCCTTCAGTACGGCGAGTGCAATGGGCGCGATGTCGTACCGCGCCACCTCGCCGCCTCCCTCGATCTGGATCTCCTCGGGAAACCTGCCCAGCAACTGGACGTGAAGGCTTCCGAGCTTCTCGCCCAGGGTGAGATGCGGCTGCAGCTCCCGCAGCAGGTCCTGGCTCACGCTCGGGGCGTTGACCGCGTAGCGGATGACGCCGTCCAGGAGGAAGTCGCGAACCTGCTCGGCGACCGCGATGGAGACGTTGAGTTGAGCCTGGTCGGTGGAGGCGCCGAGGTGGGGCGTGGTGACCACCTGGTCCAGCCGCACCAGCGGATGCTCCGGCCCCGGCGGCTCGTCCACGTACACGTCCAGTGCCGCCCCGGCGACCTTGCCCTCCCGGATGGCGTCGGCCAGGTCGTTTTCGTCCACGATGCCGCCGCGGGCGCAGTTGATGATGCGCACGCCGTCCTTCATCCGGGCGATGGCGTCGCGGTTGATCAGGCCGCGCGTTTCGTCGATCAACGGCACGTGGACGGTGATGAAGTCGGACCGGCGGTAGATCTCGTCCAGGCTGACGGTCTCCACGCCCATGCGCGCGGCCACCTCGGCCGGTATGAAGGGATCGTATCCCAGCACCTTCATGCGCAGGCCCAGGGCCCGCTCCGCCACGATGCGTCCCACGTTGCCCAGTCCGACAACCCCCAGGGTCTTGTTGCACACCTCCACGCCGGTGAACGCCTGACGGTTCCACTTGCCGCTCTTGAGCGAGGCCACCGCCTGGGGAATGTGCCGGGCCAGCGCGAGCATGAGCGAGATGGTGTGCTCGCCGGTGGTGACGTTGTTGCCCCCCGGCGTGTTCATCACCACGATGCCCTTCCTGCTGGCGGCGGTGACATCGATGTTCTCCACGCCCACGCCCGCGCGGCCGATGATCCGGAGCCGGTGCGCGGCCTCGATGACCCTGGCGGTTACCTTGGTGCCGCTGCGGATGATCAAGCCGTGGTATGCACCGATGCACTCCTCGAGTTCCCGGGGCCCGAGTCCGGTGTGGACGTCGACGGCGACGTCCGCCGCGTTGTGCAACACCTCCAGCCCCAGGTCGGGAAGCGGGTCCGAGACCAGTACCCTCATCATGCCGCCGTCGCTGTCGGTTTTCGCCGCGCCCTTTGCGAGCGCGGCGCGGGGGTCGTTCCGGTCCATGGTTCAGTCCAGCGCCTCCATCAGGATCTCCTGGGCCGCGGCCACCCCCCGACCCAGCTTCACCGGGAGGTGGAACTTCCGGAACGCCATCTCCAGCGCGCTCACCGCCACGATCACGTCGAAGGCGCCCATGTGGCCCACGTGGGCGATGCGGATGACCTTGCCCTGCAAATGGTCCTGTCCCTCCGCCAGGGTAACCCCCATGCGCGCCCGGAGGTAGTCGAGCAGGGCGTCGCCGTCGGCGCCGTCAGGCAGGTACAGGCCCGTGGCCGCGGGACTCGGGTCGTGCGGCGACAGCAGTTCGAGGCCCATGGCGGTTACGGCCGCGCGGGTGGCCCGGGCCATCCGGTCGTGGCGCGCGTAGACCCGGTCCAGCCCTTCCTGGCGCATCAACCTGAGGGCGGCGGACAGCCCGAACACCAGCGACACGGCGGGTGTGTAGGCGGTGGAGCCCTTGGCCTGGCCTTTGCGCTCGCTCTCCAGGTCGAAGTAGAAGCGCGGCGACGCGGTCTCCCGGGTCCGCTGCCACGCGCGGTCGCTGAGGCCGATGAAGGCCAGCCCGGGGGGCAGCATGAGGGCCTTCTGGGAACCCGTCACCAGGGCATCGATGCCCCAGTCGTCCATGGGCACGGAAAGCACGCCCACTGCGGTCACGCCGTCCACCACCAGCAGCGGACCGCGGTCGCGGGTCAGGGCCGCGATCTCGCGCACCGGATGCAGCGTGGTGGTGGAGGTCTCGCTGGCCTGGATGAAGACGCCCCTGGCGTCGGGGTGCGCCCGCAGCGCCGCCTCCACCGCACCGGGCTCCACGGCCCTGCCCCACTCGACCTTGATCTCCGCCACGTCGAGGCCGAAGGCGCGGCAGATGCGGAGCCAGCGTTCGCCGAACTTGCCGCCGTTGACCACGATCACCTTGTCTTGCGGCGAGAAGAGATTGGCGGCGGCCGCCTCCATGGCGCCGGTTCCGGAAGAGGCAAGGACGATCACGTCGTTCCGGGTGCCGAACAGGGTCTTCAATCCTTGCCGCACCTCATCAAGAACCCGGGCGAACTCCGGCGTCCGGTGGTGGATCATGGTCCGCGCCATCGCCAACTGCACTTCGTCGGGGATGGGCGTCGGTCCGGGAGACAGGAGATATTGCTTGATCATGGGCTCACATTCGATGAACGCGTCGACGACCGCGAGGCGTTTTCCCGGCCAGGGCCCGCGCACAGCCTGAACCTCTTCGTCACGGAGACCCAAGCGTACGGCCGGCCGTCCATTGGCTGGTAAAGGCTGGGCTGGCAAGGGCTGGTAAAGGCCGTAGAGGCTGGAGGCACACTCTCTCGTGGTATCTCTCGTGGGCACTCTCTCGTGGGCACTCTCTCGTGGTTGCATCCACGGTCTGCATCCACGGTCGTGCCAGTCCATTCGTAGCCTGAACCGGTGGTGTTGTCAATTCCGGCCGTCCCTTTCCAAGCGCGCGGCGGACGTATAAGTTTCCCATGTCCATCCGTTTCCCGTATCCAGATGAACAGCGCGCGCAAAATCGTCTTCTTCGATCTCGACGGCACCCTGCTCCGTTCCCGGGACGGCCATATCGCCTTCAATCAGGCGATCCTCCGAACCTTCGGCTTTCCCGGCGACATCCGCACCGTGCGCCCGGACGGCAAGACCGATCCTCAGATCCTGCGGGAGATCTTCGACGCGGCCGGTCGAAAGGTGGAGTGGGGTCCGGCGGACTGGCCGACCTTCGGGCGGCATCTCGAGGCCTGTTACCGGCAGGCCCTCTCCGAGGGGTCCACCCGTGTGCGGGCACTGCCCGGCGTCCCGGAGCTGGTGCGCACACTGAGCCGCGTGCCGGACCTCTGCCTCGGTGTGGTCACCGGCAACATGGAGGTCACCGCCCGCCTGAAGCTCCAGGCCGCGGGCGTGGGCGAACACATCGGCCCCGGCGCCTTTGGCAGCGACTCCGCGGTGCGCAACGACCTCCCCGCCATGGCCCTGGAACGCTGGTGCCGCCATCTGGGTCTCACGGTGGAACCCGGCGACTGCGTCATCGTCGGCGACACCCCACGGGACCTGAAGGCGGCCAGGACCAATGGCATGAAATGCGTGCTGGTGGCCACCGGCCGTTACAATACCCTGGAAGCACTCCGGAAGCTGCAACCGGATCGGCTCCTGGCGGACTTTTCCGACACGCGCGCGTCGGTGGATGCGCTGTCGGGGCTGTTCGGGTAGCTGGCCAGGTCGGTCCCCGGGGCGGCCGTTCCCGGGGGCGGTGACGTCGGCGGCGGTATGGGGCGCCCGCCAGGAGCCGCTCCGGTCGCTGGAGACCTGGCCGTTTCCCTGTAAACTGAAGACGCGGGATACCTCCGGGGGCATCTCCGCTCTGCCATCACCACACTGATTCGAGGAACGCGGTTTCATGGCGATACCCTATCGAGACATCCTGGACCAGGTGCGGCTGGCGTTTCCCCAGCCGGTGTCGGATCCCATCCACGATTCGTACTTCGTCCATTCCATCATGCGCGCCCTCGATCAGGTGGACGCGCTCAAGACGGAACTGCCGATACTCGGCGCGCGGACGGCGGGTGACTTCGAGGCGGCGCGGACGGCGGTCCTGCCGCCGGGACCGTCATCGGTGGAGGCGGTGACCGCCGACCTCGTCGGCTACCTCCAGGGCATGACCCTGTTCGGCCACCCGCGCACGCAGCAGAACGTGGTGCCGCCGCCCACCATTCCCAGCGTCATCGGCGTGCTGCTGGCGGCCCTGCACAACCCCAACATCGCCTGGGACGAGCACAGCCGGCGGGTGGCCCTGGCCGAAGTCGAGGCCACGGGCATGACCGCGGGACTGGTGGGCTACGATCCGGAACAAGCCGGCGGCGTGTTCACCTTCGGCGGCACCGGCACCTCTCTCTACGGAGTGAAGATGGGCCTGGAGAAGGCCTGCCCGGATGCCATCCGCAACGGCGTATCGGACGACGCCGTGGTCCTGGTGTCGGATGCCGGCCACTACTGCGCCGCCAACATCGCGGGATGGCTTGGCCTCGGTACCCGGAACCTGGTGACGGTGCCCACCACCCCGGACAACGAGATCGACCTGAAGCGCCTGGAAGAAGCCGCCCGCAAGGCCCTGGCGGAAGGCAGGAAGATCGCCGCCATCATCGCCACCATGGGCACCACCGACTCCTTCGGCCTCGACGACCTCGAGACCATCGTCGCGTTGCGGGACGCGCTGGCCGATGAGTTCCATCTGGCCTACCGCCCGCACGTCCACGCCGACGCGGTCATCGGCTGGGCGTGGGCAGTGTTCAACGACTACGATTTCGAGGGCAATCCGCTGGGTTTCCGGCCGCGCACGCTGCGCGCGCTGGCCGGGGCGTGCCGTCGCATCCGCCATCTGTCGCTGGCGGATTCCGTCGGCGTGGACTTCCACAAGACCGGGTTCACGCCATACGTCTCCAGCCTCTTGCTGGCCAGGGACCGCGCCGACCTGCAGCGGGTTGCCCGGGAACCGGAACAGATGCCGTACCTCTATCACTTCGGGGAATACCGGCCCGGCATGTACACGCTGGAGACGTCCCGGGCCGGCACCGGTCCCCTCGCCGCCATTGCCAACTATCGCCTGTTCGGACGGCAGGGCCTGCAGGTGGTGTTGGGGCACATCGTGGAGATGGCCCAGCTGTTGCGCGAACACCTCGAAGGACGGGAAGGCACCACCGTGCTCAACCGCGACAACTTCGGCACCGTGACCCTGTTCCGCGCCTATCCGCCGTCCGTGGACACCTTCGCCATCAAGCGCCAGGAGTTCGACGACCCGGCCTTCCGCGACACTCTGCGGGCTCACAACGGGTTCAACCGGGAGGTCTTCGAGTACGTCCACGCCGAAGCCATGGCGGGTCGCGGCGTCGTCATCTCCTCCACCGACTGCTACCGCCGCACTCGCTACGGCGAACCCATCTACGCGCTGAAGTCCTACATCCTGTCGCCGTTCGTGGACGAAGCGGACGTGGAGGCCGTGGTCCGCAAGATCGTGGAGGCGCGGGAGAAGGTGGGGTAGGGCCGGGGCGCTCGCCCGCGGTCTGTCACGGGCTGTCCAGTTCCCGGTGCAGCCACCGCAGGATCGTCGGGAACACGTCCGGCGACTCGCCCATGTGGCCGCCCGGAAAGAGGCGCATGGCCTTGGGGCTGCCGCACTCCAGCAGCATGAAGAAGTCCTCGATGGGGACCTGGAGGTCGTCCTTGCCATTGACCAGCAGCAGGGGCGCGCAGGGCTTGTCGAGGAGGCCCTGGTTCTTGAGGGACAGGATGGGCATCACCTCGCACAGCTCTTCGAAGGTCCGCTTGCCGAACAGGTTGGCTCGGGCTTCGATGAGGTCGAACAGGTAGGAGGAGGCGTTGCGGGAACGCTGCTGCCAGTCGGGCTGGAAGAAGCCGTGTATGCCGCCGCCCCAGTTGACCGCGGCGCGAAGGCGCTCCGGCTCCGCGTGGGCCAGCTTGGTGGACCAGTAACCGCCGAAGCTGGCGCCCAGGGCGGCGATGCGGTCCGGGTCCACTTCCGGCCGGGTCACCAGATGATCCAGCGCCACGCGGTAGACCTCGTCGGCGGTGTCGGAGGCGGGTACCGGCGCTTCCCCGGTGCCCGGACTGTCCATGATGAAGCACCCCCAGCCTTCTGCCAGCATGGCCTCCACGAAGCTGTGACGCTCCTCCTTCCAGTTGTCGATGCCGCCCCAGTGCATGATCAGCGGCGCCGGCCTCCGGGCGGGAAGGCGCAGGTACCCCACCACCTCCCGGTCGCGCAGGGGCAGGGCGACGCGCTCCAGCGGCGGGTCGAAGTGGCGGGCGGCGGCCAGGTAACTCTCGATGGTCTTGCGATAGGCTTCCCGTTTTCCGGCGGAGCTGGGGAAGGGGTGCCGTCCGGCGCCGTAGTAGGCGGCGGCCTGGAACCAGGCTTTCACGGCGTCGCCCGCCCGGCCCTTTTCCTCCGCTTCCATGGCGGTCTGTTCCCAGCGTGCGCCGGGCCGGCTCCAGGCTTCGGCCCAGGGGTCCGGATCGAGGCTGTTCAGGCCCGCCAGCACGCCTTCGGCTTCGGCCGGGTCCATGAGGTGGAACGGGCTGCGCCTCCCCACGCGCTTGCGAATGCGGTCCTTGATCTCGTCGAGAGTCGCGGCTTGCGCCATGGTGCGGTCCTCCGGGTTGTGGGTGTTGCCTGCGGCAGGTGACGACGGTGTTGTCCGCGGCACGTGACGAATATGCACGCGAATCCGAATATGCACGCGAATCCGGTCGCCGGCAACGGGCGGCCCTCGGCATGCCCCGAGCGCCCGCATCATGCGGGCGGCGCCGGTGGCCTGCTCCTTGACGGGACTGCGATCATGACGACGCCGACCGGACCGACGACGCAACCGGTGGCCAGAAGACGGCCGACATCGACGGCCGGTGGCGGGTGCGGGCGAAACAGTACGCGGAGAGCACGCGGACCCCGCCGCGCACGGCGCGCTTCGAGGCGCCGGTTCGGTTGAGAATGTCACGGATTCGTAATACAGACGTAAGGTACACGGCGTCCGTCATTGCCGCGGGGATTACGAGCCGCGGGGTTGCAGGCCCGTGGCTCACGAGGATGCCGGCAACCCCGTATCGGCGGCAGGGCGAGAGGGTGGACGCGGAAGCAGGCCCATGACCAAAGAGGAATACTACATCCAGGGCATGGAAGCGTACGCCGACGACCGGGTGGACGAGGCCGTCGAGTCGTACCGGAAGGCGCTCGCCGAGGACCCCGACTACGCCGACGCGCTGCACGCCCTGGGAATGGCGTACGCGAATCTGGACCGGCTGGACGAGGCCATCGAGGTGGGCCGGCGCCTGGTCGAGGTGAGCCCCGACGATGAACTGGCCTACACGAGCCTGTCCATCTTCTACCAGCGCAAGGGGATGATCGAGGAGGCCGAAGCCGTCGGCGCCAAGGCCAGAACCCTGGGGTGGAAACGGCAGCTCGCCGGGGACGGGTAGCGGCGGCGGTCCCGCCGTCCGGCGCGCGCGAAATTGCATTCACGAGACACGGGCATGTCCGCGAAAGAAGGAATACGCATGAATCTGGACCGCATTACCGTCGAATCGATCCGGGATTCCCTGAGGGAGCGCAAGTACATCTGCGACCGCAGCCTCGCCACCGTGGTCTACCTGTCGGTGCGGCTGGGCAAGCCGATCCTGCTGGAGGGCGAGGCGGGGGTGGGCAAGACCGAGATCGCCAAGGTGCTCTCGGATGTTCTCCAGACCCGGCTGATCCGGCTGCAGTGCTACGAAGGGCTGGATTCGAACACGGCCCTCTACGAGTGGAACTATCCCAAGCAGATGCTGCGCATCAAGCTGGAGGAGATCGGCTCCCGGGACCGTGAGTCGGTGGAGACCGAGATCTTCTCCGAGGACTATCTCATCAGCCGTCCGCTGCTGGATGCCATCCGCACCGACGGCGGCGAACCGCCGGTGCTGCTCATCGACGAGATCGACCGCGCGGACATGGAATTCGAGGCGTTCCTGCTGGAGGTGTTGTCGGACTTCCAGATCAGCATCCCGGAGGTGGGGACCATCCGGGCCGACAAGCGGCCCTACGTGTTCCTGACTTCCAACCGCACCCGGGAGATCCACGACGCCCTCAAGCGCCGGTGCCTCTATCACTGGATCGAGTACCCCACTTTCGAGAAGGAGTACGAGATCATCATGACCAAGTACCCGGAGATCCAGGTGCTCATGGCCGAGCAGATCTGCGCGTTCATGCAGCAGGTGCGGCAGATGAACTTCTACAAGCGGCCGGGAGTGGCCGAGACTCTGGACTGGGCGTCGGCGCTGCTGCTGCTGAACCGCGCCGAGCTGGACCCCGAGATCGTGAAGGAGACGGTGGGGTGCGTGTTCAAGTACCGCGAGGACCTGCACCACCTGGAAGAAGAGCTGTCCGGCGACAAGCTCGACATGGAGCGGATCCTCAAGGAACCGGCCACGGTGGTGGAACATCACTAGCGCCGCCGGCCCGGGCAGGACCATGGCGAAAGAGCTGAATGAAGACGAGATCCTCCGCGCGGTGGAGCGCTACCGGCCGCTGCGGGAGCAGGGCACGCTGGCCAATCTGCTGATGTTCGGCCGGGTGCTGAAGGATCTGGGCTTCCGCCTCGGCCTGAGTCAGGTCATCGACGCCAACCGATCTCTGCCGCATATCGACATCCGGAGCCGGCCGGACTTCCATCGGGCGTTGGCCGCCAACCTGCTCCACGACCACGAGGACATCGAGCTCTTCGACCAGGTGTTCGATACTTTCTGGAAAGGCGATCCGGAGATCGAAGACGGCATCGAGACCATGGAGGTTCCGGCCCGGAGCCCGGACGAGGCGCTGGATGCATCCGACGACGACGACGGCGGCACCGTGGATGAGACGCTGGTGGAGCGGCAGGATGCCGGCGATGACAGCCCCGATGATGCCGACCCGCTGCGGGTGCCCACCTACAGCCCCAACGAGCAGCTCAACGAAAAGGACTTCAGCGAGATGGGCATCGAGGAGAGCCGGGCCGTGACCCAGGCCATCCTGCTCATCGCCTCGAAGATCGCAACCCAGGTGAGCCGGCGCCGGAAGCGGGCCCGCTGGGGTACGGAAATCGATCCCCGCAGCACCATGCGGCGCAACATCAAGTATGGCGGCGAACTGGTGGAACTGGTGGCGCGCAAGCGCCGCATCAAGAAGACCCGGGTGGTGCTCCTGTGCGACGTGAGCGGCTCCATGGACTGCTACAGCCGCTTTCTGATCCAGTTCATGTACGGGTTGCAGAACGAGCTGTGGGGGGTGGAGACCTTCGTCTTCAGTACCACCCTGAGCCGCATCACCCATCTGATCCGCACCAAGAACATCGGCAACGCGCTGGAGAAGATATCCCGGAGCGTGCTGGGGTGGTCCGGCGGCACCAACATCGGGCGGTCGCTGGAGATATTCAACCGGGACTTCGCGGTCAGCATGGTCACCCACCGAACCGTCGTGGTCATCATCAGCGACGGCTGGGACCGGGGCGACGTGGGCGTGCTGGAACGGCAGATGCAGGCCCTCAAGCGGCGTTGCGGCAAGATGATCTGGCTCAATCCGCTGCTGGCCAGCGAGAACTACGAGCCCTTGTGCAAGGGCATGCAGGCGGCGCTGCCGTATCTGGACCTGTTTCTTTCGGCGCACAACGCCAACAGTCTGGTCCATCTCGGCCACACCATGCGCCGGCTGGTGGCCTGAGGCGGGCGGGGTCTGTCGCGTGGTGCGGCGGCCGGCGCCGCAAGGAGGCATGCATGGAATCCATCTACGATGATGTCAGGGAGTTCCTCGACAAGGGCGAAACCGTGGCGGTGGCCACCATCGTCTCCACCCGGGGCTCCACGCCCCGGGAGGTGGGAGCCAAGATGGTGGTGACGGCGTGGGGCGAGATACTCGGCACCATCGGCGGCGGGTGCGGCGAGGCCGACGTGCGGCGCGAGGCCATCGAGGTGGTGCGCACGCGCAAGCCCCGCACCGTGCGCGTGGATCTTCTGGACGACATCTCGTCCGACAGTCCGGCGGTATGCGGCGGCATCATGAACGTCTTCATCGATCCCTGGTGGAAGGACCCGGAGACCGACTGAGGAGTCCGGGCGGGAGCGCCGCACCACGGGACGGCGCGAGACGGCAAGGGCGAGGACGAATGGACGCACTGGTTCAGGAACTGATCAGGATCGAGAGGGAGGGTGCGGGCGCGGTGCTCGTCACGGTGGTGGAGTCCAGGGGCCTCGACGGTTTCGACAGCGGCACCAAGTGCCTGTTCCGGGACGGGCGCATGGTACTGGGCGCGGTGAGCGACCCGGAACTCGAGCAGGCGTTGGTCCGGGAGGCGGCCGAGCGGCTCTCGGACGAGCACTCCCGACTGGTGTCGCTGGAGACCGCGTCAGGGGGGCAGGCGGATGTCTTTTTCGAGGTGATGCCGGCGCCGCCGAAGCTGGTCGTCGTCGGCGCCGGACATATCGCGGTGCCGCTGGTGAAGATCGCCAAGCTCATGGACTACCACGTGGTGGTGATCGACGACCGCATGCTCTTTGCCAACCGTGAGCGATTCCCCGCCGCCGACGAGGTGGTGGTGGGTGACATGGCCGAGACCGTGAAGGCGCTCGACATCACCCCGACCACCTACGTGGTCCTTATCACCCGCGGCCACAAGTACGATGAGCCGTGCCTGCGCGAGCTGTTGGGACGGCCGGCCAAGTATATCGGCATGATCGGCAGCCGGCGGCGAATCAAGGCTTGCTTCGAGCGCTTCAAGGACGAGGAGCAGATCTCCGAGGAACTCCTGTCCCGAGTCTACGCTCCCATCGGGCTCGACATCGGCACCGAGACTCCCGAGGAGATCGCGTTGGGCATCCTGGGCGAGATCATCAAGGTCCGGCGCGGCGGCAAGGCGCAGTCCCTGTCCCGGAACCGTTGAGCCTCGACCGCGACATTCTGGTCAAGGGAGTGGTGTTCTCGGACCTGGGCCGGGCCGGCGCGTTCCTGGGCATCGACTGGGTGCGGAACGCGGTCAGGGAGCGGGTCGGCTTCGACCCCTATCCCGGCACGCTCAATCTGCGGGTGCACGGCGACGACCTGGACCGGTGGGGCCAAGTCAGGCAACACGGCAGCCGGGTGATGCTGCTGCCGCCGGATCCGGCCTTCTGCAACGCTTTCCTGCTCACGGGCTTTGTCCAGGGATGGGCGCCCGCGACGGGCTTCCGGAGGCGGGTCGCGGTGGTGGTGCCGGCGGTGGAGAACTATCCCGCCGACAAGCTGGAGATCGTCGCCGCCGTTTCGTTGAAGCAGGCCCACTCGGTGCGGGACGGGGACGCGTTGATGGTGGTCTTCGGCGGTCCGCCGTCGCCCGGCAGGGCGCCCGGGGCCGGCGGAACGCGGCGCACCCCATACGGGAAACAGGGCGGTTACAGGAGGTAAATCAGCATGCGTCGTCTCATCGTAGGATTGTCGGGAGCCACCGGATCGATCTACGGCATCCGCATCCTCCAGGTTCTGGCGCCGATCCCGGACATCGAGACCCACCTGGTCATGAGCAAGGCCGCCAGGATGACGCTCCAGGTGGAGACACCGCACACGGCGAAGGAGGTGGAAGGCCTGGCGGACGTGGTGCACGATATCCAGAACATCGGCGCGAGCATCGCCAGCGGCTCCTTCCGCACCGCGGGCATGGTCATCGCGCCGTGCTCCATGAAGTCCATGGGCGGCATCGTGCTCTCCGTCGGCGGCGACCTGCTGGTGCGCGCCTCCGACGTGATCCTCAAGGAGCGGAAGAAGCTGGTGCTGGTGGTGCGCGAGACCCCGTTGCACCTGGGCCACCTGGAGAGCATGGCACAGCTCACCCGCATGGGCGCGGTGATCTTCCCGCCGGTGCCGGCCTTCTATCACCGCCCGGAGAGCCTGGACGACGTCATCAACCAGACCGTGGCCCGCATCCTGGACCAGTTCGAGATCGAGACCGACATGTTCCACCGGTGGGACGAGGCGTCCCTGAGCCGCTATCCCGGAGACAAGGAGTAGGCGGTCGACGCGCGCGGTTCGACGCCGGCCGGCCGATTCCCACATGCCCGAACTTGAGGAACAGATTCTCGAGTACCTCCGGACCCACAACACCATGACCCTCGGCACCTGCCTGCGCGGGGTGCCGTGGAACGCCACGGTCTTCTACGCCAGCGACGGGTTTCAGCTCTATTTCTTCTCCGCTCCTGACTCGCGCCACTGCGCCAACCTCGCGGCCAACCCCCGGGTGGCGGTGACGGTCCAGGAGGACTACAGGGACTGGCGGGAGATCAAGGGGATCCAGCTCGAGGGAAGGGCGGAACGCGTCGATTCGGTGCTGGCCAAGGGCAAGGCCATGGCCGTCTACGCGAAGAAGTATCCCGGCATCATCAGCCTGTTCACCGATCCCGAAAGCGGCATCTATCATCGGGCCTTTCTCAAGGTGAAGTTCTACCGCGTGATTCCGGAGACGCTGTATTACATCGACAACCGGCAAGGGTTCGGCAAGCGGCGGGAGCTGGCTCTGGACCCGGGCTGACGCCGCCGGGTCGGAACCCCGGCCGCTCGAACCAGGAAGGACCGCACCATGTCACGATTGGTGGGAAAGGAAATGCCGGAGGCGCTGTTCGCGTTGACGAGCGGCAAGTCGGTGGAGGCCGGCAAGGTGTTCATCATGGCCACGGTGGACGAGAAGGGCTGGGCCCATCCGGCCATGGGATCCTACTACGAGCTGGTGGCCAAGAGCCCGGGACGCCTTCATCTGGCGGTGGGCAGGAACAGCACCACGGAACGGAACCTTGTGCGCACCGGCGCCCTGACCTTGGTGGTGACCGACCACGGCCTGAACTTCTATCTCAAGGGTGACGCCCGGCGGACGCGCGAGCGACTTGGCGATACCCCCTTCGCGCTGTTCCAGGTGGAGCTCCACACGGTTCTGGAAGATCAGGAACCGGGAGTCACGTTGTGCACCGGCGTCCGCTACGAGTTGGACCGGGGCGCCCCGGCGGCGTTCATGCGGCAGATGCTCGACACGGTCCTCGAAGAGTTGACCGCCGCGCCCTGGGCATGAGCGTACGCATACGGCGCGGTAAATGTGCCGGCCATGCTGGTCAGCCGCCGCGGATCGTGCTAGCTATTCCGGCAGCGGCGCGCTGCCGCCGCCTACTTTCGTGACACTCCAGGGAGGATTGCTGTATGGACCCGATTACGGAACCGATGGCCATTGACGTGCACGTACACCTTTGCGACGAACTGACCTTGAGTTCCAAGGGCGATCGTCCGAAGCAGATGGCCCAGTACTTCAAGCGGGAACGCAAGCCCGTCTCCATCGACGAGATGGCGGACGAGTATCGTGCGCGCAACATGATGGCCGTGATCCAGAACACCACCGATGAAACCATCACGGGGCTGAAACCGGTGCCCAACCAGCACGTGGCCGACGGCGTGAAGCGGAACGCCGACGTATTCATGGGCTTCGGCGTCATCGATCCGTGGCAGCAGAAGGTGGCGCTGCAGGAGATCCGACGCATCAAGGATCTGGGGCTGCACGGCGTGGGCGAGATCAACCCCGCCCGCCAGCAGTTCTTCCCCAACGACACGCGCTTCTACCCGCTGTGGGAGGAGTGCCAGAAGCTCGAGCTGCCGATCCTTTTCCACAGCGGCATGGCCGGCGCCGGCGCCGGCACCCCCGGGGGCATGGGCAACAAGCTCAAGTTCACCCAGCCGATCCACCTGGATGACGTGGCCGCGGACTTTCCCGAGCTGAAGATCATCTGCGCCCATCCGTCGTGGCCCTGGACCGCCGAGAGTCTTGCCATCGCCCGCCACAAGAGCAATTTCTACATCGACCTGTCGGGCTGGTCGCCCAAGTATTTCGCTGCCGAGCTGGTCCAGCAGGTGAACTCGATCCTTCAGGACAAGGCCATGTTCGGCTCCGACTGGCCGGCCATCGGCGTGGAGCGCTGGCTGGAGGACTTCGCCAAGCTCACCATCAAGCCGGAAGTCAAGCAGAAGCTCATGCTGGACAACGCCAGGAAGTTCTTCGGCATGGAATAGGAGCAGCCGAGGGGGCGACCCGCCGGTCGCTCCCGCCGCTCCCGAATGGGATGGCAGGGGACGGTTCCCCTTCTCCCGGCGGGAGGGTCTCCACATGCCGGTCGAATCGATCCGGGCCGGTCGGCCCGCCTCCCGCAGCTTCCAGATCATGGCGAAGCCCACCGGCGCCATCTGCAATCTGGACTGCGTCTACTGCTATTACCTGGAGAAGGAAGCGCTGTACCCGCAGACCCGGTCCTTTCGCATGGAGCGGGACGTGCTGGAAGAGTACATCGCGCAGCACATCGAAGCCTGCCCGGACCCGGTCGTCGACTTCGCCTGGCACGGCGGCGAGCCCACCCTCCTGGGCCTCGACTACTTCCGGGAGGTGGTCGCGCTCCAGTACAAGCACTGTCCCCCGGACCGCAAGGTCCGCAACGGCCTTCAGACCAACGGAGTCCTGCTCGACGACGAATGGTGCCGGTTCTTCGCCGAAGAGGGTTTCTCCGTCGGACTGAGCCTCGACGGCCCCGAGAAGCTCCACGACGCTTACCGCGTGACCAAGGGCGGGCAGCCCACCCACCGGAAGGTGGTGCAGGCCTACCGGCGCCTCAGGGCCCGTGGGGTGCCGTGTGACGTGCTGTGCGTGGTCCACGCCGGCAACGTCGGCCATCCCATCGCCCTGTACCGCTACTTCAAGAGCCTCGGGGCGGACCACCAGCAGTTCATCCCGCTGGTGGAGCGGCGGCCCGGGGATGGCGCGGTGAGCCCCCGCAGCGTACCCGCGGAGGCTTTTGGCACGTTCCTGTGCGCCATCTTCGACGAGTGGATCCGCAACGACGTGGGCCGGGTGACCATCCAGATCTTCGACGAGGCGGCCCGCACCGGCCTGGGTATCGAGCACGCCCTGTGCATCTTCCGGGAGACCTGCGGCGACGTGCCCGCAATCGAACATAACGGGGACTTCTACTCCTGCGACCACTACGTGAACACGGACCACCGGGTCGGCAACATCCGCGAGACCTCCGTCGCCAACCTGGTGGACAGCGACGCCCAGCGAAAGTTCGGCCGCGACAAGTGGACGTCGCTGCCGCGCTACTGCCGCCAGTGCGAGGTGCGCGCCCAGTGCAACGGCGGCTGTCCCAAGGACCGCTTCCTCAAGACCCCGGACGGGGAGGATGGGCTCAACTACCTCTGCGCCGGCTACAAGAAATTCTTCATCCACAGCCGCGCGCACCTGAGCACCATGGCCGGCCTTTGGCAGCAGGGCGAGCCCATCGAGAAGGTCATGGGGTTCGTGCGGGAGGCGGATGCCGCGGCCCGGCCCGAAGTCGGGCGCAACGATCCCTGTCCCTGCGGCAGCGGCCGCAAGTACAAGCGCTGTTGTCTGAAGCGATAGCCCATCCTGGCGCCCTTGGTCCCGGCACCCCCGGCGCCCCCCTCCCGGCCCTTCATCCCGGTGCGTCCGACGGTCATGAGACCGGAGCGAGTCGGAGAGCGCCCGGCCACGTGGTGCCGCCATGTTGGCGGGCGCGTCCGGGATGTGGCTCGTGGGTTCGTACATGCCGGGCTTGTGTATACTGACCTCGGGGAGGCGTCATGAAGAAGGGAACGGAACCGGCCGTCTTTGCCGCCATCGACGTCGGTTCCAACGCCATGCGGCTCAAGATCGTCGGGCTGGAGGCGGACGGTTCGGTCAAGAACCTGTGCCAGATGAGGGCGCCGGTTCGCCTGGGGCACGAAGTCTTCCTGACCGGCTTTCTCAACGAGGGGCTGATGGAGCAGGCGGTGGAGGCCTTCGGCGAGTTCCGCGCCGCCATCGACAAGTGGAAGGTGGGCTCGGTTCGCGCCGTCGCCACCAGTGCCACCCGGGAAGCCGTCAACGGCAGCGTGCTGGTGCAGCGGGTGTTCAGCCACACGGGCATTCAGCTCGAGCGCATCTCCGGGGTGGAGGAGGCGCGGCTGGTCCAGTTCGCGGTGGCCCGCCGGCTGAACCTCCGGGACAAGACCGTGCTGGCCATCGACATCGGCGGTGGCAGCGTGGAGTTCGATGTCATCGACCAGGGCTTCATCGTCTACTCCAACAGCCTGCGGCTGGGCGCGGTGAGGCTGCACGAGACGTTTCTTCGGAGCGAGCGCGTGTCGGACATCCAGATTCTGTTGCTGCGCGCCTACATGGACCAGTTGATGGAGGCTACCCTGAACGCGGTCAACGCGCACGAGATCGACCTGATCGCCGGTACCGGCGGCAACGTGGAGGACCTCGCCGCCCTCATCGGGACCGCGTCCGGGCGGGCGGACGCGGGCGTTCCGAAAGACGTGGGTTTCATCCCGTTGCGCGGCCTGCAGACCCTTCTCAAGGAGCTTTCCCGGCTGAGCGTGACCGAGCGTCAGGATCGGTACGGCATGAAGCCCGACCGCGCCGACGTGGTGCTCCCCGCCGCCATCGTGCTGAGCGAGGTGGCGAGCAAGGTGCCGGGCTCACGCGGATTGTACGCGCCCGGCGTAGGGCTCAAGGATGGCGTGCTGGTGGAGATGATCGACCGGTTCCGGCAGTCCTGGGATGCCACCTCCGAGGAGACCGGCATCATCAGGGCGGCCGCCGCCCTGGGGCAGAAGTACCACTTTCACCACGGGCACGCGCGCCAGGTGCGTTATCTGTCGGAACGGCTCTTCGATCAGTTGGCGCCGCTGCACGGGTTGCCCGGGGAGGCGCGGCGGCTGCTGCGCGTGGCCGCCACGCTGCATGACATCGGCGACTTCGTCAGTCTCTCGGGACACCACAAGCACAGCGGCTATCTCATACGCAACTCGGAGATCCTGGGACTCGACTCGCGGCAGCTGGAGCTTGTCGCCAACATCGCCCGCTACCATCGCAAGGCGTTTCCCGACCTGCGGAAACACGAGCCGTTCCGCGCCCTGTCCGATAACGCGCAGGCATGGGTCACGAAGCTTGCCGCCATCCTCCGGGTGGCCGACGCTCTGGACCACGAGCATCGCTCCGTGGTGGACGACCTGAAGGTGGCGGTCCATCGCCGCTCGGTGACCATCGATCTCCAGTCCATGGGGCGGTGCCTGCTGGAGCGCTGGCACCTGGACGAGAAGGGACGGCTGTTCGAGGCGACCTTCGGCAGGGGCATCGCGTTGCGGGTCAATGGCCGCGACGACGACCGAGCGGCCTAGTTGAGAGTACGGGAGCCGGAACGGGTGCCGCCGCCGAACTCCAGAAGGCTGGCGAGGACCCTTTCCCGCTCTTCCACGGAGCGAGCCTCCAGCAGCGCCTGCTTTTCCGCCGGATGGAAGGGCATCGCCGCCCCCAGGAAGTTGACGAGATCGGTATCGGGTATGGGGTCGAGCGGGTCCAGATCAAGGGCCAGGCCGCGTGTCTCGGCGTAGCGCCGGAGTGCCTGCGTGAGGCGCGGGCGGTCGATGGCCGCGGGCTCCGTTTCCTCCAGGTCGTCAAAACAGGCGTAGTCGGGCCGCACCCGCCGGTAGCCTCGTTCCGGGGAGAGTTCTTCCTCGACGCGGAAGCGGCTGACGCCCCGAAGCTCCACCATGTAGCGGCCGTCCGGGGATTGCTCCCATCGTTCGATGTGCCCGGCGCATCCCACTGCGTACAATTCCGGCGCGGCCTGTTCGGCACCCGGCTGCGGCCGGTTGTCGTTCTGCGGCACGAAGGGCTGGATCATGCCGAAGACGCCTTCCGCTTCAAGGGCGTCATGCACCATGTTCCGGTAGCGGGGCTCGAAAATGTGCAGTGGCAACCGCGTCCCGGGCAACAGCAGCACGCCGGTCAGGGGGAACACGGGAAGGACAGCTGGCAACGATACGGATACGGTCTTTTCTTCCATGCGGACCTCCCCTTCCCTGATTACAGGGCCGCTCCTCTGACCGCAACCGCGCCGGCGGCGCACCGGCGGCGTCGAGTCCGTCGAACCCGGCCGGCTTGACGTGCGGACTGCGTGCCGGCGACCCTGAAGAAATCGTCACGGGGAATCGTCACCGCGACGCGGGGCTGGCACCCGATGCAGGGCTGGCGCCGTGACCTGAAGGCCGTTTTCCCCGCGGATCGCTCCGGCCGCCGCGTGGTCCGGTTGAAGCAGGCCGCGAAACAGGGGATAAACAGGGGACACTGGCCCGCGCCCGCGGGCAGGACGCCGGGATTTCCATGGTCGCCACGACGGAAGGGAGCGCCGCCATGTGGAAGGGATTCAAGGTTATCGACGCGGACGCGCACATGCACGAGCCGCAGTATCTGTGGGAACGGTACGTCGAGCCCCCGTACCGGGACCAGGTTCCCAGGGTCGCCTTCATGGACGGCGCCTTCATGGTCTACGAAGCGGATGGACGCATCATCCCCGGGACCGAGAAGCAGCCCCGGCTGCCGGCCACCGCCTGGGCCGACATGGAGGCCCGGTACGGCGACGGCTATCGTACGTGGTGGTCCCCGGAGACCCGTCTGAGGGACATGGACACCCACGGCTGGGACGTTCAAGTGCTGCTGCCCACGGGCAACAACGGCAACTTCGCCTACCGGGTGGCGCTCAAGGACGCCAGGCTGGGGGCCGCCATGTGCCGCGCCTACAACAACTGGTGCCGGGACTACTGCGACGCCAACCCCGGGCGCCTCAAGTTCGTGGCCGTGCTGCCGGGCTCGGACACGGACGCCATGCTCGTGGAGGCGCGGCGGGCGGTGGAGACGCTGGGCGCCGTGTCCGTGCGCAATCCGCTCCTGCCCGAGGGCAGGTGGCTGCACGAGCCCGAGTACGACGCGCTGTGGCGGCTGGCATGCGAACTGGATTTTCCCATCTCCGTGCACGGGGAGTACCGCCAGCGCCGTTTCCATCCCTTTGCCGGTGGCAACCGCGGCAACGTCGATGACCGTGACATGCAGCAGCTTGCCCTGCGCGGCCTCGACCACGCCCTGGGGTTCCCGTGCGACAACATGGCCACCATGGGACAGTTCATCTTCACCGGCGTCCTGGAACGTTTCCCCGAACTGCGGTTGGGGATTCTCGAGTCCAATGTGGGCTGGGTGCCTTTCTGGCTCGGGCGCATGGACCAGCATACCCACGGCCGCAACAGCGTCATGGGCAATGCGGTGGAGCGCCTGCCGATGCGGCCCAGCGAGTACTTCAGGCGCCAGATCACGGTGACCTGCGACAGCGACGAGCGCGCGCTGGCCTGCGCGGTGGACCACCTGAACGGCGACAACATTGCCTGGAACACGGACTATCCGCATCCGGATGCGCCACGGCCGGAGCAGGCGTTGCCCGACCTGGATGCGCAACCGATCCCGGACCAGGCCAAGGCCAGGATCCTGTGGGACAACGCGGTGACGCTTTTCGGTCCCCGCATCCTGAAGTAGCGGCTCGTGGGCGCGGGGCGACCGGCCCGTCGCTCCGCGCCTTCGGGCGGAACAGCCGTGCGTCCGCGCAGGCATGAGCGAGACAGATGAACGAAATCCGATTCGTGGACACCACGTTGCGGGACGGGCACCAGAGCCTCTGGGCGGAGCGCATGACCACCGGCATGATGCTGCCCGTGGCCCGGACCATGGACGAGGCCGGCTTCGACGCCATCGAGTTGATGTCGGCTTCCCACCTCAAGAAGTGCGTCCGCGAACTCGGGGAAGACCCGTGGGACCGGGTGCGGCGGGTGGCCCAACGCATCACCCGGACGCCGTTGCGGCTGATGGCGGGCCGGGTGAACGCGTTCGAGATCACGCCGGTGTCGGTGTACGAACTGTTCATCGAGCGGATGGCGGCCAACGGCATTCGCCAGGCGCGCATCTCGGAGGAGTGGAACGACCTCGAGGGCTGGCGGCGCAAGGTCGGCATTGCCCGCAACAACGGCCTTCAGCCCATCGTCAATCTGATCTACTCGGTATCGCCGAAGCACACCGACGCGTACTACGCGCGGAAGACTCGGGAGGCCGCGTCGCTGGGCGTGCCGCTGCTTTGCCTCAAGGATCCCGGCGGTCTGCTCACCCCCGAGCGCATCCGCAGCGTGGTGCCGGTGATCTTCGAGAACGCCGGCGGCATCCCGGTGGAGCTGCACACCCACTGTACCACCGGGCTGGGCCCCCTGTGCTGTCTGGAGGCGGTGAAGCTCGGCATCCGCACGGTCAACACGGCGGTCCCGCCGTTGGCCAACGCTTCCTCGAATCCCTCCGTGTTCAGCGTCGCCGCCAACCTGCGCGCCTTGGGCTACGCATGCGCGGTGGACACCGATGCCCTGGCGGCCGTGTCGGCGCACTTCGCCGCCGTAGCCCGGCGGGAGGGGTTTCCCGTGGGTGCTCCGGTGGAGTACGACCATGCCCAGTACCAGCATCAGGTTCCCGGAGGAATGATCTCGAACCTGCGCCACCAACTGCGCAAGGTGGGGCTGGAACACAAGACGGAGGAGGCCCTCGAAGAGGTGGTGCGGGTGCGTGCGGATCTGGGCCATCCCATCATGGTCACGCCGTTGTCGCAGTTCGTGGGCAGCCAGGCGGCCATCAATGTCATCGTCGGTGCCCGTTACCGGGAAGTCACCGACCAGGTCATCCAGTACGCGTTGGGGCTCTGGGGCCGCGAAGGCGCCGAGATCATGGACGCTGGCGTCAAGGACAGGATTCTCGACCGCCCCCGGGGCAGAGAGATGGCCCGGTGGGTGCCGCCGGACCCCACCATCAAGGAGGTACGGCGCAAGCTCGGCGGCTCGGGGGTGAGCGACGAGGAACTGCTGCTCCGGTGGATGTTGCCCCAGGAGGAGATCGCCGCCATGCGCGCCGCCGGTCCGCCCCGGGAATACCCGGACGCCGGTCTGTCGGTGGTGGCGTTGATGGAGCGGCTGACCGACTGGAAGCGCCATGCGGGTATCCACGTGCGGCGGCCGGGCCTTTCGCTGTTGCTGCGGAAGGGCGGGGAGCGGCGGCCGGGAACCGCCCTCGCCGCCGTGCCCGGGGCACCTGTCCGAGGTCGGGACGCTCCACATCCGTCATGACGGCCGGGGCCGGAAGCGGGAAGGGATGGAGTCCATGCCGGATCTGATCACGTTGGGACGTTCGGTGGGCGGAATGCTGAAGGAACGGGGCGAGACCGTGGCGGTTGCCGAGTCGTCCACCGGCGGCCTGATTTCCGCGGCGCTGCTGTCGCTGCCGGGTGCCTCGGCCTGGTTCGTTGGCGGCGGCGTCATCTACACCCGGTACGCCCGCACCGGTCTGCTGGGCATGTCCGAGAGCGAGGCGGCGGCGCGCGGCAGCACCGAATCCCATGCGCGGAACATGGCAAGGCTGATCCGGGGGCGCTTGCACACCACTTGGGGTCTCTCGGAAAGCGGCGCCGCCGGCCCGGCCGGCAACCGCTACGGCGACGCCGCCGGGCACAGTTGCATGGCCATCGTCGGACCGGTGGAAAGGGCCATGACCCTCGAGACCGGCGACTCGGACCGCGAAGTCAACATGTGGGCCTTCACCAGAGCCGCCCTGGCGCTGCTCGAGGGGGCGCTCCGGCAGGGCCGGCCGCCTGTGCCCGGCGGGTCCGGACCGTTGGCGGGGGTGATGACGGGAGAAGGCCCATGAAGTCCGGGGAGGCGTTGAAGGCCGAGGCCTGCCGGACCATCGATGCCCGCCGGCAGGAGATCATCGATCTGGGTGAAACGATCCTGCGAAGCCCCGAGACCGGCTTCAACGAGGTTCGCACCGCGGAGCGGGTGGCAGCGGGGCTCCAGGGCCTCGGCATCGAGCCGCGCCGCGGCCTGGCCCTGACCGGCGTCAAGGGCCGGCGGGACTGCCCGGCTCCGGGTCCGACGCTGGCCATCCTGGGGGAACTGGATGCGCTTCGTGTGCCGGACCATCCCCATGCCGACCCGCGTACCGGCGCGGCCCATGCCTGCGGCCACAACGCGCAGGTGGCGGCGATGGTGGGCGCGGCCATGGGGCTCCTGTCCGACGGGGTGTGGCCCGGGTTGTGTGGCTCGCTGGTGTTCTTCGCCGTTCCGGCCGAGGAGATGATCGACGTGGACGAGCGCATGCAACGCAAGGCGCGCCGCGAACTCGAGTTCCTTGCCGGCAAGGCAGAACTCATCCGGCTCGGCCACTTCGACGACGTGGATCTGGCGATGATGTTCCATACCGAGTCCGACGAGACCCTGGCCTCCCATGTGGCCGGGTCGTCCAACGGCGCCATCATCAAGAAGATCCGTTTCCTGGGCAGGGCCGCGCACGCGGGCGGCAGCCCGCAGAAGGGCATCAACGCCCTCAACGCCGCATCGCTCGCCCTGACCGCCATCGCCTATCAGCGCGAGACCTTCCACGACGACGACACCATCCGCATCCACCCCATCGTCACCCGCGGCGGCGACGCGGTGAGCGTGGTGCCGGCGGAGGTGACCCTCGAAACGTTCATTCGCGGGAAGACCCTCGAAGGCATCCTGGATGCCAACCGCAAGGTGGACCAGGCATTGAGGGGCGCGGCCCTGGCGGTGGGCGCGTCGGTGGAGATCACCACCGCGCCGGGCTACCTGCCGCAGGCGAACAACGAGGCCATGGCCCGTCTATGGGGCGAGAACGCCGAGTGCGTGTTCGGCGCCGGTCGGTTCCGTCTCGGTACCGGGCACCGCACCAGCAGCACCGACTTCGGCGACCTGTCGCACATCATGCCGGCGCTGCATCCCTACGTCGCCGGTGCCGCCGGCGGCGGCCACACCCGTGACTACCTGCTGGTGGACCGCGACTCGGTCTACGTCAAGTCAGCCAAGCTGCTGGCCATGACGGCCATCGACCTGCTGTACGGCGACGCCGCGCAGGCGCGCCGGATCCTGCGCGAGACCCGGCCCCGGATGACGAAGCGGGAATACCTGGAGTATCAGCGCAGGCTCGACGCCACGGAGTTGTTCCACCCGGAGGGGCGGGCGGACGCCGGCGGTTGACCGTGTCGCCGCCCGCCGCGGGGCGGACCGAAAGCCGGAAGCCGGAGTAACGGCGCGCACGGGCCGGGGTGCCCGACCGATGGATATCCGGTCGGCATCAGACGGGCGCCCCGGGGCCGGACTATCGGTTCTCCGCCTTGTCGAAGTGTTCGCGCGTGACCTTGAAGACCATCGGCGCCAGCAGCAACAGGCCGATGAGGTTGGGCACCGCCATCAGGCCGTTGAGGGTGTCCGACAGGTTCCAGACGAAGTCGACCTTCACGTTGGCGAAGGTCAGGGCCGCCAGCACCCACAGCGCCCGGTAGATCACCAGGCTGTTCTCGCTGAACAGATATTGCCAGCAGCGCTCGCCGTAGTAGGACCATCCGAGGATGGTGGTGAAGGCGAACACGGCCAGTGCCACGGTGACGACGTAGCGCCCGCCGGTCACGGTGCTCTCGAAGCCCGCGGCGGTGAGCACCACGCCGGTGAGGCCGCCGCCGTCCGCCCCGGTCAGGGTCCAGGCGCCGGAGGTCAGGATCACCAGCGCGGTCATGGTGCAGACCACGAGGGTGTCGATGAAGGTTCCCAGCATGGCGATGATGCCCTGCCGCACCGGGCTGTTGGTCTGTGCCGCCGCATGGGCGATGGCCGCGGAACCCAGGCCGGACTCGTTCGAGAAGACGCCCCGGGCCACGCCGAAGCGAACCGCCGCCGCCACCGCCGCCCCGGCAAAACCGCCGGCCGCCGCGGCCGGGGTGAAGGCATGGGTGAAGATCAGCGCGATGGCCGCCGGTACCGCGGTGATGTTGATGGCGATGATCAGCAGGGCGCTGCCGATGTAGAGCACGATCATGGCCGGCACCAGCTTGCCCGCCACCTCGCCGATGCGCCGGATTCCGCCGATGACCACGATGCCCACGAGCACCGCCACCACCAGCCCGGTGACCCAGGTGGGAACGGCGAAGCTGTCCGCCAGCGCCGTGGCCATGGAGTTGACCTGCACCGCGTTGCCGATGCCGAAGGCGGCCACCGCGCCGAACACCGCGAACCCCAGCCCGAGCCACTTGCCCAGTTCGGGGGCGAACTGGCCCACGCCGTTGCGCAGATAGTACATCGGACCGCCCACGTACCTGCCGTTGCGGTCCACCTCGCGGTAGGTGACGGCGCACACCGCCTCGGCGTACTTGGTGGCCATGCCGAACATGGCGATCAGCCACATGTAGAAGATCGCCCCCGGTCCACCCAGGGCAATGGCCGTGGCGACGCCGGCGATGTTGCCGGTGCCCACCGTGGCCGACAGCGCCGTCATCAGCGCGTTGAAGGGCTTGACCTCGCCCTCGCCGACGGCGCCGCTCTTGTCGAACAGCAGCCGGAAGCCGTAGCCCACCTTGCGCCAGGGCATGAACACCAGACCAAGGGTGAGGAGCAGACCGGTCACCCCCAGCATGCCCAGCATGGGCGGACCCCATGCGAAGGCGTTGACGGTGTCGATGATCGAGTTCAAGCGTTCCATGGCATTTCCTCCGGATCGGGTTGGGGCCATCAGGCCGGATGACGAAGCGCCAACCGACAGTGGCCCGGTTACGTGGACATCACCGCGAGTACGGTGCGGCTTATATCGAACAACCGCGGGTCGTGGCCGCGGCGGCCCACCAGTTGCAGGCCCACGGGGAGTCCCGCGGGTCCCTTGAACAAGGGCAGGGTCACGCACGGTGCGCCGGTCCAGGTGGCGAGGAGGTTGAAGGCCGTGTCTCCGGTGTCGTCCAGCCCCTGGGGCGCCTCGCCCGTGGCACTTGGAGTCAGCAGTACGTCCAGCTCTCTCGAAGCTTCCTCCAGCCAGGCCCGGCAGGCGGCGATCACGCCTTCCGCCTCCCGGTACTGTGCGTACGAAACCACCGGCCAGCCCCTCATCTTGCCCTGTTGGAATTCGCTCAGCAGGTCGAAGTGGCGGGTTCTCTCCCACGACAGCGCGCGGGAGATCTCGTAGTCGCTGACCCGGCGGCCCATGGTTTCGAACGCGCCGAACGGTCCGCCGAGATCCAGGTCCGATACCGCCGCCCCGGCCTTGGCGAGTTGCGTGGCGGCGCCTTCCACGAAGCCCTGGGTGTAGTCCCTGGCCTTGGCCCACATCGGCGTGCGGCACAGCCCCACCCGAAGGCCCTTGACCGGCACCGGTTGCAACCGCCGGATGGGCTCGCCGGTGACCGCCGCCCGGAAGAGCGGCAGGTCGTCCACCGCGCGGCCGAACAGCCCCACCGTGTCGAAAGAGCCGGTGTTCTCCTTGACACCGGTGGTGCTGATCTCGCCGTAGCTCGGCTTGTAGCCCACGCAGCCGCAGAACGACGCCGGTCGGATGACCGATCCGAGGGTCTGGGTGCCGAAGGCCATGAACGTCATGAAATCGGCCACCGCCGCGGCCGAGCCGCTGGAGGAGCCGCCGGGCGTGTGCGTCGGGTCGTGCGGATTCCGGGTCTTGCCGGGATGGCGGCTGGCGAACTCCGTGGTGACGGTCTTGCCCAGCAGGACACCCCCGGCGGCTCGGGTCATGGCCACGCAGGCGGCGTCCGCCCGGGGGCGGAAGCCTTGCCATATCGGCGAGCCGTAGGCCGTGGGCATGTCGGCCGTGTCCATGATATCCTTGACCGCGAAGGGAATGCCGTGCAGCGGGCCGTGGTGCGATGCCCGGTCGCGTGCCCGGGCCTGGGCCAGCGAGTAGTCGGCGTCGAGGTGGACCCAAGCCTCCACCTCCGATTCTCGTTCCTCGATGCGCTCCAGGCACGCCCGGACCAGTTCCTCGGAGGTGACCCTGCCCTGGTTGATGCGCTCCACGGCTTCGCTGGCGGAAAGTCGGCACAGGTCGTTCACCGGTGGTCTCCTCGGCGGATTGCCATTAGGGTTTCTGTGGTGTCGGGTGTCAGGGCGACGACAAAAGCCTCTCCATAGCACGTTTTTTCCGGTTATTCTTTTTCCCGTTGTTGTTTTTTCGTTATTCTTTCTTCCCGCTGTTTTCTCTTCCCGCCATTTTCGTCCCGTGATCCGATTGAGAGCGCAGGGCGGGCAGGGAGGTCGGACATGGTCAAGACCCGGGAACTCCCTCACTGCACCATCCCCGTCAACGACATCGCCCGGGCTGCCGCGTTCTGTCGCGGTGGGCCAGGCATGGAGGTGGCGGGAACGGCCTGCGGCCGGCATCGCCGGGCTGCCGCCCGGGCGGTTGGCGACGGCCGCCCGGACCCGTGCGCCCGGAGAGCGCGGGAGGCCGCATTTCCGCCAGCGAGGGGCGGCGCTTGAGGCAGGACGAGAGACGGATGGCGCGCCGCTCGGGACTGGCGTACAGCATTCACACGCCGCGGCTGATCCTGCGCTGCTGGCATCCGACGGATGCGAACCTGTTGCAGCGCACGATCAACGACAATCTGGACTATCTGCGTCCGTGGATGGACTGGGCGCGCCAGGAACCGGAATCCCTTGAGATGAAGACGGAACGGCTGCGGCGCTTCCGGGACGACTTCCTGTCACGGCGGGACGCTGTCTACGGCATCTTCGGCGCCGACGGCCTCCGGATCATCGGCGGCACCGGCCTGCATGCGCGGGAGAACCGGGACGCGCGGGAGATCGGCTATTGGGTCGGGCAGACCCATGCCAACAGGGGGCTGGCCACCGAGTCCGCAGCCGCGCTGACACGGGTGGCTTTCGAGATCTACGGCGTGGAACGGGTGGAGATACGCTGCGACCCGCGGAACGCCGCCAGCGCCCGGGTGGCGGAGAAGCTGGGCTACACCCACCGTTCGACGCTCCACGGCAACAAGACGGACGCCGAAGGGCTCGTGAGGGACACCATGGTGTGGAGCCTGGAGGCCGCGGACTACCCCCGAAGCGGCGCGGCCGCCGCGTCCGTGGCCGCCTACAACAGGGCGAAGATCCGGATCCTGTAGGGAAGGTTCGAACAAGGCGATGGCGCGACATGGAGCCACTCGCAACCCGTGGATCGTACGGATTCAGCCCCGGCGAACTCGGGGTTGTACAGGCCTTCCCGGGGTCGCAGCGCAGCCGCGGGCCCCATGCCTGGCGGACCGCGAATCGGGAACGAGTATCATTCCGTGATGGTGCGCGGCAGGCTCGCCGGACCGGAAGTCCGAGGAGGCGAAATGACAGACGAGATCAAGATTTGGGCGGTGGACAACGACTCCAAAGGCGTCGCCCCCGTACCGCCGATCCATGGAATGGAAACGGAGATCTCTCTGGAGGATCTGCTGGTTGAGAATCCGGACATGCTCATGCCAGGCTTGACGCTGGTGGGTCGTCAAACACCGACGGAGAGCGGTTGTTGTCTCGATCTGCTCGGAGTGGACGAGAGTGGGCAACTCATACTATTCGAACTGAAGCGCGGGAAACTGACTCGTGAGGCTGTCGCGCAAGCCATTGACTACGGCTCTTGTCTGGAGTCACTTGAAGCAGATGAACTTGCAGAACGTATCTCCAAGTGTTCTGGAAGCAATGGAATCGCTGAAATCGCAGATTTTGAAGAGTGGTATGGGGAGCGTTACCCTTACAGGGATATGACCGAGTTGAGGCCCGTGAAAATGGTGCTTGTCGGTTTCGGTTTTGATACCGCAGCGCAGCGCATGGTCCGGTTTCTATCGAGCAACGGAGTCGATATCTCTCTCTTCTCATTTCATGGTTACCAGTACGGTAATAGGACGCTTCTCGCCAGACATGCTGAGGAAAGCGAGGCCCGCGGTGTGGGTGCCGCGTCAAAGCAACCGAGTGCCGTGGAGCTTCGCCGCCGGCATGAGGGGCAGGCCGAGAAGCTTGGGATCGGCCGCCTCTGGAATGAAGTAGTGGAGAAGCTGAGCGTTGTCGCCAGACGCGAAAAAGTAAAGCAGTCAGGAATTACGTTTCACATGCCTGCTATTAACATAGATGGTTCCAACTCGTCTGCTTCGAGTTCTGTCATATTGGAGCAAGGTGTTCAACGGTTGCGTCTCACATTTTCTCCATTCTCTGTACACTTGTGTTTCGATAAATTCACAGAAGCACGGCAAACAGTTCCATTTGAGACTCGGACGCCGCCCAACGTTCCGCCAACGGGCAAGGTACCAGAAGAATGGTACTGTCTTCTGGGCGATCAGGAATGGACAGATCATGGGAGCACGCTTCACGATCTTGCCGTTGCCGTCAGTAAAGCCTGGAAGGAGAAGTCGGGGGCCGACGAGGTTTCGTCTCCATGAGCCGGAGCGGTTGTTGTCGCCGGATCTTCCCGAGCGGCCTCCGTCCAGGTATTGGGCACGTCATGCGAGCGATAGGGTGGATGCGACGGTGCGGTGGATGTTTGTAGCGTTGTGCGCGGACCTTCATGGTATCCGTATGATCCGTCCGTGGGCGATGTCGACGCTCCCACTCAATCCCAGGATATCGCCGCGCTTGGTTCCCCGTTTTGTGGTGGTCCATGATCGCGCCATTCCCGTGCCGGTTGACGAGCGGCGCGAACGTGCGAGTCCGCGCTGCCGCCCGCAGCGGGAGCCAAGTGAAGAACGCTGCGGATGAACGACACTTCGTGCATTGCCCTGCTGTCTCGTGCGTCTCATGTTGCCCGGAAGCCGCGCGCAGGTTCGGGGACTGTCTCCGCAGGCTTGCGGCGGTTGGCTGTCGATCTGGACATCCGCGCCTGTTTCGTCTAAGTCCCAAGGGTCCGCGTTCTGTCGTCAGAGGGGCGGGCCACTCCAGAGGAGGCGGAAAAGCACAAATGGCACAGATCACCGACCCGTTGCGGCAGCATGACTGGAACTCCGAGGAATATGTCGAGGACTGGGCGCAACGCCAGCGGCGCAACGAGACACTGCGCGCCCGGCAGTTCTCACTGCTGGCGAGCCTGTTGCCGTTCGACGGCGGCGTTGCCTTCCGGTTCATGGATGTGGGTTGCGGCTATGGGGCGCTCAGCAGGTTCCTGTTGGAATCGTTCCCGCGGGCGACGGCGGTTTGCCACGACGGCTCGGCCGCCATGGCCCGGCTCGGCGGCCAACGCATGAAGGATCTCGAAGGGCGGTTCGAGTATGTGATCTCGGACTTCAGCAGGAAGGACTGGAGCCAGGTGGCCGGCGGCGAGTTCGACCTCGTGGTTTCGTGCAACGCCATCCACAACGTTCGCGCCGGTGAGATCATCCAGTCCATCTACCGCGAGATCTTCGGGCGCGTGCGGTCCGGCGGCCGGTTCTTCAATCTCGACCGCGGCTCGGCAACGGTGGACGACCAGCTGGGCTGGTTCCGCAGCGCCGGGTTCAGGGACGCGGTGTGCCACGAAAAGGGCTCCGGACTCTCCCTCTACGGCGGCTCCAGGCCCTGACCCGTTCCGGCTTCCGGACCTTTGCCGATGACGGGTGCACGGGCCGGCAGCCTCGCACTTCTGTACGGCACGGTCCTGCTCGTGAGTCTGGGGCAGGGCATGGTGTTTCCGACCATTCCCTTGCTGGCGGCCTCTTTCGGAGTGTCCGCCGGGCTCGCCGTGCAGGTGGTGACCGCTCACGCGCTGGGCCGCACCGTGGTTCTGATCCCCGCCGGCCTGCTCGTCGACCGATACGGCGCCAGGACCGCGATGCTGGCGGGCAGCGCCCTGTTGCTGGCGGGCGCTTTCACGACCGCGGTCACGCCCTCCTTTTTTCTGTTGCTTCTCGGACAGTTCGTGGCCGGGGTCGGCGACAGCGTCTGGACCATGGGGCGCGAGGTGTCCGGGGTCGAGATGGTACCGCAGCACCAGCGAGGACGCCTGTTGAGCGGCTTCATGGGGGTCAAGTCGGCGGGCACGGCCATCGGTCCGGTGGCGGGCGGGATCATTGCCCACCGGGTGGGTTTCCGGATGGTGTTCGCGGTCTGTGCGGCCGTGGCCCTGGCCGTGTGGATGACCGCGGTGCTGGCCCGGAAAGACACGGTGCGGGGTCATGCCGGCAGGCTCGCCTGGTGGGGCAGGGTGTCGGATGTCGTCCCGCACCTCCGTGCCACGTTCGTGGCGCTGGTGGCGGCGACCTTCAGCATGCAGATGTACCGTACCGCCCTGCAAGGCATGCTGCCGCTGTACGCCGGCGTGGAGTTGGGCTTTTCCGCGGTACATGTGGGAGGCCTTTTCGGCGTGTCCGGGGTTTTCGTCCTGCTCATGATCCTGCCCGCCGGCTTCATCACCGACCGGGTCGGGCGCAAGTACGCCAGCGTCCCGAGCACGGCGCTTCCGGGCATCTCGTTCCTGGCCTTTCCGTTCGCCGCGACCCTGCCGCAACTCACGGTCCTCATGGTGATCATCGGCCTTGCCCAAGGGATGTCCCTGGGTGCCTTGGCGGTGTCCACATACGACGTGGTCCCGGCGGAGGCCCGGGGACGCCTTCAGGGGCTGCGCCGCACCGTGGGCGAGTGCGGCGCGGTGACGGGTCCGCTGCTGGGCGGTTGGCTCGTGGACCTCGTCAGTGCCGGCCGGACGTTCCTCGTCTACGCGCCGGTCCTTCTGGGAGCCGCCGCCGGGCTGGCGTTCGTCGCCAGGGAGACGCTGGACCGGCGGTGAGGACGATATCGTGGCGGCGTCCCGCTGGCGTGGGGCGGGCCGCACCCTGCCGGATGGCCCGCGAGCCTGGGGGGAACATCTGGAGAATGGATACCACCCGGAGTAACAGTCATGGTGACGAAGACCGGAGGGACAGCCACCGGCCCGTGGCAGTACCAGTTGCGCGTCAATCTGGCCGATGACGTCGCGGAAGCCGCGCGCACGGGCGACCGCCACCCGTCCCTTGAGCCGCTCAGGGACATTCTCGCGAGGCACGGCGCCGTCCTGAAATGCCAGTACGACGCTTTCGCGGACTACTGCGCCGAGGCCGAGCAACAGGGCGCTGACCAGTACCCGCTCTACGCCTGGACCAGGGCAACTATCGAAGACCCGGCCAAGAAGGCGAAGTACATCAAGTCCTTCACTCTCTGCGTGGACGGCGCCGAGGTCTACTCCGGGGCCAGGGCCGATGCACTGGAGGCTGAACTGAAACCGCTGGTCGGGAACGGGGCGGTGGCGAGCGTGACGAAGCATGACACCAATCCCGCCAACAATCCGCAGCCGCCGAAACGCCACCGCTCCTGAACCTCCGGTTGCCGTTCCGAGGCTGTCGTCCTGGCGGTGGCAGGTGTCATGGCGCGGGCGATGATGGGGCGGATCATCCACGAGGCCCGGCCGCGGGGCGGCGCGAGCGGTGGCCTCTCCTGCGCATCTTCGCTCCTTCGCGTCGGCCGGTCTCGTCCGGCCGCGCCGCCGTGTTCGAGCGGATGGACTGGAAGAAGCGGTCGCCCGGGTGCAAGGGTATTCCGGCGTTACCGGCAGGTTCCCGATCTTCGCGGTTTCCGTCAGCCATTCACGCTGTCCATCAGCCCCGCGCCGCGGCCTTTTTGAAGCATCAGGCCGTTCATGGTACTGTCAGTCGTTCGTGGTTGGCATGCGTCACATTTTCCATGCACCGACTCGGCAGAGACAGGATCGCCCGGCCCGGGTGGGCGGTCAGCGCGGGTATGGCACCGTCAGGGTATGGCATTTTCAGCATGGCATCGTGGTTTTTCCGGGACGTAGGGTTTTCCGGGACGTAGCGAAATGGGAGCGGTGACGAAGTGAACCATCGGGATGCCCGATCGGTTGATGGCATCAAGGTATCCGAGCCAAAGCCCCTCCCGGCCGACTCGGCGCACCGGGTGTCCCGCCGGCAGCACTTGCTGCTCACCGTGCTCGGAACGAAACCGAAGGCGGTCCGATACGCCCTTGAAGGGCGGGAGGTGGAGGCGCCGCTGGCGGCCTTGGCATTGCTCAAGTTGTTGCCGGAGAACGATCGCCCGGGCCGGGTGCTGGCGCTCTGTACTCCCGAAGCCGAACAGGACAGCCTGCCGCTGCTTGAGAGCGAGTTGGGCAATCGGATTCCGGTCGAGGCACTTCGGGTTCCGGCCGGTGATAAGCAGGAACACGTCAACGTCTTTCTGGAAGAGGTCATCGGCGGGATCGATTCGATGTATCCGGATGTCGAACTCGAACTCACTGTGGATGTGACGCATGGGTTCCGGCACTTCTCGTTTCTCACCTATGTCGCGGTTCTCTATCTGGTTGCTCTCCGTGGAGTGACGGTCCATGGCGCCTACTACGGCATGCTGAGTCCCACCGGCCCGTGTCCCTTCCTCGACCTGCGGCCGCTCCTGGAACTGCCACGCTGGGTCCATGCGCTGGAGGTCCTGGAAGAAACCGGCAGCACCTTGCCCATGGCAAGGAACCTCGGTGACGGTCGGGGCGGCCAGCCGGCCAGGCGCATTGCCCGGGATCTGGAACGAATTTCCGAAGCGTATCTCTCCGCCTTGCCTCTGGAGGCCGGATGGCAGGCCCGAAACGTTCTTGACGTCGTTGAGCAGCGGCGCAGACCGTTACACAAACTTCTCGACAAGGAGCATCGTCTACCGCTCTCAGGAAAGCTGCTTGAGCGACTTTCGGAGATCCTGGAACCGTTCGCTTTGAACAAGGCGGTAACCGGTGCCGGATGGAAACGACAAGTTCGACTGGACCGCGATGAACTGCATCGTCAGTCCCAAATCGTCGACGGCCTGCTTGAGCGTGGGAACCTTGCAACCGCGCTTCGTCTGATGCGTGAGTGGCTCGTCTCGTGGGCCGTCTGCCAACAGACTCCTGACGAGGACGAATGGCTGAACCGCTGTGTGCGGAAGCGGGCGGAGGGGGCTCTTTTTGCGATCAGGGCGCTGGCTCTCGACGGCGAGTTGCACGGCCGCCTGAAAGAGGAGCAGCGGGAACTGGGAAAGTTCTGGAACGATCTGGCGGAGGTCCGCAATGCGTACGCGCATCACGGCATGCGGAGTGACGATCTTGTTCAAGGCAAGAAGGTCGAAGCCACGCGCAAGCGCGTACTGGAAAGCTGGAAATACACATTTCGCTCATCCCCCGCCATTTCCCTGTCCATGGGCGAGTCTTTCGGCCGCCGCGTGCTGGTCAGTCCCATCGGCCGGCGCCCCGGCGTGCTGTTCAGCGCGGTGCAGGCCGTGCGGGAGCAGCGTGGCGAGCCGGCGCTGTGCTTGGTCATCTGTTCGCATGAGACCAGGGGAATGATTGCGGAGTCACTCGGGCGCGCCGGATTCACGGGCAATTGCAAACCGCTGGTCCTGGACGACGCCTTTGCCGGCGGCGTCGCCGAAATCAAGCGGATCGCCAAGGCGGCTCGCGAGCATTTCATCGGTCCCGCCGAAGTGTTCGTGAACGTCACGGGCGGGACGACACTCATGGGTCTCGGCGCCGAAAAGCTGGCTGGCAAGGCGCGTTCCCTGGCCTGCCCGGTTTACCGCTTCGGTCTGATCGACCGTCGACCGACACAGCAACAGGAGGTCGATCCATACCAGTCAGGTGAGCCGTTCTGGCTCGATTCCCTTGAGGGCAGCGATGACGACCGAGATTGAAGCCACCTGCCGCGTCGTCACCCCGATGTTCTGCGGCGGCGCCGACCCCGAGCGACATGCTGAGCTCCGCTTGGCGAGCTTCAAGGGAGTGCTGCGCTTCTGGTGGCGAGCGCTGGCATGGTCACGGTTCGGTGGAGACCTTCGGAGAGTCCGGGAACATGAGGACAATCTGTTTGGCAGCGCGAGTGGCAGGCAGTCCCGGGTGTCCATGCGTCTTTCCCCGGATTTCGTTCCCCCAAGTGTCGTCAAGAAGGGTGAGGTACTTACCGCATCCCGGGCCGATGCAAGGCCAGGGCCGGTGGTCGGCGAGGGTGCACGTTATCTCGGCTACGGGGTCATGGAAGCGTTTGAAAGCAGGAACAAGGGCACCAGGGCTGGTGAACTTGCCCGCGCCTGCCTTCGGGCGCCGTTCGAGTTCACCGTCCGTATGCGGATTCGGGAGGATGGGCCGGACGGGGACGAACACCGGCGCTCGCTGATCGATGCCCTTGCATGTCTCGGAACCCAGGGAGGCCTGGGCGCCAAGAGTCGAAAGGGCTACGGTTCGCTTGTCATCCGGTCGCTGCGTGTGGATGGGGAGTCGCAATGGAGTCCTCCGCAGACCTTGCCTGATTTGCACGACGCCCTCGCGGACCTCCTGCGCAATCACAGTGCGGCCGGTCTGCCGGAGTACACCGCGCTGTCCGGGCAGTCGCGGCATGTTCTCGTCCCGAGCGACAATAAAGAAACTCGACCCATGGAACTGCTGGATCGCGTGGGGCGCGAGTTCATGCGATATCGGAGTTGGGGACGTGGGGGAAAAGTTTTCGGCTCCGACTCGGAGAAGGAGTTCCAGGACGATCACGACCTGATGAAGAGGAAGCCTCACGAACGGGACCAACATCCCCGGCGAATCGTGTTCGGACTTCCTCACAACTACGGGAAAGGGCGAGACGCGCAGGTCGGTCCGCAAGATCAGGAACTCGACCGGCGCGCGAGTCCGCTATTCATTCATATCCACGAATGCGGCGACACCCCGGTCGCGGTGCTGTCGTTTCTGCCCGCCCGTTTTCTGCCGAAGGGCCGGTCGGACATCTCGGTCGGTGGACACCCGGTTCCTCAGACACCCGAGACGGAACTCTATCGGCCGATTCACCGTTTCCTGGACCGGCTTCTTGATCGGGGCAAACGCAAGGAGCCGTTCGGCACTGTCGTGGAGGTCTCGCGGTGACCACTCGCGTGGATATCTCCATCGGCCCCGTCCAGGGTTTCGTCTCCCAGTCGCGCCGCACGCGCGATCTCTGGGGCAGTTCCTGCCTCTTGGCGTTTCTGTCCGCACATGCCATGCGCGGCGCCGTCGAAGCGGGTGGACGGCTCGTCGTACCGGCTGCGGAGGCCGTGGAACAGGACCGGCTCTACCAGTGGGTCACCGGCTGCCGTGACGGTGAGCCGCCCCGGATCGGTTCGCTTCCGAATCATTGCGTCGTCGAAGTGGAGGGAAACGGTTCCGAGGTCGCCCGGGCCGGAATCCGATCGCTGCGGACCGCGTGGGAGCAGGTGTGCCATGCCGTATGGAGCAGTTTCGTGGAGCCGGCATGTCCCATCGGCAATGGCACCGGGGATATCTGGAAGCGGCAGACCGATTCGTTCTGGGAAATCATGTGGACCGCCGGCGATGCCGATGCCGCCGGTGGCCTGCTTGCCCGTCGCAAGCACTGGCGCAGCCATCATCCGCCCGAGGAGCCCGGTGACAAGTGCACGGTGATGCACACCCTGCAGGAACTCTCGGGGTTCGTCCGGGCGCAGGACCGGATGGAGCAGGATGCATTCTGGGATCGGATCCGGAACAGGCTCGGGCCGCTGGACCTGCGCGACAACGAGCGCCTCGGTGCCATCGCGTTCGTGAAGCGGATGTTTCCCAAGGTTGCTGCCGAGGCTCTGGGCTGGGAGGTGGATGCCTCGCGCTGGCCGTCGACGGTGTATGTGGGTGCCGTGCCGTGGATGTGCCGCGTCAAGACTGCCGTGCCACGGCAGGCGGCGGATTACGCGGATGCGGTCATGCGGAGTGCGGGAAGCGAAGCCTTCCCCATGCGGCGGCCACGGTCTGATTCGCATGAGCCGGACGGCAATTTCCGGAAGCTCGACGCGAATTATCTGCACAGCGAATTCGTGATGGACGAATTGCGGTGTCCTCTCCCCGGCCAAACGTCCGAAACGTCATCCGGAGTGCGCGGGGAGTTGGCGAAGCGGCTCCGGCTCATTTACGAAGCCACCGATGAGCAGGGACGCCGGCTGGGGTCACCGCCGTTCTTCTACGCGCTGCTCCTGGCCGACGGCGATCGCCTGGGCAGGCTGGTCTCCGATCTCAAGGGCGAGTTCGTGAGCGAGGCGTTGGCCGAATTCACCAGAAAGACACCCGAGATCGTCCGCGACCACGATGGCGTGGCCGTCTATGCCGGCGGCGACGATGTGCTCGCCATGCTCCCGACAAGGACGGCGCTGGCCTGCGCGACGGCGCTGTCGGACGCCTACCGGCGGGCCTTTGCGGGCACGGGCAGGGACACCGGCGCAGCCGCGACCCTGTCCGCCGCAGTGGTCTTCGCCCACGTTCGATTGCCGCTCAATCATGTGCTCGGCGAGGCGCACCGTCTGCTTGACGACGTTGCCAAGGACGGCAACGGCCGGGATTCGCTGGCGGCGGCCGTGTTGAAGCCCGGCGGTCCGTACTGTGAGTGGGTGAGCACCTGGACCCGCCGCGGTCCGGAGGGCGAAGCCTGCGCCGTCGGCCTCATCGAAGCGCTGTCACGGCAACTCGAAGTCGCTCCGGATGCAGCCCAGCCCGGACTCTCGTCGGCGCTGGTTTACCGGATACGGGATCTGTTCGCCCGGCTCTGCGGCTGGGAGCAGTGGCGGCCCGGGAGCTGGGGCGATGTTCCGGGGGACATTGACCTTCACGCGTTCCTGCGTACGGAGATTGCCCACAGCCTGGAAACGCGCATGGACGACGGCGCGGCGGCAAGAGCCGAAAGCACCGAACAGTTGACGGCCGGCGTCTGGAACCTCCTTTCGCCCGCGGGCAATCCGCAGGGCGTTGCCGCGAACGCCCGCGACGGCACCGCATCGCCCTCCCCGGGAGCCGACGCTCCCCGGCTCGACGGTGGCGCCTCCACGGCGGCCGCCGGCAGCGGCAGCCTCCGCGTCTCGCGGGTGGGCGTCGATGGATTGCTGCTCGCCCGATTTCTGGCCGATCCCGAAGAGCAGGAGTTCGGACGGTGATCGGTGTTCGACTGCAACCGGTGGACACATGGTTCTTCCGCGATGGAACCCCGTTCACCATGGGCAGTACGCCGCAGGACAACGTCGGCAGCCTGTTCCCTCCCCATCCGCCCACGGTGGCCGGAGCGCTTCGGGCGGCATTGGCCTTGAGCAACGGCTGGAACGGTCACGGAAGGTGGCCGGCCGATTTCTGCGAGGTGCTCGGCGACGGCCCCGAGAACCTGGGCGCCCTGTACCTGGATGGTCCGTTCCTGCTGCGAGACCGCCAGCCGCTGTTCCGTCTGCCCCGACATCTCCTTGGTGTCTCCGACGGAACGCACTGGCGGCCGAGCGCTTTCGTCTGCCCCGGCGAAAAAGTGGCCTGCGACCTCGGCGATGAAGTCCGGCTTCCGGAGGTGGTGGATGCTGCGCTGGATGCAGGCAAGACTGGCGGCACCCGCAGCGCTCCGTCGTCGACGGCTTTCGCCCTGAAGTCCGGCGATGGCTTCTGGCTTACGCGGAAAGGGCTTGGCGCGGTCCTCGCCGGCCGTCTTCCGGATCGTGGGGATCTGGTGCCGGATCAATGTCTCTGGTCGGACGAACCGCGCATCGGGCTGGAGCGTGACGGCGAGACCCGCACCGCCAGGGAAGGAATGCTTTACAGCACCCGCCACGTCCGTCCCGCCCGCGGCGTCTCCCTCGGGGTCCGGATTGCCGGACTGCCAGCCGGATGGACGCCGCCCTTTGGCAGCCCGTTGACGCTGGGCGGCGAAGGCCGGCTTGCCGAATGCCGGGAATGGCAAGAGTGCCGGGAATGGGACGCCGAACTGGCACTTGAGGCGCCGTTGGCCGAGATCGGGGACACCCGGCGAGTGGCGCTGGTGGCACTGTCGCCCGTTGATCTTCCCCGGGACATCCGCGTTGGCAACCAGCCCCTGGAAGCCTTGGGAAACGCCCGTGTCGTCTCCGCCTGCCTGGACCGCCCGCAGCAGGTCGGCGGCTGGAATTCGCTGGAGCGGCGCCCGCTGCCGCTTCGCCCGGTACTGTTGCCCGGCAGCACGCTCTTCTGCGAACTCGGCGAGCCGGAGCGCTTCAGGGAGGTGGTGTCGAAGAGGGGCGGACGGGCCCGCATCGGGTTGCGCCAGCAGTGGGGCTTCGGCCTCGTGGCCCCCGGGGTCTGGCCGGTGTCAAAGGAGGACCATCGATGAATACAGCCATGCTCGGCCTGTTGGCCGAGACCCCGATCCACCCCGGAACCGGACGCGGTATGGGGGTGGTGGATCTGCCGGTGGCGCGCGAGGCGGCCACGGACTACCCGGTGCTGGTGGGATCGAGCCTGAAGGGCGCGCTCAAGGACAAGATGGCGACGGCGCCGGCGGAAGAGAGGGAAGCCCTTTTCGGAGTGCCGGACAAGGCCGGCGGCCTGTTGGTGGCGGATGCCCGGCTGCTTCTGCTTCCCGTGCGCAGCCTCACCGGCTCGTACCGTTGGGCTACTTGCCCGCACCTTGTCGAGCGCTTGGGTCGAGACCTCGCAAGGGCCGGATTGCCGCTTCGCCCGAAAGTCCCGGAAGTGAAGTGCGGTTCGGTGCTGACCACCGGCACCACCGTCGGTGACCAACTGTTCCTGGAAGAACGTCAGTTCATCATTGATGGCGAGGTGCCGGACGATCTGGTGAAAGCCGTGCAGCCTCTCCTTCTCCACGAAGAGACACGCGATCGTCTGCCCGGCCAGCTTGCCGTCCTTCACGACGACGATTTTGTCTGGTTCGCCCGATACGGCCTCTCCATCCAGGCGCGCAACGTCCTGGAGGCCAAGACGAAGACGAGCACGAACCTCTGGTACGAAGAGACACTGCCCCCGGACACGCTCATGTACGCCCTGGTGGCGGGTCGCGGCGACCGGGCGCTGGCCTCGCTCGACGTGCTCTTTCCCGAAGAAGATCGATACCTGCACGCTGGCGGCAACGAGACGGTGGGGCAGGGGTGGTTCGCCGTCACCGTCCACAGGTCCGACGCGGAGACGGAGGCGGTGCGGTGAGGACCATCGAGCAGGACCGGGCCGCGAACGCTCTGAAACGTGTGGACGCGCTTGGCAACGAGTCTGCCGGCTTCAAGACAAGGTATCGCGCCTATGTGGACCGTCTGGGACCGGCCATTGTCATGAACGGTCTCGGGCAGGCGCTGGCCACCGAACGCGCCGCCGCCGGCGCGAAGCCGAAGAAGGAAGACGAGAAGGCGCATCACGAGCTCTACCAGAGCCTGAACCAATGGCTCTGTCGCGACGGGAAAGGCGTGTATCCGTCGGGCGGTGACCTTCTGCGTGCCATGGCGGAGCATGACGAGACATTCTATCTGCGCGCCCAGATCGAGGCGCTGGCCTGGCTCGAGTGGCACAAGAAGTGCTGCCGGGCGTCCTTCCCCAAGGGCGAAGGAGAGGACGAGTGATGCGACCGCTCTACGCCGGCGCTGCGCGCAAGCCCGAAAAGCGACCGCCCGGCGGCCATGCCGGGCTTTGGTTCGACAAGTTCTGCAACCAGTGGAACGTCCAGGGTTCCTCATGGAGCATGGGGAGCAGGACGGACCACGACGAAGGTCCCTCGAAGCGCAGGGAGGACGGCCGCAACAGAAGCCCCAAGCTCGCATGGATCGATACCGTCACGGACAGCAGGATCGGTGCGGAACCGCAGATCGGCGAGTTCGCATCGCGCATGGTGACGCTGATCGAAAGGCGCGGGGGCCGGTTCGCGGTGTTCACCTCGGAGTCGCGCTTCGTGACCGGGCTTGGCCGCAGCCATCCCGTCGAGAACGGCTTTGCCTGGCATCCGACATTGGGAACGCCCTGCCTGCCCGGCAGTTCGATCAAGGGAATGGTGCGGGCCTGGACGAAGCGGGACGCCGATCCACCGGTCCCTTCCGGCGTGGTCAAGCGTCTGCTCGGTGGCCCCGGGAGTGCGGGTGGGATCAGCTTTCTGGATGCCGTTCCGGTCGCGCCGGTACAACTCGAATCGGATGTGATGACGCCCCACCATGCCGGCTGGACCGAGCAGGAGCCGCCCGGTGACTGGCGTTCTCCGGTACCGGTGCCCTTCCTGGTTACTGCCTCCGGAACGGCGCTTCTCTTCGGCATCGTTCCGCGTGGCGCCGTCGCGGGCGAGGATCTGGATGACGTGATGGCGTGGCTTTGCCTGGCACTCGCCTGGTGCGGAAGCGGTGCGAAGACCGCGGTGGGCTATGGGCGTTTTCAGAGGGATGACGCAAAGACCAACGATCTGAAGCGGCGGCTGCAAGACCGGGAACGCGAGCAACAGGAGCGAACCCGGAAACAGCGGGAGGCAGAGGAGCAAGCGGCAAGGCTGGCGGCGATGCCGCCGGTCCACCGTGAGATCGAAAAGATTCTCGAAGAGCGTCCGGACAAGAAGGAGCCGGCCGTGACCACCATCATCCGGAGTATCAACGAGGGACGCTGGAGCGGCTCCGAGCGAACCGAGGCCGCGAGATGGCTTGAACACCGGATGAGAGCCGAGAAGCAGTGGAAGGAAAAGAGCGGCGCCAAGAATCCGGCCAAGGACAGGAACTATCAACGCACCCGGCTCGTCAAGGATTGGCTGGCGGAACAGACTCGGCGCGAGGGCGGCTGCTGACAGAAGACTGCTGACAGAAGACTGCTGACGGATGAACGAGACGCTTGGCGGTCGCTGGAAACCGCTCCGGCACCCAGGTGCTGAAAGCCCTGCAGCTCTGCAAGAGGACAGTTGCCGAAATGGCTGGCGGTCGCTGGAAACAGGCGACCGCCCGGCGCCGCGCGGGGGTGGGAGCACGCTGCCGCCCGGGAAGTTCGGGAAGCTTCGGTCTTCAATCCAAGGCGAAGGGTTGAAGGGTGGGCGAAGGGTAAATTGAAGCGATCCGGAACGCACGCCGGCCATGCGGGTCGGGTGGCGCGGCAGGCGGGACGAAACAGTCGGGATGGTGCAAACGGGAGGTGCGGGTCGTGACGAAGGATGGCGGCGGTGGACGTCGAAGGCGCCGGGAAGGCATCGCTTTTCTGATCGGGTTCGGCTTGTGCATCCCGGCCTCCAATTGGCTCATCGGCAATGTGGGCACGGTGTGCCCGCCGGCCGCGCCGTGCCTGATCCCGGTGGCCCCGGGGGTGGCGGCGCCGAGCGGGGTGGTGACCATCGGTCTGGCCTTCGTCCTGCGCGACCTGGTACAGCGCCGCATCGGCGTCCGGTGGGCGGCGGCTGCGGTGGTGGCCGGCGCGGGGTTGTCCGCATTCTTCGCGCCGCCGGCCCTGGTGGTGGCGTCCGGCGCGGCCTACCTGTTCTCGGAAAGCGCGGATCTGGCCGTCTACACGCCTTTGCAGCGGCGGGGCCTGGTGCTGGCGGTCTTCGCCAGCAGCATCGTCGGCCTCGTCGTCGACAGCATCCTGTTCCTCCATCTGGCGTTCGGGAGCCTCGATTTCCTGCTGGGACAGGTCCTCGGAAAGGCCTGGATGGTGGTGCTTGCCCTGCCCTTCATCGCCTGGCTGCGCCGCCGCGATGAGCGGCTGGGATGGACCGCGGCCTGAGCGTCGGGCATGCCCCGATGCGTGACGCCCATCCGTCGCCGGCCTCACGGAGGCGCCGACGGGACGGCACGGCCGCCCGCCGCCGGGCGCCGCAAGAAAGTTGTTCCCGGTCGTATTGCTTGACAACGTTCCCTGACGTGATAACTCCCTGACGTGATAAGGGTGGCAGGAGGATCGAACCATGAAAGAACCCTTCAGGACGGACCTTGAGGCGATCCGGAAACGGGCTCGCGAGAAGATGGCACAGGGTGCCATCACCGGCGCCTATCTGGCCGACCGGGAGCAGGTGCTATCGGTGCTGAACGAGGTGCTGGCCACCGAGATCGTGTGCATCCTGCGCTACCGGAACCACTACTTCATGGCCAGCGGCATCAACGCCGGGCCGGTGGCGGCCGAGTTTCTCCAGCATGCCAACGAGGAGCAGATGCACGCGGACTGGGTGGCCCAGCGCATCACCCAACTCGGCGGCTCGCCGAATTTCAGTCCCGAGGGGCTGGCGACCCGGTCCCACGCCGACTACCGTGAAGGCGACACCCTGGAGGCGATGATCGAGGAAGACCTGGTGGCCGAGCGCGTGGCCATCGAGACCTATTCCGAGATCATCCGCTGGCTCGCCAACGACGACCCCACCACCCGCCGGATCATCGAGGACATCCTCAAGATGGAAGAGGAGCACGCCGACGATCTGGCGAGCCTGCTGGTGACGCTGGGCAAGAGCGGGTAGCCCCCTGCCTGTCGCGTGCCTTCCGGCAACCTTTGCCATGCTCGCCGCCGGCGCCGTTGTTGGCGATCATGCCAGGGAAGGTCCGGACAAGGCGATGACACGACAGGGATCGGCTCGCAACCTTCAGCCATTCCCCAGTTTCGCCCGCAGCATCTCGTTGACGAGCCGCGGGCTGGCCTTGCCTCCAGTGGACTGCATCACCTGACCGACGAAGAACCCGAGCAGATTGGTCTTGCCGCCGCGATAGCGGGCGACGTTGTCCGGGTTGGCGGCGAGGACGGCGTCGACGACCGGTTCGAGTTGCCCCGCATCCACCACCTGCCGTAGCCCCAGCCGCTCCACCAGGGCGGCCGGGCTTCCGCCCTCTTTCAGCAGTGCGGCGAAGACCTGTTTGGCGCCCTTTCCGGAAAGGGTCTGGTCGTCGATGAGCGCCACCAGTTCGGCGAGGGCCGCCGGGGTCAACCGCGGCGGTCGGTCCTTCAGCACCGGGCGCAATTCGTGGATGATCCAGTTGGCCACGGCCCTGGGGTTGGGATGGACGCGAAGGGCCTCTTCGAAGAACGCGGCCGGGCCGTCCTCCGCGGCCAGCAACCACGCGTCGCCGGCCGGCAGTCCGAGCTCGCGGTAACGCGTCATGCGCGAGCGCCCGGCCTCCGTCAGTTCGGTCTCCACCGGCACCGGGTTTTCGCGTGGAGCCCTGGACGCGCTCCCCGGGTCGGCCGGTGCCTTCCGTGAACGCCGGGTTCGGCCGCCGCCGTGGTCGCCCCGCCGCACGATCTTGAGCCATGAGTCCCGGAGCGTCACGATGCGGTTGAACACCGGCGCATTCGCGGCCGTGTCCGGATCCACGCAGAAGTAGCCCAGCCGCTCGAACTGGTAGCGGTCGCCCGGCCGGGCGGTGCCGAGGCTCGGCTCCACCAGACCCTGGACGGTTTCCAGGGACGCGGGGTTCAGGAACTCCCGGTAGTCGCGGCCCGGGTCGCCCTGGGGATCGGGCACGGAGAAGAGCCGGTCGTAGAGACGGAGTTCGGCCTTCAGGGCGTGGCCGGTGGAAACCCACTGGATGGTCCCCGGGACCTTCCTGCCGCCTTTGCCCGAACCGCTCCGCGTCTCCGGGTCATGGGAGCAGCGCAACTCTTGCACCGCGCCGGTGGCCGGATCTTTCACCACCTCGCCGCAGCGGATGACGTAGGCGTAGCGCAGCCGCACCTCGCGACCCGGTGCCAGCCGGTGCCAGCCCTCGGGAGGCGCTTCGAGAAAGTCGTTCCGGTCGATGTAAAGTTCGCGGGAGAAGGGAAGGGTGCGGGATCCTTCCCTGGCCACGTCGTGGGGGTAGCAGGGCGCCTCCAGTTCCTCGACTCGATCCTCCGGGTAGTTGGTGAGGACCACCTTGAGCGGCCGCTCCACTGCCAGCACCCGGGGCGCCTTCCGGTTGAGATCGTCGCGGATGAAGTGTTCGAGCTGGCCCATCGACACCGTGTTGTCGTTCCTGGCGATGCCCACGCTGTGGCAGAAGTTGCGGACGGCCTCGGGCGTGCAGCCGCGCCGCCTCAGCCCGGCCAGGGTGGGCATGCGCGGGTCGTCCCAACCCGCCACGCGCCTCTCCTCCACCAGTTCCAGCAGCCGGCGCTTGCTCATCACGGTGTAGTCGAGATTCAGCCGGGCGAACTCGATCTGCCGCGGGGTGGAGGGGGCGTCCACCTGTGCGAGAACCCAGTCGTAGAACTCGCGGTTGTTCTCGAACTCCAGGGTGCAGAGGGAGTGGGTGACCCCTTCCAGCGCGTCCGACAGGGGATGGGCGAAGTCGTACATGGGATAGATGGGCCAGCTGTCGCCGGTGTGGTGGTGGGTGACATGGCGTATGCGGTAGATCACCGGATCGCGCATCTTCATGTTCGGCGCGGCCATGTCGATCCGGGCGCGCAGCACGTGGGCGCCGTCCGGGAACTCGCCCTGGCGCATGCGGGTGAAGAGTTCGAGATTCTCGTCCACCCCGCGGTCCCGGTGGGGGCTCTCGCGCCCCGCCTCCGTCAACGTGCCCCGGGTGGCGCGGATCTCCGCCTCGCTGAGGCTGCACACGTAGGCGCGGCCGCGTTCGATGAGCTGGACGGCGAAGCGGTACAGCTCATCGAAATAGTCGGATGCGTTGTACAACCCCTCGCCCCAGTCGAAGCCCAGCCAGCGGATGTTGTCCTTGATGGCCTCGACGAAGCGCGTGTCCTCCTTGGCCGGGTCGGTGTCGTCGAAGCGCAGGTTGCAGCGTCCGCCGAACTCCCGGGCGATGCCGAAGTTGAGGCAGATGGACTTGGCGTGGCCGATGTGGAGAAAACCGTTGGGTTCCGGCGGAAAGCGCGTCACCACCCCGCCAGGGTGCTTCCCGCTCGCCAGGTCGTCCCGTACGATGGTGCGGATGAAGTCGAGTGCGGGCTCGCCCCCGCCGGTGCCGTCGGTCTTTTCCGTCCTGCTCATGAAGTCGAAGGGGTCGAACCGGGATTTCCAGGTATTCCGGGATGTCCAAGGATTCCCGGCCAGTCTACCTGATCCCGCGCGTCTCATGAAGCCGTATACCCTGCGCCCCTCGTTCAGGGTATAGAGGAGGTATTCGAAAAGGAGGTGCGTGATGCCGCTGCTCGACCACGTCGGGATCAAGGTCACCGACCTTGACCGTTCCATCCGGTTCTACGGCGACCTCTTCGGCTTCGAGATGGTGGACCGCCGCATGCTTGGCAAGAGCAATGTGGAGGCGGCCGCCATGCAGGTGGGCGGGAGCATCCTCTTCCTGTTGCACGCGGCTTCGTTCCAGGCCCATGGCGCGGAAGAGCACGGCGGCGTGGATCATTTCTGCCTGACCTTCACGGACCCCGAGTTTCGGGCCATCCTCCACCGCATGAAGGCCATGGATGTCAGGCTCGAAGGCGGCGTGGTACCCCGCACCGGCGCCACCGGACGCAGCGACTCACAGTATGTCCTCGATCCCGACGGCAACCGGATCGAGGTCAAGACGGGAGGGATCTGACCGGTTCCGTCACGCCTGCAGCCGTCCGGTGCCCGCCACGGTGGTGCGCCGCAGCAGCCGGCGCTCGTTCTCCGGATAGAAGGTGCGGGCGTGGATGGAGCAGAAGTTGTCCCACATCAGCAGGTCTCCCGCCTCCCAGGTGTGCTCGTATCGGAAGGCCGGATCCTCGGCGATTTCGAAGAGTTCGTCAAGAATGGCGTCGCTCTCCGCCCGCTCCATGCCCTCGATGCGGACCGACATCATCCGGTTCACGTAGAGCGCCCGCCGGCCCGTCACCGGGTGCGTGATGAAGATGGGCTGCACGTGGTAGCGGGCGCCGCTCAGATCCACGCCGGCATCCACGGTGTGGCGCTGGTAGTCGTAGACCTGCAGCACCTTGCAGCCTTCCAGCCTGGTCCGGAGGTTCGCCGGGACGTGGTCGTAGGCGGCGTACTGGTTGGACACGATGGTATGGCCGCCGTGGGCCGACACCTCGATGCCGTAGAGGATGGTGACATGGTCGGGCACCTCGTGAAAGGCGGTGTCCTGGTGGAAGCCCATCTCCTTGTCGCCGTTGGCCGAGGCCCCTTCCAGCGGCTTGCCGTTCTCCCTGATGTTGCTCACCACCATCACCGGCGTCGTGTAGATGTCGCCGGCGGACTTTCGCAGCCGCGGGCCCACCGTGCGCTTGCCGATGTCGCCGAAGGTGGTGGTGAAGCGGTTCTGCTGCTCCACGGTCAGGTTCTGACCGCGGAAGAGCAGTGCCACGTGACGATAGAACTCGGCGAGGATCTCGTCCCGGACGGTTGCGTCCAGCGGCGCGCTCACGTCCAGTCCCAGGATCTCCACGCCCAGGGCGGGGGAAAGCGGTCTTGTGGTCAGACTCATGGATATTGCCTCCCGGAGGTAGCGATGTTCCCGCGCACACGAGCGCGAATCTATGCCCGCGCCCTCGCCGGTGTCAAGTTTGCCCGGCGGCCCGCGGCGCTGGCTTTCCGCCGCGCCCTGCCCTACAAAGGGTTGCCGGGATCGAACACCCGCATCCATCGCCGCGAGGAGGTGACGTCCATGCAATGGCTGGAGAACGAGGTGGCCGTCGTGACCGGGGCCGGATCGGGAATCGGCAGGGCGGTGGTGGCGCGTTTCATACAGGAAGGCGCGAAGGTGGTGGCCTTCGACCGTTCCGGGGAGCGGCTGGCCGCGCTGAAGGAGGAGATGGGCGACCCCGTGGCGGTGGTGTCCGGCGACGTGCGGAGCCTGGAGGACAACCGCCGGGCGGTGTCGGCCGCGGTGTCGGCGTTCGGCCGTCTGAGCGTGTTCGTGGGCAACGCCGGGATCCACGACGCCAGACGGCCCCTGGCGGAGCTCTCGGACGAAGAGTTGGAGCGGGGTTACGACGAGGTCTTCGGGGTCAATGTCAAGGGCTGTCTTCTGGGTGCCAAGGCCGCCATCCGCGAACTGATGAAGAGCCGCGGCAACATGGTCTTCACGCTGTCCACGTCGTCCTACTACGTGAGCGGCGGGACCCTGTACGTCGCCTCCAAGCACGCGGCGCTGGGCATGGTGCGCCAGTTGGCCAACGAGTTGGCGCCCACGGTCCGAGTCAACGGCGTGGCGCCGTCCGGCACCGTCACCGGTCTGCGCGCGGCGCCGTCGCTGGCTCCGGGAGCGGGCGGGGACGACGTCTTCGGTGCTCCCCGGCCGGCCGCGGGAATGAGCGGAAACCTTCTCCAGGTCACGGTGGTGCCGGAGGACCACGCGGCCGCCTACGTCCTGCTGGCCTCGTCCCAGTCCCGCATCATGACCGGCGAAGTCATTCACACCGACGCCGGCCGCGGAGTTACATCGGTGCTGGCGCCGGCGCGCAAGGCCTGAATACCCGGACGGGGTTTCGCCAGGCACGGTTCCAGCCGCGGCGTTTGGAGCCGCGGCACCCGGCGGATCACCCGGAGGATGTGTGCGGACCCCGCGGTCCGGTCTTCATGGCGTACGCTTCATGACGCCTCCCAGATACCTTGCGGCCCCCGAAGCCTTTGCCAGCCCTGTGCGCCGGCCGCCATGGCGGCACGTCCCCGCCGATCCTGTGAATCGGTGCAAGTGCTCACTCCGTTCCGGCCGACAGCCGGCGCCCGCGCGTCCGGGCAACCAGACGCGCCAGGAGTCCGTAGAGGAGGCCGTTTGCCACCGCGACCAATCCGATCACGCCCCATCCACCGCCGGGAACGACGTTGTGAAGCGGCAGGGTGACCACCGCGCCGGGGGTGTTCAGAAGCGACAGAACGGCGTGGGCGGCGGGCACGCTGCCCAGCAGGAACTGTGCGTCGAGCACCACGAGAACGAAGCCCAGGGCGAAGAACCGCCGGAATGCGCGCCGGGTCTTCATGCGGCGTCCTCTCGAATGCGCCGGAAGCGCACGGTTTGCCCGCCGGGATCAAGGGGCCGGTTTTCGGGTGTCGAGCACGAGTTCGTCATGAAAATTCTCCGGATGGTTTTCCGGGGTTCGAGCAGCACGCTCCCGGCTCCGTCCCTGCTCAGCCGGTTTGCTCTTTCGCGGTCGTCGGGTGTCCACGATCCATCGTGCCACCCCCTTGCGGAGTCTGTCTTGTGGACCGCGACCGGCAGGCTGCCCCGCATGGCCTTGAGTCGGCCCGGGCAACCGGTCCGCCCGCGCAACAGGCACCGGTGCTGCATCCTACGGGCGGTCCGGCGCGGCGTCAACGGAAAATCCGGGTCGAGGGCGGGTTTCGCCGCTTGGCGCGGGCCGCTGCACCTCCCCCGGCCGGGGCCGGCGTGCCAGGAAGTCATCCGGAACCTTGCGGAATGGCCTGCCGCTGGTGTGCGCTGGTGTTTTCGGCAGACTCGGGATATCGTGCGGTTTCATATTCAGGGGTTCCATATTCAAGGCATCGCGGGGTTCCGTATCGTGCGGTTCTTGTGCCGTTCTTTCGGCCGGTCCAGCGGCGGGTTCGCCGCTTGTGTCACGGCACCGGACGCCCCAACGGAGTCGCACACACCCGCAGCACCAGGGGCGGCGTCGGTCTCGTCCCGGTCCCCATCCACCCCGGTGCCGCCCCTCCGGCATCGGCGTCCGTGAGGTTCACGTCTTGGGGGAGATCATGAATGCGGCACTGCAGGGGACCATGGCGCTGGATCTCAGCGGCCATGTGGCCGGGCCTTTTTGCGGGAGTCTGCTGGGCGACCTTGGCTGCGACGTCATCAAGGTGGAGTTGCCGGACGGGGGCGACACGCACCGCGGGCGGAATCCCCTGTATCAGGGTTACGGGCCGAGTTTCCGGGCGCTCAACCGCAACAAGCGGAGCCTGACCCTGGATCTGCGCAAGCCTCGGGGCAGGGACATTCTTCTCCAGTTGCTGGACAAGGCCGACATCCTGCTGGAGAACTTCCGTCCGGCGACGCGCACGAGGCTGGGCCTCGACTACGCGCGTCTTTCCCGGCTGAATCCGGGGCTGATTCACTGTTCCATAACGGGCTACGGCCAGGAAGGCCCCTACCGCGACAAGCCTGGTTTCGATACCATCGGACAGGCCTTGAGCGGCATGCTGAGCCTGATGACCGACTTCGACCGGCCCAAGGTGGCGGGGGTTTCGGTCACCGACCATTCCACCGGCGTGTTCGCCGCCTACGGCATCCTGGCGGCTCTGCTGGCGCGCCATCAGACCGGCCGCGGCCAGTTCGTGGACGCCTCGCTGCTGCGCGTCAGCTTGGCATTCATCGAGTCCCACATGGCCGACTACCTCAACGGAGGCGAGGCCATCACGCGGGAGAATTTCCCCCGGGGGCGTATCTACTGCTTCATCCCCAGCGACCGGGAGCCTCTTGTGCTTCACCTTTCCGGGCATCAGAAAGCCTGGGAGGGGCTGGTCACGGCGGTGGGACGACGGGATCTGCTGGACGATCCGCGTTTCGCCACCCGCAAGGATCGCTGGGAGCATCACTACGACGTCGTCCCCATCCTGCAGGCGGAGTTCGAAAAGAGGCCCAGGGCCTATTGGCTTGAGGTTCTCGACGCCGTGGAGGTGCCCAACGCGCCCATATACAGGATCAACGAGGTTCTCGAGGACCCGCACGTGAAACGGATGGGCCTGCCGCAGGAGATCCGGCATCCGAAGATGGGAGCGAGCAATCTCATCGGCAACGCCGTGCGCCTGTCCGGCACACCTGCGCGGTTTCACCGCGCCGCACCGCTGCTGGGCGAGAACACCGAAGAGATCCTGCGCGGGCTGGGCTATGACGAGGAGGCGCTGGCAGATCTGCGGGAGAGCGGCGTGACCCGGGGCGGGAAGGACGGCAAGAAAGGAAACGGAGCGGTTTGAAATCGGCGCGCGGCCCCGGATTCGGGAGCGGTAGGCGCCCCGGGCGGGGGCCTGCCGGATGCCCGGGCTGGTGCGGTTCGAGGCAGAGGAAGGAATAGTGCGGTCATGACGGCTTGATTGGCGCCGCGTCCGAATTCTTGACGGCCCGGGACAGGTGATGCTAGAGGCTAAAGTGAAGTACGACACATTTCCGAAATGTTCTTGAGGGGGTAATTCAATGGCAGACAACGGAACGCTGGCCGGCTGTGAAGTCATTATCTCGTCCGACTCCCACGTCATGGAGCCGTCGGAAACGCTGGTGGAAAGGGCGCCCCAGGCCTTCAGGGACCGGGTTCCGCGCTTCCCCAAGCTGGAGGTGGGAACCAGTTTCCAGACCCAGCCGGGCGGGTCCGATCCGTCCAGGCGCATTGCCGAGATGGAGACCGACGGCGTGAGCGCCGAGGTCCTCTTCCCGACCTATCTCCTGCCGCACTTTGCCATGGACGACGCCAAACTGCAGGAGGTCTCGTTCCGCGCCTACAACGACTGGGTCGTGGACTACTGCTCGGTGGCACCCAACCGGCTCGTGGGGGTGGCGGCCATCTCCATGTACGACATCGACGAGGCGGTCAAGGAACTGGAACGCTGCGCCAGACAAGGCCTCAAGGGTTCTCTGATCTGGCAGGCGCCGCACGCGGACCTGCCGTTCCACTCCGACCACTACGAGAAGTTCTGGTCGGCGTCCGAGGATCTCCAGCTTCCCGTACACCTGCATATCCTCACCGGCCACGGCTACCACAAGCAGACCGTGTTCGGTAACAAGCGCATCGGTGTCGAGCCCTACCGCGGCAGCGTCAATCTGAAGCTCCAGGAGATCATCAACGCGGTCTTCGACTTCATTTTCTACGGCATCATGGAGCGCCATCCCCGCCTCCGGTTCGTGTGCGTCGAGAACGAGATCGGCTGGATGCCGTTCATGTTGCAGCAATGGGACTATTACTGGAACCGGTTCAAGGGGGAGAACCCCATCTCCATCACCAAGAACCCCAGCGAGTACTTCAACAACCAGTTCTTCGGCACGTTCTTCCGCGACACCGTTGCCGGGCACAGCTTCGAGTGGTGGGGGCAGGACAACTGCATGTGGTCCAACGACTATCCGCACGCCAACTCCACGTGGCCGGAATCGAAACGTTACATCGAGCGTGACCTCGGCCACCTGCCGGCGGACGTACGGAAGAAGCTGGTCTATACCAACGTCAAGAATCTCTACCAGCTCGATATTCCCGATCCCGTCCAGTAGCGCGAAGGTTGCCCGGAACGGGCGGCCTTCGCGCGGGCGGCCTTCCTTTCATGGCGGGGTGCGGGCGGGACGACACGGCCTGCGGAGGATGGCGCGGAACCGGGCAGGCGGATGGCCGGCAACGGCATCAGGGCATTCGACGGCGGCATGCATATCATGGCGCCCCCGGGGTTCGCGGCCCCGCCACGCGACCCCGCAGCAGAACAATCGGTCCCGCGGAGGGTGCCATGGCAAGACCTCAAACCGCGCCGGAGTCCATCGAAGGCGTGCTCCACTACCTCATCAAGGGCGGCGAGACCCCGGCGAGCTACGGCGGCCTGAGCCAGAAGGAGGCGGACCGCAGGCGCCGGGGCAGGTACGAGGGTCACACGATGACCATCCGGAACGCCCGGCTCGTGGCGGACACGCTGTCGCTGGAGCGGGAGGGGTTCGTGCTGGTGCGCCACGACACCCGGATGACGGATTTCTATGACGAGGAAGAGGTGCGTGCGGTCTACTACAAGGAGACCGAGGAACTCGTCAGGAAGACGGCCGGGGCCAGACGCGTGGTGGTGTTCGACCATACGCTTCGTTCCGGCGACGAGGCCACGCGCGAGGCGAAGCAGGTGGGCGGGCCGGTACGCAGCGCCCACAACGACTACACGGACTGGTCGGGACCCCAGCGGGTCCGCGACCTCCTGCCGGACGAGGCCGAGGAACTGCTCAAGGGACGGTTCGCCGTGGTGCAGACCTGGCGGCCCATCAACCGCCCGGTGATACGTGAGCCGCTGGCCATCGCCGACGCCCGCAGCACGGACATGGAAGGGGCTGTCCCCACGGCGCGCATCTACCCGGACCGCCGCGGCGAGACGCTGCACTACACCTTCAACCCCAGGCATCGCTGGTACTACTTCCCGCACATGGAGCGCCACGAGGCCGTGGTGTTCAAGACCTTCGAGTCCGAGCGCGACGGGCGCGCGCGCTGGACCCTGCACTGCGCCTTCGACGACCCCGGCACGCCGTCCGACGCCCCGGCCCGGGAGAGCATCGAGATGCGTACCCTGGCCTTTTTCTAGCGGTGTGTCTCATGAATGGCCTTGCAGTCCGCGATTTCGCGCAGGATGGTTTTGCGCAGGATGGAGTGGACGGATGTGTTCCAGACGAAAGGCTTGGGATTGGCATTGTGTCAAGCCAGGGAGTACTTGATGGCGGCAATCCGTTTCGGGACGCTGCGAAAGACGCCGGGGAACCCGCCCGGTGAGCCTTCCGACGACGCCCCACGATGCGCTGTTCCGGGCACTGGTCTCCGAGCCGGCCCGCGCCGCCGCGCTGCTGGCGCAATACCTGCCGCAAGAAGTCGCCGCTCTCCTCGACCCCGAGGCCCCGCCCGAGGCGGTGGAGGGCCACTTCGTGGACGAGGACGCCGCGCGGACCCAGTGCGATGCGCTGTTCCGGGTGAGACTGAGGAGCGGCCACGATGCGCGGCTCTATGTGCTGCTCGAACACAAGAGCCGCGTCGACGCGGACACGCCGCTCCAACTCCTGAAATACATGGTCAACATCTGGCGCCGCGAGGTCGAGAATGGCGCTGGCGGGGACCGGCTGCCGGCGATCATTCCGCTGGTTTTCTACCACGGTCGGGGCCGCTGGACCGCGGCGCGCTCGGTGCCGGGGATGATCGACGCGCCCGGGGAGTTGGAGCCTTTCGTCAGGGAGTTCGCCTATGTGCTGCATGACCTTGGCGAGATTGCGCCAGGGCGGTTGTCGGTCTCGCCCGAAGTGCGGGCCGGGCTTCTGGCGCTCAAGGTGGTATATGCCGAGGACATACCGACGGATCTTCTGGACCAGATGACGGGCGGGCCGGTTGCGGGGAGCGCGTTCGAGCGTCATATTGTGCGTTACATGGCCGAGTGCATGAACCTGACGCCGCCATTGCTGGAGGCGTCGCTGCGCCGGACAAAGCCGGACCGTTGGGAGGCGCTGATGGGCACAGTCGCGCAAGCCTGGATCGAACAGGGAATCGAGAAGGGAATCGAACAGGGAAGAGCAGAGGGAATCGAACGAGGCCGGATACAGGCCTTGGCGGAACTTCTTCTTCGTCAACTGGCGTTGCGTTTCGGTGATGTGCCGGATGCGGTCGGCGAGCGGGTTCGCCGTGCGTCGGCCTCCGAACTGGAGGCTTGGGCGGAGGCCGTGCTGGTGGCGGCGAGCCTCGACGAGGTGCTGGCCGCCAAGCCCGGGCGTTGAGACCGTAGCCGCCAGCGGCAGGCCGCTGCACGGTCGGGGTCGGTCGTACCTGAACGAAGCGTCTTCATCGGTCCGTGCCACGGGTGCCATCGGCATCAGGAGTTCCTGAACTTCCTGCGGCGCCTCCACCGTGCCTTCCCGCGCGACCGGACTCGGCACATCATGCTGGACAACTACGGAACTCACAAGCATGAAGCGCTGCGCCTTTGGCTGGCTGGTCACCCGCGATTCCGACTCCATTTCACGCCCACCCGTACCTCCTGGCTCAATCTCGTCGAAAGTGGGTTCGCAAAGCTGACTCACCAACGTCTGCGCCGCAGTGTCTTTCGCAGCGTCCCGGAACGGATTGCGGCCATCAAGCACTCCCTGGTTTGCCACAATGCCAATCCCAAGCCTTTCGTCCGGACCACTTCCGTCAATCCATCTTCCTCAAAATCTCGAAATGCAAGGCCATTCATGAGACACACCGCCAGGAGCCACCCATGAGCACCGTCCGCGTAGTGGAAACCACCATTGAGGCCGTCCACGAGGCCTACCGGTCGGGGCAATGGACCCCGCGCGATCTGGTGCAGGCCTACCTCGACCGGATCGAGGCCTATGACAGGAACGGCCCTGCCCTCAACTGCATCATCACGGTCAATCCTGGCGCCCTGGAGGAGGCCGACCGGCTCGGGGCCGGGCCGCCGGCCGGCCCGCTCCACGGCATTCCCATCGTGTTCAAGGACCAGGGCGATGCCAGGGGGATGCCCACCACCCTGGGCAGCGTGCTGTTCCGGGACTACTACCCCGACCGCGACTGCTTCGTGGTGGAACGGCTCCGGCAGGCCGGGGCCATCATCCTGGCGAAGGCGACCTTGGGGGAGCTGGGCGGGGGCGATACCCACGGCTCGCTGTTCGGGTCCAGCCGCAACCCCTACGACATAGAGCGGACCGTGGGCGGTTCCTCCGGCGGTTCCGGCGCGGCCGTGGCCGCGAACTTCGCCACCTTGGCGGTGGGCCAGGAAGGCTACGCCTCCATCCGCCGCCCCTCCACCTGGAACTGCGTGGCCGGCATGCGCCCCACGCCCGGGCTGGTGAGCCGGGGCGGGGTGTACGACGGCTGGCCCGACCTGACCGGCTCGCTGGGCCCCATGGCCCGCACGGTGGGGGACATGGCGCGGCTGTTGGACGGCATGGTGGGCTATGATCCCGATGATCCGGCCACCGCCTATGGCGTCGGCCACATACCCCCAAGCTACACCGACTTCCTGGACGCCGGCGGCCTCGCCGGCGCGCGTCTCGGGATCCTGCGGGAGCCCATGGGGTATATGGCGGAGCCCGACACCGACGATTTCAGGCAGGTCACCGAGGTGTTCGACAAGGCGGTGGCGGACCTCCGGGCCGCTGGCGCCGAGGTGGTGGATCCGGTGGTGATTCCGGAACTCAACGAGTTGCTGGCCAGGCGCTCGTGGAACCCCAAGAGTGCCGACGAGGCCTTCATGCGGTACTACGGCAGGAGTGCCCGGCGGCCGTTCGAGTCCCGCCAGGCGGCCATGGCGTCGCCGGACTTCGCCAAGGTCCATCACAACGCCCGGAACCGCTGGACGGCGCCCCTCGACGCCGACCGGCACTACGCGTATCTGCTGGCGCGCGAGCGGCTCATGGGTAATCTGCTGAAGGTCATGGCCGACCATCGGCTGGACGCCATCGTGCACAAGTCGGTGGAGCACCAGCCCACTCTCATCGCCGAAGGCGTCAAGCCGCCATGGGTCAACATGAGGGGGGTCCCCCACATCAACACCTTTCTGGTCTTCGTCTCGTCGGTGGTGGTGCCCGGGGGCTTCACCCGGCAGGGTCTTCCGGCCGGGATTACCTTTCTCGGACGGCCCTACGACGACGGCCGCATGATCCGGTTCGCCTACGCCTATGAGCAGGCCACGCACCACCGGCGGCCGCCGGCCGCCACGCCGGAGCTGTGAGAAGGGAAGAGATGCCCCGAATACCGGAGGTCACCAAAAGAGAGGACGTACCGGAGGAGCAGCGGCGGCACTATGACGCCATCATGGCCAGCCGCAAGCGCATCGGCGCACCCTACGCCAATCTGCTCCACTGTCCGGACTTGGCCGCGCGCACGGCGCACCTGGTGGGCTATTCGCTGTTCGCCTCGGACTTTCCCCTCAAGGAAAAGGAACTGGTGATCTGCACGGTGGCCCGGGAGATGGACTGCGTGTACGAGTGGGCCGCTCACTCGGGCCACGCCCTCGACGCCGGGGTGCGGGAGGAGGTGGTGGCGGCCATTGGCGAGGGCCGGGCGCCCGAGGGCCTCAACGACGACGAAGCGCCGTTCGTCCGCTATGTGCAGGAGCTGTTGCGGCCTCCGCACCGCATCACCGAGGCGACCTTCCGGGCACTGCGGGCGCGCCTCGGGGACCACCGGCTGGCGGAGCTCACCGGCATCATCGGCGGGTACGTGGGTCTTGCCTGTTCCCTCAATGCGTTCGACATCAGCGCCCCCGAGGGCATGCCGGTCCTTCCCACCGGGTGACCACCTTGTCGATGACGTCCCTTGAGCCCGAGTTCGACGCCGCGGTCGAGACCGTCCTGCGGATGTCACGCTGCCCTCCAGCGGAGCAGGGCGGCGCCCGCGCGCCGCATGCGGTTTCAAGCTTCCTCACGCGGTCGGGGCGGCCCGCCCCGGCCACCCGCCTGCGACCAGGAAAGTGGAGCGATGCGCGGGTGGCATCCGGCACCTTTCCGGTCGGTTCGGGCAGCCGGTGGACCAGCCACCGGTTCCTGTTCATCCCGCATCGGGTGATGAACCGCAGCCGTCACCACTGTGCCCTGCCGTTCTTCTTCGACGCGGCACACGACTCTCCGAGGGCGTCTCTGCCCATGTGCCAAGGATCGGACACCCGTCCCGGTACGAATCCACGACCGGTAGCGCGTACATGCGCTGGTTCGCGCGGCAGTACGACCACGTTCGTGCCCACGACGGCCATGAAACGGGCGCCCCGGACGTGCCCGCCGTCGGGCAGGGACGGACAGGAGAGCGTTCGCGCGGGTGTCAATGTTACGAGGGTGTGTCAACGTGGTAACAGGGGCTGTGGAAAACCCTGTGTATATCGCCGGAGCGCGTGGAAAAAGACACTATTCAACCGGGATTCAGCGGATTGCACAATTTATGCGCACGGAATTCTCCATGAAAACCGGTCAGTTGCGGATTTGCGGGCCAACAACCCTCGGGTCTCCGGAAATACCCCGTTCCGCGCGGCTCGAACCGGGTCACCGCTAAATCACCGATTCTCAAAGGACAATGAGTCGGAGAGCGAACCTTCAGGCGTTGCCGCGGCCAAGGCCGGTGGCCGTTGCCGGCGCATCCCCGAAGGGGATGCCGGGGGAGTCGGTGTCCGCCGGAGTCCCTTCGGGCACGGTGGTCGCCCAAGGCTTCCCGGACGGGAACAGGCGGGCTGGGCGGCGGCCGCGCCTATTACGATTCAGGAGCTTCGATGACATATGAGCACATCCTCTACGAAGTGACGGACCATGTGGCCACCCTCACCCTCAACCGCCCGGAGGTGATGAACGCCATCAGCTACAAGGCACGGGACGAGCTGCACGATGCCTGCGGTCGGGTGTCCGCCGATCCGGACGTGTGGGTGTGCATCATCACCGGCGCGGGGGAGCGGGCCTTCTCCACCGGGATCGATCTCAAGGAGCGGGCGCGGGAGATGGACGATGCCTCCTTCTTCGAGAAGCGCCGGACGCGCAACCGCTCCGGCACCCGTGGCCAGAATCTGGCGGTGGCCACCATGGAAAAGCCCACCATCGCGGCGATCCGGGGCTACGCGGTGGGCGGCGGCCTGGAACTGGCGCTGGCCTGTGACCTTCGCGTGGCCGCGGAGGACGCCAGGCTCGGCATGTTCGAGGTCCGGCGCGGGCGGCTGGGGGGTGGCGGTGGCACCCAGCGCCTGCCGCGGCTCATCGGCGTGGCCCGGGCGCTGGAGCTGTGTCTCACCGGCGAGGCCGTGGACGCCCGGGAGGCGCTTCGCATCGGCCTCGTGAACAAGGTGGCCCCGGTGGATCGCTACATGGACGTGGCCCGGGAGATGGCCGCCAGGATATGTCTGGGCGCGCCGTTGTCGGTGATCGCCATCAAGGAGGCCCTTACCAAGGGAATCCAGCTCCCCCTGGAGCAGGGTCTGAAGCTTGAGAGCGACCTGGGGCTGGCGCTCTCCACCACCGAGGACCAGAAGGAAGGCTCCCGCGCCTTCGCGGAGAAGCGCCCGCCCGTCTGGAAGGCCCGGTAGGGCGGCCTCCGCGTTCCGGCGAGCGCGGCCCCATCCGGGCGGCGAGAGCGGGCACACGAGAGGAACACACGGGAGAAAACATGAGCACGAACCTGAGCGGCAAGTATGCCATCGTCGGCGTGGGACAGAGTCCCTTGGGGAAGGTGCCGGAGATGGGCCCCATCGGGCTCTTCGCGGTGGCGGCGAAGAATGCCATCGAGGACGCCGGCCTGAAAAAGGAGGACGTGGACGGCCTCATCACCCGCGGGCCGGATGACGTCTACTGCCACCACCAGCGGGTGGGCGAGGCGCTGGGTCTCGACGTCACCTACAGCACTTCCACCGCCAACGGCGGTGCGAGCCAGACCATGGCGGTGGCGATGGCGTGCATGGCCATCGAGGCCGGCGTCTGCAACACCGTAGTGGCAGGCTACGGCCGCGATACCTGGTCCCGCACCCACCGCGACGCCGAGGCCAGGCAGGCGGTGGCGTCGCGCCCGCGCACTTACTCGGAGTTCGGTTCGGAGTTCGGCCAGTTCGGTGCCCCGGTGAACTACGCCGTCGCGGCGCGGCGCCACATGGAGCGCTTCGGCACCACCAAGGCGCAGTTGGGCGCCATCGCGGTGGCGTTCCGCAACCACGCCCGCAGGAACCCTCACGCGTTCATGCAAAAGCCGCTGACGCTGGAGGCGTACCTTGGCGCCCGGCTCATCGTGGATCCGCTGTGCCTGTACGATTGCAGCGTTTTCATCGACGGCGCCGGCGCGGTGGTGGTGACTGGCGCGGACCGTGCCCGGAATCTCCGGCAGCCGCCGGCGTACGTGCTGGGCTTTGGCTTCGGCAACCGCCTGAGCGGATGGTATGCGGGCGACAACATGATCACGACGGGAGCTCGGGAGGCCGGGGAGGCGGCCTACCGCATGGCCGGCATCGGCCCCGAGGACGTGGACACGGCTCAGCTCTACGACTGCTTCACCCACATGGTGCTGCTGCAACTTGAGGACTACGGCTTCTGCGCCAAGGGCGAGGGCGGGCCATTCGCCGCGTCGGGAGCGCTGGAGGCCGGCGGTGCGCTGCCCACCAACACCTCCGGCGGGCAACTGTCCGAGGGGCACATCGAGGGCATGCTCCAGGTGCTGGAAGGCGTCCGCCAGGTGCGCCGCGCACACGCCCCCCACCGGCAGGTGAAGGACTGCGACATCGCCCTGGTCAGCGGCCACGGCGGCAACACGGTCTGCCAGTCGGCGCTGATCCTGGGAAGGGAGGCGGGATGAGCGCGTACCTCAAGCCGCTGCCGCCGCCGTCGGTGGAGTCGGAGCCCTTCTGGGAAGGCTGCCGGCGCCACGAGTTGCGGGTGCCCCGCTGCGACGCCTGCTCGAACCACTGGTTCCCTCCCACCGTCACCTGTCCCGGGTGCTGGAGCACGGACTGGACCTGGACCCGGGTGAGCGGCCGGGGGAAAATCTACTCCTTCGGGGTCTATCACAGGGCTTATCACAAGGGGTTCGCGGACGATTTGCCCTATGCCCTGGTGGTGGTGGAGCTGGACGAGGGTCCGCGCCTGGTCACCAACGTGGTGGGTTGCGAGCCCGGGGAACTGCGCTGCGACATGCCCGTGGAGGTGGTGTTCGAGGACATCACCGGGGATCGCACCCTGTACAAGTTCCAACCCGCGAACGCGGATTGAAGACCGACGCGCCGGACCGTGGATGCGGCGAATGCGGCTGTCGAAGCCCGCGCCCGTGCCCGGCTGCTCACGGAAAATCATCATGTTGCACAGCACCGAACACATTCTTGTCACCCATACCGGCAGCCTGCCGCGCCCGCGGGAGCTCATCGACGTGATGCTTGCGGAGAACCAGGGCCGGGCGGTGGAGCCTGGGGACTACGAGGCCAGGCTCCGGCGCGCGGTCCACGACATCGTGCGCCGGCAGCGGGAGCTGGGGGTCGACATCGTGGACGACGGCGAATTCAGCAAGCGCGGCTTCGCGGTCTACGCGCACCAGCGCCTCGACGGTCTCACGCCCACCGGCCGGGTGCGGGTCCCGCCCTGGGCCGACTCCCGGGAATCCCGGGCCTTCCCGGAGTTCTACGGCGCCCCCGGCGCGGCCCCGGCCGGCGAGCCCAATCCGAGCAACATGCAGATGGTCTGCACCGGCCCCATCGCCTACAAGGCTCGGGAACGGCTGGCCAGGGACCTGGAAAACCTCAAGGCCGCGACCGCCGCGGCCGGAGCGGTCGAAGCCTTCGTGCCCGCCATCTCCCCCTGCGACGTGGCGGGCAACCAGGAGAACGACTATTACCGGAGCGGCGAGGAGTTCCTGTTCGCCATCGCGGACGCGCTGCGGGTCGAATACCAGGCCATCGTCGATGCCGGATTTCTGCTTCAGATCGACGACCCCCTGCTCATCGACTACTACGTCAAGAACCCGGATCTGAGCGTGGCGCAGTGCCGGGCCTGGGCCGAAGGCCAGATCGAAGCCATCAACCACGCCCTGCGGGACATCCCGGAGGACCGCGTGCGCTACCACACCTGCTACGGCATCAACATGGGGCCGCGTGTCCACGACATGCAGATGAAGGACTACATCGACATCGTGCTCAAGATTCGCGCCGGCGCTTTCTCCTTCGAGGCCTCCAACCCGCGCCACGAGCACGAGTGGCGCATCTGGGAGGACGTCAGACTGCCCGAGGGCAAGCTCCTCATTCCCGGCGTCATCACCCAGTCGTCGGTGCTGGTGGAGCACCCGGAACTCGTGGCCCAGCGGCTCGAACGCTTTGCCGGCCTGGTGGGGCGCGAGAACGTCATCGCCGGCAGCGACTGCGGCTTCGGCACCCAGGCCCTGGAGGTCCCTGAAATCCACCCCACCATCGTCTGGGCCAAGCTCCAGGCCATGGCGGAAGGAGCGCGCCTGGCGAGCGAGCGGCTGTGGCGGTGAAAGGGGCGGTGCAGGAGAACGCGCGGCGCGGGCGCGGTGGCCGGTCAACGGGCGGGACAGGTCCGGCGGGCAACGGGTGCGCACGGGTTCCGGCGCCCGGCCGCCGTTGACAACGAGAGACCGCCTTCGGTAAGGTCGCGCCGCCACGGGACAGGGGTGTCACGGGACGAGGTAACGGAGGATCCGATGGGAAAGCTCTTGATGCTCGATCCGAGGGCGGACGTTCTGCTGGAGAACCATCCGCCGGTGCCGGGGCTGGATGTGCTGGCCGGGAAGGTGGTGGGGATCATCGACAACGGCCAGGCCAACTCGAGCCCGATGTTCCAGGAGCTGGCGCGGCTCATCAAGGAACGGACGGATGCGGCCGAAGTGCTGTTGCGGAAGAAGCCGAGCCACATGCAGGGGGCGCCGGAGGAGCTGATCGACGAGATGCAGCGCCGGTGTGACGCGGTCATCACCGGCCTCGGGGCCTGAGGGTCGTGCACGTCGTGGAGTGTCCACGACGCCATCGAGATACAGAAGCGCGGTACGCCTACGGTGACCCTGTGCCAGACCCTCTTCATGGAGCTGGGCCGGAAGGAGGCGACGTTCTTCGGCATGCCGAAGCTGCCGCTGGTGCCGGTGCCGCATCATCCGAGCGGTGGCGCGCGGGCCGGCGAGCACGCCGAGGATGCCCGGGTCGCCATCGGTCCGGTGCGCGACACCCTGACTGCGGCCGGCGAGCGGGCGGCGGCCGGTGCCGCGGAGGCGGAGGCGCGGGCCGCGGAATAGCGCTCCGCCCGGGACTGCCGCGCCCGTTGGTTCCACGGACCCCTCACGCATGACCACCGATGCATCACAGGTGACGCTGGTTTCCGAAGTCATCGAGGTGGAGGACTCGCTCGAGGCGGCCAACAACTGGTTCCTGGAGCACCGGCTCAGCGACGGCCTGCCCATCGTGCCGCCCACCCGCGAGCGCGTGGAACGCATGCTCGCGGGTACGCCCCGCGACTCCCGGGATCTCCTCGGGCAGGTGCCGCCCAAGTGGGCGCCCGCCACCGTGGAGAAGGTCGCCGTGAACTGCGTGATGGCGGGCTGCCTGCCGGAGTACCTGCCGGTGGTCCTGGCCGCGGTGGAGGGTATCATGGAGCCCCGCTTCAATCTCTACGGGGTCCAGGCCACCACCGGGTACGCGGGTCCGGCGCTGCTGGTCAACGGCCCGATCCGCAACGTTCTCGGCATCAACTGCGACGCCGGTGCGTTCGGCCCCGGTCACCGCGCCAACGCCACCATCGGCCGCGCCATCCGATTGATCCTCATCACCATCGGCGGCGGCTACCCGGGGGACACCGACCGCGCCACCTTCGGCTGGCCCGGCAAGTACAGCTTCTGCTTCGGCGAGAACGAGGAGAAAAGCCCCTGGGAGCCCTACCACGTCAGCCGGGGCTACAAGCCCGGGCAGAGCACGGTGACCGTGTGCGGCATCAACGGCTTCATCCCCATGCACACCGCCGGGAGCACGGGGCGGGAGGCGCTGTCGTCGCTGGCCGAGGTCATCGCCATGCATCGCGGCGGCAGCCACCTGGATGTCGGCAGCTTTGGCGGCGGAACCCCGCTGGTGGCCCTGTGCACCGAGGACGCCGAGATCATGGCGCGGGACGGCATCTCCCGGGCGGACGTCCGTGAGTATCTCTGGGAGCATTCCACCATCACCTTCGCCAGCATCCCGGACCGGCGCAAGCGGAACAAGAGCGACGAGGAACTCCTGCGGGAGTCTCCCAACGTCACTCCCGACGGGACCGTGCACCTGGCCACCCGGCCCGACGACATCATGGTGATGGTCACCGGCGGCAGACACCGGCACTGCGTACTGCTGCCCATGTGGACGGGACGGAACACGCTGGCGGTGACGAAACCGATACGCACGGCCTGAGACGGGGCGCCGCCGGCCGTCTTCGGTACCCCGTTCGCGGGAATGACAGCGGACTTGGGGAAATGGCGGACTGGCGATACGGCACCGGCGACACAGGAAGGGCGACAAAGGAGGGGTCATGGATTTCAACCTGCAGGAAGACTCCGCGGAGATGATCGAGTTCCGCAAGGAAGTCCGGGCCTGGCTGGAAGAGAACATGAAAGGCTCGGAGCATCTGCGCTGGTCGGCGTCATGGTCCACCCGGGAGAATGAAGAGGAGTACGGTTTTCGCCGCGGGCTGGGGCGGAAGCTGGGGCGGAAGGGTTGGCTGTTCCCGATGTTTCCGGTGGAGTACGGCGGCGCGGGCCTTACCCTCGACCATCAGTTCGTGCTGGAGACGGAGTTGGCCCGCTACGGTCTCAACCTGACGCACGTGTTCTACACGCTGGCGCGCATCGTGGGGCCGGTGGCGCTTCACTGGGGCACCGAGGAACAGAAGCACGAGTTGCTGCCGCCCATCACCCGGGGGGAGGTGGTGGTGTGGCAGGTGCTGACCGAGCCCCAGAGCGGCAGCGACGTGGCCAACTGCCAGACCCGGGCCATCCGCGACGGCGACGACTATATCGTCACCGGCCAGAAGGTCATGGTGGGGCACCACCTGCCGCCGGACGTGCTGTGGACGCTGGTGTGCACCGACCCCGACGGCAAGCGGCACGAAAACCTGAGCTGGCTGCACATCCCCGCCAACCTTCCGGGCATCACCATACAGCACATGCACCTGATGATGGGCATCAAGAACGCGGTGTTCTTCGACGGCGTGCGGGTGCCCGCCAAGTATCTCATCGGCGGCGAGAACAACGGCTGGAAGGTGGCCCACACCCACCTGGAGCTTGAGCACGGCGGCGACGGCCGGGTGGGCACCGACCCGGTGGTGGAGCGCGTGGTGGAGTACTGCCGGAACCACGACGTGGGCGGCACGCCGCTGATCGAAGACCTCCGCGTGCGCGACACCATCGCCGACATGATCCTGGAGATCAATACGGTGAACCGCATGGCCCGGCGCATCTTCTGGCATCGTTTCGTCAAGCAGCCCCATGCCTACGGCGGCGCCCAGTTCCGCTACTACCAGCGCATGGCAAGGCTGCGGAACGGCGAGCGGCTGCAGAAGATCATGGGCGCGGACGCGCTGATCCCGGACCACGGCGTGCACGAGGTGGTGGACTTCGAGTACGTGGTGCGGAGCGGTCCCGGCCAGCTCCACGGCGGCGGCACCCTGGATACGGACCGGCTGATCTTCGCCCGCCGCGCCGGCATCGGCCGCGAGACCGGGGAGAAGGCGCCGGATACGGTGTAGGGCCGATACGGCACGAGGCCGATACTGTATGGGGCCGGAGATGGAGCCATGGGGTGATGGATCAGGTTCTGTCGCCAACCGTCTGGACATCCGAACACGGGAACGAATCGGTTCGGCAGACTCGGAGTGATCATGGATTTGCGACTCGGTGAAGAGCAGGAGATGTTCAGAAAGGTGGCGGCGGACTTTGTTCAGGCGGAGGCACCCGTCACCCGGCTGACCCGGCAGTTTCTCAAGAAGGAGACATTCCTGCCGGATCTCTACGCCAAGGTCGCCGGGCTGGGCTGGCTCGGCATGCTCATGCCCGAGCAGTACGGCGGTGCGGGGTTGTCCCATCTGGATTGCGGCGTGGTGTTCGAGGAGTTGGGGCGCGCACCCGTGCCCGGGCCGGTATTCGCATCCGGCGTGCTGGCCGCCCAGATCATCCACGACGGCGGCTCCGACGCACAGAAGGAAGCGCTGCTGCCCGGCATTTGCGACGGCAGCGCCATCGTGGTTCCGGCCATCGGCGACCACGGTGCCCACTGGGGGCCGGAAACCGTCACCACTACCTGCACGCAGTCCGGCGGTACGCTGACCCTCCAGGGCAACAAGCGCCACGTGTACGACGCCGAAGGCGCCACGGCGTTCCTGTGCGCGTCCCGCACCAGCGATGGCGGGGTCGCGGTGGTGCGGGTGGACCGGGATGCGCCGGGGGTCACGGTGACGCCGCACAATGGATACATGGTGTCGGTGAGCGAGGTTGCCTTCGACGGTGTCGAGGTTCCGTCCGCAGATCGGATCGGCGCGGCGGGCCAGGGCTGGGAGCTTCTGGACAAGGCCGCGGAGAAGGCCATCCCGATCCTGTGCGCGTACAAGGTCGGAGCCTGCCAGGAAATCTACGATTTCACCGTCCGCTATACCAACGAACGCCGCGCCTTCGGCCAGCTCATCGGCCGTTTCCAGCGGGTGCAGGACCACTGCGTGGAACTGTCGGTCCATCTGGACGCGGCGCGCATGGCCACCTACGAGACCCTGTGGAAGCTTGACCAGGGAATGCCGGCCGAAGCCGGCATCCACGAGTCCAAGGCCCTGGCCAGCGAGGGTTACCACCAGGCGTGCAGCTACGCGCACATGGTGCACGCCGGACCGGGCACCGATTACCTCCATCCGCTGATGGCGCACAGCGTGCTGGCGCACACGCTTTACCAGTATCTCGGCACCCCGGACTACCACAAGCGCCGGATGGTCGACGCGCTTTATCCGCGGGAGTAGACACGACCGGGAGTGGGAGTTGCGGGAAGGTGCAGGGGAGTAGCGGGTCGGGGGGTTCGGAAAGGGAATGTGCCTCGGAGGCACCGGAGTTGTTGCCCTGCTGATTGCAAGCTCGACACGGACACGCGATCCTCACCCGTCATCTTCTCACCATTCCACCTGACTCTTCAACAGTCCCGGGTTCGCGGGCGATACCTTGCGAGATAATGACTTGTGCGTGGCGAGATTGCAGCGATTCAGTGTTCGGCACGAGGGGGTCACTTACGAATTTGCCCGCCTCATGGGCCTGCGCAGATCGTATGCGCAGTTGGCGCGGTCACGAAAGGCGATGTCAATCAGAAACTTGAGTGTCCCTCCGTTTATCTTGTCCCATGGAGCGACCGAAATCTTGACGTCCCGTGCCATCAGGTTGTCGATGATCCGATCGGGCATGTAGGGATATCGACGTTCATATTCCTTCCGTTCCTCGACATGCATCCATGATGTAATCTCCGGGTACAGCAAACTCTTCTCTTCTTCCCCGTGGGACGCGGTGACGAAGTCTGAGATTCCCGGGAGATTGATGACGACTATCCCTGATTTCTTGTTCACCGGGCCGTCGTACATGCTCGAGTAAATCTCCCAATCGACATGCTTTCGGCGTCTGGTCTCTCTGCCGACCAGCACGAGGGTCACTGTCGAGCCCTGAGATACTCGTCTCTGATGGCACGACGGATCCGCTCATCGTCCCAGCCGTCCGGGATGTCGCCGGTGTCGACGGATCGATCCAGGAAAATCGACCACTCCTCGCCGAATTTGACCAGTGCTTCCTTATATCCCTGGTCTTCGTGATGATGGTAGCTAATGAATACCTTGTGTATCATGATTCCCGTCACCGAGAATGCGGCGCAGACCCCGCGAGATGAGGGTAACCGCCTCCTGGATATGCGGTGTGCGGGCCAGGATGGCGTTCTCGTCGCGGGAGAGACCGTTGTGCAGGTCGTCCGGCGAGTACTTGAGGAAGCGCTCCCGGCCGGCCCATCCATCACGCGAACCGGCCCAGCGTGCGGCGAGACCGACCGTTTCCGCGATGTCGCGCGTGCATCCGCCGAATCCGCCTGCGAGGAACAGGGGCTGCCCTGCTTCCAGAGAAAGGCAGGCCTCTTCGGCGATGCCCGGCATCGCTCCCCTGTAGCCCTCGACCCTGCCGCCGAGAACGATCCGCGCTCGAATATCCCCGCGCATGGCCGTTCGCATCGCCGTCAGTCCTACCGTCCATTCCCCTTCGTCCGGCTCATGCGCGCACAGCCTCAGCCGTTGCTCTCGCGCGAGGCGCACACCGTCAAGCGCAAGGAAGACGAGACGGGCGCCGGGCTCGTGTTCGGCGCAGAACGCAACAATCTCGTCCGACGTCATCCGGATATGCACCGGCCAGGCCAGATAGTCGGTCACGACGATGGTCTCGCGGTGCCGGGGATGATTCCGATAACGCCCCACCAACTCGGCCAGAAGTTCCGTGAATCCGTGTTGCCGCAAGTCTCCACCGTAGGCCAGGCTCCTTCCCGACGCGAGCACCTGGAGGGCGATTTCGGCCATCGCGTCACGTAGATGCCCGTCGCCAAGCCCCAGGGTCCACAAGTCCGGGCTCTCCGAAACATAGACACCGATGGCGGTCGATCCCTCGGCGTTGTGTGTGGTCATGGGCGTTTCTCCAGCCAGTCCGTCAACGTCTGCACACGGACTCCCGGCGTGATCTCCCGGAACAGCCGTTCTTCGTCAGCGCTCAGAACGGGTTCAGGATAGACGATTGTCGGAACCGATTCTTCGTCATGAGGAGGCAGCGCCGCCAAGGCGATCAGTTCGGGGGGCCGTGCCGTGAACAGGACCCCTGGCGAATCCGCCAGATGGTGCCCCACCCGACAGAGCCACAGCCATGTGCGGAAGACTTCGTCCAGTAGGCAGCCCGCAACGATGGCCATCCGGTCCCTCCGGTCGGGCTCCATGCGAACGACCGGCACATTGCCGAGGTAGGCCATTCCACGCGGGTCGACATCCCGCACACAATCGACGACGACCATCGGCACCAAACGTCGCTTCGCTTCAATGACTTCGCGCCGACACCACTCACGCGACGAGTACGAATCGGTATGCACCGCCACGACCGCCCCGGCGTCGAGCTGGTGCAGCAGAACCTGTTCGAAAGACAAACCTGGCGGGATGTCGTGGACGTCGAAGAAGCTGTCGAGCGGGCTGTGCGCATGGATCCAGTCGCGAATGCCGCGGCCCACCGACGGGCCGCCCTTGTCATGTTTCGAGTGGCTGATGAAGACCTGGATTTTTCCAGGTAACGTCCGAACGCGGCTTCCCCGCCGCCGACACTCCGGAGCATGTCGATGCGATGTCGCAGCATGCGGCAGAACTCGTGAGTGAGGTCCGACATGAGGCGTTGAATCCGGTCTGCATCGGGGACGTCCCAGTGGTCCCAACGCAGCGTTTGCTGTTCGACTCCCAATGTGAGACCCGGACGCTCCATCGTCACCGGGAAGAATCCGGCAGGGAGCCCCCTCTCCTGTGCAGCCTGCGCGGTGTCACGCACGTAGCTGCCCCAGTCCCGATCATCAACAAGCGCCGCCTCCGTCAGCACGACGACAGCGGTGAGTTCCGCATCGTCCCAGTCGATCGGCAAGGGCGTGCGTGCGCCCGGAGCGGGTGCGCTGCGTTCGAGGACGCTGACGCGGCGCCAATCGTCGATGGCCGAGTGGAGATCGCGGCCAAAGTGCGTACGTAGCCGATCCGCGATCTCGCGGCCCCCCGAATACAAGGGATGCCATATTACGTACAACGCGAAGAGTGGGCGTGTCATCGGCTCCATGGCACCGCTGAATCAGCATGTCGGGGGTGCTTCCAGTTACCTGAGTTTCCCGGCAACAAGACCCGAAAAGGCAACGCCGCCGTTTCGGCATCACTCTGTGCGCCTTCAATCATAAGGGAAGGTCCGAATAACGCAAATACGGCATCCTGACTTTTGATGCTTGAGGGGCTTTCCCATTGACGCCGCCACTCGCTTGGCAGGTTGATCTCGGAGGTCACGCTGACAGTGTTCGCCCCTCTTTGCTCCATCCCTTGCTTGCGACGGATCATTTCGAGCGTCCCACGAGACTTCGCCCTTTTGCGCAACTCGCTCGCGATGTCGGCATTCCCGAGGGCCATGACTGGACGAGTCTGACCACTCGTAGTGGCGCGGACCTCGAAGCGCATTACGTCGCGCTTCTCCGCAAGCTCGGCGAACAACGAGGCATGTTGGGCCAAGTCTTCTCCAAGGCCCAGAACAAGATCGCCGATCCAGCCAAGTTATTCCGCCTGATCGACATGGTGAACGGCACGGATTGGGTGGTGCTCGGGGCGGATGTGAAGGGAGACATCTACGAGGGGCTGCTGGAGCGGAACGCCGAAGACACCAGATCCGGCGCGGGCCAGTACTTCACGCCACGAGCCCTGATCCGAGCGATGGTGGCGTGCGTGCGCCCGGAGCCGGGCAAGACCATCGCTGATCCGGCCTGCGGAACCGGCGGGTTCTTCCTTGCTGCCCACGACTTCCTCACCGGTCCCCGGAACCGGGCGCTCGACAGGGAGCAGAAGGAATTTCTGAAACACGCGACGTTCCGCGGCAACGAGATCGTGGCGGGCACGCGCAGGCTCTGCCTGATGAACATGTTGCTGCACGGAATTGGAGAGATGACGGGCGAGACGGCGGTCTCGCCGGCTGACGCGCTGGTTTCCCCGCCTTCGGAGACGTACGACTATGTTCTTGCCAACCCGCCTTTCGGCAAGAAGAGTTCGATGAGCTTCACCAACGCTCAAGGCGAGCAGGAGACCGATGATCTGACCTACAACCGGCAGGATTTCTGGGCGACAACATCGAACAAGCAGTTGAACTTCGTCCAGCATATCCGGACTCTGCTGAAGACCACCGGACGCGCAGCCGTCGTGGTGCCCGATAATGTGTTGTTCGAGGGCGGTGCCGGCGAAACGATCCGGCGCAAGCTGCTGCACACCGCCGATCTGCACACCATCCTGCGGCTGCCGACGGGCATCTTCTACGCCCAAGGCGTCAAGGCCAATGTCATCTTCTTCGACAACCGTCCGGCGAGCCCCGATCCGCAAACATCGAAGGTCTGGTACTACGACTACCGCACCAACGTGCATCACACGCTCAAGCAGAAGCCGCTGACCTATGCCCACCTCGAGGATTTCGTTGCCTGCTACAACCCGGAGAACCGCTATGTCCGGGAGGCAACCTGGAGCGACAAAACGCCGGACGGCCGATGGCGCGCCTACGAGCGTGACGAGCTTCTTCAACGCGACAAGGCGAGCCTTGATGTGTTCTGGCTCAAGGATGCATCCATGGCCGATCTCGACAACCTGCCGGAGCCGGATGTGCTCGTGGCCGAGATCATTGAGAACCTTCGCTCGGCGTTGAGCCGTTTCGAGGCGGTGAGCCGAAAATGACGACATGCAGTCCGATGCGACGAGGCCTCCGTTCCGTGTCATCCTGACCCGTGTCCGGCGACCCACCGCCCCGTCATCGGGCGTGGATCGGCCTCTGCAACAGACCTGCTTTACTCATCCGTCCCTGACGCATCCCCTCCCTGAAGTTTCAACAACCTTCTGGCATTCCCTTCCAGGATTGCCAGCTTCTGCTCGTCCGGGCAGTCCAGCGCCTCCACCTTTTCCACCGCGTTCCAGTCGCCCAGGGGGTAGGGGTAGTCGGTGCCGACCATCAGATGCTCCCATCCCAGCAGGTTCTTGAGGTACGCCAGCGTGTCCACGCGGTACACCAGCGCGTCGGAGTAGAGGTTCTTCAGGTAGGCGCTGGGTCTGTACCGGGCCTCGGCGTCGGCGGCTCCCGGCCGCACTCCGAAACCCTGGTCGAAGCGTCCCAGGTGGTAGGGGAAGAAGCCGCCGCCGTGGAGTGTGCAGAGCTTGAGGTCGGGGAAGCGGTCGAACACGCCGCTGTAGGACATGAACCCCAGCGAGAGGGCGGTATCCGCGGGGTTGCCGCAGATCAGGAACAGGCCGTAGGTGCCCATGCGCTCCAGCCCGGCGATATCCTCGGGGTGCATGACGATGAGCGCGTCCAGTTCCTGCGCCTTGCCCCAGAAGGCGTCGAATGCCCGGTTCCGGTAGTATTCGCCGTTCACATTGGTGCCGATGTAGGCACCGGCGAGCTTGTGCTCGAGGATGCCGCGCTCCAACACCCGGGCGGCCCGCCCGGGGTCCTGCAGCGGCACCGCCGCAAGAGCGGTAAAGCGGTCCGGGTGCCGCGTCCGGAGTTCCATGAGGCCCGCGTTGTAGAGGTTGCACCACGTTTCCCCCTGCTCCGGGTTCAGGCGGTAGCCGAGGCAGGCGGTGTGGGGCTCGAGGGTCGCCAGGGCGATCCTGCCCTTGTCCATGTGCTCCAGCCGCTTTTCCACGTCCATGAGCGGCGGCGGCACCACGAAGCCCGGCCCGCTGCCGATGGTGAGGGTGTGGAGGCCTTCCGGGGTTCGCCCCACCACGGTGCCCACGGCCTTGCCGTGCGCCTTCAACTCCTCGATCAGGCCCGGCGGCATGTAGTGGTGGTGAATGTCGATGGCACAGGCATGCATGTACAAGTCTCCTTGACCCGGTTACAACGTCGGAGAGGGATTGGGTTCCCCCGGAAGAACGAAAGGCTTTCCCTGATTCCCTGAGTTCGCCCAAGGTGGAATTGTTCCATCATCCGGGCCGGTATGCTAGTCTGCCGGCGTTACCAACCACCTCAGGAGGTCTCGTCATGATGTCTCGCAAGATCAGAGTCACCAGCGAAGGAACCGTGTGGACGCTCCCTTGGGACGTGGGCGTGGAGAAGGGCTTCATGGCGGCGGAGGGCATCGATGCGGAGGTGGTGACGCCGGACTCGCAGCTTCAGCCCGCGGACGTGTTCGAGCGCCCCATTGCCTCGGACTACGAGTGCGGCGACTTGGAGGGCTACAACAAGTGCGAGTGGGGCGTCATCAAGCGCGCGGCGGACGGCGAGCGCGACGGCTGGATCCTGGGGCGCCGCGAGAGCGTGGCCACCATGGCCATCCTCGTGCGCGGCGACTCGCCGTATCACCGCCTCGACGACCTCTCGGACGTTCTCATCTCCATCCAGGATCAGACCGGCTCCCATTACATGACCCTCAAGATGCTGGAAGGCCACTGTAACAAGGAGCGGGTGCAGTTGCGCCATGACGGCGGTCCGGCCATCCGCACGCGCCTGCTGTTGAACGGCGCGGTGGAGGCGGCCACCCTGATGGAGCCGTTCGTGAGTCTGGCCGAGAAACGCGGCTGTCGCGTGCTGGCGGAATCGAGGTACTGGGGGCTCCTCTTCGTCAACAGCGACGATGCCGAGGATACGCGGGAGGCCATTTTCCGGGCGCTCCGGCGTTCCGTGGACGAGATCAACTCGGACCTCGGGAAATACGCGGCGCTTCTGCTGCGGGATATTCCCGGCGACCTGATTGGCGATTTCAAGGCCGGGGATCTGAACCTGCACCGCCTGGACTACGTCTACCCGGAGGACTACACCGAAGAGGAGTTCAACCGGGCGCGCAAGTGGATGGCGGGTTACGGACTCAGGCCCGATTCCGGTGCCAGCTACTCGGACTTGGTGAAGTTGTAACTTCGACCGGAAGTTCGATAGCGGGAAAGGCCCCCCATGCAGGTGCGGGGCCTTTCTTTTTGTCCGCTCCATTCCACACGCAATGAAACAGCCCCTCGCCGCACTCGGCCACAAGCTGCACGTTTTCCGTGTACTCCGGTACCGTGACTTCCGCATGTACTGGAGCGGCCATCTCACCGCGGTGGCGGGCCACCAGATGGTGATCCTGGCACAGGGGTGGCTCGCGTGGGAGTTGACGCGTTCCGAGTACATTCTGGGCGCGCTGGGGTTGGTGGCTGCCACGCCGGCGGTGGCGTTGGCGCTCTTTGGGGGTGCCACCGCGGACAAGGTCGAACTTCGACGCCTCCTCATGCTGCTCCAGTTCGTCACCGCGCTGCTGCTGTGCACCATCGCGACGCTGGTGGTCACGGAACGGGTACAGGTCTGGCACGTGTTCGCGGTAGCCTTCATCCACGGCGGTATACAGGCGTTCGACCACCCGGCCCGTCAGGCACTCTTCCCGCACCTGCTGGAGCGTTCGCATCTGATGAACGCCGTGAGCCTGAACTCCATGATCTGGCCGGGGACGCGCATCTTCGGCCCCGCCTTGGCGGGTTTCATCATCGACTACGTGGCAAGCTCCACCGGCGCCCCCTTGTCCGGTGCCGGGGCCGCCTTCTACGTGGCGGCGGCGACATATCTGGCGTTCGGTCTGCTGCTTCTTCCGGTGCGGATGCCGGTCATCGAGCGCACGCGCGGCGGCAGTTTCATTCGTACCATCCTGGGTGGACTTTCGTTCGTCTGGACCCGGAAGCTCTTCCGCTCCCTGATCGCAATGAACTACGCGGACATATTCTTTCTGGCCTCCCATACCGCGCTCCTGCCGGTGTTTGCGGACGTGGTGTTCCAGGGCGACGGTTCGACCTTGGGCTCCCTGTACATGATCAGCGGTATCGGCAGTCTGTTCGGTGCCCTGGTGGCCGCCAACCTCGGCCACTATCCGAGGCGTGGCGGGCTGATCCTCCTGGGGGCCGGCATACAGGCGTGCTTCCTGACCCTTTTCGGGTTTTCAAACGGGTTCCCGCTCGCGCTGTGCTTTCTTCTCGTTGCCGGCGTCGGTCTTTCCGTCTTCATGGTAAGCACTCAGACTTCGGTGCAGACACGTGTACCCGATGATTACCGCGGGCGGGTCATGGCCATCTGGGGCATGAATTACAGCGTGGTCCTGCCCCTGGGACAACTGCAGATGGGCGCCGTCGCCGGCCTGTCGCGCCACCACCTGTCCGCGGTTCTCGGCCGGCTGGCCGGCGCCCCTTCGGCCGTGATCCTCGGCGGGGCGGCCATGCTGGCGATCGTCGGAATCACCGCGGCAGCGAACCGGACCGTGCGGGAGCTCACCCCGCAAGGGCCTCCGGCCGAATGAGGCGCCACCGGCCGCGCCGGCTCCGCCGCCCTCCGGTTGAGCCGGCGATCCATTCCATATTGTAACGACAGGTCAAACTTGCCGGCCACCTGTCATGGGATTGTTCAGGCAACACCTGGCGGGGTAGGGGGGCGTATCGTGCGGGGTGGCCGGGACACGACCCGGCCGCCCCGGGGGCTGTCAGCGGGATGTCCTTGGCCGCACGAGGCTGCGCTGACGGCATTCTCACGCCGATGTATACGAGCTTCGTCACACGCCGGGTGACCCCTTTGAAGGAGCGGTTCGATGACACGATCCACTTCAAACGAAGGTACGGACAAGCAGTCCATTCATTTCAGCCCCCCCATCGAACGCGCTTCTCAAGGATGAGCAACCTCGACAATTCGTCACACGCCGGGCGATCCCGGCATCGATGGAATTCGGCGTCGGGCATTCTGTGCGAGGCCCGACGAATCGGACTGTCCCGCATGCTGTTCGCGATCCTGCATCCACGACATGCCAAGGCGGCACGGGTGACCGCCGAAGCGGTCCGGCTGCGGTTCGGTTGGCGTAGCATCGACATATCGCTCGGCGATGTGGAAACGGTCGACGCGGCGAGAGGCCTCTTCCGTTCCAGCGTTCGGATCCGCCATGCCGCGGGCAACACGCATGTTTCGGGCTTGACCCGAACGGTCGCCGGTACGCTGGCCGCGGCACTCGAGACGGCGCGATGCGAATGGTGGCGCCGGACGCTTGCATCGAAAGGTGAAACCTTCGGCGCCGTACATGAACGGTTGGCGGCATTGGCCGACCCGCCGAAGTATCTTGCGGCCGATGCATTCGGTGACCTTGAGACGGATGCCCGAACGGCCGCCGACGGGTTTGCGGTGCGCTGGCCGGCCGCGCTTGCCGATGCTCCGGAGATCCGCATGCTGCGGGCCATCCTGGGGTTTCTGGAAGCGCCGGGCGATGCCCGGACGAATGCCAACAAGGCGTTCGTCGTCAACGAGCTGGTCCGCTCGCGCGAGTTCTTCGACCAGATCGAGGCCCGTCCGCTCACGGAAGAGCAGCGCCGGGCGGTGGTCACCGACGAGCACCGGAACCTTGTGGTGGCCGCGGCGGGAAGCGGCAAGACGTCGGTCATCGCGGCCAAGACAGGGTGGCTCATCCAGAAGGGGTATCGCAGGCCCTCCGATCTGTTGCTGTTGGCCTTCGCGCGCGACGCCCGCAAGGAGATGGAAGTGCGGATGGACAAGCGTCTCGGCACCGCCATCGCACAGGATGTGACGGTACGCACCTTTCACAGCCTCGGCCTGGCGATCATCGGGCAGGCCGAGGGGAAGCGCCCGGCGCTCTCCGCGACAGCACAGGACGACCGAAGGTTGTTCGATCTGCTCAAGGATATCGTGGCGAAACTGCTCGTGGACCACGAACTCTCGGCCACGCTGTGGCAATGGTTCTCGGAGAAGTTTGCGCCGTATCGGAGCGAGCACGAGTTCAAGAACTGGGACGAATACCATGACTACATCCGCAAGTTCGACATCCGCTCGCTCAAGGGTGACGCCGTCCGCAGCTTCGAGGAGTGCGAGATCGCGAATTTTCTCTATCTCAACGGTGTCCCCTACGAGTACGAGTCGTCCTATGAACATGACCTCGCCACAGCGGAGAAGCGCCAGTACAAGCCCGACTTCCATTTGCCCGAACATGGCATCTATATCGAGCATTTCGGGATCAACGCCGCCGGCAAGACGGCGCCCTTCATCGACACGGAACAGTATCGGCAGGAGATGGAGTGGAAGCGCGGCGTCCATGCCGCCCACGGCACCGTCCTGATCGAAACCTTCAGTTACGAACAGGCCGAGGGAAGGCTGCTCCGCAACCTGACGGAAAAGCTCGCGGCCCGCGGTGTGGTCCTCTCGCCGATCCCCCGCGAGCAGGTGTTCGCCACGCTCAACCGACAGGGCCGCATCGACCCGTTCACACAGCTGACAAGTACCTTTCTGCAGCACTTCAAGGGCAATCGGCTGTCGTTTGCCGACATAGCCGAACGCGCCGGCAATCATTGGGACAAGCTGCGTGCCCACGCGTTCCTTGCGGTGTTCCGGCCAATATTCGAGCGCTACCAGGACGCCCTTGCCCGCTCCGGGGAGATCGACTTCCATGACATGATCAACCGGGCCACCGACCTTCTGGAGGCCGGACGTTGCCGCAGCCCGTTCCGATACATTCTGGTCGACGAGTTCCAGGACATCTCGCCATCACGCGCGCGTTTGCTGAAGGCGCTGCTCGACAGCTCACCGGGTTCTCAACTGTTCGCGGTGGGCGACGACTGGCAGGCGATCTACCGGTTTGGCGGCTCGGACATTGCGGTCATGCGGGAGTTTGGGGACCGTTTCGGTGTATTCGAGCGGCTCGATCTCGCAACCACGTTCCGTTGCGCCGACCGCATCACGGCGGTTGCCACCGAGTTCGTGCTGCGCAACCCGGCGCAAATCCGCAAGACGGTCCACTCCACGCGCAAGACCGACCGCCCCGCGGTATATGTGGGACTTCCCGACGGGCAGGATCGTTCGCTTCTGAAGGAGGCCCTCGACCGCATCGCCGAGGATGCCCGGCGACACCACGGAACGTCGGAGGTGCTGCTGCTGGGCCGCTACCGGCATCTGCGCCCCCGCAATCTGGGCGTGCTTCCGAAGCAGTATCCGGACCTTCGCTTTACCTGGATGACCGTGCACCGCTCGAAGGGCCTTGAGGCCGACTATGTGGTGGTCCTGGGCCTGTGTTCGGGAAAGTACGGATTCCCCGCCGGCCGGGCCGACGATCCGCTGCTCGATCTGGTGCTGGCGGCGCCTGAAGCCCATCCGAATGCCGAGGAGCGGCGCCTGCTCTACGTCGCCATCACTCGGGCGAGGCGGCAGGTCTTCCTGCTTGCCGACGGCGGCCCTCCGTCCGAATTCGTTACCGAATTGATCGACGGGGGTTATGATGTCGAGGTGTTCGGCCGTCCGCCGGAAGGCGACGTATCCTGTCCGCGATGCGCCGGCGGGCGGCTGGAGCGCAGGGAACACGCCGGCCGTGTCTTCTGCGGCTGCTCGAACTTTCCGCTTTGTGCGCAAACCGCACGCCCTTGTCCGCACTGCGGGAACGGCCTTCCCGTGAGGTCCGACGAGGCCTGCCATTGCCGCGACTGCGGCGCGGCAATCGAGGCTTGCCCGGTCTGTGACGGCTGGCTGGAGACCCGCATGGGGAAGTACGGCCGCTTTCTCGGCTGCTCGAACTGGCCGGATTGCAACTACACACGAGAGCGGCGCAAGCGGCGAACAAAGCCCGGGATGGAATCAGGCAACGCGAAGCTCCGACAGCGCAGGCGGCGCTGACTTCCTGATCGCTTCCGTGCGCGGCGATGTTGCTGTTTCAAGCGGTGTCCAACGCCTGTTGCATTTGAATACGTCCGTGGGCTTCGCCCGTTTCACTCCATGCGAAGCCCTCCCGTTCCCCCGCCCTTCCGGTTCTGCCGGAACCGGAGGCATGTGGAACGGAACCCCGACGGCATGATCCATGATGCGCAATCCTTGAAAGGTAAGCTCGGCCGGGTCAGACCGCGGGCACCAGGCGTTCGACCCTGATGCGGTGCGCCCGTTTCTTCGCTTGGGCAAGCTCCCAGGCGGCCTGGAGTCGATACCATGTGTCGGCGCCGCCACCGAACGCCTTGTCGAGCCGAATCGCCATCTCCGGGGAGATCCCCGAACGGCAGTTGACGATGTCCGACAGCTGCTTGCGGCTGACCCCAAGCTTGCGCGCGGCTTCGGTGACGCTGAGTCCGAGAGGCTCCAGGCAGTCTCGACGCACCGACAGTCCGGGATGGGGGGGGGTCTTCATCGGCATGCTCCGGTCCTCCTGACCCAAGTTTACCACCTGGAGTCGTGGGAGGGCAGGAATCAGGGCTGATTTTGTCGAACTTGGCACGCAAGTCATTGATACTCGGCCTTGGCGCGTCGATGCGCGCGGCCGCCATCGGCTCGATCATCGCGCGCATGGCGCAGAGCGTGCCACCCGGCGCTGGCTCAGCGAACGCAGCGCCCTGGGTGAACTGCTCGGGGTGGATTCGCCACCATGGGACCCATGCGGCTGTATCGCGCCTCCGATGCCCTGATGGCCCACCGCGACGTCATTGAAAAGCATCTGTTCGACCGGGCCATGGACCTGTTCGAGATCGAACCCACCGTGACGCTCTACGATCTGACCAACACCTACTTCGAGGGCGTGGCGCCCCTCCAACCGAAGGCCCTGCGCGGCCACTCCAAGGACAAGCGCACCGATTGCCCGCTGCTCACCCTGGGGCTCGTGCTCGACTCCAGCGGCTTCGTGCGCCGCTCCCAGGTCTTCGCCGGCAACGTGCGCGAGCACCACACTCTGGCCCGGATGCTGGATGCGCTCAAGGCCCCGCGCGCCGCCCTGGTGGTGATGGACCGGGGCCTCGCTACCGAAGAGCGCCTGCAGTGGCTGCGTGAGCAGGGCTACCGCTACCTGGTGGTCAGCCGCCAACGCAACCGGCACTTCGACCCCCAAGCGGCACAGCGCATGGAGACCGCTTCCAAGCATGGCATACAATTGCACAAGGCCCTGTCCCCAGACGGTCGGGAGGTGCGCCTGTACTGCTTCTCCGAACAACGGGCCGCCAAGGAACGCGGCATCGTCGAGCGCTTCGCCCGGCGCTTCGAGAACGCCCTGAACAAGCTCTCCGAAGGTCTCTCCCGACCCCGTACCCAAAAACGGGTGGAGCAGGTCTGGCAACGCATCGGGCGGCTCAAGGAGAGCACCCGCGGCATCGCCCAGCACTACGACATCGCACTCGACACCGATGAGTCCGGTCAACGTGCTACCGCCGTGCGCTTCACCCGCCGCCCTCTCCCCGGCTCGATGATGACCCATCCCGGCGTCTACTGCCTGCGCAGCAGCGAAACCCACTGGAAGGAAGAAACCCTGTGGCGTACTTACTTCAGGCTCACCGACATCGAAGCCGTCTTCCGCTCCCTCAAATCCGAACTCGGCCTGCGACCCGTCTACCACCACAAGCCGCTCCGCTCCGAAGGCCATCTGTTCATCACCGTGCTCGCCTACCAACTCGTCTAGGTCATCCGTACCCGCCTGCGTCAAGCCGAGGAGAACGCCAGTTGGACCACGCTACGCCGCGTCCTCCAGGGACAGCAGCGCGTCACCACTACCTTCCGCCGTGCTGAAGGGCGCACCTTGCACGTGCGCAAAGCGACCCGCGCCGAACCAACCCAGCTGGCCATCTACAAAGCCTTGGGCATTGATCCCGCTCCCGGAGGAACCCGCAAAACCCTCGTGTAACAGACCTTCAAACACCCACCTGTAGAGCCACTCGCCACTTCTGGTCATCGTAACTGTATGATATGTAATGAGATCTTTTGGAGGGTGGTAAACTTGGGCTAATGATAGTCAGTCAGATCCACGTCCCTGACGTCGCCGCCATCGAATCGGAAGACGATACGCCAATTGCTGGAAACGCGAACCGCCCAGTGTCCCGCAAGGTCGCCCTTCAGGGAGTGAAGTCCGAACCCCGGCAGGTTCATGTCTCCCGGTGCCGCAGCCTGATCGAGACGCGCAAGAATGCGCTCGATCCGGGCAACGTGGCTGGGTAAAACCCGCCGCCGATCGCCCTTCTCGAAAAGGCGCTCAAGGCCCCGGTGGCAAAAACCGAGAATCATGGGCGTGTATGTAACCCGGCACCTCCCAGTCTACAGCCTCGCCGCGGCTGATGGTAGCCCGTGTGCGGGTACAGGTGAGGTGGGAGTGAGAGGGTCCGTCCCCGGGACATGGAAGGCGTTGCATTGGGTTTGCCGGTGGAGGGGTTGGTGCCCGCGTGCACGTGTCGTGTTCCGGCGCCGCTGGCATCGTGACGGTGCCGGATGGCGAAAGTGCGCACTCGTCGTTTCCCGGATGGTCGACGACCTGCCACCCCGTGACACGCGAGTTGTCCATCTGAACGGACCGGGAGCAGGCGGTCGCCGTCATCGCAGGGACATGTCTCCTTGTCCAGGACGGACAGGGTCGTTCTTTCGCCGCCATTCCGCGGCGGTCGCCGGGTCTCCGACGAAATGGATCGTCACAGGTTCGCCCGGCGGATTTCCTTTCTGAAGGTCATCAGCCCAAGGGCGGTTCCGGCGCAGACGGCGGCGCCGGCGAGCAGCGTCAGGGGGGCGCCGATGAATGCGGCGACGAAACCCGATTGCGCCTCGCCGAGGCTGGGGCCGCCCACGCCGAGCATGCGCTGGAAGCTCAGGATGCGTCCCCTCAGGTGATCCGGGGTGGTGGTCTGGACGATCACGTTGCAGAGCAGCATCTGAACGGCTTCGAACAGGCCCAGCAGGAACACCGCGGCTGCCGACAGGAGGAACCAGCCGGACAGTCCCAGGATCCCGAGGCAGGCGGCGTAGGCGAGGACTCCGAAGGTGACCCAGAGCCCCTTGTAGCGCACGTCGCCCAACGACAGCATTCCGGCGACGCCGACAATCGCGCCCCCGGCCGAGGCGGAGAGCAGCACACCGAAGGCTTCGGCGCCGGCGCCGAAGCCGGCCACGAAGATGGGCAGCAGCGCCCGGTGGCTGCCGAAGTAGACGGTGACGAGTTCCATGCCGAGAAACATCCAGATGGCAGTTTCGTTGCGAACGAACGCGATGCCCTCCATCAGGCTCCGGAACGGCGATCCCGGTGCCTTGGACCGGTCCGACGTGTACGCGATGGCTCCCACCAGGAAGACCGCCGACAGGTAGACGGCGCCATTCAGGGCGTACGTGATGCCGGAGCCGGCCCAGGCGATGAGAAAGCCGGTGAGCACCGGCCCGAAAAGTTGCGACAGCTTCCGGCTCATGGCCGTGAGCGACAGCGCGTTCAGGAGCGCGGCGCGCGGTACCAGCCCCGGCACCATGGCGTTGCGGGAGGGGGCGCCCACGGCGTTGAAAGAAGCGCTCATGAAGGCCGAGACGTAAATGTGCCATGCCTCGATGAGGCCCGTGACGGCAAGCAACGCGAGGGCCAGGTTCAGGACGGCGTTGCAGGCCTGCACCCGCATTACGAACCGGCGCCGGTCGATGCGGTCGGCCAGGACGCCGCCCCAGAGAGAAAGGACGAAGACCGGAACCCCGCGGGCCAGACCGGTGAGCCCCAGGTGCAAGGCCGAGCCCGTCATCTCATAGATGAGCCACAATTCGAGAGTGCGCTGGATGTGGAAGCCGAAGGAGGTGGCAAGGATGGCCGACCACAGCAGGCGGAAGCCACGATGGACCCAGGCGCCGCGGGATGGCTTCAGTCTCTTGATCTCCGTGCCCTGCGTGTTGGCGGGTGGTGTTGGAGGTTCAGGCGTGCGCAGGCGGCCCGGCACAGGCCGCCCCCGCCGGCATCCGTGCCTCTACGCGGCGCTGCGGCCGTTCTCGGCTTCCACCGGCTCAACTTTGCCACCATCCGCGCAGTCTCTTCGCCCAAGGCCCTGTATTCGCTGAGCCAACGCCGGGGGCGGTCCGGGGACAGGGAGGGTTGGCCGGCAAGCATCTCCTTGATGTGCCGGCACAGCATCGGCCAGTTCTGTGGGGCGACATCGAAGTGTCGTCCAAGATTGAGCAGGGTGCGCTGTCGCACCTTCGAGCCGGCGCGTTCGGAGCGCACGAGGCGGTGGGTGTAATAGTGCTCGTTGCTGCTGCGAATACGGGAGCGTCGGATGGACATGGAAGGACCATGGCTTGGCGCATCACCCTCATGATACACGAAACCGCTTTACCGCACTATGTCAGCCTGCCCGACGACATGAGTTGCGTGCGAAAATCGGCGAAATCAGCCTGGTGCTGCGCAATCGTGATTCCGAGTGGTAAAGTCGGGTTGATGATGTCCATGTCCGGCCGGGCAGAACGGGATAGTCAACCGTCGGATTTGCTTCCGACCGAACAACTGCAACGACAGGTTCGCGCCGTGCTGAAGCATGCCGTCTACGGGCACCGAAAGAACCTCAAGGTATACGAGAGCCTGCGGAATCTGAACGAAGTGGTCGGCACCGAGTATGGCGACCGCGTTCTTTGCGAATTGATACAGAACGCGCACGATGCGCACCGCTCCGGAGACCGCGGGGGAATCGCGGTAAACCTTACCATTCGCTCGGAGAGTGAAGGCACCCTTTACGTCGCAAACGGTGGCGACGGCTTTCGCTGGAAGGACGTGGAGGCGATCATGAATCTCGCGACCACGGCCAAGGAAATCGGTGAGGGTATCGGCAACAAGGGTCTGGGCTTTCGAAGTGTCGAAGCGCTCACCGACGATGTCCGAATATTCTCTCGGAGAGGCAGAGAAGATTCAAAGCGCTTCGACGGCTATTGCTTCCGGTTTGCCCAAGTGGGCGAGATGGAGGAGGTGCTCCACACCATTGGTGTGGATTCGGCTACCGCCCGCCGTGTCGCCCGAACGGTGCCGCGTTATCTCGTACCCCGTCCGCTTGACGAACAGCCTGATGAGGTAATCTCGTACGCACATCGAGGCTATGCGAGCGTCATCGTCCTGCCACTCCGCACGGCGGAGTCGATAGAGTTGGCGAGAGAGCAGGTTGAAAGGCTCGTTGACCTTGATGTGCCGCTGCTGCTCTTTCTCGACCGGATCGCTGATTTTCGTATCGAGGAGCGGTCTCCAGACGGGTCAGTGCAACAGCGTCATCTGAGTCGCCGCCAGAAACCCCTTGGCACTGTCCCCGGTATCGCGGACTGTCGTCTGCACGAGGTTCGGGTTGGCAAGGATCGACGTTTCCTGGTGGTGCAGCATAAAGTCGACAAGGAGCGGGTGCTCGCCGCGGTCAAACAAAGTATCCCCAGAGCGCCGCAGATCAAACGCTGGCTCGAGTGGGAGGGCCAGCCGACGGTTTCGGTCGCGGTTGGCCTGTCCCCCGACGCTTTGGCCGCGGGACGCCTTTACAACTTTCTACCGATGGGAGATGCAGCCGTCGCTCCGCTGCTCGGCCATCTGGACGCGCCATTTTTCGCGGACATCGACCGTCGCAATGCGGACTTCGACCTTCCGTTGAATACGACACTGATGACGGCTGCGGCGGAAGCCTGTGCTCACGCCGCGCTATACCTCACCGGGCCGGCGGTGATGAAGGTTCCCCAACTTCCGATCTTTGATTTGGTTGCCTGGACCGGCAAACATGCCGGGAAGCTGGACGCCGCACTCGACGAAATGGAGAGTTCACTCGAGGAGGCGTCTATCGTCCCGGTGGTCGCGGCTGACGGAGTCCGCTGGGCAAGTCTGAACGAGGCCAGGCTCTGGCCCGAGGGGGCGTTTTCCTTGATGAAGGCGCCGGAGGTCACCAAGCGAACCGGCGCCCGGCTTGTGTCGCCCGAAATCAATGATGAACGGCTTCGTCGTCTCGAAGACATGGCGGATCGGACATACGGTGACCTTGCGCCTTCAGGCGGGCTGCTTGCCAAGTGGTCGGAGCGCTTCGCACACTCCCTTTCCGACTGGCGAGCAGCGCCACGAACATGGTCGCGCTTCTATGAGGACTTGAAGCGTGTTTTCGAGGCGACTGGCGAGAAACTCAACGCGTTGGCTGGCAAGAAGATCTTCCTCGATCGGTCAAGAAAATTGCGGCCGGCAGGTGGGTACGACGATGCGTCGGTAGCCAGACTCTTCGTCCGCGACGAAAGCACGAGAGGACTGCGCGCCAAAGGCGGAGTCCCGCTGCCACCGGCGACGCTCACGCGGCGCTACCGTTTCGTCGAAGAGACGATCTCGTTTGGGCGGGATACGCTGAACGCGTTCATTGATGCCGGGCTCGTGCGCCAATACGATCCGGTGGAGGCGCTTGCCGGGCTCGGCGCCGCGTTGGGCAAAGGGGCCAACGACGATCGCCGTCGGGAAGCCCTGAAATGGGCATTCGACCTATTTCGTTCTGCCGGCACGAGGATCGAAGAAGCCCTGCGGAGCGCCCAATTGCAGGTTCCGACACTGGGCGGCTGGAAGCCCGCGACACAGGCGGCGTTTTCGTCGTCATGGACACCAGCGGGTCAGACACTCGAGAACTTCCTGGTGAAAGCGGCGGACACGTCCCCCGACTGCCGGCGGGCACGGGACGCACTTCTTGCGGACTTCGCGAACTGGCCATCTGTCCCAGGCGACGCCAAACGCCAGTGGGTCGATTTCCTCAAGGTGTTGGGCGTCGTCAATGGATTGCAACCGGTTGCGGCGGCGGTGCGGGCAAACGACGAGGGACGGCACTGGAACAGTTTGGTGCGCCATGGCGACTCGAAGCAAGGACTGGATGATGATTGGTGCCGGGAAGCGTCGCGCTTCACATACAGATATCCGTACACGGACTATCGAAGAAGCGGAGAAGCGTGGAGGCTGCCGGGGCAGATCGAGCACGCAGAACTTTCGGAAAGTGTAAAGGATCTCTTCCACGAACTTGTCTTCAGACATCTTGAGGCATGCGGTGCCCGGTACTTCACCTTCAATGTCGGCCGATTTGACCGCGCACCTGGCATCCAGGACAAAAAAACGCTCCCGACGCCGCTCGCGACCTTCCTGAGATCCAAAGCCTGGATTGTCGTCAGTTCCGATGAGGAAGCGCAATTCCGCAAGGCGAGGGAGTGTTGGGCGGCCCGGACAAAGAGAGACCGGCCGCCGCGATTCGTGGAGCGCATTTCCGATGTGGTCTTGGAACTGATGCAAGCCAGCGAAGAATTCGTGGAGTTGGTCTTCGGCGACGCGCTGGGGCTGCGGGACTGGCACTCCAAGGATACCGCGTTAGAGCGTCTGCAAATGCTGGCGGTGGTCGTCCCCTCTCTACGGATGCATGACCGCGCGGATTTCCGCAGGGAATACCGACGCGCTTGGCTCGAAGTCTCGGGCACTGACACTCCGCTGCCTCAAGAGTTGGATCTGGCGGTGATTCGTGATGATCGGCTGGAGGTCCTCGCCGGAGATCCTGAGACAGCACCCGGGGTGATCGTTACGCAGAATGCTCAGGAGTCTACCGCCAGAATCTTGTCGGCCGCCGGCCACGCGCTGCTCGACGTCGGCGAAGCCTCGACCGAAAGCGTCGCTGAACGGTTGGCGGCGACCGGCGCATTGACTCCCCGCGGGATCGACGGCAAGGGGGTGCGGCTTCTGGTCGACGGTGAGCCTTTCGTCCCCCGTTCGAGCGATCCGCAGCTGTCCTCTCTCTCATTGGAATGGCTCCCGGAGGTGGTGCTGCTGGGTCACGAAATTCTGGCGGAGAGACTTGAGCGGGGCGTTCAACGCGCGACAGTCGAGAGGCGCGTTCGAGCGATCAGGGTGAGGCGCTGCCGGTCGATCTCGCTGATTGTTGACGAGAAAGAGGTGCCGCCACGGGGCGGCATGAATTGTTACGGCTTCGAACATGCCGAATTGCCGACGCTTATCCTGTCCGAGGATGTGCCGCTTTCGTGGCTGACGCTGAGCAGAGACCTTTCCCAAACGGTTCAGCGACTGTTGGACCCCGGTTTCGGTTTCTCGAGCCGCTACTCTTGCGGCTTTGCCAGAGTCAGCAGGACCGCGACTCGTTGTGTCCACCGAGCGATGAGGCTCTTGCTGAGGCACTGAGGTGTGATGCGGCCACATTGCAGGAACATCGGGCCGCACTGCGAACGGACCTCAGGCATGTGCTGAGCCTGCTGACGCCGGTGGTCGCCTATTTCGCAGATGTCGAGCTTGCCCGGCGGTTGGAAAAGGATGCAGAGCGCGGCCGGGAGCAATTTGACATACCCGCGTGGATGGGATCGTGGGTTCCGTCGTCGGGGACAGTACCCGCTCCAGCTGATCTGATCGCGGCCTGTGAGCAGGAGTTGAGCCGCGCTGCGTTGCGCAGAAAGTTGGGCCTGGACTACGAGCAGTTCAACCGTGTGCTCCTGGAGTTGGGCCAAGCCCCGCTGTCCAACGAGGACGATCTGCGGTCCGTGTACAAAGCTTGCCTCAATCAGATGAGCCCAGGGATCCTTGAACGGCTGCGGCGGCGCCACGCGATCGATTTCAGGGAAGGGTACGATCTCGCGGTCTACGTCGGCCGCAAGTCGCTGGATTTCCTTGAGTTCGACCACAGGTGGATTTTGACGAGGGAAACGTTGGACTACGAAGTCGTCGAAGCGCATGTCGCCAAGTTGCTGGACGAAACACTCGGTCAAGACGAGGAAATCGACCTGCCATCCTCTCGCGGGCTTCTCGAAAAGAACCGCAAGTCAATCCGCGAATTTGCGATTCGCGCGATCCCGGTCGTCGGGGCTTGGTGTCGCAGCAACGGTATTGCAGTCCCGGACCTGTGGCGAAATCAGGACTCGCAGGCCGTGACACGCCGTCTCGAAAACTCGGGGCTGCTCGATTTCGATCCCGTGGTGGAGCAACGTATACCCGCGCTGTGCCATCGTGCCGGTTGTTGGCCAGAGGGAATGGCACAAACCCTGGAAACCGGAGCCTTGGGACTTGATGCAGCCACGGTTGAAGCAGAAGCGAAGCGTCGTCACAGGGAACGTGAACGGGAAATCATCGAAGAGAGAAGCATCGACTTCGCTGGAACCAAACTCGACCCGGGTCATCCATCGTTCGCGGCGGACTTCCAGCAGTTGGCGGAACAGAGTATCGCCGTCGATCAGGGTTGGTTTGAGCGAAGCTGCCGGCCGCGATTGGCCGAGTTTGACGAAATGGACGGGGGTGCCCGACCGCCCGGCGGTGGGGCTGGCGGTGGAAATGGGCGCAGGGGGAAACATCTGTCCGAAGATCAGCGGCAGGCTATGGGACTTGTGAGCGAATGGCTGGTGTTCCAGTACCTTCGTCGCCGTTACCCTGAAGCCGTTGACGAGACGTGTTGGGTGTCGCGAAATCGCGCGCGGTTTTTCGGCGGCGATGAGGGCGACGATTCCGCAGGGTACGACTTCTGCGTCAAGACCCCGCAGACGGAGTGGCTCTACGAGGTCAAGTCGTCGTTGGCGGACGCCGGCGAGTTCGAACTGACTCCAAACGAAATGGGCGTTGCCGCCAGCGTATCGGCGCGGGGACGCCGACAGTACCGGATTCTCTATGTTCCGTTCGTGTTTTTGCCAGACCGCTGGATGGTGCTGGAACTGCCGAATCCCATGGGAGAAGGATCACGCAACCAGTTCAAGCAGGTCGGCCGCGGCTCTGTGCGCTTCCAATTCGATACGTCCGTCATACAACGGTCTCCGTGATCGTCTATCGGTAACCGCGGTATCGGTTCGGGTGCCCGTGTTCCTGGATTGCCGTAGACGGGGTCATCCGATGCTGATCTGTTTGACGATTCGGGCGGTGATTCTGGCCGGCTTTTCTCCGCAGCGTCGGATGGTCTTGGAGGCATGAGCTACCGAGAAGACCACTGCCTCGTGCGCAAAGGCTTCGCCCCCGAGAACAACGCGCGGTGCAAGAACATCGCCATCGCGCTCATCATCCACAAGATCGTCGGCGCTGACGTACATCACCGTCCCGCCCACCGTTGACCTCACTCACCTCACCCCGCGCCTGGCCCGCCAGAGCAAGCCCCAGGCCAGGGACACGTTCCTGTTCGACAGGTCGCTGCCCGGTTTCGGGCTGCGCATCCATCCGACGGGCCGCAAGGTCTGGATCATCCAGACGCGCATCGAGGGACGGAGCCGCGGCATCGTCATCGCCCGGCACGGCGAGATGGAGCTTGCCGAGGCCCGCCGCCGCGCCCGCGACCACCTCGCGCGCATCCGCGCAGGCGAGGACCCCGCCGACGACATCCGCAGGGAGAAGGAGCCCCCGACCCTGCGCGCGTTCGCGGACGAGTATCTGCGGCGCTGCGAACCGTACTGGAAGCCCACCGGGCGCAAGACCGTGCGCATCTACCTCAAGGCCGGCATCCTGCCCGCCTTCGGCAGGATGCCGGTGGACCGTGTCGGACCCGAGGATGTCGCCGCGTGGTTCGACGCGGCGAGCAGGGATAGGCCCGGCGCGGCCAACCGTGCACTCGAAATCCTGCGTGCGATGATGTTCCGGGCTGAGGAATGGGGATTGCGCGAGCGCGACGCCAACCCTTGTCTCGGTATCCGCAGGAACCCAGGGCGCAACATTGCCCGGTTCCTCGACGCGGAAGAGCTGGCCCGGCTCGGGCGCGCACTCGACGCCAACGAAGCCCCATGGCCCGAGACCGTCGCCGCGGTTCGTCTGCTCGCCCTCACCGGCTGCCGCCGCAGCGAGGTGCTCAACCTGCGCTGGCGCAACATTGGCGCGGACGCCCTGAACCTTGATGATTCCAAGACCGGCCCGCGCGCCGTGCCGCTCGGCGAAGCCGCGCGTGCGCTCATCGAGGCGCTGCCCGGCCCCCGCGACCCGGACGCGTGCCTGTTCCCGCGCCATGCCGAAGGCCGGGGTGTCTGGATTCTCACGACCTGTTGGCGAATGGTCTGAGCGGATGCGAAGCTCGGCAGGCTCCGCCTGCATGACCTTCGGCACACCGCGGCGAGCCACGCCGTCATGTCCGGCGAGGCCTTGCCCCTGGTCGGCAGGTTGCTCGGCCACCGACGTCATCGTACGACGGCAGGCTACGCCCACCTCGACGATACCCATCTCGTCGAAGCGGCGGAGAGGGTCGGGGAACATCATCGCACAGGCGATGGTCACAACGGATCAAAAGGATCGCCCCAAATTTCCTGCTGCTCGTTGACCTGCAATTCCCGGAATTCTTTCAGCGCTTTCCTGTTGCCAAAATGGCGCCAAAGCACCTCATCGCCGATAACCCGTGCCAGCGCCTTGCGCGCGACGCACCGGAGTTCTGGAAATCCCCACCCGTTCAACGCGGGCCAATCATCTCGCTGCCCGGATCATGCCCGGTGCCTGAGGCAACAACCGGACGCGCAGGAAGGCGGACATACTCCCGGCCGGACTTTTTCTGCATTGTCCAGATGTCCTGAAAGATGGCCGCCACATCATGGTCGAAGCGGGCCGCATGCGCATCCCGTATCGCCCACACTTCGGAAATGATCGGATCAGTCGGGGTCTTTCTCATGGTTTGTCTCCATCAGTTCGTTCGGCGTGCAGATCACCGGCGGTTCGCAACTTGCCCCCCGGCAAACCTGTTCGATCCTGGCGCGCATTGCGGCATTGGCAATATGCCGGAAGTTCCATGTCACCAGAAAATCGATGCCATTGGCAGCAGCGATGGCGATATGTGCCGCATCGTCCGCGGCCTGCCGTGGAACAGCGCCGGCTTCGACAAGGGAATGCGCGAGATTCTCCGCCTCCGGTGCCGCATCGAGAAACACGACAGATTCGAGCGCCTCCAGCCGGCTGCGCGCAGCCTCAGGGTCGCCCGCTCCGGCTTCCGCGACGACAAGGGCTGACGCAACAAGGTCGAACCGGTCAGGAGCGTCGCGCCACCCCTCCCTGGTGATCTCCTGATATGCCGCGATGACCATATCCCGCGACGGTCGTGCGATCAGGTAGCTCACGACCGATGTCTCGATATACGTTGTGGGTCGCATCGCGATGGGCTCACGGTTCGCCGGGGTCGGATTGCCCGCGGCCGGCCCCTGCAAGCAGCAGGATCGAAGCGATCCGCCGCGCGGTATCGGCAAAGTGCTGCACTTCCCCGGGCAACAGGGGGCGGCCGAGGACGGGGCATTCGCGGTAAGACAGCCATTTCTTGATCACTTGGTAGCCGCCCAGGCGGTAGGTCCACACGGCGGCGGGGACGTTGCGCCAGAACGCCTCGCCGTTAAGGTAGATGTTGAAGGTCGTGTCGCCGAGGGTGGGCAGGGCGCCGCCCATGACGGCGCGTTCGGTAGGGGTGAAGGCGCGTTCGATGGCGCGGCCCTGGCCCGGCATCACGGCGTCGCCCTGGCCGGAATGGCCCCAGCCAGCGGACACCGCGAAGTCATCGCCTGCCATATTGCGCCCGCCGGCGGTGGCGGGGCAGCGATGGCGGCGATCCCGGGCCTCAGCGGTGCCCGGGTCACGCCAGGAACCGGGGTGTCGGGATCAAGCAACGCGGCCAACTCGCGCCCCCGCGCCGCGGACCGGGCGAGTTCCTCCGCCGCGTCCCCGCCGTCCGGCCAGCCCGGCAGCGGGAGGCGCGGCCACTCCATGCGCAATGCCCCAGCGTTGGCCTCACGGTAGGCCGGATCGTGCAGCGTGGCGAGGACGTGGTGAAACAGGTCCTCGACGCCAAGGCCGAGACGGTCGAGGTAGCGTTGCGCGGCGGCGGTCAGGTTGGCGCGGCGCCCAAGTAGGCCGTCATCCTGAATGCCGTCATCGCGGAGCCAAGCGGGGAACACAAGGGCCGTCCGCTCGATCAGATGGAGACAAGCCAGATGCCGTGCCAGACATGCTTGCGGCTCTTCGGCACTTTTTCGAAGATGTTGCGCTGCGGATAGCCACATGTTGCCGTCGAATACGTGTGGTCTGTACTCAGCACGTCGGTCGTTGAGTAGCTTGGTTTCCGCTTCCCAGTAGAGCCAGCGGTTGTCAAACGGGCGATATGCGAAGCGAATAAAGCCCTCTTCATCTGGTCCGCCTCGCTCAAGAAGAAATTCCCTGATTGAGATGCCATCGAAATGTTTTGCCGTCTTCATTATCACTGGATAACGGCGCTCAAGATCGTCATGACTTATATTCTTGTCGAAGTATTCGGCTATACGTTTTCTCAGGCGATCAAGGTCGATGTCGACTAGAAACGAATCCCGGTTAGTCTTTGCTCCTGGAAACGAAACTGGGAAAAGATCGCGAAGCGTTGGCCAGTTAAACCAGTCTTCGCTCACCGCGGTCCGCACGAAGGGCAGTCCGAGCGGCAGGATGGGCTCGATCCCTTCATAAAGCGCATTCGGCGCCGCCTCCGCCGTCTCGATCAGCTCGGCCGGTTTCGCCTGTCCCCACAAATGCCGGAATTCGACCGCCTCCGCCGGTGCATGCTCTACCTTGCGCACCAGCGTCGCGATGGCGGTCCCTACCTGGATGCCGACCGGATCGCCCTCGGTCGAGAAAATGCTGGGGTCGGGCGTGCCGTCCGGCGCGACCTTGCCGGTCCTGTACTTGTCGCCGTTCAGACAGTCGATCCGGATAGCGTCAAATGCCTCAAGGGATCGCTCGCGCATGCCTGCAAAGGACAACCCGTCAAGCCAGGAATAGTTGGAAATGAAGCAAACGACGCCTTGCCCGGTCTTCTCCGTGATGCGCCGCTCAGCCATCCGAAAGAAACGGACGTAGAGATCGACCAACCCCTTGCTTTCGTGAAGCTGCACCTTACGTGTCTTGCGATAGGCCTCGAAAAGCTCGCGTTCTTCGTCGATCGCCACGCCAGCATAAGCGTTATAGGGCGGATTGCCGAGGATGACGAGGATCGGCGTATCGCGCTTCACGCGCTCCGCCCGGTCGCGCTCTTCCTCCAGTTCCGGGAAAGCAACCACTTGCTTCTCCCTGTCCGTCGGCTCCCACCCCGTCAGCGCATTGGTCAGGAATACTTGCGCCCGCTCGCTCTCGTCCTCGGCGAGCGGCGCGTCGAGCTCCTGCATCGTCAAACCGACCTGGAGATGCGCGACGACAAAAGGCGCGGGCATGATCTCGAAGCCGAAGACCCGTTCGGTCGCCGCCTGTTATGTAGCGGACCACTTCCGCCGGCGTGTACCAGACCCCGAGCTGTTTGCGCAGTCCGGGATCGAAGGCTTCCAGAAACGGCTCGTAGAAATAGGGAACCGCCTCGCCTTCGTTGAACCGCGAGAAGAACGTCTCCCGATCAACCCGGTCGAGCGCGGCGACCGTCCAGTCGAGCACTTCGACGAGTCCGAGCGGTTGCAGCCGTCCCGGCTGCGATAGCTGCTGAAACAGCGCCGCGAGTACGGGCACCCGCAGGTGCCAGACAGCGGTGCGCCAATCGAAGTTTCCCGACGGCGGCGGGATCTGCCGCGCCCACAGGACCCACGCGGAGAAGACGCCGTAGAACAGCGTCTGCACAAGCGTCGAATGGAAGAAGCGCGCGCCGCGCGCGCCCTCGAAGCGCACGCCCAAGGCGTCTTCCAGCGCGCACCGCACCGTTGCAAGCGACGGCGCATCGCCCGCCGCCTCGACCCGCGCCAGCCCATCGCGGGCATATGAGGCGAGCAGCCACGCAAGATCCTTCGGCTCCGCCCGGTGTGACAATGTGCGGGCGAGATATTCGCCGACGCCCGCACCGGCCACGCGGGCAAATGCGCGGGGCTTTTTCAGTTGATGCCGGAAGTCGTCCGCGCTGTCCGCAAGCCGGAAGGTTTCGAGCTTCGTCGGGCGGCCCGCCGCGTCCTCGCCCACCAGCACGAAATCGCGCGTGTTGGTCACGAGCACCAGCCGATAGCGCTCCCAGTAGCGGCTGACCTGATCTCCCGCCGCCCTGAGCCACGCATCGTCTGCGAGCGGTTTCACCTCGACGACGCCGCACTCCGGTATCTGGCCTTCGCGAGGCCGGCCCCGCTGTACCTGTTTCGCCGCATAAAGGCCGAAGTCCGGATGGCCCGCGCCTTGGTCGGCAAGCTCGCCGACGCAGAACACCTTCGGCTTGAGGGTAGCGCCGACGGCATTGATCAAGTTGGCGAGCGGGCCATGGCTCGACCGCTCCCCGGTTGCGCCGCCCGAGGCGTACACCCGACCGAGATCAGCGAAGCATGTTTCCGTTGCCGCCGTCAGTTTCTTGTTTGTTTCTGCCATGCTGTCTGTTGTCGCCGACGACGGAGCGACATGCGACCACTACCGACAATGAGATGCCGCTCACGCGGCCGGCATAGCACACCCGCCGGCTGCGGACGCGAATGCGGCAGGTCCCGGCCTTGATTGCTGGCGGCCCGGTAGTTCACGCGGGTCGGGCCGCTGTCGAGTCTGCGCTCCAGCCTGCATCGTCGTGCCCGCCGCATCGAAGTGACCGTGCAGCGACATGCGCACGACACGGTTCGCCGCTGACGGCGGCCATGTAACGGCGACCGTATGCCGGTTGGACCGGTCGAACCCGCGCCGCCGCCAACGGTACGGGCCAAGCGAATGACGCTGCCGCTGAACGGGACTTCGCGCATTGAATTGTTCCCTCGTGCTTCCTATAATCCGGTTCGGAAGCCGCGCTTTCGTTCGGGGACGGTCTCCGCAAGTGCGCAGTCGCTCAAGCGCCGCTCGGGCTGAATGCCGATGGCACATCGCCCGACGGTTGAGCAGTCAGAAAACGCGATTGGAACGCCTTTCGGCGCGTCGGTTTTCACACCCCACTCACCTGCACACTCTCGCGCCGTTGTCGCTCGGTCAGCCCCAACGACCATCGAAGTCTCCTGTCAACACCCCGTTTGGTTCATCTGCAATTCCACAGCGCGGGATTGTCCGGCACGCCCCCGCCGCCCCGGTTGTCGAAGATGCACCGGGCTGATACCCTCCGCCGCAGATTCCGTGCCGGGACGAGGTCGGGACGAGCATGTGCGCGAAAGGGAGGTGCGCGATGAGTCGGACGGAGGCGGTCGAATCCCGTCCGGATTCGGTGGAAGCGGTCCTCAACTACGCGGTGGACACGGGAACGAAGCCCATCACCCACACGGCCGAGCCCGGCAGCACGCCGGTGCTGCGCACCGGCAAGCAGGAGCCGCGCCGGACCACGATTTACAACGGGCGCTCCGCGGCCGGCGGATTCTCGCTGGAGCGCGAAGGGTTCGTCCTGGTGAGGCACGACACCGGGGTGGCGGATTTCTACGACGAGGCGCAGGTCCGCTCCGTCTACTATCCGGAGGTCGACGCGCTGGTGAAGCGCGAGAGCGGCGCTTCCCGGGTGGTCATCTTCGACCACACGCTCCGGGCACAGGACGACGGCATCCGCGCCGCACGCAAGGTGCGGGAGCCCAATCGCTCGGTGCACAACGATTACACCGAGTGGTCGGCGCCCAAGCGGGTGCGGGATCTTCTGCCCGAGGACGAAGCCGAGAGGCTGCTTCAGGGACGCTTCGCCATCATCCAGGTGTGGCGCCCCACGCGCAATCCGGTGCGCACCAATCCGCTGGCCATCGCCGACGCCCGCAGTCTGCGCACCGAGGAATTGATCCCGTCCCAGCGCAGCTACCCGGGGCGCATCGGCGAGACCTATCAGATCAAGTACAGCCCGGAGCACCGCTGGTTCTACTTTCCCGCCATGGCCCGCAACGAGGCGATGGTCTTCAAGGTGTTCGACTCGGAGAAGGACGGGCGTGCGCGCTTTACCGCCCATACGTCCTTCGACGATCCCACGGCGCCGCCGGACGCGCCGGCGCGGGAGAGCATCGAGGTGCGCACGCTGGCTTTCTTCGGTGCCCCGGCATCCTGACCGGCGGCCCGCGTGACGCCATGCGCGTGAAGTCCTTCGAGTGGCTCGGCCGCGAATGCGTCGCGGTCTCCTGCGAGGGCGCCGCCGGGGTCGCAGGCGACGCGGGAGTGGACGGAATCCTTGACCGCGTCGCGGCCGCCATCGGCAGACTCGGCTTTTCCCTGGACAACACGGTGCGGACGCGCCTTTGGGCGCGGGATCGCGAAAGCCGCAACCTCGGGAGCCGGGCGCGCTCCCGGCGCATGAGCGGCGGGGCGCGTTCAGCCAGCTCCAGCTATATCCATCCGGCGCACCTCGACTCCGATGCCCGGGTGGCGCTGGACCTGCTCGCCATGCGCTCCGGCGCGGCGAAGAAGCGGGTGGAATACGATCCGCCCCTCGTGCCGTTGCGCTATCTCGACCTGGAGGGACGGATCTTCCTCTCGGGGGTCACCGCCACCACCGGGGACCTGCCGCAGCAGACACGCGAGATATGCGGCCTCATCGGCGCTTCCCTGGAGCACGCCGGCACCTCATGGGAGCAGGTGGTGAAAGTGTCGTTCTTCCTGCATCACGAGGCGGACATGGCGGCGTTGAGGCGGGCGTTTCACGCCGCCGCACAGGTGCCCGCCGAATACACCGCGTGCTCTTTCGTGGAAGGCTACTCCGCCGCCGGGAAGCTCATCGAGGTCGAGGTGACGGCAGATGCGCCCGGTCGGCACCCCGGCGGTCAGTGACGTGTTGTCTTGCGCACGGCTCTTGCGCCTTCTTCCGGTCGATCCATCTTGAGGCCGCCAACAGGTGATGCCGCCGCCGCTATCGGCGCGGCGTCCGTTCCCGAGGCGCTGGCGTCAGGCGGGGCGGCATTGCCGGAGAACGACGTCTCTTCCGTAACGGGCATGAGCAACTGGTGGACGACCTCGGCGACAAACTCCGCTCGCCCGCTTACCCCGGCCTTCGTGTAAAGACCGCTCGCCTGCAGCCGGGTGGTGTTCTCCTTGACGCCTCGCAGACCGGCGATTTCGGCAAAGCGGAAACCCTTGATGATCAGCCACGCGACTTCCTTTTCGCTGCGGGTGAGGCGCCAGTCGTCCAACTGTGCATTGATGCCATCGGCCAGCTTCCCCGCGAGCACCCTGTTCCGGCTCCGCTCCTCCTCCAGACGTGTGCGCAAACCGGCAAGATCCTTCAGATTGACGACGAGCGTCCACGAAACGGCAACAAAGACGACAGCTTCGATGATGAAATGCCATGAGCCGAATTCGTTCTCGAAGAGGGCATCGACGACGAGGTCGTAGGCGAAGAACGCCACCGTCAATGCCAGCATCGTCAGCGCCAGCATCCGCCTCGTCGGGATTTCCTTGAACGGGTTGGTCAACAGTGGTCTCGCCTGGCTGGTGGAACCGCTTGAGCCGTTTGGCCCGTCTCGACTCACCCTGCCACTACATCGCGTGCGGTTTCAAAGGGCATGCGTCGCGTCCCATTGGCAATCCGTGAAGGTGCGTCCGGCCGCCGGGGCGTTGCCGCGGCGCACCGCTCCAGACGGATATCACACTCGTAAACCGCTTATGTCAATCGTTCCAGGCCCTTGTTTCTTCAACGAACCACATCTGGTCAGCCGTGACGGAAGGGCCCAGAATCGACGGTGAATCGAACGGCGCCTGCGCCAACCATGCGGTGCCGCGAGTGGTACGACAAAATTCAGAGGAGGGAAGCTTATGGAACAGATCAGACGGAATGCCCCGGCTGGACGCAACCACGTGCCTTTCCGTGCCCGTTTCCGCATCGTGCCGGCGGTGGCGCCGATGATCGTGGTGCTGCTGCTCTTCACCACCGCATGGGCGGAGTCCGAAAGGGGGCTGTGGGAGCGGTACAGGACCCATGCGGCGGGTTGCGAGGCGCCGCTGGAAGGTTCGGCCCCGGAGGGTGCCCGGTGCCTGTGGGCCAACGGTCTCGGGCTGATGTTGCAGGAGGGCCTGCGCGTCGCGGACGCGTACGGAAAGACGGCGTTCGGACGACATTTCCAGGCCGTGGGTCGGTGGAACCCGGCGCCGTTCTCGGATGGGGTGGCGCTTTACGGCGACGTCGACATGGTACTTCCCTTCGCCGGCGCGGGAGTTCCTTCCGGCCGCCAGCCTTCCGGTGGCCAGGAGGGGTCCGCGCTCTTCTTTCAGCAAGGTCTGACCCGCTCCTGGGACGAGAACGGCTCCGGCCTGTTCCGGAACGACCTGCGGCATGGCGTGGTTCGGCGTTTTCGGACTTCGACCGCCGGAATGTTCGGAGTCTCGGTGTTTCACCTCCTGAACACCGAACGTGGACACAGGGTGGTGATGTCCGGGTTGGACTATGCCGGACGCTGGGGTGTGGGCTCCCTGAGATATCATCTGCCCACCACCGGTTGGCGTCCGGGCGGTTCGGGCCGGCAGGAACGCGCCCTGGCGGGTCTTGAGGTCGGGATGCGCTTCGACCTGACGACGACGCTTCGTCTGGACGCGACCGGCTATCGCTGGAGGGCGGAGGACGGTTCCCGTCGTTGGGATACGGGCGCGCGCATGGACTTCGGCTGGCAGCCGCATCCGTGGCTCAAGTTCGCCGCGGGTTACGACGGCTTCGGCCGGGGCACGAGCAACGCGATCTTTCATGTCGCCCTGAAGTTGCCCCTCGGTGCCCGGTCGAGGCCCGCCTGGCAGGGTCTGGGCGTTGCTGCCGACCCCTCTCCTCCTGGCCCCGAAGACCTGTGGCGCCCGGCGGGCGACATCGGTCCCATCCGGGTGGCCCGGCGTGACGCCGTCGCTGACCTGGCGAGGCAAGCACGGGTCCGTTTCCTGCAGAACACGGCACGCAGCGGCGACACGGTCCGGCTGGAAGTGACGCTTGCGGCTGCCGCACCACAAGACATGAGGATTGTGGTGCGGCTCGTGCCGGGAAGCGGCGAGAATCCCGCGGTCCCGGGCGAAGACTTCGTGGACCAGCCCGTGGAAACGACGATCCGGCAGGGTTCGACCCGCAGTACGGTATCGGTCCCCCTTCTGCGAAACCACCGCATGACGCGGAATCGGAGTCTGGGTGCCACGGTGTCGATCGCGGCGTAGCCGGATGGAAACGCCGGCCGAAATGAGGAGGTTGTCATGTTTTCTCGAACTATCGGGATCGTGTTCGTTCTCCAGATGGCCATCCTGTGCGCCGGCCTGTCGTCGTGTGGCGGTGGTGGTGACGGCGGCGGTGAGGCACGACGCCTGAAGGACCAGATGGTGATTACTCCACTCCAACCGCGCCCGGACGAACCGGCACGTCAGGATGGACAAGCGCCGCAGGTTGTGCGGCGGGTACTTCAACAGACCGTGAGCGAGGGGCGCAGCGTGGACGTCGATCTGTCCCGCCATTTTTCCGATCCGGACGGCGAGACCCTGGCATACAGCGCCCGGACGTCTCAGGCTGGTGTGGCAAGAGTCACGGTTTCCGGAAGCAGGCTGACCATCCGGGCGCTTGACGAAGGGGCGGCTTCGATACGTGTAACGGCCCGCGATCCGGGCGGCCTCTCGACCGATCAGGTCTTCAACGTGCGGGTGCGCGACGACCGTTACGATGACGACTGTTACGATGATGATCGGTACGACGACGACGACCGTTACGATGACGACTGTTACGATGATGACCGGTACGATGATGACCGGTACGATGACGATGATCGGTACGATGACCGGTACCGGCGACAAGGGTGACGACCAGGATTTCAGGTGCCATGACTTGGGACGACCCGCAGGATGGCCGCGATCGGGGGTGGCGGCGGGTACTCGACGGATGAGCACGAAACGAGTTCCAATCAAGCGGCAAGCGGGTGCGCCCGTGGAGTTTGGAGCCCGGGTCGCCCCCACCCCTTGAGGGGTCGTCCGGGTTCTTGTCGGACGGGCCGCGTTGTGGAGAGTTGCGCGGTACGCCGACAACGGCCGGATTGAAGAAGGACTTGATCGCACCGGAGTCTCTGGTTGCCAGCGTCGGATTCGATCGGGGTACGTTCGAGGCTCGCATGTCTCCCGTACCGGTGGTTTCCGCCGCCGTCGAGGCATCGCGCGGTGGATCAGGGGGGAAGAACCAGCCCATCACCCTGGTCCGCTCGGTTGACACCCGCCAGCGCCTGGCCTATTAGCCCTTTGTTGATTTCGTGTGACCGGGTCCATGCGCCTTGCCCCGCGGCCGGCGGTCTTCAGCACAGGGGGGACGTGATGACAAACAGGCGTTTCGTGCGGACATGCGTGCTTGCGGCCTTTGTTGGCGCACTCGTAGCGTGGAGCGGCGCGGCCGCCGCCGAGTTCTACCAGGGCAGGACCGTGCGCATCATCGTCGCGTACTCGCCCGGTGGCGGATACGATACCTACGCGCGCCATGTCGCGCGGTACTTCCACAAGCATCTTCCCGGCACGCCCAGGATGATCGTGGAGAACCGTCCGGGCGCCGGCGGTCTCGTGTCCGCGAACTACGTCTACCACGCGTCGCAACAGGATGGCACGGAGGTGCTGCATGTCGGCGGCTCCTCCGTGATCAAGCAGTTGACGGGCATTGCGCAGGCCAGATACGACGCGCGGCGCTTTCAATACATCGGCGCCACGCATGTCCAGTCTTCGGTGCTGGTGGTGACCCGCCAGTCCGGCTTCAACGGCGTCGAGGATCTGCTTGGCCCCGAGGCCAGGGAGATCGCGCTGGGCGGCATCGGTACGGGATCCCCGACGGACGTGGCGGCGTTGCTGTTGCGGGACGTGCTCGGCGGCAAGGTCCGGCTCGTGACGGGGTACGCGGGCACCTCCCGCATACGGCTGGCCATGGAGAGCGGGGAACTGGACGGTGTCTTCAACGGCTGGGCCTCCCTCAAGTCCACCAGCAGCGAACAGCTCGGCAATGGCGACTACAAGGTACTGATGCAGGTGAGTCCGAAACCCATTCGGGAACTTGGCGGCGTCCCCGCCATGCCGCAGCTTGCCAGGACGGACGCGCAGCGGCGCCTGATTCGTCTGACCACCACGGTGCCGTACCAGTTTGCGCGCGCCTTCCTGGTGGGTCCGGATGTGCCGGCAGAGCGCGTGGCGGAGCTTCGCAGGGCCTTCGACGCCACCATGGCGGACCCCGAATTTCTCGCCGAAGCCAAAAGGCGGCGCGTCGAGATCGATCCCGTACCGGGCGCGGAGCTGCAGTCCAACGTGCGGGAGTTTCTGGGAATGCCGGCGGACGACAAGGCCCGGGTCCTGGCAGTGGTCGAAGGCCGGTGACGGGAGTCCTCTCATGAGACAGGGAGTCACGTCGCAGGGAGTCATGTCATGGAACCTCTGAAAGGAATCTATATCCCGCTGCCGACGCCTTTCACCGACACCGGCGCGGTGGACGAGAATGCGGTACGGGCGTTGACGGACTTCTATGTGGAGGCGGGCGTGCACGGTCTGTTCGTGCTCGGCACCTTCGGTCAGGGTCCCGCGCTGACGCCGGACGAGCGCAAGCGCACGGCGCGGCTCGTTCTTGAACGTGTGGCCGGGCGCATTCCGGTGGTCATCCATGCGGGCACCGCGGACACCCCTACCACCATCGACCTGGCCAGGGACGCCAGGGACCAGGGCGCCGACGTGGTGGGTGTGGTGCCGCCGTACTACTTCGACCATCTCGACGACGAGGTGCTGGCGCACTACGTCCAGGTGTACGAGGCCATCCGATACCCCCTGTTCATCTACAACAACGCGGTGAACAGCGGCTATCGCATGACCGCGCCGTGGACCCGGCGGTTGTGCGAGGAGGTGCCCGAGGCGTGCGGCATCAAGATGTCGTTCATCCCCCTGGATCAGCAACTCGCCTTCGTCCGGGCTCTCCCGGCCACCTGCTCGGTCTTTTCCGGTTCCGCCACGCTGATCATGCCCGGGGCGTTGTGGGGTCTGGCGGGATCGATTCACCCGTTGACGGTGGCTATTCCCGAGCTGCTGGTGAATCTGTGGGAGGCGGTCACCGCGGGCCGGCTGGAAGAGTCGGCGGCGTTGCAGCGGCGGGTGATCGAATTCACCGCGGTCATCGTCGACCTGCAGCGGGCCGCGGGCCGTTCGGTGCTGCGCGAGTCGCTCAAGTTGCGGGACCTCCCGGTGGTGGACTTCCCGCGCTGGCCCACCCGGGACCTGAGCGGCGAACAGGCCGCGCGGCTCCGAAACGCGCTGGCCGCCGCGCGCGACCCGGGCGTCGGTCCCGAGCATGGGGCGGCGAAGTCGAGGGACGGCACGGGGGTCCCGTCCGTGCGGCAGCAGACGCCGGGAGGACGGCCATGAATGCGAAGGAATGGCGCCGGGAGCTTGGCGAGATCGTCAGGGACTACTTCCGCTCCCCGGAGTTGGGACAGTTCTACGACACCCGGGTGACGCTGGAGCGGGCGCGGCTCTATCTGTCGCAACTGGGGATCTACGTGCGCCGCCGGCGGGACTACTGGCCTCAGGTGGCGGCCAACTGTACCGTGTTCGTGGTGAAGCAGCGCATCATGTCCCACGAGTACGAGGAGCTGGTGGAGGACGAGTACTCGGACCACGGCCACCTGGACCTGATCTTCCGGCAGGCCCGCGAGGTGGGATTGAGCGAGCAGGAGGTGGTGGACGCCGAGCCGCTGCCCACCACCCGCGCGGCGGTCTACGGCTGGTTCTGGATCGCCCGTACACGGCCGTGGCAGGAGGGTCTGGCCGCCTCCACCGTAGCCGAGTGGACCAACGACGACCGCCTGCTCGGGGATCTCGGCGGCGGCAACTGCGGCCGGCTGTACGAACGCTGGAGCCGGGATCTGAACTTCACCGACGCGCAGATGCCCAATTTCACCGCCCATCGGGCCGCGGACGAGAAGCACTCGGAGATGTTCCTGGACATCCTGGAGCGCCATGTGCCCGAGGGCGGGGAGGATGGCGTACTCCGCACCACCCGGGAGTCCATGGAGCTCCACCGCGCCTATTTCGGCGGCATGGCCGCGGCCATGGCGCGGCTGTCCTGAGCTGCGGTCGCGTGGCGTCACCGGCGGGGCCGGTTTCGCGCCCGCCCCTGCCCGAACTCCGGGGAAACGCCCATGAGGATGGACCTCAAGGACCTCAACGACTCACTGGCCGAGCACGACCTTTCGGGCTTCTGGAACACGCGCACCCCCGCGCACCAGGACGAGGCGCCGCACCTGTGGAAATGGCGGGAGGTCTATCCGTGCCTCATGGACGCCAGGGAGTCCGTGGGGCTGGAGTTGGCGGAGCGCCGGGCGATCCGGCTGGTGAATCCGCAGAACCCGGCCCGAGCCACCTCCCGGACGCTGCTGTTCACCTTCTCGGTGGTGAACCCGGGCGAGGTGGCGCGACCCCATCGTCACAACATGGCGGCCATCCGCTTCGTCGTGAAGGGCGGCGGCGCTTTCACGCTGGTGGAAGGGGAGCGCTTTCCCATGCAGGAGGGCGACCTGATCCTCACCCCCAACTGGACCTGGCACGAGCATCACAACGAGTCCGGCGAGCCCATCGTGTGGCTCGACGGCCTTGATGGCCCGCTCATCAACGCGTTGAACCTGCTGTTCTTCGAAGACCACGACAAGGAGACCCAGGGGGTGACTCGCGCCGACGGCGATGCGCAGAGGCGCTTCGGTTTCGCCCGCCCGCCGGCCCGCGCGGAGACCGCCGGCCGGGGGCTGCCGTTCCGCTACCCGTGGGAGGACACCGACGCCTCGCTCCATAATATCGCCGATGCCGAAGCCGACCCCTTCGATGGTCACCGGGTCGCCTACATCAACCCGGTGACCGGCGGCGACACCCTGGCGACCCTGTCGTGCGGGGCGCAGCTGCTGAAGCCGGGCTGGGTCACCGGCACCCACCGCCATACCAGCACCTCGCTGTACCACGTGTTCCGGGGCCGCGGGCGGACCGCGGTGGGCGAGGGGTGGCTTGAGTGGGAGAAGGGCGACTCGTTCGTGATCCCCAACTGGCAGTGGCACCGCCACGAGAACCCTTTCGACCAGGAGGCCGTGCTCTTCTCCATGGATGACCGGCCGGTGCTACGATCGCTGGAGCTCTACCGCGAGGAGCGGCGTCCGGGCGGCAACGTCGGGTAGCCATCGATCGTGCGAGCCGAACATGGCCTGTCCGGACCTTCAAGCGCACCTGGAGAACCTGGAGTCCGCAGGGCTCCTGCTGCGCATCCGCCACCCCATCAACAAGGACACGGAGATGCACCCGCTGGTGCGCTGGCAGTTCCGCGGCGGTATCCCCGAGGCGGAGCGCAAGGCCTTCCTGTTCGAGAACGTGGTGGACAGCCACGGGCGCCTCTACGACATGCCGGTGGCGGTGGCGGCGCTGGCGGCTTCGCCCCAGGTCTACGCGGTCGGGCTGGGGCGGCCGGTGGCGGAGATCCCCGAGCTGTGGGCGCAGGCGCTGGCGCATCCCGTCGACCCGCCATCGTGGATTCGGGGCCGGTCCATGTCGTGGATTCGGGGCCGGTCCATGAGGTGGTGCTGCAGGGAGCGGACCTGGATGCGGAGGGCGGCGGCCTGCTCCAGCTACCGGTGCCCATCTCCACGCCGGGTTTCGACAACGCGCCCTACACCACCTGCTCGCATTGGTTCACCCGGGATCCCGACACCGGCGTCCGCAACCAGGGCAACTACCGCGGACAGATCAAGAGTCAGAGACGGATGGGCATGTACGCCGGCGCGCACCAGCACATCTTCCCGCACTGGGACAAGTGCCGCGAGCGCGGCGTGCCGCTGCCGGCCGCACTGGTGGTGGGGGCACCGCCGGTGGTCTCCTGCGGCACCGTGCAGAAGGTGCCGCCGGGGGTGGACGAGATGGCCATCGCCGGCGGCCTGGCCGGAGAGCCGATCCGGCTGGTCCGCTGCCGGACCGTGGACCTCGAGGTGCCGGCCGACGCCGAGATCGTCACCGAGGGCCTCATCCGCACGGACCTGCTGGAGCCCGAGGGTCCTTTCGGCGAGTCCCACGGCTACCTGCATCCGCGCACGGTGTCCCCGTTCATGGAGGTGACCGCCCTCACCATGAAGCGCAGGCCCGTGCTGTGTTCGTTCATCAGCCAGGTGACTCCCAGCGAGTCCAGCGTCATCAAGAAGGTGGGTTACGAGCCGCTGCTCCGGCGCTACCTGCGGGACACCGTGGGCATCGGCAGCGTCACCCGGGTGGCCATGCACGAGCCCCTCACCAACCTGCGCAAGCTCGTCATCGTGCAGATGCGCAAGCCCGCGGAAGGCGAGGTCTGGCGTGCCCTCCACAGCATCGCCAACTATCAGCACGGCGTCGGCAAGATCGCCATCGCGGTGGACGACGACATCGATCCCCACAATCTGGACGCCGTCTGGTGGGCCATCTGCTACCGCTCCAGGCCCCACCAGGATGTGCTCATCCAGCCGGGACGGGTCAAGGGCCATGCCCCGCCGTTCGAGGACGAGGGCCACCTGGTCACGGCCAGGGAGTTGTTCCACCAGCCGGCCACCGATTCCGGCATGCTCATCAACGCCATCCTGAAGGAGCCGTTTCCGCCCATCTCGCTGCCCGGGCGCGAGTTCATGGAGCACGCCCGGGAACTGTGGAACCGGCTGGAGCTGCCGCCCCTGGAGCCCCAGGCGCCGTGGTACGGTCATTCGCTGGGGCAGTGGGACGAGGAGTGGGCGGAAGAGGCCCGGCTCGCGGTGAAGGGCGACTACCTCCAGACCGGCGCCAAGCTGGCCCGGCGCCGGGTGAAGCCGGGTTGATGTCCGACCGCGAGCTTTTCGGCAGGTTCGTCGGACACCGCGAGGTCCGGGGAATCGGCGGGCGCCGTCGCTCCCCCCGGGAGCCTTTCCCGAGCGGAACCCGGGCAGCGGCGGCGCGGCGCGGACAACCACCGGGAGGTTCATGATGGCAAGACCGCAACGCCGGCAGGACCCGGAGTTGACAGCCTTTGACGATCTGCGCGCGTGGCTCGGGCAGGTGGAGGCGATGGGTCAGTTGGAGCGCATTTCCGGCGCCCACTGGGACCGGGAGATGGGGGCGCTGAACGAGATCATCTGCGAGCGGCTGCCGGCACCGCCGGCGCTCCTGTTCGAGAATGTCGCCGGCCACGACGGCAACGGACGTGTCCTGGTCAACATGATGGAGACCATGGAACGCACCGCGCTCACCCTCAACCTGCCCCGGGACATCGGTACCATGGAGGTCATCGACCGGTTGCGCCGGCGATTGGGGAACCTGGTTCCCGTGGAGCCGCGCGTGCTGCCCGCGGGTCCGGTGCTGGAGAATCGCAAGACCGGCAAGGACATCGACATCCTCGGCATCCCGGTACCCCGCTGGCATGCGGGCGACGGCGGCCGCTATCTCGGCACCGCCCACCTGGTGGTCACGCGGGATCCCGAGACCGGCGCGGAGAACGTCGGCTGCTACCGTGTCATGGTCCACGAGCCGGACAAGCTGGCCCTCTACATCTCCCCGGGAAAGCATGGACGCATGCACATGGAGAAAGCGCTCCGGGCGGGCAAGCCGGTGCCGGTGGCCATGGCCTTCGGCCAGCACCCGCTCCTGTTCGTGGCGGCGTCGCAGGCGGTGCCGCCGGGCATGAGCGAGTACGCCTGGGCCGGCGGCCTGGTGGAGCAGCCCCTGAGCGTCATCGAGGCGCCGCTCACCGGCCTCCGGGTGCCGGCGGCCGCCGAGATCGTGGTGGAAGGGGAGATCGTACCCGGCGACACCCGGCCCGAGGGGCCCTTCGGCGAGTGGACCGGCTATTACGCCAGCGCCCGCAGGGCCGAACCGGTGGTGCGGTTGAAGGCGCTCTATCACCGGGACGATCCGATCCTCACCGGGGCGCCCCCGTTCCGTCCCACCATCCACGGCATGTACCGCTCCATGCTGCGCTCGGCAATGATCTGGAACGGAGTCGAGAAGGGCGGGGTGCCCGACGTATGCGGCGTGTACGTGCCGCCGCCGGCCCAGCGTTTCATGATCGTCGTTGCCATCAGGCAGCGCTACCCCGGTCACGCCAGGCAGGCCGCCCTCATGGCCGCCCAGTGCCACGCCGGCGCCTATCTGGGGCGGTATGTGGTGGTGGTGGACGACGACGTGGACATCACCAACCTGAACGAGGTGGTGTGGGCCCTGTGCACCCGCTCGAACCCGGAGGAGTCCATCGACATCCTCCGCCGCACCTGGAGCGGACCGCTGGATCCGATCATTCCCCGCCACCGGAAGGGGCTCAATTCCCGCGCCATCATCGACGCCACCCGGCCCTTCGAGTGGAAGGACGAATTTCCGCCGGTCAGCCAGATCGACAAGGAGACCCGTGACGCCGTGTCCGGCCGGTGGAGGGACGAACTGGACCGGCTGGTGCGGGGCCACCGGCGGTAGCGGGACGCGAACCTGCGCCGGCGTGACCTCCGTGCGTACTGCCGGCAAGGAGCCGGACATGAGTGATGCCATCCGTTTGTACGACTTCAAGTCCTCGCCCAACTGCCAGCGGGTGAAGATCGTGCTGGAGGAGAAGGGGCTGGCGTACGAAACGGTCCCGGTGGATCTGCGCAAGCTGGAGCAGAAGACCCCCGCGTATCTCGCCATGAACCCCTACGGCAAGGTGCCGGTGCTGGTGGACGGCGACACCGTGCTCTACGAGTCCTGCATCATCAACGAATACCTGCAGGACAGGTACCCGGAGCCGCCGCTGCTTCCGGCCGACGCCGCGGCGCGCGCCAGGATACGGCTCCTCATCGACTACGGCATCCATCACACCAACGACAGCCACCAGGCGGTTCGTGCCGAGATGATGAAGGCTGAGGGCGGGCGCGACGCCTCGGCCCTGGCCGCGGCCAGGGCCCGGTTCGTCGAGCAGTTGCAGCCGCTGGAACGCGCACTCGAAGGGCGCGACTACATGGCCGGCGCTTTCTCGCTCCTGGATGCCGCCCACGTGCCCCGGATCATGCGCCACGTCCAGTGGGGGACCCTGCCGCATCCGAGCCTGCCGCTCCTGCGCGCGTGGTACCCGCGCGTCACCGGGCGTCCGTCGGTCCGTACCATTGCCTGAGCAGCAGATCGTCCTTCTGGGCATCGGCCACACCAATGCGCACGTCCTGGAGATGTGGCGGCGGCAGCCTCTCCCCGGCGCCCGCCTGGTCTGCATATCGAGCTTCGCCGTTTCCAGCTATTCCGGCATGCTGCCCGGCACCCTGTCGGGCCAGTACGCTCCGGGCACGCTGGAGATCGATCTCCGGGGACTCGCCCGTGCCGCCGGGGCCGACCTCGTGGTGGAAGCGGCTCTCGGCGTGGACACGGAAACGCGGACCGTGCGGTTCGGGCGCCATGAGCCGATACGCTTCGACATCCTGTCCGTGGGTGTCGGGTCGGTGCCGAACCGCATCGGCATGGATGCGTCCGCTGGCGTCGGGGTGCCCATCAAGCCCATGCAGACGTTTCTCCTGCGTCTCCATGAGCGTCTGCAGGAGTTGCGCCATCAGGGTCGCGAGGCGACGCGGGTGGTGGTCATCGGTGGCGGGGCGGGGGGCATCGAGATCACCCTTTGTCTGCCCGCCTGCCTGCACCGGGTGCTGGACGGATCGAGCTACACGATCACCCTTGTGGAGGCGGGGCGGCGCGTCGGCGGCGGACTGGCTCCACCGGCCCTGTGCAAGGCAGAGGCCCTGCTGGCGGCGCGGGAGGTGGAAATGGTGACGGACGCCCGGGTCACGCGCGTCGGGGACCGGGAAGTGGTGTGCGCCGACGACCGCCGCATCCCCGCGGACCTGGCGGTGCTGGCCACCGGGGCGGCCCCGCCGCCGCTGGTGGCGAACATGAACCTTCCGAAGGATTCCAGGGGCTTCCTGCTCACCCGCGATACCCTCCAGTCCACCGGTCCGGACAATGTCTTCGCGGTGGGCGACAGCGCCACCCTGGTGGACGCCACCGTTCCCAGGGCGGGCGTGTACGCGGTGCGCCAGGGCCCGGTCCTGTGGCGGAATATCGGCGCGCGGCTGCGCGGCGAGCCGCTGTCGGCGTTCCGGCCGCAGCGCGACTTCCTGCGGCTCCTGAACACCGGCGACGGCAAGGCGTTGATGGACTACCGGGGATGGACGGCCCACGCCCGCTGGTGCTGGCGGCTCAAGGACCACCTGGACAGCCGTTTCATGGAGCGGTTCCGGGTGGCCGGCGACTGACGGCCGCCCCGCCGCGCTTGCCGCCCTGCCCCGCGCACGGTTTTCCGCATCTTGTCGTCCCTGGCGGTGGCGGCCGCGCGATCCCCGCATCCGGGGGCTGCCCGCGCGGGGTCATGTCCGCCCCGGGCACCTGTCGTGACCGGCCACCGCTGTGGCGTTGCTGCCCTGGTGGCGCCTCCTTCGAGGCCGCAACCGGCCCATCGACAACGCGGTCGCCTCCCCCATGGACCGCTGCTCCCGGACCGGTGAACCGGCCCGCGTCGCCCCTCGCCGTACAAGAATCCGGACCTCCGTCCATGCGGGAGCGTGGGCCCGGCACCCATGCCAGCCTCGATCAGGGTGCGGAACCGACCCCGTCCATGCGGATGCGTGGCCCCTGGAGGACCGAGGGGCAGAGCGCTGCGGGAGCGGAGGCGAACGGCGAAGGACCCGCTCAAGGGCGGAGGGGCCGGGGTATCAGCGATCCGCCGGGCGGCCGGATGCCGAGACATGCGGCCGCGCCCATGAGCGCCATCATCAGGCAGGTCAGGAACATGCCGGCATAGGAACCCGTGGCATCATGGACCAGGCCCCCGAGAAGGGCGCCCAGCGCCCCGCCGGTGTGGTGGATCCAGAGAATCGCTCCGGTGATCAGGCCGATGTGCCGGACTCCGAAGTAGTCGCCGGTCATGGCCGCCGCCAGCGGCGCCGTGGCCATCAGCGTGAACCCCATCAACAAGGCGGCCGCGAACAGGGCCGGTTCCGCGGACGAGACCGCCAGCAGCCCGAAACAGAGCAGGCGCAGGAGGAACATGAAGGACAGGGGAAGGCCGTGGCCCGCCTTTTCCGTCAACGCCGGAAAGATCAGCACGCCGGCCAGGCTCAACAGTCCGGACAGGCCCTGGATGTTCGAGGCGTGCTGGCCGGTGAGGCCGGTGTCCGTGGCGAAGGGGATGAACTGGGTCACGAAGAAGAAGTCCTGAAAGCCGCATATGCCGTAGGCACAGGCCACGAACAGGAAGCTGCGGGAGAGGAACGCTTCCCTGGGCGAGAAGTCCGGGGCGGGCGGTGTGATGCCCGGCCTGATCCTGAGGCTCCTGTCGTAGGGCAACAACCCCATGTCCGCCGGCTCCTTCTTCATCACCGCCAGCGACACCGGGATCACCACTGCGGAGACCAGGATGCCCAAGCCCATCCACGAACCGCGCCAGCCGAAACGCTCCAGCGAGAAGGCCAGCACCGGGACGACCGTGAAGTGTCCGAAGGCGGTGCCGGTGACGGCGATGCCGCCGATGAGGCCCCGCAGGCTCCTGAACCAGCGGGATACGGTGGACGACACGACGCCGATGGTGATGCCCGACACCCCCACCGCGGTGACGACGCCGTAGTAGAGATAGAGTTCGGCGATGGAATGGGTCCGGGATGTCAACAAGAGGCCGGCGGAAGCCAGCAGGGCCGACACCGGGAACAGCACGCGCGGCCCGTACCGGTCCAGCAGCCGCCCGGCCGTCATCTGCCCGAGGCCGAACACCAGCATGTTCAGGGTGTAGGCGAACGTGATGGCGCCCCGGTGCCAACCGAACTCGGCCGCCAGCGGCTTCACCAGGACGCCGAAGGAGAAACGAACGCCGCCGTCCACCACCAGGATGAGGAAGCCGCCCAGGAGGATGATCCAGCCGTAGAAGAACGTGGGGGGCGGACGGGACGGCGGGTCGTGGGGCACGCTGTCTTGCACGGGCCGCGGTCCGTTTCCGGTCCTGCCTACGGCACGGCGATGTCGTCGCCGGGCCGGATGATGCCGCCCTTGACCACCTGTGCGCAGATGCCGCTGCGGCCGGCCAGGGCCCGGGTCATGCCGGGTTCGGTGATGGACTGGATATAGGCGCACGGCGGCCGCGGCCGGTCGAAGGCCAGTACCGCGTCCCCGACGCGGAAGGCATGCCCCGCCAACGCGTCAAGCCGGACGCCGCGGGTGACGATGTTGCGCCGGTGCTCTCCGTCCAGCACTCGCAGGCCGGAGTCCGCCGCGATGGCTTCGAGCTCCTCGGCTTCGATGAGGGTCACCTGACATTCGTCCCCGCCGCTGTAGCAGCCGGTTCGCTCGCAGTAGCGGTCGCCCTTGAGCCCCATGCCAGCCACCGCCTCGGCCTCGTCCACCTTGCGCATGCGTGCACCGCCCCGGGGTGCGATATGGATTTCGTGGACCGTACCCATGATGTTTTCAGTGTCCGCGGGTCTGCCGCGGCTTCGTGCGGCTTCCCAAAGATCGCAGAGGCCCGTGGACGCCCAAGGGCCAAGCATCGGTCCGGCCAGTATATTCGGCCCGAAACCGCGGGTCAACGCAAAGTCTTGTCCAATGCAAGGTGAGCCTGAAAAGGCGAGGCGATTCCAACGCAAAGATCAGGCATCTCCTCCACCGTGCCTTCCTCAACCTTCCCACGGCCCCCTGCACAGGCTCATCTTCTTGCTGGAATATGCTCGCACCCGTGCGCGGCCGGCGACTCCAACCCGTCGCCGGTCGTCCCGTCCGCGCGCCCCTTTGCCGCTGTTCCCGCTCTGGTATAGTCTGGGGCCGTGACAAGTTCGTTCCAGGGCTGGGAGGCGGGTTGGCCGGCATGAGCCACGTCCTCTTCCCCGTGATCCTCTCGGGCGGTGCGGGAACGCGCCTCTGGCCCCTTTCCCGGGAGCTTTATCCGAAGCAGTTCATCCCGCTGCTGGAGGCACACACGCCGTTCCAGTCCACGGTCCGGCGGCTGGCTTCGCTTGATGCGGTGGAGGCCCCCATCGTGGTCTGCAACGAGTCGCACCGGTTCATGGTGGCCGAGCAGATGGACGCCCTCGGCGCGACGCCGTCGGCCGTGCTGCTGGAGCCCGCGGGGCGGAATACCGCGCCGGCCGTGGCCGCGGCGGCACTGGAAGCGCTCGCGCTGGGCGACCGCGGGCACGACGTCCTCCTGTTGGTGCTTCCGGCCGACCATGTGATGTCGGAGCCCCACCGCTTCGCCGCCGCGGTCCGGGCCGCCGTCCTGGAGGCCGCCGCCGGCCACCTGGTGACCTTCGGCGTCGCTCCGGCACATGCGGATACCGGATACGGCTACATCAAGGCGGCCGGGGCCACCGGCGTCAGCGACGACGGCCGCAGGGTGGAGCGGTTCGTCGAGAAGCCCGATGCCGCGGAAGCCGCCGGCTTCCTGCGGGAGGGCGGTTACTACTGGAACAGCGGCCTGTTCGCGTTCTCGGCCGCGGTGTTCCTGCGGGAACTCGGCGTTCATGCGCCGGCGGTGAACGAGGCGGCGGCACAGGCCCACCGCGCCGCGGTCCGGGACGCCGGTTTCCTCCGGCTGGGGGCGGTGCCGTTCGCCGCGTCTCCGGCCGTTTCGGTGGACCACGCGATCATGGAACGCACGGCCGCCGCGGTGATGGTGCCGCTGGCCGCCGGGTGGTCGGACATCGGTTCCTGGGCGGCGCTGGCTGATCTTGGCGAGAAGGACGTGGCCGGCAACGTGGTCCACGGCGACACCGTCCTGGAGGGCGTTCGCGACACCTGCATCCGTGCCGGGGAGCGTCTGGTGGCGGCGGTGGGCGTGTCCGACCTTGTCATCGTGGACACCGGCGATGTCGTGCTGGTGGCCGGCCGGGACGCGGCCCGGGACATGGAGAGGGTGGTGGCCGTGCTCCGGTCGGCGGGCCGGCGCGAGCACCGGGTGCACCGCGAGGTCCGGCGTCCCTGGGGCACGTTCCGGGACTTGCGGGTGGGCGATGGTTTCAAGGTCAGGCTCATCGTCGTCCGGCCCGGCCACGCCCTCTCCCTGCAATCTCATGAACACCGCTCCGAGCACTGGACCGTCGTCCGCGGCCGCGCACGTGTGACCCGGGGGGAGGCAACTTTGGTGCTGTCGGAGAATCAGTCCACCTGTATTTCCCGGGGGATGAAGCACCGGCTGGCGAATCCCGGCACCGTGCCGCTGGAGGTGGTGGAGGTCCAGTGCGGATCGTACCTGGAAGAGGACGATATCGTCCGCTACGAGGACGCCTACGGTCGCGCCGGTCCCGGAGACGGCGACGGTTGATGCGGTGCGGTGGTGGTGTGACGTGCCCGCCGGTGCGGGAGGAACGGCCGGGGCTCACGAGGCCTCCGTCCATGATCCGGGCCGGCGCCCCGGGTGCCGGCCGTAGACGTACAGGTCGGCGACCAGGAAGTTGATGAGGCTCCCCAGGCCGACGCCGCCGAAGAACGCCAGCAGGCGGTGGCGGTCGAAGAACGCCAGGGTGCTCGTCAACAGCGCGTAGGTGCCGGCGTTGAGGACAAGGCCGAAGAGGCTGCCCGCCATGGAGCGCGCCCACTGGCCCAGGCGGGGCTGGCGCACCCGTTCGCTGAAGGTCAGGCCGCGGTTCAGGGCCCAGTTCCAGTTCACCGCTGTCCAGAAGGACAGGAAACGCGCCAGCCGGTGCTCCACGCCGATCCCTTGAAGCGCGAGACAGGCGGCGAGGTCGACGGCAAGGCCGCTGGCGCCCACCGCGCTGAAGAAGGGAACCCGGGCCCGGCTGCCGAACTTGAAGTTGTACAATCGCGAAAGGTGCCGCGCGAACCGGACCTGCTGGCGCCAGTTCATCTTGCTGGCGCCCACGCTGCGGTCGCGGAAGTCGATGGGAATCTCGCGCACGCGCAGGTCGCCGCGCACCATGAACTCCAGCGCGATCTTGTAACCCAGGGGCCGCGAGGTGGAGAGGTCCGGAAGGGTGCGGCGGCGGGTGGCAAAGAAGCCGGACATGGGGTCGGCGCAGTCCACCAGGGGGCGCGCCAGCCAGGTTCCAAGCCGCGAAATCAGCACGCGGTAACGGTTCCAGGAGCGGTCGCGGCTGCCGCCGGGCGCGTAGCGACTGCCGATGACCATGTCGCAATCGGCGTCCAGGGCGGCGAGCAGATCGACGATGCGCTCGGGCGGATGTGACAGATCCGCGTCCATGACCACGAGGCGGTCGAACCGGCACAGCCGGATGCCGTCGATCACGGCCAGGGACAGGTCCCGGACCGTGCCCCGGCGGACCACCCGGCGCAGGGGCAGGCGCTGCGCAAGCGCCGCGGCCACGGCCCCGCTGCCATCGCCGGAATCGTCGTCCACGAGCAGCAATTCCCATTCGATGCCGGTGCCGGACAGGACCTGGTGGATACGGTCCGCCAGGGTGGGGAGGTTGGCTGCCTCCCGGAACGTCGGCACGATGATCGACAGGGTCTGGCCGGCGGTCCGTGGCGTCACGGGTGTATTCGGCATGTGCCGGACCGTCAGGCTCTCCGGGCTATTCCCGGCCGAGGCTCGGGGTGGTGGTGCCGCGGCGTGTTGCCAGTTCGGCGTAGCAGTAGGCCAGGGCCAGCCCGCGATACGGCCGCCAGCGTTGGGCAAAAGCGCGCATTTCGGCCTCGGTGGCCTTGCCGCTCTTTCCCAGCAGACCCTGGGCCACGTACTTGACCACTCCCAGGTCGCCGGCCGGGAAGGCGTCCGGGCGCGCCAGTCCGCGCATCATCGCGATCTCCGCCGACCAGCGGCCGATGCCCTTGATGCCGGTCAGCCGCTCGACGATCTGTTCGTCGGACCGCGCCGCCAGCCCGCGAAAGCCCGCGTCGGAGGCGAACGTCTGGCCGAGGCGGATCAGTGCGCCCGCCTTGGCCTGGCTCAGCCGGAAGCCGCGCATGGCCTCCAGGCTCTGGGCGGCGAATCGGCGCATCTCGGGAAACGCGTGGTAGGTGCGTCCCTGCCGCCGCCACTTGCGGCCGAAGCTCTCCACCAGCGCCTTCTTGATGGAGTACGCCAAGGTGAGGTGGACCTGCTGGGAGAGGATGGCCGTCACCAGGGCTTCGAACAGCGTCGGGCTGGCGGCGACGCGCAGTCCGCGAAACCGCCGCACCATCGGTGCCAGCAGCGCGTCCCGGCGTGCCAGCCGATAGAATGGCCCGAGATCGAGGTCGGTGCACAGGATGTGCCGCAGCTGGGCCTCGAACTCGGCCCGCTTCAGCGGTGTCCGGGACGGGCTGTCCAGCGTGACGGCGAGCCTCGGCCGCGCCGTCGTGCCGATGTCCGTGACCGTGGCCAGGGCCAGCTGGCGGCCGGCGGTCAGCAGGCGCTGGTAGCGGCCACCCTCCACCAGATCGACGACCTCGCTGGTGAATCGCATGAAGCGCGCGACGGTGAGATCGAACGAATACGGCGCCTGCGGGATGATCTCGAACGACTGTGTCATGGCAATTCGGGAGGTCTCCGGAATTCGGCGTCGATCTTCCACGATGCCAGGGAGAGCGTCCGGTTCTACGGTCTGCCCGGGTCTTCGTGACCGTGCGCGTAGTACCAGTCCGCGATCTCGCCGCCGGTGGCGAACCAGACGCCGTCGTGCGCGCGGATGTACTCCAGGGCGCGGTCCAGGTACTGGATGCGGAGCGGGACGCCGATGATGAAGGGATGCAGGGGAAGGCACATCACCGTGCCGCTCCGTTCGCCGTCCCGGTAGAGCACGTCGAACTGGTCGCAGACCTGCCGGAAGTACTCCCGGGGCGTGTGGTCGGAGCGCAGGAAGAAGTTGATGTCGTTGAGGCCCTGCTCGTAGGGCATCACGATCATGCGCCCGGTCTTCACGCGCATGGGCACGGGTTGGTCGTCGAGGCCCCAGTCGCACAGGTAGTCGAAGCCCGCGTCGGCCAGGTGGTCCGGGGTGTCGAAGGTTTCGGCCAGGGCGGGTCCGAGCCAGCCCCGGGGGGCCTTTCCGGTGGCCGCCGCGATCTCGTCCCGGACCTGCTGGATGACCGAGCGCTCCTCCGTGGCAGGATAGGCGGTGAGGGGCAGGTTGTTGGTGATGCCGTGGCCGAGCCATTCCCAGTCCCGTCGGCGGCCCTCGTCGATGATCTCCCCCTGGTGGATGCAGCACTCGGAGTTCAACGGGGCACTGGCCCGGATGCCGTGCTTGTCCAGCACCTCCATCATCCGGAAAACGCCCACCCGTGCGCCGTAGTCGCGTTGCGAGTAGCCGCGCACGTCCGGCACCCGGGACATGCCGAAATTGGGGATGGGCTGATCGATGTGGAAGTATTCGATGTTGGGGCACACCCACAGGGCGATTCTGGCGTCACCGGGCCATCGGAGCCTGGGGCGTTTCGTGATGGGTCGATAGTCGTAGCGGTGGTTCTCCATGTCGTGCTCCGGTGCTCGACCGTCGAGCCTCTCAGGCGGGTTACCGCAGCCATGCCCATTCCGGTCATGCGCGCCGCCGGCGGGGAGGGCGTGCGGCCGCGGCGCGACTCCGCCATGCCCCGCACCCTCCCTCCCGGGCCGGACCGGCCAGGGCTCATCCCTCCGGCGTCCAGGCGTCCAGCCTGTCCGGAGCCTTGTAGTAGTGCTGGTAGTACCAGTCCGCGATCTCGCCCGCGGTGGTCTTCCATACGCCCTCGTGAGAGCAGATATGTTCCAGGGCGCGGTCCAGGGCGCCGATGCGGAAGGGCATCGCGGTCACGTAGGGATGCAGCGGGATGCACATGACCCGCCCGCCGTTCCGGCCGTCCCGGTAGAGGGTGTCGAACTGGTCGCAGACGATCCTGTAGTAGTCCGCCGGCGTGTGGTTGGCGTGAACGAACAGGGAGATGTCGTTGATTCCCTGCTGATACGGCACCGTGACCATGCGGCCGGCCTTCACCCGCATGGGCACCGGCTGGTCGTCGCAGCCCCAGTCGCACAGGTACTCGAAACCCGCCGCGGCCAGGAAGTCCGGGGTGTCCCAAGTCTCCGAGAGTCCCGGTCCCAGCCATCCCCTGGGAGCCTTGCCGGTGGCGTGGGCGATGATGTCGCGGACCTTGCGGATGACCTTGCGTTGCTTCTTGGCACCGTAGGCGTTGAGCCGCGTGTTGTTGTTCATGCCGTGGCCCAGCCACTCCCAGGAGCGCTTGTTGCCCTCCTCGATGATGGCCGGGTGCCGGGAGCAGACCTCGGCGTTTAGCAGCACGCTCGCCCGCATGTCGTAGCGGTCGAACACCTCCATCATGCGGAACACGCCCACTCGCGAGCCGTAGTCCCTGAGCGCGTAGGACGGCACGTCCGGCAGTGGCTCGGAGACTCTCGGCAGGCTCTTGTCGATATGAAAGCACTCGATGTTCGGACCCAGCCAGAGCGCCACCCGCGCTTCCCCCGGCCACTCCAGTCGCGGCCGGTGGATGATAGGACTGTAGTCGTAACGTGTGCTGAACATCGGCGTTGCCTCCGCGAGCGGCAAGACGGTAGTGCGTTCGCATGCTCTATCAGATTCCACCGCGGGTGGCGAGAGCAGATGCGGTCCAAGGCCCTTGCGGGGACGGTTTCTTTCTGCCCGCCTTGGGCGGTACAATGCTCCGGTGGAAAGGTCGCGGGCGCCCGGGCAACCCCCGGGCAACCCCCGGGCAACACTTCGCGGAACCATCCGCAGTCCAATGGGATGGGTTCGAGCGTCATGGCGGCACCGGAGCAAAACGAATGAAGCGGTTCTTGTGGACAATGGCCTTGGTCGTGGTTCTCCTGGGAGCCGGCGGCGCGGGTCTGTTCTGGTACGCGCCGGCGAGGGTGGAGAGCCATGCCGGCTCTGTCCGGGAGGGGCTCTCGTCGCTCACGCGCCGGTTTCTTCCGGCGGAAGAGAAAGCGGTGTTTCCGTTCCGGCTCGCCAAGGTCGAGACGGGCGAAATCTTCTCGCGCATCACCACCACGGGTACGGTGAATCCGGTGTCGTCGGTCACCGTTTCCACCCAGGTTTCGGGCACCATCAAGGATCTCCCGGTGGACGTACCCGCCAGGGTCGAGAAGGGAGACGTCATTGCGCGGCTGGATCAGGACCTGTTCCGGGCGCAGGTGCTTCAGGCGGAAGCCAAGGTGGCCAAGGCCAGGGCCAATCTCGCCCGGGAGCTGGCCGGGGTCACGATGCTGCAGTCCCGCGTCGCGGCCAGCATCGACGGTGCCCGGGCGGCGTTCCGGAATCTGGAAGAGAAGCACCGCCGCAACAAGGATCTCATCGGACGGAACCTGATCTCAAGCGAGCAGTACGAATCCGTCAAGGCGGAGTACGAACGGGCGGCGGCCCGTTTCAAGGAAGAGTCCGCCCGGGTTGACGAGATCAAGGTGAAGCGGGCGGTCATCGCCGGCATCCGCGCCGACGTGCAGCAGGCGGAAGCCGAGCTGGAGATGGCGCGGGTGCGGCTCGACCGCAGCGTCATCCGGGCGCCCATCTCCGGCGTGGTGATCCAGAAGACCGTGGAGGCGGGGCAGACGGTGGCGGCGAGCCTGTCGTCGCCGCCGCTGGTGACAATCGCCGAGCTGGCGGAAATGAAGGTGGACGCCTGGGTGGATGAGGCGGACATCGGCAAGGTCGAGGTCGATCAGGACGTGGAGTTCCAGGTGGATTCGTTTCCCGGCCGAACCTTCAGGGGCAAGGTGGTACGCATCTTCCCGTCGCCGCTCATCAAGGACAACGTCGTCACCTACGACACCGAGATCCGGGTGCGCAACCGGGATCTGGCCCTCAAGCCCGGCATGACCGCCAATGTCACCATCATCCTGGCCCGGCGGCAGGACGTCCTCATTGTTCCCAGCGCGGCGTTGAGGGTCAACGGACGGGATATCCGCAAGCTCTACCCCGACCTGCCCGGGCGTGCCGGACCGCGCCGTGGTCAGCGGCCCAGCGCCGAGCAAAGACGCAGGAGGCTGCTGGAAGGGCGGGGGGCCGTGTGGGTCTACCGGGACGGCAAGCCCGTCCGGGAGCGCATCCGTTTCGGCGCCACCGACGCCCGGAACATGGAGATCGTCTCGGGTCTCCGGACCGACGACCCGGTCATCGTGGGGATTCGCTCCGAGGCCATGAAACGGGCCACCACCACGACCGCGCGCGTGCGCTCGCGGATTCTCGGGGGCCTCTGACAGGACGCCATTCACGTGGACCGCCCGCCCGTCATCGAAGTGGAAGAGGTCACCAAGGTCTACGATCTTGGCGAGCAGAAGGTGGAAGCGCTGAAGCGCGTCTCTCTGCGGATTCTCGCGGGCGAGATGGTGGCCCTCATGGGGCCTTCGGGCTCCGGCAAGTCCACCCTGATGAACCTCCTGGGTTTTCTGGACCGGCCGACCTCGGGCCGGTATCTCCTGAACGGTAGGGATGTCGGCGAGCTGTCATCCGACGAGATGGCCGCCCTGCGCAACCACGAGATCGGCTTCGTCTTCCAGAACTACAACCTCCTGGCCCGCACCACCTCGTTGGAGAACGCCGAGTTGCCGTCCCTCTACAACGGCGTACCGCCGGCGGCGGGCCGACGCAAGGCGCGGGCGATGCTGGATCTGGTGGGACTCGGTGACCGGGCGGCGCACCGGCCCACGCAGTTGTCGGGCGGCCAGCAGCAGCGGGTCGCCATCGCCCGGGCGCTGCTCAACGACCCCCGCATCATCCTGGCCGACGAACCCACCGGCAATCTCGATACCCGCACCGGCGCCGAGATCATCGATTGTTCAAGACCCTCAACCGGGAGCGGGGCATCACTGTCGTTTTCGTCACCCATGATCCCGCGGTGGCCTCCCACGGGCAGCGCGTCGTTCATTTCAAGGACGGCCGGGTGGAGCGGGAGGAGGCCGGGAGCATGGCGGAAGCCGCCGCACCCGGCTCGTCTTTCGCGGTGGCCGGCACCGTGACCGGCGCGGGTGCCGGAGCCGGGGACGGCCATGCTGCCGGCGGCGGCGATGGCAGCGACGGCCCCCGCCGCCGCAGGAAGCGTCTGGGGGCCGATATCCGGGCCAACGTTCGCATCGCGCTGCGAGCCATACGGGTGAACAAGCTCCGGTCCGCATTGACCATGCTGGGGGTCATCATCGGCGTCGGCGCGGTCATCGCCATGGTCGCCTTGGGGGAAGGGGCCAAGGCCAGGGTGGCCAAGCAGATGGAGCGCCTGGGCAGCAACCGCATCTCGGTCCATGCCGGCGCGGTGACCCGCGGCGGGCGTCGTGTGCGCGGTGCCCGCATCACCACCCTCACCGAAGCGGACGCCCGGGCCATTCTGGCGGAGGTGCCGGGGGTGGTCCGGGTGGCTCCCCATGTCCGGGGCTCGGCCCAGGTGGTCTACGGCAACAGGAACTGGCATCCGGCCTTCACGGGTACCACTCCGGACTATCTCCAGATCATGAACTGGGGAGTGGAGTCGGGATACAGCTTCACGGAAGAGGACATGCGGCTCAACCGCAAGGTGGCCCTCATCGGGCAGACCGTCGTCAAGGAGCTATTCGGCGACGACTATCCCATCGGTCAGACCATCCGGCTCAAGCACATTCCGTTCGAGGTGGTGGGGGTGCTGAAGGAGCGGGGCACCTCGTCGTTCGCCGGCGACCTCGACGACGTGGTCCTGGTGCCGCTGCGGACGGCCCAGCGAAAGCTGCTCGGCATCCGGCACGTTCGGGGCGTCGAGGTGAGCGCCGAGAGCAAGGAGGCCACCTCGGACGTGCAGGACGCGGTCACCGCGCTGTTGAGGATTCGCCACAAGATCACCGGCACCAAGCTGGACGACTTCCGGGTCCGCAACCGTACCGACATCGTCGAGGCGGCCAGCGAGGCCGCCAGCACCCTGGGCTACCTGCTCGCGGGCATCGCCGGCGTGGCGCTTCTGGTGGGCGGTATCGGCATCATGAACATCATGCTGGTATCGGTGACCGAACGTACCCGGGAGATCGGCGTGCGGCTGGCGGTGGGAGCGAGACGACGGGACATCCGCCGGCAGTTTCTCACCGAGTCCCTGGTGCTGAGCCTCCTGGGTGGCATCACGGGCATCGCCGCCGGCGCCGCGGCCTCCCTGGGCCTTTCCTACATGGGTGATTGGCAGATCGTCATCTCCGCCGGCTCCATCCTGCTGGCCTTCGTCTTTGCGGCGGTCATCGGCGTGTTCTTCGGTTTCCAGCCCGCCAACCGGGCCGCCCGGCTCAACCCCATCGAAGCGCTGCGCCATGAGTAGACGGGTGCGCGTGTCTTGCGCATGCCGGCCGCCTCCCGGACGCGGGGGACCTGAAGGGGCCGTCGACGCGGAAGGCTTCCGTGCCTTGCATGCGCACCCGCGGCGGCGGGAGGCACGCCGCCCGGGCCGGAACTCCGGCACGAAACGCCTCCGAACACGCCCGTGGGACGGGCGCACAGTCTGTCGCGAAGCGGCGGGCGCATCCAGTCCCGCTCGGCAGCACGACGGTTGCCGCCGGCAACGGACGTGATATGATGGCTGGCGCAGCCAGGCGGCGTGCCACAGACCACCCGGTGCGGGGAAAGAAAGGGGGTCGTTCATGAATGCCATGAAGCATGGAGCTTTCAGTTGGTGTGAACTGTTGACCACGGACGTGGAGGGGGCCAAGAGGTTCTATTCCGAACTCCTGGGGTGGACCACGGAGACGGTGGTCCACGAGTGCTTCGAAGACAACCAGGACCTTGAATACAACGTCGTGAAGGTGGATGGGACCGAGGTCGGCGGAATCATGGCGATACCGCCCCAGGCCCAGGGAATGCCACCCAACTGGGGCGCGTATGTGACCGTCGACGACGTGGAGGCGGCGGCCGGGAAGGCCCGGGAACTCGGAGGCGAAGTCGTCGTGCCGCTGAAAGACATCCCGGGCGTCGGCCGGTTCTGCGTCATCCAGGATCCGCAGGGGGCCTTCCTCACCCTGATCACCTACCTGGAGGGGCACGAATAGGGGTCTCTTCGAAGTGCCGGCACGCCGTCATCGCACCGGCCTGCGGCGCCCGCAGGCGTGGCCAGGAGGCGCGGGACAGCCGCAGGGAACGAGGAGAACGCCGTGACGGAAGGCCCGCCTCGCGGATCCGGGCGTAGATCGTGGCCACGTACGCCATCGGCGACATACAGGGCTGTTACGACGCCCTCCGGCGGTTGCTGGACGCCGTCGGCTTCGACCCGGCCGCCGACCGGCTGTGGTTCGCCGGCGATCTGGTGAACCGCGGACCGGACTCCCTCTCCGTCCTGCGCTTCGTCAAGGGGCTGGGGTCCCGCGGGGTCGCGGTCCTCGGCAACCATGACCTCCACCTCATTTGCCGCGCTGAAGCCATCTCCTTCGCCAGGCCGCGGGACAGTCTGGACGACGTCCTGGGCGCCCCGGACCGGGACGCCCTCGTGGACTGGCTGCGCCGTCTTCCGCTGATCCACCGCGAGCACGGCTACGTCCTTTCCCACGCGGGTGTGTTGCCGCAGTGGAGCGTCCCGGAGGCGGTGGGACTGGCGCGGGAAGTGGAGTCGCGGATGCGCGGCCCCGACTTCAGGGACTTCCTGCGGCGACAGACCGTTCACTCGGTCGCCGCATGGACCACAGACCTGACCGGACCGGCGCGCTGGAATTGCATCCTCGGCGTGTTCACGCGCCTGCGCTGTTGCACGTCCGACGGCCGCATGGCGTTGTCGTTCTCGGGGGTGCCGGCGGACGCACCCGCCGGGTACCGTCCCTGGTTCGCCCTGCGCCGCGGGCGCATGGACGAAACGCTTCTCTACGGCCACTGGGCAGCCCTGGGACTCCACCGCGAGAACGGCACCGTGTGCCTCGACAGCGGCTGTGTCTGGGGCGGTCCGCTGACGGCCCTGCGTCTCGAGGACGGGAAGGTCTTCCAGGTTCCTGGCCGTGTCCGGTCCCGGCGCGGGTGAATGAGGTCGGGCCTGAACCGTTGGCGAGATTCCTGGCGGGGCGTCAAGGCGTTCCGGCGGCCGCCCGCGGTCCGGGGCGCTTGCGATGCTGCTGTTCCAGGGCCCAGGCCACGTGCTCCCGCACCAGCGGCGACGGATGCGCGCATCGTTGCCGCAGTCCCTGTACGATGAGGGGATCGTAGGGCGCGTTGCCCAAGGCTACGGCGACGTTGCGGAGCCAGCAGACCCAGCCGATCCGGCGGGTCGCGCTGCCGTTCATGAAGTGCAGGAAGTCCGCCTCGCTCCAGCGAAGGAGTTCCAGCAACGCGGGCGCGTCCAGCCCGTTTCGGGGCCGGAAGCCGGCCTCGCCCGTGAAGCGGGCGTAACGGTTCCAGGGGCAGACGAGCTGACAGTCGTCGCAGCCGTAGATGCGGTTCCCCACCAGGGGCCGCAGTTCCACCGGAATGGAGCCGCGAAGCTCGATGGTGAGGTAGGAGATGCACCGGCGGGCATCCAGCCGGTACGGCCCGGTGATGGCGCCGGTGGGGCAGACGTCGATGCACGCGCGGCAGGTGCCGCAGCGGTCCTTGGCGGCAGCGTCCGTGGGCAGCGCCAGGTCGGTATAGATCTCGCCCAGGAAGAACCACGAGCCGGCGCGGGTGTTGATGAGATTGGTGTGCTTGCCGATCCAGCCCAGCCCGGCATTGCGCGCCAGCGGCTTCTCCAGCACCGGCGCGCTGTCGGTGAACACCCGGTAGCCGAAGGGGCCGGCGGCCGCGGCGATCCGGTCCGCCAGCGCCTGCAGCCGCTTGCGCAGCAGCCGGTGGTAGTCGCGGCCAAGCGCATGGCGGGAGACGTAGCCGAGGCGCGGCTCGCCGAGCACCCGCCACGGGTCCGCGCCGCTCTCGGGGAGGTAATCCATGCGGGCGGATATCACCCGGGCCGTGCCCGGCACCAGTTCCGCCGGGCGCGTGCGCCGGGAGCCGTGCCGTTCCATGTACGCCATCTCGCCGTGACGTCCCTCGGCCAGCCAGCGTTCCAGCAACGCCTCGTCCTCGGTCAGGTCCACGCCGGTGATGCCCACCTGCTGGAACCCCAGTTCGCGGCCCCACGTCCTGATGCGTCGGGCCAGCCCGGCGAGTTCGGTGTCGGTCATGGTACGGCTTCCCGATGTGGCACCGGCGCCCAGGCCTTGGCGGACCGGGCCGCGAGGTGCGCCGGGAACCACTCGCCGGGAAGGTCCCCGCCAGTTGCCCCACCCGCGTTGTGGGCCTTGTCCAGCACCGCCCTGCTCTCCTCGGGGGCCGGTCTGGCGGGAATCTACTACGAAACAGTCGGCCGGTCCATTTCCGGCCGTTGATGCGCGTCCGGCGGGTGCAGTACAAAGACCCTGCGAGATGGCTGGCGGCTCTGGCGCCGCGCGGCCGGAGACTTCCATGTCGGACCCACGCACGGCGTTGCGGGACGCCATCTCCCGCTACATGCCGCTCAAGACCGCGGCGGACTTCTGCGACGACAACGCGCGCCGCGCGGGTTCGAAGGAGGCGCTGGTGGACACGCGACGGCGCTTGTCCTGGGAGCAGGTCGCGGAGCTTTCCGACGCTCTGGCTCTGGGACTGCTGGATCTGGGCCTGGAGCGCGACAGCCCTGTCCTCATCCAGATGCCCAACTCCGCGGAGCTTTTTCTCGCCCGGCTTGCGTGCGAGAAGGCGGGACTCCGGCTGGTGACGGTCGCTCCCGGCTTCCGGCGCGCGGAGCTGGAGCCTGTCCTGCGCTTCACCCGTCCCGAGGCCGCCATTGTTCCCGCGGCCTATCGCGGGTTCAGGCACGTCGAACTGCTGGAGCAGGTCCGTGTGCCGGAGTTGCGCCATGTGCTGGCGGCCTGGAACGAGGTTCCGGCCGGCTGTCTTTCCCTTGAAGAGATGCTTGCGGCGAAGGTGTCCGCAGGACGGCGGCAGCGCCTGTCGGCCACCCGCTACGGCATCGAGGATATCTGTCAGCTCGCCACCACCAGCGGCTCCACGGGCACCCCCAAGTGTGCGGCCGTGCCCCTCTACACGCGCCTTCTCACCGCCTGGTTCCACCTCCGGCGGTTCCGCGTGGGCGCTGACGATACCCTGGCCGCGGTCACCGCCATCATTTCGGGAGTGGCGGACGGCTTGGTGTACAACGGCGTCTGCCAGGCCGGAGCGCGGGTCGTGCTGCTGGACCGCTTCGACCCGCGCGACACTTGCGCGGCGGTGGCCCGGGAGCGGGTGAACGTGCTCCCCATGGTCCCCACCATGATCTCCCGGTTGCTGGCCCTGACGGGGCTGGACGACTTCGACCTGGGTTCCCTGCGCATCATCGTCAGCCACGGCTCGCCCCTGCCCGGGGAGGTGGGTCGCGCCGCCGAGGCGCGGCTGGGTTGCCGCATCATGCAGGGCTACGGCAGCGTGGACTGCGGCGGCCTGTGCGCCACGTCCTGGGACGACCCGCCGGAGGTCCGCATCGGCTCGGTGGGACGGCCCCTGGAGGGCAACGAGATGCGGATCATGGACGCCGGCGGCCAGGAGGTGCCCCGGGGCGAGACCGGCCGTCTGTGGGTCCGGGGACTGCCCTCGGACGCACGCTTCTTCAACAATCCGGACCTTGACGCGCGCCGGCGCGCCGACGGGTTCCTGGACTTGCAGGAGTGGGGCCGCATGGACGAGGGCGGCCACATCCATCTCATGGGCCGGGACCAGGATCTCATCATTCGCGGCGGACAGAATGTCTTTCCGGCGGACATCGAGAATCTGCTGGTGCGTCACGCCAAGGTGCGCGAGGCCGCGGTGGTGGGTTGCGCCGATCCGGAGATGGGCGAGCGCATCGCCGCCTGCGTGGTCCTGGAGCGCGGCGCCTCGTTGACCCTGGAGGAGGTTTGGGCGTTTCTGCGCGACCAGGGTCTGGCCCTTTTCAAGCGCCCCGATCGGCTGGAGCGGGTGGAGGCATTGCCCAGGGTCGCCTCGGGCGACAAGGTGGACAAGCGGGTGCTCAGGCAGAGCCTGCCGTGGATGGGTCCAGGGGGTTGACGCGCACGCGGATGGCCCCGTAGGCGCAGTCCCACTGGCACACGAAGCATCCCTGGCAGTCCGCGGGATAGGCCGTCACCGCCTTGCGGCGGCCGTCGAGCCGCAGCACGTCGGTGGGGCAGGTCTCGACGCAGACGCCGCAACCGGTGCACGCTTGGGCGTTCACCTCAACGAGCGGCATGGCGGGACTCCTGGCTGCGGAACACGAGATGCCGGTTCTGCGTCGGACGCACCGGGTGGGGGTCGTGCCAGGACTCCGGCACGGGCTCGTCCCACAGCCGGAGGGCGCCGTTCTCCTGCCGGACCACCACCATCCTGACCCAGTTGACATTGTCGATGACGGGGTAGTCCTCGCGGATGAACGCCACCCGGCTCTCGGTCCGGTGGCGGTAGGCGCGCAGCGTGGCTTCCAGCACCTGCATGTACTGGGCCAGTCCCCATACCTTGGCCAGCTCGTGAGGGTCCGGCGCCGTGAGCCGGGGCACGTCCTGCTCCCGGATGGTGCGGATTTCGGCGAGGGCCGCGTCGAGGCGGTCGGCGTGGAGCACGAGCCCGACCTTCTCCATCAGGAGTTCGCCGAGGCGCCGGTGGACCGGCGCGAACCCGGTGCCGTCCCGGCGCCGGAGCGGTTCGAGGATCTCCGCGGCCACTCGCTCAACCTGTTCCGCCGGCGGTTGCGGGCGCCCCGTCCGCCGGGCGGCTGTCCCGGCGGCGCGGCCGGTCCAGTCGCCGGTCACGGAGCAGAAGGGCAGATTGCCGCCCGGGAGATAGTTCATGTCGGTGCAGGTGCCGGCGGCGTAGAGCCCCGGTACGGTGGTCTCGCCGCGTTCGTTGACCCGCGCGCCGGCCCCGAAGATGCCGCTGGTGCCCGCCACCTGGTAGGTGTAGGGCACCGGCGACTCGGTGAGGTCGCCCACCAGCGCCTCCTGGTTGCCCACGACAATGGGGATCACCCGCCGGATGAGTTGCATCCGCTCCGGTGCCACCTCCCGCAGGTCCATGGAGGGCACCCGCCCCTGTTCTTTCTGGTGCGCCACGGCGAAGTAGAGCAGCGCCCGGTTGGTCATTTCCATGCGCCCGGGGTCGTAGTCCTCCAGGAAGCGCCGGCCGTCCTTGTCCACCCACCGGGCCCCGGAGGGCATCAGCGATTCCAGCCCGGGCGCGGACAGGGCGTTGTCGGGATTCAGGTTGATGCCGCCCAGTTCCAGCCGCGACAGCTCCGCGCCGGCGCGCATCATCATGGCGATGCCGTCGCCGGAAAGGTCGATGGGCATGTAGCCCAGCGTGCTTCCGGGCCAGGGATAGGGAAACTTGTAGGGGCCGGTGCAGACCACGGTGGCGTTGGCGACGATGGCGTGCACCTCGCCGGTGCGGGTGTGGAAGCCGCAGGCGCCCACCACACGCCCACCCGTGGGGAGTTCGCCGTCGGAGGTCAGCAGTTCGGTGAGGGCCACCCGGTTCAGCACCTCGACGCCGTGTCCGACGACGCCCGAGCGCACCGCCATCATCATCTGCGGGCCGCCTTCGGCCATCCACACCCCGTTGGCGAAGGAACGCCCGGGGGCGCCCATGCGGACGATCCGGCGCCCCTCCTTGACCCACTTGACGCCCCAGCGGTCCATGAGCATCACGTGCTCGTGCATCACCGGCAGCGACCGGGCCACCAGCGGCTGGTTCACCAGCGGCCCGCCGAAGGCCCGCATCCACGCGTCCCGGTCGTCGCCCGGCATGAAGGCCGGGTAGACCCCCGAAGCCAGGGCGCTGCAGCCGCTGCGTCCGAAGCAGGAACGGTCCACCAGCAGCACCCGTGCTCCGGCCTCCCGCGCCCGCCAGGCGGCGAAGGCCCCGGCCATGCCGCCGCCGATGACCAGCACATCCGTTTCCAGCCGAACGGCCATCGCAGGAGCTTAGACACCCGGGTATGATTGTTCAACCGGGCCGGATGCCGGTCCGGTGGTTCGCCGTCCGTCCACCGGAGCGAGGGGTTCGGCTCCGCCGCCGCGGCGGCACCGCCGGTTGCGCCCGCCGCCGCTGGATCGCTTCGTATCGGACGAGGACCGTGCGGGCGGACCCGGGCAGAGCCCGCAGGCTGCGGGGTGTCCGACGCGGTTTCGGCGGCGGATTGCAACCACGGGGCAATTGCTGGATCATGCTCCTGGGAGCAGGCGTAGCGGCGGCTCGCCGGGCGGACGCCACGCCATCGGACGACATCGAACCGGCCGGATCAGTCCGTGCGGCGGACGAAAGGAGCGACATGGGCACGATACTGGGAAGCGGCGCGTTCCGTTACGAGGTCAGGGAAGACTGGGCGCAACTGCCCGACGGCATGACGTTCCGGGAGGTGGCCGGCGTGGGGGTGAGCGGAGACGACGATGTCTACTGCTTCACCCGGGGCGACCATCCGGTCATCGTGTTCGACCGGGAGGGGCGGTTCCTGCGCACCTGGGGCGAGGGGTTGTTCACCCGTCCGCACGGCGTCACCATGGGGCCGGACGACACGATTTTCCTCACCGATGACGGTGACCACACGGTGCGCAAGTGCACCCTGGACGGCAAGGTGCTGATGACCCTCGGGGTGCCCGGCAAGCCCGCGGCCTTCCAGGAAGGGGAACCCTTCAACCGCTGCACCCATGTGGCGTTCTCGCCGCAGGGCGACATCTACGTGTCGGACGGCTACGGCAACTCGCGGGTGCACAAGTATGCGCCGGACGGAAAACGGCTCTTTTCATGGGGCGAGCCGGGCACCGATCCTGGCCAGTTCAATCTGGTCCACAACATCTGCACCGACCGGGACGGCTGGGTCTACGTGGCCGACCGGGAGAACCACCGCATTCAGGTGTTCGACGGCAAGGGCCGGTTCGAGACCCAGTGGTGCGACAATCTGCACCGTCCGTGCGCACTGTACATGGAGAACATGGACGACGGCGCGGACGCCGTCTGTTACATCGGCGAGCTGGGTCCCGGGACTTCCCAGAACGGCAACTATCCCAACATCGGCCACCGCATCGTCGTCCGCGACGCCCGGGGCATCGAACTGGCGCGTTTCGGCGGTCCGGTGATGGGGGAGGGGCCGGGCCAGTTCATCGCACCCCACGGCATCTGTCTGGATTCGAACCGCAACCTCTACGTCGCCGAGGTGTCGTGGACGATCCGGGGCCGGCGGCTCGAACCGCCTCGGGAGATGCGCAGCCTGCAGAAGCTGGTGAAGCTGGACTGACCGTGCACCCCGGTATCGGTCAGCAGCGCGGCGCCTGCCGGGTCTCGTCCTCGCGCTCCACCGCGGGGAGAACCCAGCGAATCGCCAGCCCCACCCCCAGCGCGCCGGCACCGCCGATGAGGTACGGCGCGTTGGCCCCGACATGGTCCAGAATCCAGCCGGCGGCGGTGTTGGAGGCGATGCCGCCGAGTCCCATGCCCACCATGGCCACCAGGCCCTGCGCGGTGGACCGCAGCCGTCCGGGAGCCACCCGGTCCACGTAGAGCGGCCCGCCCATCATCAGACCCGTGACCATCACGCCGTGGAGCAGCTGCACCGGATAGATCCAGTAGGGATTGGCGGTGAGGCCGCAGACCGTCCAGCGGACGCCGCCGGCCAGCACGCCCGCCGCCAGCAGGCCCCGGGCGCCGATGCGCTGGAGGCCCATGCCGGTGCACAGGATGAGGGGAATCTCGACGATGAGCATCAGGATCCACATGGTCTGCACCGTCTCCAGCGTGCCGCCGTGGGCGCGGACGTAGACCGGCAGCAGGCCCATGGGGCCGGTGACGAAGAGGTAGGCGCTGAAGGCGAGGAGCAGCATGCGGCGCATGGGCGCCCTGAGGAGCAGCGCGCGCCACTCGTTCCGGGCGGCGCGCAGCGACGCCAGGCCCTCCCGGGGAAGGGCGAGGGCCGCGGCCGACGACAGCAGCACGATCACGGCGGTGCCCAGGAACATGATCCCCAGTCCCGGTTCGGAGGGGCCGCCCGGCATCGGGTCGAGCCCGCGCCATCGCTGCACCCGGTCCAGCACCAGCGGGAAGACCAGCACCGAGGCCAGAAAGCCCACGGTCCCCCAAGACCGCGCGAAGCCGTAGGCATGGGGTCCGGAATGGCGGAAAGCCGCCAGCGCCACGGACACCGAAAGGGGAATCACCGGGGTCGAGAAGAACGCCAGGAAGATGGCTGCGAGGAGAATCGGCACGAACCCCTGCGCCAGCCCCAGCAGCACGAAACCGGCGGCCGCGATCACCGAAAGGAAGGCGACGACACGGCTCCGGGCACCGGTGCGGTCGGCCACCTGGCCCCAGAAGGGCTGCGCCACGATGCCTACCAGCGGCATGACGGAGAGAACCATGCCCAGTTGGGTTCCGCTCAGGCCGGCGTTCTCCTTGAGGTAGAGGCTGTAATAGGGGAAGAAGAGGCCCAGGGCGCCGAAGAACGTGAACCAGAACAGGGACAGGGAGATGACTTGGCGTCCGAAGTTCATGGGGCCGAGTCTAGCCGTTCGTGCGGCCGTTTGTGAGGGAAGGCCCCGGCTGGTCCGGATGCGGGATGAAACCGGGAATGAAACCGGGCCGGCTTTGCGATAGAGTGGGACAAGGCAAAGCTGTTTGCGGGAGGGTGACATGGCACGACTCAAGCACATCGCGATAAGAACCCGGGACGTGGCGAAGACCGCGGCGTTCTACAAGGAGGCGTTCGACCTCCGGGAGGTCGGCAAGGGACGGAACGGCGTCTATCTCTCCGACGGGCATGTCAACATGGCGATCCTGAATCTGAAGACACCGACATCGCCCGCGGGCGTGGACCATTTCGGCTTTCAGGTGGACAGTCTCGAGGAGACGGTGGCGCGGGTCGCGGAACTGGGCGGCGGACAACTCACGGATCTGGCGCGGGTCGCTCCCACGGACCCGTCTCATCCCCAGTCCTACTTCGAGGTCAAGGTCACCGGTCCGGACCAGCAGGAGATCGACGTCTCCGATACCGGATGGGTGGGGGCGCCCCGCCAGGATTCGACGGACCCCTCGTGAACGACGGCAAGCGGAAGAAGGCCGGCGAGCTGTTCGAGGAACTGGTCGGGGTCATGGCCCGCCTGCGCGGCGAGGACGGCTGCCCGTGGGACCGCGAGCAGACCCACGCGTCGCTCAAGCGCTATGCGCTGGAGGAGACCTACGAGCTCCTGGAAGCCATTGACGAGGACGACGACGACGCCATCGGCGAGGAGCTGGGGGACGTGCTGCTGCAAGTGCTGTTCCACGCCCGGATGGCCAGCGAGGAGGGCCGCTTCGGCATCGAGGAGGTGATGACCGGTCTGCGGGACAAGCTGGTGCGGCGGCATCCTCATGTCTTCGGCGACGGGCAGGCGACCGACGCGGGGGCGGTGCTGCGGAACTGGGAGAGGGTGAAGGCGCTGGAGAAGCCGTCAGGCAGAACCCAGGGTCATTCTCTGTTCACCTCGGTGCCCCGCGCCATGCCGGCGCTGGCGCGCGCCCAGCGCATCGGCGACAAGGCCGCCGGCGTGGGGTTCGACTGGCCGGAGCCGGGGCCGGTCTGGGCCAAGGTGGAGGAGGAATTGCGAGAGCTGAGAGAGGCCGCCGGGACCGGCGAGGCTCATCGGGTGGAGGCGGAGCTTGGCGACCTGTTGTTTTCGGTGGTCAACCTCGGGCGGTTCCTGAAGGTGCAGTCCGAGGAGGCGCTGGCGGGCGCCATCGAGCGGTTCCAGAAGCGCTTCGCCCACATCGAGCGGGAGCTCTCGGCCCGCGGCAAGAGTCCGGACGAGGCCTCCCTGGAGGAGATGGACGAGTTGTGGGAGCAGGCCAAGCTCCTGGGAGCGGGCGGAGCGCAGGCGAGTCCGGGACGGCTTCACAGATGATCCTCCAGGACGGACCAGGCGAGGAAGATGCCGGCGCCCAGCAACAGGACTCCCGAGAGTACGTGCACGCAGGGTTCCAGTCGAGGGGGCAGGTAGCGGCGTCCGCGGCTCACGAGGCAGACCACCAGGAAGTTCATGGCGGCGGCGCCGAGCCAGAAACCCATGGGAAAGGACATTGCCCCTCGGAGGCCCCGGGCCTCGAACCCCTCGCGGACAAAGGCGAAGCCCACCGTTCCCCAGAAGATGTAGGCGTAGGGGTTCACGAGGTGGGTGAGTACGCTCTTGAGGAAGGAGGGAATCCGTCTCGAACCCCGGTGGCGGCCCGGCACGGCCACCGTGGAACCGGCGCGGACGGACTGGATTCCAAGCCATGAAAGGAAGCCGCCGCCGGCAACTCCCAAGGCCACCGCGCCGGTGCCCGAGGGGATGGAGGACTGGAGTGCCATCACCAGCGGCAGCATGACGCAGGCGTCGACGCACATGGGCGCCAAGGCCACCTGCGCGCCGGGCCACGCGCCCCGGCGGAGCGTCTCGGTGGTGATGAGGGCCAGGATGGGGCCCGGCATGGAGGCGATGGAAAAACCCATTGCGCAGGCCAGCCACAGGCTCATGGCCCGAGTGTAGCAACGCCGCGCCGCGAAACACAATCGGCGCCGTCATGCAGATTCCGGGCCGAAAGAGGCTTTCCGAAAGCGGTCCGCAACGCCGGGATGTATGACAGAATTACTTTCATTATCATAGGGTTGTCATTGTAAGTTCAAGTTATACCCTGCTTTAGCGGAAGGGGTCCGGCATGAGTCACAGACATATCGTCCACATTGCCGACGTTCCGGAGGAACCGTTGCCGGCTCCCGAGGGCACCGCGTTCGGCGGTACACGGCAGCGCGTCGGCGTGGCCGTGGGCGCGCGGAAGCTGGGCTGCGGCCTCTTTGTCGTCCCGCCGGGCAAGACGGCTTTCCCGCTCCACGTCCACACCCTGAACGAGGAGATGATCTACATTCTGGAGGGGGAGGGGACGCTGCGGTTCGGCGGCGAGACCGTGGCCGTGCGCGCGGGCATGTTCATCGCCTGCCCGGGCGGCCTGGATACGGCCCATCAGCTCGTGAACACGTCGGCGCGCGACCTGCGCTATCTGTGCGTGAGCACCATGCAGTACCCCGACATCGTCCACTACCCCGACTCCGGCAAGGTGGGCGTGTACGCCGGCCCTTCGGTGTCGGGCCGGAAGCCGTTCCGCGGCATCTACCGGAAGGGGACCGAGGTGCCGTACTTCCAGGACGAGACCGGTCCCGGGGGCAAGGACGAGCCGTGAGCGGATTTCGTACGGCGTTCCTGGACGCGGCGACGTTCGGCGTCGTGGCACTGGACCGGTTCGAGGAAGCCGGCGGGTGCGCGGTGCACGAGTTGACCGAGGCGGACCAACTGCCCGGGCGGCTCGACGGCTGCCAGTGCGCGGTGATCAACAAGTTGGTTCTCGACCGGCCGCGGCTGGAGCACCCGTCGGCCGCGCAGCTCAAGCTCATCGCGGTGGGCGCCACCGGCACGGACAACGTCGATATCGCATGCGCCAGGGAACGCGGCATCGCCGTGTGCAACGTACCGGGCTACGCCACCACCGCGGTGGCGCAGTACACCTTGGCGCTGATCCTGGAACTGGCCACCCAGGCGGCCCGCTACGCCCAGGGAACGCGCCTGGGCCGTTGGCAGGAAAGCACCATCTTCACGCGCCACGACTATCCGAGCTTCGAACTCCGGGGGCGGGTGCTGGGCATCGTCGGTTACGGCAATATCGGCCGCAAGGTGGCGGAGATGGCTCGGGTGCTCGGGCTGCGGGTGATGGTCGCCGGGCGTGTGGGAGAGGAGCGGCCGCAGCCGGAGCGGTTCTCGGTGGCCGAGGTGCTGCGGCAGGCCGACTTCGTCAGCCTGCACTGTCCGCTGACGCCGCTTACCGAGGGGTTCATCAACCGGCGCAGCCTGTCGCTGATGAAGCGCACGGCCTACCTGATCAATACGGCCCGCGGCGGCCTGGTGGACGAGGCGGCGTTGATCGAGGCGCTGGAGCAGGGACGGATCGCCGGCGCGGCCCTGGACGTGATCTCGCGGGAACCGCCGGAGGCGGGCCATCCGATGATGGCTGCGGCCGCCCGCCTCGACAGCCTGTGGATCACGCCCCACTGCGCCTGGGCTGCCCGGGAGACCCGCCAGCGGTTGATGGATGAAGTGTTCGAGAACATCCAGGCGTTCCGGCGCGGGGAGCGGCGGAACCGGGTGGACTGAGCCGGCGGCGGCGCTTCTCTCGGTCATCTCCGGGAACGTGCCATGGTGACCGGGGCAACGCCGGGAGCCACGGGCGTGCGCCCTCCCCGGTCTCCATGAAGTGCTACCGGGCCGCGATCAGGATCACCCCGCCCAGCAGCGACAATGCCCCGAGCATGACGGGAACCGTGACCCGTTCCAGGTCTCTCAGGAAGATCGCGCTGAAGAGGAGCGAGAAAAGCGGGGTGGTGTTGAGCAGCGGGATCATCACCGACACGTCGCCCAGGTTCAACGAGGTGAAGACCAGGAGTTGCGAGACCGCCGAGACGAAGGCGGTGGGTCCGAAGTAGGGGAGGCTCTCCCGGCTTGGTACGACCACCGGGAACTGCCGTCTGATCCAGAGGTAGAGCACGAAGAGGGTGAGCGACGTGCCGGTGGTGACCGCGCCGGCCACGAACGGGTTGGGCAGAATGAGCAGTCCCACCTTGCGGAAGTTCTGGGAGACCCCGGCCAGGAAGGCCGCCAGCAGCGGATAGAGGGCGTCCAGGAACCGCCAGTCGCTCTTGGCGGCGCCCTTCCGATAGAGCACCATCCACCCGCCGGCCACGATCAGGACCGCTCCCAGCCAGACCGGGGCCGTTGGACGTTCGGCCAGGAACATCACCGCCATGGCTATGGAGAAGAACGGTCCGGTGCCGCGCAGGGGCATGGCCCGGGCGACTCCCAGACGGTCGATGCCGATGTAGAGGAGAATGCGGGCCAGCAGGGGCTGGATCGTGCCGCTGGTCATGAAGTAGAGGGAGGCGCGGGTGCGGACGATGGCCAGCGGGAAGTTGAGCAGCACGAAGGACCACATCAGCACGGTGGTCACGACATAGCTGAGGAATGCGGCGCTGAGAACGCTCGAAGTGCGCGCGCCCTTGCGCACCAGAATTGAGTCCACGGCCCAGCCCATGGCGGAGAGGAAGGGAACGATTTCAGGGCGCATGCAGCCTTCTCTGTAGCCGAAAGCGGAAGGTCAGGCAAACGAGGCGGTGGGCATGGGAGGGTCGGCCGGGTGCCTGTTGCATTGTCCCAGGTCGTTGTCCCACGTGGTACGGTCGCCGATGGGAGAGGTGGCCCCGGAGAATCGGACCGGAGGTCAGGGTGGGCTCAAGGTATCCTCCACCGGGGGTCCGCAGACGAACCACGACAGGGTTGCGACCCCGGCGGGGTGCGGTCAAGGTGTATTCCACCGGGTTTTGCAGGGACGTGCCGGCCTTCCTGCATTGCGGCATGTCCGCCGGCGGCCCGGGTCGGCCCGGCGGCGCCGAACGGCGCCGGGATACTGGATCGATACTGGATCGATACGGCACCGTTTGACGGGTGTTGCCGCGAAACGCTACACCTGTGCAATCAGCCCATTGCTGTTCCGCCGGTTCAGGGAGGTGCCGGTGGGCGAAAAGCCTCCCGGCCTGCGTGCTGTACCTTCGCGGTGCCTTTCGCGTGGCTGGGGAGGATCTTGTGCCGCATTCCCGCAGGGGAGAAGTTGGCACGAGGCGGTCTCCTCCCGGTCTCCGGCTCCGTCGTACCGGCATCCTGTCATGAAACCACCGCCCTTCCGTTACCATACGCCCCGGTCCCTGTCCGAAGCGCTGGACCTGCTGCGGGACTCGCCGGAAGAGGCGCGGGTTCTGGCCGGGGGCCAGAGCCTGGTGCCGCTGCTGAATCTGCGGCTGGCCTGGCCCGACGTCCTGGTGGATCTGAACCAGGTGGAGGGGCTTTCCCACATACGCGAAGAAGGGGACCGGCTCTGCATCGGCGCCATGACCCGGCAGCGGGAGGCGGAGTTCTCGACGCTGCTGTCGGAGCGGTGCCCGCTGGTGGTGGAGGCGCTGGCCCAGGTGGGTCATCCCGCCATCCGCAACCGCGGTACCGTGGGCGGCAGTCTGGCCCACGCCGACCCCGTGGCCGAGCTTCCCTGTGTCATGACGGCGCTGGAGGCGGAACTGGTGCTGGCCGGTCCGTCGGGCCAACGGCGGGTGCCGGCCGGCGACTTCTTTCTGGGCCCCTACGAGACCGCGCTGTCGCCCGGTGAGATCCTCGTGGAGGCGGCGGTGCCGCTGGCGCCGGCGCCTCCGGCGGTGAGCTTCGTCGAGTTCAGCCGCCGTCACGGGGACTTCGCGCTGGCGGAAGCCGCGGTGGTGCTGGAGGGTGACGGAACCTTGAGGGCCGGGCGGGTGGTGGCGGCCGGTCCGGCGTGGACGCCGTCGCGGCTGGCGCCGGTGGAGCGGCTCGTGGCCGCCTCCGGGGTGAGCCGGACGGACAGCGCGGCGCAGCGCGACCTGGTGGAGGAGACGGGCCGGACGGCCGAGGCGGCGCTGGCGGCCCACGCGGACGCCACGGCCTACCAGCGCCGCCTGGCCGCGGTTCTCGTGAAGCGCGCGCTGGCGAAGGCGCTGGAGCGATGGAGCCGGAATTGACCACCGGACCGACCGACAGAAGAACCGTCGCGGTGACGGTCAACGGAACCCGCTGCGAGGCCGCGGTGGAGGTGCGCAAGACCCTTGCCGACTTCCTGCGCGAGGACGCGGGGTGCACCGGCGTCCACGTGGGCTGCGAGCACGGTGTCTGCGGCGCCTGTTCGGTGTTGATGGATGGCCAGGTGATCCGGTCGTGCATCCTGTTCGCGGTGCAGGCCGACGGCCACGAGATCCTGACGGTGGAGGGCCTCGGCAGCGAGCGGGAGCCGAGTCCGCTGCAGCAGGCTTTCGTGGACCACCACGCGCTCCAGTGCGGTTTTTGCACACCCGGCATGCTGCTGGCGGCCCTGGACCTGTTGAGGCGTTGCCCCCACCCCACCGAGACCCAGGTCCGCGAGGCCCTGTCCGGCAATCTCTGCATGTGCACCGGCTACGCCGGCATCATCCGCGCGGTGCGCGCGGCGGCGTCCGTGATGAAAGGCTGACCGTTCCCATGGAAGTTTCATCCACGCGGTGGAAGGGCCGGGCGGTGCCGCTCCGGGAGGACCTGAGGTTTTCCACCGGCCGGGGCACCTACATCGACGACATGAAATTTCCCGACACGCTGCACGTGGCGCTGCTCCGGAGCGTCCACGCCCACGCCCGCATCCTTGACGTGGACATCCGCGAGGCGTTGAAGATGCCCGGCGTGGTGTGCGGTCTCACCGGCGAAGACGCGCGCCGCATGAGCGCGCCGCTGCGTTCCCTCATTCCCATACCCGCGAACCTCGACGCCTATTGTCTGGCCTGCGACAAGGTGACCTACGTGGGCGAGCCGGTGGCGGCGGTCCTGGCCACCAGCCGCTATCTGGCCGAGGACGCACTGGAGAAGATCCGCGTGGCGTACGAGCCGTTGCCCGCGGTGGTGGATCCGGAGGCGGCCATGGAGCCGGACGCCCCGCTGCTGTTCGAGTCCATGGGCACCAACGTCATGTGGCAGGACCGCTTCGACTACGGCGATGTGGACGAGGCCTTCGGCCGCGCCGCGCGGGTTGTCGGGAAGCGGTTCTACATCCAGCGTTACTCGTCCACCGCACTCGAGACCTTCGGCTGCACCGCCGTCTACGACCACCGCCGCGAGCAGCTCACCCTCTGGTCCAACGACCAGCGCCCGGGTCAGGCCATGCCCATCGTGGCCCACAGCCTGGGCCTCTCCCACGCGCAGATCCGCTTCGTCACGCCGGACGTGGGCGGTGGTTTCGGCAACAAGCGCAAGGCCCACTACCTGATCATCGCGGCGCTGCTGTCCCGGCTGAGCGGCGGCAGGCCGGTGCACTACCTGGAGGACCGCCGCGAGAACCTCATGGCGTTGATCCATGCCTGCAACGGCGTCATGGACCTGGAGGCGGCGCTGGACGCGGAAGGCCGCATCCTCGGCATGAAGGTGCGGGACATCGCCGACGAAGGCGCCAACGTCCTCAATCCCACGGTCCATTCGATCCTGAAGCTCGGCAACCTGACCAACTGCTACCGCATTCCGGTGGTGCGCTACGAGGTCAACTCGGTGATGACCCACAAGTGTCCGTCGGGCGCCAACCGGGGTATCGGCAAGCCGTTCATGTGCCTGGCCATGGAGCGCATGATGGACCACCTTGCCCGGCAACTCGACATGGACCCCGTCGAGTTGCGGCGCAGGAATCTGGTGCTGCCCGACGCCATGCCCTACACCGGTCCCAGCGGCGCGCTCATCGACAGCGGCGACTTCAACGGCACCCTCGACAAGCTGCTGCCGCTCATCGACTACGACGGGTTCCTGCGGGAGCAGCGGGAGGCCCGCGCCCAGGGCCGGTATCTGGGCATCGGCATTGCCATCGGCCTGGAGCCCAGCACCTCCAACGCGTCGGCCTATATCCTGTCGTCGGGTCGGCGGGGCGCCTCGGGGGCGGCCGAGGCCGCCATGGTGCGGGTGGAACACGACGGCAGCATCCTGGTGCTGCTGGGCGACGTGGGCAGCGGGCAGGGGCACGAGACCGCGGCGGCGCAGATCGTCGCCGACGAGCTGGGGGTGCCCATGGACGGCGTCCGCGTGTCGCCGTTCTTCGATTCCGCGGTGACGCCGTGGCTCTACGCCACCGGCAACTACTCGAACAAGTTCGCCGGCACCGACGTGGGCGCCATCCTCGGCGCCGCCGGCAAGGTGCGCCACAAGCTGCTGGAGCTGGCGGCCCATCTGCTGCGGGAACCGGTGGAGAACCTGGAGCTGGCCCAGGGCGGCGTGCGCGCCCGGGACCGCCACGAGCACCGCAAGACGCTGGCCGAGCTGGCCTTCGTCGCCTACCGCGACCTGCTGTCGCTGCCGCCCGACATGGAGCCGGGCCTGGAGGGCCGGTTCTACTACAAGCCGGCCATCGCCAATCTCCCCGACGAGAACCGCCGGGTAAGGAACCAGCTCTTTGCCAGCAATGCGGCCCACGCCGTGACCGTCGAGGTGGATGCGGACACCGGCGGCGTCACCATCCTCAACTACGGCGTGGTGCACGACTGCGGCACCGTGCTCAATCCGTCCATCGTGGAGGGGCTGGTGCAGGGGGCCACCGCCCACGGCATCGGCGCGGCGCTGTACGAGGAGTTCGACTACGACGAGCAGGGAAATCTGAAGGCCACCACCTTCGTGGACTATCTCAAGCCCACTGCGGTGGAGATCCCCGACGTGCGCATGGACCACCTTGTGACGCCGTCGCCCTACACGCCTCTTGGGATGAAGGGGGTGGGGGAGGGCGGCGCCATTCCCGCGCCGGCCGCCATCTGCAATGCGGTGGAGAACGCGCTGGCGCCCCTGGGCTGCGCCTTCGACCACTTGCCGCTCACGCCCGAGCGGGTGTGGGAAGAGATCGAAAAGGCCCGCGCGTCACGGCCCGGTCAGCCGTGACGCACGGGCCTTTTCGTCCCGCCGGTACCGGTGCGTCCGCACCGTGACGTGGGGTACGCCTACTCCGTGACGTTGCACACCAGTTCGGTGTACTCCGCGTCTTCGGGAATGAGGTTCCAGGTCCGCATCCACCGGTACTGCCGGTCGAACTCTTCCCGGGTGTAGGGCTCCGGATTCACGTAGCGCAGCCGCGGCAGGTGGAAGTCGTCCGGCGTGAGCTCGTTGGCGTAGTGCTCGGGGATCTCCTCCAGCATGTGCCTGATGTACTTCCTGGGGTTCCTGTTGATGTAGGTGACCGACTTCCTGATGGCCCGCAGCATGCCCTTGAGCAACTCGGGGTCCATGTCCGTGGGTCCGTTCTCCACCCCCAGGTAATGACCCTCGACGATCTTCTTGTAGCCGCGCTTCTCGGCCAGCGAGATCCACGGCTCCATCAGGGTGGCGGCGTCCACGCTGCCGTTCTCCAGCGCCACGAACCGTTCGCGCACCGTGCCGGCGTGCACCACGTTCATCTCGTCCCGGGAGAGGAAGCCTTCGAGCAGGGACAGCGTATGGTAGTGGGAACCTTGGTGATACTGGACGCCGACGCTCTTGTTGGCGAGCTGCATGGGCGCGTTCACCGGGGAATCCGGCAGGACGTAGATACCTTGGCAGACCACCGCGGGACGCTTGGTCCAGATGGGGCTGCGGCGCTCGCTGTCGTAGGCCCGCCGCACCTGTCCCCATGAGCAGGCCCGATAGATGTCCACCTTCTTCTGCTCGAAGAGGAACTGGTAGTTGGTGGACTTCACCAGCGTGTGGTCGGTCCGGCGCGGGTCGTCGTCTGCAAACCTGGTTTCGCGGACACCTGGCAGGAAGATATCGATCTCCATGCCTTCCTCGTCGAAAAGACCTTCCTCCTGCGCCACGAACCAGTGAAGTCCGAGTACCGCCTCGGCGCTTTCCACGTTTATCCTGACCCGTTCAGCCATGTCTTTGCCCTCCTTTCGGCCCGGAATGCAGGCCGCCCGCACCCTGCCGGCCGGGTCGTTGCACCTGCTGAGGGGCTCTTACAACCGGAAGGGTCACGGGTCAAGGTCGCGTCCTTCCGGACCGGCGGCGGGGCGATGCGTTCAGGCGTGCGGATGCGGGTGGGCGTGCGTCCGGCTTCGCGGCGGTTCACAGGGACCGCGCCATCCAGCACACGTGGCCGATGACCTCGGCGCTGTCGGGCCACGCCACCGCTCTCGACTCGGGGTGGTCGCTTTCCAGCAGCCACGCCCCGGCATCGTCTCTGCCCGCGCGTCGGATCACCAGACCCTCATCGGTGTGCAAAGCGTAGATGCGGCCTTCGCGCGGCTCTCGCTGGCCCCGGTTCACCAGTACGGTACAGCCGTCGGGCAATGTGTTCCCCATGGATTCATCCTGCACCCTGACGATCAGGCACTGGGCGGGGTCCAGCCCGTGGCGATGCAACCAGTCTCTTCCGAACCAGAGAGATTCCGAGGCCGGTCCGGTGGAGGGCCTGTCGTAGAGGGCGTCCAGGTCACGTATGCCGATGGGAAGGGCGCGGGATACATCAATGTCCGTATCCGGGTAGGTTGGTGCGGCGTTTCCCGGGTAGTCCCCGGTCCCCTGTCTTCGCCGGTCGGTGAGGTGTTGGCGCAGCAGGGCGCTCAGGTCCGCGCGCAGTCCGCTGCGCAGGTGCCGGTTCTCGGTCCTCAACGCCCGGACCATCCTGTCTTCCGTGCCCGACTCCGAAGAATCGGATCCGGTGCGATCCTCGAACAATCGCGCGATGGGTACGTCGAGGAAGTCCGCCAGCTTCTCCAGTTGGTCGAGTTTCCACTCGTTGCGCCCGTTCAACAGGTTCGAGAAATGGCTGGGGCGAATGCCGATGGCCGCCGCGATCTGGCTCTTGGTCGCTCTCCCGAGGGATTTCTCGTCGTCGATGAAGTCCCTTATCTGGCTTTTGGCGCGGCTCGAAGGCAGCGGCGTCCTCTTGTTGCGCATTGCAGCTTTTCAAATAAGGCAAAAAATCTGCAAATGAGCATTCTTGTTCCGTGCGTAAAAACATGCTCACCGAATTGCTCTGTCAGTGCATTGGCACTTTCCGGTGCAGCGTTGTGAAACAGGCTGTACGGTCAAGGCTGCCACAGGTTGACGTTTCTGAACGAATGGTTTCACGGATGCGGTGGAACACTCGCGGGACGGAACCAGGCAGCGCGTGCAAGAACGCACGCACGGGAGGGTGGATCAGGAGCCTTGCGCGGCGGACCGGGGGCGTAACGGCCGACTTCCGGTCCGGTGCTTGAAAGGACGGACGGTTCGGGTGGTTGGAAGTCCGCGGTCTCCGGATGGAGCCCGGATCGCTGGAACGGCTCCCTGGAGCGGGATCGCTAGAACGGAATGTCGTCGTCGATGGGCGGCGACGGGATCGAGGGTGAGGGGGAAGGATCGCCGAAGCCCTGGTCCTGGGCTTCCTGCGAAGCCCGGGCACCGCCGGCACCGCCCAGGAACTGCACCCGCTGGGCAACGATCTCGGTGATGTACCGCTTGTTGCCCTCCTTGTCGTCGTAGGAGCGGGTCTGGATCCTGCCCTGGACGAACACCTGCCGTCCCTTGGCCAGGTACTGGCCGCACGCCTCGGCCTGTTTGCCCCACACGACGATGTTGTGCCACTCGGTGCGCTCCTGGCGGTTGCCGTCCTGTCCGGTCCAGGAATCGGATGTGGCGAGGGAGAAATTGGCGACCGCACGACCGCTCTGCGTGAAACGGACTTCCGGATCCTTGCCAAGGTTCCCGACGACAATTGCGATGTTTACCGACATGACGACCTCATCCGGATGGTGGCGAGCAGGTTTGCGTGGAGCAGGTTTGCGCAAGACAAATCTGCGTGGATCATATCGCCGGAACTTATCGTTTGCGCCGTCCCGAGTCAATCCGGACCTTGCCGGCTCCGGGCCCCGCCGCCGCGCCCGGTCCCCGCGGTTCCCGGCGGCCGGCGACGAACGGCCGGCGACGGACAATTTGGGGCGGTGCCCTTGACAAGTCCGGGGCACAGCCCATAAAAGGTCAGGCTTATTGCCTGTTTTGCATGTCGGCAGCCATCGGCAAACCTTTAGTCCCATTGCAGCACGAACCTGGAACGCGTTTCAGTCCGCGTTTCAGTCCACTTGACGGGAGGAACACGATGCGCAATCTGATGACCCGAATTCTGGTGGGCGCCGCCGTCCTCGGCCTGGCCGCAAGTCTGCCCCTGTCCCAGGCCCGGGCGGCCTTTCCCGACCGCAACATCAACCTGATCGTGCCCTTCTCTCCCGGCGGCGGCTACGACGCCATCGCCCGCGCCGTGGCCCGGAGCATGAAGAAATTCCTGCCCGAGGGCGTGAACGTCATCGTCAAGAACGTCACCGGCGCCGCCGGCCTTCGCGCCGCCGTGTTCGTGTACCGCGCCAAGCCTGACGGCTACACCATCGCCCACTTCCAGTCGTCGGGGATGCTCGGGCAGCAGATGCTGTCGGACAGGCCCCTCGGCTTCGAGACCGGCAAATACACCTGGCTTGCCCGGGTGGGCGCGGACCCCTTCGGGCTTCATGTATCGGCCAAGGGCCCCCACAAGTCCATCGCGGACCTGCAAAAGGCCAAGCGGGTCACCTGGGGAGTCGAGGGTGTGGGCGTGGGCCGGTGGCTGGGCTCGTTCCTGGCCGCCAAGGCCTTCGGCATCGACTTTCACGTGGTGGCCGGTTACCGGGGCACGGGCGAGTCGCTGCCGGCGCTGCTGCGCGGTGACTTCGATGTCTGGGCGCAGCCCATCGACCATCCGTCGGTGACCTCCTACCTGGGGACGGACCTGCGCCCGGTGGTGCAACTGGACAGGAAGCGGGCCATCAACGCCCCCGACGTGCCGACCTCCTACGAAATGGGCCACGACTTCTACTTCAGCGACCTGCGCGCCTTCGGCGCCCCGCCGGGCGTCCCCGAGGAGCGGGCGAAGATCCTTGAAGATCTGCTGCTCAAGGCCATGAGGGACAAGCTCTACCTCGACTGGAAGAAGGCCTCGTCCATCGTCCTCACGGAGGGTCCCGGGACGGCCGTGGCCCAGGATCTGAAGTACTATCAGAACCTGTTCGAGACCAACCTCGAGGAAATGAAGGAGGCCGCCAGGGCCAGGTAGGCGCCGGCCCCGACAGCGCCCGCGGCCGGAGTCAGGCCCCGTCGCGAGCGCTTGTCACCATCACGCGGACAACCGGCGGGACACCGGGAACCGCAAGGGCCGCATCCAGGGAACGAAACCGATATGTGGGAACCTCTCGTGCAGGCGATGGGCCAGCTCAGCCAGCCGGCGAATCTGCTCGTGCTCGCCGTCGGCGCCGTCACCGGCCTGATCCTGGGAGCACTCCCCGGACTGTTCCTGGCCGGCCTGACCATCGGCATGACCTTCACCTTCGGGTGGGACCCGGTAACGGCCATGTTCCTCATGGCCGGGATGATGGGGGCGGCCACCGAAGGGGGGTCGGTTCCGGCGATCCTGCTCAACATCCCGGGCGAGGCGCCCAATGCGGCCACCTGCTTTGACGGCCATCCCATGGCCCGGCGCGGCGAGGCGGGCCGGGCGGTGGGTCTGGCCGCGGCCTCGTCCTTTCTGGGCGCCGTGGTGGGCATGTGCTTCCTGATGATCCTGATCCCGTTCGTGAAGATCATCGTGCTCTCCTTCGGACCTCCCGAGTTCTTCATGCTGGTGGTCTTCGGCCTGCTGACGGTGGCCTACGCGGCCCGCGGCAACATGCTGAAGGGGCTGGTCTCCGCCGGCATCGGCGTGTTGCTCTCACTCATCGGCTTCAGCCCGGTGCACGGGGTGCTGCGGTTCAATTTCGGCAGCGACAACTACCTGTGGGACGGGATCCCGCTGGTGCCCTTCTTCATCGGCCTTTTCGCCATCGCCGAACTGGTCAACCACGTGCTGCGGGGCGAGACCATCGCCGAGGGCGGCGCACGGCTCAAGGTGGGCCTGTTCGGCGCCTTCAGGGGATTCCTGGAGGTGTTCCAGTACAAGTTGACGCTGGTGCGAAGCTCGGCGATAGGGATCCTGGCGGGCATCATCCCCGGTATCGGCGGGGTATTGGCGAACTTTCTTTCCTATTCCATGACCGTGCAGTTCTCGAAGAATCCGGAGAAGTTCGGCACCGGCACCGCGGAGGGCATCATCGCTTCCGAGGCTTCCAATGACGCCAAGGACGGCGGCGCGCTGCTGCCCACCATCATCTTCGGCATCCCGGGCAGCGCCGGCATGGCCGTGCTCCTGGGCGCCTTCATCCTCCACGGGCTTCAGCCCGGTTTCTTCTTCGTGCGCGAGCACATGGACATCGTGTTCGTGCTGATCTTCGGCTTCGTGATATCCAACTTTCTGGCGAGTCTCATGGCCGCATTCGGCGCCGACATTCTGGCCCGGGTCACCACGCTGCGGGTGGGCTATGTGGTTCCGGCGGCGTTCCTGCTCTCCATCGGCGGCGCGTATGCCGCCCGGGAGAACGTCTGGGACATCGGCATCGCCATCGCCGCGGGCGTTCTCGGCTTCGCGTTCAACCGTTTCGGTTTCTCGCTGGTGACGCTGGTCATCGGCTTTCTGCTGGGGGTCCGCGCCGAGCTGTCCTTCGTGCAATCGCTGCAGATCTCCGCCGGCAGCTACGCCATCTTCCTCACGCGGCCCGTGACCATCGCGCTGATGTTGCTGAGCATTCTCATGCTCTGCCTGCCGTGGCTGTCGAGCCGGAAAGCGAAGGCGGTGTCATGAAGGGGTCGGTGCTCCTGGGTGTGATCCTGGTGGCCACCGCGCTGCTGTTCTTCACTTGGTCGTTCTCCTACGGGGGCATGGCCGGCTTCGTTCCCCTGGTGCTGGCGTTTCCCACCGTGGTGCTGGCGGCGCTGTGCCTGGCCGGGGAGCGCTGGCCAGCCATCCTGAGCGCGTTCGAGGTCAGTCTTGAGGACGTTCTCTCCAACGCCGCCGGGACCGCAGGCGACGAAACGGCGGAGGCCGGGCACGGCCCCCGGGCCGGCGAGTTGGGCCTCATCGTCCGCATGTTCGTGTGGTTCGGCGCGTTCGGGCTGCTGGTGTTCCTGTGCGGATTCTACTTGTCGACTTTTCTGTTCGCGGTCTTCTTCACCCGTTACCAGGGCCGCATCGGCTGGCCCGGTTCGACTTTCATCACCGCCCTGGCGCTGGGTTTCTTCTACTTCATCTTCGAGGAAATCCTCGCCGTCGATCTTTTCGCCGGGGTTCTGTTCGGGGCCTTCATTCCGCCGCTCTAGAAGCCTTGCGCCGCAGGATGCGCTTCGGATGGCAGCGAGGCGCGCGGCCGGCCTGTCTCCTGCCGGGACTGGCCGCCGGGACGGTCTGCTCCGGTCCGCCGGCCTTGGCGCGTCACGGGACTCCGCGGCGCTGAGCACCAAGCCTTCCGGGTCCGGGTGCCTTGGCTGGCGGAGAAGGGAGGGAGTCGAACCCTCCGAGAACCTTACGGCCCTCAGACTGGTTTTGAAGACCAGCGGCGCCACCGGGCACCTTCCTTCTCCATTAGCCTTGACCGGCATCGCCGGGCTCCGAATCCGCCTGCCATCCCTCCGCGCAGGGGCATCGGGTGGCGCCACCCGGTGCGGGATGTCGGGAACCGGCCGCCTCCTCGTGTCCGGCCCCGGGGGGGCATGGCGGCGGCCGAGGGCGTCTTCCCGCGGCCGCCCGCACCGCAGCCGGGCCGGCGCTCCGGTGAAGGGAGGTCGGAGCAGGTCCGCAAGGTGTGTCGTTCATGGTGCCGACCGCAGGCCGGTGTCCGGCGCACCGGAAAGATACCCTGAAAAGAGGATACCCTCAAACAACCCGGTGTCCCGTGACCCGGTACTTCGCGAGCCGGTACCGCAATCCCGTCACGCTCCCCGAGTTCCGTATCACCGGCCGCGGCCTCGTGCGCGCCAGGGAGCGGCCAGTGCGCCGCTCCCTGGCGGTGGAGGGACGTTGCCGGGCCCGGGTTTCACGGCAGCAGTTCCAGCGTGCCCCGGATGCCGGCGAAGAAGCCGATGCCCGTGGTCTGGTAGTCGGGTACTTCCTCGTAGTCCGCGTTCAGGAGATTTTCGATCCGTCCGAAGAGTTCGACTTGCCGGGTGATCCTGTAGGCGGCCGCGAGGCGGACCAGGGTGAAGTCGTGCAGCATCACGGGATCGGTTATCCGGTTCGGTTGCTCGCCGTTGTAGTCGACGCCGAGGTCGACGTTGGCCCTGCTGTCGAGCCATTGGTAACCGAGGTTCACGCTCGCCACGTGCCGGGCGCGCCGCGGCAGCCGTTTGCCGTCCGGATCCTTTGCGTCGGTGTAGGTGTAGTGAGCGGACAGACTGAACCCCGCCGCCGGTTCGCCCCTCAGGGCAAGCTCCAGCCCGCGGATTCGCGATGTCCCGTCCAGGTTGTCGTAGAAGTCGTCGTCGGGGTTCACGGACCAGGGAGTGCCGGCGTCGTTCCAATGGATCAGATTCTCGAGACGGTTGTCGAAATAGGTCGCGTCCACGGCAAGCCGCCCGCCGGCCAGTTCCTGCTCGATACCGATGTCCCATCCCCTGCTTTCCTCCGGCTCGACGTCGGGATTCGGTCCGACGCGGCCGAACTGCTGGAACAGTTGCGACAGGGTGGGGTTCTTGATCCCCGTGCCGTAGCTGCCGTGCAGGCGCGTTCTGAGACCGTCGAACACATAGGCCGCCGTCAACCGGAATGTGGCCGTGTCCTTGAAGCGTTGGTTGTCGTCGTAGCGAAGGCCGCCGGAAAGAAAGAGCCGGTCTGCGAGTCCCAGCTGGTATTCGCCGGAGTAGCCGTGGTGGGTGGCGTTGTCGCTGGTTCCGCCGGATGTCCGGGTGTCCTTCCCCCGCTCGGTGGCCAGGACGATGGTGTGCGCGGCCTCGGTCACGGCGGAAGTCTCGAAGGAGAGGCTCGTCTCGTAGCCGAAGCGCGACTTCCTGCCGTCGTACCGGAACGTTCCCGACTGCTGGCTAACGAAGGTGCGGCGGGTGCGGTCCATGGCGGCCTCCAGCGCATGCTTCCATGTGCCATCGAAAAGGCTGTAGGCGAGTCGGATGCGGCCCATGGCGTGGTCCGAGGCGGTCTCGTCGCTGCTGTCCGTCGGTACGTTGTCCGTTTCCACGTCGTCCTTGACGTAACGGCCGGACAACTCCATTTCCAGCCGTCCGAGTGGTTCGAACCCGAGTCTGGCACCGTAGGTCTGATTCCGGTAGCCGTCCTTCTCGCCACCCGCGGCGATGGATATCCCGGCTGTTCTGAAGCCGGCGGCGTTCACGGAGTAGTGGTAGCGGTCGCCGCCGCCGCTCAGACCGGCGGAGACATTGCCGGTTCGGAATGAACCGCCCTCGACGGCCAGACTCGCCTTCGACGGCCCTCGCCCCCGTTTCGTGATGATGTTGATCACGCCGCCGATGGCGTCGCTGCCGTAGAGGCCGCTCTGCGGTCCGCGCAGGATCTCGACGCGTTCGATGTTCGCGGCGAGCAGGTTCGCGAAGTTGAACGTGGCTCCCGTGTTGCTCGGGTCGTTGGCCTTCATGCCGTCGATGACGACCAGGGTATGGCGGCTTTCGGCGCCGCGGATTCGCACGGCGGTGAGGGTGCCGACGGGGCCGGAACGGTGTACCGCCAACCCCGGGACCTGGCGCAACAGGTCGGATACGACGCGGATCTGCCTGCGCTCGATCTCCTCCGCGGTGATGACCGTGACCGCGCTGCCCACGGCCTTGGCTTCCAGCGGTACGCGGCTGGCCGACACCACGATTTCGGGAAGCTGCCGGATGTCGTTGGCGGCAGCCGGAGTCTTCCGCGGGTCGTCTCCCAGGGACTGCGCGGCGCCGGGTTGAACGGTCAGAAGGACGACAAGGACGAGAAGGGTGACAACACCCGGGAACAGAAACTTCATGGCAATCTTCCTTTCCCGCGAAAGCGGATTGCTGTGGAAGACGGACAGGTCTCCTGGCTTGGGCTTTCTGGCAGTCCTTGGATGCTGCCGGCCTACTCGCCGCGCCTTCCCGCCCGTCGCAGGGGCAGTGGCTCGTGTTGCGGTTTTCGTCGCCGTTACAGTTGCGGGGCAGCAGGGGATTCTCACCCCTTTCCCTGGCGTCCGCCTTCAGTTTGTCGTTTGCTGGTGACTCGCAATCGGTTTGCTAGCGCTTGTCCTCCTTCAGTTTGAATGTCACCGGGATCCGGACCCAAGCGGCCACGCGGTGGTTGCCGCGGCGCGCCGGATGAAATCTCCAGCGTCCCATGGCCTTGACGGCCGCCGCATCAAGGATGTCGAAGCCGGAAGTCCGATCCACCGTGACCCGGTCCGGCGCACCCTGGCTGTCCACCCGTACCTTGAGAACGGTGGTGCCCTGCCATCCGGCCCGTCGTGCCGTGGCGGGGTAGCGGGGCTTCACGGTCCGTGCATAGCGGACCGGATTGAAACCGGCGCTGGCCTCGATGCCCCGGTCCGCGGGCTTGTCGGGGGCGATGGCGCGGGCGCGATGCGTTCTCTCCGCAACGCTCCCGTCACGGCCGGCTGGCTGCCGTTTCCCCGGCTCCTGCACCAGCGGGCGGACTCGAACCGGTGTGGTGGCGGCAGGTTCCGGTGGTGCCGGCACGACCGCCATCCGGGGGCGGGCCGGCGTTTCCGGCCGCTTCCTTGCCGGCGGGGACTTCCGCGCCTTGGCAGGTACCGCCGTCCGCACTCCACGGTGCTGCCGGGATTGTCGGGACTGTCGGGAAACGCGGCGGTCCGGCTCGGCGCGGGGTGCCGTCACCAGTCGTATCCGCAACGGCCGAAGAGCGCTCTCGTCCTCGCCGCCGGCGCGCATGGGAAAAGGTACCCACAGGAGCAGACCGTGGATCAGCGTCGAGCCCAACAGGCAGTAGAGAAGCCGGCGCATCCCGTTCGCTGCAGGCGGCCGCAGGTCAGTGCCGCTTCGACCGGGCGGGAACGGGAGCGTTCAGGGTACAAGTGCGGATGGCGACACCTCCTCTCTCCTCGGAGAGCATGGTTGCGGTGGATTCTCGGGCAGGTCTCCTGGCTCATGGGCCGGTCGTCATCGACCGGCTTGCCGCCTTCCCATTCCCGGTGGGGAACAGTGGCTTCAGGCAAGCCTTCCCATTCACAGTGGCGGGACCGCACCGGATTTCAACCGGTTTCCCTTTTATCCCGTGAGGGACCCGAGAACCGGGCGGCCGGAAAGGCCGCCCGTGGAAGAGGTTCATTAGCCGCTCCGGAAGCGCCCGTCAAGGTGTGGCGGGCTCTCCGCCCGGACGAGGCGTCAGTTCACGGAGCCGATCTGAAGTCTTCGATGTAGTCCTTGAAGCCGGCTTCGACGCTGAATTCGGGCTCCCAGCCCAGCATCTCCCTGGCCCGGTCGATGACCATGGGCTGCTTCGAGGACCGCGGCGGCTTGCCGGGAATGATCTCCACCTCCAGGTTCGGCAGGAGCCCCTGGACCAGGGTCACCAGATCGTCGAATTTGAGGACCACTCCGGTGCCGATGTTGAAGGTGGTCTCAGCCGGGGCGGGAACGGTGGCGGCGAGTTCGATGGCCCGCCCCACATCCTTGAAGTAGACGTACTCGAAATCCCGCGCGGACTCCCGCGGAATGTGGGCCACGCCGCCCCGAATGCCGGCCTCCACCAGGTTCTGGAGCATCTCGCCGCCGGCGGAGCCGCCGGCAAAGTGGCCGAAGCCGAACACGTTGGCCAGCCGCAGCACCAGGAGTTCGAACCCGTAGAGCCGCTGGTAGGCCTCCACCATGAGCTCCTTGGCGACCTTGGAGTTGCCGTAGGCGTTGCCGTCGCCCCGGACGAAACCCTCGCCGATGGGGTGGGCGCCCTCCATGCGGCGGTTGTACACGCCCATGGTACTGATCTGGATCAGCCGCCGGACGCCTGTGAGGCGCACGGCCTCGGCCACGTTCACCGTGCCCATGACATTGATCTGAAGGCCGCTGTAGACGGGATCGGCCACCGCGCCGCCGATGAGGCCGGCGGTATGCAGCACGGTCTCCACCTTGTGGGTCTGCATGGCGTCGATCAGCGCGGGCAGGTCGCGGATGTCCCGTTTGAGGACGGTGACGTCGGTTTTCCCCAGCTTCCGCTCCAGGAAGTCCATCCGGGGTGCCATGTCGAAGAATATGATCTTCTCGCCCCGTTGGAGGGCGCGTTGCGCGAAGGCGGTGCCTACCAGACCGATGCCGGTTATCAGGGTGCTCATGCGTATTCCTTTCCTGCGCGGTTTTCCATTTACCTGCACGCACTCCGGCGGGATGTCAAGGCGGCGGCGTTCCTCGCACCGGGCCGGCCACCGGGATGAACGGCGCCGCGGAAGGGCGCCGCGGGTTCGGCCCGCCGCCCGCTTGTCAGGTTCGTCGACAGGAGCGCCTTTGCACCCGGCCTGTTCGCGCAAGCCTGTTCCGCGCCGGCGACAGCCGCCGCGGCGCTCTGCTTTCGCGGGATGACCTCCGTTCGCGTTCAGCAAGGGTGGCCGGCGAATTCTTCCCGGTAAATGGCCTCGATACGCGCGACCTCGTGGTCCGTCAGCGCGGCGAATTCCGTTTCCCGTCCGCGGCGGGAAAGCGTGCCGCCGTTCTGGTGGAGGAACCGGAAAAGGAGATCCGACAGGCGGTCCGGCATATCCACGATCAGGTTCAGGTGGTGCCGAAACGCGTCATGGCGCCGCAGGAATACGGCTTCCTGCGGCAAATCCAGTTCGATGGTCCGCTGCACGCTGCCGTACAGGAACTCGGTTTGCGGCGTGGCGTCGAAATACCGGTAGAAATCTCCGGTATCGTTCAACACCCGGACATTGCCTTGTTCTGTCGGTTCCCACCGTACCGCCGGCAGCAGCCGCTGCGAGTAGTCTTCGAGGGCGGCGCGGTAGTCTCCGATCCGGTCCAGAATGGCCGCCGATACCGGAAAGGCCAGTCCCGGCGGGTTGAAACCGCACTGGGCCAGCACGTGGTGAATCAGGTAACGGTGCAGCCGGCCATTGCCGTCGTCAAAAGGATGGATGTAGACAAAGCCGAAGGCCAGGACCGATGCGGCTGCAATGGGATCGAGTTGACGCGCGGCTCCCCGGTCGAAAGCGGCCATGCCCTCCAGCAAAGGTCCCAGATCATCCGGCCGCGCGCTGATGTGGTCGGGTATGGGCATGCGCGGCTCACGGTCGTGTTGGCCGACAAAGCCACCCTCGGTCCGCAGACCGGGACGGACGAAGCGCGTATCTCCGATCACGAGGCGTTGCAACCGCAGCAGTTCGTCATGATCGAGGGACTGCCGCCCGGCCTGACCGATGGCGCGCGCCCACCGCTGGATGCGATCCTGCGGCGGATGTTCGCTCTCGATGGCGAAACTCGATTTCGAATCCTTGAGAAGCAGGAAAGCCGCCGTGCGCGCGAGCAGGTCGCGCGGCACGGCGGCAATGGCTTCCCGGGCGCGCGTCCGCAGGTCTTTGGCGATGAAGCGCTCCAGCGCTTCGGTGCGAAACACCAGCGGACAGAAGTCCGGTGTGCCGGGGAGATTGTTCTTGACCCGGTGCCGCGAAGAGGTTTTCGCGGAGATGGCATATTGCTGGTTCGGATCGACGACGGGCGCGTAGGCTCCACGACGGGCGTTCGGGAGGTCAAGCCGCGTGCCGGTCAGCCATTCATGGAGGAACCAGATGCGCCGGGCGTAGGCGCCCGTGGGCCTGGCCCTGACCAGATGGGCGATGGCGTCGGGGCCGGCCGCGGCAAAGAGCCTCTTGAGGACGGCCAGAGGTCCAGCCCTTCATGTTTCAGGGCGAAGGTGAGATGGCCTTCCAGGGTTGCGTTCGGCCTGTAGGGCGGCGAATAGATGCGCCAGCCGCCTTGTGCCATGCGCCTGTGCCGCTCACCAATGGCACTGAGATTCCGGGGAAGCGGCACCGGGAGATGGTAGGCCCCGATCAGCGCGGCGTAGCCCGCCGGCGTCGCGGTCACGGGAAGGCGCCGTTCCTGAAAAATGGCAACCGGGCCTGAAAAGCGATTCTGCGCGGAGGCGTCCATGACAGATGGTTTCCGTGGTTTCGATGCCACGGCAAGATACTTGATGCCGCGACGAGACAGACTATCGGCCTGTTTCGCGAAAATTCACTCGGGATTCACTCGGAATTCACCAAAAAAGGATAACTTTATGCAAATATGGATAACATATAGGCAGAATCATGAAGAACACTTGCACTTGGAACACTTGCACCTCCTCATGAGAGCAAACTGTCTGCCGAGTCATGTGGATCGACCCCAGGCAGCCGTCCATCACGCAAGGGTCGGGGCGGCCTGCCGGACAGGTTGCAGGGCTGTCGAGGCGCGCCGGATCCGTCTTGCCGGGGACTGCGGCCTGGCGCCTGGAAACCCGCTCCAGGGACGGCTGCATGGTTGTCGTCACGGCGAACATCCAGTAGAGTCGGCGCACCATTCGATCCGGGGAGGAAATGATGACTATCCCGACCGAACCCATCGGCAGCATCCCGCGCCCCGGCTGGCTCGTCGAGGCCATGCGCGCGCACGGTGCCGGCCGGCTTGACGATGCCGATCTGAGCCAGGCCATGGACCGGGCGGTGGCGGAGACCGTGGCGGCCATGGAGGAGACGGGTTCGCCGGTGGTCACCGACGGAGAGCAGTCGAAGCCGAGCTTCGCGACCTACCCGCTGGCGGGTCTCGACACCCTCGCACCGGACGGAGTCCTGATTCCTTTCGAAGACGGCCACACGCGGCAGTTGCCGCGCCTGACCGCCGGACCGTTCCGGTACACCACCTATTCGGGAGCGTACGTGGCCGCGGCTCGGAGGCATGCCCGCCGGCCGGTGAAGCAGGCGGTCATCGCGCCGTCCGCCATCAGCCTGATCTATCCCCGGGACGGCATCGACGGTTATCCGCGTGACGTCTTTGTCGCCGACTTGGTGAACGAATGCGAGAAGGACATCCGGTCAGCCTTCGAGGCCGGCGCGGACAGCGTGCAGATGGATTTCACCGAAGGGCGGCTGTGCTGCAAGCTGGATCCCTCGCGCGGGCTGCTGCGAAACTTCGTGGAGCTCAACAACACGGTGCTCGGGCGGTTCTCCGATGCGGAGCGCAGCCGCATCGGCGTCCACACGTGTCCCGGGGGCGACCAGGACTCCACCCACTCCGCGGACGTCGATTACGCCGAACTGCTTCCCGACCTGTTCGCCATAAAGGCCGGCCGGTTCTTCATCCAGATGGCCAGTGAAGCGGACCGGCCGCGCGTTCTCGACATCATCGCGCGGGAACGGCGTGCGGGTCAGAGGGTGTTCATCGGCGTCACCGATCCCATCGATCCCCGGGTCGAGAGCGCGCGGGAGGTCTGCGAGCGGATCCTGGAAGCGGCCTCCCGACTGGGCACCGACGGGCTCGGGTGCACCGACGACTGCGGCTTCGCGCCGTTCGGCGACGACACCTCCACCGCCCGGGCCACGGCCTTCGCCAAGATACGCGCGCGCGTGGAGGGCGCGAAGCTGGCCGGAGACCGGCTCGGCTGATCTTGCCGCGAGCCGGAAGGCGCCGCGCGCACGTGAGGGCGTGCTGGCCGCCGCGCCCCTGGCGGCGCGCCAGCCGGTCTCAGCCCTGCGGGGCGCACATCTTTTCCACGAAGAACTCCGCGGCGCGGTAGGAACTGCGCACCATGGGACCGGCGGCGACGTAACGAAAGCCGAGCTTCCGGCCCTGTTCCTCGTACTCGCGAAAGCGGTCCGGATGCAGGAACTCGGCAACCGGCAGGTGTTTCGGGGTGGGTTGTAGATACTGGCCCAGGGTAAGGATGTCCACGCTCCGGGCGCGCAGGTCGCGCATGGTGGCCGCCACCTCCGCGGCCGTTTCTCCGAGGCCCAGCAGGATCGCGCTCTTGGTATGGATGCGGGGGTTCAGGGTCTTGACGTTCGCCAGCACGTCCAGGGTCTGCCCGTAGCCGCAGCGCGCGTCCCGAACCGGGCGGGTGAGGCGCTCCACCGTCTCGATGTTCTGGCCGATGACGTGCGGGGCGGCGTCCACCACTTTTCGGAGCGCGCGCACGTCGCCGCGGAAATCCGGGATCAGCGCCTCGATGAGCAGGTCGGGACAGCGCCTTCGGGTCTCCTGGATGGTCCCGGCGAAGATGCCGGCGCCGCCGTCCGCCAGGTCGTCGCGGTCCACGGAGGTGAGAACCACGTAGCGGAGATCCATGCGCGCCAGAGCCTCGGCCACGCGGCGAGGCTCGTCGTCGTCCACCGGGGTACCGGCTCTGGCGGTCCTGACCGCGCAGAAACGGCACCCGCGGGTGCAGACGTCCCCCAGGATCATGAGGGTGGCGGTGCCGGACTGCCAGCACTCGGCGAGGTTGGGGCAGCGGGCCTCTTCGCACACGGTGTGCAGCTTCAAGGTCCGGAAGCTCTCCTTGAGGCGGTTGTAGCGGGCACCGGAAGGCAGCCGGACCTTGAGCCACGGCGGCTTGTATCCCGCGGGCGCTCGTGCGTCGATCATGGTTCTCCCGTCTGACTCACGTCCGGTCACGAAACCCTATACCCGGAAGCCGGCGGAGCCGGCACGATCAGGGCGCGAAATCAGGGCGCGAAGTAGCCACCCGCGATGGCGTCGTGCCAGAGCCGGCACACCGGCGGCAGGATGCCGCGCGGGAGATCCTCGCAGGTGCGGTCCCAGGTATGGACGCCGGCGCCCAGGGAGACGCAGGCGACCTTCGGCGCCGGCTTCATGGCGGCGTACAACGGCCGGGAGTCGCCACACCGCTGCAGGGTGACGGTGTCGTCGTCCACACCGTGAAGCGAAAGCACGGGCGGCACCGGCTTGACGCCGGGGCCGGCCAGCTCCCGCAGATATCCGAGATAGCGCCCCACCAATTCCCGCTCGGCGGCCGCTCCCAACCCAAGGCGGCGGGCGGTGACGCGCGCGGCCTGTTCCAGCGCGCCGGCGCCGTTCTTGTGGACGAAGTCCTCGGCCTTGAAGTTGGCGCGCCTCTTCTCCACTTCCCACTTCTCCATGGCAAGTTCCATCAGCATGGGGAGGCCGTAGCCCTTGTCCTTGAGCCCTTCGTGGAGGTAGCGGGCGGTGTCGCGCCAAGTCCGCAGCCGCAGGTGGTTGAAGGGCAAGTTCCACCGATCCCCGGTGACCGCGGTGTAGATGTAGCCGAAGGTCGACGAGCCGTACCCCAGGACGCCGGCCACATTGGCCACCCGCTGCGCGGCGATCATGGCGAAGGGTCCGCCGGTGGAGTGGCCGTGGACGTACAGGGAATACCCGGCCTCGGGAAACTCCCGGCGGCAGGCCTCCCGCATCGCTTCCTCGAAGGCCGCGGGCCAGGCGGCCATGCGGTGGTAGAATTCGCTTCCCTCGCGGGCCGCCAGCGACAGGACGGTGCCGTAGCTGGCGCGCCGGGACTCGTCCCGGGCCACCTGGTACTGGTCGCGCGTGATGCGGGTCTCCCGGATCCACAGCGGCGTCCGGCCGGTGCCGTCGGGTTCGAGGGTGTCGCCGGGCCAATCCCGGGAGGGGTCCAGCAGGTACAGGCGCCCGGGAAAGGTCATCAGCGTCACCTTGAAGCCGTATTTTGCGGCCATCATCCGGGCCACCGGCTCCAGGGACTTGTAGTCCGATGTGCCGCCGTGCAGCAGGAAGATGCCCGCGCGCCTTCCGTCCGCAACTTTCGGCACGCGGCCCGCGTCCTCGGGTTCGCAGGTCATGGTACCGATGTCCCAGTCCAGGTCCAGCGCCTGGATGCGGAAGATGTCCTCGCGGTTCCCGATCGCCATGTCGGGTAGGGCCAGGGTCTCTTCGGACAGTTTGACCACCTCGGGGCGGGAGAGGATGTCGGGCGGCGACCAGTCGCCGGTTCGTCGGGTGCTGCTCATGGCATGGTCCTTAGCACGAGTCGCCTCGGGCGGGCCACTGGCCGGCCTCGGCGCATTCTTGACAATTCCCGCGGAGCCGGCTAAGACCCGCTCAATGCCCGGAGCCCGCTGGCGGGCGGGTCCGTCGAAAGGGCCTGCCCGCCAGCGGCGCCGGATCTGCGGACACCACGACACGGGCCTACCCGGAGGTTACCCATGGCAAACAAGTATCAGATCATTGACGGCGACGGTCACGTCGTGGAGGACATGGCGGCCATCACGAGCCGCTTTCCCAAGGCGGTGCGGGAACAGATGCGCTGGTCCAACCCGTTCCCGCCGCTGGACCACCTGCATTCGGCCAACGCGCACAAGCTTCCGGAGGGTTCATTCCAGCAGGTGGGCTTCGACGGCTGGGTGGAGTTTCTGGAGGACGTCGGCATCGACCGGACGGTCCTCTATCCCACCGTGGGCCTGTCCTACGGCAAGGTGGTGAGCCAGGACTGGGCCATCGACCTGGCCCGCGCTTACAATGACTGGATTGCCGAGAACTACGTCAGCAAGAGTCCGAGGTTCCAGGCGGTGGCTCTGATTCCGCTTCAGGAGCCGGACGAGGCGGTGAAGGAGCTGCGCCGGGCGGTGGAGGAGCTGGGGATGTGCGGCGCCATGCTGCCCTCCACCGGCATCCAGTTGCATCTCGGCCACAAGTACTACTGGCCCATCTACCAGGAGGCCGACCGGCTGGGTTGCTGCCTGGGCATCCACGGCGGCGCGCACGAGAACCTGGGCATGGATGACCTCCATCCGTACGCCCCGGTGCACGCCCTCGGCCATCCGTTCGGACAGATGATCTCCTTCGGCGGCATCGTCTTCAACGGCATTTTCGACAAGTATCCCAACCTGCGCATCGGTTTCCTGGAGGGGGGCGTCGCCTGGCTGCTCATGTGTCTCGAGCGCTTCGACCGCTCCTACGAAACGCACATCCAGCACGACCCCCGGGCCGAGTTCCTGCAACTCGAGAAGGGCGAGAGCGTCAGCCAGTACTGCCGGCGGCACATCGAGGGCGGTCGGATTTTCGTCGGCTGCGAGGGCCACGAACCGGATCTGGCCCACGCCATCAAGACCGTGGGGAACAAGCCTTGGGTCTACTCCTCGGACTTTCCCCACGAGGTGAACAACGAGTTCTGCAAGGAAGAACTGGGCGAGGTCATCGAGAGCGAAGACCTCACCGAAGAGGACAAGACCGCGGTGTTGTCACGCAACGCCCAGCGTTTCTACAGTCTGCCCGGTGGGCTGTAGCGCCAGTGGTGGCGGCGGAGCCTCCCGGATCAGCGGTTCTTGAGGATCCCCTCCAGTTCCCGGCGCTCCTTCTCCGTGATCGGGGCAACGCCCTCGGAAGTGCCCGCGGGCTGCCGGCTGAAGTCGATCCCGCTGAACCGGAAGGTGGCGAGGTTCACGATCTCGATCCGGTACAGCCACCCCAGCATCACTGCCAGGATGATCGCCGGAACCAGGAGCCACGCGCGGCGGCTCCTCTTCCGTCGCGTTCTTCTGCGTAGCCGTCGTCGTGTTGCCATGCCGTGTGCCTGGAAGCGTTGTCCGGAGCGGTTTCGCGTCAGTGCTCCCTGATATCGATGATGACTCTGTCGGAGTCTGCGAGCCCGGTGCGCATGCTCAGTGCGCCCGGCAGGTCCAGTCCCGGCCGCCCCAGAGATCGGTGCCGCCGATGATGGCGTCGACCGCGTCGAGGTGGATGGCGCCGGCGGCCGGCACCACCGGTGCGCCGGGGTAGTTGAGAACCTGAAGCCGTTCATACCCCCCCACCACCCGGTCCGCCGGAGGCAGTTCCAGGGTGCGGTCGCGGCTGCCGGTGCTCACCACCGCGTCGGCGCAGGCGTCGTAGAAAAGCAGCGGTGAGTCCACGCCGTCCCTGCCGCCATACTCGTAGGTAACCAGCACGGTCCGGATGCCTTTCCGCTCGCAGGCGCGCACCGCCAGCATCACTTCCATAAAGGCATTGCCGGAACCGATCCAGGTGACCAGGGCGGCCTTCGCTCCAAGGGCGCCAGCCACCTGGGCCGCGTTGTGCGCGGCCACCTCCTTCTCCTGGAACCTTCCGAAGCCGATACGCAGCAGGATGACGCCGGCGAAATCGAGCCGGCGGCCGTGCTCCCGGGACAAGCTCAGGGCCAGGGGCTGGTTCTGCCAGTCCCAGGTGGTGGGGTAGTAGGCGATGCTCTTCAGGGTATTGCCGGTGACCGCGCCGTCCAGCAACTCGTTGGGGTGGGCCACCGTGGACAGCGACTCACGCACCGGCAGCCCGTAATATCCCAGGCCTGACGGCCGGTGCTCCGATTCGGTGATGCAGCCGACGATGAGCACGGCCCTGGGCAGGTCCGGGTTTCCGTGTGCCGCTCCGTGGGTCTCGATGGACGCGGGCCTGGCCTCCACCGTGGTTTCCGCCAGCCGCTGGGCCACCCGGTACTCGGCGGCCTGTATCGCCTGGTGCGCCTCGGCCTCGATCAGGTCCGGGGAGAGCGCGAGGGTGAGGACCAGGCTCGGGAGGCGGCTGAATCCGGTAAGCTCGGACCCCGGTCCCCACATGTCGAGGATGGCGCTGCGCGGGGCCGTGGTGCCGGTGCGGATGGTGCCCTCGTACGCCGCGGTGGTGGTGAGGGTCATGCCGGACAACCGATGAGTGCGGCCGGCCCCCACGGCGGCCACCGGATTGGTGATCCCGGGAAACACCTGACCGCCGCCGGCCACCTTGACCCTGGGCTCCACGATGTCGCGAATCCCGGTGACCCGTACCCGCTCGCCAGGCCGGATGATGTCGAGCCTGGCGGACAGGACTCCGGGATCCCGTGAAGCGGTTTCCGCCAACGCCGCCTCGTCCACCTCCAGGGTCCGGCCGCGGTATCGCAACGCGCCGCCCGACCGAAGCTCGTTCACGGGAAATTCCGCCAACTCCAGCGGCGTGCCGTGCCGGCCGCTGCTCATGACGCTGCGTCCGGGGTGAACACGGTGCTCCCGTCGACGTCTTCCTCAAGGGCCTTGAGAGCGGTCTCGACGATGGCCTTGCGCAGTTTTCCGTCGACCTCCGACGGCAGGCCCGGGTCGCCGCAGGGATGGGGAATCCGGACGCCCTTGACGATGCGGTTGGCGCCCACCTGCTCCGCCAGAGGGAACATGGCACTGATCATCGACACGGGAACTCCGGCACGGTCCAACTCCTTGCTGATCACAGCTCCGCTGCGACTGCAGGTCCCTCACGTGCTGACCAGCAGCGCCGCGTCCACGCTGTTGGCCTTGAGTTCCGCGGCGATCTCCCGTCCCACCCGCTGCATGGCCGAGGGCGAGCCCTGGTTGCCGGGTATGACGTAGTAGGCGGGGTAGAGATCCTCGTATCGGCCCTCGTGCCGGAGCTCCCGCAGCGCGTCCAGCGGAACGCCGTAGAGTGGGTTGGTGTTCATGTCGGCGACGTTGTAGCCGCCGTGCACCGCCTCCCACATGCCCGGCTCCATGGTCTTCAACTCCGCCACCGGATACTTGCGCCAGAACGTGTTGCGGAAGGTCTTGAAGCCGTCCGGATTGCCCCACGGCACCACCCCGCTGGTGGTGACCAGCGCGACCCTGGCCTTGTCGAGGCGTTTGACCGCGGCCGCGGGCGCCACCCGGTCCCAGTTCCGGACGGGTATTTCGGTGGCGAAGGGCTTTCCCTCCAGCTTGTCGAGCAGCATGGCCAGGGCGCGGTCGGCGCCGGTCCGGCCACTCCGCACCTGGGTCCGGATTCCCCGCGGCAGATAGCCCTCGTCCCCGGCGGTGCCCGGGGGCTCGCCGCGCAGCCGCCTGGCAATGAAACGGCCGAGATCGTCGAGGGCCTTGCCCATGCCCGCGGCCGTCTCCGTTGTGGGCAGGAGGAACAGCCCGGGGTTATGGTATCGCCGGTACGTTTCCACCGCCGGATTGTCCTCGTGCATGGCGGTTACGCACACGCGCTCCAACTCGGTGGTCACCCGGTGCCCGATCTCGACGCAGGCGAGGCCGTAGCGCCCGGCATTGAACGCCGGACCCAGCACGACGATGTCCGGCTCCGCAGCCGCGACCGCGCGCAGGAGGGCCGCCCGTGCCTCCGCGGCCCGTTCGTGGAAGTGGTTGTCGCCGAAGTGGATGGTGGGAGCCACCGTCGCCTCGCCCTGCAGCCGCCCTTGCAGGCCGCGCGACGGTCCCGCCAGGGTATCGAGGATCCCCGGAACGGCATCCGCCTTTTCCTCCCCGCCGATGCCGGCAAAGAACTGGTTCACGACGTGTGCCACGCGCTTCATGCCTGGCCTCCCTGCCATTGGCTGACCCGATCTCACGGACCACGGTAGATCTCACGGACCACGGTAGCGAAGTGCCGGGTGCCACGCAAGGGAACGGGTCGTGTGCGCGGCCGCGGGAGTCTCCGGTTGACGAAGGGATGGACGGAAGTTATGGAGACGTGTTGCGCCGGGATGGTGGAATGGGTAGACACACGGGACTTAAAATCCCGCGGGCCTTGGCCTGTGCCGGTTCAAGTCCGGCTCCCGGCACCAGCACCCCGGACCCGCTTCCGTATCCAGCCCGCCCGATGCCCGCCCCGCCCGATGCGCCCACCGGGAGGCGCCGCCGCGCCGGTGGATGGACCGCCTGTTCCTATCCCTGCTCGTACAGGATGTCGCCGCTGGTGCCGGTGTCGTAGCCGCCGAGGGATTCCATCGCCTGCCGGAATCCGGCGGAGCGGAGGACCGCCAGCAGCGCGGCGCCTGCCGGCGAGTCGTGGAACGACCGCCGCAGCACCAGGTCGTACTGCTCGTCGCCCACCGGAATGAAGTCCAGTTCCAGCGCATTGGCGGCGGAAAGAATCCCCAGGCCGGTGTCCGCCAGACCGCTGGCCACGGCCACCGCCACCGCCATGTGGGTGAACGCCTCGTGTTCGTATCCCCTGACCGCGGTGGTTTCGATGCCGAGTTGCGCGAGATTGTAGTCCAGCAGCACGCGGGTGCCCGAGCCGGGCTGCCGGTTGACGAACCGCAGCGCCCGGCTCCCCAGGTCGGCGATGCTCGACAGCCCCAGGGGATTGCCCCGGGGCACCAGCAGGCCCTGGCGGCGTCTGACGCAGTGCACGAGCACCACCGGCACATCCGGGAGCACGCGCCGGAGGTCCGGAATGTTGTACGCGCCGGTGGCGGGGTCCAGCAGGTGGGTGCCGGCCATGTGCGTCTCGGCGCGCCGGATGGAATGCAGTCCGCCGAGGCTGCCGACGTTGGCCGTGGCGATCCTGAACCGCGGGTCCCGGCACTTGAGCTGGTCTTCCAGCACGCTGATGGAGAGGTCGTGGCTGCCGGTGCAGAGCACCGTATGCGCGATCTCCCCGGGCGACCGCAGCAGTTCGACGGTGATCTCCTCGCCGGCGTTGATCCCCTCCACTCTCCCCGGAATGCGCAGGAATCCGTCGGCCCGCACCATGGTGTGGATGACCCCCGCGCCGCGCGCCAGCGGAACGGCCATGAGCCGGTCATCGACCTTTCCCAGCGTGACCCGGACGAACTCCTCCAGGCCCAGTCGCGAGGGGATCTTTCGCGGCGCCACGGCACGGACCTCCGCCGGGGCGCCGGGGTCCGTGCCCAGCATTCGCCGCAGTGCCGGCTGGAGGAGTTCGCGGGCGATGACGATGGCGGACACGGGGTAGCCGGGGATGCCCATGACTGGCTTGCCGCCGACCACGCCCAGGACCGCGGGCTTGCCGGGCATGACTTCGATGCCGTGCGCCAGCAGTTCGCCCGCGTCGTCGATCACCGCCGCGGTGAAGTCCCGCGCGCCCGCGGACGATCCGGCGATGAGGGCCGCCAGGTGGTGGTCCTCGAGGGCGTCCGCAAGCGCGCGTTTCAGGAGCGCCGGGTCGTCGGCGACGGCCGGAAAGGTCTGCGCCGCGCCGCCGCACTCGGCTACCATGGCGGCCAGCACGGTGGAGTTGAAATCGATGACCTGTCCCGGGCGGGGTGCTGCCCCGGGAGCGGTGATCTCGTCACCCGTGGGAATGAGGGCCACCCGGGGACGCGCCTTGACGCGAAGGGTGGTATGGCCCGCCGCCAGCACGGCCCCCATGTCATGGGGCCGCAGGCGATGGTTCCGCGGCAGCAGCAACTCGGTGGCCACCACGTCCTCGCCCGCCAGGCGCACGTTCTGCCACGGCGCCGCCGCTTCGTCGATGGACACGGTGCCATCTTCGAGCTCCCGCACCTTCTCGATCATGATCACCGCGTTGGCCCAGGACGGCAGCGGCTGGCCGGTGTCCAGGTAGGCGAAGCATCCATCGGCCCGGGCTTCGCCGGTCAATGGCCGGAGTTGCCGGGGGGAGAACTCCGTGGCACCGAAGGTATCCTCCGCGCTTACGCAGATCCCGTCCATGGCCGACCCGTGGTAGTGGGGCGACGAGATCCTGGCGAACACGGGCTCGGCGGTGATCCGGTGGAGCGCCTCGCCGACAGCCACCGTCTCGTCCTCCAGGGGGCTGCCGTCAACGGCGTCCAGGAACGCCTGCCGCGCCCGCTCCAGGGGGGTCTTCCTGAGGTAGCGTTTCCGTGCCATGTCAGAACAGCGCCACTTCCACCTCTTCCCCTTGTTCCAGGCCCTCGCGGTCAAGGTCGATGCGGACCATGCCGTCGGCCTTGACCAGGGTGAAGATGGCTCCGGACTTGCCCGGCAACGGCGCGGCGCGGAGGGTTCCGTCCCTGTGTTCCAGGGTGACCCGCACGTAGTCCTCCCGGCCGGTCCGTGAAGAGATGTTGGTGGCGAGGACGGCCCTTGCGGTGCCGCGGAAAAACGGCGCGGCCGCAGCCCCCTCGCCTCCCAGCGTCCGTATCAGCGGTGCGGCGAACAGATCGAAGATGACGAGGGCGGAAACCGGATACCCGGGCAGGCCGAGCACGGGCTTCCCGGCCGCCTCGGCATAAAGGGTGGGTTTGCCCGGACTGATGGAGATGCCGTGGAAGCGGATTCTGGCGTCGGGCAGCGAGCGGATGACTTCCAGCGCCACGTCGCGGGTTCCCATGGAACTGCCGCCGGACAGGAGCACGAGATCGCCCCAGTCCAGGCCCGTGATCAGCGCCTCGCGCAGTTCCCGCGGATTGTCGGCGACAACGCCGAGATCGTTCAACACCGCACCGCATTCGGCGACAAGCCCCGCCAGGGAATGCTGGTTGATGTTGCGTACCTGTCCGGGGCGCGGCTCCCGGTGCACCGGGACGATCTCGTCGCCGGTGGATACCAGGGTCACGCGCGGTTTTCTGTAGACCGGCACCGACGCGACCCCGATGCCGGTCAGCGCGCCGAGGTCGTGGGCCCGAAGCCGCCGGCCCCGCGGGAAGACCGGTTCGCCCTTGCGGATATCGTCTCCCACCTGGATCACGTTGAGCCAGGGCGGGGCGCTCCGATGGATCTCCACCATGCCGTCGCCGGTCTCCTCGGTGTGCTCCACCATCACCACGGCATCGCCGCCGGGCGGGAGCATGCCGCCGGTGGAGATGCGCATGGCCTCGTGCGGTTCCATGCGGCGGGTGACCTCCTGGCCCATCTCCACCGTCCCGGCAAGCCTGAGGCAGGCCGGCAGCGCGGCGCTGGCCCCGAAGGTGTCCCGGGCCATGACGGCGTAGCCGTCCATGGCCGCCCGGTTGAAGTGGGGCAGGTCGACCGGGGAACGCAGCTCCTCGGCCAGCACGCGGCCCCGGGCCGCGACGGTATCGGCGGCCTCGGTGCCCACGGCCGGAACCTGCCGGAGAAGCGCCAGCGCCTCCGCCGTGGTCACCACCCTGAAAAAGGCTTTCATGTCCGTCAGCGCTGTGCCAGCGGCACATTGCCGAACTTCTCGCGGATCTCGTCGGCGATGTGCGCCAGCGCCTCCTCGCGCGTGTGGTAGAGACGTTTCAGTTTTCTTGGCGGGTGTTTGCCGATGGCGTAGGCCGTCATCAGCGGCACGGCGATGGTGCTGTCCACGTAGCAGACCACGGAGTCGGGCAGTTGATCGGGGTCCACCTTGCCCCAGCTCACGGCCTCGGCGGGGGTGGCTCCGGAGAGACCTCCGGTGTCCACGCGCGCGTCGGTGATCTGGATGAAATAATCGAACCCCTTTTCCTCAAGCCCGAGTACCTCCTGGATGTGCGGTTCGGTCTGAAGCAGGAAGTTCTTGGGCGAACCGCCGCCGAGGATGACCGCGGCGCTGCGGCCCCCGGCACGCTTGGCCGCCAGCACCAGGGCCGCGGACTCGTTGACATCGCGCGAGACGTCGATGCGAAGGCCGTTGCCCTTCAACGCCAGGGCCGCGACATTCATGCCGATGGAGCTGTCGCCGGGCGACGAGGTGTACACCGGTACGCCGCCCCGGTACGCGGCAGCCAGAAGCGAGCGCCTTTCGAGCCCCAGGACCTTCTCCCTTTCGTCGAGGTAACGGCCCACGCGGTGGTGCAACTCGGCCGTCCCCATCTCCTTCTGGAACCCGGGGGCCTTCAGTATCTCGCGAAAGAAGTCGTCGGTGGCGATGAGGACGTCGTAGTCGAAGAAGATGTCGTAGATGCGCACGACGCCCTGTTCGCGCAGGTCGACGTCGTCGGCGTCGAAGTTGCCCCGGTGCATGGACAGGCCGATGGCGAAGTGGGCGTCGTGATAGAGATTCGCGCCGGTGCTGACGATCCAGTCCACGAAGCCGTTCTCGATGAGCGGGATGAACGCGCTCATGCCGAGTCCGGCCGGGGTGAGGGCGCCGGTGATGCTGAGTCCGACCGTGACGTCGTCCGCAAGGATCTTCCCGGTAAACAACTGGCATGCCTCGCGCAGGCGGCCGCTGTTGTAGGAGACGAAGTTGTCGTCGATGAGCTCCACCAGGGTGGTCCCGGCGCCGATGGGCTTCGGATCGATCGTTCTTCCGGAAAGGAGAGAAGGCTTGCGCATGGTCATGCCAGTGGGGCGCGGCGCCGGGAAACGGCCCGCTACGGTCCCGCGGCCCGGGCCGCCTGCAGCTTCTGCCGCCGGATTTGCAGATAGGCGTCCCGCGCCGCGCCATAGGGGTCGATGCTGTGTCGCAGCGCCTCGAACATCTCCATGTTCAGGGAACGGCTGTTGATGGCGCTGGTGACTCCGATGGCCAGGGGCACATGGGACGGCGTGAAATACCTCAGCGGATTCATGAACGAGTCCGCCACCTTGCCCAGCCCGTCCCGGAGAGTCGTCGGCGGAAGGAACGGGAGCACCAGATAGGCGCCGTGACCGAAACCGTAGACACCCAGCGTGATGCCCATGTCCGGGTCGCTGGGCTCCAGCCCGAGCCTGGCGGCCATGTCGAAGACCCCGGCGATGCCGACGGTGCTGTTGACAACGAAGCGGACCACCTCGCGGCTGGCCGAGACGGGTCTTCCCTGGAGCAGGTTGTTGGCCGTCTTCCTGGCCACGTCGAGATTGTTGACGGCATTGCGTATCCCGGTCCGGGCCGACAGGGGGAGCGCCGCCGCATAGGCCCTGGCTACCGGCTCCAGGACGAAGCGGTCGAAGTCGCTGTTGAATTTGAAGATGTCGTCGTTGATTCGCTCGAACGGGTCGTGGTGCGGCGCCGCGGTGGCCGGCCCGCCGAAGCCTGACAGGCCCGTTTCCGCAGCCTCGCCGGGACCGACCTGCGAACCGACCCATGGGGGCAGGCTCAAGTGAAGCAGCAGAAAAAGGATCGGGAGGACAAGGATCGGGCGGGCCGGGATCGGGAGGACTGGGGTCGGGATCGGGCGGGCCGGGATCGCAAGGCTGCGGATTCGCATGAGTATCAAGGCAATTAACACCACGGCCCCGTGAAATCAAGAGTTTGAAAACCTGTCATCAATGGGATACCGTGCGGGGCCGTAGAGTTGGAGTGTGTGCCCGTCGAATGCCGGAGAGCGTGTATTCGTGGAAAAGCCGATGTCCGTGGAAGAGCCGCGGGTCGTCCTGGGAGTGGCCGGAGGAATCGCCTGCTACAAGGCCCTTGAACTGGTGCGTCTCCTGGTGCGGGAGTCGTGCGTGGTCCGGGTGGTGATGACCCGGGAAGCCGCCGAGTTCGTCACGCCGCTGAGTTTTCAAACCCTTTCGGGGGCGCCGGTCGGCACCGACCTGTTCAGCCTGACCCAGGAATCCGAGATCGGCCACATCAACCTCGCGGACAGTGCCGACGTGCTGGTGGTGGCGCCGGCCACCGCCAACATCATCGCGAAGCTGGCCGCGGGCATTGCCGACGATCTTCTCACCACCGTGGCGCTGGCGACCCGGGCTCCCCTGCTGGTGGTGCCGTCCATGAACGTGCACATGCTGGCCCATCCCATGGTACAGGCGAATCTCGCCCGGTTGAGGGGCGTGGGCTGCCATGTCATGGAAGCGGGCGCCGGCTATCTGGCCTGCGGCTACGAGGGCAAGGGGCGTCTGCCGGAACCGCCGGCCATCGTCGAGGAGGTCCGGCGTCTTCTCGGGCCCGGGGACCTGGCCGGCGAGAAGGTGGTGGTCACCGCCGGGCCGACCCGGGAACCCCTGGACCCGGTGCGTTTCATTTCCAACCGGTCGTCCGGGAAGATGGGTTACGCCCTGGCCAGGGCCGCCGCCCGCCGCGGTGCGCAGGTCACCTTGGTGAGCGGTCCGACGGCCCTGGCCGGGCCCGAAGGCGTCAGGACGGTGCCGGTGGTCACGGCCCAGGAGATGCACGGCGCCGTGCTGGCGGAGTTCGACACGGCCACGGCGGTTTTCATGGCGGCGGCGGTGGCGGACTACCGGCCCCGTTCCGCGTCCGGCCACAAGATGAAGCGGAGCGGCGACAGCCTCCGCCCCGAGTTCGTCCCCAATCCGGACATCGTGGCGGAGTTGGGCGCCCGGAAACGGCACCAGACCGTGGTGGGTTTCGCCGCGGAGACCGAGTCGCTGCTGGAAAACGCCCGCGGGAAGCTGCACCGGAAGAACCTCGACCTGCTGGTGGCCAACGACGTCACCCGGGCGGACAGCGGCTTCGACGTGGAGACCAACGCGGTGACGCTGCTGGACCGGGACGGCACGGTCACGCCGCTGCCGGCCATGAGCAAGGATGCGGTGGCCGAACGCATCTGCGACTGGTTTCTCCAGCACAAGAACCAGGCTCGGGACCGGCTCGCCTGAGCCCCGTGTCCCGCCCGGTCGGGAGCATTGCCCTGCCGCGGCAATTGTCGTAAACAGAAATCATGCATCGTATCGCGTTGACGAGGTTGACGACATCGACATGGAAAGCCTTGAGCCACGGCGGCAGCGGTTACGGCGGCGTCTCGCGGTGGCGGTGACGTCGCTCCGGAGTTGCCTTGAACAGCACCGGGCCGCGGGAATACCGGTGCTGCCCGGGCCGGCGCGGGTGGCCCGTGGTCCGGACACCGCTGCCGGCGGCGAGACCGGCGCAGCCGGGGACTTGGGGCAGCTTCGCCAGGTTCTGGGCGAATGCCGCCGCTGCCGGCTGTGGCAGGAGCGTACCCACATCGTCTTCGGGACCGGCAACCCCGCCGCCGATGTCATGTTCGTGGGGGAGGGGCCGGGCCGGGACGAAGATCTCCGGGGAGAACCTTTCGTGGGCCGCGCCGGACAGTTGCTCAACGACATCATCACCAAGGGCATGAGGCTGCGGCGCGAAGACGTCTACATCGCCAACGTGGTCAAGTGCCGCCCGCCGCGGAACCGCGATCCCGAGCCCGACGAGGTGGCGTCGTGCGAGCCGTTCCTCGACCGTCAGATCGAGCTGGTCAAGCCGAGGGTGATCGTCGCGTTGGGCAAGTTCGCGGCGCAGACCCTGACGCGCTCCGCGGTGCCGGTGTCCCGGCTGCGCGGGCACTGGCACGACTACCGCGGCATTCGGCTGATGCCGACCTTTCATCCGGCCTATCTGCTGCGCAATCCGGCCGACAAGCGGCTGGTGTGGGATGACATCAAGAGCGTCCTGCGGGAGCTCGGGACGGTGGTGGCGTAGATGAGGCGCGGGCGCATGAGATCGCACATGTTGTGGTGGCTGCTGCTGGCGGGCATCGCCTGGGTTGCCGCGGGCACGGGAGAGGCGGCTCGCGAGTCCGACGCCGGCTCCCACGTCAACCTCATCGTCATCGACGGCGGCATAAACCCGGCGGTCAACGACTACATTCGCGAGAGCATCCAGCGGGCGCACGAGGGCAACGCCCGCGCCCTGATCATCCAGCTCGACACGCCCGGCGGCCTGCTGTCCTCCACGCGTTCCATCGTCAAGGAAATGCTGAGCGCGCCGCTGCCGGTCATCGTCTACGTTGCGCCCAGCGGCGCCGGCGCCGGTTCCGCCGGGGTGTTCATCACCATGGCGGCCAATGTCGCCGCCATGGCTCCGGGCACGAACATCGGCGCGGCCCATCCGGTGGCGGGAGGAGGCGAGGAAGTCAAGGGGGTGATGGGCGAGAAGATCGAGAATTTCACGGCTTCGTTCAGCGAGACCATTGCCCAGCGGCGCGGCCGCAACACCGAGTTCGCGATTCAGGCGGTGCGGCGGAGCATCTCCATCACCGACAAGGAGGCGCTGGACAAGCGCGTCATCGACCTCATCGCGCTGGACGTGGGTGATCTTCTGAAGCAGGCCAGCGGGCGCGAGGTGGATGTGGCCGGGGTCCGGCGCACCCTGGATTTCGACGGCGTGTCCGTGCTGCGCTTCGAGATGGGGCTGAAACACAAGGTCCTCAACATCCTGGCGCATCCCAACGTCGCCTACCTGCTGATGATGGCGGGCATCCTGGGCCTTTACATGGAGTTCTCGAACCCCGGAGCGCTCTTCCCGGGCGTCGCCGGCGGCATCGCGCTCCTGCTGGCGCTGGCGTCCTTTCAGGTACTGCCCATCAACTATGCCGGCCTGCTGCTCATGGTCCTCGGGCTGTGCCTGCTTGTGGCCGAGGCGTTCCTGCCGAGTTTCGGGCTGCTCGGCATCAGCGGCGTGGTGTCCCTTGGCCTGGGTTCGCTGCTGTTGTTCGACGTGGAGGGTTCCGACCTCTCGGTGGACGGCTCCATCATCGTGGCCGCGGTGGGTACTCTGAGCGCGTTCGTGCTGGCGGTCACGTTTCTGGTGGTGAAGTCGCAGCGACGGCGGGCGACCCTGGGATACGAGGGTCTGGTGGGCGAGGTGGGCGAGGTGCGGGACCGGCTGGACCCCGGGGGCAGGGTCTTCGTCCATGGCGAGATATGGAACGCGTCGTGCCCGGAGCGGCTGGAGCCGGGGGAGCGGATCGAGGTCGTCGGACACGACGGCATGATACTCAAGGTCAGACGCGTCACGGGTGCGTGACCGGCCTCTCGGTCAGGCTGCGGCGGCGCAGGAGAAACGGATGCTCGAAATCGGACCCATCGCCATCGTGCTGATCATCGTCATCGGTCTGGCGCTGAGCGGTATCAAGATCCTCAAGGAATACGAACGTGGTGTCATCTTCCGCCTTGGCCGCATGGTCGCCTCCCGCGGCCCGGGACTCATCTACGTGATTCCCTTCATCGAAAAGATGGAGCGGATCGAGCTTCGGACCGTCACCATGGACGTGCCCTCCCAGGACGTCATCACCCGGGACAACGTGTCGGTGAAGGTCAACGCGGTGCTCTACTTCCGGGTTCTGGATCCCAATCGGGCCGTCCGGGAGGTGGCCAACTACCTGTTCGCCACCTCGCAGCTCGCCCAGGTGACCTTGAGGAGCATCTGCGGACAGGCGGAACTGGACCAGCTTCTGTCGGAGCGGGAGCGCCTCAACGCCGACATCCAGAAGATCCTCGACGAGCAGACCGATCCCTGGGGCATCAAGGTCGTGCTGACCGAACTCAAGCACATCGATCTGCCGGAGGAAATGCAGCGCGCCATGGCCCGGCAAGCCGAGGCGGAGCGCGAGCGGCGGGCCAAGGTCATCCTGGCCGATGGCGAATATCAGGCTTCCCAGAAGCTGCAGGAGGCCGCCACGGTCATCGCCAAGGAGCCCATGGCCATGCAGCTCCGCTTCCTGCAAAGCCTCCAGGAAGTGGCCGGCGACAAGAACTCCACCACCATCTTCCCGGTGCCGGTGGACCTGCTGACGCCGTTCCTGAACCGCCAGCGGGATGACGACGCGACTTAGGGAATGGCTGGACAAGGCGATGGCGCGACATTGAACGGCTCGCGCCCCATTGATGCGGCCCCGGCGAACACGGGGTTGTCCAGACCTTTCCTGGTGCGCCGGGCACGGGCCGCCGGGGGCGACTGAGTTGCATGCTGCTGGAAGAGCTGGCCTATGAGCTTCCCGAGTCGCTGATTTCCGCGTACCCGGCGCAAGACCGCGTGTCGGCCCGTCTCATGGTGGTCGATCGTCGATCGGACGCCATCATCCATTCCGGCTTCGCCTCCCTGGGCGAGTTCCTCTGCCCGGGCGATCTGCTGGTGCTCAATGACTCCAGAGTGATCCCGGCGCGCCTCGAAGGGCGCAAGGAGAGCGGCGGCAGGGTGACGGTGCTGCTGGTGGAGCCCTTCGACGCCAGCCGGGGACTCTGGCTCGCGCTGGTCGATGCCTCCAGGAAGCCGCGGGTTGGCGGGCGCATTCTGTTCTCCGGTGCCATCACGGCCACGGTGCTGGGGGACCTCGGGTCGGGCCGCTACGGCCTCGGATTCGAGCCGCCCGGGCGTTTTCGGCATGCGCTGGACGAAATCGGGACCGCACCGCTGCCCCACTACATCCAGCGGCTGCGCCGCGTCCGGGAGAGCGACCAGGAAAGCTACCAGACGGTCTACGCCACCACGCCCGGTTCGGTGGCGGCGCCCACCGCCGGCCTCCATTTTACCCGGGCGCTGCTGGACGAACTGGCCGCGGCCGGCATCGACAGCGTGTATCTGACGTTGCATGTGGGTCTCGGAACCTTCCGTCCCGTCCGGGAGGCGGTGGTGGAGCATCATCGCATGGACGGCGAGTGGTACGATCTGAGCGCGGCGGCGGCCGAGCGCATCCGCCAGGCCAAGGCGGCGGGACGACGCGTGGTGGCCGTGGGTTCCACCACCACCCGCACGCTGGAGAGCATCGTCCGGCGAAAGGGCAGGGTGGTGGCCGACTCCGGCATCACGCGGCTGTTCATCACCGGCGGCTACCGCTTCCGCGGCATCGACGCCCTCATCACCAACTTTCACCTGCCGCGCTCGACGCCCCTCGCCATGGTGGCGGCGCTGGCCGGTCTCGGCCGGGTCCGCCGCGCCTATGCCGAGGCCATCGACAAGGGCTACCGGTTCTACAGCTACGGCGACGCCATGCTGATCCTCTGACGGCGACGTCCTCGACCGCTCCGCACCCGCATGAAGTTCACGATTACGGACAACCACCCGCACAGCCGGGCAAGGACCGGCCTGCTGGAGACCGCCCACGGCGTGGTGGAAACCCCCGCGTTCATGCCGGTGGGCACCCGGGGGTCGGTCAAGGCGCTCTCGCCCCGGGATCTCCAGGAGGTGTCGAGCCAGATCATCCTCTGCAACACCTACCACCTGCACCTGCGGCCCGGAGAGGATGTCATCCGCGACCTTGGAGGCCTGCACGCCTTCATGGGCTGGCCGGGGCCGATCCTCACCGACAGCGGCGGCTACCAGGTGTTGAGCCTTGCCGCCATGCGCAGGATCACCGAGGAGGGGGTCTCCTTCCGGTCCCATCTGGACGGCTCTTCGCACTTCCTGAGCCCCGAGAGGGTGGTGGCCATCCAGCAGGCGCTGGGCGTCGACGTGGCCATGGTTCTGGACGAGTGCATCCCGTACCCGTCGAGCCGCGAGTATGTCAGGCAGTCCACGGACCGGACCGTCCGCTGGGCGCAACGGTCGCTGGAGGTGGCGCGGAACCCGGACGGCGCGCTCTTCGGGATCATCCAGGGCGGTGTGTTCCAGGACCTTCGGGAGGATTGCGCCGCCCGGTTGCGCGACCTCCCGTTCGACGGCTTTGCCGCCGGGGGGCTGGGCATCGGTGAGGGGCCGGCGCTGCTGGCCGAGATCGGCAGCCTTGCCGCCCGGCTGATGCCCGAAGACCGGCCGCGCTATCTCATGGGCCTGGGAAAGCCGGAAGACTTGATTCATGGGGTCCGGTCCGGCTATGATCTGTTCGATTGCGTTCTGCCGACGAGGAATGCCAGGAACGGTACGTTATACACTGCCACCGGAAAGCTCAGCATCAAGAACGCGGCCTTTGCCACGGACGCGCGTCCGGTGGAGGAAGGCTGCCCATGCTACGGTTGCCGGCATTTTTCGCGAGCCTATCTTCGCCACCTCCATACGGCCGGCGAGATCCTGGCGGCTTACCTGAACACGCTGCACAACGTCTGCTACTATCAGCGGCTGATGGCGGGACTGCGCGGAGCCATTCGGGAGGGGTCGAGCCTGGAAAGGTTGTAGCGGGCGCCCGCACCACTGAAACTCGGAGGATGTCATGTGGGACGTAGCCTACGCGCAGGCCGGAGGTGGACCCAGCACCTTCATCAGCATGCTGCCGCTGGTGCTGATTTTCGCGGTCTTCTATTTTCTTCTGATCCGGCCGCAACAACGCAAGGCCAGGGAGCACCGCAACATGCTGGCACAGCTCAAGCGCAATGACGAAGTGATGACGACGGGCGGGGTTTTCGGCAAGGTGTTGAATCTGACGGAGACCGAGTTGACCCTGGAGGTCGCGCCCAATGTCAGGATCAGGGTGAGTCGGAGCCATGTCGCCCAACTCCTCAGAGTCGAGAAGACGACCGGGGCCAAGGAGGCCAAGGCCAGGTAGTTCGGGATCCTCCTTTCGGTATAACGAACATGCGTCAAAGTCTGGTCATTCGTGGGGTGGTGCTGGTGGCCTGCCTGCTGGCGGCGGGAGCCTACCTGGCGCCAAGCTTCGTCTCCGGCCTGTGGTTCCTGCCGGAGAACGGTATCCGGCTCGGCCTGGATCTGCAGGGCGGGTCGCATCTGGTGCTGGAGGTGGAGGTGGCGAAAGCCGTGGAGAACCGCATGCGCAGGGTTCGCAGTGCCCTCCGCGACGAGTTGCGGGGCCGCGGCATCGCCTTCGAGGAGCTCACCGTCCACGACGCCCGGGAGCTGGTGGTGGCCGCCTCACCGGACAATCTGGAACGGATCCGGGGCATCGTCGCCACGGAGTTTCCCCAACTGCAGGCAGCCGTCTCCGGCACCGGCGGGGCCGAGTTGCGGGCGGTCTTCGCGAGCCGGGAACTGGACCGTATCCGCAACTTCGCCGTGGACCAGACCGTCGAGACCATCCGCAACCGCATTGACCAGTTCGGCGTCACCGAACCCACCATTCAGCGCCAGGGACAGCGGGACATCCTGGTCCAGTTGCCCGGAATCCAGGATCCGGAGCGGGCCAAGGCGCTCATCGGCAAGACCGCGCTGCTGGAGTTCAAGCTGGTGGACGAGCGCGGCGACCCGGAACAGGCCGCGCGCTCGGGACCACCGCCGGGACGTGAGATCCTGTACGGGTACGAGGGTACGGCGTCGGCACGCGTGCGGCGCGAGAAGATACCGTATCTCCTGGAAGCGAGGACGTTGATGACCGGGGAGGCCATCGCCGATGCCAACGTCCGCCGGGGCGACCAGCTTGAAGGCCTGTACGTCGAGTTGGTACTGAACTCCGTGGGTAGTACGGCCTTCGACCGCCTGACCGCCGAGAACGTCGGACGGCTGCTGGCCATCGTCCTGGACGGCCGGGTCTACTCCGCGCCGCAGATCCGCGAGCGGATTTCCGGGGGTGTGGCCTCCATCACCGGGAGCTTCGACTTTCAGGAGGCCCGGGACCTGGCCATCGTGCTCCGGGCCGGGGCGCTGCCGGCGCCGGTCCGAATCATCGAGGAACGCACTGTCGGGCCGTCCCTGGGGCGCGACTCGGTTCGGAAGGGGATCGTCTCGTTCATTCTCGGAAGTGTTCTCGTACTGATCTTCATGGCGGCCTACTACCGTGGCGCGGGGCTGTTGGCGGACGTCGCGCTGGTCTTGAACATCTTCTTCATGATGGCGATTCTCGCGGGCTTCGAAGCGGTGCTGACCCTGCCGGGCATCGCCGGCATCATCCTGACCCTGGGCATGGCCGTCGATGCCAACGTGCTCATCAACGAGCGCATTCGCGAAGAGGTGAGGAACGGCAAGCCGCCGCGTTCGGCCATCGATACGGGTTACGAGCGCGCCATACCGGCCATCCTCGACTCGAATCTGACCACCTTCCTGGCAGGCGTGATCCTGTTCCAGTTCGGCACCGGTCCGATTCGCGGTTTCGCCGTGACCCTGTGCGTCGGCATCCTCACGACGGTGATTTCCGCGGTGTACGGAACCCGCATCTACTACGACTACCGGCTGGCCAGGCGGAACCTGGCCCGACTTTCCGTCTAGGTTCCCGGAACCCGTGCATGGGCGACGTGGGCGGACTTGTCACGGACTGGACTGCGAAGACTATGGAGATCATCAGGCCGGGAACCCGGATACCGTTCTTGAGCTACCGCCGATGGGGTTTCGTGGTCTCGTCGGTGCTCATCGTCGCCGTGCTGCTGCTGCTGTTCACCAAGGGCCCGAACCTGGGAGTGGATTTCGAAGGCGGCACCATGGTGCACGTCAAGCTCGCGGATACGGTCACCATCGGACAGTTGCGCACCGTCATGCGGCAGTCGCCGCTGGGCGGCGTGGTGCAGGATTTCGGCGGCGGCGGCACCGGCGAGTATCTGATCCGCATCGAGAAGTCCGCCGCCCAGGTCGGCACGGTGGGCAAGGACATCCGGGAGGTTCTCGACGGCGCGTTCGGCGAGGGCTCCTACGAAGTGCTGCGGGTGGAGTCCGTAGGACCCAAGGTGGGCGACGACCTCCGGCGCCGGGGCATCCTGTCGGTCATTTTCGCCACCATCATGATGGGCGCGTACATCTGGCTGCGCTTCGAGCTGCGCTTCGGGCTGGGCGCCATCGTGGCCCTGATCCACGACGTGCTGATAACGGTCGGGGCGCTGATCGTCGCCGGCTTCGAGTTCGATCTTCCCATCGTCGCGGCGATCCTGACCATCGCCGGATACTCGGTCAACGACACCGTGGTCATCTGCGACCGCATCCGCGAGAACATGCGCAAGCACCGCCGCGACCCCATGGAGAAGATCATCAACGCCAGCATCAACGAAACCCTGGGCCGGACCATCCTGACCACGGTGACATCGCTCCTGGTGTTGACCGCGCTTCTGGTCCTGGGCGGCGGCGTGATCCGGCCTTTCGCCTTCACGCTGTTCGTCGGCTTCCTGGCCGGGCTCTACTCCACCATCTTCGTGGCCACACCGACGATTCTCTTCTTTGAAAAAGGCCGCAGGCGGTAACCCGGCCAGGCTCGAGTTGAACGACGCTCCCAAGCGCTGGATCCTCAAGGAGACGGACGCGGACGCGGCCGCGCGGCTGGCCCGGGAGCTCGGGCTGCCGTTGTTGCTCGCCCGGATTCTCGTACAGCGCGGGTTTGCGGAGCCGGACGCCGCCCGGCGCTTCCTGTCGTCCAGCCTGAGCGCCGACCTGCCCCCGCCTCATCTGTTGGCGGGAATGGACCCGGCGGTGCGGCGCATCTGCCGCGCGTTGCATGACCGTGAGCGGGTCTGCGTGTGGGGCGACTACGACGTGGACGGCACCACCGGCGCCGCGGTCCTGGTGTCGTTTCTACGGGAAATCGGGCGCGAGCCGATGTTCTACATCCCGCATCGGATCGACGAGGGCTACGGCATGAGCCGGCAGGGGATCGAGCATCTCCATTCCCGTGACGTGACGCTCATCATCACCGTGGACTGCGGCATCTCCAACGCCGGCGAGGTGGCGCTGGCCCGGGGCTTGGGCATGGATGTGGTGATCGTCGACCACCACCAGTTGCCGGAGCGTCTTCCGGAGGCGGCGGCGGCCGTCATCAACCCCCAGCAGACCGACTGCGCCTTCCCGGACAAGGGCCTTTGCGCGGCGGGGCTGGCCTTCTATCTTGTCATTGGCCTGCGGGCGGCGCTGCGCGAGTCCGGCTGGTTCGAGCCCGACGCGGTGCCGGACATCCGCCGCCACCTGGACATCGTGACCCTGGGCACCATCGCCGACATGGTGCCGCTGCGCGGCGCCAACCGGGTATTGACGCGCCGGGGCCTGATGGAGTTGGGGAGTTCGACCCGGCCGGGCATCGTGGCGCTGCGGGAGGTCGTGGGGGTGCGCGAAGGCGCGTTGGATGCCGGCACCGTGGCGTTCCAGTTCGGCCCGCGCATCAACGCCGCCGGCCGCATGGATGCGGCGATGAAAGTGGTGGAGATGCTCACCACCGATTCCCGGGCCACCGCCGAGGAGATCGCCCGGGAACTGGACGGCCACAACCGGGATCGGCGGGAGACCGAGGCGCAGGTGCTGGATGAGGCGCTGGCGCAGATCGAGGAGCGGCGTCTCCACCATTGCCGGTCCATCGTCGTGGCGCGCCGGGGCTGGCATCCCGGCGTGCTCGGGATCGTGGCCTCGCGCGTGGTTGAACGGTTTCACCGCCCCACCGTCGTTATCGGGCTCGACGACGGCGAGGGCAAGGGCTCGGGACGAAGCATCCGCGGTTTCCACATGGTCCGGGCCATGCGCCGGTGCGAGGATCTGCTGGAACGCTTCGGCGGCCATGAGCATGCCGGCGGTCTGAGCATCCGGGAGGAGAGGCTCGAGGCCTTTGCCGGACGTTTCGAAGAGGTGGCGCGGGAGGTCCTGAGCGACGAGGATCTGCTGCCCTGCCTCGACGTCGACGCCGAGGTGGACTTCCGGCAGTTGAGCTTGGGGCTGGTGCGGCAGATGCGCCACCTGGGTCCTTTCGGGGTGGGCAATCCGGAACCGGTGTTCCAGACTCGGGGCGTGGAGGTGCGCGAGCGCCGCGACTTCAACGCGGTCTCCCGCTTTCGTCTCGGACACGGCGAACGTACCGTGACCGCGGTGGCTTTCGGCCCTCCGGGGGAACTCCCGGTCCGCGTCAACGACCACGTGGACGTCGCCTACCGGTTGAGGGAGAACGAGTGGCAGGGCACCTGCGCCATGGAGTTGCGGTTGCTGGACGTAAAGGGCGCGGGGGTTTGACATCAACGGCGTTGTCCATTACAAATTCATGCGACGATGGAACGTTATGCGGTTGTAAGGACGGGCGGGAAGCAATACCGGGTCGCCGAGGGCGAACTGGTGGACGTGGAGCGTCTGGGAGGCGATGTGGGCGCCACCGTGACCCTTGCCGACGTGTTGCTGGTGAGCGGCGGCGACGACGGCGAGCCGGTCCGGATCGGTACCCCGACGGTGGAACAGGCCGAGGTCACGGCGGAGATCGTCAAGCAGGGACTCGACAGGAAGATCATCGTCTTCAAGAAGAAGAGGCGGAAGGGTTACAAGCGGAAACAGGGCCACCGTCAGATGCAGACCACCCTGAGAATCATCGAAATCCGGTCATAGGCGGGAACAACCGATGGCGCACAAGAAATCGGGCGGAAGCTCACGCAACGGTCGCGACAGTCAGGGACAGAGGCGCGGCGTCAAGCGCTACGGCGGACAGCACGTCAAGGCGGGCAACATCCTCGTCCGCCAGCTCGGCACCCGGATCCATCCGGGCAGGAATGTCGGCATGGGGCGGGACTACACCCTGTTCGCGCTGGTGGAGGGCGTGGTGGAGTATCAACGCTGGGGACGTTCGCGCAAGCGCGTCGCCGTGGTTCCCGCCTGAAAGCCGTCCCGCGCGCACGACGGCTCGCGTCCGCGGCTTCCATGCCCGTGCCGTTGCTTCATTCCCGTCATGCCCCCTGTCCCCTTGTTCCACCTGTCCTTTTCTCTGTCCTGAAATCCTCTGTTCTGACGTCATCAGTCCTGGCGTCCTCGGTTCTCGCGAACATCGCCGCGGTCCATGAGCGGTGTTGGACGGGGGTTTGATGAAGTTCGTCGACGAGGTCGAGATCACGGTGAAGGCCGGCGACGGCGGCCGGGGCTGCATGAGCTTCCGGCGCGAGAAGTTCGTTCCGAAGGGAGGCCCGGACGGTGGCGACGGCGGCCACGGCGGCCACGTCAGGATGGTTGCGGACCCGCATCGGACCACGCTGCTGGACCTGCGCTACCAGCGGCTTTACCGCGGCGGGCGCGGCCAGCATGGGCGCGGCAAGGACCAGCACGGAAAGAACGGCGCGGACCGGATCGTTCCGGTGCCCGTGGGGACACTGGTCCGGGACGCCGGCAGCGGCGAGCTCCTTGCCGATCTCGACGGGTCTTCGGCAGCCGCGGTCGTCGCCCGGGGCGGCAAGGGCGGCAAGGGCAACAGCCGCTTCGCCACCGCCACGCGCCAGGCGCCGCGCTTCGCTCAACCGGGCCTGCCCGGAGAGGAGCGAGAGCTTCGCCTGGAGTTGCGGCTGCTGGCCGACGTGGGTCTCGTGGGGCTGCCGAATGCGGGCAAGTCCACGCTGATATCGGCGATCTCGGCGGCCCGCCCCAAGATCGCGGACTATCCCTTCACCACCCTGGTGCCGAATCTGGGGGTGGTGCGCCACGGCGACGGCAGCTTTGTGGCGGCGGATATTCCCGGACTCATCGAGGGGGCTCATCGCGGCGAGGGGCTGGGGCACCGCTTTCTCAGGCACGTCACCCGGACTCGACTGCTTGTCCATCTCCTGGACGTGTTTCAGGAAGGGGGACGGGATCCCGAGACCGACTTCGAGACCGTGAGCCGGGAGCTGGCGCTGTTCGACGGGGAGTTGGGGCGGAAGCCCCGGATCGTCGCGGCCAGCAAGGTGGATCTGGTGCCGGACCGCGGCAGGCTGCCGACGCTGGAGGCATACGTCCGCTCCCGCGGCTGCGGCTTCTGTGCGGTCTCGGCGGTCACCGGAGAGGGGTTGGACGGCCTCAGGGCCATGATCGCCGCCGGCTTGGCGGAGCAGGCCGCGCTCGCCGCCGGCCGCGGTGAAGCGACGCCGTCAGTGGAATCGCATGGCTGATCCGAGACGCAGGTACGTCCATGGGGCGAAACGGATCGTGGTGAAGATCGGCAGCCGCGTCCTGTCCTCCGAGCGCGGCATTCATGCGCGGCGTATCGGACGGCTGGTGCGCGAACTGGCGGCGCTGCACGACCAGGGAAAGAAGCTCGTGGTCGTCAGCTCCGGCGCCATCGCCTCGGGCATCAGCCGGCTGGGGCTCGCGGGACGCCCCAGCGACCTTCCCCAGGAACAGGCGCTGGCGGCGGTCGGGCAGATCCGGCTCATGGCGCTCTACGAGAACGCCTTCGGCGGCTGCGGGAAGCACGTGGCGCAGGTGTTGTTGACCCACGGGGATCTCGCCAACCGCAAGCGCTATCTCAACGCCAAGCACACGCTCAAGACCCTGCTGGACTGGAACATCATCCCCATCGTCAACGAGAACGATACCGTGGCGGTGGAAGAGATGCGGTTCGGCGACAACGACCAGCTTTCCGCGCTGGTGGCCACGTTGATGGAGATGGACCTGCTGGTGATGCTGAGCGATGTGGAGGGGGTGTTCGACGGCGATCCGAGGTTGACCCCGGACGCCCGGCTGATGCCGCTGGTTGCCGACGTGGCCGCGGCCAAGGAGGCCGCGCGGGGCACGCGGCCGTCGGAGCTGGGCCGGGGAGGCATGTACTCGAAGCTCTGCGCCGCGGAGCAGGCGAGCCACGCCGGCATCGCCACCGTCATCGCCGGCGGACGAGAGCGGGGGGTGCTGATGCGGCTGTTCGAAGGCACCTGCGGCCCGGGTACCCTGGTGTTGCCCGAAGAGAACCGCCTGGCCAGCCGCAAGCACTGGATTCTCTACAATCTCAAGCCCTCCGGCGACGTACTGGTGGATGACGGCGCCTGCGTTGCGGTGACCGTAAAGGGCAAGAGCCTGCTGCCGTCGGGGGTGCGGGACATACGGGGCTCCTTCGGCGCGGGGGAGTGCGTGCGGTGCGTGGACAACGCCGGCCGTGAGTTTGCCCGGGGCCTTGTCAACTACAGCTCGCAGGAACTGGTGAAGATCAAGGGATCCCACTCGAACCGGATCGAAGCCATCCTGGGGTACAAGGCATACGACGAGATCATCCACCGGGATGATCTCGTGTTGTTGTAGTCCGGGTGACGGGGGCTGAACCGTGGGGGTTGAACCGGAGGAAGTCATGGTGTGGGCCGACGAAGCACGGGCCATGGGCGCGCGCGCCAGGGAAGCGGCCGGCGCCCTCGCCAACCTGTCCACCGAGGTGAAGAATCGCATCCTTGCGGCCATGGCCGACGGCATCGAGGCGCGGCAGGATTTCCTGCTGGCCGAGAACGCCCGGGATGTGGCCGGTGCCGAGGGGAAGGGTCTTTCCCGGGCGGTGATGGATCGTCTCACATTGAATCCTTCACGGGTGGCGGCCATGGCCGCGGGCATGCGGGACATCGCCGGCCTGCCCGATCCGGTGCGGCAGGTCACCCGGACATGGCAGCGTCCCAACGGCCTGGAAGTGGGGAAGATGCGCATACCGCTGGGGGTCGTCGCCATCATCTACGAGGCTCGCCCCAATGTCACCGCAGACGCCGCCTCTCTGTGTCTCAAGTCGGGCAACGCGTTGATCCTCAGGGGCGGCAGCGAGGCGATGTCTTCCAACCGGGCCATCGGCGAGGTTTTGCGGGAGGCCTGTGCGCGTGCGGGAGCACCGGAAGATGCGGTTCAGGTGGTGGCGTCCGCCGACCGAGCGATGGTCCACGAGCTGCTGAAGCTTGAGGAATACGTGGACCTGGTCATACCCCGGGGTGGCGAAGCGCTCATCCGGTTCGTCGCCGCCAACTCCCGGGTGCCGGTGATCAAGCACTACAAGGGGGTGTGCCACGTCTACGTGGACAGTGACGCGGATCTGGACATGGCGGAGCGGATCTCCCTCAACGCCAAGGTGCAGCGGCCCTCGGTGTGCAACGCCATGGAGACCCTGCTGGTCCATCAGGCGGTGGCGTCGCGGTTCCTGCCCGGCATCGTCGGGAGGCTGAAGGAGAACGGAGTGGAGGTGCGCGGCTGCGAAAAGACCCGCGCGCTGCGACCTGACGTGGCGCCGGCCGGCGAGCAGGACTGGCACGAGGAATATCTGGATCTCGTGCTGGCGGTGCGGGTGGTGGCGGACATGGACGAGGCCATTGAGCACATCCGCAAGTACGGTTCGGATCACACCGAGACCATCGTGACCGCGAACCGCGCCAGGGCCCGGGAGTTCGTGGCGCGGGTCCACTCCTCCGCCGTCCTGGTCAACGCCTCCACTCGTTTCAATGACGGCGGCGAGCTCGGCCTCGGGGCGGAGATCGGCATCAGCACCAGCAAGATCCACGCCTTCGGCCCCATGGGACTGGAAGAGCTCACCAGCACCAAGTTCTTCGTGTTCGGCGACGGACAGATCCGTACCTGAGCATGCCATGCGGCTCGGCTTGTTCGGTGGCACCTTCGATCCCATTCACTCCGGCCACCTGAGGAGCGCCGAGGAGGTGCGCCAGGCCTTCGCGCTGGACGAGGTCCGCTTCGTGCCGTGCGGCGTACCGCCGCACCGGAGCGGCCGTCCGGGGGCCGCGGCCCATCACCGCCTGGAGATGGTGCGGCTGGCGGCGGCGCACCGCCCGGGTCTCGGGGTCTCGGATGTCGAGGTCGCGCGGCCGGGCGCTTCCTACTCCATTGACACCGTGCGCCACTTCTCCGCCACGCTGGCGCCCGGGGACCACCTGTTCATGATCCTCGGCCTCGACGCCTTCCTGCTCATGGGCGCCTGGAAGGAGTGGCGCGAGCTGCTTTCGCTCACCCATGTGATCGTGACCTCCCGGCCGGGGTTCGGAGACGACCTGCCCTACGAGAAGATTCCCGTTGTCGTGCGGGAGGCATTCTGCTACGATCCGATCCCATCCGGCTTCCGGAACGAGTTCGGCAGGAAGATCCTGTTCCAGCGTCTGACGGACGTTCGCGTTTCCGCCTCGACCATTCGGGAACGGCTTGGAAAGGGCCGATCGATTCGCGGCCTGGTTCCTCCGGAAGTGTGGCGCTACATGGAAGCTCGACGTCTCTACAACCAGCCGGTGGAGTGTCCGTGACCGAAACGCAGGAACGGGACGCCCGGGAAAAGGCGTTGTTGCTCTGCGGCTTCGCGCTCGAAAAAAAAGCCGAGGCGCTCGCCCTGCTGGAGGTTGGCGAGCTCACCACCATCGCCGACTACTTCATCATCTGCTCCGGTCGGTCCGACCGGCACGTCCAGAGCATCGCCGAAGGACTCCGGGAAGACGGCCGTGCCCACGGCCTGCGCCCGTTGGCCACGGAGGGCATCACCCGGGGCCAGTGGGTGCTGATGGACTTCTCCGACATCCTCGTGCACGTTTTCTACGAGCCGGTGCGGCGGTTCTACGACCTCGACGGCCTCTGGGCCGGAGCCACCGCGGTGGAGCTGCCGGAGCCATACGCCACCCTTGCCGTGCAGTTCACCGGCGCGGACGGCGCGCGGGCAATCCGCCCGCCGGCGAAGGGCGGCGCGGAGTCGGACGGCATCGGAAAATGGCTTCGATGAGGACCGCCGCCGGTGGTGGTTCCGTGAGGAGAGCGTCCGACGGTGGGGAACGAAGGTGGGAACAATACTGAAGAGAGTCCGGGGGAGTGATCCCAACGGGACTCGAACCCGTGTTTCTGGCGTGAGAGGCCAGCGTCCTAACCGCTAGACGATGGGACCGTGGCTGAGGAGGTAGGACTCGAACCTACAATCGCCTGATCCAGAGTCAGGTGGCTTACCAATTAGCCGACTCCTCAATCGGTTACAAAGGATAAATCAATCAGACCCCGGCGTCAAGTTGGGAATCGATGTAGCGAAGGGCGGCCGCAAGCCGCTCCAGCGTCGCCTCCCGTCCCAGCACGCCGATGACCTCGTAGATGCCCGGGCTCACGGTGGAGCCGGTGAGCGCCACCCGCACCGGCTGGGCCACCTTGCCCAGCTTGATGCCCCGCTCGGCGACCACTTCGCCGAACACCCGCTCGATGCCGGTCTCGTCGAAGTCCGCCAGATTCCCCAGCTTGACGGAAACCTCCCGCAGCAGGTTCCGGGTCGCGGGAACCAGGTGCCGGCGGCCGGCCTTCTCGTCGACCTCCACCGTCTCCGTCAGGAAACAGTGCGCCATGTCCACCAGCTCCACCAGCGACCTGGCCCGTTCCCTCAGGGTTCCCACCATCCTCTCGAGCCATTGCCGGTCGCGGGGCATGCCATGACCCGCGCTGGTCAGGAAGGGGATCACGTCTTCCGCCAGCCGGGACAGCGTGCGGTTCTTGAGGTAGTGGGCATTGAGCCACAGCAGCTTCTCGGGGTTGAAGACCGCCGGTGACTTGCCGACGGCGTCGATGTCGAACTTCTCCACCAACTCCCCGCTGTCGAAGATCTCCTGGTCGCCGTGGGACCAGCCCAGGCGCACCAGATAGTTGATCAGCGCTTCGGCGAAGTAGCCCATGTCCCGGTAGGCCGTGACCGAGGTGGCGCCATGACGCTTGCTCAGCCGCTTCCTGTCCACTCCCAGGATCAAAGGCACATGGGCGAATACCGGCGGGTCCGAGCCCAGGGCCTGGTAGAGCTGCATCTGCCGCGGCGTGTTGGACAGGTGGTCGTCGCCCCGGAGGATGTGGGTGATGCCCATGTCGATGTCGTCGCACACCACGCAGAAGTTGTAGGTGGGGCTGCCGTCGGAGCGGGCGAGGATCAGGTCGTCGAGTTCGGTGTTGTCGAACTCCACGCGCCCCTTGACCTTGTCATGCACCACCGTCGCGCCGCTCTCCGGCGACCGGAACCGGATGGTGCAGGGGACACCCTCCGGCAACCGCGCCGCCGACTTTTCCCGGGGCCGGCAGGTTCCGTCGTAGACCGGCTTGCGCTTCTCGGCGAGCGCGGCTTCCCGCTTGGCGTCGAGGGTTTCCGGCGTGCACCTGCAAGGATAGGCGTCGCCCGCGTTCAGGAGCGTGCGAAGGCGTTCCTGGTAGAGTGCCAGGCGCTCCGTCTGACGGAACGGTCCCTCGTCCCACTCCAGTCCGAGCCATTCCATGCCGCGAAGGATGGCGTCGATGGCCTCGGGCGTCGACCGCCGCCGGTCCGTGTCCTCGATGCGCAGGATGAATGTCCCGCCGCAGTGCCGGGCGTACAGGTAGTTGAACAACGCCGTGCGCGCGCCTCCGACATGCAGGTAGCCGGTGGGGCTGGGAGCGAAACGTGTACGGACTCGTGTACGGACTTCGGGCATGTGGTTCCAGAGGGGCCGCGGGTGCGGGGTGCCGGCGGCGGGGTGCCGGCGCCCCGCCCGGGCCGCGCCGCCGGTCCGGACCATGTTAGGGGCGGCAGCCGGGGTTGTCAAACGGACCGCGTCATGCGCCGCCCGGCTGGCCTGCGGACTCCGCCATGACCGCCCGGGCCGGATTCATGCCTTGCCGCGCGTTCGCAGCCCCGCCCCGGGGCCTCGAAGTTTGACCGCCGCAGTCGGGTGTGGCATATGTCTGGTCACTTCCATGCATCGGAGAGATGGCCGAGCGGTCGAAGGCGCACGCCTGCTAAGCGTGTGTACCCCACGAGGGTACCGAGGGTTCGAATCCCTCTCTCTCCGCCACCCATTCCGCGGTCCGGCCGCGGCGCGGTCCGTGTTGCGACTTTCCGTGTTGCTACTTTCCGCATCTCCCGGCTTCGGGACGACCGGGCAGGGGACAGCCGGGCGAGGCCCGCGCATCCCGCTGCCGCCGGGTTCCCTGCCGAGCGGCGTCCGGGAGGGCCGGATGGCGTTCCGGACCTGCACGATTGCGGGATCTGCATGATTGCGGTTTCCCGGTTGGTGTGGTTAACTGGATCAGACTCTGGTTTTTCGTTTCTGGTTTTCAATTCGGTTTTCAACTCTGGTTTTCAGTTCTGGTTTGCAACTTTCCCCGGCACTTTGCGCCCGTAGCTCAATTGGATAGAGCGCCAGACTACGGATCTGGAGGTTAGGGGTTCGACTCCCTTCGGGCGCGCCACCTTCGGGTGTGCCGGTGTGGGCGTAGCTCTGGGCGTCGCTCACAAGCGCGAGTCCGAGGGTTGACATTGTCCGGGCCTGGGGGAGAAGGGACATGACACTTCGAATGTTGTGTGCGGTGTTCGTGGCATTGGCGTTCCCTGTCATGGCCGGTGACGTCCATGGCCAAGGCATGAAGATCACCACGGCCGAGGTGGCCTATGACAAGGCCAACCCGAAGGTCAAGGGCTACCTGGCCAAGCCCGCCGACAAGAAGCCCCGTCCGGGGCTGATCCTGATCCACGAGTGGTGGGGCCTCAACGACAACATCCGGGAGAACGCGCGTGCGTTCGCCAAGCTGGGCTACGCGGCCCTGGCGGTGGATCTTTACGATGGCCGGGTGGCGGCGGACAGGGCGGGTGCGCGCAAACTGGCCGGCGGCGTGCGCAAGGATCCCGACGCGGCTTTCGCCAACCTGCAGCAGGCGGTGAACTACCTCACCGGGCTCAAGGGAGAAGTGGACCCGGCGCGTATTGCCTCGGTCGGTTGGTGTTTCGGCGGCGGCTGGTCCTACCAGATGGCCAGGAATGACCTCGGAGTCAAGGCCTCGGTGATCTACTATGGCCGGTTCAATCCCAAGGATGATCTGAGCCGGATGCGTGCGTCGATCCTCGGGCACTTCGGCGAGGCGGACCGAGGCATCCAGGTGGACAGTGTCCGCGAGTTCCGCGCCAGGCTCAAGACCCTCAAGGGCGACCACATGATCTTCATCTACCCCAACGCGGGGCATGCCTTTGCCAACGCCGACAGCGACAACTACGACGAGGCTGCCGCGGCGACCGCCTGGAAGCGGACCGTGGACTTCTTCGAGAAGCACCTGTAGCGCCTGTAGACGTAGACGGCCGGGGTGCCCCGGGCGTGCGGCGGTTTCAGGGAAGGGTCGGCATACGGCCGCCGCATCGATTTGTCGAAGCACCGCTGGCCGATCTGAGTGTCGCTGTTCCGTCGTCGCTGTCCCGTCACTCGAACCGTTCGGATCCTACTCTTGGAGGTCTTTGCATGGCCAGGCAGGAATGGGTGCGTTTGCCCGACAATGTCGTCCCGAAACGCTACGAACTGACTCTCAGGCCGGATCTGGAAGGCGTTGCCTTCGGCGGCCGCGAGTTGGTGGAGGTGGAGGTGCGTTCGGCCACGCGGCGGGTGGTGCTGCACGCCGCGGAACTGGAGATCCACTCCGCGGTGCTGGACCGGGATGGAGTGTCCCGTGAGCCCGAGCGCATCGAAACCGACGAGCAGAGGGAGACCGTCGCGTTGGTATTCGGTGACACGCTGGAGCCGGGTCCGGCGCGGATCGCCTTCGAGTTCACCGGGAAGTTGAACGACAAGAACAAGATGCAGGGCTTCTACCGCAGCGTCTACCACCGGGACGGCGAGCAGCGGACCATGGTGTCGACCCAGTTCGAGGCCACCGACGCCCGGCGCGCGTTCCCCTGCTGGGATGAGCCGGCGCGCAAGGCCGTGTTCGCGGTGACGCTGGTGGTGCCGGAGGACCGGGTGGCGGTGTCGAACATGCCGCCCAGCCAGGTCGAGACCGGGGGCGACGGGTTCAAGACCGTGCGTTTTGCCGACACCCCGGTGATGTCCACCTATCTTCTGGCCTTCGTCGCAGGCGAGTTCGACCACGTCGAGGCCCGGACCCGGGAAGGTGTGACGGTTCGGGTCTATACGCCGGTGGGCCGGCGGGAGCAGGGGCGGTTCGCCCTGGACGTGGCCGTGCGCACGCTGTCCTTCTTCCACGAATACTTCGGCATCGAGTACCCGCTGCCCAAGATGGATCTCCTGGCCATTCCCGACTTTGCAGCCGGAGCGATGGAGAACTGGGGAGCCGTGACCTACCGCGAGACGGCCCTTCTGGTGGACCCGGAGGAATCCTCGACGGCCACGCGCCAGCGGGTGGCCATCATCATCGCCCACGAGTTGGCGCACCAGTGGTTCGGCAACCTGGTCACGATGCAGTGGTGGACCCATCTGTGGCTGAATGAGGGTTTTGCGTCCTGGATCGAGTACCTCGCCGTGGACCACCTTTTTCCGGATTGGGATATCTGGACACAGTTCGTTTACAGCGACTTCGGTCCCGCCCTGTCCCTGGACGGGCTCGAGAGCTCGCACCCCATCGAGGTCGAGGTCAATGATCCGCGGGAGATCAGCGAGATCTTCGACGCGATCAGCTACAGCAAGGGCGCCTCGGTGATCCGGATGCTGGCAGCCTATCTTGGCGAAGATACCTTTCGGCGGGGGCTGCAACGCTATCTCCGGCGCCATGAGTACGCCAATGCCACCACCGAAGACTTGTGGCAGGCCTTGGCGGATGAGTCCGGGAAGCCGGTCAAGCAGATCATGGACACCTGGACCAAGCAGACCGGCTACCCGGTCCTGTCCGTGGAGCGGAAGCAGGAAGAGCTGGAGCTGCACCAGACGCGGTTCTTCCTGAGCGGCGTCCGCCGGCGGGACGACAACACCCGGTGGTCGGTTCCCCTGGGCATACGGACCGCGGGCGCCCGGGACACGTTCCGGCTCCTGGAGGACGAGAGGATGCGCATCGACGTGGGCGGCGGTGGGGCGGGATGGGTGAAGCTCAACCCGGATCAGACGGGTTTCCATCGGACCAACTACGACGCCGAGCTCTGGGACCGGCTGGCCGCAGCGGTGGCGGCCGGAGAGCTTGCTGCGGCCACCGATCGGCTGGGTCTCCAGAACGATGCGTTCGCCCTGGCGCGGGCGGGCCATCTCGGTCCCTCCCGGCCGCTGGCCCTGGCTCAGGCGTATCGTCACGAGAGCGACTACGCGGTCTGGGCCGACCTGTCGGAGAATATACGCGACTACGACGGCCTCCTTTGCGGGCAAGGCTGCCACGAGTCGTTCCGGGTTTTCGCCCGGAGCCTTTACGAAATCATCCATGGGGCGTTGGGCTGGGACGCCCGTCCCGGGGAGAGTCATGGTACAATGCTGCTTCGTCCCATGGTGATCGGCTTGCTGGGGCGCTACGGCGACCCGGGGGTGAATGCCGAGGCATTGTGCCGGTTCGATGGGGGGACGCCGGTGGCGCCGGACCTGCGGGCGGCCGTGTATGGCCAGGTGGTGGAGAGCCGCGGAGTGGATGGGTACGAGGCGGTGCTTCGGGTCTACCGCGGCGCCGAGCTTCACGAGGAAAAGAACCGCTGCCTTCGGGCGTTGGGACGCAGCGCCGACGCGGGTCTGCTCCGGCGGACGCTTGATTTCTCGCTGTCCGAGGAGGTCCGCGGCCAGGATACGCCGTTGGCAGTGGCGGGCGTTGCCATGAACCCGCTGGGACGTGATCTGGCCTGGGATTTCCTGCGAGAGGAGTGGGACGTGTTCGATCTCCGCTACAAGGAGAGCGGGTTCATCCTGGCGCGGATCGTCTCCTTCACCACCGAGGAGTTCACCACCCTGGAGAAGGCCGGGGAGGTGGAGGCCTTCTTCGAGTCGCATCCGGCGCCGGCGGCCGCCCGCACGGTGCGCCAGTCCCTGGAGCGGATCCGGGCCAATGCGCTGTGGCTCGAGCGGGACGGCGATGCCCTCGCACGGTGGCTCGCGTCGTACCGGCCGCCGTCCTGAACCCCGAGCGCCTCAACCGGCGGAAAGGAGAAACCGATGGCGGTCCATGCGCGGCTGCTTTCGTTCGTGACCTCGGACCACGAGACGCTGCACGGGGCGTTGTTTCGCGCGGCCGCGCCGCGGCACCCCGACTTGGCGCTGTTGATGATCCACGGCGTGGCCATGAGCTTCTACACGGGGCCGCTGCCGGTGTTCGCCGAAGCCTTGGCGGGACGCGGCCACGACGCCTTCTCCATCAACACCCGCGGCCATGACTGGATCTCCCGCGGCGGCGACCTCACCGCCTTCCGCGGCGCCACCTGCGAGAATTTCGAGGAGTGTCTGCTGGATCTGGACGCCGCCGTGGAGCGGTTGCAGCAGGAGGGCTACGCGCGCTTCGTGCTGGTGGGGCACAGCCTGGGCTCGGTCAAGTCGCTCTTCTACCAGGGGACGCGCCAGCGGCGGGACGTGGTCGGGGTCATCTCCTGCTCCGCCCCCAGACAGTTCTACGCTGCCAGGGTGGCGGAGGATCCGGAATTCGAGGCGCGCATGGCCGGTGCCGAAAGCCGGGTGGCGGCGGGCGAGGGGGAGGAATTCCTGTGGGCGCCCGCCAGTGGCGCCACCGGGCTGTTCACCTGCCGGACCTACGTCAGCAAGTACGGGCGCCACGAGACCAACGATGTACGCCCGCATGCCGCGAGGCTCGGCTGTCCCTTGCTGGTGACCGCGGGAGAGACCGAAGCCGGGTATTTCCGCGAATACGCACGGGAGTTGGAGGAGGCCGCCGGCTCCGATGCCGGCACCTGCGTCATCGTCCCCGGCGCCAACCATTTCTACGCCGGTTGCGAGGATTTCGTGATCGATGTTCTGGATGGATGGCTCAGGGAGCAGTTCGGGTGACGTCATGGGCAACGGCCCGGCCGCGCGCCGGCGGCCGGCGCACCCGCTATTCCGGAGGGTGCGCGGATGGCCGGCGGTCGGGGGAGCGAAGGCCGTTCACACATTGCCCAGCGAAAGCAGCGACAGCGACTTCACCTCGAAATCCTTGACCCAGTACTCGCCGGTGTACATGCCTTCCGCTCCCCCGGCGATGTCGGTCCGGATCTGGCTGGTGACGTAGTTCTGCATGTCTTCCCTGGTTTCCCAGAAGGTCAGGGAGATCCCTTCGTCGGGATTTTCCGAGCTGCGGAGCAGTTGGCGCCCGCGAAAACCGGGCATCTTCGCCGTGGCCGGAACCACGACCTCGTTGTAGTACCGCTCGTATTCCGACCATTTTCCGAGTCGAAGCTTGCCCCAGAATATCCTGCAGATCATGATTGCCTCCCGCCATGGCGGCGCCAACGGCTGCGTGTCCGAAAGGTATCCACAACGTGGCCAAGACGTGACCGGGAACGTGTCCGCATCCGGCCGGTTTCGTCTTCACGGTTTCGTCTTCACATAGTGTAAACTCGAAACCGCCAAGCCCGCAATCGCCCTTGAGAAGGTCTGACCAGGGCGATGGCGCGGCCTTGATCGGTTCACAACTGCTGATCGTATGGATCCAGCCTCGGCGAACTCGGGGTTGCCAGACCTTCCCTTGATTCCGGGAACCGGATGCGGATCGCGGCGGGGGTCGTTCCCCGGGGTGAACGGAGCGCGTGACGGCCACCTCCCGGTTTCGCCCCGGCGGAGCGGGAGCGCACGCCGGCTCAGTTGGCCGGGTTGCGGCAGATGACGTTCAGCAGGGCCTGGCGGCCCTCGTCCTTCACCGCCCGGAGGCCGCGCTCCAGTGCGGCGGCCACCTCCCCGGGATCGTCGACACGCTCCGCCCAGGCACCGCACGCCCGCGCGGTCAGTTCGAACTGCGGCGACGGTGTCAGATCCGTGCCCGGGAAGTTGCCGGTCCGCTGGGCGGCGCCGTCGGGGTAGAGTTCGCGAACGGTGGCGAGGGTCGCGTTCCAGGCCTGGTTGTTGTAGATGACGGTAAGGAACGGGGCCTGGTATTTTTGCGCGGTGAAGTGGCACGCGGTGGGGACGCAGAACATGTAGGAGCCGTCGCCCTCGCAGGCGATTACCGTGTGGTCGGGCGCGGCCAGCTTGGCGCCGATGGCCGCTCCCATGCCCCATCCCAGATGGCCGGCCGGCGCCTGGTCGAAGAACGACCCGGGCCTTTCCATTTCGAGCACCGGCCCCAGCGGCGAGGTGACCGCCTCGCCCATGACGATGGTCTTCTCATCCATCACGCTGGCGATGCAGCGGGACAGCCACAGCGGATGGATGGGCCGCTCGTCCTTCACCCTTTCGATCCGCGCGGCCAGTGCCGCACGGGTCTCGTCATGCGCGGCCCTGACCCGCGCCCGCCGCTCGCCCACGGCCTTCCGCAGGGCGTCCGAGGCGTCGAGCCGCTGGCGAATCAGGCCGTTGAGCACCGGCAGGGTTACGTCGGCGGCCCCGGTCATGGCGTGGTCCACCGGGAAGCTCCAGACGGGAATGGAGGAGAACAGCGGGTCCACCTCCAGTTGCAGCACCGTGGCGTCGGCCCGCAGCCTGTCCCGGCCGGCCGGCGTCCAGGGCACGTCGATGTCCATGAGAAAGACCACGTCCGCCCGTTCCACCTGACCGGCGATGTCGTGACCGACATGGCAGGCGTGGCTCGACGGGAAGTTCATGTATGGCGACTGCGGATGCTGGACCACGGGTATGGCCAGCAGGTCGGCCAGTTCCATCAGCGGCTTCACCGCGCCGGGCGTCCTTCCGAGATAGCGCGTCACGATCACCGGCGCGGCAGCGTCCATGAGGATGTCCGCGGCCCGCTCCAGGTCGGCGACCGGTGTCTGGTACTTGCCGGGGGGCCTGAACACATCCGCGGACACGCGGGTGGTTTCCATGGACTGGTACAGCCACTCCCGCGGCAGCGACAGGTACACCGGACCCCGGGGCTCCGCCATGGCGATCTTGAACGCCCGGGGGATGAGGGTGCCGAGCTGCTCGTTGGCGCGGTTCTCGAAATCCCATTTGACGAACTCGCGCACGATGCCGCCCTGGTCACGGGACTCCTGGCGCCAGTGGATGTGGCGGCTCTTGCCGCCCTCCACCTCGCCCTCGGTGACCGGGGTTCGTCCGGCCACGAACAACAACGGCACCTGGCACGACCTGGCGTTCATGAGCCCGCCGAGGCCGTTGGCGGTGCCGGGCAGGGTGTGCACCAGCACCACCTGCGGCTTGCCCGAGGCGCAGTAGTAGCCGTGAGCCATGGATACCGCGGCCTGTTCGTGGGGCACGACAACGATCTCCGCTCCCCTGGACTCGCTGCGCCGCATCCGGGCCAGGGCTTCCAGGATCGGGCCGTGGTCCGTTCCCGTATTGGCGAAGATGTAGTCGACGTCGGGGTTGGCGTTGATCTGCGCCAGAAAGGCTTCGGCTCCGTTGGATACGGCCACGTCTTCGAATCGAGGTCCCGGCATGCTGGCGTTCTCCGTCCGTATCGGTGCCTGTTCCGGTGCCCACTTTGGTGTCCCTCACCTATCAGCCGGGTCAGCGCCCTGTCAAATCGGCGTTGGGCCGACGAGCGGGTTGACCGGGTGTGCCGAGGGTCATATGCTCGATGCTGCGTACCGGCGAACGCAAAACGTACCCGTGAACGCGAGACCGTGCGCGTGAAGCAACCCGTCATCGGAGGGCGAGGACATGAGCGAATCTCGCGAGGATGCCAGGACCGGCGAGGATGCCAGGACGATAGAGGGCACCTACGTGTTCGACGGCGCCCGGTCGCGCAAGGGTTACCGCCTCAACAAGTTCTTCTTCTCCCTCAACAGGGCCGAGAACCGCGCGGCCTTCCGGGAGGACGCCGACGCGCTGATGGAGCGGTTCGGTCTGACGGACTGGGAGAAGGACCGGATACGCGAGAAGGACTGGCCGGCCCTGGCGCGTGAGGGTGGCGCCAACATCTACGTCATGTACAAGATGGGCTCGGTGACCGGCGACAGTCTGCAGCACATCGGGGCGGCGTTCCGGGGTCAGACCCTTGATGAATTCCTGAGCACGCGCACCGTCCAGGGAGCCAGGTAACATGGGCAGGATCGTTGCGGGAATCGGATCGTCTCACGTGCCCGCCGCGGGCGCGGCGTTCGATCGGGGCCAGCAGAACGCTCCCGAATGGAAGCCGCTGTTCGACGGCTACCGGCCGGCCCGGGCATGGCTCCGGGAGGCCCGCATCGACGTGGCCATCTTCATCTACAACGACCACGGCTCCGACTTCTTCTTCGACAAGTACCCCACCTTCGCCATGGGCGTGGCCGACAGCTACCCGCCGGCGGACGAGGGCTGGGGTCCGCGTCCGCTGGCGCCGGTTCCCGGCGACCCGGAGTTTTCCTGGCACGTGGCCGAGTCGCTGATCCGGGAGAGTGAATTCGACATGACCGTGTGCCAGGAGCTGGCGGTGGACCATGGCCTGCTGACACCGTTGCCCATGCTCTGGTCCAACGAGCCCCGGTGGGACATCAAGGTGCTGCCCCTGTGCGTGAACGTGCTGCAACACCCGCTGCCAACGGCGCGCCGGCTGTGGAAGCTCGGGCAGGCTCTGCGCGTGGCCGTGGAGAGCTGGCCGCGGGATCTCCGTGTGGCGGTGCTCGGCACCGGCGGGTTGTCGCACCAGCTCCACGGCGAGCGCTTCGGTTTTCGCAACGAGGCATGGGACCGTCGTTTCATGGAGCGCATCGTGAGCCGCCCGGAAGAGTTGGTGGAGTTGTCGCACCACGAGTACATGGTGCAGGGAGGCGCCGAGGCGGTGGAGATGATCATGTGGCTGGGCATGCGCGGCGCCCTGTCCCCCGAGGTCAGGCTGGTGCACCAGAATTACTACGCTCCGATGTTGACCGGCATGGGCCTGTTGCTCCTGGAAGACGGCGCCCGGGGTTGAACAGGGCGCGCGCGGGAACCAACCGCCGTGCCCGGGACCCCGCCGGTGCCCGCACCGGTGGGGTTGGCCGAAGGCTTTATCCGAGGCTCTCCGGGTCATCCGCCGGCAGTCCCGCCGTATCGGCCACGCGTTGCTCGTAGTGGTTCCATGTCCACTCGTAGACTTTCGACACCGCGGCCTGAAGACCCTCTTGCACCACGAAGGCAAAGGCGTCGAGGTCGCTGCGGGGGAGCGGTGCCGGAGGAGCCCCGCCGGCGCGGGCCGCATCCAGGGTGATCCGTGCCAGTTGCTCCAGGCGCAGCGCCAGCAGGGTGACGGCTTCCACGGTGGGTCCGATGACCGTCAGGCCGTGTCCGCGCATCAGGCAGCAGTCACGGTCGCCCATGACGGCCATGAACTCCGCGGCCAGTTCCGGGCTGTCGATCAGCACCGACCTCGGATAGACCGGGATCCCCTGGATGGCGGCGCTCAGGCTCAAGGGGTCATAGGAGCCGTAGATGGGCCGCAATTCCAGGCCGGCGAGGGTGGCCACGAGGCAGTGATACGGGTGGGCGTGAAGCACCGCCCGGGCTTCCGGCCGCGCCTTGTAGAGTTCGCCATGGATCGGCAGTTCCAGCGGAATCCGGTACCCTTGCAGCTGTTCGGCGGTGCGGTCGAAGTCCACTCGGCGCACGTGGCGCACGTCGGTGTAGAGCAGTCCCTTCTCCGGGTCTCCGAGGCAGCGGAGGAACATCTGGCCGGTGCCCGGAATCCGCGCCGACAGGTGCCCCAGTATGTCGCCCAGACATCCCTGGCTGGCGAGGATGCGGGTTCCGGTGGCGACCTTGCGCCGCAGGGTTTTCAGCGATTCGTCCATGGCCGCCCCGGGGCTTGGTTCATCCGGACGGGTAAACCGTGAATGCCGCCAGCTGTCAAGGAAGGCGGTCCGATTGCACAGGGCTGTCCCGCGCTGCGTGTCGGGTGCGTGCGGGAGAGGTCCGGGTTCAGGCACCGGCGTTCTTGCGCTGTGGCAGATAGTGCGGTGGCAGATGGACATGGGGGGGATGTGGGAACGCATCAGCAAGGGGTCGGGCGCGGTCCACGGTGAGGCACCGGAAGGGTATGCGCTGTGGGAGGTGGGGGAGGGTCGGGTGAAGCCGGAGGAGCGTTCCCGGAGGAGCGTCCGGACCGGGACGTGCTGATGGACAGGCATCCTTGTCCGGGCTTTCGCGGTCTGGCAGGCCGCGGCTTTCGTCATGCGGCGACCTTCAGAGGTCGATGGCCGGGCTTGGCGGCGTGGCAGAACGGCGCCTTCAAGTGCCGACCGCGGGATCGTTGGAGCGGCGGACGGTCGAAGCAGCCGTTCGAGCGTCCGGGTCGGATCGCCAACCACACGCGCCTTCTGCTGCTCTCCGAGCCCGGAGTGTTTCCCAACCTTGCCTCCCGTTTCGTGGCGCCTCCCGTTTCGTGGCGCGGATGACCCGGCGGCGGGCGGGCGGTGCACGGCCATCCGGTGCTTGTGGCCGAGACGTTCCGCGATTCGGGGTTTTCCGAGGTTGTTTGCGGGCACGCTTTACAAGGCGGCGGGCCGGGCAGGCCCCGCGGGTTAGCGCGCGCCAACGGTCGTTCCACCGACCCCCACGGTCGGCGGAAGGAGACAGGGGTCAAGCCGCTGCGGCCCGACCCCCGGGCGCCGCTGTCGAACCCGCGTCCGCTGCCGTTCCACGTGGCGCCTCCGGTCGATCCCGGTCTGGCTTCCCGCCACCCGGTGGCGATGCGTTCCCAGTATGCCGAACGGGCGGTCGTGCCGGACTTCCGCCGGAACCAGGGCCGGAAGCCCGGGGTGGCCTGCGTGCTCGCCGTGCATGTGCGGTGCCGACGATCTTTTCCGGGTCAAGGCCAACGCGCCGGACACCTTCCATCTTCTCGCCCGCATTGACTGGGAGAAAGACGCCAGCGGCCACTTCGAGGAGGAACTCGACAAGCTTCCCGGTGGTCCGGAGCCGCGCTCCATCCGCGTCCCGCCCCCGCGCCGGGTCCACTACCCCGGCGTCCGCCAGATCACCCGCATCACCCGCTACGGCCAGCCCCTGCGCGAGGACGGGGACAGGGCCGGGGAAGAACACATGGAAACCGCCCATGTCCTCACCTCCCTTGATGCCGCAGCGGCATCTCCGAGAGACCGGCTCCGGCTCAATCGCGGACACGGGGTCGTGGAGAACCGCAACCACCGGCAGAGGGACTGCGTCTTCGGCGAGGAGCCTGCCTGACCGGCATCGGACACGGATCGGCCAACCGCGCCCGGGGTGATCTTCACCAAACGGCGCGACACCGAGAGCTTCACCGAAACCCGCCGACGGCTGCAACTCGACCGGGGCCAAGCCTTCGCCGCCCTGACCCGGCCACCGACGTCCCGGAACCCCAGCCCCAACCACCCCCGCAGGCCACTCCACCGCCAGGCCCATCCCCGGCTCACCCGGCCCGGCGCTCATCCCCGGAGAGTACCCCTGCACCGACAACCGCATGAAAGGCACCTACCCCCCTCTGCCCCGCCCTCATCCCAACCCCCATCATGGGAAAGTCCTGTGTCGGGCGCGGCGCAGGTTGAAATCGGCCTGCGGACGGGTTACAGGTTGCAGCGACGGGTTTGCTGGGGTCTTGCAGGCTCGGCAGCCCGGAATTCGACAGGAATTCGGGACGGGAGGATGAGATCATGACGCGGACGCCGGGCGATGTCGGGATGTGCGACCTGCGGCAGTCCGGGCGGGGCGCGAGCGCCTCGCGCGCGAACCCCGTACCCCCCCCCCCCCCCGAGCACTCCGGCAACCGGTGTTCCGACAGCCGGCATTGCGAACAAACCGGGCGCGGGGCTGAGCCGGTGGGCGCCCTCGAAAGAACCGCCCGCCGCCTGAAGGCGGGACTCGCTGTCCTCTTCCTCATCGCGCTGGCCGCTGTCCTCGCACCGCAGGACGCGCAGGCGCAGGCGCAGGCGCCGGTACTTACCGCAACGCCGGGCGACGGGCAGGTCACGCTCAGTTGGACTCTGTCCAGCACCGGTGTGGGAACCAAGTGGGGGTACAAGATCAATGGCGGCGGATTTACCTGGGCTGGGACACCCATCGCTATTCCAGGTTCCAACGCCGGCACCAGAAGCCACATGGTAACGGGCCTGACGAACGGAACCTCTTATCAGTTCATTGTCTACTTGCAGACTGCGACCAATACAGCTTACCGTCAAAGCGGCCAAGTGAGCGCCACGCCGAATCCGCCCACCGCCGGGGTGACGCTTTCGAAGACATCGCTGACGATGATTGAGGGGAGCAGCGACACCTACACGGTAAAGCTGGACAAGGCGCCCACGGCGAACGTGACGATCACGGTGAGCGGCGCTTCGGGCGACGTGTCGGTGATGGGTTCGCCGCTGACCTTCACGCCGAGCAACTTCGGCACGGCGCAGACGATCACGGTGAACGCGGCCAGCGACGGGGACACGACGGACGACACGGCAACGCTGACGCACGCGGCGTCGAGCTCCGACACGGCCTACGGCGCCTCGCTCGAAATCGACGATGTGGACGTGACGGTGACCGACACGACGCCGACCTTCCAGCTGCTGACCGACCCGGCGGCGGTGACCGAGGGCACGGACATCAGTCTGACGGTGACCTCCGACAGGTCGATATTCGGCAACTGGCCCGTGCGCCTGACGCTGGCGGCCCGGAGTTCGAGCACTTTCACGGCGGCGGACATTGCCGGCACGCTGGGGCCGCGCGAGTTCACTGCGAACTTCGGCAGCACCAACGCCTTCGGCTCCCCCGTCCCCGGCACGACGGGCACGGTGACCATCCCGACCAGCACCGACTCGGCCACCGAGGGCGCGGAGGCCTACCGGATCACGCTGAGCCAGAGGACCACCAACGTCACCTACGCGGTCGGCACCGATGCGACCGCCGACGGCACCCTGAACGATGCGGCGGCGACCGGGCCGACCATCACTCTCACCGCCGCGCCGGGGGACAGGCAGGTGACGTTGTCCTGGACCTATACCAACGACGACGGGGAGGCTTTTGATCACTGGCGGTACGCGCAGAAGAAAGGCGGCGGAAGCTACAACGGCTTGGGCGAGGAGATGCCCGGCGGCAAGGCCATCCGAACGCACACCGTGACAGGTCTGGAAAACGGCGCCGCATACACTTTCAAGGTCACGCGCGGAGTCACAAGCCCCCCGCCTGTGAGGATCCAGACAACAGCACCTCCTTACTCCAACGAAGTCACCGCGACGCCGGCAGGGTCCCCCGCCAAGCCCACGGGGTTGTCGGCGGAGGCGGGCAACGGTCAGGTGACGCTGTCGTGGACGGACCCGGAGGACGATTCGATCACGGGGTATCAGGTGCAGCAGAGGAAGGGGAGCGCCGCCTGGGGCAGCTGGACCGACATTTCCGGTTCGGACGCGGACACCACGAACCACACGGTGACGGGTCTGGACAACGACAGCGCGTACCGTTTTCGCATCCGGGCGCAGAACGGCGGCGGCAACAGCGCCGCGTCGGCGGTGGTGCGGGCGACGCCGGCGGAGCCCGCTACGGCCCCCGCCAAGCCGACGGGCTTGGGCGCGACGAAGGGCGACACGTGGGTCTACCTGACGTGGACCGATCCGGGCGACGCCAGCATCACCCGTTGGGAGTACCGGCAGAAGGCCGGTACCGGAAACTACGGTTCGTGGATGCGGATGACGGGTTCCGGCGCGGCGACGGTGAAGCACCAGATCCCGGGCCTGAAGAACGGCACGGTCTACGCGTTCAGGATTCGCGCGGTGAACGGCAACGGCAACGGCGCGGCGTCGGAGGAGGTGACGGCGACGCCGAATCCGCCGGTGGCGCCGGTGTTGACGGCAGCCACTTCAACGACCAATCGGAATCTCACGCTGACCTGGACCCATGCCGGCTCGACCGCGGTCGATTACATCGACGGCGGGGGTGCCAGCGCCGTCTGGTGGCAAACGGGGCATCGGCTGAAGGGGTCCACCACCTGGACGGCGTACGGCGGGAACGTATCCACCGCGAGGGGCAACTCCCGGCGCACCTCGTCGGCGATCCTCGGCTCCGCTGCTCCCTACCCGAACAGAGCATCGGTGGAGGTGGCGATTCGGGCATCGGGCGATTCCTTATTGCTGGGCAGGTCGGATGTCAAGGGCCCCTGGTCGAACGAGCGCACGGTCACGTTCATGAACACCGATACGAACGCGCTGACGATCACCGGAGCGCCGGTGACGGTGGCGCCCGGTTCCACGGCGGTCTACAGGGTGGCGCTGACGAAGGCGGATGCGGGGACGCTGTCGGTCAAGAGCGACGACACGGACACGGCGACGGTGAGTCCGCCGAGTCTGACGTTTACCGTGGACAACTACAGCACGGCGCAGGATGTGACGGTGACCGGGGTCAAGAACGGCACGGCGACCATCAACCACGCCTTTCGGCTGACGGGGGCCACGGTGGATGCGATACCGAATGCGGGCACGGTGGACGTGACGGTGGCGGATGCGCCGGGGGTGACGGTGTCGACGGCGGCGCTGACGGTGGCGGAGGGCGGCAGCGGCGCCTACACGATGCGGCTGAACACGGCGCCGTCGAGCGATGTGACGATAACGGTGTCGGGCATGTCGGGGGACGTGACGGTGGCGAATGCGACGCTGACCTTCACCACGGGCAACTGGAACATGCCGCAGACGGTGATGGTGAGCGCGGGGACGGACCTGGACACGACGCCGGACGACGCCGTGACGCTGACCCACAGGGCCTCGGGGGGCGGCTACGGCTCGGTGAGCATCGCCTCGGTGGTGGTGAGCGTGACGGAGAGCGGCGTGGTGCCGGCGAAGCCGACGGGCTTGGCGGCGGCGGCGGGGGACGGTTCGGTGACGCTGAGCTGGACGGACGCGGGCAATCCGACCATCACGAAGTGGCAATACCGGCGGAAGGCCGGCGGCGGGGCCTGGGGCGATTGGACGGACATCGGGGGCTCCGGAGCGAGCACCACAAGCTACGAGGTGAGCGGGCTGACCAACGGCACCGCGTATCAGTTCGAGGTGCGCGCGGTGAACGGTGCCGGCAACGGCGCTGGCCCGGATGCGCCGGTGAGCGCGACGCCGACGGGCGCCACGCCGCCATCCACGCCTCCCGGGACAACGCCGACGCCGCCTGCGCCTCCCGCGGCGGGCGGGAGCGTGCGGGTGACGCCGGCGGCGCTGACGGTGGAGGAGGGCGGCACCGGGAGTTACACGGTGGTGCTGGGTGCGGAGCCCGCGGGGACGGTGACGGTGACGGTGGGCGGGGCATCGGGGGAGGTGACGGTGGTGCCGCGGCGCCTGAGCTTCACGGTGTCGAACTGGAGCGAAGCGCAGGGGGTGACGGTGAGCGCGGCTCGTGACGCGGACACGGCGGACGACAGGGCGACGCTGACGCACGGAGCGAGGGGCGGGGGCTATGATTCGGTGAGCATCGCCTCGGTGGTGGTGCGGGTGAGGGACACGACGCCGGTGCTGAGTCTGGAGACGGACCCGGCGGCGGTGAGCGAGGGGGAGGACATCCGCCTTGTGGTGACCTCGGACCGTGCGCTGACGGGCAATCTGACGGTGAGCCTGACGCTGGCGGCGCGCGACGGCAGCGGCTTCGATGCGGAGGACCTTCCGGGGGGACTGGGGCCGCGTTCGTTGGATGCGGTGTTCGGCGCCACGGCGAGCCGGAGGGGTTTGGTGATGATCCCCACCCGCACGGATGGAGAGGTGGAAGGCCGGGAGTCGTACGGCATCACGCTGAACGCGGCGGATGGTTATGCGGTGGGGGTGGATGCGGAGGCGGAGGGAGTTCTGGAAGAGGGTTCGTCGGAGGGGGCGGATCGGGTGAACCGTGCGATCCTGCCGCAGGTGGCGGCGATGGCGCTGTCGCAGACGCTGGAGGCGGTGACGAGGCGGATCGAAGCGGTGTCGGATGGCGGTGTGGGCGGTGCGGTGCGCTTCGGAGCGGCGCCGGGGAAGGCGGTGGAGGAGAAGTGGGTTGGCTTGGGAGACCCGGGGCAAGGGGGACCGGGCCTGCGGGAGATGCTGGACGGGGCCTCCTTCGCGCTGCCGCTGGGTGCTTCGGGGGCGGGAGGGGCGGCGGTGCCGGCGTTGTGGGGAGTGGGCGAGTGGCGGTCGCTGTCGGGTTCGGAGCGGGATCTTTCCTGGGAGGGCGGGCTGTGGTCGGGGTATCTGGGGGCGGACGTTCGGGTTCGCCCGGACCTGCTGGCGGGGGCGGCGGTGTCGTATGCGAAGGGCAAGGTGGATGCGGTGTCGAAGAGGGGCGACCGGACGAAAAGCAGGCACGAGAGCCGGGTGGTGTCGGTGAATCCGTATCTGGCGTGGCTGCGTGCGGACGGCACGACGCTGTGGGCCAGCGCGGGTTACGGGAGGGGCGAGGTGCGGATCGCCGAGGCGGGAGCGGCGGCGCGCACGGCGGACCTGTCGCAATGGAGTGGGGCCGCGGGCGGGCGCGGGGTTCTGATGGAGGATACGGAGATCATTGCCGGGGGCACCACGCGAGTGGCGGTGAAGGGGGAGGGCTCCCTGGTCCAACTGGGCACGGAGGCCAGCGACGGTCTGAGGGAGTTGACGGTGAAGGCGAGCCGACTGCGGCTGATGCTGGAGGGGTCGTGGGAGCACCGGGTCGGGGGCGATGCGACGCTGACGCCGGCGCTGGAAGTGGGCGTGCGTCATGACGACGGCGACGTTGGGCAGGGCGGCGGGGTGGAGGTGGGGGCCGGCGTGATCTGGCGCGACCCGGGTGCCCGTCTGACCGCGGAGTTGCGCGCCCGGATGCTGGCGGTGCACGAGCGGGACCGGAAGGAATGGGGCGTGAGCGCCCTGGTGATCCTGGACCCCGGGGCGGACGGTCGGGGGAGCTATCTGAGCTTCGGCCCGGCCCACGGTCGCACGGCAAGCGGTGTGGGGGGGTTGTTCGACTACGGCCTGGCCACGGACAGCGGGGCGGGGGCGGAGGAGAGCCGTCTGGAGGCGGAGCTGGGGCACGGCATCGGCATCGCCGGCCCGGCGCTGCTGACGCCTTATGCCGGGCTCAGCCTGGCGGAGTCGGGCGAGCGCACGCTGCGCCTGGGCGCGCGCTACCGCCTGGGCTCGGGGGTCGCCCTGGGAATCGAGGGCACAAGCCGGCCCTGGACCAACGGCGAGCAGGGCCTCATGCTGCGCGGTGCGCTGTGCTGGTGAGGATCGCGACCGACCCGTGGCTGGAGGGAGGGGATTTCGCCGCGGCCGCGGCCGATCAGCGGCGGAAGCCTGACCTTGGTGGTGGAATCCAGGTTCCCCCGGGCCGGAGCGGGAATGCGAGCGCCGCCCCGATCCGGTTCAATGGAGTTTCCTGCTTGATGGAGTTTCTTCCCCGGCACCGGAGAGGTTCCGCCGCGGCGGATCGGAAGGGCAGGCGTGGACCGCCAGGTCTCCGTTTCCGATGGTGACCCGGCTGCCAGGCTCGACGTAATCCCGGTGGAGGTATCCCGGGGCGATGAGGCAACCGAGCCGCGGCGAGGCTGACGCGCTGATGATGCGGCCCATGTCGCGCAGGGTGTCTCGGGGGTGGGGTACGATGTCGTGAGCCCCACCAGCCGGCGGTTCACGTGGCCTCGGGAGTGAATGCGCTCCACCGTCTCCTGTCCCGGATCGCATCCTTTGGTGAAGCGGACGGCTTGCTGGAGAGCGGTTTCCAGCAGCAGCGTGTCGGCGTCCATGTCGACCCCGTACCGGGGGACCCCGGCCTCGATGCGCAGAGTCTCCCTGGCGCTCAGGCCGATCCAGGGGATGGCCGGCGCGCGCGGCATGGCCATCATGGCCGGCCGCCGATCCCGGGGTACCCGCAGGTCGAAACCGGGCTCCCCCGTATGCGTCGCGCGCACCGCCCGGATCCGGCTTCCGGCACAGACCCTCTCCCGGTGGCCCCGTTCTTCCGCTGGCAACACAGCGGCGTCCAGCAGCCCTGAGAGGCGAGTTTCCGAAGCCGGTCCCTGGATGGAGATCATGGCCAGCTCGCCCGAAAGCTCGACAATCTCCACCTACAATCGCCACCTGGTCCGCCATCCGGTGGCGCTGGAGGTGTTCCAGCACACCTGGTGCGAGGGGTTCGTCCACCTCCCGCAGAAAGCCGCCGGCGGTGCGCAACACCCTCACGTCGGCCAGAATCTTTCCCTGGGTCTTCGGCGAGGAGCCTGCCTGACCGGCATCGGACACGGAGCGGCCACCCGCACCCGCCTCGCGCTCGGGGTGATCTTCACCAACCGGCGCGCCCCCGAGAGCTTCGCCGAAACCCGCCGGCGGCTGCAACTCGACCGCGGCCAGGCCTTCGCCGCCCAGACCCGGCGACCGCCGTCCCGGGACCCCAGCCCCAACCACCCCCCAGACCACCCGACCGCCCAGACCCGTCCTCCGCCCACCCCGCCGGCCCTCATCCCTCGACATTCCCCCTGCACCCACAACCGCCAGGATGGCGCCATGCACCTTTCCGCCCCGCCCTTATCCCGACACAACCCCCAGCATGGGAAAGTCCTGTTCGATTGCACCGGCCGTGACCTTGGTCTATGGTGAGTCCCGTCCATGAGTGCCTGCGCGACCCTGCGGTGGCTGCTGTCGGATCAGGTCGAAAGGCGGCCCGACGCCCTCTGCCTCGTCCACCAGGACCGGCGCTGGAGCTATGCGGAGTTCGCCGCGCAGGTGGAGCGGGTGGCGCGGGCCTTCGCCGCTCTGCCGCTTCGGCCGGGCCGGAAAGTGGCGCTGTTGTTGCCCAACTGCCCGGAGTTTCTCTGGGCGGTGTTCGCCATGGCGCGCACGGGCGGCGTCTTCGTTCCCCTCAACACCGCGCAGACCGCCGATGAGCTTCAATACCTGCTGGCCCACTCCGAGGCGCACTGCCTCCTGACCACGGATGCGTTCCTGCCGGTGATCGAGGGCATCGGTGGTGACTGCCCCGAACTGGAGCACGTGATCACGCTCGATGCCGGTGCCGACGGAACCATCGGGTGGGAAACCTTCACCGGAAGCGGCGGCGACGCGCCGCTTCCGGACGTATCCTCCGATGCCCTCGCCTCCATCATCTACACCTCCGGCACCACCGACCGCCCCAAGGGCGTCATGCTGGCGCACTCCGCCTTTGCCTTCGCCCCGAGCCGCCGGGCCCGGGCGCTGGGGTGGACGGCGGACGACCGGGTACTGGTGGTGATGCCGCTGTTCCACGTGAACGCCCTCTGCCACATGAGCATCGCGATGATGTCGGTGGGAGGAACGGTGGTGCTGCAGGAACGGTTCAGCGCGTCCCGTTTCTGGCACGACGTCAAGACCCACGGCATCACCACGTCGAGCATCATGCAGACGATTCCGCGGATTCTGCTCAACCTGCCGCCGGATCCGGCGGACGCGGACACGCCACTGCGGCAGGTGATGGCGCTGTTGCCGCCGGACGTGCACCTGGAGTTCGAGCGCCGCTTCGGCGTCACCGCCATCCCCTCGTACAGCCTCACGGAGGATCTCCTGAGCGTCATCGGTCCGTTGGACGTGTCCGGACGGAAGCTCGGCAGTTGCGGCGTGGCCATCGCTCCGGAGGTGCACCGGCTGCGCATCTGCGACGAAGAAGGAGAGAGTGCCCCGCCCGGCAAGCTCGGCGAGATCGTCAAGCAGAGCCCGGCGGTGATGATGGGCTACTACAAGGATCCGGAAGCCACGGCCGCGGTCCTTCGGGACGGTTGGCTGCACACCGGCGATCTCGGCTGTCTGGACGAGGATGGTTTTCTGTACTTCGTGGACCGCAAGAAGGACATGATCAAGCGGAGCGGGGAGAACATCGCGTCGGCCGAGGTGGAGCGGGTGCTCAACACCCATCCGCTCATCGCCGAGTCGGCGGTGGTGGCGGTGGCGGATCCGATCCGCCAGGAAGAGGTCAAGGCGTGCGTCGTGCTGGTGGAAGGGGCTTCCACGGAGGATCTGCCGCCCGAGCGGCTCTGGGAGTTCTGCGCCGACCACCTGGCCCCGTTCAAGGTTCCGCGTTATCTCGACTACCGGCAGGATTTGCGGAAAACCCCCAGTTCCAAGGTGCAGAAGAACCTGCTCCGGGAAGAGGGTCTGTCCACCGGTGTCAAGGATCGACAGGCGTTCGCGGCTTCCCGGCGTCAGCCCGCGTCCCCATGAAGGGAGGTCGCGCGCGTGTCTTCGGCACCGGCCGCACCTTGACATTCCAGCGCCCGGGACACGATGATGGCTCGAACCCGAGGCGGTGATGCCGCGCTGTCCCATACGGAGAAAGGAAGAGACTGTGGCAAGACGAACGACCCCGAAACATCGGCCCTCGCATCTCGGTCAACCGAAGATGCGTTGGGGCAGCGACGCGGTGGCCGCGGTGGCCCGCACGCTGGACCTCAAGTACATCGCCTTGGTGCCGGGAGCGAGTTATCGGGGTTTCCACGACAGCCTGGTGAACTATCTGGGGAACGAGAACCCGCAGATGGTCACCTGCCTGCACGAGGAGCATGCGGTGTCCATCGCGGACGGATACGCCAAGGCCCTGGACGAGCCCATGGCAGTGGCGCTCCACTCCAACGTGGGGCTGATGCATGCCGCCATGGCCATCTTCAATGCCTGGTGCGACCGGACGCCCATGGTGATCTTCGGCGCCACCGGTCCGGTGGACGCCGACCGCCGGCGCCCCTGGATCGACTGGATCCATACCGCCGCGGACCAGGGCGCGATCATCCGCAACTACACCAAGTGGGACGACCAGCCCGCCTCGCCCCGGGCCGCGGTGGAATCCGTGCTGCGGGCCAACCAGATGGCGCGCACCGCACCCTGCGGCCCGACCTACGTCTGCCTTGACGTGGGCCTTCAGGAGGAACCGCTGGCCGCGGAGGTGGCGATCCCGGATGCGGCCCGTTTTGCTCCGGCCGATCCGCCCTGCGCGCCGGCGGCCACGGTCCGGCGCGCCCGGGCGCTGCTCAAGAAGGCCAGGTTCCCGGTGGTTCTCATGGGGCGCGTGTCCCGGAGCAAGGCCGACTGGCAGCGCCGGGTGCGGTTGGCCGAGGCCCTGAACGCGCCGGTGCTGACCAGTTCCAACGATCCGTCCTCCTTTCCCACCACGCACCCGCTGCATCTGGCCCCGCCGGGACTGCGGCCGTCCAAACAGGCGACGGCGCTGGTCAAGAAGGCCGACGTCATCCTGAGCCTGGACTGGCTGGACCTGGCCGGCTTCCTCCGGGGCTGTCTGGGGGCGTCGCAGACCCAGGCACCGGCTGACAAGACCATCATCCACGTTTCCATGGACACCTACCGCACCAACGGCTGGAGCATGGATCACCAGGCGCTGCCGGCGGTGGACGTGCCGGTGGCGGCCACCCCGGACGTGTTCGTGGAGCAACTGCTGGACGGCTTCGGCCGCGGTCGCCCGGCGGCGGGTTTGAAGAACATCGCCCACTGGACGCGCACACCCACCGGCCGGGCGCAGCCGAGGCGGGGCAGCCCCATGACGCTCATGGACATGGCGCTGACCGTACGCGAGTTCGCCCGCGGCCGAACGGTCAGCTTCGCGCGCCTGCCCATCGGCTGGCCCGGCGAGGGAGCCGAGCACGGCGGTCCGCTCTCTTTCATGGGCAACGACGGCGGCGGCGGCGTGGGCAGCGGGCCCGGCCATGCGGTGGGGACGGCGCTGGCGCTCAAGGGCAAGGGCCGGCTGGTGGTGGGGGTGTTGGGCGACGGCGACTACCTGATGGGCTGCAACGCGCTCTGGACCGCCACGCACATGGACCTGCCGCTGCTCATCGTCATCGCGGACAACCGTTCCTACTACAACGACGAGATGCACCAGGAACGGGTGGCGAAGATGCGCAAGCGCCCGGTGGAGAACCGCTGGATCGGCCAGCGGCTCGACGACCCCCCGGTGGATCTCATCGCCATGGGCCGCGCCCAGGGCTTCGACGGCGAGGACCCCGTGTCCACGTCCGAGGAGCTGGCCGCCGCATTGGAACGCGGCGCCAAGGTGGTGGCCCGGGGCGGCCGCTACGTCATCGACGCGCTGGTGGAGCCGGGATATGCCGAGACCGGCGTGGATCAGCGGGCGGGGATGACCCGGAAGAAGTAACCTCCAACCTCTCCGCGCCAGGGGACGGAAGGCGCCTGCCGGGACACCCCCGCCGGTGGCGGTCCCGGCACCGCGCAGGCTCCTATACGTCGAAGAAGACGGTCTCCCGGGAGCCCTGCAGGTGGATGTCCAACTCGTAGACAGGCGCCCCCCCGGCGCCTTCCCGCCTGATGGCCACCAGCGTCTTCCGGCGCCCGGCATCCCGGATCGACCGCAGCACCGGGTCGTGCTCGTTGGCCGCGGCCTCGTCCGAAAAATAGATCCGCGTCATCAGGTGCTTCAGCAGGCCGCGGGCGAACACGGCAACGGAAAGGTGCGGCGCCTGTACGGTGTCTCCGGGTCCGGGGACGCATCCGGGCTTCACCGTCACGATGGTGAAGCCGCCCGCCCGGTCGGTGATGGTCCGGCCGAAGCCGTCGAATCCCGGCACCAGCGGCGCCTCGCGGGTGTCCTCGACGTGGGCATGACGGCCGTGGATGTTGGCCTGCCAGACCTCAATGACGGAGTCGTCCACCGGCTCTCCCGCACCGTCCAGGACGCGCCCCTGAACGCGGATGGCGCCGGCGGCGTCCGGCGCCGCCAGTTGGGCGCCGCCTTCCCAGGGGCGCATGATTCGGTGGAACGGTCCGATGGTCTGGGACGGAGTTATGCCGCGCCGCGCCGCCATTCCCTCAACCCTCCACCGGGGTCGCATCCCGTCCACGCAGCACGATGTCGAACTCGTAGGCCAGCGCCCATTCGGGTTCGGTGTGCTCCAGGTCGAGGCGGCACACCAGCCGATCCCTCGCTCCGGGGTCGGGAATGGAGTTGAAGATCGGGTCGCAGGCCAGCAGCGGGTCTCCGGGAAAGTACATCTGCGTGATCAACCGCGTGGCGAAGGCTGTGCCGAAGAGTGAGAAGTGGATGTGCGCCGGCCGCCATGCGTTGGGGTGGTTGCCCCAGGGATAGGCGGCGGGCTTGATGGTCACGAAGCGGTAGCGGCCGGCCGCGTCGGTGGTACACCGGCCGCCGCCGCTGAAGTTGGGGTCGATGGGGGCCGGGTGGTTGTCGCTCTCGTGGCGGTAGCGGCCGGCCGCGTTGGCCTGCCAGATCTCCATGAGCGCGTCGGGCAAGGGCCTGCCGTTCGAGTCCACGACGTGGCCCCGCACGATGATCCGCTCTCCCAGCGGCTCGCCCTCATGCTGCCGTGTGAGGTCGTGATCCAGCGGCCCCGCCTTCTCGTGTCCGTAGACAGGTCCGGTGATCTCCGACAGCGTATGGGGCAGGGGAACGAGCGGCCGTCGGGGTGCTCTCAGGGCGGTGGATCGGTATTCCGGATGGAGATGCGGCGGCTGCTCCGCGGCGCCGGCGCGCCGGTATCCGACAGTTCGGTTCATGGGTTGTTCCTTTGCGAAGCGGGGTGGCTCCGGCATAAGCCGGGAAATCGGCTTGACCCTGTTCGAATGAAGTCCGTCCGACGCACGGCGCCCACCGCTGCGCACGCGGAATCAGCGTGGTCCCTGGTCTTGTGGTCCCTGAACCTTCGGGCCACCGAGGCGGCACTCACGGACAGCGCCGCTCAAGACCCGGGATGAACTGCCAAGTTCACCTGAAGATTGAATCGCACGGGCAGGCCACGAGCCATCATGAGGCGACCACGATGCAATGCCACGATGCCGATGTCAAGATGCACTTGGCCGTGCGACCGGACAATCCCGCGCTCAAACCCACACTGAGATTGCTTGACGAATCGGGCGGTGATTCCGGGTGATTGTGAATTGCGCCGACTTTTCCCTGCGGCTTCGGATGGTCCTGGAGGCACGAGTCACGGAGAGGACGAGGGACCTTTTTTCGAGATCTCCCTTGGGGTATATGAGGGCAAGGACTGCTCGGGAGATGTGCTTCGTATCGTACTGTGCCCTGTCACATGGCTCTTGCACGATGCGGAAGTCAGCAGGCCCGGTACGGGAGGCAAGAAATGAACAGACGCTTGACGGCGATCGTCGAACGCGAGGGCGACAGTTATGTGGCGCTCTGCCCGGAGGTGGATGTTGCGAGCCAGGGCGAAAGCGTGTCGGAGGCGCGCGACAACCTTGCCGAGGCACTCGGGCTTTTCTTCGAGACCGCGCCCGCCGAGGAAATCGATCGGCGCCTGCGCGGCGAAGTCTATGTAACCCAGATTGACGTCGCGGTTGGCTAGGCTACGCATCCTGTCGGGACGAGAGGCCTGCCGCGTTCTTGCCGCCCACGGCTTTGTTGAGGTGCGCAGACGCGGCAGCCACATCGCGATGCAGAGGACTGACCACGATGGCACGGTGACGGTTCCGGTGCCCAATCATCGGGAACTGCGTACCGGCACGTTGCTGTCGATCGTGCGACAATCGGGCCTGCCGCGTTCCGCATTCGAGGACAAGTCGTAAGCCGCGAGCCGAAATTGAGAGACTGGCGGACTCTGCGGCGGCTGTTGGCGAAAGTGTCGGGATCGAAGGGGGGCGCGGCAGACAACAGTTCGTCTTGCTCGGGTTGATCGGTGGCGTCAGGGGTGCCGGTTTCCGGGCGTTCCCGCGCGTATCCGGGCGCGGTCCCTTCTGATATGCCGCGGCCGGGGATTGTCCTGGCCGCGCGGCGGTCGGCGCACCGGCCGCTTTCACGCCCTTTCACGCCGTATGCCGGGGCTTGTAGCGCAGCGCCACCCATGCCCCGGCGACGGTGAAGATCCCGACCCCGACGAAGCCCAGGTCAAACGCTCCCAGGTCGCCGCACAGGCCCAGGAACCAGGGGACGCCGCCGCCGCCCACCACGAATGCCGTTGGCACCACCAGGGATACCGCCGTGCCGCGGGTCTGCATGTCGCCCAGGGCCGAGAGGGCGGTAAAACCCGCCGGAAAGAACCCCACCGCCATCATGGGCTGGATGAAAACCGCCAACGTCATCCAGGAATCCGGCACCAACCCCACCATCGCGGTGGTAACGCCGCTCAGGGCCAGGGTGATCGACAGGGTCCGGCGTACGCCGAAGCGGTCCGCCGCCCAGCCCGCCATCAGGGCCAGCACCGGACAGGCGCCGCGCGAGAGTCCCACCAGCGTGTTGGCCCAACTCTCCCCCAGGCCTCGGGCCGACACCAGGTAGAGGGGAAGCATGGTGAAGACTCCCAGGGTAGTGGCGACACCCATGATGAAGAGCGCCAGGACGGCCCACAGCATGGGATCCTTCAGGAACCGCCAGATCACGTCCAGGGCGGGAGGCTCGCCCGGGAACTTGCCGCCGCGTCCGAGCAGGGCGTAGAGCCCGGCGGCCAGGAAGGTGACGAATCCGAAATGGGCCAGGATGGAACGCCATGACAGGCTTCGGAGCAGCAACTCCGCCAGCAGGGGCACCGCGATGAAGCTGGTGTTGGGCGCCAGTTCGTGGATCGAGATGGCCCGGCCCCAGTGCGGCCGGGCGACCAGGGAGGTGATGGTGGCGATGGCCGACGGCAGGTAGAGGCCCGCCCCCAGCCCTATGGCCAGGGTCCCGAAGCGCATCCCCGACAACGTGGAGGACCGGGCCACCCCCAGGGCCGACAGGCCCAGCAGGGCAAAGGACAGCACGATGGTCCGGTGATGCGTCAAGCGGGCCGAGACATGCCCGGCCCCGGTCATGGCGGTGAGATAGCCGGCGGACAGGAACAGGAAGAACAGGCCGGCTTGGGCATGGGTGATGCCGAGGTCCGCCTCCACCGTTGGCAGCAGGGGCGCCAGGATGACACGTCCGGTGAAGTTCAGCAGGAAGATCACCGCCATCAGCAGAATGGCGGGGGCCTGTTTCCCGAGGGCGCCGTCCGTGGATCTCCGAGGGGTGCTGGCCGCGGACCGGATCGACGGATCGCGGTTGTGGACCATTACCGGCACCCGGGGCCGTGAGCGCTGTCCGCCCGCAGGAAAGGAGACCGGTGTTGTCGATGCCCGCGCGCCCGGATGTGGGGAATTGCCGGCGTCCGAACGGCCTCGCCATGCGGGTTCTTCCTTACCGGGCCGGCTCGTGTCAAGGTCACCCACGGGCGCTTATTGGAAAAGGTGGGGGCTGTCAAGCCGGGCTGGCGGCGTGATGGATGTCGAAGGCCGGGCCGGCGGGCTGAGGCCGGTTTCGGGTTGACATGTTTGAACTTGCGTGGATAAAGTCTCCCGGTGCGATTGACCAGACCAGTCAGGAGGTTCCGATGAGACGACTTCCGAGGAGAGTCTTGATGAGATTTTCGATGAGACTGTTCGTGGCCATGGCGGCGCTGTTGCCGGCCGTCATGATGTCCGGTCCGCTCCACGGCGCGGATGATTTCTACCAGGGCAAGAAGATACGCCTGATCGTGTCGTCGAGTCCGGGCGGTGGCAACGACACGTACTCGCGCCTCATCGCGCGCCACATCTCCCGGCACATTCCGGGCAATCCGTCCATCATCGTGCAGAACATGCCCGGTGCCGGCGGCCTGTTGGCGGCGGACTACCTCTACCGCAAGGCCAAGCGGGACGGCACGGTGATGGAGCAGATCAACTGGGGCGTGTGGTTCTGGCAGGTCATTGGCGACAAGCGGGCGCGCTTCGACTTCAAGAAGATGAACGCCGTGGGCGTCGCGGCCATCGAAAGCGCCCTGCTCTTCACCCGCAAGTCCGAATTTCCCGACTGGAAGTCCGTGATGGCCTCCGGGAGTCTCATCACCAACGGCAACAGCGGCCCTCAGTCGTTGGGTCATACCATGGGCAAGGTGATGGAAAAGATGATGGGGAAGAAGGTCTTCGACTACGTCTTCGGCTATCCCGGTGCGCGGCAGTACAGCCTCGCCTTCCGTCAGGGCGAGGTGCAGTCGTCCGGGAACACGCCGGGCTCTTTCAGGGATCAGCTCGGGGACATGTGGGACGACGGCAAGGTCGCGATGCTGGCCCAGGCGCCCACGCCCGAAGGGGGCAGGACCAAGGAATTTCCGGACACCCCCACGCTGCTGGAGTACGCCCGGAGCGATGCGGACCGCGAACTGATCAAGGCGACGTTCCTGCTGACCCACTACGGCCGGCCCTACTCGCTGCCCCCGGGTGTGCCCGGAGACAGGATCGAGATCATGCGCAAGGCCTTTACCGCCACCATGAACGATCCGAAGTTTCTCTCGGAAGCCAAGCGGATCAAGCGCGTGATTATTCCGTCCACCGGCGTGCAGCTCCAGAAGCTCTGGAAGGATGTCCTTGACGCGCCGCCGGAGAACAAGGCCATCATCAAGGAGATCTTCGGCAAGAAGTAAGTCGTGACTTCGGCCGAGATGGGATTGGCGGAAGGCGCCGGGAGCGGAAGTTCCCGGCGCCTTCCTTTTCGCGCCTCCGGCGCGCTTGTTGACAGGGTCGCGGGCGGCTCCCTATAATGCCCGGCTCACAACGGCATGCCCGGATTCTGCGAGGACGTCCGGGCGAAGGTCCGGTCACCAGCCCGGGCGGCCCTCGCGGGATCGCGAGACGCCGGGCCTCGGAAAAATCTGGAGGTAACCATGAGGGCAGTATCGGTTTTGGCAACGCTCGTGCTTTTCCTGTTCGCAGCGGGCTCGGCGGGGGCGGCAGACTTCTACCAGGGCAAGAAGATTCGGCTGATCGTCTCGTCGTCGCCCGGTGGCGGCAACGACACCTACTCGCGGCTGCTGGCGCGCCATATCGGCAGGCACATCCCCGGCAATCCGACCCTTATCGTGCAGAACATGCCGGGAGCGGGCGGCGTGCGGGCGGCGAGTTACCTTGCCAACAAGGCGAGGCGCGACGGCACCGTCATGGAGCAGATCAACTGGGGCGTGTGGAACTGGCAGGTGGTGGGCGACAAGAGCCGCGGCGGTCAGTTCGACTTCAACAAGATACGGGCCATCGGCGTGATCGTCATCGAGAACGGGCTGCTCTACAGCCGCAAGGACCGTTTCAAGTCGCTGGACGATATCGCGAAGTCGGGGAAGCGCGCCAGGGTCGGCATCAGCGGAAACCAGTCCAGCGGATTCGTGCTCGGCAACATTCTGGAGAAGCTGCGCGGTGAGAGCCTGTTCGAGTACGTTTTCGGCTATCCCGGCGCCCGCCAGTACAGTCTCGCCCTCCGGCAGGGCGAGGTGGACGTATCGGGCAATGTGGCCTCCTCGTTCATGGACCAGCTCGGGGACATGTGGAAGGCGGGAGAGATCGTCATGCTCGCTCAGACCGGTACGGTGGACGGCAGGAAGAGTCCCGAGTTTTCCGACGCGCCTTTGCTCGAATCCATGGCCAGGACCGAGAAGCAGAAGAATCTGGTGCGGGCCACTTTTCTGCTGTCGCGCTACGGACGTCCTTACGCCATGCCGCCCGGCGTCCCGGAAGAGCGCGTCGCGCTCATGCGCCGTGCCTTCGATGCGACCATGAAAGATCCGAAGTTCCTGGCCGAAGCCGCGAAGCTCAAGCGCCCGGTCCGGCCCACCAACGGCGCGGACCTGCAGAAGATGTGGAGGGATTCGCTGGCCGCCTCGCCGGAAGACAAGGCCATCGTGGCGCAGATATTCAACCCCAAGGGCAAGAAGTAGCAACTGTCGTCAGACGACGGGTGCCGCGGGGAAGGGCGCCGGGGATCGGGAAGTCCCCGGCGCCCTTCTTGCATCAGCCCAGCCAGGGCATGAGGCTCTTGAGAAAATTCTCGGGACCGGAAAGGATGGGCTCCAGCCAGTGGATGAGCAGGATCTGGTCGAACACGCCGACGAAGAACACCAGCATGCCGGCGGTCAGCCACAAGGTCAGCGGCCAGCCTTCCCTGGCCTGATACCGGAGGTACAGCAGGGTGAAAACCGGTACCGTGATGAAGAAGCCCAGCAGCAGGATGCCCAGGAACATGCCCAGGAGCCACCCGGCAAACGCCAGGCCCCGGGCCGCCACCTCGGCCGTGGACATGGTCCAGTCCACCTGAAGGTCGCCGGTTTCACGCTGCTGGCCGCCGGCGGTCTTCATGGTACGGTAGGCGTCCATGATCAGTTGTATCAACGACATCACCAGCACCGGGATGCCCACGAACCTGGGGAACAGGCCGGTCCCCAGCGGCCAGTCCTTGGCGCCGTAGACCATGCCGGCGGCGACCACGGCGACAAACAGCGTGAACAGCAGGGAAGGCGAGAGGCGCATGGCTATGCTTCCTCTCCCGCGAGTCGCCGGACCTTGCGTTCCTGCCGGACGCTGTAATAGATGGTCGCGATGGTGACCGCGAGCACCACCAGGACCAGCGGCCGGACCAGGAAGGCGGCACCGTAGGCGCGCACCGAGATGAAGAGGTAGCGTTCGATGAGCCCGCCCAGCAGGAACCCCAGCAGCAGCGGCGGCCGGGGCCAACCGCAACGCTTCATGACCCACCCGAGCACTCCGAAGAGCAGCACCGTCACCAGGTCGAAGATGCTTGCGGTGGCCTGGTAGGCGGCCAGGAACACCACCACCGTCACCAGCGGCGCCAGGATGTTGATGCGCACCGACGAGATCTTGGCGAGTTGATTGGTGAAGCACAGCGCGATGACCGTGGCCATGACGTTGGCGATGGCCGTGCTCCAGACGATGGAGTAGGTGATGTCCAGGTGCTGGTTCAGCATCGCCGGTCCCGGCTGCAGCCCGTGGATCATGAAGGCACCGATGAGGAGCGCCATGGAGGCGCTGCCGGGAATGCCGAAGGCCAGCGTGGGCACCAGCGCGCCGCCCTGCTTGGCGTTGTTGGCGCTCTCGGGGGCAATGACGCCGCGCACGTCGCCGGTGCCGAAGGTGAGAGCCCCGTCCTTGCAGGTGGACTTGGCGTGACCGTAGGCCAACCAGTCCACCACCGCCGAACCCAGGCCGGGAATGATGCCGACCCAGGTGCCCAGAAAGGCGCAGCGAAGCATCAGCCACCATTGGGTGAACACGTCCCGTATGCCGTGCCCCACGCCCTTCATGGCCTGTTTGGGCACACTGCTGATCTGCTTGCCTTCGATGACCATGTCCGCCAGTTCGGGCAGGGCGAAGAGCCCCAGGCTGACCACGATGATGTTCAGGCCGTCGAACAGGTACAGTGAATCGAAGGTCCAGCGCAGCAGCCCCTCCTGCTTGTCGATGCCGATCATGGACAGCAACAGCCCCATGCCGCCGGCGATGATGCCCTTGAGAGGCACGCGTCCGCTCAGGATCGCGACCATGGAGATGCCCATGATGCCCAAGGAGAAGAGCTCGGGGGCGGCGAACAGCAGCACCAGCGGCTTGAGCACGGGAATGAGCATGCCCAGGATGATGGCGCCGACGACGCCGCCCAGCAGGGATGAGCAGTACGCGGCTCCGAAGGCCCGCCCGGCTTCGCCCTTCCGCGCCATGGGGTGTCCGTCCAGGATGGTGGCCTGGGAGCCGACGGTTCCGGGGACGGCGAAGAGCACCGAGGGGATCGTGTCGGTGGTGACCGGCACCGAGGAGAGAGCCACCAGCATGGCAATGGCCGCGGTGGGGTCCATGTCGAAGGTGAAAGGCAGCAGCAGGGCGAGCCCGACGACGCCTCCGAGGCCGGGAATGGCCCCCAGTGCCATTCCCACAACGACCCCGAAAGTCATGAACAGAAACCGTTCGACGCTCAACAACGCCGTCAGGCCATCGGCCATTGCTTCAAACACGTCTTGCTCCTGGGTGCTGATTCTCAGAGGGGGTCGGGCGTGCCATCGGAAGGAATCGGCCGGTGCCCCCCAAAGCCGAGGTTCTTAACCGTTAACCGCCTGGACTGTCAAGGCGAAAGTCTGATATCCCGGATGGTTACGCTTGAAGCGGGGTGCGGGCAGGGTCACGGCTTGAAGCCGTATGCTTCCGGCGCCGGCTTGTAGGCGCGCGGGAGCCACAACGGCCGGCGCAGGTTTCCCGGTCCCGGGGCCGGCCGCGTCAGCGTGAGCCAGCGCTTGTAGACCTCGTGGGACTTTTGGGTGTCCACGAAGATGTCGCCGTAGCGGTCGTCGGTTCCGGGCTTTTCCACCCGGACCTTCTGGTGCCAGCAGTGTTGTCCGCTGACGTTGTCCGGCTGCACCGGAAAGGTCAGGTTCTGGTGCACCCCGGCGTCCTGCCACCACACCCGCCCGGAGTCCTTGTCGGTGCTCTCGAAGGGCCGGATGCCGTGGAGCTGGCGCATCCGCCACTGGCCGGGCTCCACCTGTTCCAGGCTCACCAGGGCGGTGGCGAAGCGGCCGCCGCCGGTCTCCTCCTTCAGACGCCACCGCCCCAGGTGGTGCGAGCACGCCACCACCCCGGGGCGGATCCCCTCGGTGACCCACACCCGGTCCACGAAGTAGCCGATCTCGGTATGGACCTTGACCAGGTCGCCGGTGTCGACCTCGAGCCGCCGGGCATCCTCGGGATGCAGCCATACGGGGTTCCGGTGCGAGATCTCGTAGAGCCACTTGGCATTGGCCGAGCGGCTGTGGATCAGGGTGGGCAGCCGGAACGTGGGGAGGAGCAGCATCTCGCCTTTGGCGGCGTCGATGTTGGAACGGTGGACGTGGCTCTTGATGTATCCCGGGTACCGGTGCTCGGGCCACTTCCAGTCCTTCAGGGTCTCGGAATAGAACTCGAGCTTGCGCGAGGGGGTTGGAAAGCCGGTGTAGCCCTTGCCGTCCACCTCGACTCCGATCACCGCGCCGCCCCTTGAGACCACCTTGGTGACCGGGTCCACCGCGGCCTCGGCCATCGCCGCCTCCTCGATCTCGGTGGCGTGGCTGCTGTAGATGTTCTCGGCCACCAGGAATGCGCCGTACTTGCGCATGTATTCCAGCGGCGGGACTCCCTCTCTGGCGGCGGCTTCCGGCAGTCCGGGCACGCTGTTCTCGAACATCCACCGGTAGTATTCCGACACCGTGAGCTTTTCGCCGGCACGGTACGGCGACTCGAAGTATTTCCGGATCCCCAGGGTGCCGTCGGGGTCGATGCGCCAGGAAAGCTCGATCCAGAACTCGTCCTCTTCCCACACCTCTCCGAGGCCGGCCTCCCGGTGCGCCTCCCAAGTGGTGTCGAAGCTCTTGCCCTGCCGTTCGAGCGCCACCCGCAACACCGGCTGGCGGAATCCGATCCAGCGCGCCGAGTGGGTTTCCTGGCTCATGAGATCGTGGCGTTCGGAGGCCAGGCCCATGGGCAGCACATAGTCCGAGAACCAGGCGGTCTCGCTCCAGGTGGGCGTGAGGCACGCGTGGCGCTCCACCTTGCTCTCGTCGCTCAGCATCTCGATCCAGCTCATGCCGTCCGGGTTGGTCCACACCGGGTTGTAGACCCGGGTGAAGTACACTGCCAGCTTGCCCCGGCCCTCCTTCACGAGATGGGGCAGCAGAAAGCTCATCTCGAAGAAGGCCAGCGGATATTCCGGCGGGTACATGAGCGTGTTCCACTCCTTGGCGGGAGGCGGCATCATCGGCGGTGCCGGGATGAACTTGTTCCAGGCGTTGGGGGTGGTGCCGCCCGGAGTGCCCACGGCGCCCATCAGCACCACCAGAAATTCCAGCGCCCGGGCCACCTCCCAGCCGCCCAGGTTGCCGGCGGCCGCGTTGCGCCACACGTGGGTGGCCAGGGCCGAGCCGGCACGCGCCACTTCATGGGCCACGTCCACGATCATGGCCGCGTCCACGCCGGACTCGTCCGCGGCGAACTCCGGCGTGTACTGGCCGTAAAGGCTCTTCAGCGCCTCCTCGAACCGTTCGAATGTCTGCGGCGCGTCCGGGTGCTCCTGGCGCAGGAACTGCTCCCAGTTGACCCACCGCCGCACGAACTCCCGGTCGTAAAGGCCCTCCTGCAGCAGCACGTTGCAGATGGCCAGCAGCACCGCGGCTTCGGTGCCGGGCCAGGTCGGCATCCAGTAGTCGGCCTTGGACGCGGTGTTGGACAGCCGCGTGTCGATGACGCATACCTTGGCGCCCCGCTCCTTGGCCTCGATGATTCGCTGGGCGTGGGGGTTGAAGTAGTGGCCCGTCTCCAGGTGCGAACTCAGCAGCAGCATGAAGCGCGCGTTGGCGTGGTCGGGCGAGGGGCGGTCGATGCCGCACCAGAAGGCGTAGCCGGTCCGGGCGCCGGCGGAGCAGACGTTGGTGTGGCTGTTGTGGGCGTCGATGCCCCAGGCGTGCATGATGCGCTGGTGATAGAGCAACTCGTGGCCGGGGCGTCCCACGTGGTACATGATCTCGTTGCGGCGCTCTTCCTTGATGGCCGTGCGTATCCGTCCGGCCAGGTCGTCCAGCGCCTCGTCCCAGGTCACCCGCTCCCACTGGCCGCCGCCGCGTCGGCCCACCCGTTTCATGGGGTAGAGGACGCGTTCGGGGTCGTACACCTGGTTGAGGGTGGCGGGTCCCTTGGCGCAGTTCCGGCCGCGGCTTCCGGGATGCTCCGGGTTGCCTTCGAACTTGCGTATCTTCAACGTCTCCTTGTCCACGTAGGCCAGCAGTCCGCAGGCCGCCTCGCAGTTGAAGCAGATGGTGGGGACGAGGTCGTAGCGCCGCTCCACCTTTCTGGGCCAGGCGGCGGCGTCGTATTCGGTCCAGTCCGACCAGCGTTCCCGCGGCGGAAAGCTCCGGAGTCCGCCCCGGGGCGGCTCGAGGTTGGCGGCGTCGGGGCTCAGCGGTTGCATTTCGTCTTTCATGGAGGAGGATCCTTCCTGGATGACGGTGCGCGTGCGGTTCGTGTGACCCGACAGCGTCTAGCTCAGCGGTACGGACTGCCCGGCCTCGACCCAGAGGGTCTCGAACACCCAGATTCCGGCGAGGGCGAGCAATGCCGAGAGCGGGTGCAGGAACCAGGAGGCGTCCGCCTGCGCCCCGGCCCAGAGCAGGAAGATCACCGGCAGAAGAACCCCCATGGCCATGAAGAGACCCCAGAATTTCTCCCGCAGCGCGCCGCCGGTCAACAGCCCGGCGGCGCGCTGCACGTCCTCGCTCACGGGGGTCAGCGCGACCTCGCCCAGCACCAGACCGCCGGTGACCACCAGCGAGACCATCAGCACGGTGGCGAGGGTCGTCATGACCGGGGCGTCCAGGCCGGCGGCCCCTCCCACCAGCAGCAGCGCCGCGGCTCCGGCGCTGACGGCCTGGGCCAGGAGATGCCAGAAAAACAGCGGGCTCTGCCACAGGTCCCGTCCCTTGGCCTGGGCGAAGAGGAACGCGGTATAGCCCGCGGCGCCGATGCCGAAGACGACGCAGGTTGCCACCACCCATCCCGGCACGCCGCCTCCGCTGCCGCAGGCAAGCCACAGGAAGCTGGCCAGCGAATAGGCCATGAGGATGTAGCCACCGAGCACCAGCCAGGAGCGCGGGTTGGGCCGGGTCAGGAGATAGTAGAAGCGGTCGGGGCGCTTCAGGTCGGATACCAGCAGGACCGTGGTGAGCCCGGTGAACACCAGCGCCAGGACCGGGCTCACGATGTGCAGCACCACGCCTTCCTGGAGGCGGCCCAAGGCCATCAGCAACGCCGCCACCAGCAGAACCCCGGAACCGATGGACTTGGTCCACATGTAGGCGGCGATCTTCGCCCCCCAAGGCCGCGGATGGGGCACGTCGTAGACCTCCCGGGAGCCGCCCGGAATCGCGCTTCCATGCCTGGGGGCGGAGAGAGCGTAAAGATCTTCCCCGGGGTGGCGGTCGGCCCAGAAGTGGGCGTCGCGGCCGTCCGTCATGGTGGGCTGCAGCGCGGCTTCCTCGACACCCATGTAGAAGAGCTTGGGGCGGGTTCCCTTGTGAGGCTTGCGCAGCGAGACCTTGCGGGTGGCCACGGCGCGGGCGACAGGGCTCTCCGGGTCGTCGAGGTCGCCGGACAGGATGGCCTGGGTGGGACACACCACCTCGCAGGCCGGCTGCAGCCCGATTTCCACCCGGTGCGCGCAGAAGTTGCACTTGGCCGCGGTGTTGTGGTCGGGGTCGATGTAGAGGGCGTCGTAGGGACACGCCTGCATGCACGACTTGCACCCGATACAGCGGTCGTTGTCGAAGTCGACGATGCCGTCGGGGCTGCGGTAGAGCGCCACCGTGGGACAGATCTCGATGCACGGGGCATTGTCGCAGTGGTTGCACCGGAGCACCGCGAAGTGGCGGCTGGTGGCCGGGAAGGCGCCCTTCTCGATGTACTTGACCCAAGTGCGGTTGACCCCTACCGGCACCTCGTGCTCGTCCTTGCAGGCCACGGTACAGGCGTGACAGCCGATGCAGCGGTTCTGGTCGATGACGAATCCGTAACGCATGAAACCCTCCCGGCGGCGATGGATATATATTCACCTGCGCTCCGGGCAGTCAAACCGCGGGCGAGGAAGCGCGCGCCGTCTTTGCCGTGAACGCTGGACGACCCTTGCGTGACAAGGGGCAACGGGCTAGAACCTTTTGCCATGTCGAAGCTCCGCAGCCTTCGAGATGCCGTCGCCGAGGAGATCGAGGACGGCATGTCCGTCTTCATGGGGGCCGCCCTCGAGTCGCTCATCCCCTTTGCGGCCGGCTACGAGATCATCCGCCAGCGCCGGCGCGGCCTTGCGCTGATGACCACGATATCCGACATGCAGTTCGACCAGCTCATCGGCGCGGGCTGCGTCGGGCGGGTCTGCGGCGCATGGGTCGGCAATGTGGCGGCGGGCCTCGGGCACAATTACCGGCGCGCGGTGGAGCGGCAGGAGCCGGGGCCGCTGGCGGTGGAGAACCATTCCAATTTCTCCATGGCTCTGGGTCTCAAGGCCGCGGCCATGGGTGTGCCGTTCCTGCCCACGCGAACGCTCACGGGCAGCGACTTCCGGAACGAGGCGTCGTTCGGCCGGGTGGTCTGTCCCTTCACCCGGGAGAACCTGCTGGCGGTCAGGGCGGTGAAGCCCGATGTCGCCGTCCTGCACGTCCAGCGGGCGGACGCGGAGGGCAATGCCCACGTGTGGGGCAATCTGGGGGTGACCCAGGATGCGGCGCTGGCGGCGGGCAAGGTGGTGCTCACCTGCGAGGAGATCGTCCCCCACGAGGTGATACTGAGCGATCCCAATCGGACCCTGGTTCCGGGATTCCTGGTGGCGGCGGTTGCCTGCGTGCCCCTGGGCTCCCACCCGTCGCCGACACAGGGCTACAGCCGTCGCGACGACAGCTTCTACTTCGACTATCATGCGCAGTCCCGGGAGCGCGCCGGGTTTGACAAGTGGCTCTACCGGTGGGTGCTCGGGGCGGGCGGGCATGACGGCTATCTGGAACGCCTCGGCACCGAGCGGGCCGCCAGGCTCAAACCGGACCGGAACCAGATGGCGGCACCGGTGAGCTATGGCTGGTAGGAGCCTGCGTGGCCGGGAGCGGGTGCCCGCCGGCTCCTTCTGGCGACGCTGGCGCGGGAGGCCGGCGGGAGGAGCCCGGAGCGCCTGACCGGCGCGGGACCGCGCCCATTGAATCGCGGCGCCGGGAATGTTACCGGGACCGGAGCGGCGGAGGCGTGACGCGCCCGCCGGTTTCGGACCTCATGGACATGGACTATACGCGGCGAGAGCTCATGGTCATTGCAGCGGCGCGGGAGATTCGCGACGGCGAGCGGGTCTTCGTCGGCATGCGGCTTCCGCTGCTGGGGTTCGCCGTGGCCAAGGAGCTGCATGCTCCCGGTGCCATCGGCATCTTCGAGAGCGGCGTGGTGCGGGACTGGCCGGCCCTGAAGCCGATCTTCACCATGAGCGATCCGCCCAACGTGGCTGGCGCGCTCTACTGCGGCGGCCTGATGGACGTCATGAGCCTGCTCCAGAGCGGCCGCGTGGAGATGGGTTTCATCGGCGGCGCCGAGGTGGACCGCCACGGCAATCTCAACACGCACTGGGTCGGCGACAACGGTGGGCGGGTACGGCTTCCGGGCAGCGGCGGCGCTGCGGACATCGCCACCCTGGCCGGCCGGTGCGTGATCATCATGAATCATGAGCGGCGGCGTTTCGTCCCCCGGGTGCGGTTCATCAGCTCCCCCGGCTTCGGCGGCGGCGCCGGCTGGCGCGAGCGGCTGGGCCTGCCCGGCGGCGGGCCGAGCCGGACCATCAGCAGCCTCGGCATTTTCTCCTTCGATCCGGCGACCCGGGAGATGCGCATCAAGTCGTATCATCCCGGCGTCACGGTGCAGGAGATCAGGGAGCAGACGGATTGGCCGCTCAAGGCGGCGCCGGACGTCACCCGGACTCCGGAGCCGTCCCGGGACGAGATTCTCGCCGTGAGAAAGTACGACCCGGAGGGGGTCTGGACTTCATGACCGCCGGCGCGCCGCTGGATGCCCCTCGATGATCTTCGTCGTCCTTTCCGGTTTCGCGCTGGCCCTGCTGGCGCCCGCCCTGTATCGGGTGAGCGCGCGCGGGGCGGGTTTCGTCTTCTCGGTCTTTCCGGCGCTCCTGGCGCTCTATTTCCTGAGCCACACGGCCGAGGTGGCGGGCGGCCACGGAATCCGCTCCACCTGGCCCTGGATCCCGGCCCTGGGGCTCCAGCTCTCCTTCAACCTGGACGGCCTGGGGCTTCTGTTCTCCCTGGCCATCACGGTGGTGGGCACGCTCATCATCACCTACGCCGGCAGCTATCTCCACGGTCACCCGTCGCTGCCGCGTTTCTATCTCTTCATCCTCATGTTCATGGCGTCCATGCTGGGCGTCGTGCTGTCGGACAACCTGATCGCGCTGTTCGTCTTCTGGGAGCTCACCAGCGTCACATCCTATTTCCTCATCGGCTTCGAGCACGACAAGGACACGGCCCGGGGGGCCGCGCTGCAGGCGTTGCTGGTCACCGGCACCGGCGGTCTGGCGCTCATGGCCGGGGTGCTGCTCCTGGGTCAGATGGGCGGCAGCTTCGAGATATCGGCACTGGCCGCGGACAATGCCGCGGTGCGGAGCCACCCCCTCTATCCGCTGGCGCTGGCGCTGGTCTTCGCCGGCGCCTTCACCAAGTCGGCCCAGGTCCCGTTCCATTTCTGGCTGCCGTCGGCCATGGAGGCGCCGACGCCGGTGAGCGCCTACCTCCACTCCGCCACCATGGTGAAGGCCGGCGTCTACCTGCTGGCGCGGCTGAGTCCGGTGCTGGGCGGCAGCGACCTCTGGCTCTACGTGGTCACCGGCTTCGGCGCGGCCACCATGCTGGTGAGCGCGTACCAGGCGCTTCACCAGACCGACCTCAAGAAGATCCTGGCCTATTCCACGGTGAGCGTGCTGGGCACGCTCACCCTGCTGCTTGGCCTCGGCAGCACGCTGGCGGTAAAGGCGGCCATGGTCTTTCTCATGGCCCATGTGCTCTACAAGGCCGCGCTGTTCCTGGTGGCCGGCGCCATCGACCACGAGGCCGGCACCCGGGATATCCGGCAGCTGGGCGGGCTGCGCAAGACCATGCCCATCATCGGCGTGGGCGCCGCCGTGGGGGCGCTGTCCATGGCCGGCCTGCCGCCATTCTTCGGTTTCATCGGCAAGGAGGCGCTCTACGAAGCGCTCACTTACGACGGTGCGGTGGTGACGGTGGTGGGCGTCCTCACCAGCACGCTGCTCTTCGCGGTGGCCTGGCTGGCGGGCATCCGGCCGTTTTCCGGAAGTGCGACCCACACCCCCGCGCATCCCCACGATCCGCCCTGGACCATGTGGTTGGGACCGGTCTTCCTGGGATGTCTGAGCCTGCTGTTGGGGCTGATGCCGGCGCTTTCCGAGACGCTGCTGTCGGCGGCCGCGGGGTCCGTGCTGGCCAGGGAGGTGCACATGCATCTGGCGCTGTGGCACGGCTTCAGTCCGCTGCTGGCGCTGAGCCTGGTGACGTTCGCGCTGGGCGTGCTGGTGTACCTCAACCGGGAGGCGTTGCGGAGGATGGCGGCCTTCGCCCTGCCGGTGGCGCGCCTTGGCCCCTCGCACGGCTACGCCCTGTGGCTCCGCCTCCTCAACCGGTCGGCGGCGGGCCAGACACGGCTGCTGCAGAACGGTTATCTGCGCCTCTACCTGGCCACCATCATGGGCGTGACCGCGGCGCTGGCCTGGTACACCTTTCTCACCCGCGCCGACATCGGCGTCATCCGGATGCACTGGGGCGACATCGGCCTGCACGAGTGGGTGCTGGGCGTCGTGGCGCTGGCGGCGTCCATCGCCGCCGTCCGGGCGCAGACCTTCCTGCGCGCGGTCATGGCCCTGGGCGTGGTGGGCTACAGCGTGGCGCTGATCTTCGTTCTCTACGGCGCGCCCGACCTGGCCATGACCCAGTTCCTCATCGAGACCCTGTCACTGATCCTGTTCGTGTTCGTGTTCTACTACATGCCGCCGTTCAAGCGGTTCTCCACCCGCGCGGCCATCCTGCCGCACGTGGCCGTCGGCACGGCGGTGGGAGCGCTCTTCACGCTGCTGGTGCTGGTGGCCACCTCGGTGCAGTGGCATCCCACCATCTCCAGCTATTTCTCGGCCAACTCGTACCTGATGGGGCAGGGCCGAAACATCGTGAACGTGATCCTGGTGGATTTCAGGGGCTTCGACACGCTGGGTGAGATCACCGTGCTGGCGGTGGCCGGCATCGGCGTCTATTCGCTTATCCGGCTCCGGCTCGGGAAGGGAGAGGGCTCGTGAACTCGCTGATTCTCAGGACGACCAGCCGTTTCCTGCTGATCCTGCTGTTCCAGTTCTCCATCTTTCTGCTGCTCCGGGGGCACAACGACCCCGGCGGCGGCTTTGTCGGCGGCCTGGTGCTGGCGGCGGCGCTGACCCTCTACGCCATTGCCTACGACGTCAGCTCCATGCGCCGGTTCCTGCCCTGCCGGGCCCAGACCATCATCGCCTGGGGCCTGCTGGTTGCCGCCCTGAGCGGCGTCTGGTCCCTGTTCAAGGGGCAGCCGTTCATGACCGGGCAGTGGGCGCATGTCTCCATCTTCGGCCTCGACCTCCACCTGGGCACGCCGCTGCTCTTCGACATGGGCGTCTACCTGACCGTGGTGGGGGTGGTGCTCATCGTCATCATCAGCATGGCGGAGGAAGTGGAGGAAGAGGAGGGAGACCACTAGTGGAAGCCCTGCTGGCCGTTGTCATCGGCGGACTCTATGCCTGCGGCGTCTACATGCTCATGCGCCGGAGCATCGTGAAGTTGATCATCGGGCTGGCGCTGCTGGCCCACGGCGCGAGCCTGCTGGTGTTCACCGCGGCCGGCCTCACGCGCGCGGTGCCTCCGGTGATACCCGAGGGTGCCAAGGTGATTGCCGGAACCGCGGCGGACCCGCTGCCCCAGGCGCTGATCCTGACGGCCATCGTCATCAGTTTCGGCGTGCAGGCCTTTGCCATGGTGCTGGCCTACCGGGCGTATCAGACCGTGGGCACCGACGACCTCGACGACATGAAGGCAACCGACACGTGAACGCGCTCGTCGTCCTGCCCATCCTGCTGCCGTTGCTGGTGGGGGCGAGTTGCGTGGTGCTGTGGCGTTACGTCGCGGCGCAGCGGATCCTCACGCTGGCCGGCGGCATCGTCTACCTCGCGGTCTCCGTGGTGCTGCTGGAGCGGGTCGCCCGGGAGGGCATCCAGGCGGTACAGAAGGGTGCCTGGACCGCGCCCTTCGGCATTACCCTGGTGGCCGACATGTTCAGCGCCGTCCTGGTGGCCACCACCGGAGTGGTGGCCCTGGTGGTCGTCGTCTACTCGCTGGGCACCATGGACCGCAACCGCGAGGCGTACGGGTACTACCCCCTGTTCAACATCCTGATCATGGGCGTTTCCGGCGCCTTCCTCACCGGCGACATCTTCAATCTGTTCGTCTGGTTCGAGGTGCTGCTGATCTCGTCCTTCGTGCTGCTGGCCTTGGGAGGCGAGCGCGCCCAACTCGAGGGCGCCATCAAGTACGTGACCCTCAACCTGGTGGCGTCGGCCTTCTTCCTGGCAGCGGTGGGTATCCTCTACGCCATGGCCGGTTCCCTCAACATGGCCGATCTGTCGCAGCGGCTCGGGAACGCGGCCCAGCCGGGCCTGGTGACCACCCTCGCCATCCTGTTCCTGGTGGCCTTCGGCATCAAGGGCGCCATCTTCCCGTTGTTCTTCTGGCTGCCGGCTTCGTACCATACGCCGCCGGTGGCGGTTTCGGCGATCTTCGGCGGCCTGTTGACCAAGGTGGGCGTCTATGCCCTGATTCGCGTCTTCACGCTGCTGTTCCTGAACAACGTGGACTACACCCACACGATCATCCTCTGGGCCGGGGGCATCACCATGGTGACGGGTGTGCTCGGGGCCGTGGCCCAGTACGAATTCCGCCGGCTGCTGTCCTTTCACATCGTGAGCCAGATCGGCTACATGGTCATGGGTCTCGGGTTCTTCACCCCCTTGGCCTTGACCGGCACGGTGTTCTTCATCGTCCACAACATCTTCGTCAAGACCAACCTGTTCCTGGTGAGCGGCGTGGCCCACCGGCTGCACGGCACCGGCGACCTCAAGAAGCTGGGGGGCCTCTACCACGCCCACCCGTGGGTCTCCCTGCTGTTCCTGCTGTCGGCGTTTTCCCTGGCCGGGGTGCCGCCGCTCTCGGGGTTCTTCGGCAAGCTGTTGCTGGTAAAGGCCGGTCTCGGCATCGGGGAGTTCGCGCTGGTGGCGGCCGCGCTGGGGGTGAGCCTGCTGACGCTCTTCTCCATGACCAAGATCTGGGCCGAGGCGTTCTGGAAGCCCCTGCCGCCGGAAACCGCCGTCCATGCGCCGGGTGCCGGCAGGGCGCTCATGCTGGGTCCCATCGTGACTCTGGCCGTTCTGGCCGTGGTCATGGGCGTGGCCGCCGGACCCTTCCTCGAACTGGCCTGGCAGGCAGGCCACCAGTTGGCGGACCCCGAGCCGTACATCCGGTCGGTGCTGGGAGCGAGGGGGGCGTCATGACCGTGCTGCTGTGGAACATCATGCTGGCGCTGAGCTGGGCCGCGCTGACCGGAGAAGTGACGGCAGCGAGCCTCGCCATCGGCTTCGTCTTCGGCTTCGCGATCCTCTACGCGGTGCGCCCGCTGCTGCGGCCTTCCCGTTACTTCGAGAAGCTGTGGCAGGGTCTGCGGCTGGCCTCGCTGTTTGCCTGGGAGCTGCTGCTGGCCAATCTGCGCATTGCCTACGAGGTGATGACCCCGGCGCACAACATGAAGCCCGGCGTGGTGGCGATCCCGCTCGACGCGGAGACCGATGCCGAGATCACGCTGCTGGCCAACCTCATCACCCTGACCCCCGGCACCTTGAGCCTCGACGTGTCGGACGACCGGCGGTTCCTGTACATTCACGCCATGTACGTGGACGACGCCGAGGCGTTGCGCCGGTCCATCAAGGACGGTTTCGAGAAGAGCGTGGTGGAGTTGCTGCGATGACACCCTTGGCATTTGTTCTGCTCGGTATCCTGAGCCTTGGTATCCTGCTGGCCTTCATCCGCCTGCTGCGAGGCCCCAACATCCCGGACCGGCTGGTGGCACTGGACCTCTTGACCACCGTGGGCGTCGGCATCGCCGCGCTCTACGCCATCGCCTTCGACGAACCCGTGTATCTGGACGTGGCCATCGTGCTGGCGCTGGTGGCCTTCCTGGGCACGGTCACCTTCTCCCGCTACATCGAGAAATGGGCCCATCATGGTGACTGACATCATCTGCGCCACGTTCATGATCATCGGCACCGCGTTCATGTTCCTGGGGTGCCTGGGAATCCTGCGCATGCCGGATCTGCTCACCCGGATGCAGACCGCCACCAAGCCGCCGACCCTGGGGGTGTTCTGCCTGATGGTGTCGGTGGCGTTCTACTTTCCCGACATCGGCGTCACCGTCCGGGTTCTGGCCATCACCCTGTTCGTCTTTCTCACCGCGCCCGTCTCCGCGCACATGATCGGCCGCGCCGGATATCAGGTGGGTGTCAAGTTCTGGAAGGGCACGGTCATGGACGAACTCAAGGACAGCTACCGCGGCGCCTCCAACGATTCGTGAAGTTCGGCATGTCGTCGGCGGGCGCCGGTGCGGCCGCGGCGGACACCCGGATCATCAGCCGGAAACCGGACCCGGCGCCCCCGTCTGCATCCCCACCGCGACACGATGGCGCGCACAGGATGGTCACCGGACTCCTCCGGCAGGGAAGACGGCCGGCCGCGGCCGGTGGACGCTGCCACCGGCAAAGAGCAGGGGAGAGGCATGGGCATCGGTATCGGCATCGGCTTCAGCGGCTGGCCCTTCGGCGCGATGCGTCCCGAGGCGTTCCTGAGCGTCGTGGACCTGGCGGAGAGCCTTGCCATCGAATCGCTGTGGCTGAGTGACCGGGTGGTCTCCGAGGTTCCGAGTCTCGAACCCGTGGTGGCCCTTTCGTGGGCGGCCGCCCGCACCCGCAGGATGAAGCTCGGCACCAGCGTCCTGGCCTTGCCGTTGAGGAACCCCGCGGTGCTGGCCAAGGAGCTCGCCACCCTGGATTTTCTCTCGGGCGGGCGCCTGCTGCTGGCCGTGGGCTTGGGCCGCGACGACGACACGGAACTCCGGGCATGCGGCATCCACCGCTCCGAGCGGGCCGGCCGCACCGAGGAGATGGTCCACCTGCTGCGGGCGTTGTGGTCGGAGAACGGCGTCCACGCTGACGGGAAGTACTACCGGTTCCGGGACGTGACCGTCGCCCCGAAGCCCGCGCAGGCCGCCCCGCCCATCTGGATCGGTGGCCGCAGCGGCGCCGCCTTCCGGCGCACCGCCCGCCTGGCCGACGGCTGGCTGGGCTCCCAGATGACTCCGGCCGAGGTGGCGGTGGCCATCGCCCGCATCCGGGGATACGCCGCCGACTGCGGCCGCCGCATCGACGAGGACCATTTCGGCGTGTTGCTCAACTTCTGTGTCGCCGAGGATTCCGCCGAAGCCTCCCGGACGGCCCGCCCCCACGCCCTCCGCAACCGCAACGACATCGATTTCGTCGAGACCTCGGCCCTGGGAACCGCCCGGGACATCGGTGACACGATCCAGCGTTTCATCGACGCCGGCGCCTCCAAGTTCATCGCCCGCCCCGCCTGCGCCCCGGATGCCATCCCCCACCAGCTCGAGTGTTTCGGCACCGAAGTCATCCCGCGGTTCACCTGACCGCCCGCTACCGCAGCGCAGCGATCTTGTTGAAGCCGTCGTAGGCCGCCACCTTGTAGGCTTCGGCGAAGGTGGGGTAGTTGAAGACGTTGTCCCGGAAGTACTCGACGGTGCCGCCGAGGGCGATCACGGCGTGGCCGATGTGAATGATCTCGGTGGCGTCTTCGCCGACGGCGTGGACGCTCAGCAGCTTCAGGGTATCGGGATCGAAGAGCAGCTTCAGCATGCCGCCGCGTTCGCCCACCATCTGGGCCTTGGCGACGTCTTCGTAGAGGGCCTTGCCCACCTCGTAGGGGATGCGTTCGCCGGTCAGTTCCTGTTCGGTTCGGCCCACCATGGAGATTTCGGGGATGGTGTAGATGCCGTAGGGAAAGAAGGGCGCGGATTCGAGAGCCGGGCCGTCGAACATGTGGGTGCTCGCGAGGCGGCCCTGCTCCATGGAAGTGGAGGCCAGCGCCGGAAAGCCGATGCAGTCTCCCACCGCGTAGATGTGCGGCCGGGCGGTCTGGAAGTTCCCGTTCACGGCGATACGGCCCCGTGGATCGGTGTCGATGCCGATCCGGTCGAGATGGAGCTGGTCGGCGTTGGACTGCCGGCCCACGGTGTAGAGCAGGGCGTCCGCGGTGACACGTTTGCCGCTCTCCAGTTCGGCCCGGACCAGACCGTTTCCCTGTACCCGCACGCCGACCACCTGTTCGCCGAGCCGGAAGATCGCTCCCCGTCGGCGCATGTGATACCGGAGCGCCTCGATGACCTCCCGGTCCACGAAGCCCAGCATGGTGTCCCGCCGTTCAATGACGGTAACCCGCACGCCCAGGGCCGACAGCATCGAGGCGTACTCGAGGCCGATGACCCCGGCGCCCACCACGATGATGCTCCGGGGGATCTTCTGGCCGTTGCGTCCGAAGTCCTCGGCCACCATGATCTTGCGGCCGTCGTGGGGAATCGCCGGATCGCGCACGGAGCGCGTGCCGCAGGCGACAAGGATGTGGTCTCCCCGGACCTGTTGGCCGCTGTCGGTCCGGAGCGTGTGGGCGTCCACGAACCGGGCCCAGCCGTTCACCAGGGTCACGCCGTTGCGTTGGAGCTGATCCGTGATCGTGGCGTGCTCCCGATCGATGACGGTGCGGACCCGGAACATCAGGTCGTCCGCGGTCACCTGGGGGGTCGGGGAATAGGCCTGGCCATAGAAGGACTTCTGCTGAAAACCGGTCAGGTAGAGCACCGCCAGGCGCAGGGTCTTGCTGGGAATGGTGCCGGCGTGCAGGCACACGCCGCCGATCATGTCGCGGCGGTCGATGACGGCGACCCGCTTGCCCATCTTGGCGGCCGCGATGGCGCCCTTCTGGCCGGCCGGGCCGCTGCCGATGACGACCAGGTCGAAGGCGTTGCCGTCCATGTCCTCATTCCCGCCGGGGCGGCGTCAGCTTCTCGTCGTCGGGCACCGTGTCGGTCACCAGATCCCGGATCAGCGGCCGTTTGGGCAGCGGCTCGACCCGGCCCCCGGCGGGCGCCAGCCGTGCCGTGCACAGGTAGGCCACCTGGCCGTCCACCAGCGCCATGCAGGTCTTGCACGCGTTGGCGTTGATGCACCCGTAACGGAACGCGAGGCTCGAGTCCACATGGGCGCGTATCCACAGCAGCGCATCCAGTACGGACATGCCCTCGTCCCAGGGGACCCGGTACACTTCGTGGCGGCCCTGCTCCGGGGCGCATCCGCGCCACACGCGCAATTCGGTGATTTCCTTGTCTGTCCGGGTATCGTCGGCGGTCATGCGATTCTTTCGCGGGACTGGCGTCACGACCCGGGGGCGTCCGGCCACCGCGCGGTGACTTCATCGCCGGTCATGCCGACGAACTGGTTGCGCACGAGCGCCGCATCGCTGTCGGGAAAGTCCAGGCGCTGGTGGGCGCCGCGGCTCTCGGTGCGGCCCAGCGCGCTTCGCACCACGGCCTCGGCGGTGGTCAGCATGGCCTGGAGTTCCAGCCGGTCCTGGAGGTCGAGATTGAAGCCCTCGGCGGGGGGCACGGCCACCGGGGTCTTCCGCAGTTCGTGGATGCCGTCGAGGGCCTGCCGTAGCTGTCCCCCGGTGCGAAAGGGTCCGGCCTTCTCCCACATGAGATCCTGAAGTTTCCGTTCCAGCACGTTGGCGGGGGCACCGCCCGGAGTCTGCGCGGCCAGGACGCTCCGGATGCGTTCCCCCGCATCGCGGGCAGCCGCCGGATCCCACCCGATGGAGGTGCCGGCCACGGCCGCGGCCGCCTCCCGCCCGGCGCATTCGCCGAACACCAGCGCCTCCGTGATGGCGTTGCCGGAAAGCCGGTTGGCGCCGTTGGCGCCGCCCACCGCCTCGCCGGCGGCGTAGAGTCCGGCAACGCGGGTTTCCATGCGGCCGTCCACGCGAATGCCGCCCATATGGTAGTGTGCGGCGGGCGCCACCTCCACGGGCGTGCGGGTAAGATCGATGCCGTTGTCCTCCAGGCGGTCGATGACCGGGCCGAAGGCGCCCCGGAGGGTCTGGTCGGACAGGTGCCGGAAGTCGAGGTAGACGCCCCCGTGCGGCGAACCGCGGCCGGCTTCGACTTCCTTCAGGATGGCGTAGGAGGCCTGGTCGCGCACGGTGGTGTAGGTGCCGCGGTCCTGGCCGCCGTAGCGGTGCATGAACTCGTCGAAGTTCCCGTTCAGCAGGCGTCCTCCCAGCTTGTAGCGGAACGGATCCCACATGATCGGGTCCATGCCCACCAGGCGCGGGGCCAGGTGGGCGATGGGAAAGAACTGGACGAATTCCATGTCGATGAGTTCGGCCCCGGCCCACAGGGCGAGGGCGTATGCCTCGCCGCCCATGTTGGTGGAGGCGCTGTTGCGGCGGTAGAGCTTGGTGAGGCCGCCGGCGGCCAGGATGACGGCGCTGGCGGCGAAGGTGACCACGCCGCCGGACACCACGTCGACGCCCACCGCGCCGCGGGCGCGGCCACCGCTGACGACGATATCGGTGACCGTGACGTTGCTCAGCCGCCGCACCGGGCTCAGCGTGCTCACCTGCCGCCGCAGGGTGCCGGCCACGCCCGGTCCGGTATTCAGGAAGTCCACGTAGCAGCAGCGCGCCCGGCCGTGTCCCGGCGCTTTCACCTGGCGGATGCGATGGTCGTCACCGCGCGCCCAGTGGGCGCCCCAGCCGTCCATTTCGAAGATCCTGGCGGGGCCGTTCTCGCACAGGAGCCGGGCCAGCCCCTCGTCGCAGAGCTCCCGGCCCGCGGCCCGGGTGTCCCGGAGGTGATCGGTCCAGTGGTCGGGCTCTTCGTGGCCGATGGCGGCGGCAACGGTCATCTGCGCCATGATGGTGGCGCCGCCGCGGCCCACCAGGGACTTGTCCAGCAACAGCACGGAGGCGCCCCCTCTGGCCGCGGCGATGGCCGCATACATGCCGGCGCCGCCCGCGCCCACCACCAGCACGTCTGTCGACAGATGGGTCACGGGGAGACTCTAGTCCAAAGCGCCAAACCCGTCCAGCACCGGGCTGCGGGGAGGCCGTTCGGCGGCGGCTCTTTCCTTGACGCGGCAAGGGCTTTTGGTCTAACTAGGAAAATCCGGTCATGACAGTCGGACAGCGAGTCTCGGCGGCGAGCCGGCGACAAATCCCGGCGGCGAACCTCGACTGCGGCGAGGAGCTTCGACTGCGGGCGACCGCACGGAGGGAGAACCATGGCGCATGATCTGCTTGTGAAAAACGGCTTGGTGGTGGACGGCACCGGCAGCCCCGGTTTCGAAACGGACGTGGCGGTGGATGGGGGAGTCATTGCGGCGATGGGGAAGAACCTGGGGCCGGGCCGGACCGAGTTCGATGCCCGCGGCCAGGTGGTGGCGCCGGGGTTCATCGATTCCCACACCCACATGGACCTTTTCATCGTGCAGTATCCCCACGGCAACCCGGTGGTCAACTACGGCGTCACCTCCATCGTCATCGGTGACTGCGGCGCCTCCATCGCGCCGGTGCCGCCCGCGGGAGAGCCGCGGGAGGTGCTGATCCACTACCTGCGCAGGGTTCTCGACGACTATGTCGAGGACAAGGACTGGAATTGGACCACCTTTCCCGAATACCTCGACCGGCTCGAGGGCCGGGTGGGCGTGAACGTGGCCGCCCTGGTTCCCCACTCTCCGGTGCGGCTCACGGTCATGGGCGAGGCGGCCTGCCGGCGGGAGTCCACCCCGGAGGAGCTGGAGACCATGAAGCAGATGGTCCGGGAGGGCATGGAGGCCGGCGGCATCGGCTTCTCCTCCAGCCCGCGCGGCGGCCCCGCCATCCACGCCGGCACTCCCAGCACCCTGGCCAGCCAGGAAGAGATGGCGGTCCTTGCCAACGTCGCCGGAGAGTACGGCGGCTGCTTCCAGTTCAACGGCTTCGGCAATCTGTTGAAGCCGGAGAGCGGGTTCCCCGAACTGGTGGAGAAGATCCATGTGCCGATGATAGGCAATGAGTTCCGGGTGCGCCCCGGCGAGAAGGACGACGGCGTCCGGGCCATCGAACTCATGAAGGAGGCCAGGGAGCGGGGCAAGAACATCTATGGCGTGGTGATCCCCTACGCGCACATCCGGCGCTTCGATCTCGAAGACTGCTTCATTCTGGACGGCCTGCCCCTGTGGGAAGAGATCCGGCACGACCGGGGCGCGCTCGCGGCCAGGCTCGGGGATCCCGACATCCGGCGGCGGCTCGACGCGCAGCGGCGTGAGAACGCGGGCCAGCCGGCCTATCCCGAATGGCTGGGATGGGGCGGCGTGTATTTTGACGTGATGCGGCGGGAGGATCTCAAGTCCCGCGAGGGACAGAGCGTCGCGGAGATCGCCGGGGCCAGCGGCAAGTCCGAGGTGGACGCCTTCTTCGACACGTGGCTCGACGACGGGCTGGCCTCCAGGCTTTACTACCAGGGCTTCGCCAACGGCCACATGGACCTGCTGGCCGAGATGATCAAGACTACCGAAGGGCTCATCGGCACCGACGCCGGCGCGCATCTGGACCGGTTCTTCTGGCATGGCGCGCCCACCCGTGTGCTGGGTTACTGGCGGCGCGAGAAGAAGCTCTTCAATCTGGAGGAGGCGGTGCACAAGGTGACCGGCCATCCCGCGGCCAGGCTGGGGATGAACCGGGGCCTTCTGAAAACCGGTTTGCCGGCGGACATGACGATCTTCGATCCGGACAAGATCGATGACCTCGTCAGCAAGCGCATGCCGGCCAAGCTCGACGAAGAAGAGATCCATCGCCATCCGCCGGGAATCGGCGCCGTGGTCGTCAACGGCGAGGTCGTCCTGGAAGACGGCGAGTGCAGGGATGTCTTCCCGGGAAAGGTACGGCGGCAGCAACTCTTCACGGCCCGGCAGTAGCCGGCAGGGGAGCGGGACGCATGGCAAGCCTGTCGCCGGAAGCTTTCATCGACGATCTCCGCGGCGTTCTGCGGGGCCGGCATCCAGTGCATCCACTGCGGCGCATGCTGCTGGAGGGTGCGCTCACGCGCGAACAGTTGCGGGAGTGGGCCAAGAACCAGTTTCACGAATTCCGCAACATCCACCGCTTCTTCGGCATACGCTACCAGAAGTGTCCCATCCAGGCGTTGCGACGCATGCTGCTGGAAAACATGGTGGAGGAGGAAGGCGAGGATCTGTTCGGAGGGGAGTACCCCAGCCACGCCGAGTTGTGGACCCGCTTTGGTGAGGGACTGGGCATCTCGCGTGAAGAGATGCACGGCTGCGAGCCGCTGCCGGGAATCAGGGCGGCGCTTGAGATGTACGTCCAGCTGGTGCAACAGAGCCACTGGGCCGTGGCCATCGGCACCGGCCTGGTCTTCGAGGGCGAGGGTCCCCGGCGCATGGGCGAGGAGCGCCAGGCCCTCGAGACGCACTATTCATGGATTCCGTCCGACTCCTTGGCGTTCTTCCGGGCCCACGAGTACCATGACGAAGGGCACGGCAACTTCATCGTGGACGTGATCAAGGAACACATCATGGATGCGGGGCTCCAGGAGGAGATGCGGGCGGCGGTGCGGACACGCGTGGACATCATGTGGCTGCAGAACGAATCCATCTATCAGACTTTCGTTCGCCCCCGACTCGGCCCGGAGGCGGTGGGTCCACCGGAAGCCACCTCGAACTGACGGGTTGGGGCTGGTTGGACGATTTCATTGATCGGCAAGACCTTGGCATTTCTGGCCCTTCTGGCGGCCGGTGTGAGCGTGGGGTACACGGCGTGGGAGACCCGAAACCTCAGGGCCGTGGTGGACCGGATGGCTGCCGGGAACGAAACCGGCGTCACCGAGATGATGTTCTCCATGACCCACGCCGAAGACCAGCTTGCGAGAATTCGGGAAACTCTGGAGCTGCATGGCGGCGACGGGAGGGCGCAGGATTCCGAGTCATTGGAAGAAAAGTTCGCCGCCATCGTGACGGCGACGCAAACGGAACTCCTCCAGCAGGAACTGACCCGGTGGGCCGGGCGCCTTGAAGAGCGGCGGGAAAAGGCCTTGGTCGGGTTGCGTGAGAGTCTCGAGCAGAAGCTGAGTCGCAGCGCCGCCGAGGCCCGCGAAGGGGACCGGCGCCAAGCCGAGTTGAAGGCGCTGGTGGAGCGGAATCAGGAGAGCCTGACCTCCCGATTGGAGGAGTTGGACGAGGCTTTCGCCCGATCGTCCCGCTCCGACGAGCAGGCCGCCGCCTTGGCAAGTCTCGAGAAGCGTCTGGATGCGGTTCTGAAAGCGGCGGAGAGCGGGCGGGAGTCGCTGGCTCAGCGGAACGCGCGCGACGACGAGCGCTGGAAGGAAGTGCTCCTGTCGCTGCGGGAGAACAAGGAAGCCCTGCAGCAACGCTATGCCGAACTCGCTGCTCGCCTGGATCGTCAGAGCGCGGCGCGGGCGCCGGCGAATCCACCGCGGACCGGCTCGCCGCGGCGGGATGCGCAAGCGGAACGGGAACGGCTGTTGGCCTTTTGCGCCGAGGTGCCGCAATCCGCCATCTGCCGGGATCTGTAAGCGTCGTGGCGCGGGAGCCGCATGCGGTACTACGACATTTCACTCAAGCTCGGCACCGCCACCGCACGTTGGGTGACGGCCGCACCCTTCGAGCTGCTGGAGCGGCGGCGGATGCGGCGCGGGGATCCCAACAACTCGTCGAGCGTGAACATGAGCGTTCACAGCGGCACCCACGTGGACGCTCCGTTTCACTTCGTACCCGATGGGGCGGCCATCGACCAGTTGCCGCTGGAACGCTTCATCGGGCCGGCGCGGGTGCACGCGGTGGACGCCCATCGCTACATCACCGCGGAGCATGTCGCCGTGATTCCTCCGGGTGAGCGGATCCTGTTCAAGACCCGCAACTCGGAGTTGCTGCGGCGCGCCGTCTACGACCCGGACTTCACGGCCTTCTCGGTGGAGGCGGCGGAGGCGCTGGTGGCCAGAGGTTACCAGCTGGTGGGACTCGATTATCTCTCGGTGGCCCACGCCGACGAGCAGGTGGCGGTCCACCGGGCCTTCCTGGATCACGGCTTCGCGCTGCTGGAGGGGGTCGATCTGACGGATATCCGACCCGGCTGGTACGAGTTGATCTGCCTCCCCGTGTGCATCGCCGGCGCGGACGGTGCTCCGTGCCGTGCGATACTCCGCGACCTGGACTCTTGAGAGCCCGCGATACGCAGTTCCCGGGGGACGGCGGATTCGGACCCGCCGCCGGCAGGGCGGTGCGCACGTTTCCCCGGGGAAGGTCCGAACAAGGCGATGGCACAACAGCGAGCTGCTCGCAGCCCATTGATTGTACGGATGCAGCCCCATCGCACTCGGGGTTGTTCAGACCTTCCCCAGGCGCAGTGAGAGAGCCCCCGAAAGGAACCGCATGAGCAAGCCCCGGGCCGCATTTCTGGACGACTATTCGCATGTGGCCCGCTCCCTGCTGGACGCCAGGGAGGTGGCCGGGAACGTCGGCGTTACGGTATTTCACGACCACCTGGATGACGAGGAGGCTTTGGCGAAGCGGTTGGCGCCGTTCGAGATCATCTGCGTCATGCGCGAGCGCACGCCGTTTCGCCGCGGTCTGCTGGAGCGGCTGCCCGACTTGCGGCTGCTGGTGACCAGCGGCATGCGCAACGCCTCCATCGACATGGCCGCGGCCCGGCAGCGCGGCGTAACGGTTTGCGGCACTCCGAGTGTCGGCGCTCCCACCGCGGAACTGACCTGGGGGCTGATCATCGGGCTGCTCCGGCATATCCCGCGAGAGGACCGGGCCATGCGCGAGGGCCGCTGGCAGGAGACCGTGGGCGAAGGCCTGTCGGGCAAGACCCTGGGAGTGGCGGGCCTGGGAAAGCTTGGCGCCCGGGTGGCCCGCGTCGGGCTGGCTTTCGGGATGGAGGTCATCGCCTGGAGCCAGAATCTGACCGGGGAGCGCTGCCGGGAGGTGGGAGTGGCGCGGGTCGGCAAGGAGGAGTTGCTGTCGCGTTCCGACATCCTGACGATCCATCTGGTTCTGAGCGGCCGTACCCGGGGGCTGCTGGGTGCCGCCGAGCTGGCGATGATGAAGCCCACGGCGGTGCTCATCAACACGTCGAGGGGTCCGATCGTCCAGGAGCGGGCGCTGGTGGAGGCGCTGCGGGATGGCACCATCGCCGGCGCGGGTCTGGACGTCTACGATACCGAGCCGCTGCCGGTGGACCATCCTCTGCGGCAGTGTGACAACACGGTGGTCACGCCGCACCTGGGCTACGTGGAGCAGGCCAACCTGGGCGCTTACTTCGACGGCTATGTCGCGGCGATCCGAGGCTATCTCGACGGCGCACCGGTAAACGTCATCAAGGGGTGACCGGGAAGGCACGGAAACGGGAAAATGACAACACCACAGAACGAGAACACGGCGCCCACCGAGAATCTGGCGCTTTATTGCGACTTCGAGAACATTGCCATTGGCGTCCGTGATGCGCGGTACGCCAGTTTCGACATGCGGAAGGTTCTGGACCGGTTGCTGGTCAAGGGCAAGATCGTGGTCAAGAAGGCCTACTCCGACTGGGAACGCTACCGTGAGTACAAGCCCGCCATGCACGAGGCCTCCTTCGAGTTGATCGAGATTCCGCACGTGCGCCAGTCGGGCAAGAACTCTGCGGACATTCGCATGGTCGTGGATGCGCTGGACCTGTGCTACACGAAATCCCACGTGGATACGTTCGTGATCATCAGTGGCGACTCCGATTTTTCCGCGCTGGTCAGCAAGCTCCGGGAGAACAACAAGGTCGTCATCGGCGTAGGGGTCAAGAACTCCACCTCGGATCTGCTCATCGCCAACTGCGACGAGTTCATCTACTACGACGACCTGGTGCGCGACTCCAGGCGCCGCAGCGGAACCCGGCGCGTCAAGACCGCGGCGCGCAGCCCGCGCAAGACCGTCGCTCCGGTGGAGGAGAAGGACAAGGAGAAGGACGAGAAGGAGGACAGGGAGGAGAAGAAGGAGGCGCAGGAGGCCCTGGATCTGGTGGTCGAGACCGTCACCCACCTCTTCGACGAGCGCGGTGCGAAGGACAAGATCTGGGGCTCCATGGTCAAGCAGGCGCTCAAGCGGCGCAAGCCCGGCTTCAACGAGCGCTACCACGGCTTTCGCTCCTTCGGGAAACTCCTGGAGGAGGCTCAGGCTCAGCAGTTGCTGGACCTCGAGGCGGACGAAAAGTCCGGCGACTACGTGGTCAAGGGAGTCACCCCGGAAGACTGAAGGAGGTTCCGCGGGCCTTCCTTCCGGCGGGAGCGGCGGGCGCCCACCCCTCGAGTCTCCCAGGACCGGACCGTAGTTCTCCGGTGCCGGCCAGTCTTTCCTCGGGCGCTTTCCGGTTCCCTGGCGGTGACGTTGTGGGTGAGGCCGGCTTGCGGGGGTAACAGTGATGCGCCGGCGGATCGGAGTCTCGTCGAACCTGCTTTATGCGCTGGCCGCCATCTGCATGGCTGCGGGTGCCATTGGCGCCTCCATGCTGGCGCCCTTCTACATGGATGCCAAGGGGTTCCCCCTGGCGGTGGTGGGCATGCCGCTGCTGCTCAACGGTGTCGGCGCCCTCTGTTCCGACGTGGTGTCCGGCACGCTGGCGTCGTGTTTCCGTTCGAGCTTTCTGCTGCTGGCGTCGGTGTGCATCGCCGTGGTGACGGCGCTTCTGGGTTTCGCGTTCCAGGACAGCCTGGCGGTTTTTCTGGTGGCCTTCGCCATTCTCGGCCTGACCGAGGCGATGTTCAGTCTCGCCATCCGGCGCATCGTTTTCGTGCAGTCCACGCCCGCCCGGCAAGGCCGGGCGCAGGGTCAGGTGGCGGCTGCCCTGGGTCTCGGCTTCGCCCTGGGTCCGACCCTGGGCGGGTTTGTCGGCGAGTGGTGGGGCCTCGACAAGCTGTTTCTCCTGGTGGCGGTGCCGCAGAGCGCCGGCCTGCTCTTCATCCTGCTGGCCCGGGGGCATCGGACCGAGAAGCCGGTGGAGCGGAGCCCCCTTCCGCTCTGGCGGGTGGGAACGGGGCTGTTGAGCCAGCGCGGTTTTCTCGGCGCCATGCTCGCCATCTTTCAATCGTTCCTTTGTCTCGTCGGCGTCACTCGCATCGCCTTCCCTTTCCTGGCGGTGCGGCGGGGCCTGACCCTGGACATCATCGGCACCATGGTCAGCATCTCCCGTCTGGCCGACACTGCCGGAAGGCTGGGCGGCGGCTGGCTGTGCGACCGTATCGGTGCCCGCACGGTGATCCTCCTGGGCGTCCTGGTCACGGTTCCCGCCTTCGTTCTTCAGGTGGTGGGTCACGGCTACCTCGCGCTGCTGCTGCCCCTGTGCCTCATGACCGCCGGCTTCGGCCTCTCCAACGTGGGTTCCACGACCCTTGCCCTGCAACTCGCCGACGACTCCGGCAAGGGTGTCGCCCTGGGACTGATCCGCGGCGGCAGCTCCATGGGCCGAACCTTTGGACCCCTCATCGCGGGCGTCCTGGTTGCGGACCTGGGTTTCCACTCGGGCTTCATCGCCTTGGGACTGATCTCCTTCGCCATCGGCGCCGGCGTGGCCGGGCTGTTCCGGCGGCAACGGGAGGCGGCGCGATAGCGGGACGGGGTACGTTGCAATGGCTCCGGCCCGGTGTTATGCACGCTACCAGTGGCCGGTTGACGGCTGCCCGGAGGGTTTCGGCACGCGTGGCGTCCATGCCTGGTGTCGCATCCCGCCGCGGGCGCCGGCCAGCCGTCGAATCCCGGGAATCATGCACCCTTTCGATCTACTGGAACCCAGGACCGTTGCCGAAGCATGCCGGATGCTCGACGCTGGCGAGGATGTCCGTCCCGTCAGCGGCGGCACCGCGCTTCTGATTCTGGTCCGGCAGGGACTCTTGCGGCCCGTGACCCTGGTGAACCTCGGGAAGCTGGAGGGCGCCAGCGCCATCACCCGCGACCACGCCGGGGCCATCCGCATTGAGGCCATGGCGACCCTTCACGAGGTGGAGACCGCGCCGGTGGTGCGGCAGCATCTGCCCGTGCTGGCCCGGGCCTGTCATCAGGTGGCCAACATTCGCATACGCCATCTCGCCACCATCGGCGGCAATCTGGCCCATGGCGACCACCAGTCGGACCCGCCGGCCGTACTGGTGGCGCTGGACGCCTATGTGGAGCTGAGCGGCGTCCGCGGCACCCGCGCCATGAAGCTGGCGGACTTTCTCCGCGGCACCTACGAGACCGCGCTGGCGGCGGGGGAGATGGTGACCGCGGTGACGGTGCCGCCGGTGCGGGGCCGCCTCGTGGGCGACTACGTCAAGTTCACCACCGGCTCCTCGGAGGAGCGACCGTGCGCGGGGATCACCGCGCTGGTGCGGCTTCAGGGCCATCGTCCGGTGGAGGCGCGTCTGGCGGTGGGAGCGGTGGCGGCAAGGCCGTTGCTCCTGTGCGAAGCCGATCCGTCCGAGGGCACGCCGGCAAGGCTCGCCGAACGGGCCGCCGGGGAGATCGATCCCATCCCCGACCTCCGCGGCTCGGCGGATTACAAGCGCCACCTGGTGCGCGTCCTTGGCCGCCGTGCCTTGGCCGCGGCGTGGCAGGCGGCCTCCCCATGAACGCGGTCGGCAGCGACACCCCGCGGGTGGACGGCAACGCCAAGGTCTCCGGCACCGCGCAGTACACCGCCGACATCGAGTTGCCGGGCATGCTCCATGCCAGGGCGCTGCGCAGCCCGCACCCCCATGCCAGGCTCCTCCGCATCGATGTGAGCCGGGCCGCGGCTCTGCCCGGTGTCATCGCCATCGTCACCCGGGACGATCTTCAGGGCCTGAACCCCTGCTATGGCCCGGTGGTGGAGGACCAGCCGGTGCTGGCCCGGGACCGGGTGCGTTGCGTCGGCGATATCGTGGCCGCGGTGGCGGCGGAGGAGCGGGAGATCGCCGAGGAGGCGGTGGAGCTGCTGGAGGTGGAGTACGAACCCCTGCCCGCGGTTTTCGACGTGGTGGAGGCGGCCCGGCCCGATGCGCCGGTGATCCACGAGGAGCATTTCGAGACCCGGGCCGCCATCTTCCGCGAGCAGCTCAATCTCAACGCCGGCGGCAATGTCTGCAGCGTGTTCCGCGCCGCGGACGGCGACCTCGACGCCGGCTTCGCCGAGGCCGACGAGATCCTGGAGAACACCTACCGCATGCCGCCGGTACAGCACGGCCACATCGAGCCCCATGTGGCCACGGCGGCGTGGGAGTCGCCCAACCGGCTGCGGGTGCATGCTCCGTGCCAGAACGCGGTGGGGCTCCAGGAGCAGTTGGCGCGGATCTTCAAACTGCCCGAGAGCGGCGTCCGGGTGGTGGTGCCCCATGTGGGCGGCGGTTACGGCGGCAAGACCCATGCCCGCCTGGAACCGGTGACCGCGCTGTTGGCGCGCAAGGCCGGAAGGCCGGTCCAGTGGGTGCTGACCCGGGAGGAGGTGTTTCTCACCGGACGCCGCTACGGGGGATTCATCCGGATCAGGACCGGGTTCAAGCGCGACGGCAGCCTGGTGGCGCGGGAGGTGGAGGTTTTCTACGACCTTGGCGCCTACGCCCTCTCCGGTCCGGCCAACGCCAAGACCGGTTCCTACGTGGCCAGCGGCCCGTACCGAGTGCCCCACTGCCGCATGACCACCCATGCGGTCTACACCAACCTTCCCCCGGCAGGCCCCTACCGCGGCGTGGGGGTGTCCCATGTGGCTTGGGCCTGCGAGTCGGAGATGGACCGCATCGCGCGGCATCTCGGCATGGATCCGCTGCAGCTTCGGCTCAAGAACCTGGTCCGGGAAGGCGACGTCTTCGTCACCGGCGAATCCCTGGTGTCGGTGGGCGCCGCGGACTGCCTCCGGCAGGTGGCGTCGAGCATCGGCTGGCGCGGTGCCGCGGAACAGGAGGCCGGCGCCGGCCAGGGGACGTCGAGGCGCGGCCGGGGCCTGGCGGTCATCATGAAGAGCACCACCACGCCCACGGCGTCGGCCGCCAGCGTGCGGCTCAACGGCGACGGCTCGGTGATGCTCCTGACCAGCAGCACGGAGATGGGGCAGGGAGTGCGCACCTGTCTGGCGCAGATCGTCGCCGAGCGGCTCGGCATTCCGGTGGAGCGGGTGACCGTGTCCGCACCGGACACCGACGTGACCCCCTACGACAAGTCCACCAGTTCCAGCCGTACCACGTTCCACATGGGCAACGCCGCGCTGAGGGCCGCGGAAGATGTGCGCGCGCAACTGCTGGAGGCCGGCGCCCAGGCGCTGGAAGTGGACAGGGAGGATCTGGAACTCGGCGCCGGCGGCGTCCGGGTCCGGGGTGTTCCCGACCGGAGCCTCACCGTGCCGCAGCTCCTGCGGGTGAAGTACGGCGATGCGGTGGGCAGCATCTTCGGGAGTTGCAATTTCCAGGTCCAGGGCGGCCTCGACCCCAAGACCGGCAAGGGCAAGGCCGCCGCCTTCTGGTTCTTCTCGGCCTGCGGCGCGGAGGTGGAGGTGGACGTGGAGACCGGCAAGGTGCGCCTCCTCAACGTGGTCACCTCGGTGGACGCGGGCAAGGCCATCAATCCGCTCCAGTGCCGGCTTCAGAACGAGGGCTCCATGCTGGAGGCCCTCGGAGCGGCCTTCTTCGAGGAGATGGTGTTCGAGCAGGGCCAGCCCGTGAACGGCAGCCTGCTCGAATACATGCTGCCGTCCATGGAGGACCACCCGGATCGGTTCCGCTCGCTGCTGGTGGAAAATCCGCATCCGGACGGCCCGTTCGGTGCCAAGGGGGTGGGGGAGGCGGTGATCCCGGCGGTGGCCCCGGCCATCGGCAACGCCGTGGCCAATGCCTTGGGCGGCATCCACATCACCGAGTTGCCGCTTCGCCCCGAGCGCATCGTGGCGGCGCTGGCCGAGCGCGAAGCCAAGGAGAAGCGGTCATGAGACACCTGATCACCGCCAGGGTCAACGGGCGGGAGCGGGAACTGTCGGTCAGGTCCCACCAGACGCTGCTGGAGGTGCTGCGCGACGACCTGCGGCTCAAGGGCACCCGGGAGGGTTGCAGCGTGGGGGTGTGCGGCGCCTGCACGGTGCTGGTGGACGGCAAGCCGGTGAGTTCCTGCCTGATGCTGGCCAGCAACGCGGAAGGACGGGAGGTGCTCACCATCGAGGGCCTCGGCCACGCCGGCAGGCTCGATCGGGTGCAGCAGGCGTTCCTGGACCATCAGGCCTTCCAGTGCGGCTTCTGCACCCCGGGCATGATCATGGCGGTCAAGGGACTCCTGAACGAGAATCCGAATCCCGACGAGGCCGAGGTGCGGGACTACCTTTCGGGCAACATCTGCCGCTGCGGCACCTACGTGGAGGTGATGGCGGCCATCAAGGAGTTGACCGCCAGGGCTTGACCGAGTACCGCGGGCCGCGTCCAGGGAGGAACGGCAATGACCCAACGGATACTGGCGGGAACGCAGGAGGGCCTGCGGGTGTGGCGCGGCGGCGGGCACACCTGGGAGGAACTGGCGGTGACCCTCCCGGCCGGCACGGTGGATGCCATCGACGGCCCTGTCCAGAGGCCGGAGACGGTGTACGCCAGCGTGGCGGACGCGGGGCTCTGTCGCAGCGACGACGGCGGTCAACGCTGGCGCACGGTGTTCTCCGGCAATGTCCGGGCCGTGACCGTGGACCCCGGCAACCCGGACGTGGTCTACGCGGGCACCGAACCCATACACCTCCACCGGAGCGAGGACGGCGGCGCGAGCTGGGAGGAGTTGTCGGCCTTGCAGCAACTGCCGGCGGAGGTACGCGCCAAGTGGACCTATCCGCGCCCGCCGCATCGGGAGCACGTCCGGCACATCTTCGTGTCGCCCGACGACCCCCGCCGGCTCCATGTCTGCCTGGAGCACGGCGGCATCGTGCGCACCTTCGACCGCGGCGCTTCCTTCGAGGATGTCAGCGGCGGCATCGACTATCTCGACATCCACCACCTCCGCACCACCCCGGCGGGGGCGGGGCCGCTGTTCGTGGCCACCGCCCGGGGCTTCTTTCGCAGCGATGACCCGGGCACCGGCTGGCGGCGCGCGGAGAGCGGCATGACCCGGGACTATTTCCACGATTTCGTCTTCCTGCCCGGGACGCCACCGGTGGTGCTGGTGGCCGCCGCGGACAAGTCGCCGGGCTATTGGGACCGCCCCGAGAAGGCCCGGGGGGCGCTCTTCCGCAGCCGTGACCTGGGTTCGAGCTGGGAACGGGTGGGCGTCGGCCGGGGGCTGCCGGATGACATGCCGCAGATGGTCTGGGCGCTGGCCCAACACCCGGACGCGCCCGGGCGCGTCTACGCCGGCCTCGGCGCGGTGTCCCGGGGCCGTTCCAGCGATGCGAACCAGAAGGGGAAGGGCGATATTCTCGTCTCCGAGGATGAAGGCGAGTCCTGGGTGCGCCTGCCGCTGGAACTGCCGGCCGACCGGGTGCTGCTGGTACGGCCGGAGTAGCCGCCGCCCGGTGCGATGCAGTACGCCATCTTCGATATCGAGACTCGCATCGACAAGGCGCTGGTCAAGTCGGTCCGTGCTCCCGGGGAGGATATCTCCGAGCGGCAGGCCTATGAACGGCTTCGCGCCGAGCGGGTGGCGGAGACCCGCAGCGACTTTCTCCCCGTTTCCTTCCACGTGCCGGTCTCCATCGCCGTGGGCATCGTGAACAGCGACGTCGTGCTGGCCAACGTCGAGTCCCTGTGCGCCGATGACTACAGCGAGGAGGGCATCGTCCGGGACTTCTGGGAACGCGTGGAGCGGTTCAACGGCACGCTGGTCTCTTTCAACGGGCGCAACTTCGACCTGCCGGTGCTGGAGTTGCAGGCGTTCAAATACGGCTGCCGGGCACCGCGCTACTTCAATCAGCGCTTCGGACACCGCTACCGGTACTCGGAGGAAGGCCACTACGACCTCTATGAGTTCATCAACAATTACGGCGTTCACCGCCTCCACGGCGGCTTCGACCTGCTCTGCAAGCTCATCGGCCTGCGCGGCAAGGGCGACATTGACGGCTCCCGGGTCCAGGAGTTCTGGGAGGCGGGCCGACTGGCGGAGATCCACGACTACTGCCGCCAGGACGTCATCCAGACCTATTTCGTCCTGCTCCGGGTGGAACTCATGCGGGGCCGTATCGGTCAGGACCGATACGAGGCGGCCTGGGCCGCCACCCAACGCTTCCGCGACCAGTTGGAGACGGCGGACCTGCCGGGCGGACCTGCCGGCTCGGACGAGCCGACCTTGCTCTGAGCCGAAGCCCGTTCAGGCCCCGGGCCGCTCGGGTCCGGCGGGCGCGCAGCAGTCCGCGGGCCGCCGTTTCTCCGCGGGCGGCTCCGGCTCGGGAAAAAGGGCATCGGTGTCGTCGGTGATCCGGTACCACTCCCAGCGCAACCCTTCAGGCTCCCTGGCCCATACCTTGTTCTGGGTGGCGTGGCAGCAGTGCGTCTCGCCTTCGACCCGATGGTCGATGGCGGCGGCCTTGAAGCGCTCCGTCGCGGTGGAGACATCCTCGTCCCGAAAGACCTCCACGCCCAGGTGGTTCAGCCGTTCCTCGGCCCCGGCGCGCTCGAACAGGACGAGCTTGAGCGGTGGATCGTCGATGGCGAAGTTGGCGTAGCCCGGCCTGCGCTTGTGGACGGGCGTTCCGAACAGCCTGGAATAGAACGTGATGGCCTGTTCGAGGTCGGCGACATTGAGGGCCAGTTGTACGCGCATGGGTTTCTCCCTTGAGAGCGGCGTGTGCGACACGTCGCCTCCGAAATGGTCTCACCGAAATGGCGCCTCCGTGCCATTGCCGGGGCGCGCGGGGTGGCGACGACGGAGTCGCGCCCGGATGCTCTCAATATAGTGACGATGTCGCCGCGCGCAACCCGTGGCGGAAGGACGCTGGCCGCGGGTTCAACGCTCCAGCGTCTCCCTGGCCACGAAGGCCAGCAGCAGCGCCGACAACCACAGGACCGGGGTCAGGGCCACGAACGGGACTCCGGGGTGGAACGCGTTGGCGAGCATGCCGCCGCCCAGCGGCGCCCCCAGACCCGCCAGGTCGGCAAGGGTCCGGCGCATGGCCTGAAGGCGGCCCCGTACGTGCCGCGGCGCCACGTCATAGGTGGAAGTGGCGAGACAGCCCAGGGAGAGCCCGTTGGCGACCCCCATCAGCGCTACCAGCACGGCCAGTTGGGAAAAGGTGTCAGCCAGCGGGATCATGAGAAAGACCACGGCCGGAATCACGGTGCTGGGCACCGTGGCCCACTTCCTTCCCACCTTGTCGAGGACGAATCCCGCCGGCACGATCATGAAGAAGACCACCACTCCGGAGATGGAAAAGAGGGTGCCCACCTCCACCGGGCTGAAACCCAGATGGCCGCCGGCATAGAGGGGCAGCATGCTCTGGAGGGTGAGCCGGCACATCAGGCTGGCGCTGGTGGCGGCCACCAGGACCGCGTAGGTGCGGCGAAGCGGCGGTGCCACCTCACGGTACAACGCGACGATCCGGCCACGGATCCCGAAGCCCCGGAAGGGGCTGCGGACGGGCGGCTGCGGCATGGGGCCGCCCGCGTGAGCGGGCCGATCCACCGCCAGGCCGCACAGGGCGGCCATGGCCGCCAACAGGGCGTAGGCGACGAACACGTAGCGGAAACCGGCGGCCACGGTGAGGAGACCGCCCGCCAGCGGTCCCAAGGTGAGCCCGGCGTTATGGACGCCGTGAAAGCCGCTCATGACCCGTCCCCGCTGGTTCCGGGTGGTGAGGTCGATGCCCGCCACCTCGCGGCCCAGGTTCCACACCGCGTCGGCGGCGCCGATGACGAAGGCCGCCAGCAGCAGCCAGCCGAAGGCGGGGCTTGCGAAGGCGCCCGCGGCGGCCACGCTGGTGACGGCCGCGCCTCCCACCATCATCACCCGCGGTCCGGTCCGGTCGAGCAGGATGCCGCTCACCGGGGTGCCGAAGAACCGGCCTGCGGCCCAGGCGGTAACCGTCTGGGCCGCGGCGCCCAGTGAGACGTCGAAGGATCCGGCCAGCACCGGAAGGGTGGGCAGCACCATGCCCCAGCCCAGACCCGAAAGGAGCGTGCCGCCGTACAGCAGCAGGAAGTTGCGCAGCACGCGGGGTGCCAGCAGCGCGGGCTTGGCCCTGGGTCTCATTGATGCATCCATGACACCGCCGCTGCTTCCTCCTCGGTTTCCTTTGCGCGCCATCGTCGGGGCTGGCTCGGAACCGCTACGAGGCGGCTCCCAGGGTGATGGCCAGCGTCCCCGCCACCACCGCGAGACTGCCGCCTGTGGTCCGAAGCGTCACCATTTCGACGCTGCGAAGAAATGCCATGGTGAAGACCAGCACCCACATGGGCTGGGTGGCGACCAGGGGGGTCACCACCACCACGGGCCCCACGCTGAGGGCGGTGTTGAACAGAAGAAAACCGAGGTTTTCCAGCAACGCCGCGGCGAGGAACGGCCTCACGGCCCGCCGGTCCCAGGAGGGTCGATGGGGGGTGGCGGCCAACGCCAGACAGGCGGCGAAGGTCGTCAGCGACACGGCGCCGACGATGGCGCAGAACAGGATCGGGAAGGCCGCGGTCTTGAGCGAGAAGCGGGCGATGTTGTGCACCGCCGCGGCCGACACCGCCCCGGAAAGCGAGTAGACGCCGTGCCACCAGCGCGCCGGAGTGACCGTTTTCTCTTCCCGCCAGGAGAGCAGCGCGATGCCCGCCACGATCAGAACGATTCCGGCCAACACCGGGGTGACGGCGGTTTCGCCCAGAAACGTCAGTGCCAGCAGGGCGCTGAAGAGCGGATGGGTGGAGCGCAACGCCGTGCCCCGAGCCGCGCCGATCTTCGAGATCCCCGTATAGGTGAGCCAGCGCACCACCGGCATCAGGACTCCCGCCGCAATGGCCGCCCGAAGAAAGTCCGTGCCGATGTCCGGGACGCCGGTGAAGGCCGCCACGAGGCTCCACAGGAGCACGGTCTGGGAGATCAGCGAGAGCAGGGTGACCGTGCTGGCGTTGGAATACTGAAGACCCCGGCGCGCCGAGATGATGCTGGCGCCGTAGGTCCATGCCGTCAGCAGACCCAGGGCCTGGGGCAGCAGTGTCATGGGCGCGGGATCACGCCCCGGTCCTCGACCGGGGCATGCCGTCTCGCCAACGGCAATCGATCCGGCGCGTACTCATCGACCCGCCGGACCGTCAGTTTCGAATGTCCTGCTGGAACCACTCCAGCGGCAGTTCGCGGCCGAGACCGTTGTCCCTGGCGTAACGGTAGACGAGGTAGCCCACCGCGGCGAACTGGATGCCGGCGGAGAAGTTGTGGTGGAGGGTGGTCTGGGAGTCATTCTCCCGGCCGGGCTTGTCACCGTTGAGCAGCTCGGACAGGGTGGTGTGATTCCGGCTGGTGTAGCGCCGGCGATAGTTGTCGTCGATGGGGCGCCGGTCGCGTTCCTCCCGGGTGCCCAAGGCGTAGTTGAGGACCGCCTGGTTGGAAGTGCCGATGACGACGTCGGCCTTCTCGTAGGTCTCCCCCTCCAGCTCCTCGGGCCGCACGTCCACCACGTGCATGCCGGTCTGCAGCCAGTCGGCCTGGAACAGCGGGACGCGCGAGTCCGTGCAGGTGGCGCCGATGTCGACGCCGCTCATGGCCTCCCGGGCCGTGTTCACCGCCGTCACCCTGATCTTCAGCACCTCCGCCATCCTCGTGGCCCAGGCTTCCCGGTTGGCCCGGGTGGGGCTGAATATCTTGATGTGCTCGATGGGCCGGACCGCGCAGGTGGCCATGGCGTAGGTGCGGGCCATGGCGCCGGAACCCAGAACGCCCATGACCCTGGAGTCGGGCCGGGAGAGGTGCCGGACCCCGACGCCCGCGGTGGCGCCCACGCGATAGCTCTGCAGATAGCCGTCGTTCATGATGCACAGCAGCTCGCCGGTGCGGGTGTCCACCAGCAGGATGATGCCGCAGTACTTGCCCGGCTCCACGTTGAACCAGTGCTCCGTGACCGCGCCGCTGTACTCCTGCCAGGTCATGATGTCCAGCTTGAAGCGGAAAGCCAGGATCGGCGGCTCCTTGATGGCGCCCAGGAGCGAGCCCCAGCGGAAGTAGTCGCCCACCGTGGCGGTGGGCGACCACAGGTCGGTCCGTGGCTGGTAGACGGCGTCACCTGCCGCGAGCTGCTTGAGCGCGCTTTCCATGGCGTCGATGGCGTCGTTCATGTCGAGCGCCCGCTCGGCAATGCTGTTGTCGATCATCAGCGGCATGCGGATTCTCCGGCGGCGTGAGATCCTCAAGTGCTAGCAGCTTTCTCTCGCGGCTGTCCACCGCGCCCGGCTGCGGTGCGAATCGTCGAGCTTGCGGAAGACGACGGGTTCTACTAAGTTGCCACGAACCATTTCCGACCGGACCGTCGGTTGAATCGTCAGTTGCCCAAGGGAGGACGGACAGAATGCAGAGACGTGACAGAATGCAGAGACGTTTTGGTTGTTTCGTCAACGGGATGGTGGCGGTCATCGCGCTGGCCCTGGCATGGCCGGCGTTCAACGTTGCCGCGGCCGACCTCGCCGGCAAGACCGTTTCCTGGACCATTCCCTTCAAGGAGGGTGGTGGTTCCGGCCGTTGGGCCCGTTTCGTGGAACCGTTTCTCCGCAAACACTCGGGTGCCGACATCCGGCTCAAGTTCGTGCCGGGCGGCGGCTCCACCAAGGGCGCGAACTTGTATGCCAAACGCGCCAGGCCCGACGGTCTGCACCTGTTCGGCACCTCGGGCTCGACCCAGTTCCCTTTCCTGCTGGGGGACAAGCGGGTCAAGTACGACTACGGCAAGTGGCGGCCCTTGCTGGCCTATGCCACGGGCGGCGTCGTCTACATCACGCCGAAGCTCGGCGTCAGGACCGCCGCCGAGCTGGTCCGGAAGAACCCGCCCCTCAAGTACGGCTCCCAGGGTGCCACTTCGCTGGACCTGGTTCCGCTGCTGGCGTTCGAGATGCTCGGTCTGAACGTCAAGGCGGTATTCGGCATGAAGGGCCGCTCGGCCGGCCGCAAGGCGTTCATGACCGGCGAGACCAGCATCGATTACCAGACCTCCGCGGCCTACCTGTCCAAGGTGACGCCGCTGGTGAAGGAGGGCAGCGCCATACCCGTCATGTCCTGGGGCGCCCTCGACGCCAAGGGCAACCTGGTCCGCGACCCGAACTTCCCGGACCTGCCGCACTTCGCGGAGGTGTACGCGCAGGTCAAGGGCGAGAAGCCGTCCGGCACCTGGTTCGACGCGTGGAAGGCCTTCTTCACCGCGGGATTTCCGGCACAGAAGTTCATCGTGGTTCCCAAGGAGACACCCGAAGACGTGGTGCGGGCCTACCAGGCGGCGTTCACCCGGATGTTCGCGGACCCCGAATACAGGGCCACCAAGGGCAAGAAGATCGGCAACTACGACCAGGTTACCGGCGCGGCGGCCGAGCTCAAGTTCAATGCGGCCACCCGGGTTCCGCCCGAGGCCAGGGCATGGGTGCGGAACTGGCTGACGACGAAGTACAGCGTCGTGTTCTGACGGCCGGCCTGCTGGCGCATGTCCGGAGTGATGTGAGCGCACTCCGAAGGGCGTCCTGCCCGTTGGCGAGGGCGGCGGGTCTCGCGCCGCCCTCGCTTGTTTCGGATGCCGAGGCGGTACCATGTTCCTGACAATGAGCCACCGCGGGCGGCGGGCCGAAGCGTAGGGGCCGGCAGATGTGGGATGCGCTCATCGAAGCCTTTTCGACCCTGTTGCAGGCACAGCACATGGTCTTCCTGGTGGTGGGCGTGCTGCTGGGTCTGGTGGTGGGCATCTTCCCGGGGTTGGGGGGCATCGTCGGCCTGTCGCTGCTGATCCCCTTCCTGCACGGCATGGACCCGGTTTCGGCGTTGGCCATGCTGGTGGGCCTGGTGGCGGTCATTCCCACCTCGGATACCTTCACGTCCGTGTTGATGGGTATTCCAGGCTCCAGCGCCTCCCAAGCCACGGTGCTGGACGGCTTTCCGCTGGCCCGGAAGGGCGAGGCGGCGCGCGCCTTGGGCGCCGCGTTCTCCGCCTCGCTGTTGGGCGGTCTGTTCGGCGCCGTCATCCTGACCTTCTTCGTCCTCATCGCCAGGCCCGTGATCCTGTTCTTCACCACCGCGGAGCTGTTCATGCTCGCGGTGCTGGGCATCTCCATGGTGGGGGTGCTCTCGGGCCGGTGCATCTGGAAGGGGGTGGCCTCCTGCGGGCTGGGACTGGTCGTCGGCTCCATCGGCGGCGCCCCGGCCACCGGTGAGGAGCGGCTGGTGTTCGGAGTGGACTACTTGGGGGACGGCATTCCCCTGGTGGTGGTGGGCCTCGGGATATTCGCGTTGCCGGAGGTAGTGGATCTCCTGCGCGGCGCCGGCGCCATCTCCCGCGCCCACGCGCTGGGGACGGGTTGGCTGGGCGGTCTCCGGGACATGATCCGCTACCGCTGGCTGTGCCTGCGGTGCGCCGGCATCGGCACCCTCATCGGCGCCATTCCCGGCCTCGGCGGCTCGGTGGTGGACTGGATCGCCTACGGCCACGTGGTCCAGACCGCGCGGGACAAATCGCAGTTCGGCAGCGGCGACATCCGCGGCGTACTGGCGCCGGAGTCGGCCAACAACGCCAAGGAGGGGGGCGGGCTCATACCCACGCTGCTGTTCGGCATCCCGGGAAGCGGCAGCATGGCGGTCTTCATCGGCGGCCTGGTACTGATCGGCCTGGAACCCAGCCCGAGGCTCCTCACCGCCGAACTGTCCACCACCTACACCATCGTCTGGAGCCTGGCCTTGGCCAACGTCGTCGGCGCCGGCCTGTGCCTGCTGCTGTCTCCGGCCATCGCGCGGCTGACCACCCTGCGCTACCATCTGCTGGCCCCGTTCATGCTCATGGTGATCTCGTTCGCCGCGTTTCAGGCGAGCCGCGACCTCATGGACTTCGTCGCCCTGGTGGCGGTCGGCCTGCTGGGTGTGGGCATGAGGCGTTTCGGCTGGTCGCGGCCGGCCATGCTCATCGGCTTCGTGCTGGCGGACCAGGTGGAGACCTACCTCTACCAGGCGATCCAGTTCCATGAGTGGGGGTTCGCCACCCGTCCGGGGGTCCTGATCATCGCCGCCATCATCGTCGCCTCCATCTGGCTCGGCGCGCGCAACCGGCCGCGGGGCGAGTCCGACGCCGATGCGCCCCGGCGCGATGCCCGGAACCTGACACCGCAACTGCTGTTCGCCGGCTTCGTCACGGCCGTATTCGTCCTTTCGCTGGGCGACTCGCTCCGGCACAGTCTGCTGGGCGCAGTCTTCCCGGCCAGTGTGGGAGTCGTGATGCTCGGGGCGAGCCTCGTGGTGCTGCGCGGCATCCGCCAGAGCATGGGCGGCCCCAATGCCTACAACGAGGATGGCGAACGCCCAGGGGTGGAAGGGCACCGGCCTCCCGACAAGGGAATCTGGTACTACCTCAACTGGCTGCTCGCGCTGTTGGGGGTGACCGCGCTGGCTGGATTCTTCATCTCCCTGAACCTCTTCTTCATCGCGTTCCTGCGAAAGGAAGCCAGGGTGGGATGGACCCGGGCCGTGTTGCTGACGGGCATGGCCGACCTGATGCTGATGTTCCTGTCGTGGTTGATGACGCTGGATCTTCCCGAGGGTCTGCTGCAGCACACCGTCGCCGGTCTGCCATGGCCCCTGGGGCCTATCTGAATCATGGCCGGATTCCTCAAGAAGCTCCTTTTCTGGATTCCCGTGGGCCTTGGCCTGCTGGCGGTATTGTACGCGGCAAGATCGCGGGAGGGTCCGGAGCGGCTCCCGGCCGAGGAACGGGCGACCGCCGTGCGGGTGGTGCGGGCAGCCTCGGTGGCGGTGGTGCCCCGGGTGGTGGGCCACGGCAACGTGACGCCCGGAAAGGCCTGGGAGGCGGTGGCGGAGGTGAGCGGTACCGTCGTCTTCCGGCATCCCGAGTTGCAGCGGGGCACCATCCTGCCGGCCGGCACCGAACTCCTGCGCATCGACCCCGCGGACTACCGCCTGGCGGTGGCCGAGATCGAAGCCAACATTCGCGCCGTCAACGCCCAGATCGCGTTGCTGGACGTACGCGCCGACAACACGAAGCGATCTCTGGCCATCGAGGAACGAAGCCTCGCCCTCGCCCGCACGCAGCTCAAGCGGACCCGGGAGCTGCTGCGCCGCGGCGCCGTGCCCCAGTCCGAGGCGGACCGGGAAGAACGCTCGGTGCTGGCTGGCGAGCAGGCAGTGCAGAACCTCCGGAACGCGGTCCGGCTGCTTCCCGCCGAACGCGCGGCGCAGCGCGCGCAACGTGATCGGTTGATGTCGCAGTTGGAGACGGCCCGGCGAAATCTGAGCCGCACCACCATCGTTGCGCCGTTCACCTGCCGCATCGCCGCGGTGAATGTCGCGGTGGCGCAATTCGCCGCCAGGGGACAGGTGCTGGTGGAAGCCGACAGCCTGGATGTGGCGGAGGTCATCGCCCAGGTGCCCATGAGCAAGGTACTGGCGCTCCTGCAATCCCGTGCCGGACCGCCGCCGGAAGCACGCACGGCCATACCGCAATTGCGCGAGGATATCCGGGCCGTGGTGCGGCTGCATTCGGGCGAGGTGGTTGTCGAGTGGCCGGCGCGCTTCTCGCGGATGAGTGACACGGTGGATCCGCGCACCCGCACCGTGGGTGTCATCGTCGCCGTGGACCAACCCTATCGGCAGGCCCGGGCGGGCCGCAGGCCGCCGCTGGTCAAGAACATGTACGTCGAGGTCGAACTCCGGGGACCGCCCCGGCCCGATGCGCTGGTGATTCCACGCGCGGCGCTGCGGGGCGGCCGCGTCTACGTGGCGGGGCCGGACGACCGGCTGGAAATCCGCGCGGTGGAAGTGGACTTCGCCCAGGCCAACTTCGTGGTGCTGCGCCAGGGGCTTGGTCCGGGCGAGCGGGTGGTGATCTCGGACCTGCCCTTCGCCGCCGCGGGAATGCTGCTGGTTCCCGAAGCGGATCCGGCGGCCACGGCCCGACTCGCGGCCGAAGCCGGGGGCAGGGTGCCCCTGCGGTGACATCCGCATGATCCGTTTCTTCGCCGGCCACCCGACGGCCGCAAACCTCCTGATGATCTCGCTGTTGCTGTTGGGCCTCGTGTTCGCCGGCAGCGTCAAGCGCGAGACGTTTCCCGACATTCCCGCCGACTCGGTGGAGGTTCGGGTGCCTTATCCCGGGGCCACGGCCCGGGACGTGGAGGATGGCATCTGCCTGCGCATCGAGACGGCGGCGGACAGCATCGACAACCGGGAGGAGACCCGTTGCGAGGCCCGGGAAGGGTTGGCCGTGGCCACCCTGTCGATGCGGGAGGGCGGCGACTTCGACCGTTTTCTCGACGACGTGAAGAGCCAGATCGACGCCATCCAGGATCTCCCGGACGAGGCCGAGCCGCCGGTGGTGCGGGAACTGGGGGGCGTGGATCTGGTGGCGTCGGTGGCCGTGGCCGGGCCGTTGCGGCCCGAGGGGCTGAAGGCTTACGCGGAGCGCATGAAAGACGACCTGCTGGCGATACCGGGGGTCGCCCGGGTGGAGGTCCAGGGCTTTTCCCAGCGCCAGATCCGAATCGAGATTCCGGCATCCACCGTGCGTCAGTTCGGCATCAGTGTGCGTGATCTGGCCGCGGCCGTGGCGGGTCAGAGCCTGACGCTGCCCGCCGGCGCGGTGGAGACGCGGGACTCGACGGTGCTCATCCGTTTCGCGGACGAACGGCGGAGTCCTCGTGCCTTCGAGGGCTTGGTGGTGGTGGCTTCGAACAGCGGCGCCGTGGTCAGGCTGGGGGATATCGCGATCATCACCGACCGCTTCGAACGGGCCGAGGACAAGAACCTCTTCAACGGTCAGCGGGCCGCCTATCTCCGGGTGGAGAAGGCCCGGTGGCATGATACCCTTGACGTCATCGATGCGCTGCGGGCCTACCTCGACGAGCAGCGCCGCCACGCACCGCCGGGCATGGTATTCGAGATTACCCGCGATGTCGCCTCCATCGTGCGGGATCGCCTGACCATGCTGTTGCGCAACGGCGCCCAGGGCCTCGCGCTGGTGTTCCTGGTCATGTGGTTGTTCTTCGGGTTGCGCTATTCGTTCTGGGTGGCCGCGGGCCTGCCGGTGGCCTTCATGGGCACCATCGCCGGCATGGCGGCCATCGGCTACTCGTTCGACATGATCACCATGGTGGCGCTGCTCATCGCCGTGGGCCTGATGATGGACGATGCCATCGTCATCGCGGAGAACATCGCGCGCCACCGCGCCACCGGACGCTCCGTCGTGGATGCGGCGGTGGAGGGAACCCGGGAGGTGGCGCCGGGGGTGCTGGCGTCGTTCCTCACCACGGTGGGCGTGTTCGGCTCCCTGGCGTTTCTCAAGGGGGACATCGGCGCGGTGATGAAGGTCTTGCCGGTGGTGCTGATCCTGACGTTGTCCTTCAGCCTGGTGGAGGCATTCCTGATCCTGCCGCACCATTTGATGGGAACCCTGCACGCGCAGGGCGGCGGCATCCGCCGCCGGTTCGACAGGGGCCTGGCGCGCTTCACCGAAGGGGTCGTGGGCCGTTTCGTGGATGCGGCGGTCTCCTGGCGCCATCTCACGGTGGGTGTGACCATGGGTCTGTTGTTCCTGTCGGTGGCGGTGATGGCCGGCGGCATCCTCAAGTTCAGGAGCTTCCCCGATATCGAAGGGAACGTCATCGAAGCGCGCCTGCTGCTTTCGCAGGGGACGCCGCTGGCCCGCACCGAGGCGGTGGTGAACCGGCTCGTCGCGGCCATCCGGACGGTGGACCAGCAGTACGCCGCCGCCAAGCCGGGCCGCCGGCCAATGGTGCGGAACATCGGGGTCCAGTTCAACCGCAACCAGGACGCGAATGAATCGGGCGAACACCTGGCCACCGTTACCGTCGACCTGGCGGGCCCCGATTCCCGCTACGCCTCGCTGGACGCCATCATGAGCCGCTGGCGGGCCGAGGTGGGGATGCCGTCGGACGTCGTCGTGCTGAACTTCGGCGAGCCCGGCTTCGGGCCGGCGGGGAAACCCATCGACCTCCGTCTGGTGGGCACGGACCTGGATGCGTTGAAGGCCGCTTCGACGGAAATGCTGGAGTGGCTCCGCGGTTACCGCGGGGTGTTCGACCTGTACGACGACCTGCGTCTGGGCAAACCGGAGTTGCGCGTGCGTCTGCGCGAGGGGGCCCTGGTGCTGGGACTCACCGCCTCCGAGGTGGCACGGCAACTGCGTGCGGCGTTCCACGGCCACCGCGCGGGCGAGTTCCAGATCGGGGCGGAGGGTTACGAGATCGACATCCGGCTGTCCGGCCGGGATCGGGACAGCCTCGCCGACCTGGCCCGCTTCACCATCACCCTGCCAACCGGGGAGCAGGTACCGTTGCACGCGGTGGCCACGGTGAGCATCCAGCGCGGCTACGGTCGCGTGCATCGCATCGACGGTCGCCGCGCCGTCACCATCCAGGGCGACCTGGATTCCGGCCAGGCCAATGCGGCGGAGATCGTCGCCGACACCCGGGCCCGGTTTCTTCCGGACCTCCGCACCCGGTATCCGGACATCCGCCTGCAGCTCGAGGGCCAGGCCCGGGCGTCGGCCGAGACCGGGGCCTCGGTGGGACGGAACTTCCTGGTCGGGCTGGCCGCCGTCTTCCTGATGTTGAGCTTTCAGTTCCGCAGTTACATCGAGCCCCTGGTGGTCATGGCCGCCATCCCGGTGGGTCTGGTGGGCGCGGTCATCGGACATCTGGCTCTGGATATCGAGTTTTCCATGCCGAGCATGGTGGGATTCGCCTCTCTGGCGGGCATCGTTGTCAACAACGCCATTGTCATGGTGACCTTCATCAAGATTCATCGAAGCAGCGGCGCACCGGCGGTAGCAGCCGCGTGCCGCGCGGCCCGACAGCGCTTTCGCGCCATTCTGCTGACTTCGTTGACGACGGTGGCCGGAGTGCTGCCCCTGCTCATGGAGACCAGTCTCCAGGCCCAGGTTCTGGTGCCGCTGGTCACCAGCCTCGCCTTCGGGCTGGCGGCGGCCACGTTCCAGGTCTTGTTTCTGGTGCCGGCGCTGTATGCCATCGTGGACGACTACGGATGGACGGCCAAGGTGACCGGGCCGGTCCATGCGTCGTCCGCGGCATCGGTGCCGCGCAGTTGAAGTCCGCGCGTGAAGCGGCGTCCCCGCCGCCGCGGGGTGCGGTTGTACAAGGACCGCAGGATCGTCGGGCGTGACACGGACCGGTGCCGGCGGCCGCATCGGGCAGCCGGGCCCGACCCTGCGGGAAAGGAGATACGCCATGACTCACCAGACCGCGATCCCCTGCACGCTGATGCGCGGCGGGACTTCACGTGGCCCGTATTTCCTGGCCGGCGAGCTGCCGGCCGACGACGCGACCCGCGACCGCGTCCTGCTGGCGGCCATGGGCTCCCCCGACCACCGTCAGATCGACGGCCTGGGCGGTGCCACCACCCTTACCAGCAAGGTCGCCATCGTCTCGCCGTCGGACCACCCGCGGGCGGACGTGGACTATCTGTTCGCCCAGGTCTCGGTGGACCAGGCGTTGGTCGACTACGGTCCCACCTGCGGCAACATGCTGGCGGGCGTCGGCTCCTTCGCCATTGATCGCGGACTGGTGTCTCCGGATGATGCCAGGACCGTGGTGCACATCCACAACGTCAACACCGGCGCCCTCATCGAGGCGGTGCTGGAAACTCCGGGCGGCCGCGTCGAGTACGACGGCGACACCGCCATCGACGGAGTCCCCGGCACGGCGGCACCGATCCTGCTCAACTTCATGGACGTCATCGGCTCCAAGACCGGAGCGCTGTTCCCCACCGGCCAACGCAGGGAGGTCATCGAGGGCGTCGAGGTGAGTTGTGTGGACGTGGCCATGCCCATGGTGCTGGCGACGGCCGCGGGCATGGGCATCCGGGGCGACGAAAGCAAGGCGGAACTGGACGCCGACCAGGGACTGCTGGAGCGGCTGGAGGCCGTCCGCGTGGCCGCCGGCGAGAAGATGGGGCTGGGCGACGTCCGGGGCCGGGTGATTCCCAAGTTCGGCATCCTCTCCCGTCCGCGCCGTGGCGGTGCGCTCACCTCACGCTACTTCGTGCCCACCGACTGTCACGCCGCCCACGCGGTGTCCGGCGCCATCTGTGTCGGCAGCTGCGCCCTGGTGCCCGGGACCGTGGCGGACGGCATCGCCGTCACCACGGGTGCGCTGTCGGAGCGGGTGGCGATCGAGCACCCCAGCGGCTCCATCACCGTGGCGTTCGAACTGAGCGGGGTGGGGGAGGAGTTCGGGCTGGAGAAGGCGGGCGTGGTCCGCACCGCCCGGAAGCTGTTCCAGGGCCAACTCTACGTGCCGAGCCGGGTGTGGGACCCGCGTAGGTGAGGGCAACGCCTGGCGGTGTGGAAGCCGTTGCCGCCGCATGGGAAGTGTACTATTCACATCTTCCCGGTATTCCTGATCCGAAAGTCGGCATGGAGGTCACCCGGTTGAACCGACCTTCTTGACAAGCTTGGGCCTGCGCGGCGCGGCGGCGTCGCACAGCGGCTCGCGGAGGTTCGCTTCATGCATGTGACGTTTCTGGAATGCGCACGTTGCGGGGTGCGTCACGAACGTGCCAGACTCCACAACCTTTGCCGGGAGTGCGGCCGTCCGCTGCTGGTTCGTTACGATCTGGGGCATGCGGCGCAGACCCTCACCCGCGGCAGCCTCCCGGGGCGGGTGGCAAGCCTGTGGCGCTATCGCGAGGTGCTCCCGGTCGCCGACGCCGCCTTCATCACGACCTTGGGAGAGGGATGGACGCCGCTGGTCCAGGCCCGCCGGCTGGGCGGGCGGCTGGGCATGCCGCGGCTCCGTCTCAAGGACGAGTCCATCAATCCCACCGGCTCGTTCAAGGCTCGCGGCATGACCGCGGCGGTGTCCATGGCAAAGGAGCTGGGGGCGGAGCGTCTGGCGGTGCCCTCGGCCGGCAACGCGTCGGGAGCACTGGCCGCCTACGCGGCGCGCGCCGGTCTGGAGGCCCACATCTACATGCCCCGGGATGCGTCCCGGGCGAGCGTCGTGGAATGCCGGCAGTACGGCGCCCAGGTCGTGCTGGTGGATGGCTTCATCAACGATTGCGGCCGTATCATTGCCGAGCGGAAGGAACGCGAGGGATGGTTCGATGTATCCACCCTGAAGGAGCCCTATCGAGCCGAAGGCAAGAAGACCATCGCCTACGAACTTGCCGAGCAGATGGAGTGGACCCTGCCGGACGTGGTGTTGTATCCAACCGGCGGCGGCACGGGTCTGATCGGCATGTGGAAGGCCTTCGACGAGATGCAGGAGTTGGGATGGATCGGCTCGAAGCGGCCGCGCATGGTTTCGGTGCAGGCCGAAGGCTGCGCGCCCATTGTCAATGCGTTCATGGCCGGAGCGGCCACGGCGGAAGCGGTGGCCCAACCGGTCACCGTGGCCGCGGGTCTGCGCGTCCCGGTGGCCATCGGTGATTTCATGATCCTGGACATTCTGCGCAAGAGCGGCGGCACCGCGGTGAGCGTGTCCGACGAGCAGATCCTGGAAAGCGTGCGGGAGCTGGCTTCCGCCGAGGGGGTCTTCGCGGCGCCCGAGGCCGGCGCGTGCGTGGCGGCGCTGCATGGGCTGCTGGAGCGCGGCGCGGTGGACCGGGAGGAAGAGGTGGTGCTGGTGATCACCGGATCCGGTCTCAGGTATCCCCATCTCTGGAACGACCTCCCTTGAGGAGTGTCCCCTTGATGAGTGTCGCGGGCGTGGGCGTACAAGCCCTGGACGGGCCGGTTCCACCCGGCCGACCTGCCGGATGGGTGGATTTCCAGGCCCGTCGGTTGGACACGGCGGCACTCTGTTCTTCAAGCACCGGACGAGGCCGCTGGCAGCGCGGTTCATGGGACGGTGGAAAGAGGGACACGCCGCCGGTTCGCCGCGGGCATGAATCAAGGGAAGGAAAAGTCAACCATGGATAAATGGCCCAACGACGCCAAGGTGGCGGTGCTGGTGACCCCGATGTTCGAGACCTGGTCCGTGGGAAACGCACCGTCGTATTCGCCCATGTCGTCGCCGCTGAAGCCCGGTGTGGTGGACCGTCTGGGGGTTTCGTGGTCGGAATACGGCGGTCGTACCGGAATCTGGCGGTTCATGAAGATCTTCCGGGAGTTCGAACTGCCAGCCACGGTGTGCATCAGCGGCCGCTCGGTGGAGATGTTTCCGGAGGCGGTGAAGGCCCTGCACGACGACGGGCACGAGCTGGCCGGCCACTCATACACGCAGGATACCTTTCTTGCCGACCTTTCCGCCCAGGAGGAGAAGGCCGTCATCGGCCGTTGCCTCGACCTTCTCGAGGGCGTGTCGGGAGTGCGTCCGGCGGGTTGGCTCAGTCCCAGGGCGACAGCCACCGAGCATACCGCGGGGTATCTGGCGGAGGCGGGCTGCCTGTGGCACGGGGACTACAACGACACCGATCTTCCCTGTCGGTTGGCGGCCGGGGCGGGTGACATCGTCGCCATCCCCCACAGCGACTTCGCCGACAACCGGGTGCTGCGGGGCAGCCCGCGCGACTTCCTGAACGTGTACAAGGACACCTTCGACTTCCTCTACCGGTCGGATGCCCCGGAGATGATCAATCTCACCGTCCACGCCCACTTCGGCGGCCGCCCCATGATGGCGGCGATGCTGACGGAGATCCTGCGTTACATGAAGGGGTTCTCCCGGGTGTGGTTCGCGCGTCACGAGGAGGTGGCGCGGTGGGTGCTGGAGCGGGGCTGGACCGGTGCGGGGTCGTAGGGGGGCCGTTCCCGCGGGCGGAAGAGGGTGCGGCCGCAAACCGCGGCGTGCGTGCATGCCGCCCGGCCGATTCGACAGCGCGAGTCGTGCGGCGGGGCATCAGCCCAGCGGCACATCGACACCGTTCAGGGTGAGTTCCGGCACCACCTCCACCGGGCGGCGCAAGGTGTTGGTGGTGTAGCAGGAGCGTTCCAGGGCCTCGGCGAACGCGGCGATGCGATCCGGGTCGTCCGGACTCTGCAGGTCCAGCCGATAGGTCAGGCGCGTGCACGCCGAGGGCACGTCCGACAACCCGAATTTCCCCCGCTGGTCGAATTCTCCCCGCACCGACATCTCCGCGCGTTCGATGCGGATGTCCATGAATGACGCCAACTGCGTCACCTGGCTGAGCATTCAGAATCCTACCGAGGCGACAAAATACTGGAGCGGGGCCGCGCCCCTGCCGGTGCCCCCACGGGACGCCGGCTCGTCGCAGAGCAGGGTGTGGCCCTCGGAGGTTGTGGCCTCCTTCAGGTGGTCGTTGACCAAGCGTACCTTGGCCTCGTGTACCGCCACCGCCCTGGATGGGTCCTCCCGATATGCCTTCTGGCGGCGCTCGAAGACAGCCTTGTGGTGACTGTAGTCGATGGCGCAGCAGCCCGGGTTGCCGGTTTCGTCCGTGGTGGTCCGGTCCGTGGTGGTCATGCGTCCTCCTCGTGTCGGTCTCCGATTCTTCGCCGGAAAGGCGATCCGGTGTCAAGCCGCCGCGTACGCGCGTCGCCAGTGCAGCGGATTCCACGGGATCTTAAAATCCGCCGGATTTTCGATTAACGTGTGGCCTTGGCGCACCCGACGGGCGGCACTGCGTGCCAAAATCTCTCCGATGGATGGGTGACTCATGGCGCAGGACCTCAGGAGCTATCTCGATCTGGTGGAAGCGAAGGACGAGCTGGTGAGGATCGCCGGTCCCGTGGACCCGCTCCACGAGATCACCGCGCTGGTGGCCAAGCTGGCGCGGGAGCGCCGCCGGCGCCCGGCTCTGCTGTTGGAGAACGTCAAGGGCAGCGCGCTGCCGGTGGTGACCAACCTCCACGCCAGCCGGCACCGCCTGGCGCTGGCCATGAAGGCGGAGCCGCACGGGGTCCGGCAGGCGTTCCTCAAGGCCATGGAGCATCCAGTGCCGCCGGTGGTGGTGGACAGCGGACCGGTGAAGGAGCTGTCCTGGGCCGGCAGCGATGTGGATCTCCTGGCGTTGCCGCAGATCGTGCATCACGGCGCGGACGCCGGTCCGTACATCACCGCGGCCATCTCGTTCGCGCAGGATCCGGAGGAGGGCACCTGGAACTGCGCTTACAACCGCCTGATGATCATGGGCCGGGACCGCACCTCCATCCACATCACCGCGTCGAAACACCTTTGGGAATTCTACCAGAAGGCGGAGGCCCGGGGCGAGGCACTGCCGGTGGCCTTTGCCGTGGGGGTCCATCCCGCCCTGGGCCTGGGCGCCCTGGCCATTGGCTCCATCGACGAGGACGAGCGCGCGATCATGGGCGGTATCCTGGGGGAACCCCTGGAGCTGGTACGATGCGAAAGCTCCGACCTGCTGGTGCCGGCCCACGCCGAGATCATCCTGGAAGGCGAGATCCTGCCCGGCGAAAGGACGCCGGAAGGGCCGTTCAGCGAGTTCACCGGCTACAGCCTGGGCGAGCGGCAACGGGAGGTGGTGCGTTACCACGCCGTGACCATGCGGCGGGGTGCGCTGTTCCACGACATCGCCGTGGCCCAGGTGGACCACCTGCTGCTGTCCACCATTCCCATGGAATCCAACCTCTACCGCGCCGTGCGCGCCATGGTCCCTTCGGTGACGGCGGTGCGGGTGCCGGCGCCCTACAGCTGCTACGTGGCCATCCGCCAGCGGGTTCCGGGGCAGGCCAAGAACGCGATCCTGGCGGTACTGGGCGCCGACATGTACATCAAGCGCGTCGTGGTGGTGGACCACGACGTCGACATTTTTGATGACCGGGAAGTGGCGTGGGCGCTGGGCACCCGCTGTCAGGCCGACCGCGACATCACGGTGATCTCCAACACCCGGGGCTCGGACCTGGATCCCTCCACGGACTCCGACGGCCACACCGCCAAGTGGGGGGTCGACGCCACCGCCAAGCCTTCTCTCGCCGAGTACACGCCGCGCAACCGCATTCCCCGGGACGTCATGGAACGCATCGACCTTGATGCGCTGGGGCTCTGATTGAGATCACCCGCGACGAACTTCGTCCGCCTGCTGGAGGAGACCGCGGGCCGGCACCCCGCCAAGCCGGCGCTGATCTGCGAAGACGCCACTCTCAGCTACGGCGAGCTTCATGCCCGGGCCGCGGGACTCGCCCGGCGGTTGGCCGCCGACGGCGTCGGGCCCGGCGATCGGGTCGCGGTGGTGCTGCCCAACCACTGGACCTTCGCGGTGGCGTTGCTGGGCATCTGGAAGCTCGGCGCGGTGGCCGTGCCGTTGAGCCCGCTGCTCAAGCCCGAAGAGCAGGAAGCCATCCTCGCCGACGTCGATCCGGCCGCCACTCTCCGGCGTGTGGAGACCCGGGCGGGTGGCTGGAACGCGCCCGCGGCGTGTGCGGCGCCGGCTCTGGTCGGCTACAGTTCCGGCAGCACCGGCAAGCCCAAGGGCGCCGTGTTCACGCATGCCGCGCTGACCTTCGCGGACGGCTCCTGGGCCGACATGATGGCGCTGGCCTCCGCCGATGTGGTCCTGTCGGCGCTGCCCCTGCCGCATTCCTTCGGCATGCACGGCTCGCTGCTGGCGCCCCTGCTGCGGGGCGCCACGGTGGTGCTGCTTGACGGATTCACGCCGGAGGCGGTCCTCGACGCCGTGCGGCAACACCGCGTCAGCCTGTTCCTCGGCGTCGCCACCATGTTCCAGCGCCTGCTGGCGTCGCCGGCCTTTGCCGCCGCGGACCTTTCGCCGCTCCGCCTCTCGGTGTCGGGAGCCGCGCCGTGTCCGTGGGAACTGGCGGCGGAATGGCGCCTGCGCGCCGGCCATCGCATTCTCCGGGGATACGGCATGACCGAACTCTTTCGGCCCATCTCGTACCTGGCCCGGGAAGAGGCCGACCATCCGCGGTTCATCGGACGGGCGGTTCCGGGCGTCGAGGCGCGAGTTGTGGGCGAAGGGGCCGGAGCGTCGGGGGTGGAGGCGGGTTCGGGGGAGCTGTGGATCAGGACGCCGGCAGCGCTCCAGGGCTACTGGAACGACCCCGCACCAGTGTTGAAGGACGGCTGGTTCCGCACTGGCGACCTGGCCCGCATCTCCGGCCGCGGATTCGTGGAGATCACCGGCCGCTTGCGGGAGCGTATCCTCCGGGGCGGTTACTCGGTCTTCCCTCAGGAGGTGGAGGCGGTGCTGGCGGCACACCCGGCTGTCGCCGAGGCAGCGGTGGTGGGCGTACCCCATGCCGATCTCGGCGAGGAGGTGGCCGCCTTCGTGGTCCTGAAGCCGGGGGCGAGGGCTGGCCCGGAGGTCATGGCGGCCCATTGCAGGGAGCGGCTCGCCCGGTTCAAGTACCCGCGGCACATCCGCTTCCTGGCGCAGCTGCCCAAGGGCGCCACCGGGAAGGTGCTGAAGGGGGAACTGACCGCGGCCTGGCAGTCCCGGGCAAGGGATGGAGAGGAGCCGTAAGCGCCGCTCCCTCTCCGGGGAGCGGCGACCGTTATTTCCTTGTCAGAAAGGAGAGGCTCTCCTTGACGTGTTGCGGCATGCCGAGGATCCCGTTCACGAACCGCTCCACCTCCGGTCCCGGGACGTGGGTGACCACGAGCTTGGCCTTCCTGGCCTCGGCCAGCAGGTCGGGATCCTTCAGGGTCGCGTCGTAGGCTTTCCGCAGGATTTCCAGCCGGTCCCCGGGGGTGCCCGGCGGCAGCGCCAGCATGCGCTGGAACGCCATCTGGGACGCCCACGAGTTGTAGATCTGGAGGCCTTCCTTGTTGAGGACATCCTTGAACAGCGTCAGACCCTGGATCTCCGGATCGGGATAGCTGTGGCTGTCGACGATGAAGGGCACGAGCTTCTGTCCGCCCGCGGCGTCCAGCATGCTTCGGGCGGTGACCCGCATGGACTCCCACTGGGAGCAGAAGCCGTCCACCTCGCGGCTCTCCAGCGCCAGCCGTATGGTGGCCGTTCCGCGGTATCCGCTGATGATATCGAAGTTGGTGTCCATGCTCCTGTTCAGGATCATCGGGATGTCGTAGCCGGTGGAACCCGCCCGGGTGGCGCCCATCTTGATGGGCTCCCTGGACTGGATGACGTCCTTCCACGTCGTCTTGCCGGTGAAGGCCATCATCATGCACACGATCTCGCCCTTGCTGGGGGCGCCCACCCACTCCATCTTCTCGAACGGCACCGCCCCGGCCTTCTTGTCGCCCAATGCCTTCTGCACGATCAGGGAGTTGTTGAAGACCGCGCCGGTGAGACCGTCCGGCCTGGCCCGGCGGCCGATGTAGTTGGCCGAGATCAGGCTGCCGGCTCCGGTCATGTTCTGCACCAGCGTGGTGGGATTGCCGGGAACGTACTTGCCGAAGTAGCGGGCCACCAGCCGCGTGTAGGTGTCGTAGCCGCCGCCGGGCGAGAACCCGACAATGAAGCGGAACGTCTTGCCCTTGTAGAAGTCATCGGCGCGGGCCCCGGGAGCCGTCAGAAGCCCGGTGCCCAAGATGGCGGCCGCGGCCAGAAAGGATATGCGCCTGCGTGTCATGGATGTCCCCCCGTCCTTGTTTTGTCGGCGTCGTCGACGCCGAGACCCTTCGCTACAGAAGTGAGGCAGTGGTGTCAAGACGCGCTTTGAGAAACCTTCCGCCGGATGCTATGAGAAACCGAAACGGAGGTACACATGGCCGATTCCATCATCCTGTTCACCCAGCCCGGTTGACCGCCTTGTCATCGAGAGAAGGAGTATCTTTCTCAAAAAGGCGTCGATTTCGTGGAGAAGAACATTCGCGAGAACCAGGAGGCTCTGAAGGATCTCTTGGCGCGGGGGTTTCAGAGCACCCCCGTTGTCATCATTGACGGGGAGGCGGTCGTCGGCTTCGACCAGGAGCGGATCGACTCGCTGCTCGGTCTCTGACACTGCCGCGATCGTCGAACCACGGCCACGGAGCCTCGTGGCCCCGCGGCCGTCCCGCCGCCGTTCTCCATGCCGTCCCGCCGATGCGCCGCCAACGGTTCGATACGCGGGGTTCGATACGCGGCGGTTCGATGCGTGGCTCCCGGGCAACGATCTCGCCGGGCGGCGAGGACGGGGATCGTGGTCCGCCAGCCCTCTCTCCCCCGGGGAAGGGGGCTGGCCCGGAAGCCGCCGCTGCCGGCCGCGGGACCGGGGGTGCGGCAGGTTCTGACCGCCCGGACTCGCCGCCGGCGCCATCTGCGCGGAGTTGTCCGCCAGCTGCCGCTCTGGCGGCCCCGTTCCTTGCGTGTCTTGTGGAAGCGGGACACGAGACAGGAGGACAGGAGATGGAGAGGATGAACATGCCCACCGCCAGTTCCCGGGATGAGTGTACGGGCGTCCCCGGCGCTCCGGATGCGGTCGCGCCAGTCGTCAAGGTGTCCTCGTGGATGGTTCTCCTGCTGTTGTGGATACCGGTGGCGGCGCACCCGGCACCGCCGGAGTTGCAGACCCCGGCGCCGGTAATCCACCTGGCGGACAATCTTGACGAGCCGGACCGGCTGGGGTGGTGCATCGATACCGTCGGACGAGGGTTCGGCGAGCGGTTGCATGCACACTCGTGCAAGCCGCGGGGCGGTGACGTACAGTTCCTCTACGACAGGGCGGCGCGGCGGATCGCGTCGGTCGCCTTTTCCGGGAAGTGTGCCGCGCTGGTGGCACCGGCCGCCGCCGGGGTCTCCCTGGGCTTGGTGGATTGCGCGAAGGACGCCCCCGGCCAGGTGTTCGACTACGACGGCGCGACGATGGAGTTCCGGCCGGGTGGCCATCGGGCGCTCTGTCTGGCGGCGGGCCTGGAAAGCCGGTCGGCCGGGCCGTTCATGTCTCGCAGTCTCGTGCTCGCGACCTGCGCGTCCACCGACGCGAGGTTCAAGCAGTGGCGCATCCGGGACGCCGCGCGCTGACCGGGGAGGCACCCGGCCCGGACCATGAGTGAACCGAAGACCGGCATCGCCGGTCGGGGGAGCAGCCACAACCCCCGTAACCGTTTCGAACCTTTTGCCTTTGTCCCGGACGGCGCTCCCGCGGGACCCTCCACGCGGTTCTTCAAGGACCGCTCCCGCTCCATCATCGCCTACAACGACAGTCCCGACGTGGGTTTCGACGCCAGCGTCAATCCGTACCGAGGCTGCGAACACGGCTGCATCTACTGCTACGCCCGGCCCACCCACGAGTACCTGGGCTTCTCCGCCGGGCTCGACTTCGAGTCCCGCATCCTGGTGAAGGAGGAGGCGCCGGAGCTACTGAGAAAGGAGCTGTCGTCGTCCCGCTGGAATCCCCAGGTGGTGGCCCTGTGCGGCGTGACCGATCCGTACCAGCCGGTGGAGCGCCGGCTGGAGCTTGTCCGCGGCTGTCTGAAGGTGTTCGCAGCATTCCGCAACCCCGTGGCCATCATCACCAAGAACCATCTGGTGACCAGGGATGTGGACCTCTTGCGGGAGTTGGCGGCCCACGATGCGGCGATGGTGTTCATCTCGGTGACGACGCTGGACGGGGACCTCTGCGGCCGCATGGAGCCGCGGACCTCGCAGCCGCACCGGCGCCTCGACGCGATTCGCGCCCTGAGTGCGGCGGGTATCCCGGTGGGGGTGCTGGTGGCGCCGGTGGTCCCGGCGCTGACGGATCACGAGATGCCGGCGATCCTGGCGGCGGCGGCCGAGGCCGGAGCCGGGTGCGCCGGCTACTCGCTCCTGCGTCTGCCGCTGGGCGTCAGCGGGCTGTTCAAGACATGGCTGGAAGAGCACTTTCCGGATCGCAAGGAGAAGGTGTTGAACCGCGTCCGGGAAATTCGCGGCGGCAAGCTCAACGACTCGGATTTCAAGACCCGCATGAAAGGGCAGGGGATCTTCGCCCGGCAGGTGGAGGCGCTGTTTCACGCCACATGCCGGAAGCTGGCGCTGCCGCGCCGGAGCCGGAACCTGTCGACCGCATCGTTTCGGGCCGGGACCGGCCAGTTGCCGCTGTTCCGGGGTGGTTAGCGGCGGGCGCGCGAGGCAGTCCAGCCGCACCGCCCGTTCCGCGGGGCGGCCCCGGGCGCCGCCTCACGGCATCAATTCGCCGCCGTTCACCCCGACGATCTGGCCGGTCATGTAGGTGCTGGCGGAACTCAGCAGAAACATCGCCAGGTCGGCCACCTCCCCGGCTTCGCCGAGCCGCCCCATGGGCACGATCCTGGAACGGTCCGACTTGCGCCGCTCCAGGGCCTCGCCGGTGAGACCCCGGCGCCACATGGGTGTGTCGATGGGCCCCGGCGCCAGCGCGTTGATGCGGATGCCGTGACCGGCCACCTCCCTGGCCGCCGCCTTGGTAAGGGCGGCGATGCCGGCCTTGGCGGCGGAGTAGTGGGATGCCTGCTCCTGGCCCTTGAGGCCGTGCATGGACGACAGGCTCGCGATGACCCCGAATCCCGCTTCCATCATCAACGGCAGAACCGCGCGGATGCAGTAGAAGGTGCCGTTCAGGTGCACGTCGATCATGCGCGCCCAGTCCGGGTCGCTTATCTCGTGCACCGGCTTCTGCTGCGAGATGCCGGCCACGTTCATGAGGTAGGCGAGACCGCCGAACTCGGCGTGAGCCCGGGCGACGGCGTGATTCACCTGGTCCGAGCGGGTGACGTCCAGTTCCAGGGGCAGGGCGGTGCCGCCATCCCCGGTGATGCGGGAGGCGGTGCCGCGCGCCGTGGCCGCGTCCACGTCGGCTACCGCCACCCGGACTCCCGCCGCACCGAGCTTGAGGGCGATGGCCTGGCCGATGCCACTGCCGCCGCCGGTCACGAATGCGCTGTCACCCTCCATGTCCCACTGCATGACCACCTCCGGGGTTGCGTTGTCGAGGGCTGGAAACTAGCACCCGTGCGCCGAACCGGTCAAATCGGCCGGGCGCCCGTGCCGGGCTCGTGGCCGGCGAGGGGGCGACGCCGGCGGTCCATGGGGAGCCGACGCCGGGAGCCCGTAAGGGAAGTCGATTTCATTGCCGGCGTGCCGGATTCGGCCTTGAGGAGGCGCCATCGGAGGGCAACGCCGGCGGCCACGGAAACTGTTCCAGGGGTGCTCCGGTATCCGGTCGCGCATCCGGTACCGATCTGGTAACTTTGCCGAGCCGTCGAATCCACAGGCTCTCATGCGGATCGACGGAACCGCACACCGGGGTCGACGGGAGGATTGTCCATGCAGTATCGCCAGCTTGGATCGTCTGGTGTTCGCGTTTCCGCCATCGGTCTGGGAACCAACCGGTTCGGCTCGCCGGCGTTGCCGCAGGATCAGGTGACCGCCATCATCGACGCCGCCCTGGATCTCGGCATCAACTTCATCGACACCTCCAACAGCTACCAGGGGGGCCGCTCCGAGGAAACCTTGGGCAATGCTCTCAAGGGGCGCCGGGACCGCTTCGTGGTGGCCACCAAGTTCTTCTTTCCCACCGGCCCGGGCAGCAATGACCGGGGCACGTCACGCTATCATCTCATGAACGCGGTGGATGGGAGTCTCCGGCGGCTTCAGAGCGACCATATCGACGTCTACTACATTCACCGGTGGGACGACGCGACGCCGATCCAGGAAACCCTGCGGGCGCTGGACGACCTCATCCGGCAGGGGAAGGTCCGCTACATCGGCGGCTCGGACTTTGCCGCGTGGCAACTGGCGCACGCCAACGTCCTGGCCGAGTTTCGCGGCTGGACCGCCTTTGCGGTGATGCAATCCCACTACCATATGCTGGAAAGGGAGGTGGAGCGGGAGGTGCTGCCCTATTGCCGCGCCCACGGCGTTGGCTTCGTTCCCTATTTCCCGTTGGCGGGAGGCTTCCTGACCGGCAAGTACGTCAAGGGGCAGCCGCCGCCACCCGGCTCCCGCGGCGAGAGTCATGACTATGTCCGGCAGTACATGACCGATGCCAACCACGACATCGTGGAGTGCCTGGCGGCGTGGGCCGAGGCCCGGGGACGGGGGGTGCACGAACTGGCGCAGTGCTGGTTGCTGGCGCAGCCGCGGGTCTGTTCGGTCATTTCCGGCGCCACGCGCCTGAGTCAGTTCCAGGACAACGCCAAGGCGGCGGAATGGGAGTTGACGGCGTCGGATCTGGCCGAGGTCAACGAGATCGTGGGGCTGTAGCCGCGTCCGTGCGCGGACCGACCGGACCGGTCAGTGCAGGGTGCGCACGAAGGGCTTGATCTCCATGAGGTCCGTGTTCTTGGTGTCCACCGCCTTGTCCTGTTTCCGCCTCCGGGAAAACTCGTTCAGCAGCAGCACCACCATCCGCCACAACTCCTGTTTTTCCACCGGTTGGTGCAGGAACAGGTCGGCGCCCGCGTTGAGGCCCCTTTGATGATAGGACATGAGATGGCCCGAGAGCAGCAGTATGATCGGCGTCCGCTGGTGGGCGTCCAGCTGGCGGATGCCCCGGCAGAGATCGAAACCGTTCAGCGGACCCTTGAGAAAGCCGTTGACAAGAAACAGGTGGATGTCCCGCGCGGCGGCTTCGGACAAGGCACCGCGGCCCTCCGCCGCGCTGAACACTTCGATGGCGGGCGTGAGTTCCTTCAGATATCCCGTCAGCGTTTCGGTGTGGCTCTTGTAGCTGTCCGCAATCAAGATTTTCGGTCGTACGCGTTGCGCCATGGCATCCTCATCACTGGCGTGCATGGCACGAAGCCTTGCTTCGAGCCGGCACGAGTCTGTGTATCCCGCAGGTCTCCCTCCCGAAGGACCGTACAAAGGCGGCATTCAACAATTCTGATCGTGCGGAGTCAAGACCCGACGGCGTAAAATTCACGATGACGGGCAGCTTTTTCCGCCGCAGGGCCTTCACGGCCCGCCGCCGGACGGATCAGGAACCCGCGCGCCCCCTTCCCGGACCTGCGCCAGAAAGTCCCGCATGGCGCGGTGGGCGGCGTCCGGATTGGCAAAGAAATAGCTGTGCCGCTCTCCCGCAAGCACCACCAGCCTGGCGCCCGGTATGCCCTTCTCAAGGATATCCGACGACGTGCGGTGGGACATGTCGCTGGTGACGTTGCGGTCGTCCTCTCCCACGAGGATAAGGGTGGGCGTCCGGATTTCGCCCAGGCGGCCGCTGGTGTCGTGTCCCTGCCGGGCGAGCAGGTGACGAAAGTAGAACTCCACCGGCCCCATGTTGGCCATGCGCACGCGCAGATAGTGCTCCACCCGGTCCGGGTGTTGCGCGGCGAATTCCTCGGTGAAGCCCACGAGGATGGAATGGTCGCGGACGTACTTCTCGTATCCCCACTCCACCATTTCGGTGGCGATCTTCAGGGGTATCCCCCGGGTGTCGGGGAACGACGCGCCGGTGGATGCCAGGATCAGGGCCGTGACCCGCGAGGGATGGTCCAGCGCCATGATCTGTGCTACCCGGCCGCCCATGGAATGGCCGCAGACGATGGTCTCGGAAACCTTCAGGTGATCCAGCAGCGCCACCGCATCGTCGGCGAACAGCCGCGTCGTGCAGGGGATCGACGGCTTGCCGGACCGCCCGGTGCCGCGGTAGTCCATGAGGATCACCCGGTGGTCCCGGGAAAACTCCGGCACCTGATGGATCTTCCATACCTCCCCGTCGCAGTGGGTCTCGCTGAGAAAGAGCAAAGGCCGCCCCTCGCCGTGGATCTCGTAGTACAGTTCGGTATCGTCGACTCGGAGCAGGGGCATGGAACCTCCGGAGTTGTTTCGGCGCGGCGCCGCTAGTCGAAGTAGCCGGTCTCCAGGGCCCACAGCCAGGCGTAGGCGATATTCTCGTTGTGCAGCGCCCAGTGGCCCATGTGCGTGTACTTCGGCACCAGTCCCACGTGCGCCACCGCCCCGGCCTCGAGGTACTTCCCGGCCATGTACATCTCGCGCTTGTCGCCCAGGCTCCCACCGCCGACCCAATGGCCGTGGTCGTTCTCGCCCACCATGAGAAGGACCTTGATGCCGGCGAGCCATTCCGAAGGCGGATCCTGCAGGTGGTCGAAGTACTCCTCCCGCGGCAGGCCGGTGACCCGGACGTATTCCTCCAGCCGTTCGGGCGACACATTGTGCTGGTTGTCGCGCAGGCCGATCTTGATCTGCGGCCGGGTTCTTTCGGTGAGCCGGAAGAAGTCTTCCATCCGGCCCCAGGGGGTCAGCTCCGGCAGGTCCTCGTAGTGGGACCTCCGGTACGCTTCCACCGTGCGCCGGGAGATCTGCGTGAGTCCGTGGGGTCTGGGGGACTCCATCCCGGTGGCCTCGCGCCACTCCCGGCGCCAGCCGTCCGGCCCGCCGCTGCCCCAGCCCGCCACGCCGACAACCTCGGCCTCCCGGGTGAACCGGGTCAGATGCGCGGCCATGGGGCCGCCGGTGGAATGGCCGAAGGAGATGAGCCGCCGGCCCCGCAGGTGCCGGTCGACCAGCTGTCCGGCGCCCTGGAGAATCACGTTGAACGTGCACTTGAGCAGCCGGTCCCGGAGCTCCTCTTCGCGGGTCGCGGTGTCCAGCAGGTACACCGGCATCCGTTCCGCGATGGGCCTGTCCCATTGCCCGCCCGGCGGCCACAGCCCCGGGTAGCTCAAGGCCAGAACCGTGTGGCCCTGGGCGGCCAGCCGTCGGGCCAGTCCCGGGCGGCCGTCCGGGGTGAGGTCCATCACCGTCTCGTTGGCCCCGCCGCCGTGGAACATCACGAAAGCCGGCCGGTCATCCCGCTCCTTCGCCGGCGTGTAGAGGGAGCCGTGCATGTCCCACTCGTAGCCGTTGCGCCGGTAGCGCTCGACCACCTCGGTGACGGCATAGGCGCCGTCGCCGCGGGGCGGCGGCATCGCCAGCCACTGGTCCCATCCGATGGCAACCAGGACGGCGTCGCTCTCGAGGGCACGGGTGAAGGCCCGGGTTCCGGCCGGTGGTTCGGGCATGTTATCCTCCTCCGGAGCAGGCGGCATGGCGGGCTTCCGCCACACAGTTCCACAGGGGGTTCCGCAAGGGTTCCGGTGCCGCGGCTGCGGGTTCCGGGCGTGGCGGATCGGCATCGAAGGACGCGGCCGGCGGAACGTTCGTAGCGTATAGCGGGAACGGCGACGAAAGACAACGCGGAGGTCTCGAGCGCATCATGGATCTGGGTCTGTCCCTGTTTTCGACGGAACAGTCGGGTCGGGTCGGCGACATCGCCGGGGAGGTGGAACGCTTGGGCTTCGAGTCGCTGTGGTTTCCGGAGCACATGCTCATTCCGGTTCGCTACAAGTCCCGTTACAAGCGCGCCCCGGACGGCAAGGTGCCCGAGTCGTTCGCGCATCTGCCGGACCCCTTCATCGCCGCGGCCATGGCGGCCCAGGCCACCGACCATCTGCGGGTGGCCACCGGCATCTGCATCCTGCCGCAGCGCGACATCATCGCCACGGCCAAGGCGGCGGCCACCCTGGACCGGCACTGCGGCGGCCGGTTCATCATGGGCGTGGGGGCCGGCTGGTTCCCGGAAGAAGCGGAGATCCTCGGGGTCCCGTTCAAGCGCCGGTGGAAGGCTCTGCGCGAGGGGGTGGAGGCGTTGAAGGTGCTGTGGACCATGGAGGAGGCCGCCTACGATGGGGAGTTCGTGCGCTTTCCGCCGGTCCGGCTCTTCCCCAAGCCGCTTCAGAAACCCCATCCGCCGGTCGTTCTGGGAATTCACGATCCGCGCTACGCTCCGGCCCGGGTGGCCCGTTACGCTGACGGCTGGTGTCCCGGCGACCTGCCGGTGGATGAGGCCGCCGACGCCGTTGCCAGCGTGTGCCGGGCTGCCGAAGCGCGCGGACGCGATGCCGGCGGCATGGAGTTTTCCGTGGTGCTGACCCCCGACGGGAGCTTCCCTGCCCTGGAGGACATGGTCCGGTATCGCGCTGCGGGCATCCGCCGCATCATCCTGCGCGTGATGGAGGCGGCGACCGGGAGCGGGGTTGCCGCGGTGCGGCGGCTTCGGCGGTTCCTTGAGCAGGCCCGGCGTCTGGACCCGCAGCCTACGCGGCAAGACCCGATGCGATGAGCACGGCGAGGCCCACCGCCCAGCAATAGAGCGCGAACCACGTGAGCCGGCGCGACAGCAACATTCTCAAGAGCACGCCGATGCTGCAGTATCCGGCGGCGAAGGCGGCAAGGAAGGCCAGCGCGTAACCCGGCGCATTGATTTCTTGCATCCTGGGGATTCCGTGAGTCAGGAGTTGGAGCGCAAAGGCTCCGAGGATCGCGGGTACCGAGAGCAGGAACGAGTAGCGCAGGACAAGGTCGCGCTTGAGGCCGCAGAACACCCCTGTCGCAACCGTGGCGCCGGACCGCGACAGGCCGGGCACGATGGCCAGGCCTTGGGCGATGCCGATGAGGAGCGCGTGCCGGACGCGCATGTCCCGTATGCCGGCGGCGCGCGCGCGCACGCGGTCCGTGGCGACGAGCAATGCGCCGGTCACCAGCAGCATGCCGGCCGCAGTGGAGGCGCTGGCGAAAAGGCTCTCCAGCGTGTCCTTGAAGAGAAGGCCGATCAAGGCGGTGGGAACGGTGCCGGTGATGACGAGCCCGAGGATGCGGACGGAAGCGGCGTCGGAGCGCCGGGGCCGGACCGCGGCCCGGGCCAGCGCCGCGGCGTCGCGGCGGAAGTACAGCAGCACGGCCCCGAGCGTTGCCACGTGCACCGTGGCATGGAACAGGACCCCGGGCTCCCGGAACCCGGGCAGCCAGGACTGGAGCAGGACGAGATGTCCGGAACTGCTGACGGGCAGGAACTCGGTGAGCCCCTGCAGCAGGCCAAGCGCTGCAAGAGTCGTCGTGGGAGTCACGCTTCCTCGTCGGGTGAAAGGTTGGGGCTGCCGGACCGCGGCCGGTCCGACGCGATGCCCTGAATCTACTATGAAACCGCCGTGCGACGAAACCGCCGCGGCCACGGTTCGTCGCCGGAAGGCGGGTCGGGGAGCGCGGGGACGTGGGACGTGGGACGCGGGGCGCGGGCAGGAGTCGCCGGGGCGGACCGGCCACTGAAGATACACCCCGGTGCGGTTGACGCCGGTCGTGGGGAGGATGAGAATGAACGCGCTTGAACACACCGTGCAAGGTCGCGAGGGAGGATGATGGCGGCATTCGAAGGCAAGCTCGGGCTCCAGTTCGTGACCCACCTGGCCAACCGTTACACCGCGAATCAGCTCGTGGAGTTGGCCGGGTTGGCTCAGCGGCGGGGGTTCGAACGCATCTGGGTCAACGACAATGCGCGCTACCGGAGTCAGGTGGTGCTGCTTGCCGCCATCGCCGCACGCGTTCCCATCGGCATCGGCACCGCGGTCCTGGTGCCGTACCTGCACCATCCCATCGAGGTGGTGGACTCGCTGGCAACCCTGTCCGAGCTGGCCGAAGGGCGGGAGATCGGCTTCGGGATCGCCCGCGGCGACCTGGCGCAGACGCCGCAGAACGTTTCCGTGCACAGGCCCCTGGCGCTGGTGCGGGAGCTGGCGGTCTTTACACGCCGCGCCCTTGAGGGTGCGCGCGTTCCGTATGGCGAGTTCCCCGTGCTCTGCGAATATTTCCACCTGAATCCGGCTCGAGGCTTCGAACTTGCCTTCAAGCCCGCATCCCCGGTGGCGATCTATTCCGGCGGCAACGGCCCCCGGTCGCTGCGCATGGGGGGCCAGGTCATGGACGGGCTCATCAGTTCGGGGACCTTCATCCCCATGCTGCGCGCGGGCCGCTTGAAGGAGATGCATGCGATGGCCGAGGCCGGCGCCCGCAGCGTCGATCCCGGAAAGAGCCTGCGCAAGATGGTCGAACTCAATGTGTCGGTGTCGCGGGACCGTGAGGCGGCCATCGAGTTTCCCAAGCGTCAGGTGTCCCATTCAATCCTGCAATGGGAAGCGCTCCAGTTCACCGTCGAGGAATACCGCCGCCTCAACGTGGAGCGGGAAAGGGTGCTGGAACTCAAGGAGGCGTTCGCCAGAGGCGCCACCGTGGAGGAGGCTGCGGCCCGGGTGACCGAGGAGATGGTCCTCAACTACTACGTTGCCGGGCGTCCGGACGAGGTGGCCGATCAGATCGTGGACATCGCCAGGCAGGCCGGTGAGATGGGCTACGACGAGATCGCCTTCGCCAAGCTCGGCCCGGACTACGAAGAGGCGATCCACATGCTGGCGGACAGCGTGATGCCGCGGTTGCGGGGATAAGCTCCGCAACGGGCCTGGAACGGCCGCCCGATAACGGCCCCGGGGCCGCGCCCGGCGGGAGAACGGCTGCAAGGAGAGGAGTTGGACGATCATGGGAACGACGCTTGTGACGGGAGTGGGGCTGGTGGGTACATCCTTTGCGCAGTGCGCGCTGAAGCGCCGCGAGAAGCTGGTCTTCTATGACTTCATGCCGCGCACCGAATACCTGCACCGGAAGCTGGGGACGGCGGACGTGGAGGTGGTGCAAAAGGATATCCGGGACCTGCCGGCGCTGACGGAGACCATGCAGCGCTACCGGCCGGAGACGGTGGTGCACACCGCCGGACTCATTGGCGGGCGCGTGGTGGAGTCCCTCTACAGCGGGCTCCAGATCAACGTGGAGGGAACCCTCAACGTGCTTGAGGCGGCCCGGCTCACGGGTGTGAAGCGCTTCGTTCTGATCAGCACCTTCGGCGCCTATGATCGGCGGCGCGCCGGGGACCACCCCACCCACGAGGAGATGCCGCGGGGCCCGGGGGCCGGCTACGGCAACTCCAAGGCCACCAAGGAGCTGCTGGCGGAAGCGTACCAGCGCCTCTACGGTTTCGAGTTGTTGACTCTGCGGCTGGCCAATGCCTACGGACTCGGCCACTTCTGGGGCGGCTCCGGGGGCGGCGAGAAGGTGCAGATGCTGCTGGAGGCGGGGATCCGCGGCGAGGTGGCGAGGATCCCCCAAGCCCAGACCATGACCTTCGAGTACGTCTACGCCAAGGACATGGGGCGTGCCGTGGACCTGGCGGCGACGGTGCCGGTGCCCGAGAAGACCACCTTCAACATCGGCGTCGGACAGGTGACGACCTTCGACGACCTCGTGGCTGCCGTGGAGCGGCAATTCCCCGGGCTGGAGGTGGAAGTGATTCCCGGAAGGCCGCCGGATGTGGCGGTCAGCGTGCCGCTGGACATATCGCGGGCCAGGCAATACCTGGGCTGGGAACCGCAATACACCATGGATGCCGCTATCGAAGACTACGTCAAGGATCTCAGGGCGGCGATGGAATAGTCATGGAACTGCTGCACTGCATGTACGAACCAGAAGGAGAGGGGCCCCATCCGACCATCTTGGCCCTGCACGGTCGAGGCGCCAACGCCGCCGACCTGCTGGGTCTGGCCCCCAACCTGTGCGGCGGGGCGTTCCGGTTCCTTTGCCCGCAGGCCCCCCTGGAAGTGCCGTTGGGCCCGGGCGTGACCGGTTACGCCTGGTTCCCCATGTCATTGGGCGGCGACATCGATACCGGCGCCTTCCTTGCCGCACGGGACCGGCTGCGGACGTTCGTGGACCAATGCCACGAGCGATATCCGCTGGACCGCCGCAGGCTCGTGCTGCTGGGCTTCAGCCAGGGCGGCGGCATGGCCTGCAGCCTCGGGCTTTCCCAGCCGGACCGCTTCGCGGGCATGTGCATCCTGAGTTCCTGGCTGCGGGAGGGTACGCTGTCGGCGATGGGCGTGGCCCAGCGGGTGGACACGCTGCCCACCCTGGTGCAGCACGGCAAGCGCGACGAACTCATCGAGCTGGCGCGGGCCAGACATTCCCTGACGCTGCTCGAGAAGCTGCAGGTTCCGGTGGAGTACCGCGAATACGACATGGGACACGAGATCAGTTCCCGGAGCCTCGAGGATTTGTCGAACTGGCTCCAGACGAAGATCCTGGCCGTACCCACAGCCCTTTGACCCCGCTCGCCGCGCAGCCGCTCCTCCATCTCGCCGAGCCAGGCGCAGCGGCTGTGGCATTCGTTGCGGCGCGCAGCCGGGAGGAATGGGTTACCGGCAAGAAGTGCTTGCGCCGCGTCCTTGACTCGCCGATGCCCGACTGACAATATATCGTCATCTTTCTTCGAAATATGATGGCACCATGGCGGGAACGACCTATCCCCGGCTGATCCGCCCGCCCGCGCAGAGCTTCTTTCTGCTCGGCGTCCGCGGGGCCGGCAAGAGCAGCTGGGCGCGAGCGCAGTTTCCCGATGCGCCGCGTATCGACCTGCTCGACGAGGCCCGCTACCAGGACTACCTCGCCGATCCGTCCCTCTTCGCCGCGGATCTCCAGTCCGTGCCTCCCGGGAGCTGGGTGGTGGTGGACGAGATCCAGCGCCTGCCCAATCTGCTCAACGAAGTGCACCGGCATATCGAGGATCGGCGTCTCAACTTCGCCCTGCTCGGATCGAGCGCGCGAAAGCTCAAGGCGGCCGGCGTCAATCTGCTCGCTGGCCGGGCGCTGCACAAGACCATGCACCCCCTGACCCCGGCCGAGCTCGGCGGCGACTTCGACCTTGATACCGCCCTCGATACCGGGACCATCCCCCTGGTCTGGGCCGCCGAGGAACGGCGGGCGGTTCTCGAGAGCTATGTCCGGCTCTATCTCCGCGAGGAGGTCCGGGCCGAGGGTCTTGTCCGGAATCTCCCGGGGTTCGCGCGCTTCCTGCCGATCGCCGCGCTTTGTCATGGCCAGGTTGTGAACATATCCGGCATCGCGCGCGACTGCGGTGTCGCGCGCACCACCGTGCAGGGCTATCTGGACATCCTCGAGGACACGCTGCTCGCGTTCCGCCTGCCCGCGTTCCAGCCGCGGCTGCGGACGCGCGAGCGCGGCCATCCGAAGCTCTACTGGGTCGATCCCGGCCTGGTCCGCGCGGTGAAGAGGCTCCACGGGCCGATCGCACCCGAGGAACGCGGCGCGCTCCTGGAAGGCTGGGTCCTGCACCTCCTGCGGGCGCACGGTGAGCAGGGTGGGCTGTTCGACGAGATGCACTACTGGGCGCCGCACCCGGCGAACCGCACCGAGGTCGATTTTCTGCTGCGCCGGGGCGGCGAGCTGGCGGCGATCGAGGTCAAGTCGCAGCCGCGCTATCACACCGGAATGCTGCCGGGATTGCGCGCGATCGCGGAGCTTCCGGGAATCGCGCGGCGCGTGCTGGCCTACGGCGGCAAGCGGTCGTTCCGGACCGGGGACGGGATCGACGTCTGGTCCACCGACCGGTTGCAACAGGCACTCGCCGATAACACCCTGTGGCCCTAGGAGCCTGTGCTGCAGGACGCTCCGGGATGTGACCGGTGGGAGAGCATGGCCAGATTCTCGTCCAAAATGCCAGAAACGTGTAGCCTTGTCCCATTATTGGACATGAATTGGGCGCCAAGTGGGACTCTGGTGGATCTCTGTCCCACGAAAACTTTCTGCGGCACAGGCTCCTGGCCTACGTGGAGGTCTACTCGACCAGTGGGCAGACTACCTCAATCGCAGCTCTTCAATCCGCGCCGAGTCCGTGATCAAGGACACGATGGGCCGGCGTCTCGTCAATCTCGTGGCCTGATTGAGCGAAGGGGGAGATTATACTCTGCGACACCCAACGGCTTGCGTTACCTCCAGGAGAACAAAAACGAAGGCAATACCGTAGCTGGAAACCACAACCAAGTGTGGACACTGGTACCGCAGCACGCCCAAACGGTGCGCGATAGCCTGCATGATCAGCTTCAGGACATGGAACCGTTCGCAGTTGAACACCTGATCAAACGACTGTCGGGGAAATGGATTACCGGAACGTGGAAGCCACATCCCGGTCAGGTAATGGCGGAGCCGATGTCGTCGCCGACATCAAGGTTGGTATCACCTCGATCCGGGAAGTAGTCCAAGCCAGGCGCCACCGCCGCCCGATACAGCGCAAGGATCTCGACGCGCTTCGAGGTTCCCTGTACCGCTTCGAAGCAGTTCGTGGAACTATCTTCAGGACTTCCCGGTTCTCGAAGGGCACTCAGGACGCCGCCTTCGCCGCGGGAGCCGCTCCCATCACACTCGTGGATGGCGAGAAGCGGTTCGCCTGGGTCGTCGAACACGGCATTGCCGTCCGTAACATACCTCCAAGCGCCTCCCTGCCGGGCCGCCGCCGCAGGCGCCCCGAATCCGGCATGACGGACCGTATGCGGCCAAGCCTTCGGTTTCCGGGCAAAGCTTGCCGCGAAAGGCCGGTCTGCCTGCTATAATTCGAATTTCGAGCCGCGGACCGAAGCGGCTTTGTCGGCAATTCGGCACGCGAATGGCTACGAATTTCAACACGAACAACAGCACCTGGCGTCAGTTGATGGGCAATGGCCTGCTCTACCGGGTGCCGCCGTTCCAGTGCGACTACAGTTGGGGCGAAGAGGAGTGGGACGACCTCTGGCACGATATTCGTGAGGTCATGCGCCCGGAGGGGGAGCCGGCGCATTATATGGGCTATCTCGTCCTGCAGTCGGAGGACGGCAAGAGGTTCGACATCATTGACGGGCAACAACGCCTGACAACCCTGAATATTCTCGTGCTGGCCGCCTTGCGGCAATTGCAGGTTCTGCTGGAAAAGGGGCGGGATACCGAAAACACCCGCAAGCGGCTTGAGAGCCTGCGGCAGGGCTATATCGGATACCTGGATCCGGTGACGCTGGTATCGGAACCCAAGCTGAAACTGAACCGGAACAATGACCGCTATTTCCAGACATATCTGGTTCCGCTGATCTCGCCTCTGCCGAAACGGGGATTCAAAAGGTCGGAGCACGATATGCGCAAGGCGTTCGAGTGGTTCGACCGTCGTTTTCGGGAGTATCTGGACGAAGAGGAAGACCCCGGTCTGGCGGTCGTGCGGCTGATCGACGGGATGAGCGACAAACTGCTCTTTACCGTCATCACAGTCACCGATGAACTGAACGCCTACCGGGTATTCGAAACGCTGAATGCGCGGGGCGTGAAGCTCTCGGCGACCGACCTGTTGAAAAACTACCTGTTCTCGCTCCTGCATCGCCAAGGTGAACATGAGCGTGAGACCGAGGCGCTGGAAGGCCGCTGGAACGGAATCACAGGAAGGCTCGGAGAAGAAAGTTTCCCGGATTTCCTGCGTGTCCACTGGATAAGCCGGAGAACCACGGTCCGGTTGTCGGACCTTTTCAAGACTGTCCGCGCCCAAGTCCGGGACAGGGGGGATGCGTTTTCGCTCCTGCAGGAGCTCGAGGCCGATATCGAGGCCTATCTGGCGTTGACGCAACCGGATGGCTCCGACTGGCCCATGGAGTGGAAGCAGCATGCCCGGATCCTTCGCATGTTCAGTGTCCGCCAGCCGTTCCCGCTGCTGCTGGCTGCCCGGCGTTCTCTTGGCGATGCGGACTTCGAGAGACTGCTGCACTCCGTAGTCATTATCTCCTTCCGCTATAATGTCATCGGCGGCCTTCACGGAAGCGAGCAGGAGCGGATTTACCATGCGGAGGCCCAGAGGATCTCGAGGGGCGATCCTTCCTCGATCTCGGAGATCATGGCCCGCTTGCGAACGGTCTATACCGATGACAAGCGGTTCCGGCTGAGTTTCGCCGAGAAGTCCATCGGCGTTGGGCAGACGCGAAACAAGCGGGTCGTCCGCTATATTCTGTTCGAATTGGAGCGGCGGGCCTCGGGCAATCGCCTGGACCTCGAGGACAGCCGGATAACCTTGGAGCATATCTGTCCGCTGAATCCTGAAGACGGCTGGGACCGATTCGGCGAAGGAGACCTGGACGAGCAGACATCGCGCCTCGGCAACATGGCGTTGCTGGAAGCGAGCCTGAATCGCGGCGCCGGCAATGCCGACTATGAAGCCAAGCGGGCAGTGTTCGCGAACAGCCGCTTCCAGACGACCCAGGACATCGCGCGCAAATACACGGAATGGACGCCCGAGACCATCGAGGCGCGCCAGGAGACCATGGCAAGAATCGCAGCGGCCGCATGGCGTATCGATTTTCCCGGCTGAAACCGGTCGCGGTGGCACACTTTCCGATTCGAGCGGAATCATCGAACGATGACCGGCCCGAACAGCGTGTTCCGGGTCGAGGACACCAAGACCGGCGCATGGCCAGCCCTCGTGTCCCCCGACCTCGCGGAGGATCAGGGCACTGGCTGTGGCGCTTGCGCGGAGGGCCAATGGCCTCGGCCAGGCTCGGGAACAACTCCCCTTGAAATCACGTCCACACATCGCATCGGATCTCATCAAGGGACATCGGGCACTTCCGGTATCTGGTTGATTGGAAGCGCCGACATGCCGCATGGCGCACCCGGTTCCCAAGCCCTCTCAGGCTCTTGAGCCGTCGCACACCGAGACTTGCCCTGAATGGTGAACAAAGGCACCTCTCGGTGGACTTCTGGACGGACCCCTGCAGACGGAAGATCAAACAGAAGAGTTGCTGAATTTCGCCGGGCTTTCGTCATTCCAGGAAGGGTGCAGGCGCGCGGGAATGACACCGGGAGGCAAAATTCGGGACGGGGGATGAGGTCATGACGACGGCGATGGACGCATCCGGGATGCACGATCTGCCGCGGCTGTTCGGTCGGGACACGATCCGCCTCATGTGCGCGCAACTTTGCCCTGCCCTGGCTGCAACATGACCCATATGACTTGAGGGCGGGGCGTGTGGGTCATGGTCAAGACTTGCCGGGGTGCAGAAACGCCGGACGTGCAGCCATCGGCATCATGAGTCGCGGCAGGCGCGAGAATCGTCGGGCGCCGAGGAGGATCGGGATTGTCTGCTCCTTGGCCCTGTGCGCGACCCTCGCTCTGGCGGGCTGCGGAGGCGGGGGAGGGGGCTCCGCGGGCGGCGGTCCGTCCGGCGGTACACCGGACCCTGTGGACGACGGGCTGCCCGCCCAAACACCGGATCCCGTGGACGACGAGTCGCGGGCGCCGTCATCCTGTCCGGCCGACACCGTTGCCACCCACCCTTCCCTTGAACTTGGCTGCATCGCAAGGGAGGCATTTCTCCTGAAGGCGAAGGAATGGTCCCGCGATTACAGGAGCGAAGCGGGTTTCCGAAATCAATGGGGCCTGGAAACCATTGGCGCCGACCATGCCCATGCCCATCTGCGCCTCCTCAAGGGAGGCGATGCGGAGCCCGGGGAAGGCGTCACCCTTGGCTTTGTCGATTCCGGCATCGACAAGGACCACCCCTCTTTCTCGGACACGGATGTCAGCGAGACGTTCTTGAACGGAGCGACGGACGAGACCAGCGCCAAGGAATACTCCCGCGGAACCCGGGTCGCCAGCATTGCAGCCGGCGACCGGGTATCCGATCCCGAGGCCCATTAAGGAGTGGCCTGGGGCGCCGACATCGCCATGTTCGCTATCCCGTCCAGCAGTGGACCCCCCTCTTATCAACCCGCTTCGCTCAAACAGTTGAACAGCAGGGACCTCGATGATTCCGAGCTGTTCAAGGCAGCTTTGGGAGGGCAGATAGATATCCTGAACGTCAGCATGCGATTTGACGGAAACATTGAAGATTACAGAAAGAACCAGATAAGCAGGAATTACGCCAGAACCATCTCCGTCCTTGCGCAAGAGAACGCCCGGAAAAAACAATCCTTGTCTGGAGCGCAGGCAATAACCATGGACGCGCCTGCAACGCGGCTGAAGTCGGGGCTGCACGATGCGTCAATGGCAAGGTCATTGGCTCTTCCCCCAAGTTCTGGGCCGGTCTGCCCTCTCGCATCGCGGAGTTGCGAGGTCATTCGATCGCGGTCGCTGCCATGGAGGAGGATGGCGCCATTGCGGATTACTCCAATCGCTGCGGCATCACCGCCGATTACTGTATCGCCGCACCGGGTACGTATGTCCGGGCCGCCCATTTCGGAACCTTCTTGGAGTGAGCGGTGTTCGAAACTGGAGGACTGTGAGTGGAACGTCCTATGCCGCGCCGATGGTCAGTGGGGGACTGGCCATCATGAAGCAGATCTTCCGGGGCCAACTCTCCAATACCGAACTGGTGAGCCGCCTGTTTGCCACGGCCAACAAGACGGGCATTTATGCCGACCGCTCCACCTATGGTCAGGGCCTCCTGGACCTGGGCGCCGTGGGGTACGGCCACTTTCATACGACCCGGCGGGACCGTGGCGCAGCCGGACGCACGGGCCGGTGTCGCGGGCTCGGCGCTACGTCCGGGCCGAGCCCTGGGGGACAGCTTCATCCGCGCTCTCGGGCCGCGCGAGGTCGCCGCCTTCGACGAACCCGGCGCGCCCTTCTGGTTCGCGGCCGGCGACTTTGTGCGGCCGCCCCCGCAACGCGCCGCGCCCGTTCTACCGGACCGGCTTTTCGCCGATTCCGGGAAGCCCCGGCCGGAGGACGGCGCATGGAGACTGCATGCCCGGCCCCCCGGCCGATTTCCCGGCCATCTTGCGCTTGCCGACGGAGCCGCCCGCTTCGACCTCTCCACGCCCTGGGACTGGTCCGCCGCCTTCTTCCAGCGACCGCGGGAGAGAGGGGGCCAGCCCCTTTCGGGCTTCGCCGCGCAATGGCGGCCCGCCGACCTGTCGGCGGTCGCCCTGCAGGCCGGCTGGCTCACAGAGCCGGACAGCCTGCTGGGCAGTTCCGCTTCCGGAGCCTTCGGGCGGCTCGCGGGCCACACCGCTTTTCTCTCGGCCCGGCTGGAGGCGGACGGACCTCCGGGATGGCGACTGACGGCTCAGGGAGAACTGGGCGCCGTGCGTCCGGACTCCATCGGCGGGCCGTTCATCCGTGATATCTCCACATTGCGCACCAGCGCCTTTCGCGTGGCCGCCGCCCACATCCTCTCTCCCGCCGGCGCAACCGTGCGCTTCGCCGTGGCGCAGCCGATCCGCGTCACGGATGGGGTTGCGCTCCTCCATCTGCCCACAGGCCGTACCGTTGACGGACGGGTGGCCGGCGAGACCGTCGGCGTCGAGCTTGCACCGACCGGCCGCCAACTTGACTTGAGCGCGCGGATCGACCACTCCCTGGCTGGCGGTGTGCTCACCCTCGAGTCCGTCTGGAGCCGGCAGCCCGGCCACCGGACGGACTCGCCCTCGGAATGGACGGTCCGGTCCGCATGGAAGAAGCAATTCTGATGCGGACGCCGGAGCACGGGTGAAGCAGGATCATCCCGCGCCAAGATTCTGAGGAACCGCAAGCCGGATTTCCGTCTGTTTCAGGGTCGTCCCCACGACCCGCCGCCGCATCGGTGCGCGATAGCGGCGCCGACCCGGCGCGGTCGAGCGCCGCCATTACGGGCGCGACTTCACGGCCGAGGAAATGGCGCTGCCCCGCGCGCCCGTCGCGTGTGTCCCGCATCGAACCCTGACCATATGGGGTGTCGGCAGGCGCAACGCATGGACCCTAATGCATCGACCCGCCGAAGCGCTCCGGCGGCGTTTCGCTGTCCTGCGCCGTCCAGTCGAGCAGGCGACGGAGCGCAGCGAGGTCGGCGTGTTGCAGGAACACCGCCACCCGCGGTGACGCTGGGTCCTCGCCGGACGCCCGGCGTGTCTCGGCAAATGTGATCTTCGCGCCGTCCGCCATGGGAGAAACGAAGACCTTGTTGACGAAGACCGCTGGTGTCTCGGCGATCCGGTCTTCCTCCTCCGACGATGCCGGCTGCGGCGCATCCCGTTCGTCCATGTTCCCCTCCACTGCCGCCGCATCCCGTGGCGGCCGGTCCGTTCAGAGCGTCTCCGTCGCCTGGAGCCCGCGCGGCATGCTTCCCGCCCGGACAAGGACGCGCTGCCCCGATGCCGGGCCTGATCTCCCCCGGTGACGGATCCGCTTCGAATGTTGGTGTATTGACGACTGCTTCGCCAGGCTGGACGTTCGGCGGAGCGTAGCCCAACTTTACCAGCCTCTGTACAATTTCTTTTCATATCATATGGTTATGGTGGGCAAAAGCGGCGAGTGGCACTACATGAGGATTGACTGCGCGCGGGTTCCTCCGGGAACGGGATTGATGTCCACGGCTTTGTAGACGGCCTGCCGGGTGGGTTCGGCTCGGGTCGCCCTGCGCATGTGCAGGGTGCGCCCGCCGGCACGTGGTGGTGAGCCGGCATGTGCCGGTGATGCCTGCTGTCCTTGGACGACGCGGCGCAGCGTGGTCCAGCTGGCGTTCTCGTGTGCCTGACGCAGGCGAGTGCGGATGGCCTGGACGAGTTGGCAAGAGAGCACGGTGATGAACGGATCTCTTCGGCGCGGAGCGGAGTGTTCAACGGCAATACGGATCCTGTGGACGCGGGCGCGGCGGCTGTTCTGCAACAACTCGGCGAAGACCTTGGCGCGGACGACGAGGTACTGGAGCAGGTCCAGGGCGGCGCGCCGGTCATGTCGCCGCAAATTTGCGAACCTCGACCGGGTTGCGGCTCTGCTGTGCATGCCAGAGGTCGTACTGCATCTGCTGGGTCAACCAGCTTTCGGGGCTTCCGCCGAAGGCCTCCGACAGCCGGATCGCCATCTCCGGCGAGATGCCGAGGCGGCCGTTGAGCAGAAGCGAGAGCGTGTTGCGCGAGACCGCGAGCCCCTTCGCAGCCTCGGTCACCGTCAGGCCGAGGGGTTCGAGGCACTGGCGCCGGATGAAGGCGCCCGGGTGGGGCGGATCGTGCATCAGCATGGGCCTTGCCTCCCTGATGGTAGTCCAGATAGTCGACATCGGCGGTGTGGCCGTCCTCGAACCGGAAGATCACCCGCCAGTTGGCGCGCACCGTCACCGCCCAGAAGCCGGCATACATGCCCTTGAGCGGGTGCAGTCGAAACCCCGACAGGGCCATGTCGTCCGGGGCCGCGGACGCATTGAGACGCACCAGGATGTCGCGCACGGTCTCTCGGTGCTCCGGGTGGATGCGCCGCGCATCGCCGCTCTCCATGAAGCGCCGCAGCGCCCGGCTCCTGAAACTCCGTATCATGGCGGACCGTAATATGCCCTATGGCGCATGTCAAGGCATGTCAAGGCATGTCAAGGCATCCCGGCGTTCTGCCGTGGCCGTCATTCATGCGCAGCGCATCCGGCTCGACGCCCGGGATACTGTCCTTTCTGTTCTTCACCTGACCGCACGGTTCGGCGAACCGGGTGCCGAGGTTGGCATTCCGGCAGGGATTCGGCGGTGTCGTGGTGTCCGGCGTTGGCGGGTTCGGCTCATGCGGGCTCGGCGCGGACTTCGAGAAGGTTCCGCGCCTCGCGCCCGCAAGCCACGCCGATCAAATGGACCGGTCCGTCGTGGTCGCGGTACTTCTCCGCGTAGCCCCGCTCGCGCATCTGCGCGAGCGCCGCATCCAGTGCGGCAGCGCTGTCATCTTCGCCTTCGGCCATCTTGAACTCCAGCACGAAGACCTGCCCGCCGAGAAGCAACACCGTGTCCGCGCGGCCATGATGCGAGGCCTCTTCCACCCGGAGGTCCGCTCCGATGGAGCGCAGGCACATGTAGAGAAGGCTCGCGTACCAGGCCTCGTAGCGCGCCAGATCGCCCTTGGCATGCCACTGGTAGGGGATCCCCGCCAGCCAGGCGCGGAGCCTCTCGCCGAAGCCCGTGAAGTCGCCGGCCTCCAGCAGCGCGCAGAACTCCCGGCCCCGCTCCAGCGGCTCGGCCCCCTTCTTGCCCAGCCAGGCAAGCAACTCGTCGTTCAAGCTCAGCCGAACCTCCAGATTGGGATAGTCCAGCCGGTACAGGGTCCGGTGGCCCAGCCTCTCTTCCTCCGCAATGGTCAGACAGCCGGTCTGGAAGAGCAGCGCCTCGATGTCGATATCGCCCACATCGAACTTGGAGATCAACGACATGTCCGCCAGCCGGCCCTCCAGTTCCATCGGGCTCACGGACTTCTCCATCAGCATCCGGAACAGGAAGTTCGGAGAGCCGGTCTCGAACCAGTACGGACGGAACTCGCGGCTGTCGAGCAGCAGAAGCACGTCGTAGGGATTGTAGACCCGCTCCCCGCCCCGCCAGTGATAGCCGTCGTACCAGGTGCGGATTGCATCGCGGTCCAGCCCGGCCATCTCGGCGCCGAAGACCCGATCCAGATCCTCGTCCCGGTAGCCGCAGATGGTGGCGTAGCGCGGATCAAGGCTGATGTCCTTCAGATTGTTGAGCCCCGAGAACAGGCTGACCTTGGAGAACATGCTGACACCGGTGACGAAGACGAAGCGGACATGTGCGGCGCTGCCCTTGACGATGCCGTAGAAGCCGCGCAGGTAGTCCCGGTTGGCCGCCGCGAGCTCCGGGTCGTGGAGCACGTCGAGGATGGGCTTGTCATACTCGTCCACCAGCACTGCCACCGGCCGCCCGGCGGCGGCGTGGAGTCGATGGAGAAGATCGAGAAGGCGTTCGGGCCCGGTCCTGCAGGAAGCGGGCGGGAGACCGGCATCGCGTTCGATCAATTCGAGTTGGGTCAGGATGTTGCGCTCGATATCCCCGGGTTCATTGTATTTCCCGTCGAAGCTCAGCCGCACCACCGGATGCGGCGAGGACCAGTCCCAATGAGGGTGGATGTCCAGTCCCCGGAACAGGGGTTCGTGACAGGCAAACAGCGACCGCAGCGTGTCGAGCAGCAGGCTCTTGCCGAACCGGCGTGGCCGGGACAGGAAATAGTGGCGCCCCTCATACACCAGTTGCCGGATGAGGCAGGTCTTGTCGACATAGTGGAAGTTCTCGCTCCGGATCGTGCGGAAGTCCTGGATTCCGATCGGAAGACGGCGTCGGGTCATTGATCTCTCCACCCGCGGCGCCGGAGCATCATGTAAGCCAGTACCTTCACCATCATTGCCGGCTCATGCGGAAGGAACGAAACGTCGTCGGCATCCAACTCTGCCTTCCATCATCATGTTCTCGTCTCCTTGCGCAATCCATCCCCTTCAAAGCCATCCCGCCTTCTCTTTTCATCCTGTTCCGCGGCGCAGACTCCTGGCACGGGATATCAGGTCACCGCGTTCCCCACGATCGATTCAACGCTGCCATCACTTCTGCCTTATTCACGAGCACGATCTGCTGGTCCTGCGGTCGTTGCGCATCCACAAGGAGTCCCATGTGCTTCAGGAAATAGTAGAGGAGAGCACCTGAGAGGGTAATCGCCCGTACTCCTTCCGGCATGCCATAGTCGATCTTGACTGCGTTCGACTGGCTTTCCGAGAGACCGGGGTTGGGAGAGACTATCACTGTCACCGAATCGAACCAAGCTTTGTCGGCCCTTGAATCCATGGCATGGGGCCGGGATTCCCCGATTTCGTAAATTCGGGCGAACACGAAATCCTTGAAGGTATCATCGTTGTGGCACAAGGCCCGCACATGCCACCGGAAGCCGTCGAAACCCAGCGCGTGCGGCGTGATCCAACGCCAGTGCGGTTCCGGTCTTGACATCGACTGATATCGAATGTGGAACGCGAGGCCATCTCGAATGCCGCGCAAGACCGCCCTCAGGCTCCGACTGTCCACATTCCTCCCTGGGGTCGGCACGATCCGGAACTCGGGCGTTTCGGCCAGCCAGGTCTCTTCCCGTGCCGTCGTGCCGCTCCCGAGAGACTTCAGTTGTGCCAGATACTGGCCTGCGTCTTCGACCTCGAAAACCGGCCGGTACTCCTGCGTTGCCAGATAGCACTTGAGGCTCAGGTCATAGCGGAGGTTGTCCGGCGCCATCTCCCGGTACCGTGCGAGATCGGCTGACGCTTGGGGAATGGAAATTCCGAACTTTTCGGTGATGTCGCCACGGTTTATGCGGCCGTCCCAAAAGAGGCGGAAATCGATGAACTCGAGCCGTTGTTCAATGCCCCACCTCAGTGCCTGGCGGGCCTCGCCTCCCGCATTCCCGGTGTCAGGTTCCTGTATCACACTCGCTCTCCGGTCCGTAGAGAAGATTTATTCTGTCAATAAAGCATATTGACATGGCGCCAAATACGTGTATCTACTTATCTGACCGGCGTGGTCCGGTCAAGCTCAACCTTGAAAGGAACTCTTGAAAGGAACTCCTTGCCATGAAACGCAAGAGAAACACCGAAGTCGCCAGCAGGAAGGCCGCGTCGGCCGCTTCCAAGGTCCTGCGGAACCCACTGTCCAGCAAGGCCGCAAAGACTGCCGCCGCTTCGGCGCTGGCCCAGAGGCCCAACCGCCGTCGCAAGCGGTAGGCTGTCTTTCGCGCGACTGCGTAACAGGGCGGCTCCGGTGACGGGTCCGATCCCGGAGTGGCTGTCCCCGGGTTCAGGCCATGTGCCATGCATCCTGCCATGCGCCCTGTTTCGCACCCGCGGTGACATGGGGATTGAGAAAGAGAAATCGCTTGATGTGGGACAACAAGGGAATCCTCCACTTGAGTGCCACCGACCTGGCGGGCCACTTGAGTTGCAATCACCTCACCCAACTGAACATCGAGGTTGCGAGAGGCGCCCGCTCGAAGCCAGAGCGTCGGGACCGGCTGCTCGAAATTCTCCGCAGGCGGGGCGACCTGCATGAACAGGCTTTTCGCGACCATCTCGAAGGGGTGGGTCGCGAGATCGTGCGGATCGAGGGTGCAGGGCTGGAAGAGAAGCAGGCCAGGGAGACCCTGGACGCCATGAGCGCCGGCGCGGAGGTCATCTGCCGGGGCGTTCTGCTGGACGGGCGGTGGGGCGGTCGAGCAGACATCCTGAGGCGTGTGGATACGCCGAGCGACCTTGGCGAATGGTCCTACGAAGTGATGGACACCAAGCTCGCGCGGGAAACCAAAGGCGGGAGTGTTCTGCAACTCTGTCTCTATACGGATCTTGTCGCGAAAGTGCAGGGCCTGGTCCCGGAGTTCATGCATGTCGTGGGGTCGGACTTCGAGCCGCAGGTTTTTCGGTCGAACGACTACTTGGCCTATTACCGGCTCGTGAAACGAAGTCTGGAAGCGGCCGTGGTCGATGATGCGGGTGTGCAAACCTGTCCGGATCCCAGACAGCACTGTGAAGTCTGCCGCTGGCGGCGGGTCTGCGATGCCCGCCGCCGTGCCGACGACCATCTGTCCCTCGTTGCCGGAACGTCCGGTCTCCAGATCGGGGAGTTGAGACGGCGCGATATCACCACGGTGACGGCGCTTGCCGCCGAACCGCTGCCGCTGACGTGGAAGCCGGAGCGCGGTGCGGTCCATACGTACGAGCGAATCCGCGAGCAGGCCCGGGTACAGGTCGCCGCCCGCGAAGAGGGGATGCCCGTTTACGAGCCGCTCGAGCCCTTGGCGGGACATGGCCTGGCACGGTTGCCGGAACCGTCAGCCGGGGATCTCTTCTTCGACCTGGAAGGAGATCCCTACGTTGGCGAGGGCGGTCTCGAATATCTGTTCGGTCATGTTGCGTTGGGCGAACAGGGCACCGCGCACTATACGGCTCGGTGGTCGCTCACTCGCGAGGAGGAGAAGATTGCCTTCGAGGAGTTCGTCGACGGCATCATCGCGCGCTGGCAGCGTTATCCGGACATGCATGTCTATCACTTCGCTCCGTATGAGCCGGCTGCGCTCAAGCGTCTGATGGGCCGATACGCCACGCGGGAGGAAGAGATCGACCGGATGCTTCGCGCGGGTTTGCTGGTGGATCTCCACAGCGTCGTGCGCGGCGGCATTCGCGCCAGCGTGGAAAGTTACTCGCTCAAGGAACTCGAGCGGTTTCACGAATTCAGGCGCGGCATCGCTCTGCCTGAAGCCAACCGCGCGCTGGCGCACGTCCAGGCTTGCCTGGAGTTTGCCGATGTCGGGGGCTTGACCGGCGAGAGCCGAAGGGTTGTGCAGGACTACAACCGCGACGACTGTCTTTCGACGCTCGGCCTGCGCGACTGGCTCGAAAGCGTGCGGAACCAACAGATCCGGTCCGGGGTTCGGATAGCGAGGCCCGGGTCCGGGAACGGCGATCCCAGCGCAGCCATCAGCGCCTGGCAGGAACGCTTGAACGCTCTGACGGAACGGCTGACCGGAGACGTGCCGGTGGATGCCGGCAACCGGACCGCCGGGCAGCAGGCACGGTGGCTGTTGGCGAACATCGCGGATTGGCACCGGCGCGAGGACAAATCCGTCTGGTGGGAATATTTCCGTTTGAGCGATCTGTCCGCGGACGACCTGATCGACGAGCGCCGCGCCGTCGCCGACCTCGAGTTTGTGAAGGCGGTCGGGGGTACTCGGAAGGCGCCGGTGCATCGCTATCGCTTCCCCGCACAGGAAACCGATCTGCGCGGCGGCAAAAGGCTGATGAGCGCAGGCGGGGAGGAAATCGGCACGTTGGAGGCGATATCTGTCGAGGACCGCACCGTTGACATCAGCAAGCGTGCAGACCGTACAGACCGGCATCCAGCCGCGGTTTTTTCCCACGAGGTGGTGAAGGCCAGGGTCCTCGCGGAGTCGCTCGCCGGCATCGGGGAGCATGTCGCGGCGAACGGTATTGAAGGCGGCAAGGGCCGGCAGGTGGCGCGCGACCTGTTGCTGAGGCGGCGGCCGCGTATCGGCGGTGCCGCTCTGCAACGTGACGGAGAATCGACCGTCGACGCAGCCCTGCGAATCGCGCCGCTTCTCGAAGGCGGCGTGCTGCCGATCCAGGGGCCTCCGGGTGCCGGCAAGACCTTCACGGGCGCGCGGATGATTTGTGCTCTGGTCGGCGCGGGTGCCAGAGTCGGCATTACGGCGAACAGCCACAAGGTCATTCGCAATCTGCTCGACGAAGTGGTGAGGGCGGCCGAAGAGAGCGGAACGGATCTGACAGCGGTACAAAAATCGCCTGCAAGAGAACCGGATCTGGATCGCTTGCGCTTTGTGACCACGAACGGGGAGGTCTTCAGGGCGTTGCGGAGGGACTGCCAGGTCGCGGGCGGCACGGCATGGCTCTGGGCGCGTCGCGAAGCTCGCAACACGGTCGACGTGTTGTTCGTGGACGAAGCGGCGCAGATGTCGCTGGCCAACGTGCTTGCCGTTTCCCTGGCCGCGGCCGCACTCGTGCTTGTCGGTGATCCGCAGCAACTGGAACAGCCGATACAAGGCGGCCATCCCGACGGCACGGCCGTCTCGGCCCTGGATCATCTGCTGGGCGGGCGGCCGACCATCGAGGCCGATCGTGGGCTGTTTCTGGAACAGACATGGAGACTGCATCCGGACATATGCGCATTCACGAGTGAGGTGTTCTACGAGGGTCGGTTGCATTCCCGACCCGGCCTCGAAAACCAGCGCATCCTCTCCGGCGGCCTCGTCCAGGGCAGCGGGCTGCGCTGGCTGCCGGTCGCTCATGACGGCAACCAGACCGCGTCACCTGAAGAAGCGGACAGGGTTCGCACCCTTGTAAGAACACTGATGGAGGAGCGTGCGACATGGCTTGACAGGAACGGCGACGAACGTGCTTTGGGACTGGAAGACATACGGATCATCGCACCTTGCAACGCGCAGGTCTTTGCACTGCGGGAGCGGTTGCCCGGAGCCCGCATCGGCACCGTGGACAAGTTTCAAGGCCAGGAGGCGCCTCTCGTCATCTATTCGATGGCAACCTCCGCGCCGAGGGACGCACCGCATGGAATGGAGTTTCTCTACAGCCTCAACCGTCTCAATGTGGCAACTTCACGTGCCCGCTGCGTCAGCGTTCTGTTGGCAAACCCGGCGCTGTTCGAGCCGGAATGTCGAACCCCCCGGCAAATGCGGCTGGCGAACGCATTCTGCCGTTACCGGGAGATGGCGGAGACCGTCGTTCCCTGAAGGCCGCTTCACGGGAAGCACGTCCGGACCGCCGGCGGCCTTCCTGAGGGAGCCTGATCGAGCCTCTGTTCCGGAACCTCCAGGGCCGGCCCGTTCAGCGGGTTCGACCTCGCCTCCCACTTCAGCGTCCGGAGTGCCGGCAGTCCCGCCGTGGCCGGCCGGCCACGACATCGAAAAGAGATGGCCCGGGCCGCCATCACCGCACGCGGGTCACCCGGCCGACAAGAAAATCAGCCCTGCAGGTAGACGGCGACGATTCCGGTGATGACGAACAGGGTGGCAATGCCGGTCTGGAGGTTCACCCGCTCGACGTCGCGGGAGAAAAGCAGGGTGCCCAGCAGCACCCAGAGGGGCGCGACGCACACGATGGGGCCCACCACCACCACGTTGCCGATGCCCAGCGCCGATACCAGCGACCAGATGCCCACGGCCTCGAAGACTCCGGTGGCCAGAAAGTAGGGCATGGCGCGGCGGTGGAGCACGATGGTTTTCCGGACGCGCGGATTTGCGAGGTTGCACAACATGGGGCTCAGCGCGGCAAGCCCCATCACCGCGCTGAGAAAGAGTGGCTGGTTGGCGAAGGCCAGCCCGTAGCGGCGAATCGGGTGGTTCACCCCGGCGGTGAGGGCGGCGGCAAAGGGGAAGACCAGATCCCGGGCCCGCCAGGTCTGCTGCTGCGGCTTCCACGAAAGCAGAATGATGCCGAGTACCACCGAGCCGGTGCCGAAGAGCAGGAGCGGCGTCACCGTCTCGTGCAGGAAGAGGACCGCCAGGGCGGTGCCGAACACCGGGTTGGTGGACTGGACGGTGCTGGTGACGCTGGCACCGAGGCGGGCCACGCCGTGGTAGGCGAACAGGCGCGTGCCAAGCTGGATCAGGCCCGCCGCCACGAAGCAGGCGGTGGCCACCCGGGGGACGGCGGGGATGCCGCCGGTCAGGAAGACGATCGCCCACAGGATCGTGCTGTTGACGGCCAACGCCACATAGGCGGCCGTGGCTGGAGTGGAGTACAGCAGCCCCCGCCGGGTGGCTAGAAAGCAGCCCGCGTAGAAGAACGATGTTACCAAGGCGAGGAATTGCGGCGACATGGGTGATCCGTCATCCTGCCGTCGGACCCGTGCCGTGTCGGATGGAGGGAAGCCTGAACGCGTTGCGCCCGGGGGCCGGGGCGATACCGGCGTTTTCGGCGATGGCGGCGCGCCGTTCCCGGTTCCACGCTCTGGAAGCGCCGACGATGACGGTCGGGACGAGCGCCCGCGCCAGAACGATCAGGAGGGTGGCTGGAGTGTTTCGCACGGCTTGCCGCGTGCGCGTCTCGTCCGTCGGACAGCCGCGCGACCCCGCGCACTTCTTGACACCTGAATCCATGGTTCGCTACTAGATACGGGTGTGCGGGGAGTGAAGATGGGAACGAGTCTAGGCGAAATCCGTCAGGGAAACAAATCGTGACATGAAACGGGCAACCGCTGGTGGTGGACGCCAGATCCGGTTCAGGGCGGACGCCGAGGTGGAGGACGAATCCGGGCGGAAGGTTCTGAGCGACAGCCCCTGAGCGACAACCCCATTACGGCATCGCATGAGGCGACAGGCCGCCGGCGAAAGGAGAACGGACATGACCTTCAACGGAACCGAAATCGTAGTGGATGCGGATGCCCATGTGGTGGAGACGGAGCACACGTGGGACTATCTGGATGCTTCGGAGAAGAAGTTCCGCCCGAAGCTTTTCGCCGCTTCCGAGGACTCGACGACCCAGTACTGGGTTCTGGACGGAAAAGTGCTGGGCTTCCGTTTCAGTACGTTGAGCGAGCAGCAACTCGACGAAGTCTCGGCCAAGGCCGGACGGCAGATGCAGACGCCTCAGGACGCGCGCGAGTTGCGCGACGTCCAGTTGCGGCTCGATCACCTGGACAAGCTCGGCATTGATGTCCAGGTCATGTACAACACGCTGTGGATCGAGCAGGTGACGGAACACGCCGACGCCGAGGTCGCCCTGTGCGCGAGCTGGAACCGCTGGATGGCGGACGTGTGGAAGCAGGGCGGCGGCCGTCTCCGCTGGGTCTGCGTGGTCCCCGCCATGACCATGAGCGAGGCCCTGGAGCAGGTCCGCTTCAGCCGGGAGAATGGCGCGGTGGGCGTCTGCCTCCGTCCCTTCGAGGGCGACCGGCACCTGGTGGACCCGTACTTCTACCCGATCTTCGACGAGGCCCAGCGCCTCGACATGATGATGGGCATTCATATCGCCAACGGCAGCCCCCGGCTGGCGACCCAGTTCCGGCCGCGTTATGACAGCGGCGGCGGGCTCCCGGTGTTCCGCATTCCCACGGTCTCCACCTGCTTCACGCTGATGATGAGCGAAGTGCCCAAGGTGTTTCCCAAGCTTCGCTGGGGTTTCATCGAGTCCTCTGCCCAGTGGGTTCCGTGGGTGGTGAACGAGACCATCCGGAGGTCCGGAACAGCGGAATATCCCGAGAATCCCATGAAGGCCTTCCACATCTACGTGTCGGCCCAGACCGACGACGACTTCCCTTACGTGCTGAAGTACGCGGGGGATGACAACATCGTCATCGGCACCGACTACGGCCATACCGACGCCTCGAGCGAGGTGGACGCCTTCACCATCTTCAACGGCAATGACGCCATCTCGGACGAGCAGAAGCGGAAGATCCTGAGCGACAACGCCCGGACGCTCTACGGATTGTAGCCGCCCTCACCTGCCTGAAGCCTGTCCTCCCGTCCACTCCTTCCGTCGTTGCAGCGAGAGGGAGCGCCAGTGCCAGGGGCGGCCGTGGAGGTCACCCCTTGAACGGGCTGGTGACCTGGTGGCAGAAGCTGGCGAAGAGCGGGCTCGTGCGGAGCCCGGTCCAGGCAAAGAGCCTGCCCTCGGCGAAGAAGATGTGCATGCCGCAGTCGAACACCAGCACGACGCCGGCCAGCACTGCGACCGTGATGGTGATGACGGTGAGCCAGCGCTCGCCCGCGCGCCTGAGGTAGAGCCACGTCGCCAGCCCGATGCCGAACTGAAAACCCGCCAGCCAGAGCGCCGCGGCGAAGCCGAGGATCCAGCCAATGATGCTCGCGGTGCGGCGCCGTTCCGCGGCCGCATCCACGGTCTCGGCAGTGCGGCGAGCGGTGGCCGCGTCCACGGGGTTTGGCGCGCCGCCCCTGGCGGCGGTCGCGTCGGCCCGTCCGGCGAGTTCCCGCACGAGTTGCAGTGCCAGCAGCGCCGCGGTGGGCACGCCGATGAGCCAGACCATGAGGCTTGCCTGGATGTCCCACGCGCGGGCTTCCCATAGCGCCCAGGCGGCGAGCAGGAACAGCGCCCCGGTGAAGGCTGTCGAATAACGGCGGAAGCTCATGAGTTCGCCTCCGGGGCGCGGCGGCGCAGGCGGTCGCTCACCACCGGATAGAAGATGCTGGCCAGGATGACGCACAGGATGATGAGCACTCCGGGTCGCGTGATGAAGCCGAAATCGTAGCGCGAGTAGGTGATCCACAGGTAGTTGTCGGCCAGCCGGCCCAGCACCAGCCCCAGCAGGAGCGCCGGCCGGGACCAGTCGAACACCACCATGAGCCAGCCCAGGGCGCCGAAGAACAGCGTGACGAGGATGTCGCCGAAACTGTGGGTGTGGGTGTAGGAGCCGAGATAGATGAACAGCAGGAGCGGCGGTATCAGCAGCGTTCCCCGGATACGCGTGAGCCGGGCCAGTTGGTTCAGAAAGAGAAAACAGACCGACACCGTGATGATATTGGAGACCACCAGTACCCACACCAGCGAGAACGTGACGTCCAGATCCCGGGTCAGCATGGTGGTGCCGGGACGCAGGCCCAGGACGAGGAACGCCCCCAGCAGGATGGCGGTGGTGACGTTGCCCGGGATGCCGAAGGCGATGGTGGGGATGAGCGCGCCGCCCAGCGTCGAATTGTTTGCCGCCCCCGGGCCCAGCACGCCCTCGATGACGCCGGTCCCGACCTGGTCCTGCCTGCCCGAGGATCGCATCGCCAGAGCGTAGGCCACCCACTGGGACACGGGTCCGCCCATGCCCGGGATGATGCCGATACAGGTGCCCATGGCGCTGCACCGCGCTACCAGCCACCCGTGTCTCAGCGCGTCCTTGACCCCCTGGAGCACGCCGCCCAGGCGGCCGACCCGGGCCTGGGCGATGCTGCCGCCCTTGGTGGCCAGATCGATGATCTCCGGAATGGCGAAAAGCCCCACCGTGGCCGGCACCAGGCCGATGCCGGCACCGCCCGTCTCCCCGCCGCCCCACAGGTACATGAAGCCGAAGGTGTAGCGCTCGGTGGCGGTCTGCATGTCCAGCCCCACCAGCGAGAAGAGGAACCCCAGGCCGCCCGCGGCCAGCCCCTTGACCACGCTGCCGCCGCTCAGCGCGCCCACGAACGTCACCCCGGCGATGGTGAGCATGAAGAACTCCGGGGTGCCCAGAGCCAGCACCAGCGGGGTGACGACGGGAATGGCCACGGCGATGGCGCCGGCGCCGATGATCGCCCCCATCAGCGAACTCATGAGCGATGCGCCCAAGGCCCGTCCGGCCTCTCCTTTCTTGGCCAGGGGGTGGCCTTCGACGATGGTGGAGGCGGTGGACCCCTCGCCGGGGATGCCGAACAGGATGGAGGTGATGTCGCCCGTGGTGGCGGTCACGGCCATCATCCCGAGCAGGAAGGAGAAGGCCTCCACCGCGTCCATCCCGAGCTGGAACGCGAACCCGAGCATGAGGGCCATGGTGACAGGCCCGCCGAGACCCGGCAGCATGCCCACGGCGAAGCCGATGGCGTTGCCCAGCAGCAGGTAGCCGAAGGCGGGCCAGGAGAACACCCGGAGAAGGCCTTCGAGGGAGGCGGTGCCGATCTTCCCGGCCTGCCCCTGGGCCAGAAAGAGCCACGCCGCGAGGACCGCGAGCAGGATGAACCCGCCCAGGCTGCGTTGGAGGGTCACGGCGAAGCCAGTGCGGCGGTCCGGTGGCCGTGGTCAGGGCTTCTGCGCCATCGCCTTCAGGATCTCCAGGGCTTCGGGGTCGCGCTTCCGGATCTCCACCACCTTGTCGATGATGGCCCGGGCCTGGGGCGCGTTCAGGGATACGAGCCGGAAGCCGATGGCTTTTCTGAAATGGGCGATCATCTCCTTGTCCTTCAGGAATCGGTCGAAGCTCGCCGCCATGGTGTCGAAGACGTCCCCGGGAACTCGCGCCGCGTAGACCCAGCCGCGCCGGACGCCGCCGAGGTAGGCCAGCAGCTCCATGGCGCGGTAGTCGGGCTCCTTCCTGATGGATTCACCCTTGAGCTTCAGGACGATCTCGTAATAGGTGGGCAGGTCCGGCAGGCGCGGATCACGGACGATCCTGCCGTCCTGGACGGTGCCTTCCTGGGCGACGGGCACCACCGCGCCGTCCTCGACCATGGGCAGCACCGCGGCGAAGTAGCCGCTCTGGCTGTCATTGGTCATGTTCAGCTCGCCCCGTCGGATGGCCGCGCGCATGTCGCCGCTGCTGCCGTAGCCGGTCACCAGCCTGTGGTCCTGGCCCAGGATCTTCAGGAACAGCCGCGGGATCATGGAGCGCGGGCTCTGGATCGACGTGGTGCCGAAGAATATCTTCTTCCCGAGGCCTGCCATCTCCGCACCCCTGGTGATGCCGAGGTCCCTGCTGACGAAGGTGACGGTGGTCTCACGCACCCCGCCCAGCCACTGAAGCTTGTCCAGTTCGAACTTGACCTTGGCGGGCTTGAAGATGGTGTCGGTGACCGAGGTCGAGAACTGACCGATGATGGTGCCGTCGGCGGGGGCGGAATTGTAGACCCAGTTCTCGCCCACGATGCCGCCGCCCCCGGGCATGTTCTTGATGATGGTGGTGGGGTTCCCGGGGATCTGTCTGCCGATGAACGGCAGCATCTGGCGGGCCATGATGTCGGCGGCGCCGCCAACGGAGTAGGGGATCAGAATGGCGACGGTCTTCCCCTCGAACGAAACGGTGGCCGCCGCGGTGCCGGGGGCGAGGCTCCAGGCAATGATCATGGCTGCAAGGCTTGCACGACGTCGGTTCATCATGGGCTCCTTCCCGGGCTTGATCCTGTGTCGTTGTATTTCGGCTGGATCGCGCCTGTCAACTGCAATTCTCCGCCCCTGGGGCCGGTTTGACAACCTTCGGTGCTTCGGCTAAGAACCCGGAATCTTCGGACAATCCGACAGGGAGACACAGACCGGCACAGAGTTCGGACAGAGTTCGGAAAATCCGACACCGAGCCTCCAGTACATCGCGAAAGAGGTGACACATGCCCAAGAGCCTGGGATCGTTTCTGGAAGACTGCCGGCGGGAGATCCCCAACGAGGTGGTCCACGTGACCAAGCAGGTGGATCCGGCTCACTACGACGTGAGCGCGCTCATCAAGCACCTTGACGAACAGCGGAAGTTCCCGATCCTGGTCTTCGACAACCCGTTGAACCTCCACGGTCAACCGTCGGACATCAAGCTGACCATGAACTGCGAGATCTCCCAGGGCAAGACCCAGGTGGCTCTCGGTCTGGACCGGGACACGAGCCGGGAGGCCATGACCGACGTCTGCCTGGAACGCGAGGAGCACCGTCTGGAGCCGGTCGTCATCGAGCGCGACCAGGCACCGGTCATGCAGAACGTGCAGACCGGCAAGGACGTGGACATCTACCAGATCCCGGTGATGCGTCATCACTACATGGACGGCGGTCCCTACATCGTCATGTCCACCATCACAAAGGAGCGGCAGTCCGGCATCTACAACTGCTCGTACCACCGGATGGAGGTCAAGTCGCCCCGGAGCACGGCGCTGTACGCCTCGCCGCGCCACCTGTGGAAGATATTCAAGGACTACGAGGACAACAACATGGAGTGTCCCGTGGCCACGGTGCTGGGGCACCACCCGACCTACCACATGGGCGCGTGCTACAGCGGCCCGTTCGAGGTGAGCGAGTTCGACATCATCGGCGGTTACATGCAGGAGCCGCTGCGGCTCACGCCGTCCTCCACCTGGGGCGACAACTTCCTGATCCCGGCGGACGCGGAGGTGGTCATCGAGGGACTGCTTCAACCCAACAAGCGGGTGGTGGAAGGTCCCTTCGGCGAGGCCCCGGGCTATCTCGGGCCGCAGCGCTACACCACCTGCGTGGAGTACAAGGTTACCGCCATGAGCTGGCGCCGGGGTGCCATGTTCCAGTCCATCATCACGCCCGAGGGCGACAAGCCGTGGATGGATCTGCCGCGCGAGGGCGCCTATCTGCGCCGCTGCCGCGAGGCCGTGCCCGGGGTGCGAGCGGTCTGCAAGATGGGCCGGCATGCCCACTACAACGTCTTCATCTCCATGAACAAGCTGTCGGAAGGCGATCCGGGACGGGCGGCGGCCGCGGCCCTGACCTTCGACCACACCAAGAACGTCTTCGTCTTCGACGAGGACATCAACGTGTACGATCCCACGGACATCCTGTGGGCCCTGGCCACGCGCGTGCAGCCCCACCGCCAGGTGTCGATCCTGAAACCGCTCTTCCGCGGCAACTTCCTGGATCCGTCCCTGGTGGACGAGATCAAGACCTCAGGGATGATCGTCGACGCCACGCGTCCGCTGGACCGGCCGTTCTCGCCGGTGTCCAAGGTTCCGGACGAGGCCATGAGCCGGATCAAGGTCGAGGATTTCATTCCCGGCGAGATCCTTTCGCACATCCCCATTGATCGGACGACCTACTGGTCGTAGGCGTTCGAGCAGAACCGGCGGAAAGGAGACCTTCATGGGTCAGGCTGTCGAGGTGACGTGTCCGAAATGCAATGGAAAGTTCGTGGTGAACCCACACATGCTGGGCTCGGGCATGGAGTTTCACTGCCCCTTCTGCGATGCCTGTTTCCCCGAGGAAGACAGTCCCGCAATCTGGAAATAGGAGAGCTTGTCGCAGCAGGACTTTCACGACCTCGGGCGCCTCTTCGGCTTCCGCGAGGCGCTGGCGGCCGTTGAGGCTGCTCCGGTGCCGGCCGCCGTCCTGGTGGCCGGCCCGCACCGTATCGAAGGTGGCCGGGTCGGCATCCTTCCGGGCTCCTTCAATCCGCCCACCCTTGCCCATACCGATCTCGCCGGCGCCGCCCGGCGCCGTTTCGATCTGGATCATGTCGTCTACTCCCTGAGCAGCGTCATCGTCGACAAGGAGCGGGTGGAAGGCCTGTGCCGCGAGGACCGCCTGCTGCTGCTGTCGCTGCTCGCGTGCGCCCACCCATGGGCCGCGGTGGCGGTGGTGAACCGCGGCCTCTACTCCGAGCAGGCGCCGGCGTTCCGGGCGAGCTTCGGCCGGGCGGCGGAACTCTGGGTCATCGTGGGCATGGACAAGGTGCTCCAGATTTTCGATGGGAAATACTACGACGACCGCGACCGGGCACTGGATGGGCTGTTCGCCCAGGCAAGGCTGGTGGCCGCCAACCGGGGGGAGTGGGGCGCCGGCGAATTGTATGCGTTGCTGGAGCGCCCCGGGAACGCCCCTTACCGGGACCGGGTTCAACCGCTGGCGCTCGCCGCCGGGCTCAGGGACCACTCCTCGACCGCGATCCGGCATGGCGTCGGAGAGGGATCGCCCGGGGAAGACGCGCTTGCCGAAACGGTCCGGGCGTTCATCGCCGCCACCGCCGCATTCAGAGAACCGTATGATCTGCGGGTCGCGGCCATTGATGCGCTCTATCCCGTGCGGCAATGGGCGCGGACGGAGGTGCCGCTGGCGACCCTCCTGGCCCGGGCAGCCGAGCCTGGCGAGGCCGGCGAGGGCGTGCGGGAACTCCTGCGCCGGCCCATGGCGCCGGAGCTTCTCATGGCCCGGCTCCGAAGCCTCGGCGTGACCCGTTCCGGCACTTGAGCGCGCTCCCTGTCACTCTGCGGTTGCGGGCCGGTCAGAACGTGCCGGCACACCGCCGCCGTCTCCAGGGCGTCGCCATCACCGGGGCGGTTCTACCATCCTGTCGGCTCGCTGCCGTGGCCGGCGGTGATGTGGCCGAGCTGGTAGCGCGGTCCGTCGACCGTGTAGCCGTGGCGCACCGGATCCTCGGCCAGCAGCATGGGGGTGTCGAGGTCGATCCACCGGAAGGCGCCGGTGCCCGCCGCCAGGTGCGCGCTGAAGCCCATGGCCAGCCGCGTCTCCACCATGCCGCCGATCATGAGTCCGAGGCCCGCCGCCCGGGCGATGGCGATGATCTCCAGGGCCTGGGCCACGCCGCACTTGGCCAGCTTGATGTTGATCACGTGAGCCAGGCGATCCCGGGCGATGCCGGCGGCGTCCTCGGACGAGCGGCAGGATTCGTCCGCGGCCACCGGAACGCCGGCTTCGCGCACCAGGCGGGCCTGGCCGTCCCGGTCCTCCCGCGGCACCGGCTGCTCCAGCAGGGCCGGTTCCAGTCCCTTGCGGCGAAGGGTCCGCAGCACCGCCAGGGTCCGGGTCACGTTGTAGCCGCCGTTGGCGTCGAGGATGAGGTCGCTGGTCGGGTGACCTGCGCGGATGGCCGCGACGCGTTCGATGTCGGCGTCCGGATCGGCTCCGACCTTGGTTTTCAGGGTGGTGAATCCGAGCCCGCGGTACGCGGCCGCAAGCCTGCGGGCTTCTTCCGGCCCGCACATGGGGATGGTGATGTCGGTGACGACGTGATCGGCGGCGCCGCCAAAGAATGCGAAGAGGGGAATGTTCCATTGGCGCGCCAGGGCGTCGAACAGCGCCATCTCCATGCCGGCCCTGACCGTCGGCGTGTCCGGAAGCAGGCGGCAGAGCTCCTTCAGCAGCGGCCGCCAGCGCAGGGCGTCCCGGCCGGTCCATGCCTGCGCCGCCCGCCGGGACGCGGCCAAGGCGGCGGGCTGGTCTTCCGGCGTCACCGCCGGCAGGATCGGGATCTCCCCCCAGCCGCTGGCGCCACCGGCCAGGTCAAGCCGCACGGCGACGTTGCGCACCGCGTCCAGCCGCGCTCCGGCAATGGTGAAGGGAGCCTTGAGGGGCGCGTTCAGGGCGCGCGCTTCGATGTGGGTGATCTTCGGCACGGGTGGTGTTCCAGACTAGCGTGAAAGCACCGGACAGGCCAGCCTGGGGGTCGCGCCTTTCGTCGCTTCGCCGGGTCCGATTTGATACGGTTCAGACCGGACGCTTTGCGTGCGCACACCATGAGGTCCATGAAGGAGGGTCGGGCATGATTGCGGAGATCGAGTTCGCGGCGGGCAGGAAGGGTTACCTGGCAAGACCGTCGGGAAGCGGCCGGTGGCCGGCGGTGATCCAGCTCCACGAGCGCTATGGCATCGTGCCGCACACCACCGACATTGCCGAGCGGCTGGCCGGGAACGGCTATGTGGCGCTGGCTCCCGACATGTTCTCGCGATTCACCGGGGACCGGGAAGCCCTGGCTCGCGGTGAGGTGGGTGTCGGCATCCGTGACGACGAGGCGCTGGCCGACCTCGACGCGTGCATGACCTGCCTGCGCGGGCAGGACTTCGTGGACGCCGGCCGCATGGCGGTGATGGGCGTATGCCAGACGGGACGGCAACCGCTGCTGGCGGCCGCCCACCGGGACGACCTTCGGTGTGCCGTGGTGTTCTACGGCGGGATCTACCAGCGGGACTGGGAGCCCCACGAAGAGCGCCCGACGCCGGTGGGAGAGTTCATCAGGCGGTTGTCCTGCCCCGTACTGGGGGTCTTCGGCGACAGCGACCACATCATTTCGGTGCCGGACGTGCGGCGTTTCCGGAACGCGCTGGAGGAGGCCTGGAAGAGCTACTCCATCCGCATTTTCCGGGGTGCTCCCCACGGCTGGCTCAACGACACCATGCCCGGGCGCTACCGTCCGGAAGCCGCCGAGGCGGCCTGGATGCTGTTGTTCCGGTTTCTCCAGCAACACCTGGGCGGCGGGGAGAGCGGCCCCCGAGTGGCTTGGGATTTCGAGGCCGACCTGCCGTCCGACTACGACTTCTCCAAGGCCGTGCGGCTTGCCTGAGGCGGTCCGGGGGCGCGCCTTGTTTGGATTCCCCGTGATTATTGCGTAGATTGGTTCGCTTGGAATGTCATGAGGCGGAATGTTGTGAGGCGGAATGTCATGAGACGGAGATTCGCGCAGAAAATCACTGCAGGCTGGGGCTCCGGGCGGTTGTGGCTCTGCGCATTCCTGCTGGTGGCGGGTGGTTCCGGCTCCATGGCGGCGGCGGCGGACGGTCCGGCGCGTGAAATCGAGAAGGCGCTGCGGCTCGGCGTCTCCATACTCGGTGACTCGAAGCTTGAAGATCGCACGAAGTCCGAACGCCTCCGGGCAAGCATCCTGCCGCTCTTCGACTTTCCCGAGATGGCCCGGCGGTCGCTGGGCGCCCACTGGCGCCGCCGCACTCCGGAACAGCGCCAGGAGTTCGTCCGGATCTTTACCCGCTTCCTGGAACGGACGTACGCGAGCCGCATCTCCGCGTACAAGGGCCAGCGCGTGCATGTCGTCGGTGAAGAGATCGACGGGCGCTTCGCCCGGGTCGATACCCGGATCGTGGACGATGAAGGACGCCGGTTCGACGTCGCCTACCGCCTCCACCGCGTCGGTGACACGGCCGAATGGCGCATCTATGACGTGGTCGTCGAGAATGTCAGCGTGGTCAACAACTATCGTGCGCAGTTCAGTCGCGTGATCAACCGGACCTCCTACGAGTCCCTGGTGGCGAAGCTTCGGGGTCAGCCTGCCGGGCGCTGAGATTCCATGCGGGAAAAAGCCATTCCCAGGAGAGCCTCCACCCTCGTACTGGTACGCCCGTCGGGAGACGGCGCCTTCGAGATCTGCATGACGCGGCGGCCGCGGGAAATGCGTTTTCTGGGCGGCTTCTTCGTCTTTCCCGGGGGCAGCGTCAAGCGTGCCGACGCCGCCCCCGCCATGCGGGAACTGTGCCGCGGCCTGTCGCCCGCGGATGCGCGCGCACGGCTGGGAGACGAGTTGAGCGCCGAGGACGCCTTCGGCCACTGGGTGGCCGCGGTCCGGGAATTGTACGAGGAGGTGGGCGTGCTGCTGTGCGTGGACGAGAAAGGGAGCGCCGTGATGGCGGAGGACGCCCGGGAACGGGTGGTGGCCCGGCGCGAGTCCGTGTGGAACGGCGCGGTGAGCTTTCCCGAGCTGCTGGCGTCGGAAGGGCTCTACTGCGACGTCGGGAGCCCCGTCTACTTCCATCACCGGGTCACTCCCGAGCACTATGCGATGCGGTTCGATACCCGGTTCTTCCTGGCCCCGCTGCCGGAGGGGCAGGTGCCCCTGGACGTGTCGGAAGAGGTGACGGAGAGCCTCTGGGTCACTCCCGAGGAGGGCGTGCGGCGGTCCGAACGGGGACGCATGGCCATCATCCCGCCGACCCTGAACACCTTGCGCACCTTGGCCGAACTCGGCACCTGGGACGCCCTTTGCCGCGATTTCGCCTTGCCGGTGCGCGGTGCGGGCAGAGGGGAGCCGCCGGTGCCATGAGAACGGTGGACGTCATCGCCCGCATCCTGAAGCGTGAGGGAATCCCGTACCTGAGCGCCTTCCCGACCACGAACCTCATCGAGGCGGCCGCCGAAGCCGGCATTCGGCCGATCATCTGCCGCCAGGAACGGGTGGGGGTGGGGATCGCCGACGGCTACAGCAGGGTGACCAACGGCAGGCCGCCAGGCGTGTTCGCCATGCAGTTCGGCCCCGGTGCCGAGAATGCCTATGCGGGAGTGGCCACGGCCTTTTCCGACGCCGTGCCGGTGCTGCTGCTGCCGCTGGGCCACAGCCGCGAACGGGACGGCGTGTTTCCCCAGTTCAGCGCGCTCCGGAACTACGCTCCCGTGACCAAGTTCGTGGAGCAGGTCACCACGGCGGACCGGGTCGTCGATACCATGCGGCGGGCCTTCGCGAGGCTCAGGATGGGGCGTCCGGGTCCGGTGATGGTGGAGATACCGGCGGATGTGGCGGAAGAGCAGGTGGGTGCCGGCGTCATCGAAGCGTACCGGCCGGTGAAGGCGGCGGTGGGGGAAGCGGACCCGGCGGACGTCATGGCGGCGGCCCGGGCGTTGCTCGAAGCCCGGGGTCCGGTGATCCATGCCGGCCAAGGGGTGCTTTATGCCGAGGCGGCACCCGAGTTGCTGGAGCTGGCGGAGCTTGCCTGCATTCCCGTGGTCACCACCATGGGCGGCAAGAGCGCGTTTCCCGAGACGCACCCGCTGTCGCTGGGGAGCGCGTCCGGGGTCATGAACCGGCCGGTCTACCACTTTCTGAAAAAGGCCGACCTGGTCTTCGCGGTGGGCACAAGCCTGACCCGACACTCCATGACCGCGCCCATCCCGGCGGGCAAGACGCTCATCCAGGCAACAGACGATCCCATCGACATCGGCAAGAACTACGACGTCGACTTTCCGGTCATCGGCGACGCCAGGCTCGTCCTGCGGCAGTTCATCGCCGCCGTCAGGGAGCTCCTGAACGGCAAGTGCAGGAGCGACCGCTCCCCCGCGGCGGAGATCGCCGCGATGCGCGCGGCGTGGTTGCGGGACTGGAACGCGAAGCTCACCTCCGACGCGGTGCCCATCAATCCCTATCGGGTCGTCTCGGAGTTCGTCAACGCCGTGGATCCGGCGGAAGCCATCGTGACCCACGATTCCGGCAGCCCCCGGGACCAGCTCATGCCGTTCTACCGGTCCGCGGGTCCGCGCTCCTACCTGGGATGGGGCAAGTCCCACGGGCTGGGCACCGGCCTGGGGCTGAATCTGGGGGCCAAGCTGGCGGCACCGGAGAAGTTCGTGGTGAACTTCATGGGCGATGCCGCCTTCGGCATGACCGGGCTGGACTTCGAGACGGCGGTGCGCTGCAATATCCCGATCCTGACCGTGGTGCTCAACAACGCCACCATGGCGGTGGAGACGCGTCACATGGCGTTGTCGCACGAGCTTTACGGCACCCGGGATCTGGGCGGCCACTACGCCGACATGGCCCGGGCCATGGGGGGTTGGGCCGAGCGGGTGGAAGAACCCGGCCAGGTGGGTCCGGCCATCGTGCGGGCCCGGCGGGCCACCGAGGAGGGGCGGGCGGCGTTGCTGGAGATCATCACCAGCGCGGAGATCGAGTATTCCCACAAGGGCGCGCTCTCCTGAGGCACCCGAAAAGGATCCGGATTCCATGAGAAAATCCATCGGCTTGATCGCGCTTGGCGCGTTTCTGCTGTTCTCGCTCGTGGGCGAGGCCATCTATCTCTTTACCGACTATCTCTGGTTCCGGGAGATCGGCTATGCCGGCGTGTTCACCAAGACCCTGTGGATCAAGGTGCTGCTGGGGGTGATCTCGGGGCTGCTCTTCTTCGCGCTCTTCTACGTCAACATCAAGCTCGCGGCCCGGCTTCGGGACGGCGTGGTGCCGCTCCAGAGCCGGAATCCGGAGGTTCCGGGTCCGGAAGATCTGGATCCTTTGATCCGGCGCCTGCTGCTGCCCGTGGCGCTGGTGCTGGGCTTCCTGGCCGCGCCCCAGGCGGCCATGCACTGGGAGTCCGCGCTGCTGTACTTCAACGGCCTTCCGTTCGGCATCCAGGAACCGCTGCTGGGCAAGGACATCGGTTTCTACATCTTCCGTCTGCCCGCGCTGGAGGCGCTCTACCGGTGGTTTCTGGTGTCGCTGGGACTGATGCTGGTGGCGAGTTCGTTCATCTATTTCCTTTACGGCGGCATCCAGTACTCGGAGAACGGCCTGTTCGTGCACCGCTCCGCCAAGGTCCACCTGTCGGTGCTGCTGGCCCTGTTGCTGCTGGTCCAGTGCGGCGGCTATCTGCTCGATGCCTACAAGCTGCTCTACTCGCAGGCCGGCGTCGTGTTCGGCGCCGGCTACACGGACATACACGCCAGGCTTCCGGCGCTGCGGGTGCTGGCGGTGGTGGCGGCCGCCGTGTCCCTCCTCTGCCTGTTGCAGATGCGGTGGGTCGGGCTCAGGTATCTCGTGATCGGGCTGGGCTCCCTGGCCGCGGTCCATCTGGTGGGACTGTATGCCTACCCCTCGTTCCTGCAGCAGTTTCACGTCGTGCCCAACGAGCTGGTGGCGGAGACGCCTTATATCCAGCGCAATATCCGCTCCACGCGGCACGCCTACGGCCTCGACCGGGTGGACGCCCAGGAGTTTCCGGTCGACGAGATGCTGACCGCGGACGACCTCAGGCAGAACGATGCCACGGTCAAGAACATCCGGCTGTGGAACTACGAGCCGCTGCTGTCGACCTACGCGCAGCTTCAGCAGATCCGCACCTACTACGAGTTCCTCGATGTGGACACGGACCGCTACAAGATCGACGGGAGCTACCGGCAGGTGATGCTCTCGGCCCGCGAACTCTCCCACGAACAGCTTCCCAGCCGCATCTGGATCAACGAACATCTGGTGTACACCCACGGCTACGGGGTGGTGTACAGCCCGGTGAACCAGATCAGCAAGGAGGGGCTGCCCGAGTTCTTCGTCAAGGACATCCCGCCGGTGTCCGACGGTTTCATCAAGGTGACCCGTCCGGGAATCTACTACGGCGAGGTGGCCAACGACTACGTGTTCGTGAAGACGCTGGCCCAGGAGCTGGACTATCCGGCCGGGGATCGAAACATCTACACCACCTACGACGGTACGGGAGGGGTGCCGCTGCAGTCGTTCTGGCGCAAGCTTCTCTATTCGGCCCGCTTTGCCACGTTGCGGATCTCCCTTTCCAACGACATCACGCCGGAGAGCCGCATTCTCTACCACCGCAGGATCCAGGACCGGATCCGGAAGCTGGCGCCGTTTCTCGATTTCGACGAGGACCCCTATCTCGTCGTGACCCCCGACGGGCGGCTCTTCTGGATTGTCGACGGTTACACCACGTCGGAACGCTATCCGTATTCCGAGCCCACCGAGGGGGTCGGCAACTATATCCGCAATTCGGTGAAGACGGTGGTGGACGCCTACAACGGCACCGTGGACTTCTACATCGCCGATGCCGTGGATCCGGTGGTGAAGGCCTACGCCAACGGATTTCCGGGGCTGTTCAAGCCGATGGCGGCGATGCCGGAGGCGCTGCGTTCCCATGTCCGCTATCCACAGGACCTCTTCAAGGTGCAGGCGCGGATGTACGCGACCTATCACATGCGGGATCCGCAGGTCTTCTACAACAAGGAAGACCTCCTGAGCATCCCCTTCAGAAAGGTGGGCGAGGAAGACCGGGAGATGGAGCCCTACTACACCATCATGCGTCTGCCCGGGGAGGCCAGGGAGGAGTTCGTGCTGCTCCTGCCGTTCACTCCCAACAACCGCGACAACATGCGGGCATGGCTCGCCGCCCGCAGCGACGGCACGCACTACGGCAAGCTGCTGGCGCTCAACTTCCCCAAGGCCAAGCTCATCTACGGCCCCAATCAGATCGATGCCCGCATCGATCAGGACGCCTACATCTCGCAGCAGTTGAGCCTGTGGGGCCAGCGCGGTTCGCAGGTGATCCGCGGCAGCCTGCTGGCCATTCCCATCCAGGACTCGCTGCTGTACGTCCAGTCCCTCTATCTGGCCGCGGAGCAGGGGTCGTTGCCCGAGCTCAAGCGGGTGGTCACCGTGTTCGGCAACCGCATCGCCATGCGGGACAATCTCGAGGACGCTCTGAACGAGCTCTTCGGCGACGCCGCCGAGGATCCGGCGGCGGCCGCCCCGGCGGTGCGGACCGTGGCGGTGCCGGAAGCCGGGGGCGATCTTCGGACTCAGGCCCTCCAGCATTACCGGCGTTCCATGGAACGTCTCAAGGCCGGCGACTGGGCCGGCTTCGGCGACGCCCTGCGTCAGCTCGAGCAGTCGCTCCAGGCCTTGCAGGCGCCATAGCGCGAGTGGTGTGAAGATTTCTTGAAGGAAGCGAAGGGCGCATGAGAAGCATGACCGGTTATGGCCAGGCCATACGCCAGGACAGGCAGGTCAAGGTTTCCGTACAGATCCGCAGCGTCAACCACCGGCATGCGGACGTGCATCTGCGGGTCCCCAGGCTCTACATGAGCCTCGAGGGCGAGTTGCGCGAACAGACGCGGACGAAGGTCCATCGGGGCCGTACGGACGTCTTTGTCGAGCGTACGCCGCTCAAGGGGCGCGGCTGCCGGCTGGAGGTGGACGACACCCTCGTGGCGCAGTACTGCGAGGCCCTGCAAGGCATCAAGAAACGCTTCGGCCTGCAGGGAGACGTGGATCTTCAACTGCTGCCGCGCCTGCCGGACCTGTTTCAGTTCAAGGAACCGGAGCAGATCGAGGGAAGCGAGAAGGAGCTGGTGCTGCGGGCGCTGCAGGCGGCTCTGACCCATCTCACCCGGTCACGGGACCGGGAGGGCCGCAACCTCAAGCGCAACATGGTGGCGGAGGCACGTCTGCTGACTCGCGTGGCCCGGCGTCTGGGGCGTCGCGCCGCAGTCATCGACCAGCGGCTTCAGGAACAGGGCGCCAACAGCGGCGGCGATGCCGGCGGCGGTTCCTTCAAGGGCAGCATCAACGAGGAAGTGGTCCGGCTGGGCAGCCACGTGGAAGCCCTCGCCGGCTTGATGCGCGAACGGGAGCCGGTGGGGAAAAAGATCGACTTCCTGCTCCAGGAGGTGCAGCGCGAACTCACCACCGTGGGCGCCAAGGCGCCGCAGCTCGACGTGATCCGGGTGGTGCTGGAGGGCAAGGAAAGCGTGGAGAAGATTCGCGAACAAGTCCAGAACGTCGAATGACAGTCTCCATCCGCAGCTTTGCCAGCAGACGCCGTTCCGGCATCGTTTTCATCGTCTCGGCGCCTTCGGGGGCGGGCAAGACGACATTGACCCGAAAGGTCCTGAGCATCTATCCGGAGATGAGCCTGTCCGTGTCCTGCACGACGCGGCCGCCCCGGGTCGGGGAGGCGCCGGGCAAGGACTATCACTTCGTGACGGAGGCGGTCTTTCGGCGGCGGCTTGCGACCGGAGCCTTCGCCGAATGGGCCGAGGTGCACGGGCAACTGTACGGCACCCCCCGCCGGTTGCTCGAAAGCCAGTTGCGGCGCGGCCGGGACGTGTTGCTGGACATCGATGTCCAGGGGGCGCGTCAGATCAAGCAGCACTTCGCCAGCGCCGTGGCGACGTTCGTGTTGCCGCCGTCGCTCGACGAACTGCGTCGCCGCCTGGCCCGCCGGGGCACGGACGCGCGCGCGACCATCGCGCAGCGCTGGCACAACGCACGGCATGAAATTCAGGAGATTCAGGGGTATGATTACGTCATCGTCAACCGTGACGTGAAGGACGCGGTGACGCGGCTGGCCGCCATCATTGCCGCTGAAAGGCTCAAGATTTGCAGGTACATCCCGAGACCGCGGTAAGACCCCGGCGCCGGGCCAGGGGCGCCGGACCCGACAGCGCCCTCAACGATCTGGCGGAAAAGGTGCTGCGGTACCAGCCGGGGGCCGACGTCGGCCAGTTGCGCGAGGCGTACCGGTTTTCGTCGGCGGTGCACGATGGCCAGAGGCGGTTGTCCGGCGAGCCCTATCTGGTCCATCCGGTGGCCGTGGCCGAGGTGCTGGCGGACCTGAAGCTGGACCTTCCCAGCATTATCGGCGGGCTGCTGCACGACACCGTCGAGGACACCCTGACCACGCTGCCGGAGATCGAGAAGACCTTCGGCGAGGAAGTCGCGGCCCTGGTGGACGGCGTCACCAAGTTGAGCCGCGTCGATTTCACCAGCCACGAGGAGAAGCAGGCCGAGAATTTCCGGAAGATGATCCTGGCCATGGCCAAGGACATCCGCGTGGTCCTGATCAAGCTGGCCGACCGTACCCACAACATGCGCACGCTGCAGTATCTGTCGGCGGAGAAGCAGCGGCGCATCGCCCAGGAGACCCTGGACATCTACGCTCCCATCGCTCACCGGCTGGGGATCTACTGGATCAAGAGCGAACTCGAGGATCTGGCCCTCAAGCACCTGAGCCCGGAGGTCTACGCACAGCTCAAGGGCGATGTGGCTCAGAAGAAGAAGCACCGGGAGAAGTACACCAAGGACGTCATCACGCGGCTCGGCAAGGCGCTGGCGGAAGAGGGCATCGACGCCGAAGTGAGCGGCCGGCCCAAGCACTTCTACAGCATCTTCAAGAAGATGGAGATCCAGAGCCTGGACTTCGGGCAGGTCTACGACCTCGTGGCCTTCCGCATCGTGGTGGACACGGTTCGGGAGTGTTACGAGTCCCTGGGCGTGGTCCATTCCAAGTGGCGGCCGGTGCCGGGGCGGTTCAAGGACTACATCGCGCTGGCCAAGCCCAACATGTACCAGTCGCTGCACACCACCGTCATCGGCCCCAACGCCCAGCGCATCGAGATACAGATTCGCACCCAGGAGATGCACCGGGTGGCCGAGGAGGGGATCGCCTCCCATTGGCGCTACAAGAAGGGCAAGGATCTGCAGGTGACGGACATGCAGCGGTTCGCATGGCTGCGGCAGCTCCTCGAATGGCAGCAGAACCTGTCCGACCCGCAGGAGTTCCTCCACAGCATCAAGGAGGACCTGTTCCCGGACGAACTCTACGTCTTCACGCCCAAAGGCGACCTGCAGGTCTTTCCCAAGGCCGCGACGGTCGTCGATTTCGCTTACCGGATCCACTCCGACATCGGGCAGCACTGCTCGGGTGCGCGCGTGAACGGCCGGCTGGTGCCCTTCAAGTACATCCTCAGGAGTGGCGATACGGTGGAGATCATCACCACGCAGGAGCAGACGCCGAGCCGGGACTGGCTGAAGGTGGCCAAGACCCCCCGGGCCAAGTCCCGGATCCGGGCGTGGATGGCGTCGCAGCAGCGGGAGCGGAGCGTGGCGCTGGGGCGGGAGATTCTCGAAGGCGACTTTGGCCGCCACGGATTGAACTACCCGCATCTCCAGGATGAGGGGCGCATCGACACGCTGGGGAAGGAACTCGGGGTCCGGAACGAGGAGGGGCTCCTGGCCAGCGTCGGCTACGGCAAGCTGATGCCGCGCCAGATCCTGGCCAGGCTGCTGCCGGCGGAGGAGCTCAAGGACGACAAGAAGCAGTTCGAAGGCGGTCTCGAACGGCTCTTCCGGCTGGTCGGCTCACGGGACCGGGGAGTGCGGGTCAAGGGCATCAAGGACGTGCTGGTGCGCTTCGCACGCTGCTGCCATCCACTGCCCGGCGAGAAGATCGCCGGGATCATCACCCGCCGGCGGGGCGTGACCGTGCACGTGGCGCACTGTCCCACGGGACTCGAGGCCGATCCCGGGAGAAGGGTGGAGGTGAACTGGTCGGAGGACGTGAAGATGCCCCGGGCGGTGAAGATCGAGGTGAACTGCGCGGACAAGCCCGGCCTGCTGGCGGCCATCAGTTCGGTCATATCGGATGCGGGCGTCAACATCGCTCGCGCGCACATACGCACGTTCGACGACAAGGCAGTCAACACGTTCGAGATCATGATCGGAAGCTCCGATCAACTGCGGCGGGTGCTGGCGGGCATCTCCAGCGTGAAGGGAGTGTACCAGGCGAATCGGGTGCAGGTGTAAGGGGTCGTTTCCGGTGCCGGCCGGATGCGAACTCACGCGACCTTTTCGACCTTGCCGGAGCGCAGACACCGGGTACAGACGCGTATGCGCCGGACGGCGCCGTTCAGCCGTGCTCGAACCTGCTGGAGGTTCGGCAGCCAGCGGCGGCGGGTCTTGTTGTTGGCGTGGCTGACGTTGTTCCCGACGGCGGGTCCCTTGCCGCAGATGGAGCATTTTCTGGCCATGGCTGCCGTCCCGAGTCCTTTCGATGGGTTCGGCCTCACCGCTGGCGAGGCCGCGTTCGACTGCACGTGACTGCACGTTCGACTTCAATTCGGGGATGATATCACAGGGATCGGCATTTGCGAAGCCGTTGGCATGGAGTGGATCACGAAGGAGTCCATCACGGGTCCATGGGTGGATGCAATCGATGGAGTCGCGATGATTTGCCAATTGTGATTTGTGAAATGGCGTGCTAACTAGGATGGCATTGCTCAAGCAAGGGGGAAGCAAGGAGGAAAGATGGCCTTGGCTCTGAAGGTAAGTGTCAGGCAGCAGATCGATCTGTTGAAGAAGGAACTGGCGGCGGCCACCGCGCGGGTGGCCACGCTCCGGGACGATATCAAGCGGCATGAGATCATCTACGACATGCTGGATGGAGGTCGAGAACCGCGCCGCCGGCGCGGCCGGCCCGCCCGCTCCGGACAGGTGCAGAGACGGGGGCCTCGCGGCGCCATGATCGACTGGAACGCGATTTTCGACACCTTGCCGAAGGAGTTCACTCTCGACACCGTGGGCGCCAACAAGACGGCGAGCGAGAAGCCCAGGGCCTATCTCCGGCAGGTAGTGGTACGGTGGTCCAAGGATGGCCGGATCAGGCGCATGGGGCGAGGCATGTACCAGAAGACCTGACACGTCCCGAAAGCACGGCAGATGGAATGCATACCGAGCGGAGGTAACGATGGAATTCAATGATTGCCGCGAGTGGATCGACAAGGCGAATGCGATGGGGGAGCTCAAGACCCTGAGGGGCTGCGACTGGGATCTTGAGATCGGCGCCATTACCGAGATGGTGATGCGCAGGGAAGACGGCCCCGCGGTGCTGTTCGACGAGATCAAGGACCACCCCAAGGGCTACCGCGTCCTGTCCAACTCGCTGAGTTCGCGGAAGCGTATCGGCTTGACTCTGAACCTGCCCCCGGGCGACAGCAAGATGGAGTTCGTCAACACGTGGCGCGAGCATTACAGGAAGATCAAGCCTGTCCCCGCCAAGGTGCTGAAGGACGGCCCGCTGTTCGAGAACGTTTTCGAAGAGGGCGACATTGATCTGCTCAAGTTCCCCACGCCCCGCTGGCACGAGCGGGACGGCGGCCGCTACATCGGCACCGGCAGCATCGACATCACCGCGGACCGGGACGAAGGCTGGACCAACTGGGGCACGTATCGGGTCATGGTCCACGATTCCGACACCGTGGGCTTCTACATCTCTCCGGGCAAGCACGGCCGGATCCACCGGGACAAGTACCAGCAGACCGGCGAGTCCTTCAAGATGGCCATGTCCTTCGGGCATGACCCGCTGGTCTTCCTGGGCGGAAGCATCGAGGTGCCCTACGGCGTGCCCGAGTACGACTTCCTGGGGGGTATTCGCGGAGAGCCCCTGGAGGTGGTCAAGGCGCCGTACTCCGGGTTGATGGTTCCGGCCAATGCCGAGATCGTGGTGGAGGGCGACGTGATCTTCGGCGAGGATCGTGTCGAGGGCCCGTTCGGCGAGTGGACCGGCTACTATGCCAGCGCGGAGCGGAACGAGCCCATCGTGAAGATCAAGCGCCTGTACCATCGGAACGACCCCATCATCCTCGGCTCGCCTCCGGGAAGGCCGCCGGCCGAGCTCGGCTGGTACCGGTCGTACCTGCGTTCGGCGCTCATCTGGGACGAGATGGAGAAAGCCGGCGTTCCCGATGTCAGGGGTGTCTGGCTGATGGTGGCTGGCGGCAGCCGTCTGGTCATGGTGGTCTCCATCAAGCAGCGCTACCCGGGACACGCGCGCCAGGCCGCGGTGGTGGCTTCCCAGTGCCACGCGGGCGCCTACCTCGGCCGCTACGTCATTGTCGTGGACGACGACATTGACCCCTCCAACACCGATGACGTGATCTGGGCCCTGGCGACGCGCTCTGATCCGGATGGCGACATCGACATCATCCGGCGCGCCTGGAGCGGCCCCCTCGACCCCATCGTGCACCCCACGAAGAAGGGCTTCAACTCCCGCGCCATCATCGACGCGTGCCGTCCCTACGAGTGGATGAGCGAGTTCCCGCCGGTGGCGGAGTCCAGTCCGGAGGTGCTCGACGCCACGGCCAGGAAGTGGGGCAAGGTACTGTTCAACGGCAACGGCGCGGGTTGAGCCTCTCGGCCTGAAACATCAACGCGGTCCTTGAGACGGCGGGTCCACGACGATGGTGACGGGCCCGCCGTCTCTTTGTATGTGGAAGGTGTGCCGGCCGGCTCCCGGGCGCGAGGCCAGGAGGGCCTCCAGTTCGCGCGTATTGCGGACCGGCTTTCCGTTCATCCGGACGATGACGTCCCCACGCCGGAAGCCCTGTCCGGAGGCGGCACCGTCGCTGTCCACGTGGGCAATCAGCACGCCTTCCCGCAGTCGTGTGGCGAACAGCTTGCCCAGTTCGGCGGTGAGGTCCTGCAGATGCAGGCCCATTGTGCGCGTGACGCCGCTGCCGTGCCGGAGCGCGGGGGCGTCGAGGCGCACGCCCTGTTCCAGCACCTGGGGCGTCGCGTAGATCGGCGCGCCCGTGCGCAGCGCCACGGCGATGGCGTCGCTGGGACGCGAATCGATGGGAATCCGCTGCCGGCCGGCCTTGAGACCGATGACCGCGAAATAGGTCCCTTCCCGCAGTTCAGTGATCGTCACCCGTTCCAGCACCGCCTCCAGTCCTTCCAGGAGATTTCGCACCAGGTCGTGGGTATCGGGCCGGGGCATCTGTTGTCCCTCGATGGCGCGGGCGATGGACGAGGCCTCGGCCTTGCCGATCCAGATGGGCAGCAGCCGGCCGCCCCCCTTGAGGATCACCACCGGTGTCCGGCTGGTGGGATCGATGACGATCCGCCGCACCTCCATGAGGACGTCCGGGGCGGCGGCGGCCTGCAGGGGGAGCCAAAGGCAGGCTCCGAACCACAGCCACCGGAATGCGGCCCCGAGCGCGCGTCGCCGCCGCGCCGGGACTGCCGGGAAGGGAGCGTCCATGGAGCCGACCTTATCCAGCGCGGGTTCGGGGTGTCAACAGGCCCCGCCGGCGCGTTGACGGGTGCGAACCTCGTGGATTAGTCTTCAGGGACGAGGGTTTCATGACGATCGCGATACTGCCGGACAATCTGATCGATCGCATCGCCGCCGGCGAGGTGGTGGAACGGCCGGCGTCGGTGGTGCAGGAGTTGATGGACAACGCCCTCGACGCCGGGGCCGGCGAGATATCCGTGCTGGTGGAGGGCAACGGCACGTCTCTCATCAGGGTCAGCGACGATGGTGAGGGCGTGGCCCGGGAGGAGTTGCCCCGGGCCTTCGAGCGCCATTCCACCAGCAAGATCCGGAGCGAGGCGGATCTGGCGGAGATCGCCACCATGGGCTTCCGGGGCGAGGCGCTGCCAAGCATCGCCTCGGTGGCGGCCGTGGAGATGGTGTCGCGTCCGGCTACCCAGGAAATCGGCTGCCGGTTCCGGGTCGAGAACGGTCGCAAGGGGAGTCCGGCCGCCGCCGGTTGCCCTGCGGGGACCACCGTCGAGGTGCGCGACCTGTTCCATCATGTCCCGGCCAGGCTCAAGTTCATGAAGGCTCCGCGGACGGAGATCAAGTACGTCAGCGATGTCCTGAACCGCACGGCACTGGCGCATCCATCGGTGCATTTCCGGCTCCATCACGGCGCCAGGAGGCTTGCGGACTATGCCGCGACCACAAGGCTCCAGGACCGGGTGCGGCAGGTCTTCGGCGACGCCGGCCGCGACCTCGCGCCCTTCTCCCTGACCCGGGAGCACCTGCGGTGCGAGGGCTTCGCGAGTCAGGCGCCCACGTCCTTCGGCAACTCCCGCTATATGGTTACCTTCGTCAACCGGCGCTTCGTGCGGGACAAGCTCCTGATGCACGCGATGCTGAAGGCCTACGACACGCTGCTCATGAAGGGACGTTTTCCCGCCGCCGTTCTCTATCTGGATCTGCCGCACCGACTTGTGGACGTGAATGTGCATCCGGCCAAGACGGAGGTGCGGTTCCGGCGCCAGCATGAGCTCTACGAGACGGTACTGGCCGCGGTGCGCGGTGCCCTGAAGGCGGCCGCCCAGGGGGGGGAACCGGCAGCGCCGGACAGCCGGCCCGGGCACCCGGCAACGCCGCCGCCGGCCGGGGTGCGCGAGCCGGAGGCGGCGTACCGGGGCGCGTCCATGCTCCCGAACCTCTCCCTGACGCCGCGCGCCGCGCTTCCGGATGCGAACAGACCCGGCGGCCTCCGATCGGGCGCCGAAGGCGCGCCGGGAAATTTCTCGTCGCTCACCGTCGTGGGGCAGGTGTTGGGCTGTTACATCCTTTGTCATGGCGAACCCGGCATGGTCCTTGTGGACCAGCACGCGGCGCACGAGCGGGTCGCCTTCCAGCGAATGCGCGCGGACATCGACGCGGGACGCATCGAGCGGCAGGAACTGCTGATGCCCCAGCTCCTCGAACTTCCCGTCACCGAGGCCCTGGTCCTGGAGGAGCGGCTCGGCGTCCTCGAGAAGGCCGGCTTCACCCTGGAGCCCTTCGGTCGCAACACCTTCTCGCTGAGGACGGTGCCGGCCCTGCTGGCCGAAGGCGACTACCGCGACGCGGTGCGGGCCATGATCAGCGAGTTTGCCGAAACGGGTCGGTCCGCGGAGCTGCACGACGGCTATCAGCAGCGTCTCATGAGCATTGCCTGCCACAGCGTGATCCGCGCCAGCCGGATACTCAGACGGGAGGAAATGGAGGCGCTTCTCCGGCAGCTCGACGAGACCGAGTTCGCCACTCAGTGTCCTCACGGCCGGCCCGTGATGGTCCGGTTCAGCCGCAGCCAACTCGAGCATCTGTTCCGGCGCGCCTGAGGTCTTGTCCGGCTGCTTCGCATGACGCGATGCGCAGGCTTTCTGCCGCCGGAGACGGGCGGGTGCGGGCGGCGCGCCTGGCCGCCCTCGGGAAGACCCCCGGATCATCGTGTGAAACGGCCGCACCGGCCGCCGGCTCCGTGGATGCCAACTCCGTGAACACCAGACCGAGGATCCTGTTGCTCGTGGGCCCCACCGGGGTCGGCAAGACCGAGGCGGCGCTGGTCCTCGCGGAGCGCCTCGACCTCGAGATCGTGAGCGCCGACTCGATGCAGGTGTACCGTACCATGGACATCGGGACGGCCAAGCCGACGCCGGCGCAACGACGGCGGCGGCCGCATCACCTGCTCGACGTCGTCGACCCGGACGAGGAGTTCCACGTCGCGCGGTTCAGGGAACTGGCGCTGGAGGCCATCCAGGGGGTCTGGGCCCGGGGGCGCGGCGTGCTGGTGGCGGGGGGCACCGGACTCTACGTGAAGGCGCTGACCCGGGGTCTGTTCGCCGGGCCGGCGCCGAATCCGGTATTGCGGGCCGAGCTCCGGCGCTCCGCGGCGGAACAGGGTCCGGAGGCTCTTTTCGAGCGCCTGAGACAGGTGGACCCGGAGGCGGCGGCGCGGATTCACCGCCGGGACCGGGTCCGCATCGTGCGCGCGCTGGAGGTGTTCCACGGCACCGGCAGGCGATTGAGCCAGTGGCAGCGCGAGCACGGGTTCGGCGACCGGCCCTTCGACGTGCTGGGACTGGGACTCGAGCGGCCGCGCCCGGAGTTGTACGCCGGCATTGATGCCCGTTGCCAACGCATGATGGCGGAGGGGTTGCTGGACGAGGTCCGGGGGCTTCTCGATGGGGGCTATGGGCCGGCTCTGCGCAGCATGCGCAGCGTCGGCTATCGCCAGGCGGTTCAGTGCCTCATGGGGCGTTTGAGCCAGGCGGAAGCGTTGTCTTCGATGCAGCAGGCCACCCGCCGACTGGCCAAGCGCCAACTCACCTGGTTTCGCGCCCAGCCGGACCTCCACTGGTTGCATCCGGTCCGGGTCGATGCCATCCACGAAATGTGCCGCCGCTTCCTTGGCCGGAGCGGGAGTTGACCGCACCGGGCTTTGATGTTAGCAGCCTTGGAGCATGACGGCACCCGCCACATGCGGCCCTGACCACCATCGGGGCCGCCCGGAACAAGGCCCGGAAAGAGGACTCGTGTCCTGATGAAATCCGCCGATTTCGTCGAGGCGCGCCGCCGGCTTGAGGCCAAGCCCCAGTACACCGGTGAGAAGCTCACGACCCTGGAGCAAGCCGTTGGGCGGGTTCGGGACGGCGACCACATCGCCATCGGCGGATGTCTCTTCTCGCGCAGCCCGCTGGCTGCGCTGATGGAGGTGTTGCGCCAGCAAAGACGCGGCCTGACCCTTTCCCGGAACCTCATGTGCTACGAGGGCGAGTTGTTCATGGCCGCCAAGGCCGTGGACGCGCTGATGACGAGCTGGTTCGACATCGCGCTCCCTTGGGGGCTTTCCCTCAAGCTTCGCGAAGAGGTGGAAGGAGGGCGCATCCGGTTCGAGGAGTGGAGCCATCTGGGGCTCGGACTCCGTTACCGGGCCGGTGCCATGGGCATCCCGTTCCTGCCCACCCTGACCATGCTGGGTTCGGACCTCATGGAGGTCACCGACACCCGGACCATGAAATGCCCGTTCACGGGAGAGACCCTTTGTCTCGTGCCGGCCCTGTTCCCCGAGGTGGCGCTGATCCACGTGCATCGGGCCGACCGTTTCGGCAACTGCCAGATCGACGGCTATCCGCACATGGACGCGGATATCGCCAAGGCCGCCGCCACGGTCATCGTCACCGCCGAGGAGATCATTGCCGAGGAGGAGGTTCGCCGCCGGCCGGACCGCACGGTGATTCCGGGACTGGTGGTGGATGCGGTGGTGGAGACGCCCTACGGCTCCTTCCCGCACGAGTGCTACGGCTTGTACGAAGCCGACTTCGCCCATTTCGAGGCCTACACCGACGCCGTCAGGGCGCGCGGTACCGGCGCCATCCACGACTATCTCGACCGCTACGTCTACGGTGTTCCGGGTCACGAGGCCTACCTGGCGCTGTTCGGCGAAGAGGCGCTGGCGCGGCAGCGACGCTGTGCCGAGGAATTGCTGGGGCCGGGATGAACTGCTCGGCCACCGAGCTTCTGGCGGTGATCGCTTCCCGCCAGCTTGCGGGCGTGACCTCGGTGTTCGCCGGCGTGGGCGTGCCGCTGGTGTCCGCCGTGCTGGCGCAGAAGACCCGCGCCCCTCAGCTCGTCATCGTGGTGGAGGGGGGCAGCCTGGGTCCCAGGATGGTTCCGGGCCGGTTGCCATACTCCACCAACGAGATGCGTACCGCGCCCCGGGCGCAGATGCTGCCGGGCATCACCGACACGTTCCTGTTCGCCCAGCGGGGTTTCCTTGATGTGGGTTTCGTCGGCGGCGCGCAGATCGACTGTCATGGCAACCTCAACTCCAGTGTCATCGGCAGCTATCAGCGGCCCAAGGTCCGTCTGCCGGGCAGCGGCGGGGCCAACGACATCATCTCGCTGTGCCGCAGGGTCATGGTGGTGACCATGCACGAACGGCGCCGATTCGTGCCGCGGGTGGACTTCGTCACCAGTCCGGGATTCCTGTCGGGCGGAGATGCCCGCCGCGAGGCGGGGCTCCTGTTCGGCACCGTCAGCCGTATCGTGACCCACCTGGGCACGCTGGTGTTCGACGACGAGACGCGCCGGCTGCGGCTGGAGAGCCTCAACCCGGGCGTCACCGTGCAGCAGGTGCTGGACAACACCGGGTTCGAATTGTCCGTGCCCGATCGCCCGACGGTCACCGAGCCGCCCAGCGAGGAAGAGTTGGAAACTTTGCGGAGCATCGACCCGGAGAGGAGTTTTCTGGGTCAGGGCCGTGCGTGAAACCTGAGGGGCCTGGATAAATGTCGGTACGTTTTGGAGTCGCCATTCGCAATTTCGTCGGTCCGGGGGAGACACCGGACGTGGACGGTTTGATAGGTTATTCCCGGCGCGCCGAGGAGCTGGGTTTCGAGTCCCTCTGGGCCTGGGACCATATCCTTCTGGGGGTCGACCCGAGCTTCCCGGTGCTGGACTCCTTGACCGTTCTCACCGCCATTGCGGCGCGCACCCGGAGCATCCGGCTGGGGACCGGCGTGATGGTGCTGCCGTTGCGCAACCCGGTGGTGGCGGCGAAGGTGCTGGGCAGTCTGGACCGGATCTCCAACGGACGCCTGCTGCTGGGGGTCGCCTCCGGCTGGTACGCCCGGGAGTTCGATGCCGTCGGCATCTCCTTCAAGGACCGGGGCCGCATCTTCGAGCGCAATCTGGATCTGCTGGTGCGGCTGTGGACCGAGGATCGGGTGACCACGCAGGTGGACGAATTGGACCTGCGCTCGGCGGTGCTGCTGCCCAAGCCGATTCAGAAGCCCCATCCGCCCATCCTCATCGGCGGCTACATCGATCGGGTGCTGCGCCGGGCGGGGCGGAAGGGAGACGGCTGGCTGACCTACTTCTATACGCCCGAGGGTTTCGCCAGGAGCTGGGCCAAGGTCCTGGCGGCGGCGGACGAGGCCGGACGCGACCCGTCGAAGCTCACCGCCACCAACCAGTTGGCCATTTACGTGGGTCCCTCCAGGGAAGCGGCGGACGGACCCATGCGGCACTGGCTCTCCACCGAATGGGACATCGCCAAGTGGAGCGACTCGACCATCGAGCACGCGATTCGGGGCACCGCGGACCAGTGCGTGGAGCAGCTCCAGGCCCATGTCGACGCGGGTGTGCACCGGATCATCCTGATCCCCTACCGCTACCAGTTCGAGCAGTTGGAGATGATCGCCTCGGAGGTAATTCCCAGGCTGACCTGAACCGGAGCCGGGTCGAACGGAAGCACCACGCATGCGCTTTGACTATTTCGAGCCCACCTCCCTGCGGGAAGCGAGCGAGTTGTTGCGGGAGGGAAAAGGCGCGCGCCGGGCGCTTGCCGGCGGTACGGATATCGTCATACAGTTGCGCCGTCGGGTGGTCCGCGCCGAGGGGCTGGTGAATCTGAAACGGATACCGGGGCTTTCGGGCTGGGAATGCGCGCCCGGCAAGGGGCTCCAGGTGAGGGCCTGCACGCCCATGCGGGATCTGGAAACGTCCGCGGCCGTGGGCCGGCGCTTTCCCTCGATCCGCGAGGCGCTCCGGGTGGTGGGTTCGCCGCAGTTGAGGAACATGGCCAGCGTCGGCGGCAACCTGTGCAATGCTTCGCCGTCGGCGGATACGGCGCCGCCGCTCATGGCGCTGGGGGCCACGATAACCCTGTGGGGCCATGAATCCCGACGGGAGACCGTATCGGTGGAGAACTTTTTTCAAGGTCCGGGGGCGTCGGTGCTGGGTGCCGGCGGGTTGCTCCTGGCGGTGGAGGTGCCGGAACCGGAACCGTTCACCGGCGATGCCTTCGAGCGGTTCACGCCGCGGTCGGCCATGGACATCGCCATAGCCAGCGCCGCCGCCTCCGTGACGCTGGATTCGGCCCGGGAAAGGGTGAGGGCGGTGCGCATCGCCCTGGGCGCGGTGGCGCCCACGCCCATTCGGGCTCTGAAGGCGGAGGAGCTGGTGCTGGACAGGGAGCCGAGCCCGGAACGCCTGGAGTGGGCCGGGACCGCGGCGATGGAAGCGTGTTGCCCCATCGATGACATTCGCGGGTCGGCGGCCTACCGCAGGGAGCTGGCGCGGATACTGGTGCGGCGCGTGCTGCGACAGGCGGTGGAAAGGGCCCGGGCGGACGGGCGGGCGGCGACGGCATGAAGCGGCGCTACCGTCTGCGGGTGAACGGCGGCGTCCGGGAAACCGAAGCCGAACCCCATCAGTCCCTGCTGGACGTACTGCGCGACAACCTTCGTCTGACCGGCAGCAAGAAGGGCTGCAACGAGGCCGAGTGCGGGTCGTGCACGGTTCTCCTCGACGGCCGGCCGGTGGTGTCCTGCCTGGTGCTGTTTCCCGACGCGGTGGACCGGGAGGTGGTGACCATCGAAGCCTTGGCCGAAGAGGGCCGGCCCCATCCCTTGCAGCGGCAGATGGTGGCGCAGGGCGGCATACAGTGCGGTTACTGCACGCCGGGGATGATCATGAGCGCCTGGGCGCTGCTGCGCGACAACCCCGACCCCACGGACGACGAGATCCGTTTCGCCATCTCCGGGAACCTATGCCGTTGCACGGGATACGGCAAGATCGTCAAGGCCGTGCGCGCGGCCGCCGAAGAGATCACGAGCGAGGGGAGATGAGCCAGGGGACTTCCGGGGCGGCGGACCGCCCGCATCACTGGATCGGCAGGAACGTCACCAGGCCCGACGCGCTGGAGAAGGCGTTGGGCGCCACCGAGTACGTGGGCGACATGGTGGTGCCGGGCATGCTCCACGCCCGGATCCTGTGGGCGGGTACGCCCCACGCGGTGATCCGCCACATCGACACCAGGGAGGCCGCCCGGACGCCCGGTGTGGCCGCCGTGCTCACGGCCGCGGACGTGCCCGGCACCAACCGCTACGGACTGGCCGTGCTCGACCAGCAGGTGCTGGCGGACGACAAGGTGCGGTCGGCGGGCGATGCCCTGGCCCTGGTGGCGGCGGAGGACGAAGAAGCGGCCGAGGAGGCGCTGGCGAAGATCAAGGTGGACCTGGAGCCGCTGCGGCCGATTCTCACCTACGCGGATGCCCTGGACCGGACGGCGCCTTCGATCCACGAGGGCGGCAACGTGTTCCAGCACACCACCGTGCGCAAGGGTGATCTGGAGCGGGGCATGCGGGAGGCGGACGTGGTCGTGGAGAACACCTACCACACCCATCGCATGGATCACGTTCCCATGGAGCCGGAGGCGGGACTGGCCCATGTGGATCCCTCCGGCGTGCTGCACATCCTGGCGGGCACCCAGTACCCGTACCGGGACCGCCGCCAGATCGCGCCGGCCCTGGGCCTTGCCATGAACAGGGTCCGGGTGATCCAGGCACCCATCGGCGGCGGCTTCGGCCGCAAGGACGACATCACCGTGGAGATCCACGCCGGCCTGCTGGCGCTCAGGACGCACCGGCCGGTGCGCCTGGTCTACAGCCGCGAGGAGTCCCTCGTCGCCAACACCAAGCGCCACCCCATGGCCATGAACTTCCGCACCGGCGCCCGCGCCGACGGCCGGCTGGCCTTCCTGGACGGCGACATCTACGGCGACACGGGCGCGGGGGTTTCGCTGGGCGCCTACGTGGTCAAGAAGGCGGGCATCCACGCCACCGGTCCCTACGAAGTGCCGAACATCCGGGTGGACACCTATACGCTCTACACCAACAATCTGGTCTCCGGGGCCATGCGCGGCTTCGGGGTGATGCAGGCGGCCGTGGCCCACGAGTCCCAGATGGACCAGCTGGCCCACCGGCTGGGCATGTCGCCGCTGGAGTTCCGCTTGAAGAACTGCCTCAGGCCGGGGCTGGCTTCCTCCACCGGACAGTTGATGAACGAAGGCTGCGGCATCGAAGCGACGCTGCGGCGCATCGAGGACTACATGGACGCACATGACCTGCGGTTCAGGCGGGCTCGGGCCGCCTCCTGAAGGGCGCGGCCGGGCGATCATGGCGACAAGAAGAGGCCTGGGCATCGGCTCCATGTATTACGGTATCGGCTACGGCTTCAGCCGGGCCGACATCGGCTCGGCCGAGATCGAGATGGCCGAGGACGGCACCACCACCATCTACTCCGGGGCCTGTGACATGGGCCAGGGGGTCATGACCGTGGTGACCCAGGTGGCGGCGGAGGAGCTTGGCATCGAGCCGGAGCAGATTCGCGTGGTGGCGGCGGATACCGGCAGCACGCCGGACGCCGGGCCCACCTCGGGCAGCCGCGCCACCTTCGTGCAGGGGGTGGCGGTACAGCGGGCGGCCGGGGAACTGCGCGCGCAGCTCCTGGACATGGCCTCGCGCATGCTGGAGTGTCCCAGGGAGAACCTTCACGTGAGCCGCGGCGAGGTGTGCGAGGTCGGCAGCGACCGCCCCATGGTGTCGGTGGGCAAGGTGGCCCAGCAGCTCCATTTCCACGGCCGGCGGTCGGCGGCCTGGGGCTGGCACGACAACACCACCGCCGACGTGGATCCGGAGACTTCCCAGGGCGACGCTTACGCCACCTACGGCTGGGCAACCCAGTTGGCGGAGGTGGAGGTGGATACCGAGACCGGGCGCGTGCGTCTGGTCAGGCTGGTTTCGGCCACGGACGCGGGCAAGGCCATCAACCCGGCGGCGGTGGAAGGACAGATCGAGGGCGGCGCCGCCATGGGCCTGGGCTACGGTCTCTACGAGCAGCATATCCTGGAGAACGGCGTGCCGCGCACGTCGTCGCTGGCGTTCTATCTGGTACCCACCGCCATGGACGTGCCGGACATCGAGTGCGAGATCGTGGAGGTGCCGGACCCCCGGGGGCCGTTCGGCGCCAAGGGGGTCGCCGAGCCCGCCACGATCCCCACCACCCCGGCCATTCTGAACGCCATCGACGACGCCATCGGCATCCGCATCACCGAGACGCCCATCACCCCGGAGCGGGTCTTCTTCGCCATCCAGGAGGCCAGGGCCCGGGGCGAGTTCGATGACGACTGACGCCCTGCGAGGGACGTAGAGGGAGGTAACGGATTGGGTCATCGGATCGGATTGCTCATCCCTTCGTCGAACACCGTCATGGAAGTGGACTTCTACCGTCACCTGCCGGCGTCGGTCACGGTCCATACGGGCCGCATGTACATGGAGGCCACCACGGTCCGGGGCGAGGAGGCCATGCTCGACGATCACTGCCTGTCCGCGGCCGCCGACGTGGCCACGGCCCGCCCGGACTTGATGGTGTTCGGCTGCACCAGCGCCGGCGCGCTCCGGGGCAACGCCGGCGATGCCGAGTTGTGCCGCCGGATCTCGGAAGTTGCCGGCAAACCCACCCTCAGTGTCATCGAGTCGGTGCGGCGCCGGCTGGCGTCGCTGAAGGTCCGGCGTGTGGCCGTGGTGACGCCCTATGTCGAGGAGTTGAACAGCCGTATCAAGGCCAGCGTGGAGGAGGGCGGCATCGAAGTGGTGGCGATCCACGGCATGGGCATCCGCGTCAACTTCGAGTTGGCGCTGGTGGAACCGCCGGAGATACTGGCCTTCGCCCGCGAGAAGCTGGGCGCCAGACCGCCGGTGGATGCACTGTTCATCTCTTGCACCAACTATCAGGCGGTGGCGGCGCTGCCGCGCCTGAAGGATGCCTACGACCTGCCCATCGTGACCAGCAACGAGGCCGCCCTCGAAGCGGTGGGGCGGGCGCTGGGCGTGGGGCTGGTGGGCATGGACTGAAGGCAGGCTGGAGGAGACCCATGGAGTTCATGAAACTCGACGGTGCCGTGGACCTGCACGTCCACTCCTATCCCTGCGTTTTCCAGCGGCGGGTGGACGACCGTCAGGCCGTGCAGGCGGCCGCGGAGGCGGGCATGGCGGCCATCGTGCTGAAGTGCCACCATGAGAGCACGGTCAGCCGCGCCTGGCTCATTCAGAAGGAGTTTCCCGACATCAAGGTCTTCGGCGGCGTGGTGATGAACCAGTTCGTGGGCGGCATCAATCCGGCGGCGGCCGAGGTGGGGCTACGGCTGGGAGCCAAGGAGATCTGGATGCCCACCATCGACGCGGCGCACCACGTGGAGGTCCACGGCGCCCGGGGCAGCTACGACACCCAGACCAGCGGTTCGGATTTCGTCTGGGGGGAGCCCATCTCGGCGGTCAAGGACGGAAAGGTGGTGGACGAGGCCCTGGTGGTGCTGGAACTCATCGCCAAGTACGACGCCATCCTGGGGACCGCGCATCTCTCCCTGGGAGAGATCGAGCTGCTGGTGAAGGCGGCCCACGAGCGGGGGGTCCGGAAGATCCTGATCACCCATCCCTACTTTCGCGTGCCCGCGGGCATGAACCTCGATTTCCTGAAGCAGATGATGCGCTACGGCGCCATCGGCGAGTTCGGCTACTGCACCATCTCGCCCATGTGGGCCTATGTGAACCTGGAGTTCACCAAGGGCATCATGGACTCCATGGGCTTCGACAACTGCGTGGTCATGAGCGATACCGGCCAGTCTCACAACCCCTTGCCGCCGGAGGCGCTGTGGCTCTACGCCCAGGGCCTCTACGAGAAGGGCGTCTCGCCCAGGAACGTGGAGAAGCTCATCATCGACAATCCCAGGGCCATGCTGGGTCTTTGACCGGGCGGCCTCGTGTCGGATCGGAGAGGACAGCCATGACGGATTGGGCCGCGCGTGGACGGATCGCGGAGGACATCACCGAGACGGCGGGGTTGACGCCGCTGCTGCGGCTTCGCAAGGTGGCGGCCGGACCCCAGACGTTGTGCGGCAAGCTCGAGTTCATGAACCCCTCGTCGAGTCTCAAGGACCGGATCCTGCGCCGCATGGTCCGAAGCGCGGAGGAGCGCGGCGATCTCAAGCCCGGCATGACCCTCCTGGAGGCCTCCACCGGCAGCACCGGCATCGCCACCGCCATGATCGGCGCGGTTTGCGGCTATCCGGTGGTGATCGTCATGCCCGAGGGCATGAGCGAGGAGCGCAAGGCCACCATGCGCGCCTATGGCGCGGAACTGGTGCTGACCCCGGGAGCGGAGAGCGACGTGGATTTGTGTCTGGAGAAGGTGGAGGAACTCAAGCGCGCCGAGCCGGATCGTTACTGGGAGCCCGGCCAGTTCTCCAACCGGGACAACATCGCGGCGCACTACGAGACCACGGGTCCGGAGATATGGCAGCAGACCGGCGGCCAGGTGGACGTGTTCGTGGCTTCCCAGGGCAGCGGCGGTACCGTGTCCGGCGTCGGCCGGTATCTCAAGGAGCGGAACTCGAATGCGAAGGTCTACGCCGTGGAGCCCGCCGAGTGTCCGATCCTGTCGGGCGGAACCTGGGGGCCGCACGCCATCGAGGGCATCGGCGACGGTTTCATCCCGGAGAATCTGGACCTGGACTGGGTCGACGGGGTGGTGACGGTCTCGTCGGAGGACTCCATCGCCATGGCCCGGCGCCTGGCGCGCGAAGAAGGCGTGCTGTGCGGCATCTCGTCGGGCTGCAACGTTGCCGCAGCCAACCGGCTGTCGGCGGCGTTGCCGTCCACGAAGATGATCGTGACCCTGATCAACGACACCGGCATGCGTTACTTTTCCACGCCGCTGTTCGGCAGGGAGCCGGCCGTGGAGATCCCCGACCGCGCACATCCCGTGAGCGAGGAGGACCGCGCCAGGCTGGCGCGCCGCAACCTCCATGTGGTGCGGTAGCCGGGCCCGCCGCCACTCCCCGCGATGCCCCTGCCGGAAAACCTGACCTGCGTCCTGTGCGGCGCCGCCTGGCGGGAGGGTCCGGACCGGTACGGTTGCCCGGCCTGCGGCGAGTTGGGGACTCTTAGGGTTTCCTACGACTACGAGCGGATGCGCGCTTCGGCGAGCCGCGGCGCGCTGGCCGCGGCGCCATTCCGGGACCATTGGCGCTACCTGCCGTTGCTGCCGCTGGCGGCGGACGCGGTGGAGTTCCCGCTGGCGGTGGGAGCCACGCCGCTGTGCCCGGTGCCAGGCCTGAGACGGGCGCTGGGTCTGGAACGGCTCTGGATCAAGGACGATACCGCCAACCCCTCCGCCTCCCTGAAGGACCGGGCCAGTTCCGTGGTGCTGCTCAAGGGGATGGAACTGGGCCGCCGGGAGTTTGCCACTGCCTCCACCGGCAACGCCGGCGCGTCGCTGGCCTGCCTCTCGGCCGCCCTGGGGCTGCGCTGTCACATCTTCGTGCCCGAAACCGCGCCCCGGGCCAAGGTGGCGCAACTCCTGATCTTCGGCGCGGACGTTCTTTCCATCCGCGGCAGCTATTCCCGCGCCTTCAGCCTGTGCGTCGAGGCCGGCGAACGCTTCCGGTGGTACAACCGCAACACCGGCTACAACCCCTACACCGTGGAGGGCAAGAAGACCGCGGCGCTGGAGATTGCCGAGCAGTTGGGCTGGGAGCCGCCGGACACGGTCATTGTCGCCACCGGCGACGGCTGTATCCTGAGCGGCGTCTGGAAGGGTTTCACGGACCTTCGACGACTGGGGTGGACCTCGCGGCTGCCGCGGCTGGTGGCGGCCCAGGCCGAGGGTTCGCAGGCCATCAAGCAGGCCTTCGACGGCGACGGGACCATACGGCCGGGCGCCGAGGAGACCCTGGCCGACAGCATCCGCGTGGCGTTGCCGCGCAACGGGGTCATGGCGGTGCAGGATCTACGGGCCTCCGGCGGGGTCGCGGTGAGCGTATCGGACGGCGAGATCCTGGAAGCCATGCGGCTTCTGGGCGGCACCACCGGCCTGTTCGCCGAGCCCGCGGCAGCGGCCGCGGTTGCCGCGCTGGTGAGACTCGTGGAACGGGGCGACATCTCGCCGGCGGAGCGCGTCGTCGTCCTGTCCACGGGCCACGGCCTCAAGGACGTCGATGCCGCGCTGCGGGCCGTCGATCCGCCCGAGCCTCTCGACTGCAACATCGAGGCGGTGGCCGAGAGGTTCACCTGACTCGTCGAGGAGAATCGAGTGCCACAGGATCTGCAGGGTTTCCTGAAGCGATTGAAGGAAGCGTGTCCGGAGCAGTGGCTCGAAGTCGGGGAGCCGGTGTCCCGGGAGTTCGAGGCCACTGCTCTGGTGATGGAGGCTGAACGGCTGCCGTCCTGTCCGGTGGTGATATTCCGGAACATCACCGGGAGTGACTTCACCGTGGCGGCCAACGTGCTGGCGCACCGCCCGCGACTGGCCTGGATCTTCGGCACGCCGGAGGAAGGGCTGGTGAACGAGTTCAGGGAGCGGATCCAGCAGCCCATGCGGCCCGCGGTGTTGAAAGACGCCCCGTTCCAGGAAAACACCCTGCTGGGTGAATCGGTGGACTTGGGACGACTCCCGGTGCTGACCCATTTCGAGCAGGACGGCGGCCCCTATGTGACCGCCGGGCTGGTGGTGGCGCGGGATCCACAGTCCGGCATGCGTACGGTGGGGTTCCATCGAATGCAGCTCAAGGGGCCGCGCAAGCTGGGGGTCAGCCTCCATTCCCGGCGGCGCATGTTCGAGTACTTCCGGCGCGCCGAGGAGAAGGGGGAGTCCCTGGAGGCCGCGGTCTGCATCGGTGTGCACCCGCTGGTCTCACTGGGGGCATTGACGCTGCCGCCGGCGGGAACGGAGAAGTTCGCGCTTCAGGGCGGGCTTCTGGGAGAACCGTTGGAGTTGACGCGCTGTGCCACCGTGGACGTCGACGTGCCGCGGTGGTCGGAGGTCGTCATCGAGGGGCGGATCCTCAAGGACGTGCGGGAGAAGGAGGGGCCGTTCGGCGAGTTCACCGGCTACGCCTCGAGCCGGAGCACCGAGAACGTGTTCGAGGCCACGGCGTTGCACTACCGCAACGGGGCCGTCTACCAGGATATCAACGGCGGCGACAGCCTGGAGCACTGCCGTTGCCTGTCCATGCCCCGGGAAGTGGAGTTCACCCACGTGCTGGGGAAGACCATTCCCAATCTCAAGGCGGTGCACGTGCCGGTGCGGTCGGGCATCGGCAGCTTCCACTGTTATGTCTCCCTGAGAAAGACCGCGGAAGGACAGGCCAAGCAGGCCATCTTCAGCGTGCTGGGGGCGGACCACTACGTCAAGCTGGTGGTGGTGGTGGACGCGGACATCGATGTATTCGACGAAGAGCAGGTGCTGTGGGCCATGGCCACCCGGATGCAGGCCGACCGCGACGTTTTCATCGTTGACGAGGCCATGGGCACGCTGCTGGACCCCTCGGCCACCGATGCCGTTACGGCGAAGATGGGCATCGACGCCACCCGGCCCCTGGGCGATTTCGCCGCGACCCTTTCCATCGAGCCGGGCGCGGTGGAAAGGGCGCGTCGGCTCATGAGCCGTCTGACGGGCTGACGGATGGACGCCGCCCGCGGGTCGGCGCGGCCAGCCCGCTGTCGTTCCCGTTGACGAAGCGGACCCTTGCCTGCGGGTCAGCCCGTCCGCCGCTGCAGCGCGATACCGCCGACGATGAGCACCAGTCCCGCCACGGTGCCGGGCTGGATGGGCTCTCCCACCACCAGCCGGATCACCAGCAGCGAGAGGAAGGGTGTCAGGTAGATCAGCTGGGCCACGTGCGCGGTGGTGCGGGAGAGCTTCAGGGCCTGAAGCCAGGTGACGTACGCAAGGCCCATTTCGAAGAGGCCGATATGGGCCGCCCCCGCCAGGCCCGGCGCACCCGGTGTCTCCAGACCGGTCTCCAGACCGCCCGCAAGCCACAGGTAACCGCCCGAGAAAACGCAGCCGAACGCGAAATTGAGCAGCAGTCGGGTCACCGGGTCGCGGTCGTCTCGGACCCCGCAGATCCAGTACAGCGTCCATACCAGGGTGCTCCCGAGCGCCAGAGCCACCCCCTGCGGGTTGACGAGGTCGAGTCCCGGCGGGTCGCCCCGGGCGGCGATGAGGACCATCCCGGAGAAGCTGATGGCCATGGCGCCGATGGCGCCGGCGCGGATGGGCTGCCGGAGCATGAGGATGGAGAACAGCGCCAGCACCATGGGCCAAGTGAAATTGAGCGTCAGTGCCGTCTGAGCGGGCAGGAGTTCGTAGGCCGTGAAGAGGACGAGGTAGTAGAGGAAGGGGTTCAGGAAACCCAGGCCAAGGGAAACGCCAAGGTCGCCGGCGCGCCATTCCCGGAGCTGGCCGAGACGGCCGGTGGCCGCAGTGATGCCGAACAGCACGGCGGTGGAAACCACCGATGCACAGAACACCAGAAGGTGGGGTTCCAGGTGGCGGAGGGAGAGCTTGAACGCCGCCGCCGCGGTGGACCAGCAGAGCACGGTGGCGCCGGCGTACAGGTAGGCCCGGGTCTGTTGCTGCATCGGAGGTCCGTCGTTCCGGGGAGACTACCATGATTCCGGTCCGGCTTCGACGGCCCTCCGGACCGCCGGGGGGCGGATAAACGGCCGCAGCGGCGCGGAGTTGCAATTGCGCGGGCGTTCGGCTAACGTAGCCCTTCGGTCCCAATCCATCCCCCTCGAGGTTTTCATTGAGCCGCAGAGACTCGCTAGATGCCCTCCGCAAAAGGATCGATCAGGTTGATTCCAGGATTGTAGCGCTTCTCAACGAGAGGGCATCCCTTGCCCTGAAGATCGGTCATCAGAAAAGTCTCACCGGAAAAGCTGTCTACGTGGCGAGCCGGGAGCGCGCCGTGTACCGGCAGGCCACCGCCGCCAACGCGGGGCCGTTGCCCGACGCGTCGGTTCGCGCCGTGTACCGGGAGGTGTTGTCGGCCTGCCGGGGTATCGAGGCCCGCATGAGGGTGGCGTTCTTCGGCCCCGAGGCCACCTTCACCCACATGGCTGCGCAGCGGCATTTCGGCAGTACCGTGCGCTACGCTCCCGAGCGCACCATCGACGACGTGTTCCGGGAAGTGAGCGCGGGCAATGTCGACTACGGGGTGGTGCCGGTGGAGAACTCCACCGAAGGGGTGGTGACCCACACCCTGGATCTGTTGCAGGACTCCGACGTCCAGGTCTGCGGCGAAGTCAGCGTCGACATCGAGCTCTGCCTGCTTTCCCGGTCGGGTCGGGCCAGGGATGTTCGGCGTGTTCTCTCCCATCCGCACGCCCTGGGCCAATGCCGCCGCTGGCTCGCCGCCCACTTCGCCGATGCCTCCGTGGAAGAGGTCTCGAGCACGGCGCAGGCAGCCCGGGAGGCTGGTTCGGACCGTACCGCGGCGGCGGTGGCCAGCCGCATGGCGGGCGATATCTACGGGCTCAGGATCCTTGAAGCCAACATCGCCGACAATCACGACAACATCACGCGTTTTTTCGTCATCGGCGATGACCCGCCGTCGCCCACCGGCGAGGACAAGACCAGCATCGTCTTCGCCGCCAAGGACCGTGTCGGCGTGCTCCACGACCTGCTGGCGCCCTTCGCGAAGCATGGTATCAACCTCACCAAGATCGAGTCGCGTCCCTCGCGCCGGAAGGCATGGGAGTATGTCTTCTTCATCGATTTCAGAGGTCATCAGGAACAGCCCCTAGTGAAGCGCGCGCTGAACCAGCTGGCCAGGAGCTGCGTCTCCCTGAAGGTCCTCGGATCCTATCCCCGCAGTCTATGAGTCCATGAGTATCGTCGATCAGGTTCCGGACCACATCCGGCGCATCGTGCCATACGTGCCAGGCAAGCCCATTGACGAGGTGGAGCGGGAATACGGCATTGAGGGGTCGGCCAAGCTGGCCTCCAACGAGAACCCTCTGGGTCCGTCTCCCATGGCCGTGGCCGCGTTGCGGGAACGGCTGGAGGCGCTTCACCGCTACCCTGACGGCGGCTGCTTCCATCTCCGCAATGCGCTGGCCGCCAGGCTCGGGGTGGAGCCCCGACGGCTGATCTTCGGCAATGGCTCCAACGAACTCATCGAGATGGCGGTACGGACGTTCATGCGGCCCGGGGACGAGGCGCTGTTGTCCCGGGGCACCTTCGTGGCCTACGGCCTCGCCCTTGATGCCATCGGCGCGGTGACGCGCACCGTGCCGCTCAAGGACTACGGCTACGATCTCGACGCCATGGCCCGGGCCTTGACGCCCGAGACGCGTTGCGTCTTCCTGGCCAACCCCAACAACCCCACGGGCACCATCTATCGGCGGCGAGAGTGGGAGGCCTTTCTCGATCGGGTGGGGCCGGAGGTGCTGGTGGTGGCGGACGAGGCCTACTTCGAGTACGCCACCGACCCGGACTACCCCGATTCCCTCGACGACCACCGGGACGACCGGGCGATCCTGACCATCCGGACCTTTTCCAAGGTCCACGGCCTCGCGGGCCTGCGTATCGGCTACGGCGTCGCCCGCCCCGACATCGTGGCCATGATGAACCAGGTGCGGGAACCCTTCAACGTCAATGCGGCCGCCCAGTGGGCGGCCGCGGCGGCGGTGGAAGACACGGAACATCTGCGCCGGAGCGTGGAGGGGAACGGCCGGGGTCTGGCCCTTCTGGCCGAGGGCCTGACGGCCCTGGGGGTCCAATGGGTGCCGAGTCATGCCAACTTCCTCCTGGTGCGGGTCGGCGAGGCGGGCCGGGTATTCGAGGCGCTGTTGCGCCGGGGCGTCATTGTCCGGCCCGTGGGTCCGGAGTTTCCCGAACATGTGCGGGTGACCGTGGGGACCCCGGACGAAAACCGGAAGTTCCTGGACTGCCTCGCGCAGGTCCGTGAAGGAGGCCGGGACGGCTGATGTTTCGCACCATGGTGATCGCGGGGGTGGGGCTCATCGGCGGCTCCCTGGCATTGGCCGCCAGGGAACGAGGGTTGGTGGAGCAGGTGGTGGGATACGGGCGCAACGGGAAGACGCTGCGGCGGGCAAGGAAGATCGGCATCCTGGATCGTTATTTCCTGGACCCGCAGGCTTTTCCCGAGGAGACGGACCTTCTCGTGCTGGCGACGCCGGTGAACGCCATCGCGCCGCTGACCCGGTCGTTTCGGCCGCGCCTTGATCGGAGGTGCCTGGTCAGCGACGTGGGCAGCGTGAAACGCCGAGTCGTGGCGGACATGGAGCGACTGCTGAAGGGGGGCCCGGCCTTCGTCGGAGCCCACCCCATTGCGGGCAGCGATCAATGGGGGCCGGATGCGGCCCGGGCGGACCTGTTCGCCCGCCGCCGTTGCATCATCACCCCGACCGCCAGGAGCGACCCCGCCGCCGTCAAGAGGCTGCGGACTTTCTGGCGGCGCGTGGGAGCGAAGGTCGAGTTGATGGACGCGGCGCTCCACGACCGGGTTCTGGGCGTGGTGAGCCATCTGCCCCACGTGGCCGCCTCCGCGCTGGTGAACGCCCTGGAGCGCAGCAAGGTGGATTCCCTGGACCTGGCCGCGTACTGCGGTGCGGGGTTCCGGGACACCACCCGCATCGCGGGCGGCCGTCCGGAGCTGTGGCGCGACATCTGTCTTCTCAACCGCGAGGCGGTGCTCAAGGGGCTCCGGGAGCATGCCCGGGGAATCGAGCGCTTCATGGACTGCATACGCCGGAACGACGGGCCGCGGCTTGAACGGGAGTTCGAGCGCGCCCTGGCCACCCGGAAAAGGATCGCCTAGCGCATGACGGTGCGGGTGGAACAGACTTCGCATCCCCTCAAGGGGGAGCTTGAGGTGCCGGGGGACAAGTCCATCGGCCATCGCGCCGTCATCATGGGGGCCGTGGCCCGGGGCGAGACGCGCATCGCCAACCTGTCCGGCGGGGCCGACAACTCCCGCACGGTGGCGGCCTTCCGGCGCATGGGTGTCGAGTTTCGGCGCGAGGGCGACACCTTGTGCATCACCGGCAACGGCTGGGACGGATTGCGGCCGCCGCCGGGCATCCTCGACTGCGGCAATTCCGGAACCACCATGCGTTTGCTGGCGGGACTCCTGGCGGGGCGCCCCTTCGAGGTCACGCTGGATGGCGACGGCTCGCTTCGCACCCGTCCCATGGAGCGCGTGATCGAGCCGCTGGCGCGCATGGGCGGCCGGGTGACCGGGCAGGACGGTCGCGCGCCGCTGAAGATTCATGGCCAGCGGCTCCACGGCATCGACTATGCCGCTTCGGTGGCCAGCGCCCAGGTCAAGTCGGCGGTGCTGCTGGCGGGTTTGCAGGCCCGGGGCGAGACGCGCTTCGAGGAGCCTGGCCGGTCCCGGGACCACACCGAGATCATGGCTCGGGGTTTCGGCGCCCGGGTGGAGAGCGATGGCCGGGCGGTGCGGGTCAAGGGCGGGCAGGAGCTTTCGGGGACACGGCTCAGGGTCCCGGGAGACCTGTCGTCGGCGGCGTTTCTCGCCGTGGCCGCGGCCACCGTACCGGGGTCGGACGTCTCCATCCTGGGAGTCGGCTGCAATCCGACACGCAGCGGCGTCATCGATGTGCTTCGAGCCATGGGCGCGGCCGTCGAGGTGACCCGCACCCGGGAAGAGGCCGGCGAGACGGTGGCCGACTTGCGCGTGAGAGGCGGCGTACTGGAGGGGATCGAGGTCCGGTCCGATTTCGTGCCCCGCACCATAGACGAGTATCCGGTGCTGTTCGTGGCCGCGGCGCTGGCCCGGGGGACCACGCTGTTTCGCGGCGTCGGAGAGCTCCGCTTCAAGGAGTCGGACCGCATCGCCGCCATGAGCCGCGAGCTTTCGAAGATGGGCGTGAGAATGGACGTCCGGGGCGATGATGTGCGGGTGGAGGGTGCCGGAGAGCTCCGCGGCGCGTCGGTGGAGAGCCACGGCGACCACCGCGTGGCCATGGCGCTGGCGGTCGCCGGCCTGTCGGCCCGGGGCGGGGTCTCGCTGTCGAACGAAGCGTGCGTCCGGGTATCGTTCCCCGGTTTTTTTGAAAGTCTCGAGAAGACAAGGAATTGGCGGACCGCCGGGCAGGGGGCATCGGTTGTGCCTCATGCCAAGTGAGGATAGGATAGTTGATCGTGGCCATCGACGGTCCGGCCGGCGCCGGCAAGAGTACGGTAGCCAGGGCCGTGGCGGAGCGTCTCGGATATCGTTATATCGATACCGGGGCCATGTACCGCGCACTGGCATGGAAAGTCCTGTGCCGCGGAGCGGACCCGGACGACGAGAACGATCTGGAAGGGATTCTGGAAAGTACCGACGTGGACCTTGGCGCCGGCGAAGCGGTGCTGCTGGACGGTACGGACGTGAGCGGCGCGATCCGTACGCCCGAGGTCGGGCAGATGGCGTCCCGGGTCTCGGGCATGGGCATCGTCAGGCGGCGGATGGCCGACTTGCAGCGTTCCATGGGCCGCAGCGGCTGCGTGGTCGCCGAGGGTCGCGACATGGGTACCGTGATATTCCCCGACGCCGAGGTGAAAGTCTACCTGGACGCCTCACCGGAAACGCGCGCCCGCAGGCGTTTCAGGGAGATGGCCGGAAAGGATCCGGGGCTGACGCTGGAGCAGACGCTGGCCGACGTCATGCGCAGGGACCGGCGGGATCGGGAGCGCTCCTTGGCGCCCTTGCGCAAGGCGGAGGATGCGGTGCTCATCGACTCCACCCGGCTGTCGGCGGCGACCGTGGTCGAGAAGATACTGGATCAAGTGAACGCGAAATCCAATGAGGAAATCCAATGAGAATGGGAGAACTGTTTCATGACGGAAGGCGAGGGAAACAAGAGCGGGGAGACGGCGCAGGTCCAGGCGACTCAGGAGGCTCGGGAGACCGCCGAGGTCCACGAAACCGCTGAGGTCCACGAAACCGCTGAGGTCCGGGAAACCGCCGAGGTCCGGGAGCCTCCGCGGGACCAGCAGGATCCGGTTGCCGAGGACGATTTCGAGTCCCTGTTCGAGAAGAGTCTGCAGACGGTGAAGCCGGGGGGGGTGGTCAACGGCAAGGTCGTTGACATCAACCCGACCCACGTGGTCGTGGACGTGGGCTACAAGACCGAGGGCCGCATTCCGGTTCAGGAGTTCCAGGATCGCGAAGGAAAGCTCCGGGTGGGGCTCGGCGACGATGTGGACGTCTTCTTCGAATCGCCCGAAGGGGATCGGGGCGAGATCGTGCTGTCGCGCCAGAAGGCCGAGAGCATCAAGGTGTGGGACGGGATCGAGAAGGCGCACGAGCAGATGACGCCCATTGAGGGGACCATCGTCGCCCGGGTCAAGGGCGGCTTCAAGGTGGACGTCGGAGTCGACGGTTTTCTTCCCGGCTCCCATGTGGACATTCGGCCCACCCGAAATCTCGACCAGTTCGTGGGCAAGCGGGACCGCTTCACGATTCTCAAGTACAACCGGATGCGCGACAACGTGGTGGTGTCGCGCAAGGTGCTGCTCGAGAAGGAGCGGGAGGTGCTCAAGAAGGAAACCCTCGCGGTTCTCGAAGAGGGGGTCATTCTCGAGGGGGTGGTCAAGAACATCACCGATTACGGGGCGTTCGTGGACGTCGGCGGCATCGACGGCATCCTGCACATCACCGACATGTCGTGGGGCCGCGTCAACCATCCGAGCGACATGTTGAGTCTGGGTGAGACTCTCCGTGTGGTGGTACTCAAGTTCGACAAGGACAGGGAGCGCATCTCCCTGGGAATGAAGCAGATCACGCCGGATCCCTGGGAGTCGGTGTCGGAACGGTATCCGGTCGATTCGAAGATCACGGGCAAGGTGGTGGGGCTGACCGACTATGGCGCGTTCGTGGAGCTGGAGAAGGGGGTGGAGGGATTGATCCACGTGTCGGAGATGTCCTGGGCAAAGAAGCTCTCGCATCCCTCCAAGGTGGTCCAGGTGGGAGAGACCGTGGAGGCCATGGTCCTGAACGTGGACCCGGGGCGCCGGCGCATCTCGCTGGGCCTGAGGCAGGTGCTGCCGAACCCATGGTTCCTGGCGAAGGAGAAGTATCCCGAGGGCAGCGTCGTCAAGGGTCCGGTGCGGAACATCACGGACTTCGGGGTCTTCGTCGGAATCGAAGAGGGCATCGACGGGCTGGTGCACATTTCCGATCTGGACTGGACCAGGAAGATCAAGCACCCCTCCGAACTCTACAAGAAGGGGGATGTCGTCGAGGCCAAGGTGCTGGGCGTCGACCCGCAGGTGGAGCGGTTCTCGCTGGGAGTGAAGCAGCTGACCCTGGACCCCTGGGAGCGCGTGGTCAAGGAACACCCGCCCGGTTCCCGGGTCACCGGCCCGGTCGTCCGGGTTCTCGACTTCGGATTGTTCGTACGCGTGGCCGAGGGTGTGGAAGGGCTGATCCATGTCTCGCAACTCAGCACCGAGCACGTGGACAAGCCATCGAGCCTCTACCAGGTGGGCGACATGGTGGAGGCCGAAGTGGTCAACATCGACCTTCAGGAACACAAGATCGGGCTCAGCATACGGGCACTCAAGAAGTCGGAGGAACGGGAGGAGCTGGAGACCTATCTGGAGCGGGAAAAGGAGGCCGGCCGGTTCTCTTTCGAGACCATCCTGAATGAGGAACTGAAGCTGGACCGGGAAGCGCGCCCGGAGACCGACACGCAGGACCGCGAGAAGGACAAGGCCTAGGTTGCCGCGGACCCGGCGTGTCGGGGAACTGCATGACAAAGCGAGACCTGATCGAAGAAATCAACGACCGGTTTCCCCACCTGTCGCGTCTTGATGCGGAGGTGATCATCCACACCGTCTTCGATTCCCTGGTCGCCGCCCTGCAGCGGGAGGAGCGTATCGAGATCCGGGGTTTCGGCAGTTTCGTGGTCAAGCACCGGCGGGCGCGGGACGGCCGCAACCCCAAGACCGGCGAGACCGTGTCCGTGTCCTCCAAGAGAGTTCCTTTTTTCAAGGTCGGCAAGGAGCTTCGCCTGCGGGTCAACCAGGGCCTGGCCGCCGAGGATGGGTGAGGCTCCGGGCAGGACAGCCATGGGATCAAAGGGCTTGGCGGGAGGTATAGGCGTGGAGTCCATCAACACCCTGGGCGAACTGCGAAGCAGCGGAATCGTCGTGCGCTCCGTGCGCGACGAGATGCGCAACAATCTCACGGCTCTTCTGAAGTCCGGGGAACGGATCCTGCCGGGCATCGTGGGTTACGACGAGACGGTGATTCCGGAGATCGAGAACGCGATCCTGTCGGGTCACCACATGGTCTTTCTGGGGGAGCGGGGCCAGGCCAAGTCGCGCATCATCCGCGGGCTCACGATGTTGTTGGACGAGAAGATTCCCAGGGTGAAGGATTGCGAGGTCAACTGCGATCCGTTCCGCGTGATCTGCGCTCCGTGCCGGCGTCGTCTGGTCGAGAAAGGCGACGACCTGGAGGTGGAGTGGATCGGCCGGGAGCAACGATACGGCGAAAAGCTGGCGACCCCGGACGTCTCCATAGCGGATCTCATTGGCGAGATCGATCCCATCAAGGTGGCGGAGGGGCGTTATCTGGCCGACGAGGAGACCATCCACTACGGTCTGATTCCCCGCACCAACCGGGGTGTGTTCGCCGTCAACGAGCTGCCGGACCTGACGGAAAAGGTGCAGGTCGGGCTTTTCAATCTGATGGAGGAGAAGGATGTCCAGATCAAGGGGTACAAGGTCCGTCTTCCCCTTGATGTGGTCATCGTGGCCAGCGCGAACCCCGAGGACTACACCAGCCGCGGCCGTATCATCACTCCCTTGAAGGACCGCTTCGACGTGCAGATCAGGACCCACTATCCCCGCGAGGTGGAGCACGAGATCGATATCATGGAGCAGGAGTCGGCGTCGCTGGACCACCGCAGCCACGCGGTGACGATTCCGGAGTTCATGAAGGAGGTCCTTGGCCAACTGACTTTCGAGGCACGCAACTCGAGCGAGATAAACCAGTCGTCCGGCGTCAGCGTGCGGGTCAGCATCAACAACTACGAGAGCATGATCAGCAACGCCGAGAAGCGGGCGTTGCGGTTGGGCGAGACCGACATCGTGCCGCGGGTGAGCGATCTCCACGCGGTGCTTCCCTCCACCTGCGGAAAGATCGAGGTGGAATACGTGGGTGAGGACAAGAACGAGGAAGAACTGATCGAGCGGCTGTTGAACCGCGCGATACTCAAGACCTTCGACACCCGCATCGACGTCAACGCGCTCCAGAGCGTCGTGGAGTATTTCAATGCGGGCTGGGGCGTGGAGGTTTCCGATGAGATGCGCTCGGAGGACTACCTTGAGGGAATCAAGGAGATACCGGGTCTGCAGGAAGCCGTCCGTTCCCTGGGCGACGTGGATTCACCCGGCTTCCTGGCCTCCGCCACCGAGTTGGTGCTGGAAGGCCTGCATCTCCACCAGAAGCTCAACAAGGAAGCCACAGGTGGCCGAATCACTTACGGAAAGTGATCCCCCCGAAAGCCATTTGAGGGGGCTCTCGGGCCGGCTCGGGCCCAAGTACGCACCGGAGCGGGCGACCGCGTTTCACGGGTCATGACCCAAGCTCGCTACAGCCGCTGGAACGGAATCCAGGACAGGTCCATGCGCCCGGACGAGGTGTTCGACCAATTGAACGAACACCTTGACGAGACGGGGGATCTGCAACAATCCATGCGCCGCCTGATGCAGCGCGGCATGGGAGAGGACGAAGAGCGCATCGCCGGGCTCGAAGACCTGCTGTCGCAGGTGGCCCGGGAAAAGCGGCGGATTTACGAGCAGTACCAGATCCGCTCGGCACTCGACGAGGTCCAGCAGAAGCTTCAGGAGCTGGTCGCCAGCGAGCGCAAGACCTTGCAGCAACACCCGGACCGGGTGCAGGCGGAGAAGAAGGACGAGTTCCTCCAGCACCTTCCACCCCGTCTGAGCGAGGCCATCGAGCGGTTGGCGGGTTACGATTTCGAGAACCCGGAGGCAAAGAGGGATTTCGAGGAGATACTCTCCCAGCTGGACAGGATTCGCCGGCTCGAAAACTATGTTCGACGTGAGGGAAACCTGTTCAGGGGTCAGGAATCGTTGAACTTCGAGGAGGCCTCGGAACTCCAGGAGCGGATGGAGAGGCTGCAGAGTCTGGAGGGTCAGCTTTCCGGCGGTCAGCTCAGGGATGTGAACATGGACCTCCTGAACAGCCTGCTGGGGGCGCAGGCGCGGGAGGACTACGAGGGGATCCTGCGGCTGGAGTCGTCCCTTGAGGACGGCGGTTATGTCGCCGACAAGGGCGACCACTTCGAGTTGACGCCGCGGGGCGTCCGGCGGATCGGTCAGATCGCACTGCGGGACATCTACCGGCAGCTCGGCCGCGACGCCGCCGGCCGGCATCAGATGGACCGGCCCGGCTCCCGGGAGGTCGTGCCCGAGTCGAGCAGGCCCTACATGTCCGGCGATTCCCTCAATCTGAATCTCAACGAGACGATGCGAGCCGCCTTGCGGCGCGAGGCGAAGCTGCCGTTGAGCCTCGACCCGGGCGACTTCAGGGTCTTCGACTCTCAGTACTCGACCCGCGCCGCCACGGTTCTGCTGCTGGACATGAGCTGGTCCATGAGCTGGGACGGCCGGTTCGCCGCGGCCAAGAAGGTGGCTCTGGCCATGGAGTCCCTGTGCCGCTCCAGGTATCCCCAGGACTATTTCGGCATCGTCGGTTTCTTCACCCGGGCGGTGGAACTGAAGGCGAAGGATCTGCCGGAAGCGACGTGGAACATGGGAGACCCCTTCACGAACCTCCAGGATGGACTCCACCTCGCCATCGACCTGTTGAAGAAACGGAACTCGACCCGCAATCAGCAGATCATCGTCATCACCGACGGCCAGCCCACGGCCTACTGCCGTCAGGGGCGGCTCTATTGCGAATGGCCGCTGAGCTTCGGCGGCATCAGTCAGCGCGCGGCCGAGGAGACCCTCAAGGAGGCGAAACGGGTCACCCGGCGGGGCATCACCATCAACACCTTCATGCTGGACGACAGTCCGGTGCTGAAGGGTTTCGTGGACGAGATGACCCGCCTCAACAAGGGGCGTGCCTTCTATACCCGACCCGACCGTCTGGGACAGTACCTGCTTGTGGACTATCTGCTGGGCCAGCGGCGCAAGGTGTAGCGTACACCGCAGGCGAACCGCCTCGGACGTCCGGCGCCGCATCCCATGCTCGCTCAAGGCATGACATGATGGAGCGGACACGGCTCACGCCCATGATGCATCAGTACCTGGAGATCAAGGAGCGTTACCAGGACGCCATCCTGTTCTTCCGGCTCGGCGACTTCTACGAAATGTTCTTCGAGGACGCGGAGACGGCGGCCAAGGTCCTCGACATCGCCCTTACCAGCCGCAACCGCAGCGATGGCGCGCCCGTGCCTCTCTGCGGCGTGCCGCACCACGCCGCCGCACCCTACATCGACAAGCTCCTGTCCGCCGGTTTCAAGGTGGCGGTGTGCGAGCAGACGGAGGATCCCAAGGCGGCCAAGGGGGTGGTGCGGCGCGAGGTCGTGAAGGTGGTCAGCCCCGGGACCCTGACGGAAGGGGAAGGCCTTGACGCCAACCTCAACAACTTCCTCGCCGCGGTTATCGGCGAGCACGATGAATACGGGCTGTCCTTCACCGACGTCACCACCGGCGAGTTTCATTTCACCCAGCTCACCGGCTATTCCGCTCTCGCCAACGAGCTCGGGCGAATACAGCCGCGGGAGCTGCTGATTCCGGAGAACCACTCGGCGGCCCTGGGGAGGGCGCGCGAGGACAATCCCGGGGTGCACTGCACGTCCGGGCCGGATGCGTGGTTCTCGGTCACCGCCGTCCAGAAGCTGAGCCGCGCCGGTGTCTACCAGGGACCGCGGGATGAATGGCCGCTGGGGGTTCGGGCCGCGGGGGCCATTCTCGCCTATCTGGAAGACCGTTCGCCTGGAGCGGCGCGGGTATTGACCTCGCTGGAGCCGTATCGCGCGTCGGGGTTTCTGATGCTCGACGAGAAGACCCAGGCCAATCTCGAGTTGCTGCAAAGCTTCGACGGTGACCGGCGCCACTCCCTGCTCGGCGTCCTGGAGCCCACCGTCACGGCCATGGGGACGCGGGAATTGCGCAAGGGGATTCTCTACCCGCTTCTGGACGAACACGAGATTCGACGGCGGCAGGAAGCGGTTCAGGAGCTGCTGGAGGGTCCGGATGTACGGCGGAAGCTGCGTGAGACGCTTCGCGGCATCCAGGATCTGGAGCGTCTGTCGGGGCGCGTCGTCTCCCGGTCGGCGAGCCCCCGGGATCTTGTCGCGGTCAAGGACACGCTGCGGGTGCTGGAAGGCGTGCGCCGGGAGCTGCAGCCCTGCGGGAGCGCTCTTCTGGCGAAACTGCGGTCGGGCTTGAGGAGCGTGCCGGAAGTGGTGGAACTGGTGGAGCGTGCCGTGGTGGACGAGGCGTCGACCACCACCCGGGGAGGCGGGTTCGTGCGCTCGGGCTTCGACGCCGAGCTCGACGCCCTGTCGGCCATCCGCGGCAACGCCAAGAGCTGGATCTCCGAGCTGCAGCACAGCGAAAGGCAGCGCACCGGCATCCCTTCCCTGAAGGTGCGGTACAACAAGGTGTTCGGCTATTACATCGAGGTCACCAAGGCCAACCTCCCCAACGTTCCGGAGGACTACATCCGGAAACAGACCCTGATCAACGGCGAACGGTTCATCACCCCGGAGCTCAAGGAATACGAGGTGCGGGTGCTGAGTTCGGACGAGGAAATCCTGAAGATCGAGTCCCGCATCTTCACCGACCTGCTCGATCGCATCGCGGCTCACCATGAGGCCATGAAGGAGTCGAGCAGCGCCCTGGCTCGGCTGGATGCGCTGCTGGCGCTGGCGGAGACCGCCGAATTGCGTCATTTCGTGCGTCCCCGGGTGGACTCGAGCCTGACCCTGAACATGCGCGCGGCGCGCCATCCGGTGGTGGAGGTGGCGTTGGGCCGCGGCGGGTTCGTGCCCAACGACTGCGACATGGAGCCCGACACGACCCAGATCAAGCTGCTGACCGGTCCCAACATGGCCGGCAAGTCCACCTACATGCGGCAGGTGGCGCTGGTGGTCATCCTCGCCCAGATGGGCAGCTTCGTGCCGGCGGAGGCCGCTCACGTGGGTCTGGTGGATCGCCTTTTCACCCGGTTCGGTGCCAACGACGCACTGGCGTCCGGTGAATCCACGTTCATGGTGGAGATGAGGGAGACCGCACGGATCCTGCGTCTCGCGAGCCCGCGGAGCCTTATCCTGCTGGACGAAGTCGGGCGCGGCACCAGCACCTTCGACGGCATCTCCATCGCCTGGTCCCTGGCCGAGTTCCTGCACGAGTCGCCGCATCGGCCGAGGACGCTGTTCGCCACCCACTACCACGAACTGACGGGTCTGGCCCGCACCCGGGAGCGCGTGAAGAACTTCAACTTCGCGGTCAAGGAGTGGCAGGGCGAGGTGATCTTCCTGCGCACCTTGAAGAAGGGGCCGGCCAGCCGCAGCTACGGCATACAGGTGGCCGGCCTCGCGGGATTGCCGCCGGCCCTTATCGAGCGGGCCAGGGAGATCCTCGGCAATCTGGAGGGAGAGGAACTGAACGCCTGGGGACAACCCCGCCTGGCCGGCGCCGAGACCGTTTCGGAGGGGGCCCAGTTGATGTTGTCCGAATTCCGCCCGGACAGGCTGAGAGAGAAGCTCCGGACCATCGACACCAGCGCCCTCACTCCCCTGGAGGCGTTGAACGTTCTGGACGGGCTCGTGGCAGAGGCGAGGCAGGGAGGCTGATTGGCGCCTCTGCTGGCAGCGCTGCTTGCATCGTGGGCCGCGGGCGCGGCGTTGGAGGTCCAGGCCGCGGCGCCCGCGGTGCGCCTCACCGGGGTGCGGTCTCTTCCCGCATCCAACTATACGCGGGTGATTCTCGATCTGACCGGCCGGGTGAAACTCACGAGTCATGTCCTGGATGCGGTTCCGGCGAAGGGGCTGCCGCCGCGCATCTATCTGGATTTCAAGGGGGTCCGCCTGGGCACCCGGCGGCGCAGCGTCAACGTCGGGGGGCCTCTGGTGCGCCGGGTCCGGCTGGGCCAGTTCAAGGCCGATGTCGCGCGCGCCACCCTCGACCTCAAGCGCCCCGGCAGCCACGAAGCGGTGCGGTTGTCGAATCCCCACCGGGTGATGGTGGACGTGGTGCCCCGGAGCGGGGTGAAGATCAACGGCGAACTGGCGGTTCGCAGGGTCGTGCTGGACCCGGGACACGGCGGCAAGGATCCCGGCGCCGTCGGTGCGGGCGGCCTCAAGGAAAAGGATGTGGTGCTGGAGGTGGCCAGGAAGCTGGCGCCGAAGCTCCGCCGCCGGATGGGGGTGGATGTGCTGCTTACCCGAAACGCGGATGTCTTCATTCCGCTCAGGGCACGCACGGCCATGGCCAACGCCGAGAAGGCCGACCTGTTCCTTTCCATCCACGCCAATGCCAGCCACAATCGGCGCACCGGCGGGCTGGAGACATACTACCTGGGCAAACCCACGAACGAAACCGCCGAGAAGCTGGCCGCGCGGGAGAACGGAACCGCGCGCCGGCATCTGACGGACCAGGATATGGATCTGCAGATCACGCTGAGCGACCTCAAGCTGAAAGCGTACCTTGACCATTCCAGGAAACTGGCTTGCGACCTGCAGTCCTCGCTGGTGCGGAAGACCCGGACGCAGTATCCGCGCGCCAGGAGCCTGGGAGCGAAGCAGGGTCTGTTCCATGTGCTGATGGGGGCGCGAATGCCGGCGGCGCTGGCGGAGTTGTTCTTCGTCAGCAACCGCCGCGAGGCGCGGGCACTGCAACGCGCGGACTTCCAGGGGGCCATCGCCGAGGGGCTGCTCCGCGGCATCACGCACTACGCCGATGCGGCGTGGACGATGGGAGACCGCCCGCTGCGGCCGCTGGAGGGGAAATGCAAGGAACCGCGCTAGGGGACGCGCTCTGGTGCGAGTTCGCGGACGCGCAGGTCCGGGGTGCGCCTCCGGCAGAGGGTGTCCGCGCCTTTCTCCACCAAGGGCGCCGGCTGCTGCTGGAGTCCCATCGCTCCGGAGCGTCGGGAGCGGCGGTGGTGCGGGCGCACGGCGGGATGATCGATAGCGTCTTGCGGTGCCTGTTCGAGGCGGCGGAGCGAGAAGCCGGGCCAACGCCGGGACGCTGCGCGGTGGTGGCCCAGGGAGGCTACGGACGCGGGGAGCTCAATCCCTGGTCGGACATCGACCTTCTGTTCCTTTACGGCAGGCGGGCCGCCTCTCATGTGGAGCTCGTCGCCCGGCGCCTGCTCTATCCGCTGTGGGACGCGGGTCTGACCGTGGGCCACGCCACCCGCACGGTGCCGGAGTGCGCGCGCCACGCCCGGCGCGACCCGGTTGTCCGCACCGCCCTGATGGACGCGCGTTACCTCTGCGGCGACAGGGAGTTGTTTGCGGAACTGGAGCAGGTGGTGCGGCGGCAGCTGGGCGGAAGCGGCCGCGACCGGTTCGTGGCGGCCAAGGTCAGCGAACGCGGTCAGCGGCACCGGCGCCACGGCGAGTCCGTCTTCCTGCTGGAACCCGATGTCAAGGAGGGGCAGGGGGGTCTCCGCGACATCCATGCGGCCATGTGGGTCGCCCGGGCCAAGTGCGGCGCCGTCCGACTCCCGGACCTGCCGCGGACGGGGCTGCTGGAGCCCCGGGACACGGCGGCCCTGGAACGGGGGCGGGACTTTCTCTGGCGCACGCGCAACGAGCTCCATTTCCTGGCGGGCCGGCATCAGGACCGGCTGACCTTCGAGTCCCAGGAGCAGGCGGCGCGGGGGCTGGGTTTCGACGCGGAGGGGCCGTTGAGCCAGGTGGAGACCTTCATGCGCGCCTATTACCGGCACGCGCAGGAGGTCAGCCGGCTGTCGTCGCTGGTCATCCACCGCGCGGTGGAGCATGATCCCTCCCGGCCCCGGCCCGGGCGCCCCGGCGTGCGCATCACCGGCCGGGCCCTGGCGGTGGCCCCCGGCATGCGCGGTCGTCCCGAGGAACTCCTGGCTCTCTTTGCCGACCTGCAGGAGCACCGGCTGCACCTGGGGGAGGACTCCCGGGAGGTGGTCCGATCCTGGGTCGAGACCCTGGCGGGTAGCCTGGCGGAATCGGCCGCGGCCAACCGCGGGTTCCTCGACATCCTGCGCGGCAACCAATGGATATACGAGACCCTGCAGGAGATGCATCGCGCCGGGGTGCTGGACGCCCTGATACCGGAGTTCGGCCGGGTCCACTGCATGGCGCTGCACGATCTGTACCACATCTACACGGTGGACCAGCATCTGATGCGGGCGGTCAGGGAGTTCGAGCGCCTGCGGTCGGGAGAGTTCGAGGACTCGCTGCCGCGTCTGTCACAGCTGGCCCGGGAGGTGGAACGGCCGGAGATCGTGATCCTGGGCATCCTCTTCCACGACATCGGCAAGGGTCAGGGCGGCGGCCACTCGGAGTTGGGACGTGTCCTGGCGCTGCAGGTGGCCGGGCGCATGGGCCTCAACGTCGACGAGCGGGAACGGCTGGCTTTTCTCGTGCTCCACCATCTGTCGCTTACCGGCACGGCCTTTCGCCGCGACATCCGGGACGAAAAGACCGTGCTGGACCTGGCCGGCACCATGGGTACGGCGGAAAACCTCAAGTCCCTCTACGTCCTGACCTACGCGGACATGAAGGCGGTAGGGCCCGACGTGTGGAATAATTGGAAGGGGTCGTTGCTGGAAGAACTCTTCAACCATACGCTGGAGGTTCTGGAAGAGCGCGAAAAGGGTGAGTACACGAGGCCGGACCAGGATCTGAAAGTGCGCCGCATACAGGAGAGGCTGCTGGCGCAGCTCGGTGCGGCGCATCCCGCCGGCGAGGTGCGGCGGGATTTTGTCGAAGCCATGCCCAAACGCTACTTCCTCACCACCCCGGAGGAAGACATGCCGCTTCATTACTGCCTGTTGCGGCGTCTCCGTGACGAGCCGTTTCTGGCGGCGGTGCGCCATCGTCCCGAGCATGGTCACAGCGAGGTCGCCATCTGCGCGCGCGACCAACCCGGCCTGTTCGCCGCCATCGCCGGCGTCTTCGCCGCCATGGAACTCAACGTGCTGAGCGCGCGCATCAATACCCGCGGGGACGGACTCATTCTCGACGTCTTCCGGATCTCGCATCAGGGCAGGGCCGAGGTGGTCATGAATGCGGGGAAGTGGTCGCGCATGGAGCTCTTGCTGGAACAGGTTCTGAAGGGCAAGGTGGATGTGGCCGAGCGGGTGGGTCGGTCACGGCCTTCGTGGTGGCGCAGGCCCGCACCGAAGGCGTCCGTCCATGTTCGCTGGGACAATGCCGCGTCGGATGACTTCACCGTGGTCGAGGTCTACGCCCAGGATCGGCCGGGGGTTCTCTTCACCATCACCTACCTGCTCTCGAGACTGGGCTTCGCCATTCATCTGGCCAAGATATCCACCGACGTCGACCGGGTGGCGGACGTCTTCTATGTCGCCGACGAGGAGGGCGGGAAGGTATTCGACAGCGGGCGCCTCAAGGCCTTGAGCGATGGCCTCCATCGCGAATTGGAGCCGAAAGATGACGGACGAGATGACGCGGCCGGTTGACCTCTTCCTTGAGACGCTGGTTGTCGAACGCGGTTTGCGGGCCAACACCCTGGAGGCCTACAGCCGTGACCTGAACCGGCTGGCCGAGTTCCTTTCCGCCCGGGAGGTCCGCGCCTGGGGCGAGGCCGCCGCGTCGGACCTGCGCGCCTACATCTCCCATCTCCGGGCGCAACGGCTGAGCGAACGGTCCGTCGTGCGCCTGTTGGGCAGCATGCGCCGGTTCTATCGCTTCCTGCTCAAGGAGGAGATGATCGCGAGCGATCCGGTGCCCGAGTTTTCGGTCCGGGGCACCACGGGCCGCCTGCCCGAGACCCTCGGCAGCGAGGAGATGCGCGTACTGCTGGATCAACCCGACGAGGCGAAACCGCTGGGGGCCCGGGACCGCGCGATGCTGGAGTTGCTGTACGGCAGCGGACTGCGGGTCTCGGAACTGGTGTCCCTCAAGCTGCAGCAGGTGGATCTGGAGGGCAACTATCTGACGGTCCGGGGCAAGGGAGCCAAGGTCCGGCTGGTTCCCTTCGGCCGTTGGGCGCGGGACCGGCTGCAGCGGTATCTGCGGGAGGTGCGCCCGCGCTTCCTGACCCGCGGTTACAGCGATCATGTGTTCCTCACGCGTTCCGGCGGGCCGCTCACGCGCCAGGGATTCTGGAAGCTGTTGCGCGGATACGCCCGCCGGGCCGGATTGCCGCACCGTGTCACGCCGCACACCCTGCGCCATTCCTTCGCCACCCACCTGCTGGAGGGAGGGGCGGACCTGCGCGCGGTTCAGTCGATGCTGGGGCATGCCGACATCGCCACCACCCAGATCTACACGCACGTGAGCCGAAGCCGCGTCAAGCAGGTCCACCGGCAGTTCCATCCACGGGAGACGCCCGGTGACAGGCGTTGACACGCCGGCACCCCGGCCCCGCTGTCCGTAGCCCTCCGGAGCGCTGTTCGCGCGCCGTTCCCGCGGGAATCCGGGCGGGCGCGGACCAGGGAGCGTCGTGTTGTGTTTTCGGAGTGCGTCACTTAAGAAAGTTCCGTGCCTCAAGTGTTCCCGCGGCAACGGTCCATCGGGGCATTCCCGGTTCCGAGGGCCATCCTTTCCGGTGGCCATGCGGCCATACGCTTTCAGCAACGGGCCCTTCGGCGGGGCGCGCCGTGCCAAGCCGGTTTCGGCGGATGACGACAGGATCGATGCCATGGAAACCATCGTAAGCGGGGCGCGTCCCACCGGGCTGCTTCACTTGGGCCACCTCCACGGGGCGCTGCGCAACTGGGTCGCACTGCAGCAGGACTACCGCTGTTTCTTCTTCGTCGCCGACTGGCATGCCCTGACCACCGACTACCCGTCTCCGGACGGCATTTCGGAAGGCACCGGCGCCATGGTGGCGGAGTGGCTCAGCGTCGGCCTCGACCCGGCGCGGTGCACGATCTTCCGGCAATCCGACATCAAGGAGCACGCCGAACTTCACCTGCTGCTGTCCATGCTGACGCCGGTTTCCTGGCTGGAGCGGAACCCGACCTACAAGGAGCAGTTGCGCGAATTGAAGGAGCGCGATCTCTCCACCTACGGCTTTCTCGGCTATCCGGTGCTGCAGGCGGCGGACATCATCATGTACAAGGCCCACCGGGTTCCCGTGGGCGTGGACCAGGTGCCCCACGTGGAGTTGACCCGGGAGATCGTCCGGCGCTTCAACGGCTTCTACGGACCGGTGTTCCCCGAACCCGAGGCGCTGCTCACGGAGACCCGGCGGCTGCCGGGCGTGGATGGACGCAAGATGAGCAAGAGCTACGGCAACTCCGTGCTGTTGTCGGATTCCCCGGAGACCATCGACCGCAAGCTGAGTCGCATGGTGACGGACCCGGCGCGCGCCCGGAGGACCGACCCGGGCGAGCCGGAGAAGTGTCCGGCCTTCAGCCTGCACAAGATCTATTGCACTCCGGAAGAGATCCGGGAGGTGTCCGACGGATGCCGCAGCGCCGGCATCGGCTGCCTGGACTGCAAGAAGGTGATGATTCGGCACGTCGTCGACGACCTTGCCCCGTTCCGGGAAAGGAAGGCGTACTACGACCGCAGGCCGGACGAGATACGGGACATCCTCGCCCAGGGCAACCGGGTGGCCGGCGAACAGGCGGCGGCAACCATGCGCGAGGTGCGGTCGGCGTTGACGCTGTAGTCTCCTTCGGCATGGCACTCCACGTTCAACTGAAGATCTACGAAGGTCCGCTGGACCTGTTGCTCCATCTGATCAGGAAGAACGAGCTCGGCATCGCCGACATTCCCATCGCCACCATCACCGAACAGTACCTCGAAACCCTGGAGTTGATGCAGGGCCTCAACCTGGACGTTTCCGGCGAGTATCTGGTCATGGCCGCGACCCTGCTGCACATCAAGTCAAGGACGCTGCTGCCTCCCGACGAAGAAGACGAGGAGGAGGAGGATGGCGAGGAGGCCGGCGACACCCGGGAGGAGCTGGTCCGCCGCCTGCTGGAGTACGAGCGTTTCAAGAACGCGGCCAGGGATCTGGAGGAGCGGGAGATTCTGAACCGGGACGTGTTCGTCCGTCGCAACCGTCCCGAGCGGGCCACGGATGTGAGTTTCGAGCAGCTTTCGGTGTTCGATCTGATGTCGGCCTTGCAGCGGGTGCTGGAGAGGGTTCCGGGGCCGTCCGTGCACACGGTGGTGCAGGAGACGGTGTCGGTGCGGGAGCGCATGACCCGCATCCTGGACGAATTGCACCGCAAGTCGTCCGTGCGGTTTCATGACCTGTTCGATGCGACGCGCTCGAGAATGGAGGTGGTGGTCACGTTCCTGGCGCTGCTGGAACTCATCAGGATTCGCGCGGTGCATGCATTTCAGGAGGAGCGCATGGGTCCCATCGTCATGGAGCCCACGCTGTCGCTGTCCGAAGCCAACGCGGCCATGATGGTGGATTCGCCGGAGGGCCGCCATGGAGCGTGAACGCCTTGAGCCGATCCTCGAGAGTCTCCTGCTGGCGGCGGACGGCCCGGTGTCGGCGGAACGTCTGAGGAGCGCGGTGGGCGAGATACCACGCAAGGACGTCACCGACGCCCTGCGCGCATTGCAGCAGGAGTACGAGCGCACGGGACGGGGCCTGCGCCTTGCGGAGGTGGCCAACGGCTACCAGTTGAGGACGCCCCGCGAGCATGCGGAATTCGTGCGCCGCCTTACCGCGGTGCGCCCCGCGCGCATGAGCCGGGCGAATCTGGAAACCCTCGCCATCATCGCGTACCGCCAGCCCGTGACCCGGGCGGAGATCGAGGAAATCCGTGGCGTCAATGTGGACGGCGTGGTTTCCACGCTGCTGGAGCGGCGCATGATACGGATCGTGGCCCGCAAGGACGTGGCCGGCAAACCCTTTCTCTACGGCACCACCCGCGACTTCCTCGAGGCCTTCGACCTCAAGGATCTGGAAAGCCTGCCGACGCTGCGGGAGATGGAAGCGATGACCCAGGCGCCGAGTGAGACCGATCCGTCCGACGCCGAGGCTCGTCCGGATGCCGGTCCGGAACGAGGCGACACCGTCAACCGCGAGGAGAAGCCGGATTGACGCACACCGAACGCCTTCAACGGATCATCGCCCAGGCCGGACTGGCTTCGCGCCGCCAGGCGGAGCACTGGATTGTCCAGGGCCGCGTGACGGTCAACGGCCGTCGCGTCCAGGAACTGGGGAGCCGCGCCGATGCCGCTCGGGACAGCATTCGCGTCAACGGGCGGCTGGTGCAGGCTGCGGCATCCCGGGTCTATCTCGCGTTCCACAAGCCCACCGGCGTCATCACCACCATGCGGGACACGGAGGGTCGTCCCTCGGTGGCCGACTACCTGCGCGCGGGGAATCATCCGCCGGGTGTCGTTCCCGCGGGCCGGCTGGATTTCGCCACGGCGGGTCTGTTGCTGCTGACCAACGACGGTGACGTGGCCCACCGCCTGACCCATCCCCGTTACGGAGTCCGCAAGACCTACGAGGTCAAGTTGAGCGGGATGCCCTCGGATGCGCAACTGGATCGACTGCGCCGGGGGGTGAGGCTGCCGGAGGGGGTGACGCGGCCGGCGGAGGTGGCGGTCCTGCGGCGGTTGAAGCAGAAGGTGTGGCTGCGGGTCGAACTGGGGGAAGGCCGGAACCGGGAGGTCCGCAGGATGGTGGAAGCGGTGGGCCACACTGTGGAACGGCTCGTCAGAAGCCACTTCGGCCCCATTGCCCTGGGTCATCTGGGCCGGGGTGAGATACGCCCCTTGACCCGGGGAGAGGTGGCACGGCTCAGACGGACGGTGGACCTCCCAGCGGAGCAGGGCGGTTGATGGCAGCCCACCATCAGCACCACCATCAGCACCACCACGCGCCGGGGGGCGGCGGCTACCGCTTCTGCCCCCGTTGCGGCGGGTTGCTGGTGCAACGGGTGGTCAAGAGCCATGAGCCCGGGCGGCTGGTGTGCGAGTGCTGTTCTTTCATCTTCTACCAGGACCCCAAGGTGGTGGCCGGCACCATCTGCATGCTGGAGGGCGGCGTGGTGCTGGTGCGCCGCGGCATCGAGCCGGCCATGGGGAAGTGGGTCTTTCCCGGCGGCTACGTGGACCGGGGAGAGAGCACTACCGAGGCGGCGGTCCGCGAAACCCGGGAGGAGAGCAATCTGGAGGTGGTGGCGCGTTCGCTCCTGGGGGTCTATTCGTATCCGAGGTCGCCCAACGTGATCATCGTCTACCGGGCGGAGGTGGTGGGCGGAGCCCTCGCGGCCGGGGACGAGAGTACCGAGGCGGAGGCCTTTCCGCTTGCGCTGATTCCTTGGGACCAACTCGCCTTTCCCAGTACGGTGGAAGCGCTGCGGGACTTCGAACGCCTTTATGAGGCGGGAAAAGTATGTTAGGCACTGTACCCCGTGACGCGTTGGAAAATCTGAAACCTGGAAAGGAGATCGTTTGATGGCAATGCCAGAAGTGGGAGAAAAGGCCCCGGACTTCAGCCTGCCGGTGTCCCGGGACGAAAAGGTGTCCCTGAGCGATTATGCGGGCAGGAAGAACGTCGTGTTGGCGTTCTATCCGCTGGACTTCACCGGCGGCTGAAAGCAGGAATTGAGCAACTTCGAGGCTGACAAGGCCAGCTTCGAAGCCAAAGACGCTCAGGTTCTGAGCGTGAGTGTGGATTCGGTGTTTGCACACAAGGTGTTCGCGGAGCAGATGGGCGGCATCACCTTTCCGATGCTGTCGGACTTCTTTCCCCATGGGGCGGTCTGCGAGCAGTACGACTGCCTGCGCCCCCAGGGATTTCCCAAGAGGGCCGTCTTCATCATCGACAAGCAGGGGAGCGTGCGCTACTCCAGGATTTACGAGGGCGGTATCCCGGACAACTCGGAGCTGCTGGCCGAATTGGACAAGCTCTAGAGAAGGTCCGAAAAAGGCGATGGCGTGACAGGGGGGGCTGCTCGCATACTGTTGATTCAGTTCCGGCGAACTCGGAGTTGTTCAGCTTTCCTTACTCCGGGCGCGGGGCTGATCCGGTGCGACAGGGGAAGATTCGGGACGGGAGAGCGAGACCATGACAAGGACAAGCACGAAGACGACGGATGATCCTGCGGCGCGTGGCCTGCCGCGGCTGTCCGCGCGAGGCGCTCGCGTCTCGTGCGCCCCCCCCCCCCCCCAACACACACACTCTCTCCGGGCGCGGGGCTGATCCAGTGAGTGCGTCCGGAAGAGCTGCCCGCCGCCTGAGGGCGGGGTTTCTTACCCTCTTTCTCATTGTGCTGGGTGCCGCCGCCCTCGCACCGCAGATCGCGCGGGCGCAGGATCAGACGCCGGCGCTCACAGCCGCGCCTGGACCCGGGCAGGTGACGTTATCCTGGACCATGAGCTCCCTTGGCTTCACCACGCAGTGGCGATACCGGCAGAAGGAAGGCGCGGGCGAGTACGGCGGTTGGCAGAATATCCCCGGCGGGGAGGGCATCCGCAGACACACCATTGGTGGTCTGACCGCCGGCGTCGCCTACACCTTTCAGGTCACCGGGGCATATCTCACTGGCGTTAGGCGTACCATAACAAATTACGCCAACCCGTCCAACGAGGCGTCGGCAACGCCGACGCCCGTGCCCTCCGTCACCCTCACCGTCGCGCGGATAGGCAACGGCGTCACCCTTTCCTGGACAGGGGCCAATCTGCCCGCCGTCGTGAACCAGTGGGATGTCCGCTACACGGCGGGTTCGCAGGCCACAGGCAATTACAGCCGGATTCCGGGCAGCACGGGGGCCACCAACACCCACACGATCACGGGCTTGAGCCCCGGCAGCTACACCTTTCAGGTAAGAACGGCCAGAAGCGATGGCGCGGCGGGGACGGAATCCAACCAGGTCACCGTCTTCGTCAGCACTGTCGCCCTCACGGTGGCCGGAAACGATGAATGGTTCGGTTTCGAGTGGGTGTACGACGGCCCGACTGACGGCGCGGTGAGCTGGCAGCTCGAGTGGATCCGGCTCTCGGACCGAAATGGAGAGGGCCGGTGGCTTGATTTACCCGGCGGCGTCGCCCTCAGAGAATACGGCTACAGCGCAACCAACGGCGAGACTGGCGTCTTCCGGGTTCGGCTGGTGGGTCCGGGCGGGCGGACCGAGATCGCCTCGAGCGTCTTCAACAACCAGGGCTGGATCGAGGCCACGCCCAGGGCGGCGACCCCGACGCTGACCTCCGATCCGGACAAAACCGTCACGGTCGGGTCGGCCGATGCGACGACGGATGTGTGCTTCAACCTGCTGTCGGTCAAGCAGGTCAGGGGAAATGATAATCTCGTCTGGCTACAACAACGCACCGGGGGAAACTCGTACATTAACCGGCTTGCGAACCTCCAGGGGAATAACCGCGTCGAGATCACGCAGGCTCCTGCCGGCATTGCGACCGGCCTCGGCGTCGGCCTGTTTCCCTGCGCAACGCTGGGCGTGGGCACGCACACCGTCACCTGGAGCTGGAAGGGCCGCGACGGCACTGCCGTGGCCGCCACGACCTCCACCACGATCACCGTGGCGGTCAGGGACTCCGGCCCGAAGACGATCACGCTGTCGGCGTCCCCGTCGGCCACGATCACCGAGGGCGACTCCGGTTCGACGGACGTCACCATCACCTTCACCCTCAGCGAGCCGGCGCCCGCGAACTTCTCGCTTACGTCGGGTTACGACGTGGACCCCGGCACCGCCGCGGGCTCCGGCAAGGGGCGTGACCCCTGCGATCCGCCCCTGCTCCCGGTAGACACGGATATGTGCTTCCCGAACGGCGTCATTGTTTCCATCGCCGAAGGCCAGACCCAGGGCACGATGACCGTTCGCATCCTCGGCGATACCCGGGACGAACCGGACGAGACGGTAAACCTCATCGGCTACGAGGACGGCTGGACCAGCGGCAAGCTCACGCTGACCATCACCGACGACGATGAGGCCGCCCAACCCGCCGCACCGACGGGCCTGTCGGCGACGGCGGGCAACGCGCAGGTGACGCTGTCGTGGACCGATCCGGACGACGATTCGATCTCGGGGTATCAGGTGCAGCAGAGGAAGGGCAGCGCCGCCTGGGGCAGCTGGACCGACATTTCCGGTTCGGACGCGGACACCACGAACCACACGGTGACGGGGCTGGATAACGACAGCCAATACCGCTTCCGCATCCGGGCGAAGAGCGACGCCGGCAACAGCGTCGCGTCGGCGGTGGTGAGCGGGACGCCGGCGGAGCCTCCTGCCGGCGCGGCGCCCGCCAAGCCGGCGGGCTTTGGCGCGACGAAGGGCGACACGCAGGTTGTGCTGTCATGGACCAACCCGAACGACGCCAGCATTACCCGTTGGGAGTACCGGCAGAAGGCGGGGAACGGGAGCTACGGTTCATGGACACGGATCGCGGGTTCCGGCGCGACGACGGTGCAGCACCGGATCACGGGCCTGACGAACAGCACGATCTACACGTTCAGGATCCGCGCGGTGAACGGCAACGGCAACGGTGCGGCGTCGGACGAGGTGACGGCGACGCCGGCGGCGCCGGTGGCCCCGGTGCTGACGGCCGCCACCTCGACGACGAGTGGGCGGATCGATGTGACCTGGACCCATACCAGTACGAGTCTCGGCGACCAAGTCGCAAACGCGGTCACGTTCTATGCGTGGCGAATAGGTCACCGGCTAAAGGGGTCCAGCAACTGGGCAGAGGGCGGAAGCCCGAGCGGCGCCTCCAGTCCCAGCAGACGCAACAGCAGAGCCAACCCGGGCAACACCTATCCGGACGGCGCATCGGTAGAGGTTCGGATTCGGGCGACGGCCACCAACTCGGGCGGCAACCGTGTGTATGGCCCTTGGTCGAACATACGCACGGTCACCTTCAAGAACGACGCCCTGGACGCGCTCACGTTCACCGGGGCGCCGGTGACGGTGGTGGCCGGCTCCTCCGTCAGCTACACGGTGGCGTTGACGAAGGAGTATGCGGGGACGCTGTCGATCACGAGCTCCGCCACGGCCAAGGCGACGGTGGACCCGGCGACCCTGACCTTCTCGGCGAGCAACTACAGCACGGGACAGACGGTGACGGTGACCGGCGTGGAGGCGGGCACGGCGACGATCAACCACGCCTTCCGGCTGACGGGCGCCGCGGCGGATGCGATTCCCGATGCCGGCACGGTGGGCGTGACGGTGGCCGCTGCGCCGGGGGTGACGGTGTCGACGGCGGCGCTGACGGTGGCGGAGGGTGGCTCCAACACGTACACGATGCGGCTGAACACGGCGCCGTCGAGCGATGTGACGATAATGGTGGACGGCGCTTCGGGCGACGTAACGGTGGCGAATGCGACGCTGACCTTCACCACGGTCAACTGGAACATGGCGCAGACGGTGACGGTGAACGCGGGGACGGACACGGACACGGCGACGGACGACGCCGTGACGCTGACCCACAGCGCCTCGGGGGGCGGCTACGATTCGGTGAGCATCGCCTCGGTGGTGGTGAGCGTGACGGAGAGCGGCGTGGTGCCGGCGAAGCCGACGGGCCTGGCGGCGGCGGCGGGGGACGGTTCGGTGACGCTGAGCTGGACGGACGCGGGCAATCCGACCATCACGAAGTGGCAATACCGGCGGAAGGCCGGCAGCGGGGCCTGGGACGATTGGACGGACATCGGGGGCTCCGGAGCGGGCACCACCAGCTACAAGGTGAGCGGTCTGACCAACGGCACCGCGTATCAGTTCGAGGTGCGCGCGGTGAACGGTGCCGGCAACGGCGCTGGCCCGGATGCGCCGGTGAGCGCGACGCCGACGGCCGCGGCGCCGCCATCTGCGCCTCCCGCGGCGGGCGGGAGCGTGCGGGTGACGCCGACGGCGCTGACGGTGGAGGAGGGCGGCTCCGGTAGTTACACGGTGGTGCTGGGCGCGGAGCCTACGGGGCCGGTGACGGTGACGGTGGGCGGGGCATCGGGGGAGGTGACGGTAGTGCCGCGGCGCCTGACCTTCACGGCCTCGAACTGGAGCGAGCCGCAGGGGGTGACGGTGAGCGCGGCCCGTGACGCGGACACGGCGGACGACAGGGCGACGCTGACGCACGGAGCGAGGGGCGGGGGCTATGATTCGGTGAGCATCGCCTCGGTGGTGGTGCGGGTGAGGGACACGACGCCGGTGCTGAGTCTGGAGACGGACCCGGCGGCGGTGAGCGAGGGGGAGGACATCCGCCTTGTGGTGACCTCGGACCGTGTGCTGACGGGCAGTTTGGTGGTGAGTCTGACGCTGGCGGCGCGCGACGGCGGCGGCTTCGATGGGGAGGACCTTCCGGGTGGGCTGGGGCCGCGTTCGTTGGATGCGGTGTTCGGCGCCACGGCGAGCCGGAGGGGTTTGGTGATGATACCCACCAGGGTGGATGGGGAGGCGGAAGGGAGGGAGTCGTACCGCATCACGCTGAACGCGGCGCCGGGCTATGCGGTGGGGGTGGATGCGGTGGCGGAAGGAGTGCTGGAAGAGGGTTCGTCGTCGTCGGCGAACCGGGTGAACCGTGCGATCCTGCCGCATGTGGCGGCGCTGGCGCTGTCGCAGACGCTTGAGGCGGTGACGGGGCGGATCGAAGCGGTGTCGGATGGCGGTGCGGGTGGTACGGTGCGTTTTGGAGCGGCGCCGGGGATGGTGGTGGATGATGAGTGGGTTGGTCCGGGAGGTCGGGGGCAAGGGGGGCCGGGCTTGCGAGAGTTGCTGGACGGGGCCTCCTTCGCGCTGCCGCTGGGTGCTTCGGGGGCGGGAGGGGTGGCGGCGCCGGCGTTGTGGGGAGTGGGCGAGTGGCGGTCGCTGTCGGGTTCGGAGCGGGATCTTTCCTGGGAGGGCGGGCTGTGGTCGGGGTATCTGGGGGCGGACGTGCGGGTTCGCCCGGACCTGTTGGCGGGGGCGGCGGTGTCGTATGCGAAGGGCAAGGTGGATGCGGTGTCCCGGGGTGGTGATGGGACGAAAAGCAGGCACGAGAGCCGGGTGGTGTCGGTGAATCCGTATCTGGCGTGGCTGCGTGCGGACGGCACGACGCTGTGGGCGAGTGCGGGCTATGGGAGGGGCGAGGTGCGGATCACCGAGGCGGGAGCGGCGGCGCGCACGGCGGACCTGTCCCAGTGGAGTGGGGCGGCGGGCGGGCGCGGGGTGCTGTTGGAGGATCCGGAGCTCATCGCCGGGGGCACCACGCGAGTGGCGGTGAAGGGGGAGGGCTCCCTGGTCCAACTGGACACGGAGGCCGGCGACGGTCTGACCGAGTTGACGGTGAAGGCGAGCCGACTGCGGCTGATGCTGGAGGGGTCGTGGGAGCACCGGGTCGGGGGCGATGCGACGCTGACGCCGGCACTGGAAGTGGGCGTGCGTCATGACGACGGCGACGTTGGGCAGGGCGGCGGGGTGGAGGTGGGGGCCGGCGTGACCTGGCGCGACCCGGGTGCCCGTCTGACTGCGGAGTTGCGGGCCCGGATGCTGGCGGTGCACGAGCGGGACCGGGAGGAATGGGGCGTGAGCGCCTTGGTGCGCCTTGACCCCGGGGCCGACGGGCGGGGGAGCTACCTGAGCTTCGGCCCGACCCACGGTCGCACGGCAAGCGGTCTGGGGCGGTTGTTCGACTACGGCTCGGCCATGGACAGCGGGGCGGGGGCGGGAGAGAGCCGCCTGGAGGCGGAGATGGGGCACGGCATCGGCATCGCCGGCCCGGCGCCGCTGGCGCTGCTGACGCCTTATGCCGGGCTCAGCCTGGCGGAGTCGGGCGAGCGCACGCTGCGCCTGGGTGCGCGCTACCGCTTGGGGTCGGGGGTCGCCCTGGGAATCGAGGGCACAAGCCGGCCCTGGACCAACGGCGAGCAGGGCCTCATGCTGCGCGGTGCGCTGCGCTGGTGAGGAGAACCCCCGCCCGCGACTGGAGGGGAGGGGATTTCGCCGCGGCCCCATCCGATCAGCAGCAGAAGCCTGATCCTGGTGGTGGAATCCGGGTTTCGCCAAGCCGGCTTCGGAGCTGGAATGCGAGCGCGGCCACGATTCTGTTCGATGGAGTTTCCTGCTCGATGGGGTTTCTTCCCCGGCACTGGAGAGGTTCCGCCGCGGCGAATCAGAAGGGCAGGGCGTGGACCGTGGCGGGAATCGCCAAGTCTCCGTGTCCGATGGTGACCCGGCTGCCAGGCTCGACGTAGTCCCGGTGGAGGTATCCCAGGGCGATGGGGCAACCGAGCCGTGGCGAGGCTGACGCGCTGGTGATGCGGCCAATGTCACGGCCGGCGCCGCGCACGGTGTCGCGGGGGTGTGGTACGATGTCGCCCTCGGCCTTGAGCCCCACCAGCCGGCGGTTCACGTGGCCTCGGGAGTGGATGCGCTCCACCGTCTCCTGTCCCAGATAGCATCCTTTGGTGAAGCTGACGGCGTGCTGGAGACCGGTTTCCAGCAGCAGCGTGTCGGCGTCCATGTCGACCCCGTACCGGGGGATCCCGGCCTCGATCCGCAGAGTCTCCCTGGCATTCAGGCCGATCCAGGGGATGGCCCGCGCGCGCGGCAGGGCCATCATGGCCGGCAGCCGATCCCGGGGTACCAGCAGGTCGAAACCGGGCTCTCCCGTGTGCGTCGCGCGCACCGCCCGGATCCGGCTTCCGGCGCAGACCCTCTCCCGGTGGCTCAGTTCTTCCGCTGGCAACGCAGCGGCATCCAGAAGCCCGGACAGGAGGGTTTCCGAAGCCGGTCCCTGGATGGAGATCATGGCCAGCTCGCCCGAAAGCTCGACAATCTCCACCTGGTCCGCGATCAGGTGGCGGTGGAGGTGTTCCAGCACACCCGGTGCGAGGGGTTCGTCCACCTCCAGCAGAAAGCCGCCGGCGGTGCGCAACACTCTCACGTCGGCCAGGATCTTTCCCTGAATGTTCAGGATCGCCGCCACCATGCCCTGGCCGGTGCCCAGGGCCGCGACGTCGTTGGAGAGCATTCCCTGGAGCCACCCGACGCTGTCGGGTCCGGCCACGGACAGAAGGGCCTGATCCGCCAGGTCCAGCCAGCCGGCGCCGGAACGCACCGAAGCGTACTCCGCGCCGGGGTCGCCGAAGTGAGCGGGCAGGCGCCATCCCTCTCGCTGAAAGAAGACCGCGCCGTTTCCTTTGTGGAACCGGTCGAGGGACGATATCTTCATGGCGAAGATTACCGTAACCGGGTTGGTGCCACATGGCAATGGGCCTTGCCCGCGGCCGCGGCCAATGGGGAACGACACCATGACCAAGGCGTCAAGGGATCTGGATCTCCGCAAGCTCGAGATCTTCTACTGGGTTGCGGAACTGCGCAGCTTTTCCCTCGCGGCGGAGCATTTCTCCCTCCGGCAGCCTACCGTGACCGCCCATGTCCGAACCCTCGAACGGCAACTCGGGGTCGCGCTGTTCCGGCGCGTGGGCGCCCGGTTCGACCTGACGCCCGGGGGGCGGCTGCTGTACGAGCAGGCGGGCGCGGTGCTCAAGCTGAAGGGCCAGGCGCTGGCGGCCCTCGACCGCATCCAGCGGAAGGTGGAAGGGGAGCTCCGGGTGGGCGGCAGCAACGTTCCGGGGGAGTACATTCTGCCGGGCGTGCTGGGAAGCTTCGTGGCGCGCTTCCCGGAGGTCCGGCCGGTGCTGCGCATCGGCGACTCGGCCTCCATCGTGGACGCCATCCTCGAGGGCGCGCTGGAACTGGGCTTCACCGGTTTCCGCACCCGTGACGACCGGTTGGGCTATCGCAGGATCTGGCAGGACGAGCTGGTCGTGGCGGTGCCCGCGAACCATCCCTGGGCCCGGTTGCAGCATGTGCCCCTCCAGGATCTCGGCAAGCACCCGTTCATCTCCAGGGAGGCCGGCTCCGGCACCTTGCGGTCGTTTCTGCAGGTTCTGGCCAGGCGCGGCCGGGATCCGGATCGCCTTCTCCGGGTGGGGCTCGAACTCGGCAGCACGGCCGCGGTGAAGGAGGCGCTGATGGAGGGGTTCGGGTTCTCCATCCTTTCCCGTGCCGCCATTCGGCGCGAGGTTCAGCAAGGCCTGATCCATGAACTCCGCATCAAGGAGCTGGAACTGATTCGGCCCTTCTACCAGGTGACCTACCGGGGCCGGCCGCTGCCGCCGGTGCCGCGCGCCTTCGTGCAGTTCCTGGGCCGGGGGCCGCGGATGGGTCCATGGAAGGGGCTGACGCATAGCTCAAGTCTATTTGACATATAGTTTCCCTTGATATCCAATGAACGGAAATTCGTTTCGGGAGGCATGGATGCACAGGAAGTTCGCCTGGAGACTGGGGTGGCTGGTGTCGGCCGTGTTCGTGGCCTGGGGTGTCGCCGCCGCGGACACGTTGAGGCTGTCCGCCATCCCCGACGAGGATCCGCAGGAGTTGTTGCGCAAGTACAGGCCCTTTACCGACTACATCGCCAGGGAGGTGGGCACCAAGGTCACGTTCATCCCGGTGGTGGACTATGCGGCCACGGTAGAGGGGCTGGCGGCCGGCCGGCTGGACATTGTCTGGTACGGCGGCTTCACCTCGGTTCAGGCCACCCAGCGGGCCAAGGGAGCCACTCGGCTGGTCATGCGTGAAGAAGACGCAAGCTTCAGGAGCGTGTTCGTGGCGCGTACCGATTCCGGCATCCGGACCCTGGAGGATCTCAAGGGCAGGACCTTTGCCTTCGGCAGCGTGAGCTCCACCTCCGGACACCTCATGCCCCGGCACTTCCTCGGGGCGGCGGGCGTCGACCCGGAGCGGGACTTCAAGAAGTTCGGTTTCAGCGGCGCCCATGACGCCACCGCGGCCTGGGTGGCGGCTGGCCGGGTCGACGCCGGCGCCCTCAACTTTCTGGTGTGGCGGAAGCTCGTTGACAGCAAGAGGATCGATACCGGGAAGACAAACGTGTTCTGGACCACGCCGCCTTATGTGGACTACGTATGGGTGGCCCGGGGCGGAGTGCCGGCCAAGGTCCGGGAGCGCTTCACGCAGGCACTCCTGAAGCTCGACTACGCGAAACCCGAAGACAGGAAGATCATGGGTCTTCAGCGCACCCGGAAGTTCATTCCGGCCAGGGATTCGGATTGGGACGGAATCAGGAGGGCGGCCATCGCCGCCGGGATGCTCAAGATCCCGTGACACCTCCGCAACAATACCACCTGGAGGGTGTCCGCAAGGTCTTCGGACGCCAGCAGGTGGCCTTGCAGGGTTTCGATCTGAAGGTCGCCAAGGGGGAGCGGGTGGCCCTCATCGGGCCCAGCGGCGCCGGCAAGACCACCCTCTTCCGCATGCTCAACTGCACGATTCGGCCCACTGCCGGACGTCTTCGCATCGGCGGGCAGGAGGTGGCCGAGTTGTACGGCCGGCGGCTGCGGGAAATGCGCCGCCGCATCGGGACCATCTATCAGCAGCACAATCTGGTGCCCCGCCTGCGCGTGGTCCACAACGTGCTGTCCGGCCGGCTGGGACGCTGGTCCCTGCCGGCTTCCCTGGCCTCCCTGGTAAGGCCTTCGCAACTGGAGTCCGCCTACCGGGCACTGGCCGACGTGGGCATTGGCGAGAAGCTCTTCAGCCGCACGGACGAACTCTCCGGCGGCCAGCAGCAGCGCGTGGCCATCGCCCGGGTGCTGCTGCAGGACCCCGAGGTGATCCTGGCGGACGAGCCGGTGTCGTCGGTGGATCCCTCCCTTGCCGAAACCATCCTCAGGCTCCTCATCGCCATCAGCGGCGGCACCCGCAAGACGCTGCTGGTGAACCTTCACAGCACCGATCTGGCGCTGTCGTATTTCCCCAGGGTCGTCGGCATGAAGGCGGGGTTCAAGCTGTTCGACACGGCCGCGGTCCGGGTCACCCCGGAGCTTCTGCAAGAGCTGTATTCCGGCCGCGTCCCGGCGAACGGCGCGGGCGGGGCCGTCCATGAACCGGAACCTCGGCCGGTCGCGGTCTAGGGCCGTGACCCCGCCGGCGACTCCCGGCGGGGTCACGGCATCGCGTGCCATCTTCCCCTACCTGTTCGGCGGGTTGTTCCTTGTCCTGCTGGCGGACAGCTGGCGCCGGGCCGAGGTGAATCCAGGGCTGTTTTTCGAGGCCCAGGGCAGGGAGCACCTGTGGCGGTTCGTCACGGGCATGTATCCGCCCGAGTTGTCATGGGAGTTCCTCCATCTCATGATCCGGCCCACGCTGGAGACCATACAGATCTCGGTCATGGGGACGCTGATCGCCGTGTTCATCGGTTTCCCCCTCGGTCTGCTGGCGACTCGTACCTTCAGCTTCCAGGGCATCCTCCATGAGAGCGGCGACCGGGGCTCCGGCCTGAGACACGGGTTCAAGATGGGTCTCTACGGTTTCTCCCGGGGCCTGTTGAGCCTGTTCCGCTGCATCCCGGAGTTTGTCTGGGCCTTCATGTTCGTGCGCGCCGTGGGCCTGGGGCCGTTTCCGGGCGTACTGGCCATCGGGGTCGCCTACGGCGGAATGTTGGGCAAGGTGTACTCGGAGATATTCGAGTCGGTGAATGAGCGGCCGCTGGAGGCGATCCAGTCCACCGGTGCCGGGCGGCTGCAGATCTTCTTCTACGGCTGGTTCCCGCAGGTGCTGCCCAACCTCGCCTCCTACACGCTGTACCGATGGGAGTGCGCGGTGCGGACCTCGGCCATCCTGGGCCTCGTGGGCGCCGGCGGCATCGGGCAGCAGATCGAGATTTCCATCCGGATGTTCAACTTCCATGAGGTCTCCACGTTGCTGATGATCCTGTTCGCGCTGGTGGCGGGAGCCGACTGGATCAGCGCCAGGGTGCGGTCGCTGCTGTGAATCACGCCGCGCCCGCGCCCGCGGACCTGCCCACCCTCAAGGCGGGCGCCCGCACGCCATCGTCCACGTACGTGTTGCTGGCGTTCCTGGCGGCGCTCTTCGTCTGGAGCTGGCAGGGTTCCGGGATCGACCCCGGCCTGCTCTTCAGTGTCGAAGGGGGCGGTGCCATTGCCGGGTACGTGGAGCGGCTTTTCCCTCCGGACCTTTCGGGCAAGGTGGTGGCCGATGCCGTCGCCGGCGCATGGGAGACCTTCGCCATCTCCCTGATCGGGACCTTGCTGTCGGTGGTCATCGCGCTGGCACTGGCCTGCTTCGGCTCGCGCAATCTCGTGTACGCGGGGTTGCTTCACGAGATGGAGGCCCGGCGCCGCCGGACGTGGTTGCGGCGCGTCCCGTACCTGGCCGCCAGGGGCATCCTCAATTTTCTGCGCACCGTCCCCGAGATGCTGTGGGCGCTGATGTTCGTGTTCGTGGTGGGGCTGGGTCCCTTTCCCGGTGTGCTGGCCCTGGGGGTTCACACTGGCGGCGTGCTCGGAAAGCTCTTCGCGGAGGTGCTGGAGGACGTGGACCCGCAGCCCGTCGAATCGCTGCAGTCCACCGGGGCGGGGAAAATCCAGATCCTGTTCTACGGCATCCTTCCGCAGGTCCTGCCCCAGTTCATCTCTTATGCGCTGTACCGCTGGGAAGTGAACATCCGGGTGGCCGCGGTCCTGGGGTTCGTGGGCGCCGGCGGCCTGGGCCAGCGCATCCATGTCGCCATGAGCCTGTTCCTCGAACAACAACTGCTGACGCTGTTGATCGTGCTCTATGTCCTGGTGACGGGAGTGGACTATCTGAGCGCCTGCCTGCGGCGCCGGGTGATGTGAGCGGATCAGGGGCGGACCGAGACTCACAGGGCCTCTCGGGCCATCATCGACATCCAGGCCCGCCCCAGGTCGTCCAGCGCCATGGCAAGGGACGGATGGGCCATGCACTCCAACCGCGAGTTTCCAATGGGCCGCGGGCATGATAGGTTCAAGGCCTGCGGCGCGTGGAGAGGTGGCCGAGTCCGGTTGAAGGCGCCTGACTCGAAATCAGGTTTACCTGCGGGTAACGGGGGTTCGAATCCCTCCCTCTCCGCCAGCTCTCGCGCCCCTTGCCGGACACGGGCTCCGGAGGTCAATACCGAGGTCAGGCAGATTGGCTGTGCGCGGGGAAATCTGCTAGACAAGGGTCTCCGCGCGAGGGACATGGCTGGCCGCCGGGACGTGGATCCGGACATCGGTTCGGGACGTTGGCCCGGATGTTGATTGCTGGCAGTCGGGTCCCGTGCAAGCGGGTCCCGCAAACTCCGTCAGGTCCGGAAGGAAGCAGCGGTAGCGGAGCGCCCCTGTGCCACGGGGAAGCCTGGCTGTCGGCAATGAGCATCCCGCCGCGCGCACGGTTCCGGTCGCGTCCTCGTGGGTCGCGCCCCCGTGCGGACGATTCGCTTCCGGATCTCGCTTCCAGATCGCCCTGCCGGGGGGATACCCGGAACCGCACTTAGCGTCATGTCGTACCTCGTTCTGGCTCGCAAGTGGCGCCCGCGGAGCTTTGCGGACATGGTGGGGCAGCCGCATGTCGCCCGGGTCCTTGCCAACGCCATCCGGAGCGGCCGCATCGCTCATTGCTACCTGTTCACCGGTGTCCGGGGCGTGGGCAAGACCAGCGCCGCGCGCATTCTTGCCAAGGCGCTGAACTGCCAGCACGGGCCGACGCCGGCGCCCTGCAACGAGTGCCCCCGCTGCAACGAGATCAACGAAGCCCGCGCCATCGACCTTTACGAGATCGACGGCGCCTCCAACCGGGGCATCGACGAGGTCCGGCAGATCATCGAGAATGTGCGCTACCAGCCCGCGGCGGCGCGTTTCAAGGTGTATATCATCGACGAGGTCCACCAGGTCACCCGGGACGCCTTCAACGCGTTGCTCAAGACCCTGGAGGAGCCGCCGCCGTTCGCCAAGTTCATCCTTGCCACCACCGAGGTCCACCGGCTGCCGGAAACCATCCTGTCGCGGTGCCAGCGCTTCGACTTCCGCCGCATCGAGGTTCCCGACATCCACGAAAGACTGCGGCGGATGGCGGAAGTGGAGGGCCTGGACATCACCGACGGTGCGCTGACGCTCATGAGCCGCGCGGCCCAGGGCAGCATGCGCGACGCGCAGTCGCTGCTGGAGCAGGTGCTGTCGTTTGCGGAGCCCTCGGAGGAAGGCGGTGCGGTTGACGAGCCGCTGTTGCGGGACATTCTCGGCGTGGCCGAGCGGCGTGTGCTCCATGAGGTCTCCGCCGCGGTGATCGCGGGGAATGCCGCCGAGTGCCTGTCCCTGGTTGCCGAGGTGGCCAGCCACGGGGTGGATCTGGCGACCCTTTCCCGGGATCTGGTGGAGCACTTCCGCAATCTCCTTGTGATCCGGCTGATGGACGGCAGCGGGACGGCGGCCGGTGCCGGCGAAGGGAGCGCGACCCGGCGCCTCATGGACCTTGCCGACGAGGAGATCTCCCTCCTGCGCGCCCAGGCGTCGTCCGTCGATCCCGAGACCCTCATGGGCTACTACCGGTTCATGGTCCAGGGCGACGAGAGGGTGGCCCGCTCGCCCTATCCGAGGTTCGACCTGGAAGTGGCGCTGGTGCGGGTGGCGACCCTGCCGCGCACCGTGAACATCACCGACGCCATCGAAGAGTTGCGGCGGCTGGAACGGGAGCTCCAGGGGAGCGGCGCGACTCACGAGGAGAGTGCGGCGCCGGCGGCGGAGTCCGCGAGCGAGGCCCGGCCGCTCCCGGCGGCGGATCCCGCCGGTGACCAACCCGCCGTCCCGGAACCCGGGCGTCCGGCCCCCGGGGCCGGAGCGGCGCCGGATTCACCGGCGCCCGAACCGACTCCGGCCGAGTGGAACCGGTTCCTGGAGTTCGCCGCGGGCGAGAACCGACTGCTGGCATCGTATCTGCAGCAGGGACGGATCCTGGAGATCTCGGTCGCCGGCGTGCAACTCGGTTTCGAAGACCGGTTTCATCTGAGCCATTTCGAGACCGGGGAGAACCGGGCGCTGCTGGAACGGTTGCTTGAGGGATTCTTCGGGCGGAAGCTGACGGTGACGGCGGCGGTGACAGACGGGGGGGAGAGCGCCGGAGGCCCCTCGACCGTGGATCCGGAAAGTGGCGCGGACATCATCGACGAAGCGTTGAAGATTTTCGGGGGTACGGTGAAGTAGCCGGCCCGCTGAAGGGAGCAATGACATGAGCGAGGGTTCGGGCGGCATGAGCGGACTTCTGAAGCAGGCCCAGGAGATGCAGGCCAGGTTTGCGAAGATCCAGGAGGAACTGGCCAGGAAGACGGTGGTCGCCACCGCGGGCGGCGGCATGGTGCGCGTCACCGTCAATGGCCAACTGGTTCTGGCCTCCATCAAGCTGGACCCCGTGGTCGTTGATCCGGAAGAGGTGGAGATGCTGGAGGACCTGGTGCGCGCGGCCGTCAACGAGGGGCTCCGGCGTGCCCGCGAAATGGCCTCGGAGGAGATGAGCAAGCTGACCGGAGGACTCAAGATCCCCGGGCTGACGTCATGACCGGATATCCGGCACCGGTGGCGCGCGTCATCGAGCATCTCTCCCGGCTTCCCGGCATCGGCGAGAAGACCGCCGGACGCCTGGCCTTCCACATGCTGAAGGAAAGCAGGGCATCGGTACTGGCCCTGGCGGGAAGCATGGAGCGGCTCAAGCGCGAGATGGGGCTCTGCCCCGAGTGTTTCGGCCTGAGTGAAATACCTCCGGGGACGGAGGAGGTGGCACGCTGCAAGGTCTGCCGCGACCCCGGACGTGACGGTCATGTCATCTGTGTGGTGGAGGAGCCGTCCGATCTCATGGCACTGGAGCGGTCGGGGGAGTACAAGGGTCTCTACCACGTGCTCCACGGCGCCATCTTCCCGCTGGACGGGGTGGGCCCCGACGCGCTGAAGATCAGGGAACTCCTGTACCGGATCCGGACCCGACCGCCTGCCGAGATCATCGTCGCCACCAACGCCACCCGGGCGGGGGACGCCACCGCCCTGTATCTGGCCAAGTTGATCCGGCCCCTCGGCATCCGCATCACCCGCATCGCCCGGGGCCTGCCCATGGGCGGAGAGATCGAGTACACCGACGCCGGCACCCTGGGGGAGGCCCTGGACGGCCGGCGGGAACTGTAGAGAGCGCCGGGCCGCGGGGAGCGCCCGGCGGGTCCGGTTACCGGGTCGATGAACACGGGACCGGATTGGCGGAACCGCGGTGCGAGGTCGCACAGGCGCCCGGCGGGACCGCCGGCGCGTTGCGGTCGGCACGGGTCAGCAGCACGGCATCGGATTCTCGATCAGATTGTAGACGGTGTCGAAGTTGACCTCGTTGATGGTCTTCTGGATCTTGTAGAACCGCGGCGGCTCACCGTCCAGGAACACCATGATGGCGGTTTCGATGGGCGGGCAGCCCGGCTTGACGCAGGGGACTTCCTTGATGGTGATGGCGGTCTCCGGCGGGAACTCCAGCGCCTGTCGGACCCAGATACGGATCTGGTCCAGGGTGAAGCACGACACGTCGCGATAGATGTCCAGGGCGCCGTCGCCGGCGGCTTCGTGGTCGGCGCGGAGGCAGGTCCGGAGCCCGCTCCGAAGGGTCTCGTGGTCCAGCTCCCTGCCGATGAACACCAGCCGATTGAGCCGTTCCTCGTCCTCTTCCCATTCCCGCCCCAAGCGCCCCTCGAACATGCTGTGGACACCGTGGAACACGAACTGGTGCGAGTCGCCGTGCATGTTGAGGATGCCCTTCATGCGCAGGATGTCGGCCCCTTTCTCCGCCAGCACTCCCCGGAACCAATGGCTCAGGCGGGTCTTGTCGAGATCCCCGGGCTGCACGAAGGAGACGGTCCGGAGCGATGACGCATGCTCGTGATGATGATCGTTTCCGAGGGTCCGACGCCGGGCTTCGAGATCGAAGGCCCGCATCTCCAGCAGTTCACCGATGTCCACGCCGGCCTGTCGGGTGAGGGTGACCCGGGCGGTGGGGTTCAGCGCACCGAGCCGCGCGGCCACCGCCGTCGCCTCCTCCTCGGTGATGAGGTCGGTCTTGTTGAGCAGGATGGCGTCCGCGCAGGCGATCTGCTCACGGGCTTCATGCTGCACCGCCAGCTGCTGTCCGATGTGCATGCCGTCGACGACGGTCACCACGGCCTGCAGTTCGAAATCCATGCGGATGCGCTCGTCCAGCAGCAGGGTCTGCACGATCACCGTGGGGTCGGCGAGGCCGGAGGTCTCCACCACCAGGAAGTCGAAGGTGCCGCGCCGGTCCGGCAGTTGCAGCAGCACGCGCAACAGATCTCCCTGGACGGTGCAGCAGATGCAGCCGTTGTTCATCTGGAAGATCTCTTCGTCCGAAGCGATGATGAGGTGGTGATCGATGCCCACCTCGCCGAACTCGTTGACGACCACGGCGATGCGGTGGCCGTGGGGCGCGGTCAGGATGCGGTTCAGCAGCGTGGTCTTGCCGGCCCCGAGAAAGCCCGTGAGGATAACGACCGGTATCCTGTCCATGGGCTACTTCCCGTCGCGCTCCTCCAGTGCCCGGAACACCCGCTCCGGTGTCAGTGGCAGTTCGCGGATGCGCCACTTGATGGCGTCCGCCACCGCATTGCCGATGGCGGCGGGAGTCGGAGCCAGACCCGGCTCGCCCAGTCCCTTGGCGCCGTAAGGGCCCTCGGGTTCAGCGCATTCGACGATGATGGGAATGATCTCGGGGACGTCCACGGACGTTACCAGGTGGTAGTCCAGGAACGAGGGGTTGCGCACCTTGCCGTTCTCGTCGATGACCAGGTTCTCGTGGAGCGCGGCGCCGATGCCCATGGCCACGCCGCCCTCGATCTGCGCGTCGCAATTGAGCGGGTTGATGGCCTTGCCCACGTCGTGGGCGGCGGATACCCGGTGCAGCCGCACCCGGCCGGTCTCCGGATCCACCGACGCCTCCGCCGCCTGGGTGGCGTACATGTAGAAGGCCGACGCGTGATCGCTATGGCCGGTTTCCAGGTCCAGCTCCTTGCCCATCTCGTAGGTGTAGGAGGCGTCGCCCCGCAACACGGCGTCGGTTCCCAGCTTGCGCCGGATCATCTCTCCGAAGGTGAGGGCGATCTCGTCATGGTCCTTGAGGTGGACCTTGCCGTCGGCGACCACCATCTCTTCCCGTTTCCCTTCCAGCATGGGGGCGGCCATCTCCAGCAGCTGTTCGCGCGCGTGGATGGCGGCGCCGCGCACGGCGTTGCCCATGTGGTAGGTGCTGCGGCTGGAGGTGGTGGAAGCGTCGAACGGGATCACGTCGGTGTCGAGGGGCGCCACCCGCACCTGCTCCATGGGGATACGCAGCTCTTCCGCGGCCACTTGTGAAAGGATGGTGTTGCATCCCTGTCCGATCTCCACCGTGCCGGCCAGGACCGTGACCTGGCCGTTGGCATCCACCAGCACGCCCGCGTTGGAGGTGGTGGGCGAGCGGGTTGGCTTGGAGATGCACGCCAGCCCGCGTCCGACCCCGGCCGGCCGGGGCTTGTCCCAGTCGATGGCCGCGGCCGCCCGGGTCAGGGTTTCGGCGAGGCCCACGTTGTGCAACTGTTCGCCCCAGTAGGCCGTGTCGCCGTCCGCGAAGACGTTCTTCATGCGCAACTCCAGGGGATCCATGGCCAGCCGCCGGGCCAGTTCGTCCATGTGCTGCTCGGTGGCCCAGGCGCCCTGGGGGATGCCGTAGCCGCGAAAGGCCCCGGCCACGGGCTTGTTGGTGTACACCGCGTAACCGTCCACATGGACATGGGGGATGCGGTAGGGGCCGGGGGCGGGCAGGCTGCCGCGGATGCACACCGTGGGGCTCTTCTCCGCGTAGGCGCCGCCGCCCCAGTACAGGGTCATGTGCCGGGCCATGAGCGTGCCGTCGTTCCGGACGCCGCTCTTGATGTGCACCGTGGCCTCGTGGCGCACCAGGGTCGAGACGAAGGTCTCCTCGCGGTTGAACTTCACCCGCACCGGGCGGCCGCGGGTGTGCCACGCCAGCCCCATGGCGATGGGCTCCAGCTTGAGTCCGCCCTTGGAGCCGAAGCCGCCGCCCTGGAGCGGGTTGATGAGGCGAATCTGGTCCTGGGGCAGGCCCAGGGCCTCGGCTATTTCGGTGAGGGCGCGAAAGGGCGCGTCGTTGGCGACCCACAGGGTCACCCGTCCGGTCTCGGGATCCACCTGGGCGTGGGCCGAGTGGGGTTCCATGGCGGCGTGCTGGATGATCGGCACGTAGTATTTTTCCTCCAGCACCAGGTCCGACTGCCGGAAGCCCTCGGCGGTGTCCCCGGTGCGCAGCTTGAAGTGCTCGCACACGTTGGGCATGGGCGCGCCGACGATGAAGGGTGCCTTGCGATAGGCCCCGAACTCTTCGTGTATGGCCGCGGCGCCGGGCTGGCAGGCTTCCTCCGGGGTGAAGTAGGCGGGCAGGTCCTCGTATTCCACGTCGATGAGCTTCAGCGCTTCCTGGGCGGTGTCCTCGTCCACGGCCGCCACCGCCGCCACCGGTTCGCCAACGTAGCGGACCTTGCCGGTGGCCAGAAACGGCTTGTCCTTGATGGACTCGCCGTGGGTCCAGGGTGCGTCGGCGCCGGCAATGGCCGCCGCCACGCCGGGATGCCGGCGCGCCTTTTCCAGGTCGATGCGGACGATGCGCGCGTGCGCCCGGGGACTGAACAGGACCTTGCCGTGCAGCATGTCCGGCAGTACCAGATCGTACCCGTACAGCGCCGTGCCCGCGACCTTCTCGCCGGCGTCGACGCGGGTGACGGGATGGCCGACGACCTTGAGGTCATCCATTTTCCCGCCCCTTGCCGGCGCGTCGCCGCAGGTCGGCGGCGGCGTTCCGGACCGCTTCGACGATCTTCACGTATCCGGTACAGCGGCACAGATTGCCCGAGAGGGCGAAGCGGATATCGTCGTCCGTCGGGTCGGGGTTCTCTTCGAGGAACGACTTGGCCATCATCAGCATGCCAGGCGTGCAGTAGCCGCACTGGGCGCCGCCGTCGGCCATGAAGGCCGCCTGGAGCGGATGGCTGCCGTCCCCGAGCCCTTCGATGGTCACGATCTCCGTCCGGTGGAGTTCGCCGGTCAGCACCAGGCACGAGTTCACCGGCTTGCCGTCGAGGTAGACCGTGCAGGCGCCGCAGTCGCCGGTGCCGCAGCCCTCCTTGGTGCCGGTGACGCCGATCTCGTCCCGCAACAGGTCCAGCAGCAGGCGGTGCGCCGGCGCCGCCACCGAAGTCGGCTTGCCGTTCAACGTGAATTCAATGGGTTGGTTCATGGACTTCAGGTCTCCTTGATGTCAGGGCCGGCCCTTCGGACAGGGGGTTATATAAAAAATGCCACGTCCGCTGACCGCCCGTCGCCGAACCGCAACACTGTCTGACCTCCTGCGGACGGTCCTGTAGGAGAGCGCCGCGAATGCAACAAGAAGAATGGCAACAGGAAAATGGCACCATTCCCTACTAATTCCCTTCGGACATCATCCCGACCGGCTTCACTGTTCGTAGCGCCGGTCCCGACGCCTCGTCCAGCGTACCGGACCGGTTCCCGCGGCGGCGTTGAGCAGCGCTCGACTGGTGTTCACGCGTACCATGGCCCTCCGGTACCAGGCCGAGGAGCGCACGTCGCTGATGGGGCTGCACTCCAGGGACGCCGTTCTGCCGGCCTCCTCCGCCAGCTCCCTTGTCAGCACCTGGCCCCGCAGGACCGCTTCCGCCCGGGGCGACCGCATGGGCGTGGGCGATACCGCGCCCAGGGCGATGGCCGCCGACTCGCAGCGCCGGTCGGCCTCGGTCAACGTCAGGGTCACGGCCACCCCGACATAGGCCAGATCCATCATTTCCCTGGGCGAGAACTTGATGTACTCGCCGGCGAGGCGCGGGTGCTGCGCCGGAATCCGCAGTTCCGTCAGGATCTCGCCGGGTTCGGCAACGGTCTGGCCGGGGCCGCGGAAGAATTCCCCGAGATCCAGTACCCGTTCGCCGCCGGCGCCTGCCAGCGTCACCCTGGCGTCCAGCGCCAGCAGCGCCGGCGCCACATCCGCCGACGGCGTGGCGTTCGCCATGTTTCCGCCGATGGTGGCGCGGTTGCGGATCTGGATGGAACCCACCTCGGCGGCGCTCTGGGCCAGGAAGCGGTAACGACCGGTGATGACGGGGGAGAGCTCCACCTCACGAAGAGTGGTCAGGGCGCCGATGGCGATGCCCCCGTCCGCCTCTTCGCGAATGCCCGAAAGGGCCGGAATTCGCTTGAGGTCCACCACGTACTTCGGCACCAGGCCCTTTTCCTTCATGGCGATGACAAGGTCGGTGCCACCCGCCAGAAAGTGGCCTCCCGGGCCTCCGTCCAGCATGATACGGGTGGCTTCCGCAAGACTCGCGGGCTGATGGAACTCCAGCGGTTCGGTGCGTTTCATGGTTCTCCCTGAAGGGGTGCCGCCGCGGCGTCAGTCGGGCTTGGGCAGCACCATGCGCCCGACCGGCCCGCCCACGGGCTCACCGTCTTCCATCTGCACGTGGCCCCGCACGATGGCGGTCACCGGCATGCCCTTGATCTTCCAGCCGTGCCACGGCGAGGGGTTGTTCCTGCTGTGCAGCCTGTTGATGTCGATGACCCCTTCCTTGTCCATGTCCACGATGGTCACGTCGCCGTCGGAGCCCACTCGAAGGGCACCCTTCTGGGGGTGGATCTGCCATATTTTCGAGGGGTTTTCCGAGGCCAGCCTCACGTAATGGTTCAGGGTCATGCGGCCCTTGTTGACCTCCGTGAGCATCAGCGGAACGCCGGTCTCCACTCCGCAGAACCCTGAGATGCAGTCCCAGATGGCAGGTTTCAGCATGTGGCCGTCGGTGTCCGCGCCCTTCTCCTCCAGGGTGTGGGGGGAGTGGTCGGTGGCGATCATGTCCACATGGCCGTTGAGCAATCCGTCCCACAGCGCCTCGCCATGGTCTCGGGTGCGCACCGGCGGGTTCATCTTGAGCAGCGGGCCCACCTTTTCCATGTCCCGGGGCTCCCGCAACAGATAGTGGGGGCCGGTCTCGGCCGTGACCCGAAGCCCCCGGGCCTTGGCGTCCCGGACGAGCCCGGCGGCCTGTCTGGAACTCATATGCAGCACGTGGAGCCTGGTTCCGAAGGTCTCGGCAAAGAAGAGGGCGTGGTGAACCGACTCCGCCTCGCAGATGGCCGGGCGCGTGGACTCCCAGTTGACCGGGGCGGTCCTGCCCTCCTCCTTGATGCGGTTCAGGTGGTGGTACATGATCTGGCGGTTCTCGGCATGGATGCACAATGGCAACCGCGACTCGGTGATACGCTGGAACACGTCCTGGCACACGCCGTCGTCCGGGAAGGGCAGATTGCCGATGGTCTCGCCGAAGAAGATCTTGTAACCCACGGCTCCCGCCCGGGCCATGGGCAGGATCTGGTCGGCGTTGGTCTGCACGATCACTCCGAGGAGCGCGAAATCCACCAGCGATTTCTCCTCGGCGAGCCGCTTTTTCTCTTCCACCTGTTCGGGATGGGTCACCGGCGGAATCGTGTTGGGCATCTCCACCACGCAGGTGATGCCGCCGCAGATGGCCGCGCGGGAGCCGGTGCCGAAATCCTCCTTGTGGGTCATGCCGGGTTCGCGGAAATGAACGTGGCCGTCGATCAGTCCGGGCAGAATGTGCTTGCCGCCGGCGTTGATCTCCCGGGCTCCCTCCGGAAGCGAGTCGTCCGTGCCGATGGCCACGAATTTTCCGGCATGAATGGCCACGCCGCCCTCGAACGTGCTCTCGGGCGTCACCACCGTGCCGTGCCTGATGACCAGATCTGCCTTCATGGATACTCCCTTCGCCTCGGATGAGCGCTGTTTCGGTCCCGCGGCTTGCGAAAACGCCGCACCCGGCGCCGCGTCCGCAGGTGCGCCGCCGGGCGCGCGCGACAGGTTGTTGTTAGGTAAAAGCAGGCACGAAATCAACCCTGGAAGCGCCGGGTTCAAGTCGCCGGTTTCAAGTTGTAATCCGACGCTTGGTATGCGATAGGTGGCTCATCCGGATGCCGGGCTCGTGGGCGTGTTCCGAACCGACCCGAGCGCCAGCGCCCGCAACGGAGGCTGCCCGTGAACGACGATACGGTAAACGACGCTGGAGTGAACGGCGACCCGGTGAACGGCGGCAGGGTGATGGTGGGCATCGGCAACCTCGAGAAATACTTCGGGGAAGGGTCCGAAAGGGTCCACGTGCTCAAGGGCGTTTCGTTGAGCATCCCCGAGGGCTCGCTCTATACGTTCCTGGGGCCCAGCGGCTGTGGCAAGACCACGACGCTGCGCTGCGTGGCCGGGCTGGAGCGGCCGGAGAGCGGTGTCATCGACATCGACGACAAGCCGGTGTTCAACTCGTCCGGCGGGGTCCATGTGCCGCCCAACCATCGACCCATCGGCATGGTGTTCCAGTCCTATGCCATCTGGCCGCACATGACGGTGGCGGAGAACGTCGGTTATCCGCTCACCATTCAACGCCGTGCCAAGGCCGAGATCCGCAGCCGGGTGGAGGAGGTGCTCAGGATCGTGGGTCTGGCCGGCCTTGAGGAGCGGCCGGCCCCCAAGCTTTCCGGCGGGCAGCAGCAGCGGGTGGCTTTCGCCCGGGCGCTCATCAACGAGCCCAAGGTGATGCTGTTGGACGAACCCCTCAGCAACCTCGACGCCAAGCTGCGGGAACAGATGCGTTTCGAGATCAAGGCGCTCCAGCGGCGGGTCCGCATTACCACCATCTACGTCACCCACGACCAGGCGGAAGCCCTGGCCATCTCCGACCAGATCGCGGTCATGCACGGCGGCAGGCTCATCGAGGTGGGCGACCCTCACCAGCTCTACGCCAGACCCAGGCGCAAGTTCACCGCCACCTTCCTGGGTCTGACCAATCTCATCACCGGGAAGGTCGTGGAGACGGGAGCCGATTCCCATCCGGGCCGGCTCGAGACCGAGTTCGGCATGCTCGCGTTCGCTCCCGCGGTGCCCATGGAGAAGGGTGCGGATGCGGTGATCTCGATTCGTCCCGAGAACATCGCGGTGACCTCGCAGCCGCCCGCATCCAGCGACAACGTGTTGCGGGGAACGTTGAACGACGCCGTCTTCATGGGCGATGCGTATCACTGCCAGGTGAAGGTGCGGGAGCGGCTGATCCGGGTGCACACCCATCCCGCCGACGCCGTGCCGGTGGGCACCCCGGTCTGTCTGACCCTCGACCCGGAGAGTTGCAACGGACTGCCGGCGGACGACACCGAGGGCATGGACGACACCATGATGGGCGACTGACCGCGCTGGCAATGTCTGCCGCGACCCGGTATAAACGCCGGATGCCGAAAGGCGGACGCCGGCGGGTGACGATGAGGGACAACGCAGAGGGATGACGCTGACGGATGACGCTGATGGATGAATTTCCAAGGAAGGAGCCAGTACTGTATGGCCGCTGTTGAGGCAACCAGGATCACCGAGAAGGAAGTCAGGGCCGGGGGAACCCCCGGTTATACGGACCTGCGGGAGTGGCTGGAAATCGTGGAGAGTTTCGGCCAGTTGAAGAAGGTCGACGGAGTGGACTGGAACCTGGAGATGGGAACGCTCTCCGAGCTCATCGCCCAGGGAAGCAGTGGGCCGGTCCCCGCGGTGCTCTACGACAACATCAAGGACTATCCCGAGGGATTCCGGGTGCTGTTCGCCCAGAACGCCTCGTTCAAGCGCATGGCGCTGGCCCTGGGCCTGCCCATCGACCTGACCGACCTGGATCTGGTGCGGGCCACGCGCGAGAAGATCTCCCGGCACAGCCCGATTCCGCACCGGGTGGTCGAGACCGGACCGGTGATGGAGAACGTGCTCAAGGGCGACGACGTCAACCTGCTCAAGTTTCCGGTGCCCTTCGTGCACGAGCTGGACGGGGGACGCTACATCGGCACCGGCTGCCTGGTGGTGACGAAGGATCCGGACGAGGGCTGGGTGAACTTCGGCACCTACCGCGGCATGGTGCAGGACGAGAAGAGCATGAACGTCTACATCTCGCCCGGAAAGCACGGCCGCATCCAGCGCGACAAGTGGTTCGACCGGGGTGAGAAGTGTCCCGTCATCGTGTGCGTGGGCCAGGACCCGGTGCTGTTCATGGTGTCCGGCAACGAGGTGGACTACGGCGTGTCGGAGTACGACTACGCCGGCGGGCTCAAGGGTGCTCCCATCGACGTCCTCCAGGGTGAGGTGACCGGGCTGCCGTTCCCTGCCCATGCCGAGATCGTCATCGAGGGCTACATGGACCCCGAGGAACGCGTCACCGAGGGACCGTTCGGCGAGTGGACGGGCTACTATGCCAGCAACAGCCGCCCGGAGCCGTTGATCCGGGTGCAGCGGATCTATCACCGCAACGATCCGATCCTCACCGCGGCCCGACCCGGACGGCCGCCGTCGGACTATTCCATCGCCAAGTGCATGGTGAAAGCCGCCCTCATCTGGGACCAGGTGGAAAAGGCCGGCGTGCCGGACGTCAAGGGCGTGTGGTGCCACGAAGCCGGCGGCGGCCGCCTGCTTAACATCATCTCCATCAAGCAACGCTATCCGGGTCACGCGCGCCAGGCCGGAATGGTGGCCTCGCAGGTCCACGCCGGCGCCTACCTCGGCCGTTACGTCATCGTGGTGGACGACGATATCGACCCCACCAGGACTTTCGACGTGCTCTGGGCGCTGGCCACCCGTTCCGATCCGGTGGACTCCATCGACATCCTGCGGCGCTGCTGGAGCGGCCCTCTCGACCCGCGCATCCAGCCGGGCAAAAAGGGCTTCAACTCCCGCGCCATCATCGACGCCACCCGGCCTTTCGAATGGATGAAGGACTTCCCGCCGGTGGCCGAGTCGACACCCGAACTCAAGAAAAAGGTGTTCGACAAGTGGCGCCACGTCATCGAAGGATAGACGTCCGTCCCGGGTAACCGCATCAGGGGGTCGGGGGCATCGCGCTCCCGGCCCCCTTGCTATTCGCCCCGCAGGTTGGCGACGATCTTCCGGGTGGAGAGGGAACGGTTGAGGGTGTAGAAGTGGATCCCCGGCGCGCCCCCTTCCAGCAAGGCCCGGCACTGCCGCGTGGCGTGTTCGACGCCCACCTCGACGACCGCGCCGGGATCGTCGGCCACCGCATCCAGTTTCGCCAGCAGGGCGCCGGGCAGGGTGGCGCCGCACAGCCGGGTGAAGCGCCTGATCTGGGCGATGTTGGTGACCGGCATCACGCCCGGGATGATGGGGGTGTCGATCTGTTCCGCCCGGGCCCGTGAGACGAAATCGAAGTAGGCGCGCTCGTCGAAGAAGAGCTGGGTCACGACGAAGTCGGCACCGGCATCGATCTTCCGCTTGAGATTGCGCAGGTCCGCCTCCGGGCCGGGCGCCTCGGGGTGTACCTCGGGGTAGCCCGCGCCGCCGATACAGAAGTCCTTCCGCTGGCGGATGAACGTGATCAGTCCATCGGCATGCGTGAACCCCCGGGGATGGGGAACGAACTCCGTGGCGCTGCGGGGCGGGTCCCCCCGCAGCGCCATGATGTTCTCGATGCCTGCGGCATCGTATTCATCCAGGAGTTGACCGATCTCCTCCCGGCCGTGCCCGACGCAAGTGAGGTGCGCCATGGCCTCGATGCCGGCTTCGTGCTTGATCCGCCGGGTGATGGCCACGGTCCTTTCCCGGGTGCCGCCTCCGGCTCCATATGTGACGGAGACGAAAGCCGGCCCCAGCGGCTTGAGATTGGCCACGGTTTCGAACAGTGCGTCGACTCCGCGGTCGTCCCTGGGCGGGAAGAACTCGAAGGAGAACAGCGGCTGCCGCCGACCGAAGCAATCGCGGATCTTCATCCGCCACGGTCTCCGCCACCGGCCCGCAGTGAGCGCCACACTCGCTCCGGCGTGAGCGGCAGGTGGCAGATTTCCGCGCCGGTGGCACGGGCCAGGGCGCCGGTGATGGCGGGGGCCACCGAGAAGATGCCGCCTTCGCCCATGCCCCGGCTGCCGTAGGGGCCGAGACCGTCGCCGTTTTCCACCAGCACCGTGTGGAAACTGCGGGGCATGTCCGAGAACGACGGGATGCGGTAATCCACGAGGCCGGAGTTGATGAGTTGTCCTCCCTCGTGGACCATCTGTTCGAACAAGGTGTGGCCGATGCCCATCATGGCCGCGCCTTCTTCCTGACCCTCGCACTGAACGGGATTGATGGCCTTGCCCACGTCGGCCACGGACAGGTAGTCGGCCACCGAGATGGCCCCGGTCTCGCCGTCAACTGTCAGTTCCACCGCACCCATGCCCACCTCCCAGACCACCGGCAGCACGTCATTGATGATCTCCGGTCCCACGGTGCCGGTACCGATGAGTTCGCCGGCGGCGGCACCGAAGCGTTTCTGAAGGGCCTCGGCGAAGGACATCCGTGCCTCGCCGCAAACCAGCGCACCGTCCACCAGGCGGACCTGGCCGGGCCGTACCCCGAATACCGCCGCGCCGATCCTCAGGAGCTGACGCTTCACGTCCCGGGCCGCCGACTGCACGGCCCGCCCCATGAGCGTGGTGGAGCGACTGGAGCCGGTGGAGCGGTCATAGGGCGTGACCGCCGTGTCCGCCCCGGCCATGCGAATCCGTTCCAGCGGCAATTGCAGTTCCTCGCCCACGAACTGCGACAGCACGGTCCGGACCCCCTGTCCCATCTCGGTGCTGCCGGCCATGATGGCGGCGGCACCGTCGGCCTGAAGCCGCACCATGGCTACGGTGATGGGTTGGCCGCCGGCGTTGGTCATGCCGCAGGCCAGTCCCACGGGCGCGCCGGCCCTGCCGGCCCGTTTCTTCCAGCGGCTGGCCGTGACCAGCCGCCGGAGGGTCGCGGTCAGATTCACGTCCAGGGGACGGAGTCCGGGGCGCAGCACCTCGCCGCGCCTGAGCAGGTTCCTGAGCCGCAACTCGGCCGGGTCCATGCCGAGTCGTGCGGCGATCATGTTCATCTGACTCTCGCCGGCGAAGATGGACTGGGGCCCGCCGATGGAACGGAAGGAGCCGGCACCGCCGGTGTGCGTGTAGACCGCGTAGGCATCGGTGTGAATGTGGGGGATGCGGTAGGGCCCCAGCACCCGGGTGGCGGCCCGGGCGGCCACCTGCGGCCCGTTGTCCATGTAGGCGCCGGTGTCCAGATGGATCTCCGCCTCCCGGGCCACCATCGTGCCGTCCCGCGCGACGCCGGTCTTCAGGCGTATCCGGGCGCTGTGCCGCCGCACCGTGATCATGGCTTCCGGTACCGACAGGCACACCCGCACCGGCCGTCCCACCTTGCGCGAGGCCGCCACCACCAGGGGCTCGATCTTGGCGTAGGACTTGCCTCCGAAGCCGCCTCCCAGGTAGGGGACGTTCAGGCTCACCCTGCTGGCCGGAAACCCGAAGATGCGCGCCAGGTCCGCCTGGACCAGGAACGGGTGCTGCGCGGACGACCACAGCGTGATGCGGTCGGGCTGGTAGTCGGCGATGACGCCGTGAGGCTCCATCGAGTAGTGGTAGACCATCGGGAAGGTGAAGTGGTGCTCGAAGATGTGTTCGGATTGCGCGAACCCTTCGGCCACATCGCCGCGCCGCACCTGGTCGTGGCCGCAGATGTTGTCACTCCGGTCCTCGTGAACCCGCACCGCGTCCGCGGCCAGGGCGGCGGCGATGTCCAGTGCGGCGGGCAACTCCCGGTAGGTCACGTGGACGGCGGCGGCCGCCTGTTCGGCGGCCAGGGGGTCCTCGGCGGCCACCACCGCCACCGGTTCGCCGGCGTAACGGACGCGTTCCAGCGCGATCAGCGGGCGGCCGGCATAGTGGGGGTCGAGGTCCGCCACATCCCGTCCGGTGAGGACGCCAGCGACGCCCGGCAGCTGCTCGGCGGCGGCCGTGTCGATGTCGTCGATGAGGGCGTGCGCATGGGGGCTGCGCAGCACGTGGCCGTGAAGCATGCCGGAGACCTCCAGGTCTCCGGTGTACCTGGCCCGGCCCGTAACCTTGTCGAAGCCGTCCACCCTGGGGATGTTGGCGCCGACGTATCTCAATTGACGATCTGCCATCATGATGCCTTTCAGCCGCGCCGCGGTCCTTTGATGCGCCCGGTACAGGCGGCTGCGGAAGCGGCCTGGAGACAAACGGCCTGGGGATGTTTACCGCCGGTGGCATCCCGTGGATGCCGGGAACGGCGGCGCGGCATCGGCCGGGGTCACGCGAATTCCGCGCTGTTCGTGAGCACCGTTGGGCTGTCCGGGCGGGAGGGTCAGAAACCGTACAGGGCCCGGGGATTGTCGTCCAGGATCCTGGCCACCGAAGCGGGGGCGAGCTTGCCGTCGTCCTTCAGTTTCTTCAGCGCCTCGATCTCGCTCGATGTGTCGTTGTGGCCGTAGTCGGTGCCGATGACGAGGTTGTCGTCGCCGGTGTATGCCAGCACGTAGTCCAGGTCGTCGTCGGTCTGGCAGGCCACGAAGATGCGGTTGTCCTTGAGAAAACTGCGGGACAGCTCGATGCCGCGCTTCTGCCGGAAGCGCTTGGCGAGGTCGTGGAACACGTAGGGGACCCATTGTGCGCTGACCTCGACGAAACCCATGCGCAGTCTCGGAAATCGCTCGGGAACACGATCCCAGATCACCGAATGAAAGGCTCCGACCACCGCGAGCTTGAACTTGTTGAAGCCGGGTTCGTCGAAGAAGAGGTCGTGCTGGGTGAAGCTGCCGGTGGCCGAATGCACGCACAGCGGCAGGTCGGCGTCGCTCAGGGCCTCGTAGAGCGGGGTGAAGCAGGGGTCGCTGAGGCGCCGGTCGCCGACGAGGCCGGGGACGTAGACGCCGCAGGCGCCGTGCTGACGCACGAAGTCCAGCTCCTTCAGGGCCTCGTCCATGGTGCGCAGCGGCAGGATCGCGGCCCACCGGAGGCGGTCCCGACCGGCCTTCCAGATGTCGCACAGCCAGCGGTTGTAGCTCTTGCACAACGCCATCTCCACTTCGGGCTTGTCGGTGACCGGGCGCAGGAAGAGGGTGGGGTAGAGCACCTGGATGGATACGCCCATCTCGTCCATGTGGCGCAGGCGCGCGGCGATGTCGGACATCTCGCGGGACGCCTCGGGCGTGTCGCGGCCGACGTTGTCGGACTTCGCGAAGAGTCGGCCGTCCACGAGCCAGTACTCGCCCGCGCCACCGTCGGCCGTGACGATCCGGGGCCGATAGGTCTTTTCGGCACCCTCCATGTACTCCCAAGTCTGCCTGGTCTCCAGCACGTGCGCGTCCGCGTCGATGACCGCCATGGTATGACCTCCCGTCGAATGTCAGCTTGAACCCGTTTCCGGTAATCTAGACGAGTCGACCAGACGCATCAACTCGCGGAGCCCGCCGATGCGGACGGCGCGGGCGTGGCGGGCGCCGTCCCGCCGGTCCAGCAGGACGGGCAGGATGCCGGCGTTCAGCGCACCTTCGACATCGGTTTCCGGGCTGTCGCCCACGTGGATGACCTGGTCCGGGGCGATGCCGTGGCGCTCCAGCGCGAGGTGGAATATCCCCGCCGAGGGTTTGGCGAACCCCGCGCTGCTGGAGATGAAGACCGAGTCGAAGTAGTGGGCCACGCCGAGCCCGCGGATGATCTTCAGCACGCGCGAGTCGAAGTTCGAGATCATCACCAGGATGAGACCACGCTCCTTCAGGACCTTCAGCGTGGCGCGGGTGTCGTCGTAGAGCGCCCACGAGTCGGTGCGGTCGAAGTAGGCGAAGAGTTCGTCGAAGCAGTCTTCGAAACGGGGAAAGGGTCCGGCGGGCTCGAAGACACGTCGTACCACGTCGTGCCACCAGGCCCGTTCCAGTGCCCGCAGGCCCGGGCCGTCCGATCCGGGAAACGCCATGGGAGGGGCGGTGGCGAAACAGTGGTGGAAACGTCTTGAAACCTCTTCGGAGGGGATGTTCTTGCCGTACCGCCGGGCCAACTCCGCATAGGTGACCGCAACCGGTCTGACGGATTCGAACAGGGTGCCGGCGGCGTCCAGGAAGACGGCCCTGGGTCTGGTGATCGGTCGTGAAGGCATCGCTCTTCGCGTCTTGTCGGAGTGTTCGCTATACTTGAGGTAATGGCTCCACCGCAAATGGCCGCACCGCAGTATGGACCCCTGGATCCGCCTCTGTCCAGCGGACAGCCTGGTTCCGGCGGACAGTCCATGTCCGGCGTGGGCCGGGGGCTTGGGGCAGCCCCCGGCGGTCCACCCTCGGGCGAGCCGCCAGCCGCCTGGGCGGCGGAGCTTCGGACGGCGGAGAAGGCGGCCAGAAAGGCGGGCGAGATCGTCGCGGAGTTCTACCGCGGCGACTACGATGTTCGAGAGAAGTCCCGCGGCAACCCGGTGACCACCGCGGACCTCGCGGCCAACCGCGCCATTCGCGAGATCCTGGCCGCGCAATTTCCGGAAGATGCGTGGCTTTCGGAGGAAGACGCCGACGATGTCGGGCGGCTGGAGCGGCGCCGGGTGTGGATCGTGGATCCGCTGGACGGCACCCGGGAGTTCATTCGCGGGATCCCGGAGTTCTGCGTGTCCATCGGGCTTGCGGTGGACGGACTCCCGGTGCTCGGCGTCATCTGCCACCCGCTTCGGGCGGAGCTTTTCAGCGCGGTGAAGGGCGGCGGTGCCCGGCTGAACGGGACGCCTCTCCAGGTGTGCCGTCCCGACAGCCACGGGCGCCCGAGGCTGCTGGTCAGCCGGGCCGAGCCGCGCCGCCGTCTGGCCGGCCTGGCCCGGGAGTTCGCGCTCGAGTCCAAGGGCAGCATCGCTTGGCGCCTGGCTCTGGTGGCCCGGGGAAGCGCCGATGCCACGCTGACCTTTCGCCGGGTCCGGGAATGGGACGTGTGCGCCGGCGTCGTCCTGGTCGAGGAGGCCGGCGGCCGCACCATGACAGGGGAGGGCGAACAGCCGGTGTTCAACCGGCGGGAGCCCGTGCTCCGGCAGTTGGTGGCCGGGAGCGGGACCGCCAGTGCGAGGATCCAGGAACTGCTGGCCCGGCCGCCGGAGTGACGCATCCCGTGCCCGCGGGCGGCACGTCCTCAGGGCGGCAGGTAACGGATACATGGCAAACTGTGCTTACTGCGGTGAACGGGCCGGCGTCCTGGCCCGCAACTGCAAGGAGTGCCGGCGGCTGGAGCAACAGGTCCAGGCCTGCGGCGGTCAGGTGGGTTTCAGCGAGATGCTGGACCGGCTGGAGGAGACCGGGGTCCGCCCCGAGAAGATCATGCGCTTTCTCAAGGCCGATCCGGACGGTCGCGGGAGCGTGCGGGATCGCCTCACCGCGGACATGACCAACCAGTTGTTGAAGGTCATGGGCATCAACGAACGGCAGACGCCGGGCGACGTGGAACGCATCCGCAAGGGCGGCGAGAAACCCTCCGAATCGTAGCAGCGGGGCTCGGCCCGACCCCATTGCGGCTCTCCCTTCCTGCGGAAGAACGGCGCGGGCGGCCGAGTGTCCAGTCATGGAACTGACCTTTTATGCATCGGCGCTTTTCCTGGGCGTGTATCTGGTGGCGTTGACGGTGCGCCGGCTTCGCTTCAGGCGGGACCGGGCGCGCATGGTGAAGGAGGGGCACCCCGGAGGCAGGGTGGTGGCCGGGGTCGACGAAGTCCCGGCCGGGGCGGTCAGGAAGTTTTCGCTTGTCTGCGGGAAGTTTCGAATCGCCTGTTTCGTGGTCAACCATCGGGGGCGGTTCCACGCATATGTCAACAGCTGCCGCCACATGGTCACGCCCCTGGACTTCGTTCGCTACCGATTCTGGAGCGATGACGGCAACCACCTGATGTGCGCCACCCACGGCGCCCTCTACGAGCCCGACACGGGGCTGTGCGTGGAAGGCCCCTGCCGGGGGCTCTCGTTGCATGCCCTCCCGGTGGTTGTCGATGGGGGGGCGATCGTTGTAGGCTGTCCGCCGGGAGAGCTGTCCTTCCTGCGGGAGATGGCGGACTGACACATGGCAAGACGTCGGGTAGGCAAGCGTATCGGACGCAGGGAGGATTTCCCCGACGGCACCAGCCGGAAGTTCAGGCTACGCTGCCGTGGCGAGAGCCTGGAGGGCTTCGTGTTCGGGTACGAGGGCGAACTGTTCGCCTACCTGAACCGCTGTCGCCACATTCCCCTTCCCATGGACTGGATGGACAACCGGTTCTTTACGGTGGACGAAAGATATCTCGTGTGCGCCAATCACGGAGCGCTCTACGAGCCCGCTACCGGCCAGTGCGTCTGGGGGCCATGTGTGGGCGCCTGGCTGCAGAAGGTGCCGCTCACGGTGGATGCGGGTACGGTGCGGGCGTTCTGTCCCGGCTCCGACCCGCGCCAGGGGAACGCATAGTGGAGGACTGCCTGTTCTGCGGTATCGCCAGCGGAGACGTTCCCGGAGACATCGTCTACCGCGACGAATCGGTGCTCGCTTTCAGGGACATCGCGCCCGAGGCGCCGGTGCATCTCCTGATCATCCCCCGCAGGCATGTCGCCGGCGTCGATGCGTTGCGGGCGGAAGACGAGGCAACCCTCGGACACGCCATGCAGGTGGCCGGGCAACTCGCCGCCACGCACGGGGTGGCGGCGAGCGGATTCCGCGTGGTGGTGAACACCGGGCCGGATGCCGGGCAGAGCGTCCATCACCTCCATCTCCATCTCCTGGGAGGGCGGGCGCTGGGGTGGCCGCCGGGGTGAGGAGAGGCGCGCCGCCGGCGGCGAATCGAGCGACCACCGGGCTCGCGTCCCACGCGGCACCGGGCGGGCGGGTTTCACGAAAGGACAAGCCACGCAATGATCAATGCGACACAGCTTCGGACGGGAATGACCATCCTTCATGAGGGCGGGCTCTACCGGGTGACCGCGGTCAAGCATCTCACGCCCGGCAAGGGCCACGGCTTCATGCAGACGAAGCTCAGGAATCTCAGGACCGGGGCCGGCACCGAGCACAAGTTCCGTTCCGAGGACAAGATCGACCGGGCCACCCTGGAGAGCCGCGAAATGCAGTATCTCTACGCCGAGGATGACCGTCATACGTTCATGGATACCGAGAGTTACGAGCAATCGGAGCTCTCGTCCGAGGAGGTGGGCGACATCCTGCGGTACCTTCTGCCCACGCAGATGGTGAACGTGGAGCTGTTCGAGGGAAGTCCGGTGGGGGTGAGCCTCGCCGCGGCGGTGGAACTGGAAGTGGTGGAGACCGAACCCTCCATGAAGGGCGCCACCGCCTCGGCGTCCTACAAGCCCGCCCGGCTGGAGACCGGGGTGACGGTCCAGGTTCCGCCGTTCATCCAGACCGGTGACCGGATTCGGGTGGATCCGTCCGAAGGAAGATATATCGAGCGGGTGAAGTAGCCACGACGGCCTTCCACACTTCCGCCACGGCTTCCTCGAGGTCCGCCAGGGAGCCGTCGTTCTCGACGACGAAATCGGCAAGCCGGCGCTTCTCGGCCAGCGGCATCTGTGCCGTCAGGTGGCGTTCGATGGCGGCGGCGTCGAGGCCGTCCCGTTGACGGAGGCGCTCCGACTGAATATGGGGTGCACAGGCCACCAGCATGACGGGACGCAGCCAGTGATGTATCCTGGCCTCGAACAGGAGCGGCGCGTCGTAGATGACGAACGCGGCGTCGCGGGAACCCTCGACGATGCGCTTCCGTGCCAGCGCCCGAATTCGCGGATGGGTGATGGCCTCCAGGCGCCTGCGGCTCGCGGGGTCCTGAAAGATCAGGCGGCGGAGGCACGAACGATCAAGGGTCTCGTCGTCCCGGAGTACCTGGTGGCCGAACAGCCCGACGATCTCCCGCCAGGCTTCCTGCCCCGGCTCCACCACCTCCCGCGCCAGCCGATCCGCATCGACGATGGCGGCGCGGTCGCTCAGGATGGTTGAGACCGTGCTTTTTCCGGTGGCGATGCCGCCGGTCAGACCGAGTATTCGTGCCATGTCAACCTTCGCTGGGGGAACCTGCTTGCGGCACCGTTCCCTGCTTCTGTATCAACTGCCGATTGCCGCATCAACGGGACAGGAGGCGGGCGGACGAATCCCATGAAATTGCCATTGCTGGACCTGAAAGCCCAGTTCGAGACCATTCGCGAGGAGGTTCAGGAAGCGGTCCTGAGAGTCTGCGCGTCACAGAGATTCATCCTGGGCCCGGAGGTGGAGGCGTTGGAGCGGGAGATCGCCGCCCATGCCGGCGCGCGGTTCGCCATCGGCGTCTCGTCCGGCACCGACGCGTTGCTGGCTTCGCTCATGGCCCTGGAGATCGGTCCGGGCCACGAGGTCATCACGTCGGCCTACTCGTTCGTCGCCACCGCCGGCGTGGTCGCGCGAGTGGGCGCGCGGCCGGTGTTCGTGGACATCGAGCCCCATACTTTCAACATGGATCCCGCGGCCGTGGCGGCGCGCATGAGCCCCCGGACCCGGGCCATCATGCCCGTCCATCTGTTCGGCCGCTGCATGGACCTCGACCCCCTGAAGGAGTTGGCCGAGGGTGCGCGGGTGGCGGTGGTCGAGGATGCCGCGCAGTCCTTCGGCGGCACCGATGCCCGGGGCCGGGCGGCGGGCACCATCGGCGACGTGGGCTGCTTCTCCTTCTATCCCAGCAAGAACCTTGGAGCCTTTGGCGATGGCGGGATGGTGATCACCGACGACGAAGAGCTGGCCCGGCGGATCCGCATGCTGCGGGTTCACGGCGAGTCGCCCAAGTATCACCACAGGCTGGTGGGCGGAAACTTCAGACTCGACAGCCTTCAGGCCGCGGTGCTGCGCGTCAAGCTGAGACACGTCCGGGAATGGTCCGAGTCGCGCCGGGAAAACGCCCGGCGGTACCGGGAACTCCTGGCCAGGGCGGTATCGGCGGAGCGGGTTGTCCTTCCCCAGGACAACCCCGGCCATGTCTACAACCAGTTCGTCATCCGTTCGTCGGAGCGGGACCGGCTGCGGTCGTTTCTGGAAGCGCGCCGCGTGGCGACGGAAATATACTATCCCTTGCCGCTGCACCTCCAGGAGTGCTTCGAATCGCTCGACTACCGTCGGGGGGACTGTCCGGAGGCCGAGGCGGCGTCGCGAACCTCGCTGGCCTTGCCCGTCTATCCCGAGATGACGTGGGCGCAGCAGCGGTACGTCTGTGCCCAGATCGACGGATGCTTCGAGGATGGACCCGGCCCCGTCGAGGCTGGAGGGAGATGACTTGAGCCCCCTGTGTCATGATGCCGGCACGCCGTATCGGAGCCTGGCCCAGCTCTTTCTGTCCCAGGCGGACGCCCGGCGGGACCGGCTCCTGTACCGTTTCTGGCGCGACGGCCGGTGGCGCGGCCAGAGCTGGAGCGAGGTGGCCACCGAGGTCGAGGCGTTGGCCCTGGGGCTGGCCGCGGCGGGGATCCGGAAGGGCGACCGCGTGGCCCTGTACGCCGCCAACCGGGTCGAGTGGTGCCTGCTGGACTGGGCAAACATCTGCATCGGTGCCCTGACCGTACCCCTGTATCCCTCCAGCACGCCGGCGCAGGCACACCACATCGTGGAACATTCCGAATCGGTGGGTCTGGTGGTGGACTCCCGCGCGGCTTTGGAAAGGCTGCGCGCCGCGGCGCCGGCGATGCCGCGGGTGACCCTCACCGTGGTGCTGGATGCGGCGCCCGACGAGTCTTCCGGCATGGCGGCGGACGTCGTCTCGTTGGAGCGGTTGAAGGCCATGGGGCGGGACTACGGGCGCGCGCATCCGGGACGGTTCCGGGAACGGGCGGCGGTGCTGGAGCCCGACGACGACCTGACCATCATCTACACCTCGGGTACCACCGGTGAACCCAAGGGCGTGGTCACGACCCACGGCCACTATCTGTTCACCATCGCTTCGTCCCTCGCCGCCATGCCCGTCAGCGAGGACGACGTGGCGCTTCAGTTCCTTCCTCTGGCGCATTCCTTCGGCCGCCTGGAGCACTTTCTGGCGGCGGCGCGAGGATACGTGTGCGCTTTCGCGCGCTCCATCGGGACGCTGTCCGCGGATCTCCAGGCGGTTCGGCCCACGCTTCTCTTCTCCGTGCCGCGGGTCTACGAGAATGCCCACAGGCGCATCCAGAGCCGGGTCGAGAGCGGCAGCGCTCTCAGGCAGAGGCTCTTCGGCTGGGCGGTGGGCGTGGGCGGGCGGTACAACCGGCGGGCCAGGAAGGGCGAGCGTTGCGGACCGTGGCTGCGGCTTCGCCACCGGCTCGCGGACTCCCTGGTGCTTTCAAAGGTCAGGCAAGGCATGGGCGGCCGGCTGCGTCTGGCCATCTCGGGTGGTGCGCCGCTGTCGGAACCCATCGCGGACTTCTTCCAGGGGCTGGGGGTGTGGATCGTCGAGGGGTATGGGCTCACGGAGACCTCCACGGTTACCCACGTGAACCGGCTGGACCGCTATCGGGTGGGCACGGTGGGCCTGCCCCTGGACGGCGTGGAGTGCCGCATCAACGGCGATGGCGAGATCCTGATCCGCGGCGCCAACATCATGAAGGGGTATTACAAGGATCCCGCCGCCACCCGGGACGTGATCGGCGAGGACGGGTGGTTCCACACCGGCGATGTCGGGCGGATCGAGGATGGCGGTTTTCTGCGCATCACCGACCGCAAGAAAGACCTGATCGTGACCTCCGGCGGCAAGAACGTGGCGCCGCAGATGATAGAGAACCATCTGCGGCAGGAGCCGCTGGTCAGTCAGGTCATGGTGTGGGGCGACAGGAGCAGCCACCTGGTGGCGTTGATCACGCTGGACCCCGAGGAAGTTCGCCGTTGGGGGGAGAAGGAGGGCTTGCGATGGGAAGGCGTCGAGGAGGCGGCGGCGGACTCCCGGCTCACGGCGTACGTCAGGCAACGGATTCACGAGCGCAACAAGGAACTGGCGGCCTTCGAGGCGGTGCGCGACTTCCGCATCCTGCCGGCGGACTTTTCCACGGACACCGGAGAGCTGACTCCGAGCCTGAAGCTCAAGCGGCGGACCGTGATGGAGCGTTACGCGGAGTTGCTGGACGACATGCTGAAACAGCGCTGACCGGGCGGCGGGCCGTTGAGTGCCATCGTGCGCCAGGTCGGGTGGGGGATTGGAGGCGGCGGGCGGATTCGAACCGCCGCATGGAGGTTTTGCAGACCTCTCCCTTGACCACTTGGGTACGCCGCCCGAAAAGACAACAGCTTTGTAACACACGGGATCGTGGTTTTTCAAGCAGCTCCGGGACGTTGAAGAAACCCGGAAAATCAACTATTTTTATCTTGCAGGGCTTGCAGGAGCCGGGCCGCGCCCGCCGGCGTTCCGAGCAGGATCTTGAGCGGGATCCTGAGCGGGGCTTACTTTGAGCGGGGCTGATTCAGGAGCGTTCTTCCATGGCGACGATGATAACCAGCGAGTGCATCAACTGCGGCGCTTGCGAACCCGAGTGTCCCAACGAAGCCATCACGCAACAGGATGACCTGTACGTCATCGATCCGGTGCTGTGCACCGAATGCGTCGGGTTCCACGATTACGAAGCCTGTGCCGCGGTTTGTCCGGTGGACTGCTGTGTGACGGACCCGAACAACGTGGAATCGGAAACCGTGCTGATCGAACGGGCGCGGGAGTTGCACCAGGATGTCGATTTCGGGGATGCGTTCGAGTCGAGGTTCCGTACCGGCGGCGAAGCCGCGGAACCCGCGCCGGCACCGGCTGCGGAAGCCACCGCGGCGGACGCCACGCCCGCGGCTCCCGCCGCAGTGGTCCCCGCTCCGGTGGCCGCGGCCAGCCCCGCGCCGGCGGAAGAGCCTGAAGAAGAACCTGAGGAGGCCCCCGTACCGCGGGAGCCCAAGGTTTTCCCGGGCCAGTTGCCCATGGGTTTCGACGAATGGGCGGAACGGATCCAGACCAGCGATTCCAGCCTGTTGCGAATCACCCTGCGGCTGTTGCAGCCGCTGCTCGGCGCCCTGCCCGCTTCCTCGCGAAACGATCTGGCGGAGCTGGCGGGCCGTCACGGCATCGTGGACGGCTTGGCCACGGCCCTGAACATGATCCTCAACATGATCCTCTATCCGGTGGTGCTGGTCCTCGTGGGGGTCGCGCTGGAGGGGCTGGGCCTGGCCTTCGGCAAGGGCGTCAACCTGTACATCCTGGCAGGTTTCCTGGTGGCGTTGGCCGAGGTGTTGTATCGCCTGCGCCGGAGCGTCTTCAGCGCGGTTCCGGTGGAGCAGGTCACGGTGGGCGCGGCGCTTTACGGCGTTCCGCTGGCCATGCTGCTGCGGCCGTTGCTGTCGCGGCGCGGCAGGTTGCTGCGGCGAATCCCGGTGCCCGTGGAGGGATTCTACGATTCGCGATTCGTCGAGAAGGTGGAGCGCGAGCGGCGCTACGGCCACGCCTACACGATGGAAGACCTGGGCAAGGCCTACCATCTTCGGCTGGAGTTCCCCACCCAGGTGCCGCGCCTGGGTATCGCCATTGCGTCGAAACTGCCGTCGCGCATGCCGGATTATGACTATGACCTGTTGCTGAAGGAAGGCCGGTTGATCGTCAAGGGCAGGTTGCCGGACACCCGCATCCGTCAGGTATCCTCAAGCATCGGCGCCTTTCCGCCCGAGTTCACCACGGTCATTCCCTTGCAGGACCGGGTCTACGGCTTCGTTCACCGTCTGAACAGCAAGGTTCTGGACGTTCTTCTGCTGAAGGAGAGCGCCGGAAGGCTGGGTTGGATCACCTGACATTCCGCGACCACGCAAGACCGACGTCAGGTTCGCACCCGTACGGTTTTCCCCGAATGTCCGTAGAGGCCAGTGGAGGGCTGTACCTCCGGAGCATGACGGCCGCCGACATCGATGAGGTCATGACCATCGAGACGGCGGCGTTCGCCAGTCCCTGGAGCCGGCAGTTCTTTCTCGAGGAGTTGCAGGCGGCGCATGCCGGATCTATCCTGTGCCAGCGGGAGGGCAGGCCCATCGGGTACGTCGTCTACTGGGAACTGCCCGGCGAGCTGGACATCCACAACGTCGCGGTGCATCCGCAGTGCCGGCGGCAGGGGGTTGCTCGGGCCATGCTCCGGAACCTCATCGAGAGCGCCGCGAAACGGGGCTTGCGGCGAATGACCCTGGAGGTCAGGAGGTCCAACGACCCGGCGCAAACCCTTTACCGTTCAATGGGTTTCGAGGTCTGCGGCCTGCGGAAAGGGTACTACTCCGACAATGGAGAGGACGCCTGGCTCATGGAACGGACGCTGCAACCTGCGCGCAACGAATCCTCAGGAAACTGAGGTCCTATGTTAGATATTGTCAGATAACCATTCGTAATATGTTGAATATCTTTGCATACGATAAAGCTTGACAGTTTCTTGACGGGCGTTGTATATAAGGAGTGTCCTGATCGTTGAAGAGAAAGTCATTGAAAAACCCACCTCCAGTCCTGAACTCGTCCCCCACAGTCACCTTCCTCCGGTTCCGTCGACTGATTTGTCCCTCTGCCGCGCATCGTTTCTGACCCGTCAAGGAGGAAAGAATGTTCAAGGTCGGAGAGAAGGTTGTCTATCCCGCACATGGCGTTGGCGAAATCGAAGCGGTACGGAGTCAGGTGATATCCGGGACCGAGAAGAGATTCTACATGCTTCGCATCCTCGATACGGACATGAAGATGATGGTACCCGTCGACAACGCCTCGACCGTGGGCATGAGGAAGATCATCGACAAGACGACGGTCACGCGCGTCTACCGAATCCTGCGGGAAAAGAAAAGGGCGCCCATCGACCAGCAGACATGGAACCGCCGCTATCGGGAGTATACCGAAAAGATCAAGACAGGCTCGGTCATCGAGATCGCCGCGGTGCTGCGGGACCTGTTCCTGCTGAAAGGCGACAAGGAGCTCTCCTTTGGCGAGCGAAAGGTGCTGGATACGGCCCGAAACCTGCTGGTCAAGGAGCTTTCCATCGCCCGGGCGCACACCGAGGAAAAGATCATGGAGGAGTTGAGCCACATCTTTACCCAATAGCGCGGACTTCGGATCGGCACGAAAGAGCTGAAGGACATCCTTCGGCTCTTTTTTTGCGGGAGGTTTTCGCGGGAGGACATCCGGGTGCGAGTCAATGCCATCATCCTGGCCGCCGGCCGGGGGACGCGAATGGGGAGTGATGTCTCGAAGGTTCTGTTGCCGGTGGCCGGACGTTCGCTGATCCTGCACACGCTCGAGCGTTTCGGCCGTTCCCGGGAGGTGGGTCGGGCAACGCTGGTGGTGCCGCCCGAGGCGTTGCGGCGATACGAGACTCTGCTGCAAGGGGCGCCGGTGTCCGGGCTGGAGGTCGGCGTTCGGCCGGGAGGGGCCCGCCGTCAGGACTCCGTGCGCGCGGGACTGGACGCGCTGGACCCCGACTGCGAGTTCGTGATCGTCCATGATGGAGCGAGGCCCTTCGCCGCACCGGCGCTGATCGACCGCTGTGCCCGGGAATCCCGCAGGAACCGCTCGGTGACGGCGGCGGTGCCGTCGCGCAACACGATCAAGAGCGTGACCGACGGACAGGTGACGGAGACGCTGCCGTCGAGCCGGCTCTGGGAGATACAGACGCCGCAGGCGTTTCCCGTGGGCCTGCTCCGGGATGCCCACGCGCTCGCCCACCGGGAAGGGGTGGAGGCCACCGACGACGCAATGCTGGTGGAACGCATGGGCACGCCGGTGCGGGTGGTCGAGGGAAGCACCGCCAACATCAAGGTCACCTACCCCGAAGACATCCTTTTTGCCGAAGCGCTGGTGGCGCACGGGGCGGTGTAGGGAGGGGGCGTGGGGGCTGGCGTCCCCGACGGGATTTGAACCCGTGTTGCCGGCGTGAAAGGCCGGTGTCCTGGGCCAGGCTAGACGACGGGGACGGCTCGGACCGAGAGCTTCAAGGGTTAACAGAAATCGGTGTTCTTGAAAACCGGGTGACCGCGCGGGACTCAGACGCGGGTGCTGAGGTAGCGTTCTCCGCTGTCGCACAGCATCGTGACGACTCGATGGCCCTTCCCCAGGTCCCTGGCCACCTGCATGGCGGCGAAGCAGTTGGCACCGGACGAGATGCCGACGAAGATGCCTTCCTCGACGGCCAGCCGGCGTGCCGTGGCCGCGGCTTCTTCGTCGCTCACGGTGATGACTTCGTCGTAGATCCGGGTGTTGAGGATCAGCGGCACGAACCCCGCGCCGATCCCCTGGATCCCGTGGTAGCCGGGTTCCCCGTTGGAGAGCACGGGAGACGCCGCGGGTTCCACCGCGTATATCCTGATGGACGGAAAGTTGTCGCGCAGCACTTCGCCCACACCGGTGATGGTGCCGCCGGTTCCCACGCCGCTTACGAAAGCGTCCATTTGTTCGAACTGGTTCAGCAGTTCCACGGCGGTGGTCGCCCTGTGGGCGTCCGGATTGGCGGGATTGGTGAACTGCTGCGGCATGAAGAAATCGGGATGCTCGGAGGCCAGTTCCTCGGCTCTTCGAATGGCTCCTCCCATCCCCTTGGTGTCGGGGGTCAGGATCAGCCGCGCGCCGTATGCCACAAGCAGATTGCGCCTCTCCTCGCTCATGGTGTCGGGCATGGTGAGGATCAGCCGGTACCCCTTGACCGCGGCCACCAAGGCGAGGCCGATGCCGGTGTTGCCGCTGGTGGGTTCGACGATGGTACCGCCGGGCTTCAACAGGCCCTTGCGTTCGCCCTCCTCGATCATGCGGCGGCAGATGCGGTCCTTGACCGAGCCTCCGGGATTGAGCGATTCGAGCTTGCCCCAGAGCTCGGCGTCCTCCTTGCCCGGCAGCTTCGTCATGCGCACGACGGGAGTGGCGCCGATCAGATCAAGCACGGACCTCGCACAAGCAGGGTTTGTCGTCATGGGTCGGAGGTTGGAACCGTCTCGGTCAGCCACGATATAGAGTCCGGCGGGCTCGATGTCAATGGCCGCCCCGGCCTCGGCACCGCCTTCACCTTGACACTCCGTGAGGCTGAATCAATAATAGTCGAATACGCGGAGGAGAGCGCATGAGCGGGGAAACAGACGAACAGCGGGGATTCAAGGTACAAGACCGGCGGCGCTTCACCGATGAGGGCGAGGCGCGTGAAGAGGCGGTGGCCGGGCCGGCGCAGGCGGTGCCGAAAGGCCCTGTTTCCGAGCCTCGTCCGAAGCCGGAGGCGAGTCCGGGCGTGGAAGGGAAAGAGCGGCGGGAAGAGTTGCCGTCCATCAACTTTTCCACGTTCATCATCAGCCTGAGCACCCAGGCCCTCATGCACCTCGGAGAGATGGACGATCCTGTCACCGGCAAGGTGGAGAAGGACGTGGCCGTCGCCAGGCAGACCATCGACATCATCGGCATGCTCGGTGAGAAGAGCAAGGGGAATCTGGATGACACCGAGGAACAGCTGGTTCGGGAAGTGCTGTACAACCTCAGGATGAAGTACGTGGAGGCGGTTCGAACCCCATGACCCCGGTCACTCAAGGACGCGCGCGCATGCGCGTGGTGGTGCTGGCCTGCATGGTCCTGCTTGCCGCGGGGGTGTCCCGGGCCGGCACCACCACGCGCATGAGTCTGCCGGATTTCGTCACCCTCTCGAAGCAGGTGCGGCCGCTGGTGGTGCATATTTCCTCGACGCCTTCCACGCAATCGTCGTCCGGTCCGGGGCGCTTCCGCGAGGAGGATCCCTTCAGCGATTTCTGGCGGCGCTTTTTCGGCGAACGTTTTCCCCGCAGCCCGTCGCCGAGTCCGCGCCTCAGCGTGGGTTCCGGTTTTGTCGTCGATCCCGCGGGCTACATTCTCACCAATGACCACGTGGTGGAAGATGGGCACGACCTGACGGTCAAGCTGGCGGACGGGTCGGAGCACGCGGCCCGGGTCGTCGGCCGGGACCCCAGGACCGATATCGCATTGATCAAGGTCGACGTCGAGCGCGAGTTGCCGGTGGCAGTGCTGGGAGACTCGGCGGCCCTGGAAGTGGGCGAGTGGGTGCTGGCCATCGGCAATCCCTTCGGTCTCGAGCTCACGGTGACATCAGGCATCGTCAGCGCCAAGGGACGTCGAATCGGCGCCGGCCCCTACGACAATTTCATCCAGACCGATGCTTCCATCAATCCCGGCAATTCGGGCGGACCGCTGATCAATCTGCGAGGCGAGGTGGTGGGAGTCAATACCGCCATCTTCAGCCGCGGCGGCGGGAACATCGGCATCGGCTTCGCGATCCCCATCAACCTGGTCAAGGGACTGCTCTCGGAACTCAAGGACGAGGGCAAGGTCACCCGCGGCTGGCTGGGCGTCGTCATACAGGATGTCGACGCGGAAATGGCCGAGGCGCTGGGCATGGCCGACCCTGGCGGGGCCCTGGTGGCCAATGTGGCCAAGGGAAGCCCCGCGGAGTCGGCCGGAGTGGAGGTGGGCGATGTCATCGTCACGTTCGACGACACTCCCGTCACCCGATCCAGCGAGCTTTCGCTGGTGGTGGCCCGGACTCCGGTGGGAAGCCTCGTGGACATCGCGGTGGTGCGCAACGGGCGTCGCGTCACGCTCAAGGTGGAGATCGGCCGCCTGAGTGACGACGAGGCGGCGGCGCTGGAGGAAGGCAGCGGGCTCGGCCTGACCGTACGGGCACTGACGCCCGACCTGCGGCGTGGCCCGGGAACGCCGGACAGGGGCGGCGTCGTGGTCACGGCGGTGGAGTCGGGCAGCCCGGCGGACCGGGCGGGAATCCGGGTCGGCGACGTCATTCTCGAAATCGACCGCCAACGGATCGCCGGGCTCGGCGATTTCAGGCAGATTGTCGACAAGCTGGCGAAAGGAAGCGGCATCCTCTTTCTGATACGGCGTGAAGACACCACCATTTTCCTCGCGTTGCGACTCCCTCGTTGAAGAGCCCGGACCATGAAGGCCTTCAAGAGGATCTTCCGGCGGCTCGTCAAGATCACGGCGGTGTTGTTCCTGCTGTTGGTGGTGGCGGGACTGGGTCTGGGCGGGTGGTATGTCTGGCATCTGAGGGGGGTGGTGGTGGCAAAGTTCGAGGGGCGCAAGTGGGACTTCCCCTCGACGATCTACGCGGACAGCAAGATCCTCTATCCCGGGATGGGCGTCCAGGTGGGTCAGCTTCGCGAGAAGCTGCGGCGTCTGGGCTATCGCCCTTCAAGGAACGAGCCGAAGTTCAAGGGGGAATACAGGGTTCACGGCCGAGCCGCGGTCATCGAGGTCTTTCTTCATGATTTCCAGTACCCGCTGCGGGACTTCCAGGGCTTTCCCATACGCATCTCCCTGAAATCCGGGACCATCCACCGCATTCAGCGCCTGGACAGCGGGGAAGTCCTGCCGTCACTCGAGCTGGAACCGGAGGTGGTGACCGGGTTCTATGACCGCGTCCGTGAACAACGGCGGGTGGTGCGCCTGGATGAGGTGCCGGTCAGATTGAGGAAGGTGGTGCTGGCGGTGGAGGACGAACGCTTCTACTATCACCGCGGCGTCGATCCGGTAGCGGTGCTGCGGGCGTTCGTGGCCAACCTGCGGCGGGGCGGCGTCGTGCAGGGCGGCAGTACCTTGACCCAGCAGTTGGTCAAGAACTTCTTCCTCGAGAGCGACCGGACACTCAAGCGCAAGGTCAAGGAAGCGCTCATGGCGCTGGTGACGGAGTGGTTGTACGGCAAGGATCGGATCCTGGAGAACTATCTCAACGAGATCTATCTCGGGCAGAACGGCTCGCAGGGGATCTTCGGCATCTGGGAGGCCGCGCGCTTTTACTTCGCGAAGGAGCCCGAGCAGCTGACCGTCGGCGAGACGGCCATGCTGGCCGGTCTCATCAGGGCGCCCAATCGGTATTCGCCGTACCGGGACGTGCGGGAGGCGACCCGGCGGCGCAACGTCGTGCTGGGCAAGCTGGCCGGGGACGGCATCATCACGCGCCGGGCCTATGAGCGGGCATTGCAGGAGGTCTTCGAAGAGCGGGAGCCGGTACGGGTCACCAACAGCGCGCCCTGGTTCACCGATTACGTGAAGAAGGAACTGGCCACCCGCTACAAATACAGCAACGACGTCCTGATGACGGAGGGGCTGCGGATCTTCACGAGTCTGGATCTGGAGCTCCAGCAGGCGGCGGTGACGGCCGTGTCCGGGGGCCTCACGAAGCTCGAAAAGAGCCATGACCGCCTGCGCAGGATCGCCAGGACGGACGACCTCGAAGGCGCTCTCGTGGTGATTCGGCCGCCCACCGGAGAGATCAAGGCCATGGTTGGCGGGCGGAACTACGGCAAGTCGCAGTTCAACCGGGTGGCCCAGGCCAAGCGTCAACCCGGCTCGGTGTTCAAGCCCTTCGTCTACCTGGCGGCACTGACCCATGGGTCGGCGCAGGATCGTACACCCTATCACAGCGGCACGTTCGTGGAGGACGCGCCGTTCACCTGGAGCTTTGGCCGGCAAAACTGGGCTCCGGAAAACTACAAGCGGCGGTACTACGGCCGGGTGACCCTGCGCGAGGCCATGGAGAAGTCCCTGAACGCCGCCACGGCCCGCATCGCCCGGGATGTGGGCATCCACAGGGTACGCGAGATGGCGTACAGTATGGGGATCCGGAGCCGCCTGCCGCTGCTGCCGTCCCTTGCCCTGGGTGCGGTGGAGGTGACGCCCCTTGAGATGGCGGGCGCCTTTTCGGCCTTGGCCAACAACGGCGTCTGCACCCATCTGCTGTCCATCAAGAACGTGGTGGGCCGCAACGGGAACGTGCTGGCAAAGCGCAACATCCGGGTGAAACGAGTGGTGTCGCCCGAGGTTGCCCACGACCTGAACAACATGCTGCGGGGCGTGGTGGACCGGGGCACCGCCCGGAGTGCGCGCCTGCAGGGTTTCACCCGCCCCGCGGCGGGCAAGACCGGCACCACCAACGATGCCAGGGACGCCTGGTTCGCGGGCTATACGCCCGACCTGTTGGCGCTGGTCTGGGTCGGTTTCGATCGTCAGTCGAAATTGGGTCTGGCGGGCTCCCAGGCGGCCTTGCCGATATGGACGGACTTCATGAAGAAGGCCACCCGCAGACTGCCCGTGACCGATTTCGTGGCCCCTCCCCGGGCTTCCGCGTTCGAGGCCGACCCGCGCGTGCCGCGCTGTGCGGACGGAGTCCCGCGAACGGAATGCGCGGCGCCGGTGGAGACATGCGGATAGGGGGCGGTTGCCGCGTCCCGCCCTGTTGCCGCGCGGCGGGCCGGTTGAAGTGGCTGTTCCGGACCGCGGCATGGGTCGCGGCGGTTTCCATTGTGTCGGCCTGCGGGTCTCCCGCAGGGTATGGCCCCTCCGTTGCCGCGGTGGCGGAGTCCCGGCGCGACGGCCCGGAGGCGGCGCCCGGTGCCCTCGCCGACCGCAGCCTTCGCATGAAGCGTGGTGCGTCGTCCCGGCGTGTCGCCTCGACGCGCATGATCGAGCGGGCCAAGCGGTTGCTCCGGTCCGGTCACTACACCCTTGCGCTGTCCGAGCTTGAGAAGAGCCTTTCAACCGGTGGCAGCAGTCCCCATGTTCACTACTACATCGCGCGGGCCCACCACCAGTTGGGCAACTTCAAGGCTTCGCTGGATTTCCTGGATGTTGCCGAGCCCATGCTGGGCAACGATCCGCCATGGCTGGTGCGGAGTCTGGTTCTGCGCGGGGACAACCACCGTGCGTTGGGGCAGTTCGATGCCGCGGGAGCGGCCTATCGGAGGGCCCTTTCCATGGATCCGTCCAACCCCTCGGCCAAGCGCGGCCTGATTTCGAGCAGGCAACGTTCGAGGACAAAGTCATGGTAGCCGCCACGAAACTCGACGGAGGTGACTCGTGATCGTGATGGGTGTCGAGACGTCCTGCGACGATACCGCGGCGGCCGTTCTCGAAGACGGCCGGGCCGTGCGTGCGAACCTGGTCTCTTCCCAGGACGCTCTGCACGCACCCTTCGGCGGTATCGTTCCGGAGATGGCCTCGCGGCAACATGTTCGCGCCATCGAACCCATGGTGGACCGGGCGCTGGAGCAGGCGGGGGTGGCCCCTGGGGAGCTGGACGGCCTTGCGGTCACCTGCGGACCCGGATTGACCGGCTCGCTCCTGGTGGGCCTCTCCTTCGTCAAGGGCTGGTCCTTTCGTTCCGGGATACCGTACGTGGGCGTCAACCATCTGGAAGCGCACGTGCTGTCCATCTTTCTTGAGAAGGAAGTGGACTTCCCCTACCTGGCGCTGGTGGCTTCCGGGGGGCACACGCTGCTCTACGTGGTGCGGGGGTTCGGCGAATACCAGCATCTGGGGGGCACCCTCGACGACGCCGCCGGCGAAGCCTACGACAAGGTCGCCAAGATGATGGGGCTGGGCTTTCCCGGCGGCAGGGTTATCGACGACCTGGCCAGACAGGGCGACCCCCGGGCCGTCGCTTTTCCCCGGGCGCGCCTGCGCACCCCCTATGACTTCAGCTTCAGCGGCCTGAAGACGTCCGTCTGGCACTACCTCACTCGCAAGCGGCCGGACGACTGGCGTGACGCCATGGCGGATATCGCGGCCAGCTTTCAGGAGGCGGTGGTGGACATGCTCATCGCCCCGACCCTGGCGGCGGTGGCGGAGTTCGGCATCATGCGCATCGTCCTGGGCGGGGGGGTCTCCGCCAACAGCCGTCTTCGCGGCAAGATGGCGGAAAAGGCCGCCGCGGTCGGGGCCGAACTCTACTACCCGTCACCGCGTTTCTGTACCGACAATGGTGCGATGGTGGCGCTGGTGGGGAGCCACCGGCTGGGACAGGGCGGTCGAAGCGGTCCGCGTCTGAATGCCGACCCCGCGCTGATCCTCTGACCCGAGGTGTCTGCCCGGCGCCCCGACGACCCACCCCGACGCTCTGCCGGCGGCGGTTTCGACATGACGACGCTTCACCAGGAGGCAAGGACGGCTTGGCGCCGGCTGGGGTTCACACCCAGCCGGGCGCGCGGGCAGAACTTTCTCGTGCATGAGCGCGTCATCGATACCATCCTTCAGCTTCTCGACCTGGGCGAAGACGACCGCATCCTCGAGGTGGGGCCGGGCCTCGGGTTCGTCACCCGCGGTCTGGTGGGGCGGAGGCGGAAGGTCTGGGCCGTGGAAGTGGACCCGTTGCTGGTGCGGTGGCTCCGGGACGGCCCGCTCGGGTCCTGCCCGGGCTTCCAGCTCCTCCACGAGGATGTGCTGGCCACGGACTTCCATCGGCTGCTGCCCGGGGAGGGAGTCAAGGTGGTGGCCAATCTTCCGTACAGCGTGGCCGCACCCATGCTGCTGCGGTTCTTCGAGGCTGGCCCGCGTTTCTCCGTGCTGGTGGTCATGTTGCAGAAGGAGGTCGCCCGGAGGCTCGCGGCGCCGCCGGGAACGCCTCCCTATGGAGCCCTTTCGGTCTGGTGCCGGCTCTACGGGCGGGTGACCCGGAAGGTGGCGGTGTCCCGGGAGGCGTTCACGCCCAGACCCAGGGTGGAGTCGATGCTGCTGAGGATCGAGCCGGACCGGGAGCCGCTGGTTCCGGTCGAAGAGGTGTCGTTGCTGCGGATGGTGGTGCGTGCGGGCTTTGCCCGGCGGCGCAAGATGCTGGGCAACGCCTTGGCGGGTCTGTTCCATGCCCGGGCTCGGGACATCTTCGGCCGGGCCGCCATCGATCCCCGGCGTCGGGCCGAGACGTTGGACCTGCGGGAATTCTCCCGGCTTGCCCGCGCGTTCGGGGAGGCCGGCGGCGCACAGGGGAGCGGCAGTCGTGCCGGAGCTGCCTGAGGTCGAGACCGTGTGCCGCACTCTGCGGGAGCGGCTTTGCGGCGTGAGAATAGTCCGGGTGCGGGTCATCGAGGGGCGCTTGCGTCAGCCCGTGGCCGGGGACTTCGCGGAGACCCTGGAGGGACGCCGGGTGGCCGCGGTCACCCGGCGCGGCAAGTATATCGTGACGGCACTGGAGGCGGGGTGGACCTGGGTCTCACATCTGGGGATGTCGGGCAAGCTGGCGTTCCGGGAGCCGGACGCGCCCGTGGAGAAGCACGACCACCTGGTCTTCACGCTTGATGACGGCGGCGAGCTCCGCTACCACGACCCGCGCCGGTTCGGGCTCTGTGTGCTCTTGCGCAGCCGGGAGCTGGAGGCTTGGCCGCCCTTTGCAAGACTCGGCCTGGATCCGCTGGACCGCCGCTTCACCGGCGACTACCTCCAACCCTTCCTGCACCGTTCCCGCAGAACCATCCGGGACCTGCTGCTGGACCAGCAGGTGGTCTGCGGGCTCGGCAACATCTACGTCAACGAAGTGCTGTTCCGGATCGGGCTTCGTCCCACCCGCCGGAGCCACCGCATATCCAGGGCGCGGTGCGCCGAACTGGCGCGTGCGACCCGTGCGCTGCTGCGCGAGGCCATCCGATGGCGCGGCAGTTCGGTATCGGACTACCGCGACGGCAACGACCGGCGCGGCGGCTTCCAGTGGCGTCTGCGAGTCTACGACAGAAAGGGCGCGCCCTGTTACGGATGCGGCACCGCCATCAAGCGCATCGGGCTCGGGAACCGCGGCGCCTTCTACTGTCCCCGGTGCCAGCGATAGGACCCGGTGCCGGGCGCGGTGTCAGCCCACCACCTTGAAGTCGCCGCCCAGGTAGCTCCTGCACAGCTCGGTGTAGGTCGAAGAGCCCATCCTGATCCAGTTCAGGGCTTCGCCGCTGATCTCTTTCTTGACCTTCGCCGGACTGCCGGCCGCAAGGCAGCGCGGGGGAATGCGGGTGTGCGGCACCAGCACGCTGCCGGCGGCCACCAGGGACTCCTCGCCGACTTCGGTATCTTCCAGCAGCGTCGCATTCATGCCGATGATGGCGGATCGTCGGACCGTGGCTCCCTCCATGATGGCGGCGTGACCCACGGTCACGTCCGCTTCGATGATCACCGCCCCCTCGCCCGAATGCATCACGCAATTGTCCTGAACGCTGCTCCGGGCGCCGATGACGATGGGGTTCTGGTTCTCGTCGGAACGGAGCACCGCGCCGAACCAGATGCTGGCACCGGCCTCCACGGTGACGTCGCCGATGAGCACGGCGGTGGGAGCGACAAAGGCCTGGGGTGAAATCCTGGGGCGCTGCCCCTTGTATTGTATGAGCATTGCAGGTGCCTCCCGGTGCTGCCGCCTGTCTTCAGGATCCCAGATGTTTCGCCGCCGTGTGGCAGATGACGTCGGCGATGCCCAACGACGACGTGGCGCCGGGCGACGGCGCGTTGAGCACGTGCACCGCACCCTCGGACTCGGCGATGACGAAGTCGTCCACCAGCCTGCCGCTGGCCGATACCGCCTGGGCGCGCACGCCGGCGCCGCTGTATTCGAGATCCTCCGACCGGATCTCCGGAATGAGCCGCTGGAGTTCTCGGGTGAAGGCGCGCCTGTCGAACGAGCGCCGGAGCTCCGGCAGGGACGTCTTCCAGTGCTTTCGCGCCATGGCCCAGAAGCCGCGGTAGGAAAGGACCTCGTACAGATCCCGCAGGTTGATGTCGCGCTGCCGGTAGCCCTGCCGCGCGAACGCCAGGACCGCGTTGGGGCCCACCTCCACGCGGCCGTGGACCGTGGGGGTGAAGTGCACCCCCAGAAAGGGAAACCGCGGGTCGGGTACAGGATACACCAGCCCCTTGACCAGTCCCTGCCTTTCCGACTTGAGCCGATGGTATTCACCCCGGAACGGGACGATGCGCACGGGCTCGTCGATGCCGCCCCGCACACGGGATGCGAACCCGGGGGTCATGGCCGCCACCCGGTCGACGAACAGCCCTGCGCAGTTGATCAGCGTGCGTGTCTCCACGGCCTCGCCGGTGGTGTCCATCACGAACCTGCCCGGCGATCGGGTCATGGCCGTGACCTCGCAGGAGGTGCGGATGGTGCCGCCGGCCGTCCGGAACAGGCGGGCACAGGTCCGTGCCACGGCGCCGAAGTCGATGATCCCGGTGAAGGGGGCGTGGAGCGCCCTGATTCCGGTGCAGTGGGGTTCGATCTCCCGGAGCTCCCCGGGATCGATCATGCGGACACCCTCCACGCCGTTGGCCTGGGCCCGCCGGTGCAGTTCGTCCAGGCGGGACACCTCTTCCGGGCGCGTCGCGACGATGACCTTGCCGCACAGGTCGTAGCGGATGGCGTGTTGGTCGCAGAATTCCTGGAGCGCCTTCTTGCCGGCGACGCAGGTCCGGGCCTTGACCGATCCCGGACGGTAATAGATGCCGGAGTGGAGGACGCCGCTGTTGTGGCCGGTCTGATGGGTGGCGAGTTCCGGCTCCTTTTCCAGCAGCAGGCAGCGCAGCCGGGGATGCCGGTGCGCCATGCGCATGGCCGTGGCCAGCCCCACGATGCCGCCGCCGATGATGGTCAGGTCGAATTTTTCCATGGAGACAGATGGGACTGGAGGCTGATGGTGAGACAGGACATAGCAGTTTCGTCCGGCCGGTGTCCAGGAGAGCCGCGGCTTTGCACACCCGTCGCCCGCGGTGATATCTCTTCTCCATGCTCAAGGAGCGGAAAGCGGGCGGTTTTCGCCTGGTGGCGGACTTCGAGCCCCGGGGCGATCAGCCCCGGGCCATCGGGCAACTGGTGGAGGGGCTTGACGAGGGCCGCCGCCACCAGGTGCTGCTGGGGGTCACGGGTTCCGGCAAGACCTTCACCATGGCCAATGTCATCGCCCGGATCAACCGGCCCGCGCTGGTGATCGCGCCCAACAAGACGCTGGCGGCGCAGCTCTACAACGAGTTCCGGCTGCTGCTGCCGGACAACGCGGTGCGCTACTTCATCAGCTACTACGATTACTACCAGCCCGAGGCCTACGTTCCCGCCACCGACACCTACATCGCCAAGGACGCCTCCATCAACGACGAGATCGACAAGCTGCGCCACGCCGCCACCATGGCGCTGCTGGAGCGCCGGGACGTGGTGGTCGTCGCCAGCGTCTCCTGCATCTACGGCCTGGGCTCGCCGGAAGCCTACTTCGACCTCATGGTCTATCTGGAAGAGGGGATGCGCATCGACCGCGACCGGATGCTGCGCAAGCTGGTGGACATACAGTACGAGCGCGTGGAGTACGACTTCCATCGCGGCGCGTTCCGGGTGCGGGGGGATACGGTGGAGATCTTCCCGGCCTATGAGGACAGGTCGGCGCTGCGCATCGAGTTTTTCGACGACGTGGTGGAGTCGCTGTTCGAGGTGGATCCGCTCCGGGGCAAGGTGCGCCGCCGCGTGGACAAGGCCACGGTCTATCCCGCCAGCCACTATGTCACCACCGCGGAGCGCATGAAGCAGGCGGTGGCCGCGATCCGCGTCGAGCTTCGGGAGCGGCTGGCCGAACTCAAGCGGGAGAACAAGCTGCTGGAGGCGCAGCGCCTTCGCCAGAGGACACTGTACGACCTGGAGCTGCTGGAGGAGATGGGCTACTGCCCGGGCCTGGAGAACTACTCCCGCCACCTCACGGGACGGCGCCCCGGAGAACCGCCGCCGACGTTGCTGCACTACTTCCCCGAAGACTTCGTGCTGTTCGTGGACGAGAGCCATGTGACCCTGCCGCAGATCGGCGGGATGTACCGCGGCGACCGCTCCCGCAAGGAGACCCTGGTGGATTTCGGCTTCCGGCTGCCCTCGGCGATGGACAACCGGCCGCTGAACTTCGAGGAGTTCGAGGAGACCGTGAACCAGGCCGTTTATGTTTCGGCGACGCCTGCCGACTACGAGATCATGAAGAGCGGCAGCGTCCGGGTGGAGCAGTTGATCCGTCCCACCGGCCTCACGGACCCGGAGATCGTGGTCCGGCCCGCGGCCACCCAGGTGGACGATCTCCTGGAAGAGATACGCGAGCGCACGGCGGCCGATGCCCGGGTGCTGGTGACCACCCTGACCAAGCGCATGGCCGAAGACCTCACCGACTATTATCAGGACCTCGACGTCAAGGTGCGCTATCTGCACTCCGACATCGACGCCATCGAGAGGGTGGAGATCATCCGGGATCTGCGGAAGGGGGTTTTCGACGTCCTGGTCGGGATCAATCTGTTGCGCGAGGGGCTGGACCTTCCGGAGGTGTCGCTGGTGGCCATTCTTGATGCCGACAAGGAGGGTTTCCTGCGGTCGGAGCGCTCCCTGATCCAGACCATCGGCCGCGCCGCGCGCCACATCGATGGCATGGTGATCCTCTACGCCGACCTCATGACCGATTCCATGAAGCTGGCCATTGACGAGACCGAACGCCGGCGTCGAGTCCAGCAGTCCTTCAACGAGGAACACGGCATCATCCCCCGGAGTGTCGTCAAGCAGCTCGACGAGCCGCTGATCCAGGCCTGCGACGCGGACTATGTGGACGTGCCGCTGGTGGCCGACGACGGGCCCGCGCCCGCCGAGATTCCCCGGATGGTGGAGAAGCTCAGGAAGGAGATGAAGGAGGCGTCGGACCGGCTGGAGTTCGAGAAGGCTGCCGACCTGCGGGATCGCATCCGCGCGCTGCAGGAAAGGGAGTTGTCGGGACTCGGGCTTTCGTGAGGCCCCACGGGCCTGGAGCCGCCGCCGAGCGAGCATGAAGATCGATGAGCTGAAGGAGAAGCTCGACACGCTGCCCACCGGACCCGGCGTCTATCTGATGCGGAATGCCGCGGGAAAGGTGCTCTACGTGGGCAAGGCCAAGGACCTCCGGGCGCGGGTCCGGGCTTACCTCCGGGGCGGCGACGGGCGCCCGCACATCGCCTTTCTGATGCGCCAGGCCGGCGACATCGAGAGCCTGGTCACGAGCAACGAGAAGGAAGCCCTGATCCTTGAGAACAATCTCATCAAGCAATACAAGCCGCGCTACAACATTCGCCTCAAGGACGACAAGAGCTACCTGAGCATCAAGGTCACGGCCGGCCCCTGGGCAAGGGTGCTGGCCACCCGCAACATCGTCAGGGACGGCAGCCGCTACTTCGGGCCGTTCGCTTCGGCCGTGGCCGTGCGCGAGACCCTGGATGTCATCGAAAAACACTTCCTGCTCCGGACCTGCACCGACTACAACTTCCGGAATCGGGACCGTCCGTGTCTGCAATACCAGATACGGCGCTGTCCGGCGCCGTGCGTCCATCCGGTGGACCCGGATGAGTACGGCGGTAATCTGCGGCAGGCCGTTCTCTTCATCGAGGGGAGGAACGCGGACCTGCTCGGGCAACTCCGCACCCGCATGCGGGCCCGCGCCAACGCGCTGGAGTTCGAGCAGGCGGCGCGGCTCCGGGATCGCATCCGGGCGGTGGAAAAGACTCTGGAGAAACAGCGCATGGTGTCCCATTGGGGTGCGGACCAGGACATCTTCGGGTTGTATCGCGAAGGAGGATTCATCGAAGCCCAGGTCATCTTCGTGCGGCAGGGGAAGCTCACCGGCAACCAGGCCTATTCCCTTGAGGACCACCAGTTCGACGACGAGGAGATCGTGGCCGCGCTGTTGACCCAGTTCTACCAGGGGAATCGCTTTGTCCCCGACGAGGTCCTGGTGCCGGTGGACCTGGAAGACGGTGCTGTGCGCGAGGACTATCTGGAAGAGCGCAAGGGCCGAAAGGTGACGTTGCACCGTCCGCGCCGGGGCGAGAAGCACAAGTTGCTGGAGATGGCCATGAACAATGCCCGCCACAGCTTCAGCGAACGCCACGACCAGGAGCGGGAACGGGAGAAGATGCTGCGGGAACTGCAGCAGAAGCTGCGGCTGCGGCGGTATCCGCAACGGATCGAGTGCTATGACATCTCCATGATCCAGGGCGCCCATGCGGTGGGATCGCGGGTGTCGTTCTTCGACGGCGAGCCCGACAAGCGGAACTACCGGCGCTACCGCGTGCGCACCGTCGATCCCGAGAGCCGGGGCGATGACTTCGCCATGATGTACGAGGTCATCAAGCGGCGATTCCAGCGCGGCCAGCGGGAGGGCGATCTGCCGGATCTCATGGTGGTGGACGGTGGCAAGGGACAGTTGCAGGTGGCACTCACGGCGCTGGCGGACCTCCGGGTGACGGACGTGGACGTGGTGGCCTTGGCCAAGATGCGCGTCACGGCGTCGCCGAGGCTGGCGGAAATCGAGCGGACGGAGGAACGGATCTTTCTGCCCCGCCGCAGCAATCCGGTGGTGCTGCGGCGCAACTCCAATGCGCTCTTTCTGCTCCAGCGCATACGCGACGCGGCGCACCGGTTCGCCATCACCTACCACCGGACCATCCGGAGCCGGGATACTCTGCGTTCGGGGCTCGACGGGATTCCCGGCGTGGGGCCCGCCCGGAGACGGGCGCTGCTGCGGCGATTCGGCAGCCTCAAGCGGCTTCGCGGCGCGTCCCTGGAGGAACTCCTGGAGGTGCCTTCCATCACCGGAACCGTGGCCCGGCGCATTCGCGACTCTTTCGTTGCCGTCCACCGGCGGTGAAACGGCCCGGACCCACGGCGGGACTGGTCCTGCCACTGCTGGCGCTCCTGGCGGGGCAGGCCGCGGCGGTGCCGGCCGAAGGCGGCGGCCTTTCCTGGTGGGGTGCGGCGCTGTTTCTGCCCGGTCTCACGGCCTGCTGTTTCAGCCGGGGCTGGGGGCTGCTCGGGCTTGCGTGCGCACTGGCGTTCCATTGGGGTCTTGGCGCCCATCATCGGCTGTTGCATGCCAAGCCGGGGCCGGAGGATGTACGCTCCGTCGTGCGACAGGAGAAGGCGGTCCTGGTCGAGGCAAGGCTCTATCGCGAGCCCGAAGGGCGGGGGGCCTGGAGTCGCTGGTATCTGTCGGCGGCGCGGGTCTGGACCCCTGACGGACCCCGTGAGGCCGCGGGGAAGTTGCTCGTGACCGTCCGCAACGCGTACCGCCACTGGCACTACGGGGACGTGGTCCGGGTTCCGCTGCGCCTGCGGCCGCCCAGGAACCGGGACGGGCGCTTCGACTACCGGGCGTTTCTGGCCCGGCGAGGGATCTATCGGGTCGCCTACCTGCACAGCGACTGGGACGCCGTGCGGGTCCGGCGCGGTGCGGGTCTCCGGAGTGCCATCGAGACGGCGCGCCGGCGGATACGGCGGTTCGTGGTGCGCCGCTTCGAGGGAGACGGCGGCGGGCTCGTCCGGGCGTTGGTGCTGGGGGACCGCGGCAGCCTCTCCCGCGAGACGCGGCAGCGCTTCGCCGCCGTCGGCATGTCGCACGTCCTGTCGATATCGGGCCTCCACGTGGGCATGCTCGCCTGTGCCGTGCTCCTGCTGCTGCGGGTGCTGGCGGGGCGCAGCACCCGGCTGCTGCTGTGCCTGCCGGTGTACAAGCTGGCGGCCCTGGGCTCCATGGTGCCGGTGGTCCTGTACACCGTGGTGGCCGGGGGGCGCATTCCCACCGTGCGCGCAGCCATCATGATCGGGCTGTACCATCTGGCCGTACTGAGCGGGCGGCACGTGGATATTCTCCGCGCCTTGGCATGGGCCGCGGTCATCGCCGCGCTGTGTTGGCCGGGGGCGGTGACGGAGGTGTCGTTTCAGCTGTCCTTCCTGGCCGTGTTGTCGATCGTCGGCGGCATCCGGCTGTTCCACAAGGCGCCTTCTTCGCGTCCGCCGGACTCGCCGGCGGGAGGATGGCCGGGGCGGTGGCGGTCTGCCGTCCTGCTGGCGATTCTCGTGCCGTTCTTCGCGAGCGTGGGCACCGGGCCGGTGGTGGCCCACCACTTTGGCTACCTGTCCCTGGCCGGTTTCATCGCCAACCCGCTGCTGGTTCCGCTGCTGGGTTTCGTGATCGTGCCGGCGGGTCTGCTCATGGGCGCCTTGTGCCTGTTCCTCTCCGGCGGGTCGGCGCTCCTGGCCCGGGCGTTGGAGCCCCTGGTCGCGCTGTTCCTGCGGGTCGTGGCGCTTCTTTCCGATCTTCCCCTGGCCGCGCTTTCCCTGCCCAGACCCGGCTGGGGTACGGTGGCGCTCATCTACGTCCTGATCCTGGCGGCAGCCGCGTGCATCTGCCGGATCCTGCGCCGGCTGTCCTGATTCCCGCAGGGGTCTTTTCGGCTTTCGCGCAGCGGGACCCCCGCCGTCTTCCCCTGCGAAGCGCGGATTCACGGGAGGGGCTTTGTTGACTTTCAGGGGTGCCTCTGTTAGGCCCTGTGGTGGAAGGCAGGCCGCACACGCCCGTGCATACGCCGCCGCCTTTCGCGCGTACCCTCCGCGCGTACAATGCGCGCACAATGCGCGCACAATTCTTCCTGTCACCGGTCACCGACTCTCCTTATGGCAACCATGCGGGCGCCCGTTCGGGGGTGCTTATGAAAGTGACACGCATCAAGGGATTCGCCGACGTCGGACCGGACGAAGCCAAGGTCTGGCAAAGGATCGAGGGTGCCGCCGCACAGGTATTTGCCAGCTACAACTTCAAGGAGATTCGAATTCCCGTCCTGGAGAAGTCGGAACTCTTCTCCCGTTCGCTGGGAGAGACTACCGACGTCATCGAGAAGGAGATGTACACCTTCCCCGACCGGGACGCCGGGGCGACCCTGTTGAGCCTGAGGCCCGAGGGAACGGCGGGGGTGGTGCGGGCCTACGTCGAGGGGAACCTTTACCAGTCGGAGCCGCTGAGAAAGCTCTGGTACCTGGGCCCCATGTTCCGGCGGGAGAGGCCGCAGAAGGGGCGGCTGCGCCAGTTCCATCAGATTGGGGCCGAGGTGTTCGGCCGCACCGACCCCTTTGCCGACGCCGAACTGCTGCTGCTGCTGCGGGACCTGTGGGCGGAACTGGGTGTGGCCGGCACGGTCCTGGAGGTGAACTCCATCGGCTGCGCCGAATGCCGGCCCGTCTACCGCGCGGCGCTGGTGACGTTCCTGGAAGGGCGCCGGGAGGAGCTGTGCGCCGACTGTGACCGGCGTCTGGAGAACAATCCGCTGCGGGTGCTGGACTGCAAGCGCGAATCCTGCGCCGGTATCGCGGCTTCGGCTCCCTCGATTCTGTCGCATCTTTGCACGGACTGCCGGCAGCACTTCGAGACGCTTCTGGATCTCCTGAAAGATCTCCGGCCCGGGCCGGTGGTCAATGACAGGCTGGTGCGCGGGCTGGACTACTACTGCCGGACCACGTTCGAATGGAAGGCGGGTGCGGGGCTGGGGAGCCAGAACACCGTGGCCGCGGGCGGACGTTACGACGGCCTGGTGAAGTCTCTGGGCGGACCGCCGGTGGCCGGGGTCGGCTTTGCGCTGGGCGTGGAGCGCCTGGCGCTGCTGCTCGCGGAAGGGGCCGCGACGGAAGCCGCGGCGCCGCTGCTGTATCTGGCGTGGATGGGAGCGGAGGCGCGGCGCTGGATGTTCGCGTTGGCCCACCGCCTGCGCCGGCGCGGCCTCCGGGTGGATATGGAAGGGGACGCCAGGAGCCTCAAGAGCCAGATGAGGCGCGCCGGCAAGCTGGGCGCGCGGGTGGTGCTCATCGTGGGTCCTGACGAGATGGCGAAGGGCACGGCCGTCATGCGCCACATGACGACAAGGGAACAGACCGAGGTGGATTTCGCGGACATCGACGACAGGCTGGCCGGGCGTCCGGGCGCGCCGCGGCACCAGGTTTTCGGGTAATCACGTGAACAAGAGAAATGTCGATCTGATGGGTGACTGGCGGCGAAGCTGCCGTTGCGGCGAACCGCGCGAGGGCGATGTGGGCCGCGAGCTTGTCCTGATGGGCTGGACGCGGTCCCTGAGGGACCACGGCGGGCTTCTCTTCATCGATCTCCGGGACCGTACCGGCGTGGTGCAGGTGGTGGTGAATCCCGAGGTGACGCCGGAGGCTCACGAGAAGGCCCGGCAGGTGCGCTCCGAAGACGTGCTGGCGGTCCGGGGGGTCCTGGTGGGCCGTTCCGAAGCAACGGTCAACCCGGCCATCGCCACCGGCGCGGTGGAGCTGGTGGCGCGGGAGTTGCGGGTGCTCAACCCCTCGCGGGTTCCGCCGTTCCAGGTCGATGACGGGAGGGAGCCCACCGAAACCAGTCGTTTCCGCTACCGTTATCTCGACCTCAGGCGGCCGCGCAGCCTGCGCCCTCTGGAGATCCGGCACCGCATGCTGTCCTCCGTCCGCGCTCACCTGAACGGTCTCTCATTCATGGAGGTGGAGACCCCGGTGCTTACCAAGAGCACGCCGGAAGGGGCGCGCGACTACCTTGTGCCCAGCCGGACCCATCCGGGCAAGTTCTACGCCCTGCCGCAGTCGCCCCAGCTCTTCAAGCAGATCCTCATGGTGGGCGGCGTGGACCGCTACTTTCAGGTGGTGCGCTGTTTCCGGGACGAGGACCTGCGCATGGATCGGCAGCCGGAGTTCACCCAGCTCGACATCGAGATGTCGTTCGTGCAGCCCGAGGATATCTTCGCCATGGTGGAGGGCATGATGGCGCAGGTATTCCGGGACGTCCGGGGGGCCGCGCTGGAGACGCCGTTCCCCCGCCTGAGTTGGGACGAGGCCATGGGCCGATACGGAACCGACAAGCCGGATCTCCGCTTCGGCCTGGAATTGGTGGAGTTGTCGGACCGGTTCCGTGACTCCGGCGTCGCCATCTTCGCTCGCGCCCTGGCGGCCGGCGGCATCGTCAAGGGCCTCCGGGTGCCGGGAGCCGGCGGCCTGTCGCGCAAGGAACTGGACGATCTCACCGGGCTGGTGGGGCGGTACGGTGCCAAGGGGCTGGCCTGGATCAAGGTGACCGAGGGTGAATGGCAGTCGCCGCTGACCAAGTTCCTGAGCGAGGACGAGAAGGAGTCGCTGAGGACGCTGATGCAGGCGCAGCCCGGCGACACTCTCTTCATGCTGGCCGACGACGCGGGCATCGTCAACGAGGGCCTGGCCAATCTGAGGCTGGAAATGGGCCGGAGGCTCGGCTTGGTGGACGAAAGTCTCCAGGCCTTCTGCTGGGTCGTCGATTTCCCGCTGTTGGAATGGAAGGCGGCGGAGGGCCGCTACACCGCCGTCCATCACCCGTTCACGGCGCCTCGCGAGGAAGACCTGGCGTATCTGAAGGAGGAGCCGGACCGGGCAAGGTCCCGGGCCTACGATCTGGTGCTGAACGGCATGGAACTTGGCGGCGGCAGTATCCGGATCCACTCGCCGGAGTTGCAGCGGGAGGTGTTGGCCCTGCTGGACGTGAAGCCGGACACGGTGGAAGAGCAGTTCGGATTTCTCCTGGAAGCGCTGGAATTGGGCGCGCCGCCGCATGGCGGCATCGCTTTGGGTGTCGATCGCATGGCCATGCTGTTGAGCGATTCGCCCGCCATTCGGGACGTCATCGCGTTTCCCAAGAGCCAGCGGGCCGTGTGCATGCTGACCGAGGCGCCCACCGCCGTGGATGGCCGCCAGTTGTCCGAGTTGCAGATCAGGATCCTGGCGGGGGAGCAGGCCGGGCCAACCTGACGCGGTAGCGCGACAGTTCCGTGAGGTAGGTGAGCGTCGAGAGATCGGGCATGCGGTCCAGGTAGACCAGCCCGCGCAGGTGGTCGACCTCGTGCTGGATGACCCGGGCGTGGAAGCCTTCGGCAATGAAGTCGCGTTCATTCCCCTCGCGGTCCAGGGCGGTCACCCGCAGCCGCTTGTAGCGGGGCACCCGGCCGCGCATTTCCGGGATGCTCAGACATCCCTCCCAGTCCTCCTCGGTGTCGTCGCCCAGGGGCGTGATGGCCGGATTGACCAGGACCGAAAGGGGCACGGCGCCCTTGCCCGGGTAGCGGGGATTGTCCGCCACTTCCAGCACCGCCACCTGTCGGGATTCGTGGACCTGTACGGCCGCGAGACCCACCCCGTCGTGGTCGCGCATGGTGACGACCATGTCGTCGAGAAACCGCTGGAAATCGGGCTGTTCGACATCGCCCGCCGGAACTTCCCGGGCGGGGGTGCGCAGGATCGGATTGCCGAGCCGGGCTACCTTGAGGATGGCCATCGGAGATTGTTAACACGGGGATTTCGGCTCGTTCAAGGCAGCGGGTCGCAGGCGATTTGACAATATGGACGCATTGAGTCTATATTTAAATTCCGGGCGCGTCGAAGCACTGCGCGTCGAAGCACTGTCACGCGCTGTCACGGTGACAGGGTTCCATTCGCCCGGGGAGCCGGCATGCAGGAAACCGCTGTGAATACCGCCAGGGCCGCGGCCGACCGAAGCTCGCTGATGAACATCGGCAGGAAGGTGGACTACGCCGTGCGGGCGCTGTCGTATCTGGCGGCCCGCCCGCATCTGTGGGTGGTCGGCAGCAAGGAGATCGCCCGGCGGCAGGACATTCCGGCGCATTACATGTCGAAGATCATGAAGGAGCTGGCGGCGGCGGGTCTGGTGCGTTCCCACGTGGGCCGGAAGGGCGGTTTCAGCCTGGCGCGGCACCCGGAGGCCATCAACCTCAAGCAGGTCTACGAGGCGGTGGAGAAACCGTTGACCCTGATGGCCTGCCTGGAACGGGACCATCGCTGCGCCTACGACGCGGTGTGTACGCAGATTTCCGTGTGGGAGAGGGCGCAGATGTTGCTGGCGGATTACCTGGCGGGGATCTCCATCGGCAGCATCGCGGACCAGGAGGGCCTCAAGGGCCGGTTGAATCGCCTGGACAGTTGAACTGCACACGCCGGACCGGACCGGTGCAGGCCACCCCCGGCGTGAAGAAACGGAGAGACATGGAACTCGACAACGAGTTGGTCAGCAGTGACTACAAGTACGGCTTTGTCACCGATATCGAAGCCGACGATGTGCCGCCCGGCCTGAGCGAGGCCGTGGTCCGGCTGATCTCCGAGAAGAAGGGTGAGCCCGAGTGGCTGCGGGACTGGCGTCTCAAGGCCTACCGTTACTGGACGAAGCTCGAGAAGGCCGAGGCCGAGCCCAGGTGGGCCAACATTCACTATCCAGCCATCGACTATCAGGACATCATCTACTACTCGGCGCCCAAGGCGAAGAAGGAGGCTCCCAAGAGCCTGGATGAAGTCGACCCGGAGTTGCTGGCCACCTACGAGAAACTGGGAATTCCCCTGAACGAGCGCGAGGCGCTGGCCGGCGTCGCGGTGGACGCGGTTTTCGACAGCGTCTCCGTGGCCACGACCTTCAAGGACAAGCTGGCGGACCTGGGCATCATCTTCTGCTCGTTCTCCGAGGCGGTGCGGGAACACCCGGAGCTGGTGCGCCGTTACCTGGGCTCGGTGGTGCCTTACAGCGACAACTTCTTCGCGTCGCTCAACTCGGCGGTCTTCAGCGACGGGTCGTTCTGCTACATTCCCCCGGGCGTGCGCTGTCCGATGGAGTTGTCGACCTATTTCCGCATCAACGCCGCCCAGACCGGTCAGTTCGAGCGCACCCTGATCGTCGCCGACGCCGGCAGCTACGTGAGTTATCTGGAGGGCTGCACCGCACCGATGCGGGATGAGAATCAGCTCCACGCTGCGGTGGTGGAGCTGGTGGCGCTGGAAGACGCCCGGATCCGGTACTCCACGGTGCAGAACTGGTACCCCGGCGACAAGGACGGCAAGGGCGGCATCTACAACTTCGTCACCAAGCGGGGAAAGTGCGCAGGTCGGAACTCCCGGATCTCGTGGACCCAGGTGGAGACCGGGTCGGCCATCACCTGGAAGTACCCGAGCTGCATCCTGCTGGGGGACGATTCGGTGGGAGAGTTCTACTCCGTGGCCGTGACCAACAACCACCAGCAGGCGGATACCGGCACCAAGATGATCCACGCGGGGAGGAACACCCGCAGCACCATCGTGTCCAAGGGAATCTCGGCCGGCCATGGCCAGAACAGCTACCGCGGCCTGGTGAAGGTGCTCAAGGGCGCGGCCAACGCCCGCAACTACTCCCAGTGCGATTCCCTGCTGATGGGCAGCCAATGCGGCGCGCACACGTTTCCCTATCTGGAGGTGAAGAACAACTCGGCTCACATCGAACACGAGGCGTCGACTTCGAAGATCGGCGAGGACCAGATCTTCTATTGCCGGCAGCGCGGCATCAGGGAAGAGGACGCCGTGGCCATGATCGTCAACGGCTTTTGCCGTGAAGTCTTCGGTGAACTGCCGATGGAGTTCGCCGTGGAGGCCCAGAAGCTCCTCGGGGTCAGCCTTGAAGGCAGCGTCGGTTGAACGGCGGAGTGCAAGGAATGCTTGAAGTTCGGAATCTGCACGCGCGGGTTGAAGGCAGGGAGATCCTCCGCGGCATCGACCTGACGGTGGGAGCGGGCGAGATCCACGCGATCATGGGACCCAATGGCTCGGGCAAGAGCACCCTGGCCCAGGTGCTGGCCGGCCGGGACACCTACGAGGTGACCGCCGGAGAAGTCCTCTACAAGGGGCGGGACCTGCTCGGCATGGCCCCGGAACTGCGGGCGGTGGAGGGCATCTTCCTGGGCTTTCAATATCCGGTGGAGATTCCCGGCCTCAACAGCCTCTATTTCCTGCGCGCCGCGGTCAACGCGGCACGCACCCACCGCGGCGAGGAGGAACTGGACGCGGTGGACTTCATGGCCTTGGCCAGGGAGAGGATGCAGGCGGTGGAGATGGGCGAGGATCTGCTGCGGCGCCCGGTGAATGCCGGCTTCTCGGGCGGCGAGAAGAAACGCGCCGAGATATTCCAGATGACCATGCTGGAGCCCACCCTGGCGATCCTGGACGAGACCGACTCGGGCCTGGACATCGACGCCCTCAAGGTGGTGGCCCACGGCATCAATCTCTTTCGGAGCCCCGAGCGGGCCATCATTCTCGTGACCCACTACCAGCGGCTGCTCAACCACGTGGTGCCCGACAGGGTCCACGTCATCCACAACGGATGCCTGGTGAAGTCCGGCGGCAGGGAGCTGGCCCGGGAGCTGGAGGACACCGGCTATTCCTGGGTGGAGGAGGAGACCGCCGGAGGGGGCGCGGCGGCGGACCGGAGACCGGGGGCATGATCGGGGCACAGGGCTGTCTCGACGACTTCGAGAACGACTTCGAGAAGCTCATGGCGCGGGTGCCGGGCAACGGCTGGACCGGCGATCTGCGCCGTCGGGCCATGGATCGCTTCCGCCTTCTGGGCTTTCCGTCGACCCGGGACGAGGAATGGAAGTACACGAGCCTTGAGGGACTGCGAAAGGCGCGCCTGCGCATGGCGGACGCTCCGGAGACGGGCCTGGCGCGGGGCCGGGATCCCTTCGACGCGGGCGGCTGGGAGCGCCACGCGCTGACATTCCCGTCGCATGACGGCGCGGACGCGGGTGAAGAGGGTCTGTTCATCGGACGCCTGGCCGCCGCCCTGGACCGTCCGCCACCCTGGGTGGAAGCGCATCTCGCGCGCCACGCGGACTACGACGGCCATGCGCTGCGGGCGCTCAATACCGCCTTTCTGGAGGACGGCGGCGCAGTGTGCGTCGGTCCGGACCGGGTTCTGGACCGTCCCGTGCACCTGGCCTTTCTCGCCGATCCCGGGCAGGTATCCAACCGCATGCGGCACCCCCGGACCCTGGTGGTGGTGGGCGCCGGCAGCCGGCTCACGCTGGTGGAAACCTATGCCGGGTCGGGCGACGCGCCCTACTGCACCAACGCGGTCACCGAGGTCGTCCTGGAGGACAATGCCGAACTCGATCACTACCGGCTGCTGCGCGAAGGCGCCGGGGCGTTCCACATCGGCACGGTCCAGGTGCGCCAGGCACGCAACAGCCGCTATCGGTCGCTTTCCGTCACCTCCGGCGGCGCCATGACCCGGGTGGAGATCAATGCGCGGCTCGACGGCGAGGGGGCCGACTGCCTGCTTCACGGCCTCTCCGTGGCGGGTGGAGCGCAGCACGTGGACCAACGCACCACCGTGGAGCACGCCAGGCCCCACGGCACCAGCCGCGAGCTCTACAAGGGGGTGTTGAGCGGACGCTCCAGGGGGGTGTTCAACGGCAAGGTCATCGTGCACAAGGAGGCCCGGAAGACCGACGCGCAGCAGTCCAACAAGAATCTCCTGCTGTCCCGGGACGCGGAAGTCGACAGCAAACCGCAGTTGGAGATCCTGGCCGACGACGTCCGCTGTTCCCACGGAACCACCATCGGACAGCTCGAAGCGGACGAGCTCTTCTACCTGCGCTCGCGAGGCCTGAACGAGATGCGGGCCAGGGAGTTGCTGGTCCAGGGGTTCGCCAGCGAAGTCCTCGACGTCGTCGCCATCGAGCCATTGCGCGCCGGCATCGCGGACCGGGTGTTCTCGGACTTGGGAGGCTGACCGGAAAGGCTGACCGGAACGCGGTGGGGCGCCGCGGCCGGCTTCGGGCCGGCGCGCGGCCGACCAGGCAAAAGTGAAGATGCGGCAATGAAGATGCGATACGCCACGAAGGCAGATTGGCGGAAGCCGGCAAACGGCTTCGACGTGATGCGGGTACGGGAGGATTTTCCCGTTCTCGACCAGACCGTTCACGGCAGGCCGCTGGTCTACCTCGACAACGCGGCGACGGCCCAGAAGCCGCGGGCGGTGATCCGGCGCGTTGCGCAGTACTACGAGACCGAGAATGCCAACATTCATCGAGGCGTTCACCGGCTGAGCGAGATGGCGACGCGCGCCTATGAAGGGGCGAGGACGACGGTCCGGAAGTTTCTCAATGCCGCCGAGGACCGGGAGATCGTCTTTGTCCGCGGTACCACCGAGGCCATCAACCTGGTGGCCCGGTGCTACGGCGGTACGCATCTGCAGGCCGGCGACGAGGTGGTCGTCTCCGCCATGGAGCATCACTCCAACATCGTTCCCTGGCAGCTCATCTGTCGCGAGAGGGGGGCGGCGCTGCGGGTGATTCCGGTGGACGATGACGGCGATCTGGTGATGGACCGGTTCCACCGGCTCCTGGGTCCCAGGACGCGGCTGTTGGCGGTGCCCCATGTTTCCAACGCCCTGGGAACGGTGAACCCCGTCAAGCAGATGATCGCGGCTGCCCGTGGAGCCGGCGTTCCGGTGCTGGTGGACGGTGCCCAGGCGGTGCCGCACATGACGGTGGACGTCCGGGACCTCGACTGCGACTTCTACGCCTTCTCCGGCCACAAGCTCTATGGCCCCACCGGTGTCGGGGTGCTCTACGGCAAGGCCGGTCTGCTGGAAGAGATGCCACCCTATCAGGGCGGTGGTGACATGATCCTCTCGGTCAGCTTCGAGGAGACCGAGTACAATGTGCTGCCCTACAAGTTCGAGGCCGGGACACCGAATATCGCCGGTGTGGTCGGACTGGGGGCGGCGGTGGAGTACCTGACCGGACTGGGCCTGAAGACGGTGGCGCGCCACGAGGACCGGGTGGTGGCGCATGCCGTGGAGCGGCTCGTCCGGATTCCCGGCGTGCGGCTGGTGGGGACGCCCGGTCGCCGGGCCTCCCTGGTGTCGTTCGTCCTGGACGACATCCACGCCCATGACATCGGCACGGTCCTCGACCAGCAGGGGATCGCGGTGCGGGCCGGCCATCACTGCGCCATGCCGGTCATGGAGCGGTTCGGCGTTCCCGCCACCGTCCGCGTCTCCTTCGCATGCTACAACACGGAGGCCGAGGTGGATCTGCTGGCCGACGCTCTGGAAACGGTACGGAGGCTGTTCGGCGGTGTCTGATCTCCGGGAGCTCTACCAGGAGTTGATCCTGGATCACAACCGCCGGCCGCGGAACTTCGGTCCGCTGGCGGCGGCCAATCGAAGCGCCCGGGGTCTCAATCCTCTGTGCGGTGACAAGATCACCATCCACCTGCAGGTGGAAGACGGCGCGGTGAAGGAGGTCCGGTTCGAGGGCACGGGCTGCGCCATCTCCATCGCCTCCGCGTCGGTCATGACCGAGAGCGTGAAGCGGCAGACGCGCGAGCACGCCGAGAGCCTGTTCGAGCGGTTCCATCAGATGGTGGCGGGCGACGATGGAAGGGAGTCCGATCTCCCCGGCATGGGCAAGCTGGCGGCCTTTGCCGGCGTCCGGGCCTATCCCTCGCGCGTCAAGTGCGCTACGCTGGCATGGCACACCCTGCGCGCCGCCCTTGATGGCGCGGACGGAGCGGTCAGCACCGAGTAGCGGTGCGTGAGACAAATAGCGGAGCGCGAGACATTCGTGGAAACGATTGCCGACCAGAAAGAGATGGAGAGGCGGGTCATCGAGGCCTTGCAGACTTGCTACGACCCCGAGGTGCCGGTCAACATCTACGAAATGGGCCTGATCTACGGCGTGGAGGTGGACCCCCTCGGCAATGCGTCCATTTCCATGACCCTCACCGCACCCAACTGCCCCGCCGCCCAGTCTCTTCCCATGGAGGTGGAAGAGAAGGTCCGGGCGGTGGACGGCGTCAAGGACGTGCACGTCGAGGTGGTCTGGGAGCCGCCTTGGGATATCGGGCTCATGTCGGACGCGGCCAAGCTGCAGCTCGGCATGCTTTGACCCGCGCATGGACGACGTCAATGAGCAGATGACGGTGCGCCGCCAGAAGGTGGCGAAGCTGCAGGCCCAGGGCCGGTCCGCCTATCCCAACGACTTTCGTCCCACCCATACCGCCCGCTCCATCCGCGACCGTCACGGCGGTCTCGAACCACCCGAGCTGGAAGCGCTGGAGGAAGAGTTCTCGCTGGGAGGACGCATCCGTGCGCTCCGACCCCACGGCCGGGCGGCGTTTTTCGAGCTGGAGGACGGCAGCGGGCGGCTGCAGGTGTACGCACGCAAGGACAGGCTGGGGGATGAGTCCTATGAACGGGTCCGTTCGCTGGACGTGGGCGACATCGCGGGCGTGAGCGGGCGTCTCTTCCGTACGCGCACCCGGGAGCTCACCATCGAGGCCCGGGAAGTCAGGCTGCTGAGCAAGTGCATCCGCCCCCTGCCCGAGAAATGGCATGGGCTGAAGGACGTGGAGACCCGCTACCGGCAGCGGTATGTGGACCTGATGGTCAATGCGGAGGTTCGCGAGGTGTTCCGGAGCCGCTCCCGAATCATCGCGCGGACACGCGCCTTCCTGGAGCAGCGGGGGTTTCTGGAGGTCGAGACCCCGATGATGCAACCCTTGGCGGGCGGCGCCTCGGCCAGGCCCTTCGTCACGCACCATAACGCCCTGGACCTGGATCTCTATCTGCGGGTGGCCCCGGAGCTGTTTCTCAAGCGACTGCTGGTAGGCGGCTTCGACCGGGTGTTCGAGCTGAACCGGAACTTCCGCAACGAGGGTCTTTCCACCCGCCACAATCCCGAGTTCACGATGGTCGAGTTCTATCAGGCCTACGCCGACTTCGAGGACATGATGGCGCTTACCGAAGAGCTCGTTGTCGCGTTGGCGCAGGAGGTGCGCGGCAGCCTGCGCATTCCCTGGGGGGAGCATGAGGTGAACCTGGAACCGCCCTGGGAGCGCCTTTCCCTTGCCGAAGGCGTGGCCCGGTACGCCGGCGTGGAGGAGTCGGAGCTGGCCAGCACCGGGGCTTTGCGGCGACTCGCGGAACGCCGCTCCCTCAAGCTCGATCCGCAACTTGGCCGTGGCAAGTTGCTGGTGGAACTGTTCGAGCACTTGGTGGAGCCCCACTTGATCCAGCCCACCTTCGTGGTCGGTTATCCGCTGGAGGTTTCGCCCCTGGCGCGGCGCAACGATACCGCTCCGGAGCGGGTCGACCGCTTCGAGTGCTTTATCGGCGGCAGGGAACTCGCCAACGCCTTTTCCGAGCTGAACGATCCGTTCGACCAACGGCGGCGGTTCGAGGAACAGGCTGCGGCCCGACGCGCCGGGGACGACACCGCCTGTGAGGGGGACGAGGACTACCTGCGCGCCCTGGAGTACGCCATGCCCCCGGCCGCGGGAGAGGGGATCGGAATCGACCGGCTGGTGATGCTGCTGACCGATTCGGCGTCGATTCGGGACGTGATCCTGTTCCCGCTCCTGCGCACCTGACGATGCGGTACGAATTGTTCGTGGGGCTGCGCTATCTCCGGGCCCGGCGCAGCGAACGGTTCATTTCCCTGCTCACCCTGATTTCCATCCTCGGGGTCATGATCGCAGTGGTGACCCTGAACGTCGCCATCGCCGTCATGACCGGATTCGAGGAAGTGTTCAGGGATCGTCTCCTGGGGTTGCACGCGCATATCGAGCTGGTCAAGCCGGCCTCCTATCTGACCGGCTACGACGAACTGGCCGGACGACTGGAGAGCCGGGAAGACGTGAACACGGCGGCTCCGGTCCTCACCGGACAGATCATCCTCACGGCGGGGAGCCGGGTGACCGGGGTACTGGTGCGCGGCATCGACCCGGACCGTTCCCATGTGGACCTCCAGACCTACCTGCAACAGGGACGCCCGGGCGATCTCACCACCCGCACCCCGGTGGTGGTGGACGGGCGCCGGCTGCTCCTCCCCGGGATCATCATCGGTCACCGGCTCGCGGAGAAGCTCCAGGTGGGCAAGGGCGATGCACTGCAGGCGGTTTCGCCTGTCGGCAGCCCCACCGCGGTGGGCATTGTTCCACGGATAAGGCGGTTTGCCGTGGTCGGCGTCTTCGACTCCGGCATGCGCCAGTACGACGTCGGTCTGGTCTTTCTGAGCCTGGCGGATGCACAGCGGTTCTTCGGCACCGGCAAGGTCGCCACCAGCATCCAGATCGCCGTGGACGACGTCTCGGACGCGCAGGGCATTGCCGCGGAGATCCAGCGCGACGTGGGTCAGAGATATCGGGTGGAGGACTGGACACGTCTCTGGCCCAACCTGTTCGCCGCCCTGCGGCTGGAGAAGACCGTATACTTCCTGGTGCTGTTGCTGATGGTCTTGATCGCGGCCTTCAACATCGTTTCGACGCTGATCATGGTGGTGATGGAGAAACGCAAGGATATCGCGGTGTTGCGATCAATGGGCGCATCCGCCGGCAGCATACGGCGGATCTTCCTGCTGAAGGGATGGATCATCGGCGCCATCGGCACGCTGTCCGGGGTCGTCATCGGCTACGTGCTGGCGCTGTTGCTTCAGCGCTACCGGTTCATCGAGTTGCCCGAGGGCGTCTTTCCCGTTTCCACCGTACCGGTAAGCATCTCCCCTCTGTACTTCGCGCTGGTGGCGCTGGCCTCCCTGGCCATCTGCTGTCTGGCGAGCATTTACCCGGCGCGGCAGGCGGCCCGACTGCATCCCGTGGACGTCATTCGGTACGAGTAGAGGAACGTGTCGTCGTTGATCGAAGTGCGAGGGCTGGCAAAGTCCTTTGCCGGGGGCAGCCGGAAGGTGGACGTGCTCGCCGACCTGGATCTGTCACTGGGCCGGAGCGAGCGTCTTGCCATCATCGGCGAGTCCGGTATCGGCAAGAGCACCCTGCTCTATATCATCGGGACTCTCGAACGCCCGGACCGGGGGACGGTGCGCTACGAGGGGCGCGACATCACCCGCTGGAGCGACGACGAGGTCTCGCACCTGCGGAATCGGACCATCGGCTTCGTCTTCCAGTTCCACCATCTTCTTCCCGACTTCAGCGCCCTCGAGAACGTCATGATGCCGGCGCTCATCGCCCGCCGGGACCGCTCCGGGGCACGCATGGCCGCACTCGGGCTGCTGGAGTCCGTCGGCCTGGGACACCGGCTGACGCACCGCCCGGGGGAGCTCTCCGGCGGCGAACAGCAGCGGGTGGCCATTGCGCGCTCGCTGGTAATGGAACCGCGGGTCATCCTTGCCGACGAGCCCACCGGCAATCTCGATCCCGTCACCGCCGGCGAAATCGGGGATCTCCTTTGCGACCTCAACGAGCAGCGCGGTCTGGGGCTGATCGTCACGACCCACAATCGCCAGTTGGCCACCCGCATGAACCGGCAGCTCGAGCTTCGCGGCGGCCGCCTCTCGCCCTTTGCGGGATAGCCCCGCGGTGTGCGCATCGGATCGGACGCGTGCCTTCGACCAGGGGTTCCACGCTTTACAACGGGGTGGGAACTTGTTAGCAGACACAGGCAGACCCGGTGCGTCGTGAACGGACCCGTGCGAATTACCAACAGAAAAAACACCATCAGCAAGATGGGCAAGACTGCGGGAAAAATTGGCGGCAAGACTGCGGGCCGTCTTGCCGCCGCATTCCTCGCAGCCGCGTTCGGTCTTGCGGCCTGGAACAGTCTTGCGCCGGCGGCTGCGCTCGTCAACGAGGTCCGCGTCCAGGGCAACCTGCGGGTCGACGAGGACGCCATCCGTCTGAGCATTCAGGTGCAGCCGGGGCAGCCCTTCGATCAGGACGCGGTAAGCCGCGACGTCAAGGCCATCTACCGCATGGGCTTTTTCGACGACGTGAGCGCGGATTTCTCCGCTGAGGGGATCCTGACCTACGCGGTCGAAGAGCGGCCGTACGTCAAGCAGGTGGAGATTCTGGGCAACGACAAGCTGTCGACGGAAGACATCGAAGCCGCCTTGGGGATCCGGCTGCGGACCGCTCTGGATGGCGGCCGGCTCCAGGAAGGCCTGCAACGGGTGCTGCGGCTCTACAGCGAGGCGGGGCACGTCAACACCCGCGTCGACTATGCCCTGACGGCCGAGGAGAACAACCAGACCACCGTCACCGTCACCATTACCGAAGGCAGGACCCTGCGGATCAGGAAGATCACCTTCGAGGGAAACCGGGAGTTCTCCGACGATGAGTTGAAGGACATCATGAACACGAAGGAGAAGTGGTTCCTTCCGTTCAGCAGCCGCGGCATTCTGGATCCGGACGTGCTGACCAACGACACCACGCTGTTGTCCTCCTTCTATTACGATCACGGATTCGTCAACCACAAGATCGACGAGCCTGTCATACTCACACGCGACGAGTGGCTGGAGGTCGTCATCCGGATTCAGGAGGGCGAACGTTATCGGGTCGGCGAGGTAAGGCTGGGGGGGGACCTCGAGGACGACCCAGGCCGATTGCTGGAAGACGTGACCCTGACATCGGGGCAGATCTTTCGAAGGAGCCGGCTGCTCAATGACGTGACCGCTCTCAAGCAACGGTATGCCGACCGCGGTTATGCGTTCGCGGACGTTTCGCCCGTCACCCGGTTCGACCCCGACGGCCGTCTGGTGAACGTCACGTACGCCATCAAGCGCGGGCCGCCGGTGTTCTTCAACCAGGTGAAGATCGCCGGGAACGTCAAGACCCGGGACAAGGTGATTCGCCGCGAGCTGGAAGTGGCGGAGAAGGGGCGCTTCTCTTCCACCCGGGTGACGGAGAGCCGCAACGCCTTGTTGCGGACCGGTTTCTTCAAGGACGTTGTCGTCTCCACCGAAAAGTCCGGGAAGGAAGACCAGGTGGACCTGCTGGTGAAGGTTGAGGAGGCGCCTACCGGAACGTTCAGCGTCGGCGCCGGCTACAGCACCGCCAGCGCCTTCTCGTTCCGAACCTCGCTTGAGGAGCGCAATCTGTTCGGCACCGGCAGGCGGGTATCGGCCAGCCTCGACCTCAGCGATACCGATCAGGATATCGTGGTCGGCCTGGTGGAGCCGCGTGTCTTCGGCAGCCGTGCGGACTTGGGCCTCGATGTCGTTCATACCACCGTCGAGTACACTTCCTGGACCAACCGGCGCAGCGGGTTTGCCACCCGTATCGGCGTGCCCATGCGTTATGTCCGGCTGCCCTACTTCGGCCGCCGCGCCGACGTCCTGCGCGGCGACGGACCCTACATGGAACCGGGCTTCTCCATCCTGGACCATCTCCACGGCGATATCGGCTACGAACTGTTCCGTTCCAAGATCACGGACGTGGACGCCGACGCGCCGTTGAGCATCAAGCCCGGCAGGTCCCTCACCAGCGCCGTCCGGACAAGGCTGCGGTACGACACGCGCAACCACTTCTTCTCGCCCACCGAGGGGGTGCGGTCGGTGCTGTCGGTCAAACTCGCCGGACTGGGGGGCGACAACCGATTCATGCGGAGCGACGCCTCGCTGACATGGTACTACCCCATCCTCAAGGACTTCGAGTGGGGTGAGAACTTCGCCCTGATGCTGGGCGGGCGGATCGGTTACGCAGAGTCCTGGAATGATCGCGAATTGCCGCTGTTCGAACGCTACTTCGCCGGAGGCATCTACTCGGTGCGTGGTTACGAGTACCGTACCCTGGGTCCGCAGGAGTGTCCGGGCGACGATCCGGAGTGTGATGATCCCGAGGCGGTGGGAGGCAACAAGCAATTGATCCTGAAGGCGGCGCTGCATTTTCCGATCCTGCAGCAGTGGGGCTTCAGGGGTTCGGCGTTCTTCGACCAGGGACAGGCGTTCGGGCCGTCCGAGAACATAAGCATCGAGGATCTCAAGCGCTCGGTGGGTCTGGCGATGCAGTGGCGTTCGCCCATCGGCCCGGTGAACTTGAGTTGGGCAGTGCCGCTGAACGCGGAACCCACCGATCACAAGGAGATTGTCGGTTTCGCCATCGGCGCGGTCGGCGGCCTCTGACAGGCGAGGTGCCGGAGCACCCGGGAGAATATCGTGGTTCGAGTCCTGTTGATTGCTCTGCTGGCGATACCGACCATTCCCGCGTGGGGCCAGGAACTCAAGGTCGGCTTCGTGAACCTCCAGAAGGCCATGATCGAATCGAAGCGTGGCAAGGAGGCGCGCGCGGCCTTCCAGGACAGCGTCCAGCGCAGGCAGGAGGCGCTGGCAAAGGAAAGGGCCTCCATTGAGAAGCAGAAAAGCGAACTCGAAAAGCAGGCCCTGCTGATGAAGGCCAGCGAGCGGGCCAAGGCGCAGCGGCGACTGCAGCTTCGCGTGCGAGACTGGGAGCGCGACTCAAGGGACATGCGGGAGGAGCTTTCCCTCAGAGAGCGCGAGTTGACCGACTCGATCCTCAAGGATCTGCAGAAGATCATCGCGGAATTCGGCAGGACGAGCAACTTCACCATGATCCTCGAACGAGGTCAGTTGCTCTACACCGACAAGGGAACCGATATCACGGACAATGTGATCAGCCTCTACGACGAACGCTACAACAACCAACCGGCCGACACGGACAGGTGACGCGCAAAGGCAAATCGCTCGCGGAGCTCGCCGAGTTGGTCGGCGGACGGGTGATCGGCGACCCCGACGCGACCATCGAGAAGGTGTCGTCCATTGAGGATGCGGGTCCGGGGGATATCACCTTTCTCGCCAGCCCGCGGTACCGGCGGCACCTGACTTCCTGCAAGGCCAGCGCGGTTATCGTGGCCGGCGAGTCGGCCACCGGCGCGGTCCTGAATCTTCTGCGGGTCGACGACCCCTACCGCGCGTTCGCCCGCATCCACGCACTGTTCAATCCCCCGCCGGTCCATGACGCCGGCACAAGCCCCTTGGCGGTTGTCGACCCCGGCGCCGTCATCGGTCCGGAGGCCGCACTCTATCCACACTGCTACGTCGGACGGAACGCCAGAGTCGGCGCCGGGACGGTGCTCATGCCCGGAGTGGTCATCGGCGCGGGGGCACAGGTCGGCGAGGGCTGCGTGCTCCATTCCAACGTGACCGTGTCCGAGGGGTGCCGGATCGGCGACCGCGTCATACTCCACGCCGGCGTGGTGATCGGAAGCGACGGGTTCGGTTACGCCGGGCACGGTCCGGCACGTCTCAAGATACCCCAGGCCGGTATCGTGGAGATCGGCGACAAGGTGGAGATCGGCGCGAACACCACCGTGGACCGGGCCACCATTGGCAGCACCCGGATCGGGAGCGGCACGAAAATCGACAATCTCGTGCAGATCGGACACAATGTGGTCATTGGTGAACGCTGTCTGATCGTTGCCCAGACGGGAATCGCCGGCAGTGCCGTGCTGGGCGACGATGTGATGGTTTCCGGGCAGGCCGGCATCAATGATCATGTGGAGATCGGTGCAAGGTCGGTCATCGGACCGAAGAGCAACGTGATGCGGTCGGTTCCGTCCGGCTCCCTGCTGTCGGGCCTGGTGGAGGCCGCGCCTCACGGTCAGTGGCTTCGGACCATGCGGCTGCTGCCGAAACTGCCGGCCCTGTGGCGGCGGGTTTCGGCCATCGAACGACGCATGCGCGCGTCGTCGCGGCAGGGTTGACGCGCTGTCTCTCGGTAACGATGGGCTGGTGAGGCGCCGCGCCGGGGAGTTCCGTGAAGACATGATGGACGTCACCGAGATACGAAAACTGATTCCTCATCGATATCCCTTCCTCCTGGTGGACCGGATCGTGGAGCTGGAGCCCGACCGGCGTGTCGTGGGGATCAAGAACGTGAGTATCAACGAAGGCTTCTTTCAGGGCCATTTCCCCGACAAGCCGGTCATGCCGGGCGTATTGATCTGCGAGGCCATCGCCCAGGTGAGCGCGGTTCTCGCCAAGTGCAGCGGACAGGAAGCGGACAGGGTCCTCGTCCTGACCGGGCTCGACCGGGTGCGGTTCAAGCAAACGGTGGAGCCCGGCGACCAGTTGAGGATCGAGGTGGAGGTTTCCCGGCGGCGCAAACATTACTGGCGCCTGGCCGGTCACGTGACGGTGGACGGCAGGCAGGTGGCCGAGGCGGAACTGTCCGGGATGGAGATGGCGGTCTAGGAGCCCGCGCCGCAGGACGCTCTGGAAGGTGGCGAGTGGGGGCATGTCCGGACTGTCGTCCGGACCTTCCTTCAGCCTGTCGTCCGGACCGGCGTGCCCCTTGCTGGTCCGCCATGCCGGCAAGGCGCGGCCTGGTCCTGCTGTTCCGCTCCAGCCTTCGTTTGAAGGACGCCTTGAACAGTGTCCTTCGGGCAGTCCCCCGAACCCGTGAGGTGGATCGATGATCGGATTCGGCTGGAGCTCCCGGCGAGGAATCCGCCGCTGATGGGCGAACTCCGGGAAATGACCATCGACAAGGTCGGCCTGATTGCCGGCAGCGGTCGGTTCCCGCTGATATTCGCCCGAAATGCGCGGGAGGCCGGCGTCCGCGTGATTGCGGTGGCGCACCGCGGCGAGACGGCTGAAGAGATCGGGAAGTTCGTGGAGGAGGTCACCTGGATTCGCGTCGGACAACTGGGAAAGATCATCCGCACATTTCGCAAGGCGGACGTGCATCATGCCGTCATGGCCGGAGGGATCCGCAAGGTACGGCTGTTTTCCAATTTCCGGCCCGATGCCAGAGGGCTGGCGCTGCTGGCCCGAACGCCGGGCCGTGACGACGATCAATTGTTGCGCGGAGTGGCCGCCGAGTTGGAGAGCGAGGGCATTCGCGTTCTGGAGTCGACGCTTTTCCTGAAGCGGATCATCCCGCAACAGCCGGGCGTGCTTACCCGAACCTCGCCCGATCCGGAACAGTGGAAGGATGTGCGCCTCGGCATCCCCATGACCAAGACGCTGGGCCGCATGGGAATCGGCCAGACGCTGGTGCTGAAGGAGGGCGTGATTCTCGCGGTGGAAGCCATCGAAGGCACGGATGCGGCCATTCGCCGCGCCGGCGCACTGGCGGAAGGTCCGGTGGTGGTGGTGAAGATGAGCAAGCCGCACCAGGATCTGCGCTTTGACATGCCCGCCATCGGTCCCGGAACCATCGAGACCCTGAGGCGTGCCGGGGGAGGGGTGCTGGCGGTGGAGGCGGGACGATCCATCCTGTTGGAGAAGGAGGCGTTGCTGGCGGCGGCGGATGACGCAGGTCTGGCCGTGGTGGCGCTGGCCCCGGAACCGGAATGACGATAACGGAGCCCATCGCGGTTGGAGTGATTGGAGTCGGGTACGCGGGCAGCCTGCACGCGGCCAAGTACGCCGCGTCACCGGTCGCCAGGCTGGTGGGCGTGGCCGATATCGACGAGGCACGGGCCCGGGAGGCGGGCGAGCGCTATCAGGCGCCCGCGGTGGCGGACTATCGGGAGCTGCTGGACAGGGTCCGCTGCGTCAGCATCGCGGTACCCACGCGGCAACACGGCCGGGTGGCCCGGGACTGCCTGGCCGCCGGTGTCGATGTGCTGGTGGAGAAGCCCATTACGGACTCGGTGGCGGACGGACGGAAGCTGGTGGATCTGGCGCGGCGAAACGGCCGCATCCTCCAGGTAGGTCACCTCGAACGCTTCAATCCGGTGGTACGCGAACTCACCCGGTTCATCCTGGAGCCCAGGTTCGTCGAGTGCCACCGGCTGGCACCGTTCGTGACCCGGGGTACGGATGTGGACGTGGTGCTCGACCTGATGATCCACGACATCGACGTCATCGCCAGCCTGGTCCGTGCGCCCATAGCCGCCATTGACGCCAACGGGGTTGCCGTGCTCACGGACAGACCGGACATCGCCAATGCGCGCATTCGCTTCGAGGACGGTTGCGTGGCCAACGTGACCGCCAGCCGGGTGTCGATGAAACGCGAGCGGAAGATACGGTTCTTCCAGTCGGACACCTATATCTCCCTGGACTACGGCGCCAAGACGGCCGAGGTCTACCGGGTGGAGGACCGGAGCCGGGGCTGGGCGGGGATTCGGGGGGAGATGATCGCCGCCGAGGATGGCGACGCTCTGCGGGACCAGATTGAATCGTTTCTGGAGTCGGTGGCCACCCGCAAGAGCCCTCTGGTGAGCGGCGAGGACGGGTTGCACGCGCTGGAGATTGCGTCGGCGATCAGTGAGCGGCTGTAATGGCCCGTCATTCGGCAGTGCGGCGGCCATTGGACATCATGCTGGTGGCGGGAGAGGCGTCGGGAGATGCCCGGGGCGCGGAGTTGGTGCACCATCTGCGGCAACGGGAGCCCTCGGCGGAGTTTTTCGGCATGGGCGGAGTCAACCTCCGGCAAGCGGGCATGCGGGTCGTCCACGATATCGCGAGAGTCGCGAGCGTGGGTTTCTCGGAGCTTGCCGGCAATCTTCGTCACATCTGGCGTGCCTACCGGATGTTGCGCCGGCTGCTCCTGGAGGTGCGGCCGGCCTTGCTCATCCTCATCGACTTTCCGGAATTCAACATGCGGCTGGCGCGGCTGGCGCGCCGCCACGGCATCGCCGTTCTGTACTACATCGGCCCGCAGATATGGGCGTGGCGCGGGTACCGCATCCGGCAGGTGGCGTCGAACGTGGATGCGCTGGCCGTCGTTTTTCCCTTCGAGGCCGACCTCTACAGGGCGTTCGGCGTTGCCGGAGCCGCCTTCGTGGGGCATCCCCTGGTGGACGTGGTGAAGCCGCGGCGGGACCGCGAGACCAGTCTTCGGTCCGTGGCACTGGACCCGGAGAAGCTCACGGTGGCGGTCATGCCCGGAAGCCGGGGGAAGGAGGTTGCCGCGCTCCTGGACCCCATGCTCGAGGCCGCCCGCCGCCTGGCCCGGGAACGCGACGCGCAGTTCCTGCTGATACGCGCCAGCACCATCGAGCGGAGCGGACTGGAACGGGCCATCGCCGGATCGCCCGTCACCGTCCGCATCGCCGAGGGCGGCACGTACGACATGCTGGCGGCGGCGGATCTGGTGTGGGTGGCTTCCGGCACGGCCACGCTGGAAGCGGGGCTGCTCGGGAAACCCATGGTGATCACCTACCGCCTGTCACCCTTGAGCTACTGGATCGGGCGTCTGCTGGTCCGCGTGGATCACATCGGCATGGTCAATATCATCGCGGGCGAACGGGTGGTGCCGGAGCTGATCCAGAACGAGGTGACGGCGGAGCGCATCCTGGCGGAAACCCGGCGCATGCTGGAGCCGGAAGTGCGCGGCGCCGTGGTACGCAGGCTTGAGGCGGTGCGGGAGCGGCTGGGACCTCCGGGCGCTCCGGCGCGCGTGGCCGACATGGCCATGGCCCTGTTGGCGCAGTCCGACACCCGGGCACCGCAATGAGCATCTACCGGCGTCTGCTTCAGTACCTGCGCCCCTACCTGTGGCCGCATTTCTGCGGCGCCGTACTCTGCATGCTGTGGTACAGCGCCACCACGGCGGCCATGCCCTTTCTGGTTCGGGACATGGTGGACGACGTGTTCGGGAGCCAGGACCGCGCCAGGCTGGGATACATCCTTGTCACGGTGCTGCTGGTGTTCGGCATTCGCGGCGCCTGCAATTTCGGCCAAGTCTACCTGATGGAACATGTTGGCCAGCGGATCGTTCGCGACCTGCGGTCGGCCATGTGCGAGCGGCTGCAATGGCTGTCGCTGGCGTACATCTACCGGCACCCCACGGGCACGCTGCTTTCCAGGGTGACCAGCGATGTGACGCTGGTGCGGGTCGCCCTCACCAGTTCGGTCGCGTCGGTGGCGCGCAACAGCACTTCGGTGGTGGCGTTGACGGCGGTGGCCTTCTACATGGACTGGCTGCTGGCCACCATCGCCTTCGTGGCATTTCCCGGCTCGGTCCTTCCCGTCAGGCGACTCACCCGCCGCATCCGACGGGCGACCCGAAGAAGTCAGGCCAGCACCGGCACCATGGCGGCGATTCTTCAGGAGAGCCTTCAGGGCAGTTCCATCGTGAAGGCCTTCGGGATGGAGCGTTACGAGCTCGAACGGTTCAACCGGGAGAACCGTGATATTCTGCGCCACACCATGAAGGCCAGCCGCGCCAGAGCCATGATTCCCTCGGCGATGGAGTTGCTGGCGGGATTGGGGATCGTCGGGGTCCTGTGGTACGGCGGCAACGCGGTCATGGACGGCGGACGTACGGCGGGCGAGTTCTTTGCGTTTCTCACCGCCGTGTTCCTGGTATACGAGCCGGTCAAGCACCTCGGCCGGACCTTTCCGGAAATCTATCAGGGCATCGCCGGAGGGGACCGGATCTTCGATGTCCTGGACGCCCCCCTGGATATTGCCGACGCTCCGGACGCCGTTCCCGCCGCGCCTTTCTCGGACCGTATCGCCTTCCGCGATGTCGGATTCGGCTACCGGAAGGAGCCGGTGTTGACCGGTATCAATCTGGAGGTCCGCCGCGGCGAGACGGTGGCGCTGGTGGGCATGAGCGGAGCCGGCAAGACCACCTTGTCGGCGTTGATTCCGCGGTTCTACGATGTCACCTCGGGCAGCATCGCCCTGGATGGCGTGGACATCCGGAAGCTGTCCCTGGAGTCGCTCCGGCGGCAGATCGGAATCGTGACCCAGCACACGTTTCTCTTCAACGACAGCGTGCGAAACAACATTTCCTACGGCGACCCGACCCGGCACATGGACGACGTGGTGATGGCTGCCAAGGCCGCCCATGCCCATGACTTCATCACTGCGCTGCCGGCCGGCTACGATACGGTCATCGGCGAGCTTGGCCTGAAACTCTCCGGCGGGCAGCGGCAACGCATCGCCATCGCGCGGGCGGTGCTCAAGAACGCCCCCATACTGATCCTCGACGAAGCGACGTCCGCTCTCGACTCGGAGTCGGAGCGATCGGTCCAGGATGCCCTTGAAGCCCTCATGAAGAACCGCACGAGCGTGGTCATCGCTCACCGGCTGTCCACCGTCCGCAACGCCACCCGCATCGTCGTGCTGGCCAAGGGAACCATCGTGGAAGAAGGCACCCATGCCGAGCTCCTGGCCAGGCAAAGAGAATATCGCCGCCTCTACGGTCTTCAGGCCGTCGGCGAAGGTCTTTCCACGGAGGCGTAGGCCGGTGCTCGGGCTCTACAATGCGGTCTTGCATGCGGGGCTGCTTGTCGCGCTGCTGGCTTGGCCTTTGGCGTTCCTGTGGCGCCGGAGCGTCTTCGCGGGGCTGCGCGAGCGCCTTGCCGCCTATCCTCCGGAGCTGCTGGCCGCACTCGCGGGTGGCCGTCCCATCTGGATCCACGCCGCCTCCGTGGGCGAGGTGCGCTCCGCCGCGCCGCTGGTGCGGCGGATGAAGACGAAGTGGCCGGACCGCAAGCTGCTCGTTTCCACAGTCACCGTTACCGGACACCGCACGGTCCGGGACGCCCTGCCCGACATCGACGGCGTGACCTATCTCCCGCTGGACCTGCCGTGGCTGGTTTCCCGAAGCCTGCGCCGGCTTCGTCCGGAGCTCATCATCCTGCTGGAGACGGAGATATGGCCGAACTTCATTCGCGCCTCCCATCGATGGGGAACCCCCACGCTGGTCCTCAGCGGTCGCCTGTCGCCCCGGGGCGCGCGGATGTACGCACGTTTTCGGGCGCTCTTCAGGCCGGTGCTGGACCGGGTTGCCGGCTTCGGCATGCAGGACGACGAGAACGCCGGGCGGATGCTGGCCCTGGGCGTGGACCCGCTCAAGGTGACGGTGACGGGCTCTCTCAAGCATGCCGAAGCGGCCGCGGCGCCGCTGCCGGACCTCGGCGGCCGGCCGCGGTCGGTGGTGGTGGCGGGGAGCACCCACGCCGGCGAGGAGGAAATCCTGCTGGACGCTCTTTCCGAGTGGCGCCGCCGGCATCCGGGCCTTCTGCTGATTCTGGCCCCGAGGCATCCGGAACGGTTTGGTGCCGTCGAGCGGCTGCTTCGGGAATGCGGGTGGCGCTACCGCAAGCGCAGCGCAGCGGGCGGTGCGGCAGCGGGGGACTGCCCGGTGCTGCTGCTGGACACCCTGGGTGAGTTGCCGCGCTATTACGGTTGTGCCGACGTTGCCTTCGTGGGCGGGAGCATGGTGCCTGTGGGTGGCCACAACCTCGTCGAACCGGCGCGCTGGGGCAAGCCCGTGCTGTTCGGGCGGTATCGTTCCAATATTGCCGAGACGGCGCGGAAGTTGTTGCGGCAGGGCGGCGGCGTCGAGGTGGATGGGCGTGACGCGCTGGTTCGGGAGGTGAGCGCGCTTCTCTCCGACCGGGCGCGCTGTGCGGCCATGGGGCGCCGCGCCCGCCACGTGGCCGATGCCGACACGGAGGTGTTGGCGCGCAGTCTCCGACTGGTGTGCCGGCAGCTCCGTCACGGGGCGGAACCTCGCGGATGACCATGGCGGCCGCCGCTGGAAAGGGGAACGCTCTGGTGCGGGCGGCGTGGAGCCGCCGCAGCATCGCCGGCCGGATTCTTCGGACCCTGCTGCTGCCCTGGAGCGCGGTCTTTCGCGCGGTCGTCGGTGTGAGGAACCGGCTCTACGACGCCGGTTGCATGAATGTCCGAAAACTGCCCCTTCCGGTCGTGAGCATAGGGAATCTCACGGTGGGAGGGACGGGCAAGACCCCCACCGGGCTGTGGCTGGCGCAAGGCCTGAGGCGGCGCGGCCTGGAGGCCGCGATCCTGACCCGCGGCTACGGCGGCCGGCAGCACGGTCCCCGGCCCGCCGTCCTCAGCCCGGAAAGGCTGCGCGGTCGGTCGGGCGATCGCACGCTGGACTACGGCGACGAACCGGTCATGTTGAGCGCCCTCCATGGGCAGACCGTGGTGGTCGGCGCCGACCGCTACCGGGCGGGTCTGGCGTTGAGCGAGGGGACCGGCGGCGCGGATCTGTTCCTGCTGGACGACGGATTCCAGCACCGGAGGCTGGCGCGGGACCTTGACATGGTCCTCCTGGGTGCCGACAGCAGCGGCGCGATGCTGCCGGCCGGGCCTTTCCGGGAGCCGATCCGGGCCTTGCGGCGCGCCGACATCCTGGTGGTGACGGGCGCCCGCGACCGCTGGCGGGCGATTCTGCAACAACGCTTCGACGATTCCCGGGTCTTCCATGCCTGCCTCCGGCCGCGCGGGCTCCTGGGCCGCACGGAGGAAGGTCTGAAAGAATCGTCGCTGGCCGCCCTGGCCGGCAGCAGGGTTCTGGCGGTTGCGGGGGTGGCCCGGCCTGAAGGGTTCTATGAGATGATCCGCGAGTGTGAAGGGATCATCGGCGACACCCTGGAGTTTCCCGACCATCATGCCTACAGCGAACGGGACTGGCGCGAGATCAGCCGGCACCGGGTGGACATGGTGGTGACGACCGAGAAGGACTACGTGAAGCTGGCGCGGTTCCCGTTCTCCGCCGGGAAGCTGCGGGCGCTGCGGGTCGAGATGTCCTTCGACAGGCCCGAGGCGCTGCTGGACCACGTCGTGGACGTCGTGAGGAGAGCCGGTTCCTCCTCGCGCGGCGGTGACGGATAACATGCGTTCGAACAGGCCGGGGGATACGGTGCCGGCGGGCTTCCAGCGGGTGTCCCCGGAGCCGGGAGTGACCATGGTGGTGGCCTCCGGCGTGGATGCCGGCGGGTTGCTCGCCCGCATGCGGAGCCCGGTTGCCGAGGTGCCGGCACGCCATTTCGGTCGTGCCGCGTTGCAGACCGTGGCGCTCCCGGAGGGTGGTCACGCGCTGGTGCGTTCATGCCGGCACGGAGGGCTGTTGCGCCGGATCACCCGGCACTGGTTCGTCAGCCGGCCGCCCCGGCCGTTCGCGGAACTGGCCGTCACGGCCGCGGCCCGGGAACGGGGGCTCGCCACCGCGGAAGTGCTGGCGGCGCTGGTGGCGCGGGGCATCGGCCCGTGGTATCGAGGTTGGCTGGTCACGCGGGAGTTGACGGGGGCCCGCGACCTCTGGGCGGCGCTTCCGGGGCAACGCTCCGGCGCCGGGACGGAGATGGTGCTGTCGCTTGTCGGGCGCACGTTGCGCCTCATGCACACGCTGGGCATCGACCACGCCGATCTCAACCTGCGCAACATCCTGGTGCGGGACGATGAGCCGTTTCCGAGGATCTACATCATCGACTTCGACAAGGCGCGTCTCTTTCCCGGAGCCGTGCCGGACGCGCGGGCACAACGGAACCTCCGCCGGCTGCTGCGTTCAGTCAACAAACTGGACCCTCAGCGCCGGAGGGTTCGACCCGGTGACTGGAACCGCCTCATGGCTGCCTACCGGTCCGGTTGACGAACCGCGGGCGGAATGTGCGGGCGGCATTCAGGGCCGCGGCCGAAGGTTTGCATTGCGGCAGACATGGGGATAGAATCAGCGCGTTTCACGGCGGGGTCTCCGAGATGGTCCTGCCAGGATCGGCTGTCGTCATCTCGAACCGGGAGTTGGCTCATGGGGGACAGACTGTATGTAAGTGGACTGCCCTACGCGGTGACCGAAGCCCAGTTGCAGGAGCTCTTTTCGGAGCACGGGACCGTGGCATCGGCGCGCATCGTCACGGACCGCTTCACTGGCCGGTCCCGCGGCTTCGGTTTCGTGGAGATGGGCTCCGAGGCCGAGGCCCGGGCCGCCATGGAGGCCCTGAACGGAACGGAGTTGCAGGGGCGCGTGCTGAAAGTGAACGAGGCGCACGAACGGCGAACGCGCGATTTCTGACACCACGATCAAGAGTGGAACCCTTGGAGGGGCGGCGGATACGCCGCCCCTTCGTCTTTGGAGCGAAATCCCAAGCGAAATTCGGAGTGAAAATGGACGGGCAAGCGACCACCATCACCGCGTGCACGATTCTTCCCATGACAGCGCCCGGGGCCGTGATCGAATCGGGCTACGCAAGGGTCCGGGATGGCGTCATCACCGAGGTGGCGGCGGGGGAGCCGCCGGCAAGGGAAGGGGAGGTGCTCATCGACGGCCGCGGGATGGTGCTCATGCCCGGTCTGGTCAACGCCCACACCCACCTCTACCAGGTGCTGCTGCGGGCGGTCTGGGAGGATCTGCCGTTTCTGGCGTGGCTGAAGCGCATCTACGGTGTGGCGGAAGCCCTCAACCCGGAGCACATGCGCGCCGGGACCCTGGCGGGCTGTCTGGAGAATCTCAAGGGCGGGGTCACCACCGTCTGCGAGCACAATTTCCTCAACCCCGGACCCGAGTGCGCCGCCGCCGCCGTTGATGCGCTTTCCCGTTCCGGTCTCCGGGGCGTCTTCGCCCGAACCATCATGGACACCGGGGAGATCGTGCCGGACTGCACCAGGGAGACCCCCGAGACGGCCTTTGCGAGAATCGAGGACCTGATGGGGCGTCCACCCGCCGACTCACTTCGACAAGGCAACCGGATCACGTTCCGTACCGGTCCCAACACGCCGCCCCTCAACGCTTCTCCCGACCTGCTGCGGGAAATACGGCGCTTTGCCGACCATCATTCCATCGGCATCAGCACCCACGTCGCGGAGTCGGCGTCGGTGGTGGATGTCACCCGCCGGGAGTACGGCAGGCCGGGTGTGGTGGCTCATCTGAAGGAGTTCGACATTCCGGGGGAAGATGCCATCTTCGCCCACAGCGTCCACCTTTCGCCGGAAGAGATCCGGCACTTGGCGGACACCGGCACGGCGGTCTCGCACAATCCCGTGAGCAACATGATGCTGGGCGACGGAATCGCACCGGTGGTGGAGTTGCTGGCGGCCGGGGTCCGGGTCGGTCTGGGTACGGATGGGGCGGCGAGCAACCACGGCCAGGATCTGTTCGAGACCATCAAGGCGGCGTCGTTGCTTCAGAAGGTCAAGCATCAAGACGCCGGTGTCGTGGATCCCTACAGCGTTCTGCGCATGGCGACGGTCGACGGCGCCCATGCGCTGGGGCTGGCGTCGGTCTGCGGTACGGTGGAGGAAGGCAAGCGCGCGGACCTGATCCTGGTGGATATCCAGAAGCCGCACTTTCAACCGGTCAACGACCTGGTGAGTCAGCTGGTGCACTGCGCCAAGTCTACGGACGTGGATACGGTGATGGTGGACGGAAGGCTGCTGATGCGCCACCGTCGCTGTACCTCGCTGGACGAAGGGGAGATCCTCCGGAGTGCCCGGGCCGCCCGGGGCGACCTCATGGGGCGTCTGGACGCCAGGTAGCGGGGCCTCGATCGGGTGCTGCAGGAAGGTCCGCTTGCGCGCGGTCGAACTAGTTTCGATGCCGGTAGGTAATCCGTCCGCGGCTCAGGTCGTAGGGTGACAACTCGAGAGTGACGCGGTCGCCGGGCAGAATCTTGATGTAGAATTTTCGCATCTTGCCCGCGGTATACGCGAGAACGTTGTGCTTGTTGTCCAACTCAACTTTGAACATGGCGTTGGGAAGGCTCTCCATCACCGTGCCGGTAACCTCGATATTGTCCTGCTTGCTCATGTCGTGTGCATCCTGCGCTGATCCTCCTTGCCCGAAAAAGTACAACCGCGGGTACAGTCGCCAGGACGACCGCTCGGTCTCATGACTTCACAGACTATCCTGAACATTTCAAATTGTCCATCCCCGCGGTTGCCGCGGCCGGCCGTTCGGCGGGCGTGGCGCCAGCCGTCAAACCGGCGTTGTTGCAATCCCGCCCCCTCGTGTGGAAGACTACGCCAGACTGCCGAACTCCTTGGCAGCCACACGTTGTCAGCCATACGAACCTTGACCGCGACGTTTCCATGAACACCGACCGCCTGTTCCTCTTGCTGGGATCCCTGTCCGGCCTTGTTGGCGTGATGCTGGGCGCCTTCGCCGCCCACGGCCTCCGCGGAAGGCTGGCGGACGAGATGTTCCATGTCTTTGAGGTGGGAGTTCGCTATCAGATCTACCATGCGCTGGCGCTGCTGGTGGTGGCGCTGGCGTCCTCCCGTTGGCCGCGCAGCGAGTTCTCGACGGCCGGTTGGTTCTTCGTCGCCGGTACGGTGCTGTTCTCCGGAAGCCTCTATGGACTGAGCCTCTCGGGCTTCCGGTGGTTGGGCGCCGTGACCCCCATCGGCGGACTCGCGTTCCTGCTGGGCTGGCTCAGCATTGCCTGGGGTGCCTGGAAAGGGTAGGAACCGGCATGCGGCCCGGCACCGGACTCCTCCGGATATCAGGGAGGGGGACGATGGTCAGGAACGGATACAGGGTTCTCGACAACGACATGCCCATCAGGTCCATCAGGTACAAGCGCCTCCGCGGCAACCGGGCGGTCTGCCACGCTCTGGACCAGCGTGCGCGGCCGTGACGGGCGGCCGGTCCGCGGGGTGCTTTTCCTGGGAGCGCTCCTTTGGAACATGTGCAACGGCATGCTGTTCGTGCTCACGCCGCTCTTCGGCGTGAGCTTGGGCCTGTCCGTACTCGATATCGGCTCCCTGGTCGGACTTCCCTACCTGATGACCCTCGTCATGCGTTTCGTCGGCGGCGCCTTCGCGGACCGCTACGGCGAGCATCGCATGCTGCAGGCCTGCTATGCCCTCAACGTTCTGGCGGCGGTGGCCCTGTGCATGGCCAGCGGGTTCTTCTCGCTGATGCTGTCCAGCGCACTGGCGAATCTCTCCCGCAGCATGTTCTGGGTCCCGGCCCAGTCCATGGCCAGTCAACTCGACAGCATCAATCCCGGCAGGATGCTGGGCCAGCTCTCCGCGGCCAACTACACCGGCCAGCTGCTGGGACTCGCCTTCGGGGGGATTCTCGCGGGTTGGCTCGGTTACGGTCCCACCTTCATCCTGGTGGCGCTGGCATGCGTCGCCAGCATGTTGCTGGGTTTCGCGCTGCCGCCGATCCGCCTGGACATGGGCGGCCGCACCGTCTGGCAGGTCACCGTGGAGATGAGCCGTCGGTTGGTCGAAAGGCGCACCTGGTTGCTGCTCTCCAGTTCATGCGCGGCCGCGGTACCATTCGGCATCACCCAGTCCATCTATCCCGTGTACATGAGCGGACTCGATTTTCCCGAGGGATGGATCAGCGTGGTGATCGCCGTACGCTCCGTCGGCCCTGTGGTCATTGGCCTGGCCTTCGGCTCGGAGATCACCATCGAGCGGGAGAAGCTCTTCTATGCACTCGGCATGGGCGGCCTCGGCATCTGCATCCTGGCCAGCGCCTGGACCGGGGGACTGGTGTTGCTGGGGCTTTGCATCGCCGGTCTGGGCATGGCCGGCGGTGTGGCCGACCTGCTCAATCAGGTGCAGGCCGTGGACCTGAGCAAGGCCCGCGACCGCTCCGCGGTCATGGCCGCCACCGGCCTCGGCTGGAACATCGCGCCCATGGCGCTTCCCCTGCTGCTCGGCTGGGCGGCCGATGCGTGGGGGTTCGAAGCCATGTTCCTGGCCGCCGGGTGTTTCTTCATGCTCATCACGCTGGGTACGCCACTGGTCTACCGGCTTCTTCGCTGACGGCGTCCGCTTCTTCCCGGATCGGGCATGGACCATTGGCGATTCGTGAACAATTGGTGACAAGTGGTGTCGGCCGGTTGACATGCGCAATGCAGGTCAATATAAGTGACACCGTAGACGACCGAGTTGTGCGCATGGAGACAGCGTAAGACCAAAGCCGTCCGGAGTGTCGTGATCATCCCACGTTTGCTCTGCTCCTTTCGCCGTGCCTGTCTCGTGGCTGTCAAGCAAGATGGAGGAGAGCATGAACGAGAAGCTTTATGTGGGTGGTCTGCCCTATTCGACGACCGAGGATCAGCTCCAGGATGTCTTCGCCGCACACGGAACCGTGGTATCGGCCCGGGTGATCACGGACAAGTTCACCGGACGCTCCAGGGGGTTCGGCTTCGTGGAGATGGCGTCCGGCGAAGAGGCGCAACGGGCCATCGATGCCCTGCACGATTCGGAACTGGGTGGACGCAAGCTGACGGTCAGCGAAGCGCGCCCGCAGGAACGTCGCGGCGGTTTCGGAGGTGGCGGCGGCACGAACCGCTGGTAGCCGGACTCTTCGGCTGCGAGTCTGGGCCGCAGAAAATCTTCCCGGGGCAGAGATCCATCGGAGTACCAAGGGGCTCCCGGGCCATGTCCCGTTGACGCCCGCCTCCTGTTTTCCAATGGGGCGAGGCTGCACACTTCCGGAATTCTGGACGAGAATCCGGAACTGTTCTCCCGCCCCTCACCTCCCGAAACGTCCTGCGGCGCAGACTCCGGGGACGGCCTCGCGGCATCTTGGCATGTCCTGACAGCCGCCGGCGCCAAGACCGAAGCAAGGAGCGGCGCCCACCGGCCGCAGTTCCGGGCAGCGACGGCAGCGGGCGGGGGCACAGGCTCTGCTTACCGCCCTGCACGCCGATTCACGGACATGAGCGAGGACGCCGCGTGAGCAACGGAGCGGCCAACGCCCCACCGGACTCGGGCCGGGCCTCGTCCCGGCCGGGCGCCTTCTTCCGGCCGCCCTGCGTTTCCCTGGATATCGAGGTCGGCAGGAACGGCAATATTCATGCCCTGGGGGCGGTGCGCGCGGATACCGGCCGCAGCATGACGCATGCGGTGGACAGCCGGGCCGCCGCTCTGGCGCAGCTCGACGATTTCGCCGAGGGCGCCTCCTTCGTGCTGGGGCACAATCTGATCGCATTCGACCTGCCCCACCTGGCGGCGGCGAAGCCGGACCTCCGGCTGCTGAAGCTGCCCGCGGTGGACACGTTGCTCCTCAGTCCGCTGGCCTTCCCCCGCAATCCCTATCACCACCTCGTCAAGCACTACCAGGACGGTGGCCTCAGGCGCGGCCGCGTGAACGATCCCGAACTCGATTCCCGCCTGGCACTGGAGCTCTTCGGCGACGAGCGCGAAGCGTTGGCCAAGGCCGCGCCGGATCTGCTCGCTGCATGGCACTGGCTGTGCACGCCGGATCCTGCCGGTGCGGACCGGGCTCTGGACAAGTTCTTCCGGCAGGTTCGCCGAGCCCGGCGTCCGTCCCGGGCGGAGGCCGCGGCGGCAATGGAACGGAGGCTGGAGGGTGCCGCCTGCGGGACCCAGGCGCACAGCGCCATGGAGAACGCGGAACAACTCGGCTGGGCGCTGGCCTATGCCCTGGCGTGGCTGTCGGTCGCAGGCGGCAACTCGGTGATGCCGCCCTGGGTGCGCCAGCAGTTTCCAGAAGCGGGGCATTGGGTGCGGCGCCTCAGGGACACCGCCTGCACCGATCCGGCCTGCGGCTGGTGCCGGGAATATCATGACGCGGTCAGGGAGTTGAAACGCTGGTTCGGCCATGACGGCTTTCGACCCCAACCCGCGGACCAGGACGGCAGGCCCCTGCAGCAGGTCATCGTCGAGGAGGTGCTGGCGGGACGGCATGTGCTCGGGATTCTCCCCACCGGCACCGGGAAGTCCATCTGCTACCAGCTCCCCGCGCTGTCGCGCTACCACAAGACCGGCGCGCTGACGGTGGCGGTCTCGCCCCTGGTGGCGCTGATGGCGGACCAGGTGGCCGGGCTGGAGCAGCACGGCGTCGGCTGCTGCGTCACCGTCAACGGGCTGCTGTCGATGCCGGAGCGCGCCGACGCCCTGGATCGGGTCCGGCTGGGCGACGCCGGCATCCTGCTGATCTCGCCGGAGCAGTTGCGCTCCCGTGCCCTGCGGCGGGCGCTGGCCCAGCGCGAGATCGGCGCCTGGGTGCTGGACGAGGCGCATTGCCTGTCGCGCTGGGGCCACGACTTCCGGCCCGACTACCGGTATGTGGGCCGTTTCATCCGGGAGAAGGCGGGCGGCGGGCCGGTGCCTCCGGTGCTGTGCCTGACCGCCACCGCCAAGCCCGATGTCGTCGGAGACATCGCCCGGCATTTCCGGGAGAAGCTCGGCATCGAACTGGCCGTGTTCGACGGCGGCGCCGAGCGCGCCAATCTCGACTTCGAGGTGATCCCCGCCACGGGAGGCGAGAAGTTCTCGGACATTCTCCAGGTGATCACGTCCCATCTGCCTCCCGGCCAGCCCGGCGGCACCATCGTCTACTGCGCGACGCGCCAGCAAAGCGAGGACATCGCGGAGTACCTTCAGCGGAAGGGTGTCGCGGCGGAACGTTTCCACGCGGGTCTGTCTCCCGAGACGAAGAAGGATGTGCAGCGGCGGTTCATCGCCGGCGATCTGCGCGCGGTGGCCGCCACCAACGCCTTCGGCATGGGGATCGACAAGCCCGACGTGCGGCTGGTGATCCACGCCGCCATACCGGGTTCGCTGGAGAACTATCTCCAGGAGGCCGGCCGCGCCGGGCGCGACCGCGATCCGGCGCGTTGCGTTCTTCTCTATGCGGCGGATGATGTCGAGCGTCAGTTCGGCATGTCGGCGCTCTCGCGGCTCACCCGCGAGGAGATTCACGGGGTGCTGAGAGCCCTGCGCAATCTCGACCGCAAGAAGCGCTTTGGCGGCGACGTGGTGGCCACCGCCGGGGAAATCCTTGGTGAGGACGATGAAAAGGTGTTCGAACGCGATTCCGCCACCGACGATACCCGGGTGCGCACCGCCATCGCCTGGTTGGAGGAATCGCAACTCCTGACCCGGGAGGAGAACTTCGTCCAGGTGTTTCCGTCTTCGCTGCGGGTGAATTCAATCGACGAGGCCCGACAGCGGCTGGCCAAGGCCGGGACCGCGGCGGCCTATCGCGCACAGTTGCTGCGCATCGTGGAAGTACTGATCGGCGCGAACGCCGACGAAGGGATGAGCACGGACGAGCTGATGGGGGTCTCGGGCCTGACTCCCGAAGGTGTACGCGGTGCCCTGTACGACCTTGAGCGGGTCGGCATTGCCAGCAACGACACGGCGCTGACCGCGTTCGTCCACACCGGCGTGGAGCGCTCGTCGCGGAAGCGTCTCGAAGAGGCGGCGGCGCTGGAAACCGCCCTCATCACCCACATGCGGGAGGCCGCTCCCGACCTCGGGAAGGGAGACCGCTCGACTCTCCATCTGCGCGTCGCCGCCCAGGTGTTGCGGGACCAGGGTCTGGTGGATCCTCTGCCGGAACGGTTGTTCCGCATCATCCGCAGCATCGCCTGGGACGGGCGCGGCGAGGACGACGGCGCCGCCGGCAGCCTCACGGTCCGCAAACGCGATGCGGAGACCGCGCATGTCACGCTGCAACGCGAGTGGGGCGCGCTCGAAGAAACCGCCCGCCTGCGCCGCGAGGCGGCCGCCCGCCTTCTGGAACATCTGCTCGGCTGCCTGCCCTCCGGCAGCCGGGGTACCGATCTTCTGGCCGAGAGCACGCTCGGGAAACTCCTGCAGGCGATCCAGTCCGACCTGCTCCTGAAAAGCAGGGTTCGGAACCCGACCCGGCTGCTGGACCGGGCTCTGCTCTGGCTCCACGAGCAGGAGGTGCTTCGCCTCAACAAGGGGCTGGCGGTGTTCCGCCCGGCCATGACGATCCGGCTGGAGCAGCGGGAGCGGCGCGGCTTTTCCAGGGCGGACTTCGAACCTCTTGCGCTTCACTACAGGGGTCAGGTGCTGCAGGTCCACGTCATGGTGGAGTTCGCCGAGCGCGGCCTTGCCGCCATGAGCGAGGCGCTGCGCCTGGCGATGGACTATTTCGCCCTCGGGACGAAGGAGTTCCTCGCCCGCTGGCTTCCCGGACGGGACCGGGAGATCGGCCGGCAGACGACGCCGGCGTCGTGGCGCGCCATCGTCGAAGCTCTGGGAAACCCGGTCCAGCAGCGTATCGTGGCCGACGATCGGGACCGCACCCACGTGCTGGTGCTCGCAGGCCCCGGCTCCGGCAAGACGCGCGTGCTGGTCCATCGCATCGCCTGGCTGATCCGCGTCCGACGGGAGAGTGCCCGGGGCATCCTTGCGCTGGCCTACAACCGCCACGCGGCCGTGGACATCCGCCGCCGGCTTGGCGAGCTGATCGGCGGCGACGCCCGCGGCGTGACGGTGCTCACCTGCCACGCCCTGGCCATGCGCCTGGCGGGCGCAAGCTTCACCGGCCGGTGGGAGCGGCCGGACCAGGAGACATTCAGGGAGGTGATGCGCCGGGCCGTGGCACTGCTCCGGGGCGAAGATCTGTCGCCGGAAGAGGCGGATGAGCGCCGCGAACGGCTGCTGGCGGGTTTTCGCTGGATTCTCGTGGACGAGTATCAGGATGTCGGCCCCGAGCAGTACGAACTGATATCGGCGCTGGCCGGCCGGACGCTGGAAGACGACGCCGGCAAGCTGACCCTGTTCGCGGTCGGGGATGACGATCAGAACATCTACGCCTTCAATGGCGCGTCGGTGGAGTTCATCCGGCGCTTCGAGGCCGACTACGGACCGAAGCCCGGCTACCTCACCGCCAACTACCGTTCGACGGCCCATATCGTGGCCGCGGCCAACGCGGTGATCGAATCCGCGCGGAGCCGCATGAAGGCGGAGCATCCCATCCATGTCAACCGCGCCCGCGAGAAGGAGCCGCCGGGCGGTGCGTGGACGGCCCTGGATCCAATGGCGCGCGGGCGGGTACAGATACTGCCGGCCGGCGGCGATGCGGTCCACCAGGCGCGGGCGGTCATGGCGGAGTTGCAGCGTCTCTCCGCACGGGCCCCCGCCTGGGACTGGTCGCGGTGCGCGGCGGTGGCGCGCGAGTGGGAGTACTTGGTGCCGGTGCGGGCATTCTGCGAGGCGCATGCCATTCCGGTGCAGATGGCGAACGAGGAGATACCGAGTTTCTGGCACCTGCGGGAGACCCGGACGTTCGTCGACTGGCTGTGCCAGCGTGAAACGCGGATCGTCGACGGCGCGTCCCTGCGCCGCCGGGCGGACGCGTGGCCCGCCGATCCCTGGCACGATCTGCTGCGCCAGGCCGTCGAGGAACATGCGCTGGAAACCGGCGGCGGGGAAACCCCGGTGGAGCATTTCATCGAGTGGCTGGCCGAGTGGGGCCAGGGCATACGCCGCCGCCAGCGGGGACTGTTGCTGCTCACCGCCCATCGCGCCAAGGGGCTGGAGTTCGATCACGTGGCGGTGCTCGACGGCAGCTGGGAACGCGTGGGCCACAACGAGGATTTCGATGCGCCGCGGCGCCTGTACTATGTGGCCATGACGCGGGCGCGGCAGACGCTCACGCTGGCGCGCCTCGACGGTTCCCGAGGTCTGCAGGACGAATTGCTGGACCATCCCGCCACGGTGCTCCGGGAGGCCGCCGAGCTTCCGCCGTGCCCCGAGGCGGTGTCGTATCGCCATGTCCGGCCGACTCTCGGGGACGTCGATCTGGGGTTCGCCGGACGCTGTCATGCGGACGACCCGATACACGGCGCCATCGCCGCGTTGTCCATCGGCGATGCCCTGGACGTGCGGATCGGAAGCGACGGGCGCTGGCTGTTGCTGGACCGGGCCGGCCGCACCGTGGGGCGCATGGCCGGGTCGTTCAGACCGCCGTCCGGAACCCGGTGCCGGTGGGCGGAAGTGTTCGCGGTGGTGGGCTGGAGCCGCGAGGCTTCAGACCCGAAATACCGCGACACCGCGAAATGCCATGGCTGGGAGGTGGTGGTGCCCGAACTTGTCTTCGAGCCGGAGCGGTGAGCCGCACCGCCGCCCGCACCGGGGTGGTTCAGAGCTTCCGTCAGAGCCGGGCGGGCTCGGCTCTCTCTTCCAGGCTCCCGTCGGACTTTCCGACCACGATCCGGGTTGCGAGTCCGGCGAAGATGCCGCACTCCACCACGCCGCAGGTTTCGACCATCCGGCGTTCGAGCCCGGGCGGGTCCTCGATGGCGCCGAAGGAGCAGTCCACGATATAGTTGCCGTTGTCGGTGACAAAAGGGTGCCCGTCGGACGCGCGCAACCGTGCCTCGCACCCCAGCCCCTGCAGGCGTTGACGCGTGAGCCGCCAGCCGAAGGGGACCACCTCCACGGGCACGGGAAAGGCGCCGAGGCGCCGCTTGAGCTTCCCCTCGTCGACGATGATCAGTTCGATATCGGTGGCGGAGGCGACGAACTTTTCGCGCAGGAGCGCCCCCCCGCCCCCCTTGATGAGATTGAAGGCCGGGTCCACTTCGTCGGCGCCGTCGATGGTGAGGTCAACGTGGAGCACCTCGTCGAAGCCGGTCAACGGAACGTCCAGTTGCCGCGCCAGGGTCGCGGAGCGTTCGGAGGTCGCGATGCAACGGATGCGCAGTCCTTCCTCCCGGATTCTCTCCGCCAGGCGGACAATGGCGAAACAGGCCGTCGAGCCCGTGCCGAGCCCCACGATCATGTCATTGGCGGCGTACTCCGCAGCGCGCTCTCCAGCGATCTTTTTCGGATTTGATGCCGCCCTCATCCGTTCACTCCAGCCGTCCGCGGATTGTAACGCACCGCGTTTCCTTTGAGAATCCGTCGCGGCGCTTTGGCCGGTCCGGGTGGCGGCCCGGCCGCACTGCTTGAAAGGGCGGATGGCTGCGGTTAACCTTGGGGCATGCGTTGGGTCCGGGCCGTGGAATGTTTGATCTGTTCCCTTCTGGCAATGACGCCGGCGGCGTGCATGCCGTTGAGCGTGGACCAGGAACGCAGCCTGGGTGCTGATTTCTCCCGTTCCTTCAATCGCCGCGCCGATCTCGTGCGCAATCCGGACGTGGTCGGCTACGTTTCGGTCATCGGCGAGAGGCTGTTGCGGGAAGCCGCCCCGCAACCCTTCACCTATCGCTTTCATGTGGTGGCCAGGGACGAAGTGAACGCGTTCGCCGCACCGGCCGGTCACATCTATCTCTACACGGGAACGCTGCTCAAGGCGCGCAATGTCAGCGAACTGGCCGGTGTCATCGCTCACGAGATCGGACACGTCGCCAGACGCCACGTCGCGAAGAACTTCAATCGCGCCCTGACCACCAACATCCTGCATCAGACAGGGGTGATGGTGGCCGAGTTGGCCGGCGGGCCGGAAGCCGGCCGGGCGATACACGCCCTCGGCGGTTTTGCCGCCATGGGCTACCTCAACACCTTCAGCCGGGAGGCCGAGAACGAGGCGGACGCATTTGCCGTGGGGCTCATGTTCAGGTCGGGATACGATCCGCGAGGGCTGGTGACCTTTTTCGAGACCCTCAGGAAAGAGGGCGGCCGCTCGGCACCGAGCTTCCTGTCCAGCCATCCCGCCACCGAAACCCGTATTGCCAACACCCGGAAGGTGATCGCGCAGCTTCCCGAAGGAAGCGCGTTGCAGACGTGGGATGGGGGAAAGTTGCAGCAGATCCAGCGCATTCTTCGCAAGGGCGGCCACGGGGTCCGACGGTGAACGCCGGCGTGCCGGCTTCGAGAGGTGTGGCCGGCGGGCCGCGCAAGACGGGGTGCGCGCAAGACCGGAAGTGCGCCCGACGGCCGGAATTCATCGGCACCGGCGCGCACTGCGGTGCCGGGAACTCCCGACCCCCGGCCTCATGAGCCGCTCATGGAATTTGTCCTTGTCGTCATAGGCGCGGCGGCAGGCGCGCTGGTGGCCTGGATGGTCGCTCGAATTGCCGCGGCCCGGGAGCTGGCGAGCTGGCGGCATGAAGCGCGCGACCGCGTCGAGGAAGCGCAGCAGACCATTCGTCAGCTTTCGGAGGACAAGGCCCGGGCGGAGCAGGTGGCGGATCGGGTTCCCGGTCTCGAGGAGCAGCTGCGGCAGGTCCAGGAAGCCTGTCAGCGCGCGCATGTCCAGGCCGCCGAAGTACGCAAGGAGCGGGAGGCGGATGCGGAGAAGCTGCGCTGGGTGGAGGCTGCCGAGACGCGCCTCAGGGAGGTGTTCCAGGCCTTGGCCTCCCGTTCGCTCCAGGACAACACCGAGGGGTTTCTCAAGCATAGCCGGGAACAGATGGGGCACATGCTGACGGAGGTGCGCGGCGACTGGGGCACCCAAAAGGAGGAGTTGCGCAATCTCGTCGAGCCCCTCGGCAAGACCGTGCAGGAGCTGGACCGGCAGGTGCAGCAGATGGAGCAGAAGCGCGAAGGGGCGTACCAGGGCCTCCAGGAGCAGCTTCGGCAGCTCGGACCGCTGGTGCAGGCGTTGCGGGCGGCGCCAGCGGCCCGCGGCCGCTGGGGGGAGTTGCAGCTGCGCCGGGTGGTGGAACTGGCGGACATGGTGCCCCATGTGGACTTCGAGGAGCAGGCGGTCACCGACAACGGCCGTCCCGACATGATCGTCCATCTGCCGGCGCGGGGCATTCTCCCGGTGGATTCCAAGACGCCCATGCAGTCCTATCTGGAGGCACTGGAGGATGGCGACGGCACGCACCGCGAGGTCAAACTCAAGGAGCACGCCAGCGCCATCCGCGGGCGCATTCGCGAACTCAGCCAGAAGCGGTACTGGGAGCAGTTCGAGCGCGCTCCGGAGATGGTGGTCATGTTCGTCCCCAACGATGCCTGCCTGAGCGCGGCCTTCGAGAAAGATGCCGACCTGCTCGAGTACGCCATGCGGCAGCGCGTGCTGCCCACCACCCCGGTGACGCTGCTGGCGTTGTTGAAGACCGTGGCTTACGGCTGGCAGCAGCACAAGGTGGCGGAGAATGCCCGGGAGATCGCGGAACAGGGGAAGGAGCTCCACGACCGCCTGGCCAGGTTCGTGGAGCATTTTCAGCGCGCCGGAAGCGGCCTGGAGAATGCCGTCAGGGCCTACAACGACGCCGTGGGCTCGCTGGAGAGCCGTCTCTTTCCGGCGGCCAGGCGTTTCAGGGAACTGGGCGCCGCAAGCACGGAGCTTCCCCTGCCGCCGAAAATCGACCGCCGCCTGCGCACCCCCGGACAGCTCACCCTGGCGGAGCCGGAGGCGCGGGTCTCGAAGCCTCCCGGGCCGGGATGCTGACCCTGGCCCGACTGCGGGGGCGCGTGGCGGCGACGGCGGCCGTGGACGAGGTAGCCGCCCCGCCGCTTCGGAAAGCCGGAACTCCGGAGCCGGAGGATGGTCGATGCCCTTGGAGCGGGAAGACCGGAACCGCCGCAGGAACCAGGGTGTCCGAGAGCTCGAATGACGACGGTGCGTGAGGCGGAAGACGCGACAGTGCCGGCTCGCCCGGCGGATCCCGTAACCTGGAGACCCGGCGCCGATATCCATAGGCAGGGGAGGCAACCATGAAATCACGCGCAGCCGTTGCGGTCGAAGCGGGCAAGCCGCTCGAGATCGAGGAAATCGATGTGGAAGGGCCGAAGGAAGGCGAGGTACTGGTACGAATCGTCGCCACCGGCGTCTGCCACACCGACGAGTTCACCCTTTCGGGGGCCGATCCCGAGGGACTGTTCCCGTCCGTCCTGGGCCACGAGGGTGGTGCGGTGGTGGAGGAAGTGGGGGCCGGCGTCACCACGGTGAAAGCCGGCGACCAGGTGATACCGTTGTATGTGCCCGAGTGCGGCACCTGCAGATTCTGCCGGTCGGACAAGACCAACCTGTGTCAGGCCATTCGCGTCACCCAGGGCCGGGGCGTCATGCCGGACGGCACCGGGCGATTCTCCCTGAAGGGCAGGCCCCTCCACCATTACATGGGAACATCCACCTTCAGCCAGTACACCGTCCTGCCCGAGATCTCGGTGGCCAGGATCGACCCCGGGGCGCCGTTGGACAAGGTCTGCCTGCTGGCCTGCGGCGTCACTACCGGCATCGGCGCGGTGCTGAACACGGCCGGGGTGGAGCCGGACGCCACCGTCGCCATCTTCGGCCTCGGCGGCATCGGGCTCAGCGTCATACAGGGTGCGGTCATGGCCCGAGCCGGGCGGACCATCGGCATCGACACCAACCCGGCCAAGTTCGACATGGCCCGCCGCCTGGGCGCCACCGATGTGGTGAACCCCGCGGACCACGACCGGCCGATCCAGGAGGTGCTGGTGGAGATGACCGACGGCGGCGTGGACTACTCCTTCGAATGCATCGGCAATGTCGAGACCATGCGCGCGGCTCTGGAGTGCTGCCACAAGGGCTGGGGCCAGTCGGTCATCATCGGCGTGGCGGGCGCCGGCAAGGAGATCCGCACGCGGCCGTTCCAGCTCGTCACCGGCCGGGTGTGGCGCGGCACCGCCTTCGGCGGGGTGAAGGGACGCTCCCAGCTTCCGGGCTATGTGGACCGTTACACCGCCGGCGAGATCCGTCTCGACGACATGATTACCCACACCATGCCCCTGGAGGAGATCAACCGGGCTTTCGACCTCATGCATGAGGGCAAGAGCATCCGTTCGGTTGTCCTCTACGACTAGGCGATGGACGGGACGAAACGGATGGAAGTCGTCGGCAAGGGCCGCAACCGCATCGAAGGTGTCGAGAAGGTCACGGGCGGGGCCAGGTTCTCGGCGGACCTGGACATCCCCGGGGTGCTCGACGCCCGGGTGCTGCGAAGCACCTTTCCACACGCGCGCATTCGTTCCATCGACGTGAGCGCGGCCCTCAAGGTGCCGGGGGTGGCGGCCGTCCTGTGCCGGGACGACCTGCGGGATCTGGATCCCTACTATGGCCACTGCTTGCGCGACCGCCCCATCGTGGCCATGGAACGGGTCCGCTACGTGGGCGAGCCCGTGGCCGCGGTGGCCGCCCGGGACCGGCTGGCGGCGGCAGAGGCCGTCTCCCTCATCCAGGTCGAATACGAGGAGCTTCCGTACGCCGGCACGCTGGACGAGGCCCTGGCCGGCGACGCGCCGGTGCTGCACGCGCAGGCAGCCGGTTCGGGGGACTTTCACGACGTCAACCTGTCGGACGACCGGGAGCATCCGAACATCTGCCACCACGAACACATCGAACTGGGCAACGTGGATCGGGGCTTTGCGGAGTCCGACGTGGTCTTCGATGACGTCTTCCATTTTCCCATGGTGTGCCACTATTCCATGGAGCCCCATACCACCGCGGCGCGGTTTCAGGATGGGCGGGTGACGCTGTGGTCGGCCTCGGCGCATCCCTTTCTCATCCGGTCGGAACTGGCGCGCCTCTTCGGTCTCTCCATGGCCGACGTCCAGGTGGTGGTGCCCTACGTGGGCGGGGCCTTCGGCGGCAAGTCCTACCTCAAGATCGAACCGCTGGTGGTGGCGCTGGCGCGGAAGACCCGGGGACGGCCGGTGCGTCTGGAGCACTCCGTCACCGAGTCCATGCTGACCGCCCGGCGCCACTCCGCCCGCTGCCGGATCAGGACCGGCGTCAAGCGCAACGGCGCCATCGTGGCACGGGAGGTCAAGATGCATCTTGACACCGGCGCCTACGCCGACAACGGCCCCCGGGTGGTGGCCCGGGCGGTACTGCGGGTTCACGGAGCCTATCGCTGTGCCAACTTCCGCTCCGACAGCTACGGCGTCTACACCAACTCGGTGCCAGCCGGCTCCATGCGTTCCATCGGCGGACCCCAGTCCGTGTGGCCGGTGGAAGCGCAGATGGACCGCATTGCCGGGGCCCTGGGCCTGGATCCTCTGCGGTACCGGCTGGAACACCTGCTCGGTCGTGACGAGGCGATCCGGCCCGGTTCCCGGGGCATCGACGGCGACCTGCGACAGGGGCTCGCCATGGTGGCCGGGATGATCCGGGATGCCGGTTCGTCCGGGCCCGGTGCCGGCGCCGGCCTCGCCGTCGGGATCACCGACAGCGAGGCCAACCCCGTGTCCACCGCCATCGTGCGTCTGCTGAGCGACGGCAACGTGGTGGTGATGGCTGGCAGCACCGAGGTGGGACAGGGGGTGCGCACGGTGCTGAGTCAGATCGCGGCCGAAGAGTTGTGCGTTCCGCTCGAACGGGTCCTGCTGCGCGGAACCGATACCCATACGACCCCCTTCGACCGATCCACCGGCGCGAGCCGTTCCACCACGGTCATGGGAACCGCGGTGAAGTTTGCCGCGGCCGACGTCCGCCGCCAGATCGAGGCCATCGCGGCGGAGCAGTTCAACGTGGACCGGCGGCGCGTGATCCTGAGGGACGGTGCCGCCTGGTGCGGCGAAGCCCGGCGTGACTACGCCGAGGTGGTGGCCGGCTACTTCGGCATGCCCGGCGGCGAGCTCATCGGGCGCGGCTACGTGCGGGCCGGCGGGGGCATCTCGCCGGTCCTGCCGATCTTCTGGGAAGTGGGCATCGGCGGCGCGGTGGTGGCGGTGGACCGCGACACCGGCGAGGTGACCGTCCAGTGCTATGCCAGCGTGGCGGACGTGGGCAAGGCCATCAATCCGCGTCAGGCCGAAGGACAGGACGAGGGCGCCGCGGTCATGGCCATGGGCCACACCCTCTTCGAATCCCTGGTCTATGCGGAGGGACAGCCCCTCAACCCCAATCTGGTGGATTACCGGGTGCCGGGGTTCCGGGACATGCCGCGTACGTTCGAATCGTGCCTTCTGGAGAACGGCGACGGCCCCGGGCCTTACGGAGCCAAGGGGATGGGGGAGGGCGGCATCATCCCGGTGGCGCCCGCGGTCTGCAATGCCGTGGCCCGGGCCACGGGCGTCCGCATCCAGGAACTCCCCTTGACGCCGGAGCGGGTGTGGCGGGCGCTGAGAAACGCCGGGGCCGAAGGTTCCTGAAACCCGCGGGCCGGCTCTCGGCCCGCCCCTCATGAAACCATGCGGTCGGCCATCGCGCTCATCTGGCTCAGCTTTTTCTGGACCCTGCTTTGCTTCCTGTTCTATCGCGACCGGGGGTTGATCCTTCAAGCCAGCCTGCCGGTATGGGTCGCCTCCGCGGTCGTCTGGGTCACGGCGAAGGCCGTCACGGCGGCCATCCGCTCCCGGTGGCGGCGGGGGAAGGCCAAGCTCTGGCGGCGGAAACGGCCTGCATCGAAGCTGGCTTCCCGAAGCGGCGCACCCCGCCGGACGCCTCGCGCTTCAACGGCCCCCCGCCGGAAACGCTCCTCGTGATGGCGAAGAGCCCGGCGGCCCGCGGTCGGGAGGCGGCTGGTGGGCAGCCAGGCCCGGCTCTTCGTCCGGTATGCCGGACATCCGCGGCCTCGTGTCGGACACGAACCCGGCACCAACACGGTACCAATATGGCACCCGCACGGCACCCGTACGGCACCCGCACGGCAGCGATCGGGGCCCTGGCGGCTCTTCGTGCCGCTAAAGTCTTCCGGGGTGAAGACTACGGGCGGCCGAGCAGGTGGTCAATGGAGAGTGCTCCGCTGCCGCCCACCAGTACCGCCAGCGCCATCAGGAAGAGGGCGAGGCAGTATTCGATCCCCATGCCCTTGCGTCCGCCTCCGGACAGGAAGAAGCCGTGCTCCCAGTGGCTCTTCCAGATGGCCACGGCCAGGAAGATCAGCAGACCCAGGGCCAGGGGACGGGTCAGAAAACCCAGGATCATGGCCGGGACGCTGAGGATTTCCGTGAAGATTCCGATGACGCCGATCCAGGTGGGGATCCGGTAGCGCTCTTTCCAATTGGTCACCTGGGCCTGGATGCCTCTTCCTCCCAGCCAGCCGAACAGATGCTGGGTGCCGTGGGCGAAGAAGGTGACGGCCAGCCCCAGCCGCAGGACGACAAGGGCGAGATTCGGTTCGGTCTGAAAGATGGCGTTCATGCTTGTCCCTCCCCGCGGGCGGTGTCAGCGGGACGGCGGTGGCCGCCCGCGCCGGTCAAGTGCCCAGGAATCTCCTGATGGCGGCGTGGGCCGCGTCGGGATTCACGAAAAAGTAGCTGTGTTTCTCACCTTTCAGCTCCACGAATTCCGCTCCGGGTATCGCCGCCGCCAGCACGTCCGCCGCCTGCCGCAGCGAGGTGTCGCTGGTGATGTGGTGTTCCTCCGCGCCCACCAGGATCAGCGTCGGCATGCGGATCTCCCCAAGCCGGTCCCGGAGGTCGTGTTGCTGGCGCGCGATGACGTGGCGCAGATAGTGCTCCACGGGGTTGAGCCGGGCCATGCGCACGGCCAGGCAGCCCTCGACGCGTTGAGGGAAACGCTTGACGAACTCCTCGGTAAATCCCACGGCGATGCCGTGATCCCGCAGGTAGCGCACGTAACCCCACTCCACCATCTCCCTGGCGATGCGCAGCGGAATGCCGCCGGGCCGTGGATGGAAGCCGCGGCCCGACGCGCAGATCATGGCGGAGACCCTGTCGGAATGGTCCAGGGCCATGACTTGGGCAACGGACCCGCCCATGGAATGGCCGCAAACGACCACGTCCCGCGCACCCAGACGCTCAAGCACCGCGGCGGCGTCGTCGGCGAAATCCTTGACACGGTAGGGCTCCGACGGCCAGTCCGACCGTCCGGTACCGCGATAGTCGCACAGGATCACCTGATGGTCCCGTGAGAACGCCGGCACCTGGTGAAGCTTCCAGACGTCGCAATGACATGCCGTCTCGCTCAGGAACAGCAACGGGCGGCCGGAACCGTGGGTTTCGTAGTAGAGCCTGGCGCCGTCTCTTTCGACGAAGGGCATCGCTACCGTTTCCGTACCGGATAGCTCAGGGGTGCCACGTCGTCGATGGTCTCGCCCAGCGCGCGCCATTCCGGGACGGAGTCCCACACCGGCCGGGCCCGCTCCTGAATCTGGTCGAGCAGGGCCGTCTCGTCGAAGCGGGTGGCTTTGCCGCCCTCCAGCAGGGTTTCGCCGTCGACGATGATGGTCTCGATGTCGCTGCCGCTGCCCCCCTCCACGAAGGACTTGATGGGATCGCGCACGGCACCGAAATGGAATTTGCCCAGATCGACGACGATGATGTCGGCCCTGGCACCGGGCGCGAGTCGTCCCAGGTCGTCGCGCCGCAGCGCCCGGGCCCCGCCGAGGGTGGCGGCATGGTACACGTCCCGGGGCTTGCCGGCGCGGAAGCTTCCCTCCACCATCCGGCAGGCGAGCCCGGCCAGGCGCATCTCGTGCACCATGTCCTGCGGGAAGGTGTCGGTGCCCAGCACCACGTTGATGCCGTGCTGTCGATAGCTGTCGAAGGACTCCAGCGCGATGCCCATCTTGGCGTACTTGTAAGGGGCGTGGGCCACGGAAGCGCCGCTGTCCGCCAGCACTGCCAGATCATCGCCGTAGGGGTAGTGGCACCAGGAGTGCCGGCCGTGAAAGACACAGTGCCCCAGCAGCACCTCCTCGCCCAGAAACTCCAGGTCATGGAGGTACTGGACCGGTGTCACGCCTCGTTGCCGCACGGTGGACTGGAACTCCACGATGTTCATGGCGGCATGGAGCTGTATGCCGATGCCGAGTTCCCGGGCGGCCCGCTTCGTGGCCTTGAGCAACTCCGGGGTGCAGGTGTCCAGTTGTCCGGGATAGAGCATGGCGCGAATCCGGCCGTTGAAGGCGCCGTCATGCTTCCTGGCGTAGGCCTCCGCCTGCACCAGGCCCCGCTCGCCGGCTTCCTCGTCCCAGTCCCACTGGATGCGGCCGTGGTCGTCGAGAACGTAGGTGGCGCTCCGGTAGCCCGCTCCAAGGTAGGCGCGAACCCCCAGTGCGCCGATCATCTCGGTGAAGCCCTCGATCATGGCGCCGCGGGTTCCCACATCCAGGATGGTGGTGGCGCCGCCGCGCACCGCCGCCCACACTCCGAACTTGCCTTCGATGTCGGCCTGCGGCGGCGGCCCCATGCCTTTGGCGCCGCGCCGCATGGCACCGTAGGACAGGAAATTCATGCCCAGGTAGTCGGCCTTGCTGGCGTCGTTCAGCATGACGTGACGGGCGTTGGTGCCCGCGTGAATGTGGCAGTTGACGAGGCCGGGGCTCACCAGCCGGCCGCGGGCGTCGATGGTCCGGTCCACCGGTCCGTCGAAGCCGTAGCCCACATGGACGACGCGGTCCCCTTCATAGACCACCACGCCCTCGGGCAGCAGTTCGTGTCTCCCGTGGTCGCAGCCCACCACCCAGCCGCCTTGAACGAGTGTCTTCATCTCTGTGCACCCTCGCTGGAATCTCTCGGAGGTGGTTGCCGTCTACTGGAAAGGCGCATGGGCTGTCAAATCCGGCCATCGCGGGGCGCAATGCCGCTCATTCCCATGAAGCCGCTCCGGCGAGGCGGGCGGCGAGGCCGGTCAGGCGTCGGGTGGAGCGCACGTTGTTCACCGCCATGGTCAGCGCCCGGGGTTGTCCGATGATCACCACCAGCCGCTTGCCGCGGGTTGTCGCAGTGTAGAGCAGGTTCCGTTGGAGCAGCAGGTAGTGCTGCATGGCCAGCGGAATGACCACCGCCGGATACTCGGAACCCTGGCTCTTGTGCACCGAGGTAGCGTAGGCGAGGGTGACTTCGTCGAGTTCGTTGAATTCGTAGGGCACGGTGCGGTCGTCGAATGCGACCTGGATGTGCCCCTCGTCCAGGTCAACCCGCGAGACCAGGCCGATATCGCCGTTGAAGACATCCTTGTCGTAGTCGTTGACGGTCTGGATGATCTTGTCGCCCGGCGCATAGGTCCAGCCGAGACGGCTCACCCGCGGTTCCGCGCCGGCGTTGAGCCGTTTCTGCAACTCCAGGTTGAGGGAGTGTGTGCCAAGACTGCCCCGGTTCATGGGCGTCAGCACCTGAATGTCCCGGACCGGATTCATGTCGAAGCGCCGAGGTATGCGTTCGGTGACCACTTGAAGGAGCTTGTCTTGAATCGCTTCGGGGGTTTCCGCCGGTATGAAGTAGAAGTCCTGCAACTCGGCGCTGTCCCGGGTCTTGATGGGTTCGCCGGCGTTGATGCGGTGGGCGTTGACCACGATACTTGAGGAAGCCGCCTGCCGAAAGATCTCCGTGAGCCGCACCGTCGGCACCCGTCCTGACTCGATGATGTCCTGCAGCACCGCGCCCGGGCCCACCGAAGGAAGCTGGTCCACGTCCCCCACCAACAGCACGGCGGCATGGGAGGGCACGGCCTTCAGGAGCTGGTTCATCAGCAGCACGTCCACCATCGACACCTCGTCGACGATCACCATGTCTGCATCCAGAGGGTCGGCTTCGTCCTTGCGAAAGCCCCCCTGCCGGGGGTCGAACTCGAGCAGCCGATGAATGGTCCGGGCCTCGGCCTGCGCGGACTCCGACAGCCGCTTGGCGGCGCGCCCGGTGGGCGCGCACAGCAGCACCCTCCGGTTGCGCGCCTCCACGAGCTTCAGGATGCCGTTGACGATGGTGGTCTTTCCGACCCCGGGTCCGCCGGTCAATACCGTGATCTTGCCGCTCAACACGGTGCTCATGGCCTCCCGCTGCGATGCGGAAAGGCGCAGTCCGGTGGTGGCCTCTACCCACGGGATGCCCTGGTCGCTGTCGATGCCGCCCCAGGGCGGCGGACCTTCGAGCAGCCGCCGGAGGTGGCCGGCGACCCCGGCCTCGGCGCGGAAGAGCGGCGCCAGGAAGAGCGCCGGCTCGCCGTCCAGCGATTCACGCACGAGGTTCTCGGCCGCCAGTTCGAGTCCGATGGCCTGCTCCACCGCCTCGGGGGCGACCTCAAGCAACCGCACCGTGCGTTCCACCAGGTCGCGCCTGGCCGCCGCGCAGTGTCCTTCGGTGGAGCACTCCCACAGCACGTGGTGCAGGGCCGCCCGTATCCGCGCCGGCGAATCGGAAGGTATGCCGAGTTTTCGGGCGATGGTGTCCGCGGTGATGAAACCGATGCCGCTGATGTCCAGCGCCAGACGATAGGGGTTTTCACGGATCCGATGGATGGCGTCGTCGCCGTACACCCGATGGATGCGCGCCGCCCTGGCGTTGCCGATGCCGTGGGAATGAAGGAAGACCATGATATCCCGGATCGCCCTCTGTTCGCGCCACGCCCCGGTTACCTGTGCCTGCCGTTTGGCGCCGATGCCCTCCAGGGTCCGCAGCCGTTCCGGTTCGCATTCGATGACCTCGAACACTTCGGCGCCGAAGGCCTTGACCAGTTGGTGGGCGAAATGCGGTCCGATGCCCTTGATGAGACCGGAACCGAGGTACTTCTCCACACCCTCCAGGGTCGTCGGCGGGATCACTCGCAGCGTGGCAGCGCGAAACTGAAGGCCGTAGGTGGTGTCGTTCACCCAGGCGCCCTGGCAGTCCAGTTGTTCGCCAGGATTCACCGCGGCGGCGTGGCCCACCACCGTCGCCAGCTCCCGGCGGCCGCGCAGTTTGACCTGGAGGACGCAAAAGCCGGTATCCGGACTGTGAAAGGTGATCCGCTCCACCAGGCCGTGCAGCGGCTCCTTCGGAAGATCGGGTTGCTTGACTGCCTTCTCCGGCATTGGATCGGGTTCGGCGCAGGCTCGGCGTGGTCACGCCGCAATCGGCAGGCGATGGCGTCCGGACCGGTCCGGACTCATCGCTCACCGCCGAACAGCTTCAGGGTCCGCTTGATGAGTCCTCGTATCGGATCCACGGGCGCCTCCTCGGCTTTCTCCCCGTTTCCCTTTTTGCTTCCCCGGGGGGCCAGCTCCGGGATCAGATCCAGCAGTCCCTGCACCCCTCGGCCCACGCTCTTCTCCAGGAAGGTCCGTATGAGCTTGAGCCGCGGCTGCAGTTTCAGCGATGCCATGGGTCCACGGAGCGTGAAAGGCACCTCGATCTGCCCCTTGTCGTTGATGAGGGGCGTCAGGCGCAAGCCGGGAAAGAGATCCGCGGCGAGATTCTCCGACACCGTGAGCACGCCGTCGAGATCGGTGTTCCCGTCAAGGTCCACCCAGCCCTTGCCGCCGATTTCATAGTCCTTGGCCGTCAATGCGATGCGGTTCACGACGATTCGGCTTCCGACCGCCCGGACCTCCGTGTGGATCTGATCGAACACGGTGGTTTCGTTCTTGAAGATGTGCGGATACTTTTCGCTGATGTTGCGGTTGAGCAGCGACGTCAGCCGCTTGATGCCGGCGACCCCCCGCAAGGCCCGCTCGCCAAGGTTGAAGTCCAGGATTCGGCCCTTTCGCACGGTTGCCTTGGCGGTGCCCTCGAGCGTGGGCTTGACGGCCGCCCACGTCCGGCCCTGTCCCGTCACGTCGAAATCGGCATCAAGAGATCCCTCCACCTCGGGGGACAGGGCGGTGCCGGCGAGGTACTGCCGAATATCGATGCCGCGCAGCCGCCCGGTGACCTTGAAGCGTGGAGCGTCCACTCCGATCTGCATCCGTCCGTCGGCCTCCAGCGAACCCCCGAGGGTCTTGAGGCGAAGGGGCGCCAGGGTCAGCCACGGCTGCCGGACGGCGATCCGCGCGGTGGAGTCGATGATATCGAGTCCCAGGAGCTTTCCCCGGGCGGCGGTGACGTCGCCTTCCCAGGACAGACTCGCCGTGCGGTCGCGGCGGGTCAGACGGCCGGAGCCCCGGGCGTCTTCCAGCACGGTGCCGTCGGGCGGGAATCCGAGATCCGCCAACCGGAGCGACGGAGACGTCAGCCGGTAGGTGATGGCGAGAGGGGCGAAGCTCTCCAGGGTCACCCGACCGGCGAGACGGGTCTGGCCGATGCGGGCGGAGACCTGCCGAAACGTGGCGCCGTGACCGGAGAACTCCACGGTCGCCGAGAGTCCCTCCAGAGTCCGGTTCCAGGCCGGCACCCTGGCGTTTGCTTTCCGGATCGCGGCCGTTCCCTGAATGCGTGGAAGGCTCTTGCCGCCCGGCTCCATGGTCACTTGTACCGTGCCCGACGCATGGCCGGACAGCCGATAGTCGGCCAGCAAGGGAATTCGGCGCTCCAGCCCGCCCAGGTCCGTGCGCGGCAGGTTCAGGCTGAGATCCAGGGTCGCCGGACTGCCGAAGTCCAGCTCTGCCCGGCCGTTGGCGGTGAAATCGTCCAGGGTCGCATCCAGTTGCCTGGCGGTGATGCCGCCGGGCGTCACACGCACGTCGGATTCGATCCGCAGCGTCGTGGAACGGGGCTTGTCCAGGACTCCGGCGTACTTCAAACCGCTGTCCGTGAGATCCAGGGCCCCGGTGACGTGGAGTGACTTCAGGGTGCCCTTGACGGCGAGCCCATCGCCCTTGAGGCTTCCCGTCACTTCCAGGGCCTTCGGCCAGGCCTCGCTCATCCCGGGAAAGGCCCGCCGCAGGGCCTCCCATGACAGCGGCGCAACCTCCGCGGTGCCGTCGACGCCAATGGCGTCGGCGCGGGGGGCCGTTCCCACGGGTCCCACCGCGCCCTTGAAGTGAAGGTTCTGCCGGTCCGACAGGAAGGCTGCGGCCAGTTCCGCCCTGAAGGGCCGGTCCAGGCTCAGGTCGTCGACGGTCAGATCCCACTTCCGGAGACTCGCCTGATGGCGCCGCCGGTGGTCTCGATAGTGCAGGGTCCCCTTCGAGACCTCCACCCGGGCAACCGCGGGGTCTACGACCATCCCGGCGAACACCGGCAGTCCCCGGGCCGGGCCGGACTCCTGTTTGCCGGGAGCGGCGAAGGCGTCGGCCACCCGATGAAAGCCCTTCGACCGCGGGGATCGCCGCACCGCAACCAGGCGCGAGGCCAGGTCGGAGAAGTTGTAGGTGCCGCGGGCGTCCCGGATGACCTGGATCACCGGCCGCTTGAAGACCACCCGGGTCAGGGATATCCGGCGCTCCAGTGGACGAATCCTGAGATTCACATGGATATCGGCGGCTCGAATGAAATGCCCGGTCCCGAAAGCCGGGGCTTCCGCCAGGGAGAAGCCGCGGACCCGGATGCCGATGCCGCCGCGAAACCCGACGTTGATGCCATCGAAGGCAACCTTCCGGCCGGTGTGCCGCTCGGCGGCCGCAATGATCTGCTCCCGGTAGGAGGCGAGAAGCGAGTCGATATTGTAGAGGGCCCATCCTAGCAATGCGGCAACAACTATAATAAGGACCAAAAGCACGGCGATGAATTTGCGCATTTGAACGTTCGATTCCCTCAAGAGGGACTCTACACCATCGTGCCGGGGAACTGAAGGTGCCCGCCGCCCGTATCGAAGGACGAACGGCCCCGTGCATCGTGAGGACGGAGGTCTTGTCTTGAAGCGATTCGTATCCGAACGCCACGTCGAGTTCGCCGACTGCGACTCGGCAGGAATCGTTTTCTACCCGAACTTCTACATCTGGTTCGACCGCGCCACCGAACGCCTGTTCGCATCGGCGGGACTGACCTACCGCGCGATGGAGGCGGAGCACGGCATTGTCGGACTGCCGTTGCTGGAAACCGGCGCAAGGTATCTTCGTCCCTGTCGCCACGGTGAACGGGTGCGTCTGGAGAGCTGGGTGGACTCCTGGCGCGCGAAGGTGTTCGTCGTGAAGCACCGGATCGAATGCGAGGGTGAGCTGGCGGTGGAGGGTTGCGAGACCCGCGCGTGGGCCGGCCGCGCCTCCGGCACGGCCCGCTCCATGCGCGCCGTGCCCATCCCGCAGGCGGTGCGGAACCGGTTCGACTGAGGCGCGCCGGACCATGCCGAACAGCCGGGCCATCGCCGGCGAAGGTTGGGCGCGAAGGCTCAACTACGTCGCAGGCGCCTGCGTCGCCAGTTCCATGAGCGCCGCCACCACCTTCGTGCCGCTCTACATGAAGAGCCTCGGCTCATCCTACTTCATGAGTGCCTTGCCGCTGGGCGTGCGCGCGTTGGGGCGCTTTTCCTTCGATGCCGCGGCCGTGGTGGTTGCCGGCGGCCGGCGCTCACCCCAGACCATGCTGGCTTTCGGGGTGACACTCGCCGGCCTGGCGCTGCTGGCCTGCGCCCTGTTCCCGAGCGCCTGGGCCGTCACCGGGGCGTTCTTCTTCATCGGCGCCGGGGTGGCGTGGGTGCAGATCTCCCTGCGCCAGATGGTCTTCGAAGGAGCGGAATCCGGCCGGCGGGGCCGAGCCATGGGGATTCTGAGCCTGTTTCTCGGTTCCGGCCCCATGGTGGGCATCGCCTTTGGCGGTTTCATCTCCGACTATTTCGGATACCGCGGCCTGTTCGCCGTGTCGGCTCTGGTGGTTCTATGGCTGCCGCTGCTGCTGGTGCGCGCCTCGCCGTCCTGGACGCACGGGAAGCGCCGGGGCCTGCAGCTGCGGGTCCTTCGGGACATCCTGGCGGCGCCGGGCGCGGCCCTTTTTTGCGCCTCCAGCTTTTTCTCGCTCTTCTACCAGCCGGCCCGCTCTCTCGCGCTGGCCTTCTACGCCACCGAAGCCTTGGGGCTGTCGGTCAGCTCCTATGGCATCATGAGAGGCATCAGCCAGCTCGGCAACATCAACGGGCGCTTCTTCGGCGGACTCTGGACCGACCGCTCGGGGGTCACGGCCTGCCTGGCCGGCGGTTACTTCGTTTCGGCGGCGGGATATGCGCTGGTTCCCTGGACCGATGGCTTCCCGGCGCTTCTGGTCGTGCACACCGCCATCGGCGCCGGCGCCGGAATGGTGAATCTGGCGAGCCAGGTGGGCATTCTGTCCGTCGTTCCCGCGGCCAGGCGCCCGCAGGCCCTTGCGTTGCAACGGACCGTGGGGGATGTCGGCCTGTTCCTGGGGCCTATGGTGGTGAGCGCAGGTCTGGACGCCTCGGGTTTCCTTCCCGTGTTCATGGGACTGGCGGCGCCCGCGCTGGTTCTCGGCTGCTGGACGGTGCTGGGAAGACGGCCTCCGTCCCCGTGACCGGCGGTTTGGTTTCTAGTGGTACGTCTCATGAATGGCGTTGCATTTTGAGATTTTGAGGAGGATGGCATTGACGGGGGTGTTCCGGGCGAAAGGTATGGGATTGGTATTGTGGCAAGCCAAGTAGTGCTTGATGGCGGCAATCCGTTCCGGGACGCTGCGAAAGACGCCGGGGAACCTTCCCGATGAGCCTTCCGACGACGCCCCACGATGCGCTGTTCCGGGTACTGGTCTCCGAGCCGGCCCGCGCCGCCGCGCTGCTGGCGCAATACCTGCCGCAAGAAGTCGCCGTTCTCCTCGACCCCGAGGCCCCGCCCGAGGCGGTGGAGGGCCACTTCGTCGACGAGGACGCCGCGCGGACTCAGTGCGATGCGCTGTTCCGGGTGAGACTGAGGAGCGGCCACGATGCGCGGCTCTATGTACTGCTCGAACACAAGAGCCGCGTCGACGCGGACACGCCGCTCCAACTCCTGAAATACATGGTCAACATCTGGCGCCGCGAGGTCGAGAATGGCGCTGGCGGGGACCGGCTGCCGGCGATCATTCCGCTGGTTTTCTACCACGGTCGGGGCCGCTGGACCGCGGCGCCCTCGGTGCCGGGGATGATCGACGCGCCCGGGGAGTTGGAGCCTTTCGTCAGGGAGTTCGCCTATGTGCTGCATGACCTTGGCGAGATTGCGCCAGGGCGGTTGTCGGTCTCGCCCGAAGTGCGGGCCGGGCTTCTGGCGCTCAAGGTGGTATATGCCGAGGACATACCGACGGATCTTCTGGACCAGATGACGGGCGGGCCGGTTGCAGGGAGTGCGTTCGAGCGTCATATTGTGCGTTACATGGCCGAGTGCATGAACCTGACGCCGCCCTTGCTGGAGGCGTCGCTGCGCCGGACAAAGCCGGACCGTTGGGAGGCGCTGATGGGCACAGTCGCACAAGCCTGGATCGAACAGGGAAGAGCTGAGGGAATGGAGCAGGGAATCGAGCAGGGAAGAGCTGAAGGAAGAGCCGAGGGAATGGAGAAGGGAATCGAACGCGGCCGGATACAGGCCTTGGCGGAACTTCTTCTTCGTCAACTGGCGTTGCGCTTCGGTGATGTGCCGGATGCGGTGGGCGAGCGGGTTCGCCGTGCGTCGGCCTCCGAACTGGAGGCCTGGGCGGAGGCCGTGCTGGTGGCGGCGAGCCTCGACGAGGTGCTGGCCGCCACGCCCGGGCGCTGAGACCGTAGCCGTCAGCGGGCCGGCTGCTGCACGGTCGGGGTCGGTCGTACCTGGACGAAGCGCCTTCATCGGTCAGTGCCACGGACGCCATCGGCATCAGGAGTTCCTGCGGCGCCTCGACCGTGCGTTCCCCCGCGACCGGACCCGGCACATCATCCTGGACAACTACGGAACCCATAAGCATGAAGCGGTGTGCCGGTGGCTGGCCGCTCACCCCCGCTTCCAACTCCATTTCACGCCTACCCGTACCTCTTGGCCCAATCTCGTCGAGAGTTGGTTCGCTAAACTGACTCATCAACGTCTGCGCCGCAGTGTCTTTCGCAGCGTCCCGGAACGGAATGCGGCCATCAAGCACTCCTTGGCTTGCCACAATGCCAATCCCAAGCCTTTCGTCCGGACCACCCCCGTCAACTCCATCCTGCGCAAGATCTCAAGATGCAAGGCCATTCATGAGACACACCACTACCGAGTGCTTCCGGCCCTGCGCCCGGCGGAAGTCCGGCACGGCCGCCCGTTCGGCATACAGGGAGCGCATCGCCACCGGGTTGCGGGGAGCCAGACCGAGGGCGGCCGGAGGCGCCACCTCGGGGGGCAGCGGACGCGGGTTCGAAAACAGCGCCCGGGCGTCGGGCCGCAGCGGCGTGCCCCCTATCTCCTTCCGCCGACCATGAGGGTCGATGTAGCGCCCGTTGGCGCGGGCAAACCCGCGGGTCCTGCCCAGTGCCTGCCAGCCCGCCGCCTTGTAAAGCGTGCCCGCAAACAACCCCGGATCGCAGAACGTCTCGGCCACAAGCACCTGATGACCGTGCGCCGCCAGCCAGTCGTCCGTCAGCCGGCGGGTCATCCGCGCCACGCAATGGGAGGCAAGATTCGGAAACACACCGGGCTTGGAGAGCAGCAGAAGGCGCGTGCTGTTGGCGATCAGACCCAGAAGCTCGAACGGCTGCTTCGTCCGCCAGCCGGTCCAACGGTCCCGCGGTCGGCACCTGAAGGCGCCGTTCTGCCACGCCGGCAAGCCCAGCCATCGACCTCTGAAGGTGGCTACATAGCGAAGGCCGCGGCCTGCCAGACGGCGAAAACCCAGATAATGATGCGTGTCCATCAGCACGTCCCAGTCCGGACGCTCCTCCGGTTTCACCAGACACACCTCCACCTCTGACAGCGCACACCCTTCCGGAGCCTCACCGTGGGTCGCGCTCGACCCCTTGCAGATTCTTGCACGGTCAGCCTCTCTGTGGTATAGGCCGCCGGAGATGAAATGGGACGAAGCCTTGACGCTTTCTGAATGCCTGCTGATGTTGCCGGAGGGAAGTTCCGTGGCATCGTACCAAGGCGCATTGTACCAAAGCGGCTTCTGAAGGCGGGAGGAGATTCGAGAATGAAAAGGGAGAGGATATTGAAGTACAGGATGAGGCACAGGAATGTGGGGGCGATCTTCGGTGCGGTGGTGCTGGCCGTCGGGCTTGCGGCATGCGGTGGCAGCAGCAACAACCGGACCCCGGACACTCCTACCCCCCCCCCCCCCCCCCCGCTGACGGAAGTTGAGACGATTCTGAAGGAGGCTCGGACCGCGGCCATGACGGCATCCGGCAAGGCCATGACGGCGTCCGACAACGCCGGGACGTCGGCCGATGAGGCGGAAACCGCGACCATGGGTCTGGTGTTCCACCATGTTCCCAAGGGCGCCATGACGGCGAAGACCTACGCGGATGAGGCCCGGACCGCGGCCAACATGGCGAAGGCCGAGTACGACAAGGCCAAGATGGAGTCGGACAAGGCCGCGGCCACGAGCGACGTGCGTGCGGCCACCAAGGCCCAAGCCGCAGCCGAGGCGGCTCAGGCTCAGGCCGAGGCTCAGGCGGCGACAGCCGCCGAAAAGGCGAAGATGGCCACGGAAGCCGCAGCCAGGGAGGTCCGGCATGTCGAGGGAATGACCTACGAGTACGGCGGCACGCGCATCACCGCAGGTGCCCCCAAGGTCACGGTCAAGACCGGCGGCAAGACGGTGGAGAGCGGCAAGGCCGGCGACCTCACGGACGACTCAACTCGTCACTCAAAGGAACCCGTCGCCTACGTGGCGGCAACCGAGAACAAGCCGGAGGTGGCTGCCCGGACGGGATTCTATGGACGCATCATCACGATCGGTTCCTACACCGACTCGGAACAGATCGGTTCCGGCATCGACTCGGAGGAGCTGGGTTCCATCACCGAATCGGAGCAGTTTCGTCTCTGGCTGATCGACAAATATATCACCAACACCAAGGCGGTGAAGGCCTACCGCAAGGACAGCGGTACTAACGGTGCCGAGTTCACGGCCCCGGTCACGGCAGAAAATCCGTTCGGCTCGCGCACCGTTGACAGCAAGACCTACAAGATCATGCGGGCGGAGGGGGAGTTCTATCGTGTCGACACCGATGAGCATACGAAATTCGACAAGACGAATGCCAATGACTGGATCAATGTGACGCACACGGACGCGAACGCGGGCGTGGGGGTCTACTACTACACGGATAGCAGCGGGAAAAAGGTCTATCTTCTGAGCACCGGAGCCGAGGGTGCCACGGGACTCAAGTACCGTCCGTTGCTCGTCTACGATGTGCCGGATTTCCCGGAGACGAAGCCCTACGAGCACATGAACTTCGGCATGTGGAACAAGAAGTCAAACCGGACCCACCTTGGCATCACATTCGTCCAGGCGCTGCCGGGCAAGGGGCCGACCCCGACTGCCAACATGCCAAGCTTCGGTACCGCCACCTACGAGGGCGATGCAGTTTGGCAACTGCGCACCCAGAACAACCCTCCAACCGTCGGAGGTATGGATGGACCCGCAACCACAACGGTGGATTTCGGGGAAAGCACCATCAAGACGGAAATCCGCAGGGTGGTATTCTGGCCGAATGCTGCCAAAAAGAGCCACGGACATCTCGTCCCTGTCGCCACATTCCACGGCACCATCGACGGCAACCGGTTCTCTGGCAGTAAAGTGACCAATGTCAACAACACAACAACCGGTGCCGGCGGATTCACCGCCGCCCAACTTCGTGACGTTGTGGGCTTTGCCATGAGCGAAGACGGCAGCCTGTACGAGTTGAGGGAGTACAGCGGCCATTTCTTCGGACCGAACGGCGAAGAGGTGGGCGGCGTGTTCGACGTCACGTCCAAGGACAAGAAGAGCGGCGAGTTTCGCGGCTCCTTCGGCGGCCGCAGGGAGTAACGGGCCGCCGTCACCGGCGGTGATTCACGCAGCAGGGCGCCCGATCCATCTACGGATCGGGCGCCCTTTTTTTCTCGAACGCTGACGGGGGCTGCGATGCGGGCCGGGGTGACCGGCAGGGGCGCGGTCGCGGGTGCCGGCTGGAACGCACGGGCCTGACAGTCCACCGGTTTGAATCGCCGGGCGGATAATTCTGGAATTCTTGCACAGGCTGCCTCTCCGTGGTGCATGGTTGCCTGAAAATGAAATGCGGCGAACTCCTTGATGCTTCTCCTTCCCTGATGCTTGCGTATGCCTGCTGATGTCGCCGGAAGGAAGTTCCGCCTGGTGGTATGTCTCATGAATGGTATTGCATTTTGAGATTTTGAGGAAGATGGCATTGACGGAGGTGGTCCGGACGAAAGGCTTGGGATTGGCATTGTGGCAAACCAAGGAGTGCTTGATGGCCGCAATCCGTTCCGGGACGCTGCGAAAGACACTGCGGCGCAGACGTTGATGAGTCAGTTTAGCCCCAATAGTGTTGCATTAAGCAGGAACAGGGGAGAATACGGGGGTCCAGGGGTGGAGCTTGCGGGACAGAGGGGTTCGAGCCCGAATCGGAAAGTTGCTCATTTTGCGCTTGACGCCTCGGGGTTTGAGTTGCCCGCGGCTGGAGACGGCGCGTTCTTCGAGGATTTCGCTGAGAATATCGAGTTCAGGGTTCATGGGTTGGGTTCCTGGGGGGAAAATCACGGGGATTGACGATGCGACGACGGAGGACATTGACGGCGTGAAGGAAGGATAGTCGATCCGGGTCTTCGCCAGAGGGTTGTGCAGCTTGGTGGATGAGGTGGCGCACGGCGTAAAGGGCGAGCATCAGGCCGTGGAGTTCCTGATGGACCAGATCAGGGGTTTTGCTGCGGAGCATGGCGCCGGGTCCGAGCATGTGTGTTTTCACCTCGTCGCAGGGGGTCTCGATTTCCCGGCGTTCATGGTAGAGCGCGGCGAGTTCGGAGGCCGGTGCTCGTTGGGGATCGAGCAGCGTGGTAATCAAGGTATAGGTGTCATCGGTTCCAGGCAGGCGGTAGCTCACCACCCGCACCGGGCCACTACCCTGACTGCGCTTGCGGTCCCTGCCGGAACCTTTGAAGACGCTCAACCAGGAGCTGTCCGGGAGACTTTTGTGCACGGGAAATGTCCGGTTCGACCGGACTCTCCAGAGGAGGTGCACACCCTTCGCATGGGCCGCCGACCACAGGGGAAACCCGCTATGGTAGCGGTCCGCCAGCACCAGCATGCCCGGCTTGAGGTGCGACACGAGCCGTTCGGCTTGTTCCATCTCCGATTCGGACAACGGGCCAGCGCACCAAGCCAACGGTGCCCGGGTGCCGAGTTCCGTGAGAGCCCACAGCCTGAGCTGGGGAAAGGCGGCACGACCGCGCGACGGGCCGGGAAGTCCGAACGGCTCCCGGTTCTCCGCCTCATCCGGAACCGCCAGCGTCGTGCCGTCCATCGCCATCAGACGAAGGCCCCGGTACCATGACCCCATCGTCGAATGGACCGCCAGGGGCTTCACGCAAGCATCGCGCAACTCCAGAAACGGCCTTGATCCCAGACGGCTGCGCGCACGCGAGATCGACGACTTGCCCGAAACCCCCACCCGCAACTCCCAGGATACCCAGCGCAGCCCTACCCATGCCCCACAAGTGATGCTGGACATTTGATTCGGGCGGTGCTACGGTGCGGGCCATGGATGTTCAGCACCAGATCCGGCACCAGCTTGCCCAGCCTGGGTCGGTGCATCATATCACCGAGCTTCTGGATGCGGGGGGCATTCCGCATCGCACGGCGCTTGCCGAACGTCTGTGTGCTGATTTCGGTTTCCGCGATGGCCGGGGGCAGCCTCAGATTTCCACCTGCCTGTCCGCCCTGCGGGCTCTGGAGCGGGCCGGGCAGATCCGGCTTCCGGCCCGGCGAACGCCCGGTGGGAGTTGTGTCCGGCGGCGCCGGTCGTCGCCGGTGGCGCCGGCACGGGGGGTTCCGGCGGAGGTTGGTGAGGTTCGGGGTCTGGCGCTGGTTGCGGTTGTGGATCCGGCACAGCGGGAGATCTGGCAGGGACTGATGGAGCACGAGCATCCGCAGGGGGCCGGGCCGCTGGTGGGCCGGCAGATGCGGTATTTGCTGGGGTCGGAGCACGGCTGGCTGGGGGCCATGGGGGTGGCGGCATCGGCCCTGCAGCTTGCGGTGCGGGACCGCTGGATCGGCTGGGACGCGGCGACGCGCCGGCAGCATCTGCACCGGGTGGTGGGTTTGTCCCGGTTCCTGATCCGACCGGAAGTGCGCTGCCGCAACTTGGCGTCGCATGTGCTGGGACAGCTTCTGCGCCGCTTCGGGGCGGATTTTGCCGCGCGCTATGGTTTCGCGCCATGGCTCATGGAGACCTTCGTGTCGCCGCCCCATGGTGGGGCCAGCCTGCGGGCCGGCAACTGGCGGTGGCTGGGCGAGACTGCAGGCCGGGGTCGGCAGGACGGTGGCCACGCTGTGGCGGTGGGGGGCAAGGCGGTCTATATCCATGAACTGGTGGGTGACTGGCGCACCCGCCTGGGTGTCTCACCGCCCCCGGCGGACACCCTCAGGCTGGACCCGGCGGAGGGTCTTGACGGGCCGTCCTGGGCCGGGGCGGAGTTGGGCGGCGCGGCGTTCGGCGATGCCCGTCTGAGCGCCCGTCTGGTGGCGATTGCGCAGTTGAAGGGAGCACGACCGATGGGGTCCTTTCCGCAGGCCGCGAGCGGCAACCGGGCCGAGATCAAGGGGTACTACCGGTTCATCGACCAGCCCCACAGGACCGCGGTGACGCCGGCGGCCATCCTGGAGCCGCACCGTGCCCGCACGCGGGAGCGCATGCGGGCCGAGCCGGTGGTGCTGTGCATCCAGGACGGCACGGACCTGAACTTTGCATCGCGTCCGGGCTGCGAGGGGCTCGGGGTCATCGGTGTCAACCAGACCGGCGCCGTTTCACGGGGCCTGCATCTGCATTCGACACTGGCGGTGACCCCGAGCGGCCTGCCGCTGGGGGTTGTCGGGGCCCGTTTTGATGCACCGCCGGCCAAGGACGAGCCGAGGACACCCGAACCGAGCAAGACCGGACGCTGGCTCGAAGGGTACCGGAACTGTGCCGCGCTGGGCCGGGACCTCCCGGAGGGCCGGGTGGTCTGCGTGATGGATCGGGAGGCGGACGCCTTCGAGGTCTTCGAGACGCAACAGGCGCACCCGGACGCCGACATCCTGGTGCGAGGCAAGCAGACCCGCCGGGTGGCCGCTGTCCATGCCTACGGCGCCACCGGCCCGGCCACATCGGTGCGGAAGGCCCTGCAGGCGGCCCCGGTCCTCGGCACCCTGATCGTCGCCTTGGACCGGCTGACCCCACGGCCCAAGCGAAGCAAGCGCCCGGCCAAGGCCGCCCGCACGGCGCGCTGCGCCACCCTGACGGTGCGCGCCCAGACCGTGGAACTCGCACCCACGAGCCCCAAGAATCAGGGCAAGCCGCCGATCCGCCTGCAGGCGGTGATGGTCGAGGAGGAGCGTACGCCCGTCGATGCCGTCCCCATCCGCTGGCTGCTGTTCACCACCCTTCCCACCGACACCCTGGAGGACTGCAGGACCCTGGTCGGGTACTACGCCCGGCGCTGGCGGATCCAGGACTGGCACCGGATCCTGAAGTCCGGTTGCAAGGTCGAGGAACTCGAAAACCGCTCGGCCGACCGCCTCGCCCGGGCCGTCGCCATCAACCTTGTCATCGCATGGCGCATTCACCTGATGACACTGCTCGGACGCGATCATCCGGACCTGTCACCCGACATCCTGTTCTCCGAACTCGAAATCAAGGCGCTGAAGGCCTTCGCCGCGCGACAGCGCTACGCCCCTCCCGATACCCTGGCCACCGCCGTCCTCACCCTGGCGCGGATCGGCGGTCATATCCATCGCACCCGTGGACCACCCCCGGGAACAATGGTGATCTGGCGGGGTCACCTCACCCTCGTTGAATGGTGCATCGGATACCAACTCATGATGGAGCAGATAACGTGAAAACAACGGCCACCCTCTTTACTCTCGCATCACTTGTGGGGCATGGGTAGGGCTAGCCCAAGTGAGGGACGACCTCTTCCGCAAGGAGTTCGAGATGCTCCATCTCGTCAAAGGCGGGATTGAGCAGCAGGTGGCGGGCGCCGGCGCGCACCACCTCATTGAGCCTGTCGATGACCTCCTGGCGTCCGCCCCGGATGCACACCCGCGAGGCGAGGTCGGCGTTCCGGTACCGCACCGCGAAAAACTCCCGCAGACGGCGCTCCGCCCGGTGGCGGTCGTTGTCCACGGCCAGGTAGACACGCTTGGAGATGGCGAAGCTCGCGGGGTCCCGTCCGGCCTCGTCCAGGAAACGCGTGATCCGTTCATGCTCCTTGATGAAACGCTCGGTGGGGGAGGAACCCGCTCCCATGAATCCGTGGCCGAACCGGACCGCCCGCCGGAGCGCCGGCTCCGCGTGGCCTCCGAACCACAAGGGGAATGGCCGCTGTGCCGGCTTGGGCTCCATGGCGACATCGGTGAAATTCCAGAACCGGCCCTGGAAGGTGACCTGCGGGTCGCGCCAGAGCGCCTGCATGACCCGGATGCCCTCCACGAAACGGGTCACGCGGTGTTCGGAAGCATAGCCGTAGACGGTCTCCGACTCCGGCCACATGCGCCCGCGGACACCGCCCAGCCCGATGCCGGCGATGATCCGCCCGCCGCTCAACTGGTCCAGGCTGGCCAAGCTCTTGGCGAGCTGCAGGGGGTTGCGGAGCACCGTCAGCAGCACCGAGGCGCCGATCCTGAGTCTTGAGGTCACCGCCGCCGCATAGGTCATGAGGGTGAGCGGTTCCAGCATGGAGAAATCGCTGAGATTCCGCTCCTGGGTCCAGAGGCTGTCGTAGTCCAGCTCCTCGGCCCGGACGACGAATTTTCTGATGTGCCCGGAATCGACGGGTCCGTTGATGAACACCTGGGGAATCTCGATGCCGCAGGGAATGTGGCTGTCTGCCATGGTGTCAACCTCGACCGATGGATTCGCGGCCGGCCGCGCGCTCTCCGGAGGGTCCGGCGTAGTCCGCCAGCGGCCCACCGCGGCGATCCGGCGTGGCGACCCGGCCAATGGGGCACTGCAGTGGCATCGTCCGGCATTGCCGGAGCCGTTGGCCCCTTGGCGGCGGGGAAGCCAAGTCCGTCGCCGGTATAGGCCATCGCCGCAGGGATGCCAAGGGGCTCCGCGGCCGCCCGGGACCGCGGCCCGCGTTGTTTGACAGCCATCCGGAAGCGGGCTACTCACCACGAAGCGGAGAGGGGAACCGAACCATGAAACTCGAGCGAAAGGTGGCGGTGGTGACCGGAGGCGGGCAGGGGCTTGGCCGGGCCATCGTCCTTGCCTTGGCGGGCGCCGGAGCGAAGGTGGTGGCGGCGGACATGGACCCGGCCACGGCCGGGAGCGTCGCCGCCGAGGCGGCGCGGGCGGGGGGAGAAGCGCTGGCGGTCCAGGTGGACGTGGCCGACGAGGCTTCCGTGGACGCGTTGCGGGACCGTACGCTGGACCGCTGGGGGCGGGTGGACATCCTGGTCGCCAACGCCGGCATCTATCCCCGCTCCACGGTGGTGGACATGTCGGAGGAGCAGTGGGACCGCGTGCTCGACGTCAACGTCGGCGGTCAGTTCCTGTGCGCCCGGGCCTTCGTGCCGGCTATGAAGCGGCAGGGAAACGGACGCATCATCTGCACCGCGTCGTCCATCGCCTTCAAGGGAGCCGCCGGACACGCGCACTACGCCGCCTCCAAGGCCGCGGTGCTGGGTCTTGTCCGCGGGCTGGCGCGGGAATTGGCGCCCCATGGCATTACCGTGAACTCCGTCGCCCCGGGCACCGCCGATACCGCCATGCCGCGCCAGCACCGCTCCGAGGAATCGCTGCGCGAGAGAGGCGCCCAGGTGCCCCTGGGCCGTATCGCCGAGCCCCGGGACATTGCCAACGTTGTCGGCTTTCTTGCCGGCGATTCGGCCTGTTATGTTACCGGGCAGACCATCCTCGTCAACGGCGGGGACTTCATGATCTGACCTTCGGGATTCGCCTTGGAGATTCGTTTCGAAGGCCCGTTCGTCTCGAAGCCCTGTGCGCGGAGGGAAAGTCGCCATGCTGAGAAAGAAGGTTTGCCTGGTCGGTTACGGCTCGACGGAGTACTCGCGCAAGTCCGACCGCCCGCTGCTGTCCTACTACGCCGAGGCGATGCACAATGCCATGGTCCAGACCGGCATTACCAAGAAGGAGATCCACGGGTTCTCCATGGTGACCCAGGCAAGCCCGGACTACTCGCCCTACGTGGCTGAGCAGTTGGGTCTGGAACTGGACTGGGTACTGAACGGCGACTGCGGCGGGGCCGGCGCGGTGTGTGCCATACGGCGCGCGGCGGACGCCATCGAGGCGGGTTATCTGGACGTGGCGTTCATCGTGGCCGGCAACGCTTTTGACAGGAACGTGTCGCACCAGCGGGTGCTGGAGTACCAGCGGGCCAACTATGTGGACGTCTACGGCTACGGCGGTCCCAACACGCTGTTCGCGCTGGTGCAGCGCCGGCACATGGAGGCGTACGGCACCACCCTGGAGCAGATCGGCAAGATCGCCGTGAGCCAGCGGCACAATGCCGGCCCCAATCCCCAGGCGCTGCTGCGGACGCCCATGAGCATCGAGGACTACGTCGGCTCACGGCTGATCTCCGATCCCATCCGGCTCTTCGACTGTGTCATGCCCTGTTCCGGCGGCGAATGTGTGGTGGTGGCTTCCGAAGAACGCGCAAGGCAGATCACCGACAAGCCGGTGTATCTCGTGACCGACGCCGAGAAAATCGGCTTCCAGGCCGCCAACATGCTGCCGGACAAGACCGTCACGGGCATGAGCGTGGTGGGGGAGCGCCTGTTCTCGGAGATGAGCCGCGACAACGTCGATCTCCTGGCCATCTACGACGATTATCCCATCGCGGTCATGATGCAGATCGAGGACCTGGGCTACTGTGCCAAGGGCGACGGCGGGCAGTTCGTGGACGACCACGACCTGACCTTCGGGGGCGATTTCCCGGTGAACACCGGCGGCGGCGAGCTCTCCGTGGGGCAGGCGGGCCTGGCCGGGGGCATGCTGCACGTCGTGGAAGCCCTGCGGCAGTTGCGCGGCGAGGCCGGAGAACGGCAGGTCCAGTCCTGCGAAACCGCCTTGGTGACCGGCATCGGCTGGCTGTCCTACGCGCGCAATCTCAACACCACGGCGGCGCTGATCCTGGAAAGGAGATGGTAATGGCCGGCAAGAGTCTACCCGTTGTCAACGCCATCGACCGCGGATTCTGGGAAGCGGCCGCCAAAGGTGAATTGCGGCTTCAGAAATGCCGCTCCTGCGGCGTGCTCCAGTTCTTTCCCCGCGCCGTCTGCACGGCCTGTCTCGGCCATGACCTGGAGTGGGCGCCGGTGAGCGGCAAGGGCCGGGTGCACACGTTTTCGCTCTGCCGCGTGCCCCGAAACCGTGCGTTCATGGACGAGGTGCCCATTCATGTCGCGGAGGTGGAACTGGATGAGGGCGTTCGCATGGTGACGCGCATCGTGGGTGCGAACCGTGACCAGGTGACTTCCGGCGCACCCGTGACCGTCACGTTCATGGAGACTGAAGACCCCGACATCAAGCTGCCGGTGTTCGAGCTGGCCGGCTCCCCGGGAGGCTCGTGAGCAACGGCCCGGGCGGGTCGATCCATCATCCATGGCCACCATCGAGATCTACAGCAAGTCCTGGTGTCCGTACTGTCGCATGGCCAAGCGTCTGCTGGCGCAAAAGGGGCAGGAGTTCATGGAGTTCGACGTCGAACGGGATCCCGGCAGACAGGAAGAGATGCGGGAGCGCTCCGAAGGCAGATGGACCGTTCCGGAGATCTTCATCAACGGCAGTCTCGTCGGCGGCTACGACGAACTGCGGGCCATGGATGCCGACGGCCGGCTCGACGCGCTGCTCAAGCGCTGAAGCGGCACTGATGCGGCGCTTCTGACTCCGACGGCCGCGCGCCTCAGCAGCCTCCCGAACCACCCTTGATGAAGTCCGCGGCCCGCTCGCCGATCATCATGCAGGTCACATTGGTGTTGGCGTGCGTGACGGCAGGCATGATGGAGGCGTCGGCCACCCGCAGGTTGTCGATGCCGTGAACCCGCAGTTCCTCGTCCACCACGCTCATGGCGTTGGACGCCGGTCCCATGAGACAGGTGCCGGCGGCGTGGTGATAGCTGTCGAAGGCCGTGCGCGCGAACCGGCTCCAGTCCTGGCCGCGCCGGGGCTGGATCGGCGGCCCGTAGAACTCGGGCATGTCTCCGGTCCGGGTCAGCAACTCCAGAAACTCCATGGCGGCCACCATGGCGGTGATGTCGCCCGGGTCTTCCAGCATCCGGGCGTCCACCCCCGGCAGTTCGTGCGGGTCGGCGCTTCTGAGGAACACCCGGCCGCGGTTGCGCTGCTCCAGCAGTGCGGCCGAGATGTTCAATGTGCGGCCCACGCCCTCCAGCACCGTGGGAGGGCGCATGAAGATATGGAAGTCCCCGGTCTCCCGTGACGGATCGCTCTTGGTGATGAGACGGAAGGGCGGCACCACCCAGTCCACGTCGAAGGTGCCGCGCCCCTCGAAGCCCATGTGCAGCATGGCGTGGTCCTGATAATTCTCGCCCACGCCGGGCCGGTGGTAACGCACTTCGATGCCGTGCCGTTGCAACTCTGCCGCCGGACCGATGCCCGAGAGCATGAGGATGTGGGGGCTGTGGAATGCGCCGGCGGTCAGCAGCACCTCGGCTCCGACCGCGGTTTTCCGCTGGCGGTCTTTCTCGTAGTGCACGCCCGTGACGTGGTTGCCCGACAAGGAGAGCGACACGACCGGGGCTTCGGCGATGACCGTGAGATTGGGCCGGCCCCGGGCCGCGTCCAGATAGGCTGTCGTGGTCGACTGGCGCATGCCGTCCCTGATGTTGAACGGTGACGTGCAGACCCCGAACGGATTCGGATCGTTCACATCGCTTTCCGGCAGCCCCAGACTGCGGGCCGCGTCCATGAAGGTCTGTACCGGCTTGGGGACTTCCTGGCCGAAGCGGTAGTGCCGTTCGAAATAGAGCGGCCCGCCGTGACCGTGGTCGGGGCTGCCGGGATGGTCCCGATCGTTTTCGATGCGTTTGAGGTACGGCACCACGCGCTCCCACGACCACCCGGGGTTGCCGGCCGCCACCCACGCATCCATGTCGGCCTTGATGGGACGGATGACCGACATCACGTTTACCGAGGAACCGCCGCCCATGATCTTTCCGGCGAGGGAATAGAAGATGCTTCCATCCAGCTTGCGCTCGGTGGGGTACATGTTGAGGTAGGGCGTTTCGAGCAGCAGGCGTACGCGTTCGGCGGCCACGGCCACCAGCTCGGGGATTGGCTGCGGGTCGGGTCCGGCCTCCAGCAGCAGAACCCTCCGCTTCGGGTCCTCGGACAGGCGCGCCGCGGCTACACAACCCGCCGAGCCGCCTCCCACCACGATCACATCCGGGTCGTTTGCCATCATCTCCTCTCGTGTGGTTCGACAATTGCTGCGTACCCATAGCAGGCCTGTCGTTGCCGTTCAACGCTGTCTTCCGCCGATATCTCCCGCGCGGCATTTTTTTCTTGACAACCGGTGCGGAGCGGCACTAGACTTGAATGGCCTTGTTCGCGAACGGGCACGAGGCGTGGGTCGAGCGCACTGGATCGGCGATTCGATGTGAGCGATTCGGGGTCATCGCCTCGGTCATCCTGACTCCGGGAGGTGTCCGATGACAAAAACCACTCCGCCCGACAATGAACGCCCGTGAAAGGCGGGCAGGCTGGTTCCCGGGGTTTCGCCGTACGCGGTCCATCGGCTGACCGTCCCGACTCGAGTGTTGGACAACACAGCGGCAAGCCGCCAGGCACGCCGCGACTTCAGGGGACAGGAAAGCAGCGGAGGAGGGGGCTCCCCTCCCGGAAGACCGATCCCGGATGAGCCGACACCGCGGAGCCACGGAAAAAAACAGACAGTTCGTACCGGCGTTGATGCACGCCGGGAGCGGGCTCTCCAAACGGAGGAGAGCCCGCTTTGTCATGGGGCTTTGTCATGAGGGTTTCCTCTGCCAAGGGGAGCCCTTGTCATGGGCATAGTGTCATGGGCCTTGACCCGCCCCAGGGGAACCGACCGAGACCATACCATGTCGAAACAGCCATCGAAGATTGCCGGCTATCACGCTCACGTCTACTACGACCCCGCCACCCGTGAGGTCGCGGACCGGGTGCGCCAAGGCCTGGGTTCCCGCTTCGACGTCGTGCTGGGGCGCTGGCACGATGTGCCGGTGGGCCCTCACGCCAAGGCCATGTATCAGGTCGCCTTCGCGCCCGACGAGTTCGCCCGGGTGGTGCCGTGGCTGATGCTCAACCGGGAAGACCTGGACATCCTGGTCCATCCCGATACCGGAGAGCACCGGGGCGACCACCAGGACCGCTCGCTGTGGCTGGGCACGCCGCTGCCGTTGAGGCTGGGCAGGCTGCCTTGAGGCGTGTTGGTCCGGAAGGTGGTCTCCGCCGGCGGATGGTGCGGGACCGACCCTGCCGGACTCAGGCGGTGCGCGCGTCCCGGACCCGCAGCTTTGCCTCGATGAATTCCTTGTGTGAAACGCCGATGAGGCCGGCGATCTTTCGCACCAGGTATTCTTCGTGCTTGTCGACGTTCTTGTCCGCGTAGGCCACGGCCCAAAGGTATTCCACCACCTTGCACTTCTGCTCCCGGGAGAAGGCCGTCTTGATGAGAGATGTGAACTGGTAGTGATCGATGGCGTCGCGGGCTTCGACCTCGGCCAGTTTCACCAACTCACGGGTTTCTTCGTCGGTGAGGTCGAACTTGCTCCGCAACGCCGCCAGCACCACCGCGCGTTCGCCTTCGGTGGCCTCCGCGTCCGTGCGCATCATCTCGATCAGCAACGCGCCGGTGGCCACCTGCAACCGGTGGCGGTCCGATTGCCGGACGTCGCCGTGGCCGGGGTCGATGCGGCTGTCGAAGAACCGCTGGATGGCCCGCAGCATTACCGGGCCGCACCCTTGAGGAGCCGCACCGGACAGTCCCTCCATTTGTTCCACTTGTCGGCCGGGCGGGTGGTCTCCCAAGTGCCGGCGCCGGAGCGGCTGCGCCGAACGGCGCGGGTGCTGCAACAGTTCATGGATCAGCCTCGGTGGGTCAAGACGGGACGGTTTCGTTGCCGGCCCTTCGTTGCCGGACATCCCCGGCAAGGGCCTCGTCGGTTGCCGACACTATAGGGGTCATCGCCATCACGGGTCAATCAATTCACTCCAAGGGTCGCCGTCCGCCGGACCGGACTCCGTTTCGCGCGTCAGGAGCGGTTTTCATGGTATAGGTTGATCGGAGGAGGACATCGTGTCGAGTCTGCCAGAAGCGCTTGAAGCATGGTTCCGCAAGGCCGCACCCGGTGCCGGCTTCTGCTCGCTCCGTTACGTCGGCGAGCGTTTCGAGAGGCTCGGCGTGCGGCGCGGCGTGGTGGAGCCGGTGGTGTCCGGGGACGATGCCGGCGTGATGATCACGGTGGCGGACGGCGGCGGGCTCGGCTACTCGGGCACCTGCGACCTGAGCCCGCAAGGGCTTCAGCGGGCGCTGGAGCGCGCGCGGGGCTGGGCGGCACGGACGGCGACGCACAGCCTGACGGACTTTTCCCTGGCAATGTGCCGGGAGATACGACGGGGCGATTACCGTACTCCGGTGGCGGTTCCGTGGGACTCCGTGCCGCTGCGCGACAAGATCGATCTCCTGCGTGTCGAAGGCGAGCGGCTGCACGCCGACCCCCGCATCGTGGACTGGGACGCGTCGTTGTGGCGCTCGGAAACCGAGACCCTCCATGTAACCGCCGGCGGCGCCCGCGTGCACCAGACCCTGGAGCAGGTGGTCCCGAACCTGGCCTGTACCGCCAATGACGGTACGGAAACGGTGAGCCGCACCTTTGGCGGGCGCGGCTTCTGCCGCCAAGGAGGGCTGGAGGTGCTGGACCAGACCGGTTTCCACGACGCGGCTCCGGTTCTGGCCGAGGAAGCCCTGGAACTTCTGGCCGCGCCCAACTGTCCCGGCGGAACCATGGATCTCCTGTTGGCCCCGGACCAGCTCATTCTCCAGCTCCACGAGTCCATCGGCCATCCGCTGGAACTGGACCGGATCCTCGGCGACGAACGCAACTACGCGGGCACCAGCTTCGTCACCCCCGACATGTTCGGCAGCTACCGCTACGGATCGGAGCTCCTGAATGTCACCTTCGATCCCACCAACCCGGCACAGTTTGCCAGCTACGGCTTCGATGACGAGGGACTGCCCGCGCACCGGGAATACATCATCAGGGACGGTGTGCTCCTGCGCGGCCTGGGCGGGCACCTGTCCCAGCAGCGCAGCGGCCTTGCGGGAGTGGCCGGTTCCCGCGCCCGAAGCTGGAACCGGCCGCCCATCGACCGCATGGCCAACCTCAATCTGGAGCCGGGAGACGCCACCTTCGAGGAGATGGTCCGCTCCATCGAGCGCGGGGTCTTCATGCAGACCAACTGCTCCTGGTCCATCGACGACTCGCGCAACAAGTTCCAGTTCGGCTGTGAGCGCGGCACCCTGATACGAGACGGCGCGTTGCGGGAGGTGGTCCGGAAACCCAACTACCGCGGCGTCTCCGCCACCTTCTGGCGCAGTCTGCGCCGCGTCGGCAATCCCGCGACCCGCGAGGTGCTGGGTACGCCGTTCTGCGGCAAGGGCGAGCCGAACCAGGTGATCCGCGTCGGGCACACCGCGCCCGCATGCGTGTTCGCCGGCGTCCAGGTCTTCGGCGGAGAGTCCTGAGCGGGCAATGCAGAGCTGCTTCTTCGAGTTGGCGGACTTCGCCGAATCGCTGTTGAAGGGCCGGGAGGTGCTGTTGCTGGGCTTCACCGGCGAGGAGTCCAGCTTCGTCCGCTTCAACCGCAGCAGGGTACGTCAGGCCGGCGCCGTGGAGCAGCGGGAGCTCGCCCTCCATCTGATTGCCGGCCGGCGCCGGGTCACCGTCGACGTAACCGTATCCGGCGCCGCCGGGCTGGATCGGGAACGCATACGGAAGGCGGTGGAGGCCGGGCGCGAAAGGCTGGAACTCGTCCCGGAAGATCCTTTCCTCAACTACGCGGCGGAAAACCGTTCCAGCGAGTCCGGCCATCCCAACCGCCTGGCCGAAGACGAGGGGCAGGTGCTGGAGTCCATCCTCGACGCGGGAAAGGGCCGGGACCTCGTGGGCATCTACATGGCCGGCGGTATCCACCGGGGCTTCGCCAACTCCCTGGGGCAGCGGAACTGGTTCTCCACCTTCAGCCACCACTTTGACTGGAGCTTCCATCTGGACGGCGACAAGGCGGTGAAGTGCGCCTACGCCGGTCTGGTGTGGGACCCGGCGGAGTTCGACGGGAAAGTCACGCGGGCGGCGGCGGACCTGGCGGCGTTGCGCCGGCCCGCGCGCACCCTGAAGCCGGGCCGTTACCGCGTCTATCTGGCCCCGCAGGCCCTGGAGGCGATCGTCGGACTGCTTTGCTGGGGCGGGTTCGGACTGACAGCCCACCGGACGCGGAGAACGCCGTTGCGCCGCCTGCTCACCGGCGACGCCGCGCTGGATTCGTCGGTGCACATGGTGGAAGACACGGGGGCGGGCCTTGCCGCCAACTTCGACGCCGCCGGTTTCATCAAGCCCGACCGCATCACTCTCATGGACCGGGGAAGGTTGGGCACACCTCTGGTCTCGGCGCGGGCCGCCAAGGAATACGGCGTTCCGGCCAACGGCGCCGCCGGGTGCGAGTCTCCCGAATCGCTGACCATGGCCGGGGGCTCGATGCCGCGGCAGGACGTTCTGGCGGCCCTGGGCACCGGCATCTTCATCAACAACCTCTGGTACCTGAACTACTCCGACCGGGACGCCTGCCGCATCACCGGCATGACCCGCTTCGCCACCTTCTGGGTGGAGAACTGCGAGGTGCAGGCGCCGGTACGGGTCATGCGCTTCGACGAAACGTTGTACCGGATGCTGGGGGACAATCTCGCGGCCCTGACCCGGGAGGTGGATCTGCTGTCGGATTCGAACTCATACGGCCGCCGTTCCACCGGCAGTGTGCGTCTGCCGGGTGCGCTGATCGAAGACTTTGCCCTGACCCTGTAGGAGCGGGCGCACCACGGTTGGCATTGCGGATATCCCGCCCAGGTGATCTATTGGGCGCACGGGGAGGTAGAGATGACGACCAACGGTTACGATCGCAAGGCGGAAGATCTCGGCAACGTCGTCGCCCTCGAGCATGTCAACGTGACCATCCCGGATCAGGCCAAGGCCGTGGCCTTCTACGTCCTGGGGCTCGGGCTCACCCGGGATCCCTACATGAACGTGGGCCTCAACAACATGTGGATCAACGCCGGCGGGCAGCAGTTCCACCTGCCTACCCGCGGGGTCCAGAAGATCCCCGGGCACATCGGCCTGGTCCTTCCCGACCTGGAAGCCCTGAAACGGCGGCTGGCCGCGGTGGCGCCGGAACTGGAGGGAACCCGTTTCGGATGGCGCGACGCGCGCGACCACGTGGCGGTCACCGGGCCCTGGGGCAACCGGTTCCGTTGTCACGCGGCCGGCCCGGAGTTCGGCGACATGACCATCGGCATGCCCTACGTGGAGTTCCTGACCCCCACCGGCAGCGCCCGGGCCATCGGCAGGTTCTACCGTTCCGTTCTGCAGGCGCCGGCCTCCTTCAGGGACGGCCGTGCAACGGTCCACGTGGGCCGCAACCAGCACTTGGTCTTCACCGAGACCGGCGCGCGGATCCCCCGATACGACGGCCATCACATCGCCATCTACATCGCCAACTTCTCCCGCGCCCACCGGTTCCTGCTGCGCCGGGGTCTGATCGTGGAGGAGAGCAACACCCACCAGTACCGTTTCAGGGACATCGTGGAACCCTCCAGCGGCGAGAAGGTCTTCGAACTCGAGCACGAGGTGCGGAGCCTGTACCATCCGATGCTGGGCCGTACCATGGTGAACCGGAATGCGAACCAGACCCAGCGGAGCTACGTCCCCGGACACGACATCTACTACCCCTGAACTCGCCGGTCACCCCTTTCTGAGCAACTCCTCCAGGCAGGCGAGGACGGCGGCATCCACCAGCGCCACCATGGGAGCGGCCATCTTCCCGAAACGGCTGATGGCGCTCCGGGGCGCATGGCGGGCGCCATGCGCCGGTTCGCAGCGTCGCGCTCCTCTCCCGATGACCCCCGACACCCCCGCTTCGGACTCGCTGTGCGTTGGAATCGCTTCTCGCTTTTGGACTCGCTTTGCCCCGGGCAAGACGCCGTGTACCCTGGACAAGAGGCTGTGCTTCCAGCGGCGGGGCGGTCTTGATGAGCTTCCTGCGGTGGCTCATGCCGAAAGTCCGATTTTTTTCCGAATCAGATCCGCCAGCGTCTTGAAATCGCGATAGGCGTCGAGAACGGCCGCCGCATGGCTTCCGAGGGCGCCGTCGGCGGGGACAAGGTGAAAAACGGGCTTTCGGGCCTCCTGCGCCATGGGAACCAGGCTCCGATAGTGCCGAACGGTGGCAAGACAGTTCTCGTCGTTGTCCGGCTTGTCGGGAAAAGGCCCGGTGTGGCAATGCAACAGGTGCCGGCGGTAGGCCTCGGGCATGCGGTTGACCCACTTGTCATAGGCCCGCACCGGCCGGCCCAGCCGCACGCCATGCTGCTGGACGATGTATCCCATCGTCTTCATGCCGCCCCGGGGCAGAGGAAAGTCGGGCGGGTCCCAATTGTCCCGGCGCTTCGACCATTCGCTCCTCCACCTCGTCAGGGTCGGACCGAGATTCCTGAGGCCCCGGAGGGAGAACAGATCGGCCCCCAGCGGCGCGATGACATGATCGGTGGCGATCAGTGCCGAGCGGTTCAGGGCGCCCAGATTGGGACCGACATCCACGAGTACGATGGTCGCGTCGACGGCCGCAGCGCCGCTCTGCATGATCTGCCAGAAGGCGGTGACGATACGGAACGGACGATATAGATCGGACTCGCCCAGGGTTTTGGGCCATTCGCTTGAAAGGCTGTCCTCGAAACTGGAGAGCGCCAGGTCGCCGGGAATGAGTCCGAGCGTTTCGGAGACCCGGTGAACCCGCGGTTCCTGCAAATCCCCGACCTTCGTCAACGGCTGGATGCACTGATGGATGGTGCGGCCCGTCGCGCCGTCCTCCCACAGCGACTCAAGGTCGCGTTCGCTGAGGAAGGTCGCCGTGAGGTTGGCTTGCGGATCGAGATCGCAGGCCAGCACACGCTCGCCGGTCTCCGACAGCATCCAGGCGAGGTGGTAGACCAGAGAGGTCTTGCCGACGCCCCCCTTGTTGTTGAAGAAGGTCAAGACGGGCGCGGTCATGGCATGGCCTCCGCAGCTTCGGGAATAGCCCGTACCGTGGCGAGCAGGTGCGTCGGCTCCACCGAGAATTCGAGCACCGGATGTCCGGCCTCGCGCAACAGGCGTTGCGCGGTGGGTATTCCGACGCCGAACCGCTGCACATACCCCAGCACCCGCATGGCCTCGGCCAGATTGGGATTGCGGTAGTCGGTCACCCCCGGGCGGGCGAAGTTCGCCGTCGTGACCGACCCGAAGGGACCGCCGGGACTCTGGATCTCGATCCTGTCATCGAACCAGGTGACGCGGACGGGAGTGTTGGTCGTTTCGTAATCACGATGAATGATCGCATTCCGTGCGAGCTCCTGCAAGGCGGCCAAGGGGTAGCTGTCCATACGGCGTTCGATGTCCCGGGTGACGTCTCGGCGCACTGCGGCTTCCTCGGGCGCGCTGCCGATGGCAGACGACAAAGGCGCGCCGCCGGCACGCAGCGAGGACCGCGCCCGCGGGCCGCCGTACGTGATCGGGTTTACCGGCTGTTCATTCACCCGCCATGGCCGGCTTCGGCGCGCATCGCCGCGCACCCGCGCGCTTCGTGAAACCGTTCCGAGCCGGTGGGAGAACGACACGCTGGGGTGAAAGGCGGTGCGGCCGCCCTCACCAGCGCAGCGTGCCGCGCAGCATGAGGTTATCCTCGCCAGCCGTGCCTGGCCGGTGCGTGCCCTCGACCCCGAAAGCGAGTTTGTCGCCCAGGCGATAGCGTGTGCCAAGCCGCAGGGTCCGCCGGCCCGACTCCGCCAGGCGGAGCCCGGCATACGGTGTGAGCACCGCCAGCGGCCTTGGGCCGGCGATGCCGAAGCCATGGCCGACCTCGGCCTCCAGTCGGCTTTCTCCGTCCTCTGCCGCGCCGTCCGGTTCCGGGGTCATGCGGTAATCGAACCGTTGCCCCAGACGGCTTGCCGTCCGGCCGTGTGCGGGATCGAAGGTCAGGAAGGTTCCCCGTCCGTCGCCCCGGGGGTCGAGGCGGACCCGTGCGCTCACGCCCCATTCATCACGGTCGTGTTCATGTGCGGCCAGCATCCGCGTGCGCAGTGCGACCGTCAGACCGGCCGCCGGTTGGCGCCAGGTCACGCCCGCCCCCACCTCGACGCCAACGCCCTGGCCGACATCGCCGCCGTCATGGCGCACGCCCGCCTCCAGTGCCGGGGTCAGGGTTGCCTCGTCCCCGGTGGCGTATTCGTAGGACCCCTGCAGCGCCAGGCGCAGCCAGCTCATGTTCACCGCCAGCGCCGTCAGCCCGTCGCCGGCGTCCGTGTCGAGCCACGCCACCGAGCCCTCGCCTTTTACCGCCAGCCGCGTCACGCCCCCGGGGATCAAGTCCGGATCCTCGGCCAGCACATCCCGTCCGCCCGCCGCCGCGCTCCACCGGGTCAGGTCCGCGGTGCGCGCCGGCGCATTCTCCCCGGCAAGCCGCACCTCGCCCCATCCATGGCCGACGCTGACCCACAGGTTCGAGCCGTCCGCCATCAGCCACGCCAGGTAGGGATGGACGGAGGTGAGGGTCGTCTTGTGCGTACTCTTTGTCCGGTGGCCGCCGCCGGCCGACTCGGCGTCGATCTCCCCTTTGGCATGGGACACCGCGGCCCCGGCCAGCAGGTCGGGACGCAGGCGCATGTCCGCCCCGAGATGCGCGGACCAGAGCCTGCCGTCCCACGCGATGTTCGGCTCCGAGCCCGACAGTGACAACCATGCGCCGCGGCCCCACACCACTCCTGTCGACAGCCCCTCTTCTTCGCAGCCCGCGGCTGTTCCGGGCGCCAGGGTGAATGCCGCACCGTCCAGCAGCTGTCGAAGGCGCGGGCCGGGCTGCTTCACGTACCGCGGGTCATCCCGCCGCCGCCCGGCGCGGGGCGCCGGCACGGTGCCGAACCGCACCGAACAAACAATGTCACCGGCCGCCGCCTGGATGCGGTCCGTGACCGTCTTCAGGGTCTGCGACAACATCGCTCCGGTCACTTGCGGCAGCACCGCGGCGTTGACCTGGTTCGCCCGCGCGGCAGCCCCGGACGGACCTTCGTTCAGTGTGCCTTCGGCCGTGACGTCGCGGCCCACCGCGTAACCCGTCACATCGTTCAGCGTGACCCGGTAGGTCTCCGTGCCCTCGGCGATGCCGTCGGCGCGGGTCGGGATCGTCACCGTTCCGGTCGTGCCGGTGCCGAAGTCGGCGTCGAACACCCTGGGACCGAGCGAACCGGGGATGTCGTCCGCCGTGAACCCGCTCGAACCGCGGTCCGACAGCGTCAGGCTGACCGGCAGCGTGCCGGCCAAGGCCCTGTCCGACGTGACCGCAAGGCTGATGGCCGTCCCCTCGAACACCGCATCGGGGTCGATCCGCAGTTGCAGGGTGGGCGTCGCGTCGATGACCGCCACCGTCACCGAGGCGATGTCCACCGCGCCGTAGCCGCCACCGGAGGCGCTGTGGGTCAGCGTCGCCGTGGCGCCGGCCGTGTCCTCGTCCCGGACGCCGGTCACCGTCACCCTCTGCGGGGTGTCCCAAGTCCCGGTGGTGAAGGTCAGCGGTGCCCCGGCCAGCGAGACGGCGCTCGAGGCGCCGCCCACTCGCACCGTCACATCGCCTGACGGCGGCGTGTCCAGCACCACCGTGTAACTGGCGCTCCCGCCTTCCTCCACCCTCAGCGCCGTCGGCGTCACGGTCACGCCGGGGGTGCCGGTGGTATCGGTTCCGCCGCCACCGTTGTCCGGCTGATCGTCGTTGAGGATCGTGCCAATGGCATCGATCTGCGTCCCGCCACCGGCCAGGGCCACTCGATTGTCCTCCGTCCTGAGAAGGCTCACCCGCAGGATGAAGGTCTCATCGGGTTCCACGGTCCGGTCTCCCAGCACTTTGACGACCACGGTCTTGACAAGCGCCGCTCCGGTCGCGTTCGCCTCAAAGACAGGCGCCTTGCGCAAGAGAACGAAGTCGCGCACCGCCACCTCTTCGTCCGGGGTCGCGCGGGTGGCCGTGGCTGTGTTGTCCGCTTCGACCGCCGTCGCCACCCGCACGATGACATCGTGATGGGGCGTGCCACTCAGGGTCAACGTGAACACCATGTCGGTCTCGCCCTCGTCCCCCTCGGCCACGCTTGCATCTTCCACGGAGAGAACCAGCGTGCCGGGTGCCGGCGTCGCGCTCCTTTCGTCGGAGGCCGCACCGGTGCCGATGCTGTTCACCGCACGGACCTGAAAACGATAGACCGTGTTGTTGGTCAGACCTTTCACGATGTAGCTGGTGGTCGCCGCGCCGGAGCCGGGGATGTCGGTCCAGTCGATCCAGTCGTTGGCGCCTTCTCTTTGCCGCCACTCATACCCGGTGATCGTCCCGCCACCCGGATCGGTCCACATCAACGTCACTTGGCCGTTGCCCGCCGTGGCCCTGAAATCTGCCGGCCTGGCAGGCGGGCTGGTGGCGGTGTCCATCTGATCGTCATTGGTGATGGTGCCGGTGGCATCGATCCTCGTCCCGCCACCGGCCAAGGCCACTCTCGCATCCTCCGTCCTGAGATTGTTCACCCGCAGGATGACCGTCTCATCAGGTTCCACCCTCAGGTCGCCGAGCACCCGGACGTTCACGGTCCGGGTCAGTTTCGCCCCGGAAGCGCCTTTTTCGAAGAAGACATCTTCCTGGAAGGGTATGAAGTCGCGTCCGGGCCCGCGTACGGCCTGGGCCGTACCCGCACCCCTGGGTCTCTTCCCTCCCACACCGAGCAGCGCCGTCACCTGCACCCTGACCCGGTGGCTGGGCGTGCCGCTCAAGGTCACCGTGAACGCCATGTTCGTTTCGCCCTCGTCCCCCTCGGCCACGCTTGTGTCCGTTACCGAGATTGTCAGAGCCTCCTGGGCCGTTGCCGGATCAGTGGCGGGAGTCGCGGGGACAAGGAAGAAGGCAAGCAGCATCCGGTTCAGGCAGCGGCCTGCTCTGTGGAGGACGTCCATCAACACCGTCCCGCGTCTGCACCTTGGGGGCATCATGAGCGCCGACTTGTTGTCATGGTGTCGTCAAGCCGTGTCTTGCGGCCCTGGGCGGCTCGGGGAGGCTGGATGGCCAGACGAGGACCGGGACATCGTGATGTCATGGCAAGTCTTCCGAGCCGGTGATATTGCCACCCGGTCCGCTGGAGGGGTTCGTCGTGGCCCCGGTTCCCGGGCAAGTATGGTATGCACGCATGGCGCCGCATCCGGGAAATGCACAGACTACGGGTGTACCTGCCAAGGGTGGAATCGCCATTACTTAAATGATCGTTATGGAATCGCCCATAGGAAACAGCCAATTCATGCCGTTGGACACAAATTGCCCGACAACTGCACCATGAAAAAGAAAGATTGCAAGCTACTCCCCCGACCACCAACAGTCAAGATGGACTCTGCCGGCGCGTGGTTCATCGGCTTCGGCAGCTGCATCCGGGCCGCGGTCGGCTGCCCTGCGAAGAGGCCGCGACAGGGAAAGACCCGGGGCGGGACATGGCCTTCGAACGACTCGGAGGCATTGGGGATCGTGCCTGCCCTGGTGTTCGTCCGGTGAGTCACCCGGGGACAACTTCGTGGCTCACGGGATTCCAGGTGCGTTTCATGGTAGGCTCCAACGGCTTTCGATGGAAGGAACACACGAGGCCACGGACCGGCGTGTTTTCGAAACGGCCCCGGCCGCCGGCGCACCGGGCCGGGGCGAACTGTTCTCGCAGGCGGATACGGGGAGAGGCGTCATGAACGTCATGAAGGCACTGGAGCGCATCGACATCCAGGCGCTCATGGAGAAGACCGCGGCAGAGGGCAGGGGACGCGCGGTGGTGTGGCAGGACTCCGAGTCCATCGCGTTCCTGAGCCGCGGGCGCAAGCGCCGCATGGATTTCCACGTGGACCCGAGCGACGAAGTGACGCTGGTGCTCAAGGGCGAACAGCGCCTTCACTGCCTCACGGAGGACGGTCGGGAAAAGGTCGTGGTCATGGGGCCGGGCCAGATGACCTTGTGTCCGGGGGGTGTGCCGCATTCCCCGCGGGTGGAAGACGACACATGGTTCCTGGTGTTCGAGCGGGTGCGGCGGTCTGGCGAGCGGGATCGGTTCATGTGGTTTTGCGAGACCTGCGGCAAGAAGGTATACGAGGTGGAGGTCACCGTGGACAACTACGGCGACGACCCGGTGGGCCAGGTCCACCGGGCGTTCTACGGCGACGAGAGGCTCAGGACCTGCACCGACTGCGGCAGCGTCATCCCGGCACCGGAATGAACGGAGAGCGGCGGGCCGATCCGACAGCGGCGGGCCGCTGATGGGCTGCAAGCCGATGCATGGAAGCGACTCGCCGAAGGGTACGGCAGAGCGAGCGGGAGGTGGTGACGACCCGCTTCCGCGCAGCGCAAGAACAAGGCGGGCCTGTTCGAAGGTCCGCGCAGGGAGGTTCCCGTGAGCAAGGACGCACTACCGGTCATCGACATCGACTCGCACGTCGAGGAGCCACAGGAGGCCTGGGAGCACCTCGACCCGAAATACGCGGATCGCAAACCCTTCCCGGTGGTGGCCCGGGACCTGCCGGCCCTGGGGGGCATGAACGCCTTCTGGTACATCGACGGCACCGTCTATCCGAAGCCGGTGGGCCACGGAACCTTGGTATATGGCACCCCCGTCGAGATGCGCTTCGCAACGCAGAAGGAGTACAGCATCGGTTCCCAGACCATGACCGACATCCCCGCCCGGCTCAAGGATATGGACGCGGTGGGCATCGACATGCAGGTGGTGTTCTCCACGGTGTTTCTCCAGCCCCTCACCGACGACCTCCTGTTCGAGGCGGCGCTGATGCGCAGCTACAACACCTGGATGGCGTCCGCCTGCGCGGAACGGCCGGACCGCCTGAAATGGGGTGCCATCCTGCCCATGAGGGATCCCCGTCTGGCCCTTGCCGAACTCGACCACAGCCTGAAACTGGGAGCTTCGGTGGCGGGAATTTACGGCACCGTGGGCGAGACCATGCTGCACGACCGCTACTACGAAGAGTTCTTTGCCGAGGTGGAGCGGCTCGGGGTCCCCTTGGCCATCCACGCCGGCTGGAGTCACCCCGGCATCACCCGGAGCATGGACGACGTTTCGGGTTCCCGTGCCCTGGGCTTCACCCTGCCGGTCATGATGGGGTTCTACAGCTTTCTGGGCGGCGGCATTCTCGAGCGGCACCCGCGCATCAAGGTGGCTTTCATGGAAATCGGCGTCCAGTGGGTGCCCTATCTGGTGCAGCGCATCGATCACTACCACCATGCGGACGGCGCCCTGGGGCTGCCGTTGCCGGTCAGGCAACCGGTGTCGGAAACCCTCAGGCAGAGTGAGGTCTACTTCACTCCGGAGGCGGACGAGATCTTCCTGCCCCAGGTGGCCGAGTATCTGGGTGAGGACCGGCTGCTGTTCGAGGGCGACATGCCCCACGCCGAGGCGCGCGAAGGCGCCAGGCAGGAACTGCTGGAACGGAACGACCTTTCCGAGGATCTCAAGTGGAAGATCCTGAGCACCAACGGCAAGCGCTTTCTCAACCTGTGACCGGACCGGCATGAGTCCCGAGACGCTGGCAAAAAAGATACTCGAGCGCCTGCAGGACGGCCCGCTCCACTTCGAGGACATTCTGCTGCAATTCGGTGAACGACCCTATCGGGTGGTGCTCCAGGCTTGGGGCCGGCTGCGGGAAGCGGATTGTCTCGACCGGGAGATCGAAACCGGTCGTTATGTCGCCAAGGGGGCTGGCGGGGGCAAGGATCCCTCCGGACATGGGTGACGTGCGGAGACTGCCGTACCACGACATGCGCGGCCTGATGGCATTGCTGGAGTCCCGGGGCCAGCTCCGGCGGATCACCCGGCCGGTGGACGCCCGCCATCTCCACACGCTGCTGGCCCAGTCCGAAACCGCGTTGTTGATGGAAAACGTCGAAGGTTACGCGATGCCGGTGGTGGGCGGTCTGGCGGGCTCGCGCCAGAGGGTTGCATTGGGCCTCGGCTGCGACCAGAAGACCCTCGGACAGACGTTCATGAATGCCCTGGACCATCCCGTGCCGGCCGAGGTGGTGGACAGCGGCCCGGTTCAGGAGGTGGTGAAGACCGGCGACGAAGTGGACCTGACCGACCTTCCCATTCCCTTCCAGCACCGGAAGGACGGCGGACCCTATCTCTCCGCCGGCATCTCGGTGTCCAAGGACGCGGCGGGGCGCCGCAACGCCGGCTGCTACCGGCTCATGTACCGGACTCGCCGGGAGACCAGTATCGACCTGGTGTCGCCGTCGGACATGCGCTTCAGCTACGAGGCGGCCCTGAAGCGGAACCAGCCGCTGCCGGTGGCCATCGCCTTCGGCACGGGGACGCCGGAACTCATCGCGGCTGCCTACAAGGCGCCCCCGGGCCATGACGAGTTTGCGGTGGCCGGCGCCCTGTACGGAAGGCCGGTGCCGCTGGTGAAATGCCGGACCGTGGACCTGGAGGTGCCGGCCCATGCCGAGATCGTTCTGGAAGGGGAGATCTCCACCGACGGCTGGACCATCGACGAGGGGCGCTACGGCGACTTCACCGGGCACCAATGTTCGATTCGCTGGAATCCGGTCTTCAAGGTGAAAGCGGTGACGCACCGTCGCAACCCGATCCTCCCCACCATCCTGATGCCCTGGGAGAACGACTGGCTTGAGGCGCCGCCGCTGGAGGCCGCCGGATGGCGCGCGCTGCGCGAGGCCAGCATCCGGACGGAGGCGGTCTACGCCACTCCCGGCAGCGCCTGTTACTGGCACCTCTACGCCGCCATCGACAAGCGCCCCGGCGAAGGCAAGAACGCGTTGCTGGCGCTCCTGTCGCTCCACGCCCTCAAGCTCGCGGTCGTGACCGACGGTGACGTGGACCTCACCGATCCCATGGCGGTGGAACGCGCCATGGCCTTCCGGGTCCAGCCGGACCAGGACGTGCTCATCGTCTCCGGCGCCCGCGGCAAGCACCTCGATCCCACCCTCAAGGCCTCCCGCCTGCCCAAGGGTTCGCTTCCCACCACCTCCAAGATGGGCATCGACGCCACCATCCCCGACGACGTCGACCCCGCGGAATACGAGTTGCTGGAGTATCCCTTCATGGACAAGGTGAAGCTGGAAGACTACCTGTAGCGAAAGTGTGGAGAAGGCCGCCGGATCGCCGTGGCCAGGCACGGTATCGTGTCTCGCCCGGCGCCGCTGCGGCGGACCTCCGACCTCGGCCGTCTTGCAGACTGCCTTGAAATCCTTCTAAGGATTTGCCCCCGCATGTCGATTGTCTGTTCATGTGGACACCGGGAAGCCTGTCGAATCGGGGGCCTTGGCGCTGTTGGTACGGCGAGTGCTTAACACGATACTGGATGTCGTGTTCCCGCCTTGCTGCGATGCCTGTGAGGCTTGGCTCCCAGCCACCGCACCGGGTTGTTTCTGCGATTCGTGCGAGGACAGGATCCAGTGGGTCCGGCCACCGTTCTGCTCGCAGTGCGGCCTGCCGTATCCACACGCATGGCAGGGCAACCACCTGTGCGGCGGCTGCCTGCTGCGGCCGCCGCTTTTTTCCATGGCGCGAAGCGGGGCTTGCTATCCACGCAATCCGGATCCGTCCGATCCGCTCCGGCAGGTCATTCACCGCTTCAAGTACGGTCGCAAGGCGTTTCTGGGACGCCCCCTGGGGCGGCTCATGGTGCGGGTCTGCGAGCCGTGGTTCCGGACGTCCGACCTGGATCTGGTCATTCCGGTTCCCCTGCACCCGCGGCGGCTGCGCTGGCGGGGTTTCAACCAGTCGGTGTTGCTGGGCCGGGAGGTGGCCCGGGCGTGGGGAATCCGGCTGGATCCCCTTGCGTTGACCAAGCCGACGGCGACGCCCCCTCAGAGCACGCTGACCCTGAGGGAACGCCAGGCCAACTTGCGCGGCATCTTCGCCATGGCCCCACGCCGCACCGTCGACGGCAAGCGGCTGCTGCTGGTGGACGACATCTACACTTCGGGGGCCACCCTCAACGAGTGCACTCGCGTCCTGTTGCGCTCCGGCGCGCGGGAAGTGCGGGTGCTGACCCTGGCGCGGACCGTCTCGTGATGCGGGTCGGCGGATCGGCATCAGGATAACGGGGGCGGGTTCCGCTGCCGATCCCGGCGATCCGCACCACCGCTCCGACTCCACCAGGCGGGCTTCCGGGTCTCCAGGGCTGTCCCACGCTGCGAGTTTGGGCGGGTGGGGGAGGTTTGGGGTCAGGCACTGACGTTCTTGCGCTGGGGCAGTCATGCTTGGGGAATATCGGGACGCATCTGCAAGGGGTCGAGCGTGATCCACGGTGAGGCACCGGAAGGGTATTCGCTGTCGGAGGTGGAGGTGCGTCTGGTGAAACCGGAGGAGTGTCCGGACTGGGACGTGCTGATGGACAGGCATCCTTATCCGGGCTTTCGCCGTCTGGCAGGCCGCGGCCTTCGTCATGTGGCGACCTTCAGAGGCCGTTGCTTGGCGGCGTGGCAGAACGGCGCCTTCAAGTGCCGATCGCGGGACGGTTGGACGGCTGGCGGTCGAAGCAGCCGTTCGAGCGTCCGGGTCTGATCGCCAACAACACGCGCCTTCTGGTGCTCTCCGAGCCCGGTGTGTTTCCGAACCTTGCCTCCCATTTCGTGGCGCGGATGATTCGCCGGCTGAGTTTGGACTGGCTGGCGGTGCACGGTCATCAGGTGCTTGTGGCCGAGAGGTTCTGCGATCCGGGGTTGTTTGCGGGCACGCTTTACAAGGCGGCGGGCTGGCAGGTGCTGGGCAGGACCCGCGGGTTTGCGCGTGCCAACGGGCGCTACACCGACCCCCACGGTCGACGGAAGGAGACTTTCCTGGGAGGGCGGGCTGTGGTCGGGGTATCTGGGGGCGGACGTGCGGGTTCGCCCGGACCTGCTGGCCGGGGCGGCGGTGTCGTATGCGAAGGGCAAGGTGGATGCGGTGTCGAAGAGGGGCGACCGGACGAAAAGCATTCACGAGAGCCGGGTGGTATCGGTGAACCCTTATCTGGCGTGGCTGCGGGCGGACGGCACGACGCTGTGGGCGAGTGCGGGCTACGGGACGGACGAGGTGCGGATCACCGAGGCGGGCGCGGCGGTGCGCACGGCGGACCTGTCGCAGTGGATTGCGGCGGCGGGCGGGCGCGGGGTGCTGGTGGAGGATCGGGAGTTCATCGCCGGGGGCACCACGCGGTTGGCGGTGAAGGGGGAGGGTTCCCTGGTCCAACTGGGCACGGAGGCTGGCGGCGGTCTGACCGATCTGACGGTGAAGGCGAGCCGGCTGCGGCTGATGGTGGAGGGGTCCTGGGAGCACCGTGTCGGGGGCGATGCGACGCTGACGCCGGCACTGGAAGTGGGCGTGCGTCATGACGACGGCGACGTTGGGCAGGGCGGCGGGGTGGAGGTGGGGGCCGGCGTGATCTGGCGCGACCCGGGGCCCGTCTGACCGCGGCGTTGCGCGCCCGGATGCTGGCGGTGCACGAGCGGGACCGGGAGGAATGGGGCGTGAGCGCCTTGGTGCGCCTTGACCCCGGGGCCGACGGGCGGGGGAGCTATCTGAGCTTCGGCCCGGCCCATGGTCGCACGGCAAGCGGTGTGAGGGGGTTGTTCGACTACGGTCCGGCCACGGACAGCGGAGCGGGGGAGAGCCGCCTGGAGGCGGAGATGGGGCACGGCATCGGCATCGCCGGCCCGGCGCCGCTGACGCCGTATGCCGGGCCCAGCCTGGCGGAGTCGGGCGAGCGCACGCTGCGCCTGGGTGCGCGCTACAGCCTGGGCTCGGGAGTCGCCCTGGGAGTCGAGGGCACAAGCCGGCCCTGGACCAACGGCGAACAGAGCCTCATGCTGCGCGGTGCGCTGCGCTGGTGAGGAGAACGCCCCGCCCGCGATTGTTTCAATTCAATCCCCCGCCGTCTTCCCGACCGTCGCCCCATGCAGTCCGCCGCCAGGCAGTTTGAGGAACTCGAACCATTGCCGTTTGGCGGCTCTTGCGGCGGGTGGCCGGTTCTCGAAGTCCGCAAGAAGTGCGTCCCGTGCCTGCTGGCAGTCGAGTGACGTGTCCGCCGCTCCCACCAGGAAGTTCTCGAGTGTTCGACCCACGGGCGTCCATGACGACGAAAACGCGGGCTTCCATCTGCTTGATGTCGGAACTTGCAGCCGCGGGCGGCGCTGAGTGATTCCATGGATGGGATCATTCAGCGGACACATCCAGCGGGTACTTTGGGGAAGCTCTGTTCGGGTCTCCCCTTGCACTATCACGCATTTCCGATAAAAGGGTGGGAACCACCGTGCACGCACCGGCGCTGCCGCACGCCCGCGCACCTGTCGAGAGGAAAGATGGATGGTCGAATATCCAGTGGAACCCTTGTCCCACATCGAGCCCGCGACTGTCCGGAAGACCTACATCGACGCGCAATCCCTGCTTGAGGACTCCTTCCGGCTCGGCATGCAGGTGCTGGAAAGCGGCTTTCGTCCGAGCTTCATCGTCGGCATCTGGCGGGGCGGCACTCCGGTGGGCATTGCGGTGCAGGAGTTGCTCGACTACTTCGGGATCGAGACCGACCACATCGCCATCCGCACCTCGTTCTACAAGGGGGTCGGACGGACGGACTCGCGCATCCGCGTTCACGGCATGCAATACATCATCGACAACGTCGACGCCGACCAGGGACTCCTGCTCGTCGACGACGTGTTCGACAGCGGTCTCAGTATCAAGGCCGTCCTCGCGCACCTGAAGAGCAGGTCCCGCCGCAACGCGCCGGAGGACACCCGCGTTGCCACCGTCTACTACAAGCCGGCGAACAACCGGACCGACCGTGAGCCCGATTATTACGTGCACGAAACGGACCACTGGCTGGTCTTTCCCCATGAACTCCACGGCTTGACGCGGGACGAGATCATCAGGCACAAGCTCGGCATCGGACCGTTCGCGGCGCGCGTGTGACCCCTTGGGGCCGGGATGGTTGCACGTGGCACCGACACCCCATATAGTGTGCCGGCGTTCTCAGGATACCCTATATTGTAGCAGTGAGCGGGCTCGACGCATGGAGATGATGGACGGCGGCGGCTACCTTCTCGAGGCCGAGGATATCGTCAAGCGCTTCGGTGCCTTCACCGCCAACGACAGGATCACCTTGCGCCTGCGACCCGGGGAAATCCACGCGCTGCTGGGGGAGAACGGGGCGGGCAAGTCCACCTTGGTCAAGATCATCTACGGAGCGCTGCAGCCGACAGCGGGCCGGCTTCGCTGGCGCGGCGGGAACATCATCGTGCCGGACCCCCGGGCGGCCCGACAACGGGGTATCGGGATGGTCTTCCAGCATTTCTCGCTGTTCGAGGCCCTGACCGTGGTGGAGAACATCGCCCTCGCGCTCCCCGGTTCCTTCGACCTGCGGGCGCTGGCCCGGAGAGTCGAGAAGATATCGGCGGCGTATGGGTTGCCGCTGGAGCCCACGGCGCTGGTGGCGGATCTCCCGGTGGGGGTACGCCAGCGCATCGAGGTGGTGCGCTGTCTGCTCCAGCAACCCCGTTTGCTGATCATGGACGAACCCACCGCGGTGCTGACACCCCAGGAGGCCCGGCAACTCTTCCACACCGTGAGGCGACTCGCCCGTGACGGCTGTGCGGTGCTCTACATCTCGCATCGACTGGAGGAGACAAGGGAACTCTGTCACCGCGCCACCATCCTGCGCCAAGGCCAGGTGGTGGCCGATGTCGACCCCCGGGCCGAGACCACGGCATCGCTGGCGCGGCTCATGGTGGGCGCGGAGGTGCGGTCGGTCCACGCCGAGGCGCGTCAAACGGCCGGTCCCACGGCGCTGGCCATCGCCGACCTCTCCATCCCGGCCACCCGCCCCTTCGGCATGACGTTGCGCAACGTCTCCCTCGAGCTTCGAAGCGGCGAGGTGACGGCGGTGGCCGGCGTGGCCGGCAACGGCCAGTCCGAGCTCTTCGAGGTGCTCTCGGGGGAACGGCTGGCTCCCACGCCGGAATCGGTTCTCATCGCCGGCAAGCCGTGCGGCAGTCAGGACATCACCGAGCGCCGGCGCCTGGGGGCCGCCTTCGTGCCCGAGGAACGGCTGGGACACAGCGCCGTGCCCGGCTTCCGGTTGTCGGAGAATGTGCTGCTCACCCGACATGCCTCCGGCGATGACCTGGTGCGCGGCGGATTCGTCGCCGGCGGCCGGACCCGGGCCCTGGCGGCGCGGGTCGCCCGGCGCTTCGACGTGCGGGCCGGCCATCAGGATCAGCAGGCCCATGCGCTTTCCGGCGGCAACCTGCAGAAATTCGTGGTGGGTCGGGAGCTGGACCGCGAACCCCGAATCCTGGTGATCCATCAGCCCACCTGGGGGATGGACGCAGGTGCGGCGGCGGTCATCCGGCAGGCTCTGGTGAACCGGGCCCGGGACGGCGCGGCCGTGCTGGTCATCAGCCAGGATCTGGACGAAATCTTCGAGATCGCCGACCGCATCGCGGTCATCTCCCGCGGCACCCTGTCGGACACATTCCCGGCCGGAGGAATCGACCGCGAACGCATCGGCATGCTCATGGCTGGAACGCCGGAGGCCGGCCCGGCGCCGGACCGGGATCTGCGGACGTGAGGGTGGTGCTTCAGAAGCGGGCGGAGCGCAGCCGGGCGATGCAGCTCGCTTCACCGCTGCTCGCCGTGGCCCTGACCTTGCTGTCCGGGAGCATCCTCTTCGCCTTCCAGGGTCTTGATCCCCTGCACGCCCTCTACGTCTATTTCGTCAGTCCCCTGACGACCCTCTGGTCGTTGGAGGAGCTTCTCGTCAAGGCCACACCCCTGGTTCTGATCGGAGCGGGCCTGGCGGTCTGCTTTCGCGCCGATCTCTGGAACATCGGCGCCGAGGGCCAACTCGTCGCCGGCGCTCTGGCCGGCGCCGCCATCCCCATCCTGGCGCCCCGGTGGGATTCGGCGCTGGCGCTTCCCGCCATGTTGCTGCTGGGCATGCTCGGCGGCATGGCCTGGGCGGCGGTGCCGGCGCTCCTGCGCAACCGCTTCGGCGCCAACGAGATCCTCACCAGCCTGATGCTGGTGTACGTGGCCCGGTATCTGCTGGACTGGCTGGTGCGGGGGCCGTGGCGCGACCCCCACGGGTTCAACTTTCCCAAGTCCGTCAGTTTCGGCGACGGGCATCTGCTGGCCACCTTCGGCGACGGTCGCGTGCATCTCGGCGCCGTCTTCGCCGTTGTCGCGGCCTTGCTGCTGGCCGTGTTCATGTCGCGCACGCTCAAGGGGTTCGAGATCCGGGTGAGGGGAGAGGCGCCGCGCGCAAGCGGTTTCGGCGGCTTCTCCCAGCGGGGAACCACCTGGCTCTGCTTCGGCATCTCCGGCGCCCTGGCCGGACTGGCGGGAATCTGCGAGGTGGCCGGCCCGGTGGGACAGCTTCAACCCAGCATCTCGCCGGGTTACGGCTTCACCGCCATCATCGTCGCGTTTCTGGGGCGCCTGAATCCGCTGGGCACGCTGTTCGGGGGGCTGGTGCTGGCCATCTGCTACCTCGGCGGCGAGGCGGCGCAGGTGGAGCTTGCCATCTCCGAGAAGACCGCGCAGGTATTCCAGGGCATGCTGCTTTTCTTCATCCTCACCTGCGACACGCTGATTCGTTGCCAAGTGCGGCTGGAGTGGGCGGCGCGCCCCCCGTCGCAACCCGGGGAAAGGGTCTTCCCGGGGCTCGGCGGCACCGCTTCGCGCACCGCCAGTGCCGGAGGCGCCGCGCCATGAGCGCTCTGGAGGCGATCCTGCTTACCATCATCACGGCATCGACGCCCTTGCTGCTGGCGGCGGTGGGCGAACTCGTGGCGGAACGTTCCGGCGTCCTCAACCTCGGGGTCGAGGGCATGATGATCATGGGCGCGGTGAGTGGTTTCGCGGCCGCCCACACCACCGGGTCGGCGGCTGTCGGGGTGGCCGCGGCCACCGCCACCGGCGTCTGCATGGCGCTGCTGTTCGCCTTTCTCACCCAGACCCTGGCCGCCAACCAGATGGCCACGGGTCTGGCCCTGACACTGTTCGGTGTCGGCCTGTCGGGGCTCATGGGCCAGACTTTCACCGGATTTCCCGGCGTGAAGCTTGAGGCCATTCACATTCCGTGGCTGAGCCACCTGCCCCTGGTGGGTCCGGTGCTGTTTGGCCAGGACTTGCTCGTGTACGCTTCCGTGGCCATCACCGCATCGGTCGCCTGGATGTTCGGCCGCACACGCCTGGGGCTGGCCATCCGTGCTGTCGGCAGCAACCATCACGCCGCGCACGCCCTGGGCTACCACGTCGCCGGCCTGCGCTGTGGCTGCATCGCCTTTGGCGGCGCCTGCGCCGGGCTGGCCGGGGGATACCTGTCGCTGGTGTACACGCCGCAGTGGATCGAGAACATGACAGCGGGCCGGGGCTGGATCGCGCTGGCGCTGGTGGTGTTCGCCACCTGGACTCCCGGGCGCGTGGCCGTGGGCGCCTACCTCTTCGGCACCGTATGGATCATGGGCCTCTACGCACAGGGAATCGGCGTCGCCCTGCCGTCGCAGTTCCTGGCCGCCCTGCCGTATCTGGTCACCATTGCGGCGCTGCTGGTCATGTCCGGCAACCGAATCTTGACGAGGATGCATACACCTGCTTGTATCGGACAAACGTTCGTGCCGGATCGCTGATCCGGCACCCTTGACCCACCGGAGAAGGAACCATGCGAAAGATCATCGTGCTGGCGGCCGTCCTTGTGCTGGCCCTTGCCACTGCCGCCTCGGGGGCGGATCCCCTGAAGGTCGGTTTCATCTACGTCGGTCCCATCGGCGACCACGGCTGGAGCTACCAGCACGACCAAGGGCGTCTTGCCGTCGGCAAGGCCCTGGGCAGTCAGGTCGAGACCCTTTACATCGAGAAGGTCACCGAAGGGCCGGACACCGAGCGCGCCATCACGCGCCTGGCCCGCCAGGGCGCCGGACTGATCTTCACCACCTCCTTCGGTTTCATGGACCCGACCCTCAAGGTTGCCAGGCGTTTCCCGAAGGTGAAGTTCGAGCATGCCACGGGATACAAGCGCGCCGACAATGTCGCCACCTACTCCTCGCGCTTTTACGAGGGCCGCTACGTCATCGGGCAGATTGCCGCCCGGATGTCCCGGCGCGGGATGGCGGGCTACATCGCCTCCTTCCCGATCCCCGAAGTCGTGCGCGGCATCAACGCCTTCATGCTCGGTGCCCAGTCCGTCAATCCCGATTTCAAGGTCAGGACGGTCTGGGTGAACTCCTGGTTCGATCCCGGCAAGGAGGCCGACGCCGCCAAGGTGCTCATAGGCCAGGGGGCGGACATCATCACCCAGCACACCGACTCCACCGCGCCCATGCAGATCGCCGGCGAGAAGGGGGTCAAGGCCTTCGGTCAGGCGTCGGACATGATCCGGTTCGGCCCGGGGACTCAACTCACCGCCATTATCGACGACTGGAGGCCCTACTACATCCAGCGCACCAAGGCGGTGCTCGACGGCTCCTGGAAGTCCATGGACACCTGGGGCGGGATGGACACCGGCATGGTCGGGATGGCTCCCTACACCAACATGCCCGAGGACGTGGCCGCCATGGCCCGGGCCACCGAAGAGAATATCCGCTCCGGCAGGGTGCACGCCTTTGACGGTCCCATCTACAGGCAGGACGGCTCCCTGGCCGTGGCCAAGGGCAATCGGCTCGATGACGGCACCCTGCTGGGCATGAACTGGTACGTCAGGGGAATCGACGACAAGCTGCCGGAGTAGGCGACCAGGCCGCGCCCCGGGACTCCGGCCGTGGCCCGGGACTTTGGCCGCGCCCCGGTTTCGGGCCGTCGCCGCGCAACTCGACGGGAATCGATGGGTTTGGTGCGGACAAGGATGGTGCGGGGGATGGTGCGGGGTGGTGCGCCCGCCAGGAATCGAACCTGGACTTAGGGTTCCGGAGACCCTCGTGATGTCCTTTTCACTACGGGCGCCTCCCTTCTGTGTAACAGACAACGCGGCTCCCGCTCAAGCCTGCCCTGGAGACGACGCACCCCGGTTCTCCCGGCAACGCCTCCCCGGCATGGGCGAGTGGCCGGGGAAACGTCCCCCCTGGAACGTCCCCGCCCTATCGTCCCACCGCGTTCAGAATGGCCCGGGCCGTCACTTCGGCGGCCAGTATGCCGACGGCGTTGGCGTCGGCCCGGCGCCTGCCGGTGGAAAGGGCGAACAGCGTATCGCCGTCGTGGAGGGTATGGGACGGGCGGACGGCTCGGGCGATGCCGTCGTGGGCCATGCTGGCCACCATGCCGGCCTCGGTCGGGGAGAGAACGGCGTCGGTGGCGATGACACCGATGGTGGTATGGGTTCCGGGCGCCGCCGGCCCGGGGCGCCGCTTCGTTCCCGCCCCGGCCGTGCGGCCGGGGCCGTCGTCGCGGGCGCCGGCAACCACCTCGCCGGTGGCGGGATCGACGATGCTGCCGACGGCGTTCACCACCACCAGAGCGCCCACCGCCGCGCCGTTGGCGAGCCGCGTGCAGGCCGAGCCGATGCCACCGGCGGCGGGCCGCAGACCCGGGGCTTTGCCCACCGTGGCGCCGGTCCCGGCACCCACCGTCCCGGTGGGCACGGGATCGGCGCCTGCCGCCTTGCAGGCGCGATAGCCCATGGCCCTGTCGGGCCGCACCCGGGAGTCTCCCGTGCCCAGGTCGTAGATCACCGCGGCGGGGACGATGGGGACCGGAGCATGGGGGGTTGCAAACCCGACACCGCGTTCTTCGAGAAACCGCATGACCCCGGCCGCGGCATCGAGACCATAGGCGCTGCCGCCGGTCAGGAGGACGCCGTGAGCCTGTCCCGCCAGGCGTCCGGGCCGGATGGTGTCGGTCTCCCGGGTGCCCGGGGCGAATCCGCGCACGTCGACGCCGGCGACGGCACCCTTCGTGCAGAGGACGACGGTGCAACCGGTGCGCGCGCGCCGGTGGGTGGCGTGGCCCACCTGGATGCCGGTGACCGCGGTGATCGTTCCGTTTCTCATTGCCCGTACACCGCCTGAAGCGGCGGTGGCGCGTCCATCCGTTCGCATTCTCCCGGTCTACGTTATAACCATGTCCGAATGGCCAGCGGAAACCTCTCCATGCGGCCCCGCCTTCGCCATGTCGATATCTTTCCGGTCCCCGGGGAGCAGGGTCAGCCGTCCTTCGGCATCCGGGACCCCCGGCACCTGAGCGACAAGGTCCTGCATCTTCGGGTGGAGGCCGCGTGCGCGCTGCAGTTCCTCGACGGCGCGCACACGTTGCCGGAGGTCCAGGCCGCCTGCCGGGAGAAATACAAGGTCGAGTTTCCGCTCCCCCTGCTGAAACAGCTCTGCCAGACCTTGGACGAGGGGTACTTCCTGGCCGGCGACCACTTCGACCGCCACTACCTGCGGCTGGCGCGTTCGTTCCAGGAAGCCACGGTCCGTGAGGCCTTTCACGCGGGCGTCAGCTATGACGAAGAGCCCGCCGCGCTGAAGGAAGGGCTGGCGCGGCTGTTCCTTCCTCCCGCGGGTCCGGGGCTGCCTGCCGCGCGGAATTCCGAGCGGCGGATACCCGGTATCGTCGTGCCTCACATCGACCTGCGCCTGGGGGGCCACGCCTACGCCTGGGCCTACAAGGAACTGGCCGAAGCGGAGCCTCCGGAACTTTTCGTGATCCTGGGAACCGGGCACAACGGGATGCGAAACCCTTTCGTTCTGACCTCGAAGCGCTTCGCCACGCCGCTGGGGGTGGTTCCGGTGGAGGAACGGTTCCTGTCCCGTCTGCACGCACTCCACGGCGGCGATCTCTTCACCGACGAATTGGCCCACCGTTCCGAGCATACCGTCGAGTTCCAGGTACTTTTCATCCAGCAGCTCTTCGGCAACGCGATTCCGGTCATCCCGGTCCTTTGCTCTTTCTCCTGCCAGGCACCCGGGTCCGGTGCGGCGGGCGAGTCCATCAAGCGGTTCACCGAGGCGTTGCGCACGGCCATCGCCGAAGACGGGCGCCGTGTCTGTCTTGTCGCCAGCGCGGACCTGGCTCACGTGGGGCCACGCTACGGCGATGCCGGCGGTTTCGAGGGAGAAGAACTGGAGACCGTCAAGCGCCGTGATCGGGAGATGTTGCGTCACGTGGAGAGGGTGGATCCGGAAGGTTTTCGCGACTACCTCCAACAGGAAGACGACCGGCGGCGCGTATGCGGCTTCCCGCCCATATACACGCTGCTCAAGTCCATGCCGGCCCAACGCGGCCGTCTGGTCGCCCACGACCATGGAGCGATGGACCCGGTCGGCTCCATCTGCAGCTTCGCCAGCGTCGTCTTCGAGTGAGGGGCGGCCGGGCCAGCGCGCATGGCCGCGGTGCCGGAGCGCGCGGCCGCTCCGGTCAGACCGATGGCGCGCTGCCCGAGGAATCGGGAAACAGCGTCGTGCCGTCATCGTCCTCCACCGTGATCGCCTTGGTGGGACAGATCCTGGCGGCCAGAACCACCTTGTCCGAAGCATCGCCGTTGGGGTCGGCCACCTCGGCGATGAATCGCTGGTTCATCCTGAAGACCTTGGGCGCGGCCTGCACGCACTTCTCGTGTCCATCGCACTTCGTCGTATCGACGGTAACCTTCATGGTGCCTCCTCGTGCGGGGTCGCTTCTGTATAACCGAGTCGCCCGCGCCGTTCCAGCGGACGCGGATTTTCGCTGTTGCGGTGCCGGAAACGCCTGCGATATAGTCGATGAATACCCATGAGAGTCCACCGATACACCTCTTGGGACGGCTCCCGGGAGATTCGCTTCCCCACGGCCCATGATCTGCTGAGACAGCTCTCGGACACGTTCCTGGAGGAAGAGGGGGTGCGCCGTGCGCTCCGGAGCCTGATGCGGCGGGGCTTCGAGTCGGAAGACGGCCGGCGCTCGGTGCAGGGGCTGCGGGATCTGCTGCAACAGGCGGAGGCAAGAAAGCAGGAGCTCCTCGACCAGTACTCGCCGGACTCCTTCAGGCTGTCTGCCGAAGAAAGCGAAGCTCTCGGCCGGAAGCTCAACGAGCTGGCGGAGAAGCTCGAAGCGTATCACGAGAAGATGCGCCACTTCATGGAGCGGCTGTCGGGCAGGTACGCCCAGGACATGGATGAACTGGCCGAGCGGATGCGCCGGGCCCAGGAGCGATACCAGCAGCTCAAGGAGCGGCTCGGGGAGCAGATCGACCAGCGCTCCATGCAACGGCCGCAGAACCTCACGGGGCCGGGCGCGCCCGATCTTTCGCAGATGCTGGAGCGTCTGAGCCGGCTGCTGGATGACGACGATTTTCTTCGGAACCTGCCCGACATGCTGGACGCCGCGGTGGACGACCTGGACAATCTCCTCGAAAACCTCGACTCGCTGAGCCGGCAGGAGCTTCAGCAACTGAGCGACGCCATCTCCCGGATGGAACAGCTTGAGCAGCTTCTGAACCAGTACCCCTTTCAGGGAAGCCAGCGCATGGGCATGGGGGAGGCCGGAGAGGTTCTGGGACAGTTGCGCAGCCTGGAGCAGTTCCTGCGATGGGGACGCCGGGGACTCGGTGACGTGTCCGACCTCGACCTGGACGCCATGCGCGAGCTGTTGGGCGAGGAAGCCAGCGAACAGATCCGGTATCTCCAGGGCGTCGAGCAGATGATGGTGGATGCGGGGTACCTGGTACAGACCGGCGGCGGGTTGCGGCTCAGCCCCAGGAGCATACGCCAACTGGGGGACAAGGCCCTGAGAGAGATATTCCAACTCATGAACAGGAACCGTTGGGGGCAGCATGCCAGCGCCAAGGTCGGCAACCAGGGCATGCGGCTGGAAGAGACGCAGCGCTACGAATACGGCAATCCCCTGGACATCGACATCCGCAGAACCCTGGTGCGGTCGCTGGAGGAGGGACGAACCGGGATCCCCGTCCGCATCGAGCCCGGCGACTTTCAGGTATACCAGCGCGAGTTCTCCACGGATACCGAGACCGTGCTGCTCATCGACGTAAGCTACTCCATGCTCATGAACGATGCCCTGCACGCCGGCAAGAAAGTGGCGCTGGCGCTGAACCGTCTCATTGAGACCCGGTATCCCCAGGACATCCTCCACCTGGTGGCCTTCCGTTCCAACGCCAGGATTATCCGCACCGAGGATCTGCCCTCCATCGTCGCCATCACCTACTTCATGGAGCACGGCACGGATATCAAGGAAGCCTTGAGGTTCTCCCGCCAACTGCTTGGAAGCAACAAGTCCATCAACCGCCAGATCATCCTCATCACCGACGGCGAACCGACCGCCTGCAATGTCGATCGGGGCGGTCGCCTGCATAGTGGCTGGGGCTCGGCGCTGTTGCATGAGAGGATCGTGCGCGAGACTCTCAAGGAGGTCCGGCGCTGCACCCGGAGCGGCATTCGCATCAACACGTTCATGCTGGGAACGGACTACTACCGCACGGGTTTCGTGGACCGCCTCGCCCGCATGAACACCGGCAGGGTTTTCCACACGTCGCCCGATGAGATCGGCAACTATATCGTGGTGGACTACCTGGCCAACAAGCGCAAGCGTCTGCGCCGCTGACGCGCCCGGGCCTGCCGTGGCCCTCATCCGGCCGGTGGCCGGCCCGCGCCGGTTCTGGTATAAAGGGCGCAATGAGAATCGTTCCGATACCGTTGCTTGCGGACAACTACGGCTACCTCGTGATCTGCGAGAAGACCAACCGGGCGGGCATCGTCGATCCTTCCGAAGGGGAGCCGGTCTGGCACCGCGTCCGGGAGGAAGGGGTCGAGCTCGTCGCCATCCTCAACACCCACCATCACCGGGATCACACCGGCGGCAACGCATACCTGCTGGGGCAGAAGCCGGGACTGACGGTGTTCGGCGCCAAGGCGGACGAGGAACGCATCCCCGGCATCACCCACGCTCTGGAGGAGGGCGACGAGGTCCGGGTGGGAGAGGAACGGGGCCGCGTCCTGTTCGTTCCGGGTCACACCCGAGGCCATATCGCCTTCGTGTTTCCCGGGAGGCTCTTCAGCGGTGACGCCCTCTTCGCCGGCGGCTGCGGCCGGGTGTTCGAGGGGAACCCGGAGCAGATGACCCGCTCCCTCGGGAAACTGCGCGACCTGTCGGACGACACGCTGGTCTACTGCGGCCACGAGTACACCGAAAAGAACCTTCAGTTCGCCCTCACGGTGGAGCCCCGCAACGAAAAGATCCGGCAAAGGCTGGAGGCGGTCCGGGCGCTCCGGGCAAGGGAGCAGTTCACGGTGCCGTCCCGCCTCGGGGACGAGCTCGAAACCAACCCGTTTCTCCGATGGGAAAGCGACGAGATCAAGGCCGGCCTCGCCGCGCGTTTCCCGGGTCAGGGAACGGACCCGGTTTCGGTCTTCGCCAAGGTCCGGGAACTCAAGGACGCCTACTAGACACGCGGCCCCTGGAGCGAGAGCGGCCACCCCCGCTTCGAGATCCTTCCGTTTCGTGACGACCACGCCGGCAGGACCATGATGTGTCCTTGCGGCGCGGCGGCATGGAGGTGCCCCATGCGGTTTGCCACCCTCAGGAACGGCAGTGTCGCAGCCATCACGTCGGACGACGGGATCGTTCTGCTGGACCGTGTCTGCGACTCCATGATCGATCTGGCGGCGTCCTTCGACAGCCACCGGAGCGCCGTCGAGCGGGCGGTTTCGGAAGGAAGTCCGACAAGCCTGGATGCGGCGCAACTGGCCGCGCCCGTGCCCGCGCCTTCCAAGATCTGGGGCGCCGCCGGCAACTACCACCGCGGCGGCGCGAACCTTTCCAGTTCCGGAGGACGGGGAGAAGCGCGCCAGACCCCGCCCGACGAGCTGCTCGAGCATCTTTTCCTCAAGCCGCCGTCCGCGGTCATCGGCCCGGGCGGGAACATCGTCATCCCCGCCAGTGCCGATACCGTCTTTCCGGAGTTGGAGTTGTGCGTCGTCATCGGCAAGGAGAGCCGCGACCTGTCGGAGGACGAGGCCATGGACGCCGTGTTCGGCTACAGCGTCATCCTCGACGTCACCGCCCGGGGATACGGATCCGGACGGAATCTCATGGGCACCCGTTGCGTGCGGAAAGGTTTCGACACCTTCGCTCCCGTGGGGCCCTGGATCGTCACCCGCGACGCGGTACCCGACCCGCAAGCCCTGGAGATGCGCCTTTGGGTGAACGACGCGCTGCGGCAATCGGCCAGCACCAGCGGCATGATCAACGGCGTGGCCCGTCTGGTGAGTCATCTCTCCCGGGTCGGAACCCTGCTGCCCGGCGACCTCATTGCCAGCGGCAATCCCGATGCGCCGGCGTTTCAGAAGCAACTGGCCGCCGGCGACGAACTGGTGGCCGAGATCGAAGGGATCGGGTCACTCCGGTTGGGCGTGACCCGCGCCGGCTGATGGCAATGGCACCGCGTGGGCAGGAGCGGGGGAGCGAGAAGCTCTCTTTCCAGGACCAGGGCGCCACCACCTTGTGCTACGGCTGCGGTCCCGCCAATGACCAGGGTTTCCGGATCAAGAGCCGCTGGGACGGCGAAGAGGCGGTCGGCACCTGGACGGCCCGGCCGCATCACTGCGGCGGCACGCGCGAGGTGGTGAACGGCGGCGTGATCGCGACTCTGCTCGACTGCCACAGCATGAATCTCGCCATCGCCCGGGCCTACAGGGACGAGCAGCGTCCCATCGGCAGTGCGCCCCGGATCTTCTTTGTCACCGCCAGCCTGCACATCGATTACCGGCGTCCGACGCCGCTGGGAAAACCCCTGGAGCTGCGTGCCGCCATCCGCAAGGTGCAGGGGCGCAAGACCTTTCTCTCCTGCACCCTGAGTTGCGAGCGCAAAGTGTGCGCCGAAGCCGACGTCCTCGCCGTCCGAATCCACCGCGACGAATCCGTGGAGCCTACCCGTTAGCCTCAGGTGTGATGCGCCGGAGTTCGGGTCGAGGGTCGTCTCTCCGAGCACCGTCCCGCCCTGGATTGCGAGGCATGTTGTCGGAGGATCTCGCCACCATGGCGTGGCCGGCCTCCTCCGGGGTCAAGACGGTCCGGCCACCGAAGAGCAGACCGCTGGCATGACTTGACTTGACAGGGCGGAGCGCCGGTCATGTGGGCGCACGTGCTCCTATCTGCCGGATCGCACGTTGCCGGATCGCAGGTGGGACCAGAAGGACAGCAGCAGGTAGTAGGCGGGGAAGAACAGCGAAACCAGCGCCAGGCCGCGGGGCGGGTGGGGCAGGTGATACACCAGCCCGAGGCAGAGCACTCCCCAGACGGCCCCCAAGGTGAGGGTCAGACCTCGCAGGAACGGGTTCCGGCTCGGGTACAGATACCGGATGGGCACGAAGACCATCACGGACAATGCGATCACGAGCAGGCCGTTGAACCAGGGCCCCCAGTCCAGGACCACGCAGTAGAACGCCACCACATTCCAGCAGGAGGGAAATCCGAGGAAGTGATGGTCGGCCGTCTTGGCGTTGGTCTGCGAGAAACCGTAGGCGCTTGCCAGCAGCGGCAGGCAGACGATCCACCACGCGTGTCCTGCGGGCAGCAACTCTGCCCGCAGCAGCAGGAAGCAGGGAACGAAGACGTAGTTGAGATAGTCGACGATGTCATCGAGCCGGGCGCCGTCCACCTCGGGGACCCGCTCTTTCACGCGCGCCGCCCGGGCGAAAGTTCCGTCGGTGGCGTCCAGGATCAGTGCCAGGCCCATGAGCGCCAGCGCCTCGCGGTAGCGGCCTTCGGCCACCCGCATCAGCGTGAACGCCGCTACCACCGCCCCGAGGGCGGTGTAGAAATGCACCAGCCAGGCAAGCAGCCGTCGAAATTTGTCCGTGGCTCGCGCGGGTCAACCCTTTCGCACAGGCGGTGTCGGACCGGGTCGGGCGTGAGTCGCGCACCGGTTCCGCGTGGTGGAACCGGTGCGCCGCCGCCCGATCCGGCCGGCGATGTACCCGAGGTCCGGACCCAAGGGCACCCGGGAGCGCTCCGGCCGGGCGATGCGCACCCTCAACGAACGCGCTGGAAGTGAAGGAAGGCAGAGTGCCCGGTAGAACTTCCGGTAGAGTTTCATGCGCCCGGGCACCTGATGCCGGACGCCGGTTTGTCCTGTCCGGACGATGGCACGAACAGAAAGGCGCCCGAAGGGGCGATTCCGGAACGGATCGCCGTGCATCCACCCGTGCATCAGATCGGCAATTTCAGCCTTCGGACGCTCTGGATGTAGTCCTGGATGCCACCCTCCAGGTCGTACTGCGGCTCGTACCCCAGTTGTGCGCGCGCCCTGCCGATGTCGAAGACGCAGTAGCTTTGCTTGTAGCCCTCGCGGAAGTCGAGGCCGTCGCCCATGTCGATCTTCGCCGTGGGAAAGATACGTTTCAGGACCGCGGCAAAATCCTTCAGCGTGACGCCCCGGCCGGTGCCGATGTTGAAGGTGCCCCGTATCGGGCCGGCGGCGTTCAGGGCCAGGACCACCGAGTGGGCCACGTCGCCGACGTAGAGGGCGTCGTTCCGCTGGTCGCCGCCCCGGGGGATGGATACCTCGCGTCCGGCCATGACGTCCTCGATGATCTTGCCATAGAGGGCCAGGACGCCGTGCCGCGCACGCTTGCCCGGGCCGTAGATGGACGGGTAGCGCAGCGCCACGAACTCGATCCCGCGGCGACTCCCGTAGTAGCTTCCCAACGCCTCCGAGCAGACCTTGGTGACGCCATAGAGGTCTGCGGGGTTCGGGGGATGGGTCTCGTCCAGGGGCACGAAGTCCGGATGGCCGTGGCGGCCGGTGACGTTGCCGATGAAGGCATTGGAGCTGGTATAGACGACCCGCCGGATGCCGCAGGCGCGGGCGGCTTCCAGCACGTTCAGGGTTCCGTCCACGCCGATGGCGATGGCGCGGTGAGGATCGGCCTCGGCCGGGCCCGGCATCAGCGCCGCCATGTGCACGATGTGGGTGATGCCGTGGTCCGCCACCACCTCTTTCACTTCGGCGCCGTTCAGGATGTCGCCGGACACCACCTCCACGTCGCCGGCGATATCCGCGATCAGCGACAGATCCACCCGGTTGTCCAGCAGCACCGGGTGCTGCCCCCGGGCCACCAGCAGCCGCGCGGTGCAGGCACCGTTCACACCGGTTCCGCCGGTAAGGAGGATCTTCATTTCTCTCACGCTTAGCCGCTTACGGCTCATCGTGCAATACGCTATATTGGGGTCATGATGTACCGGACCCGGCCTTCCTCCGGATCGCTCAGCTTCGGAGGTCCGGTTACCCCGGCGGTCAAGTGGCTGCTGATCGTCAACGTCGCTGTCTTCGTCTTCCAGCTTCCCTATCTCGGAGGGCGCCCGCTCCTCTGGATCTTCGGCCTGGTCCCGCATCTGGTCTGGAACGAACTCCAGATCTGGCAGCTCTTCACCTACCAGTTCCTCCATTTCGGGCTGTTCCACATATTGTTCAACATGCTGGCGTTGTGGATGTTCGGCTGCGACCTGGAGCGGGCCTGGGGCACGCGGTTCTTCCTGAAGTACTACTGGGTCAGCGTGGTCGGAGGCGGCCTCTGCGTACTGTTCCTGGAACCGAACCAGGCCATCCCCACCATCGGCGCATCCGCCGGCATTTACGGTGTGCTGCTGGCCTACGGACGGCTCTTTCCCGACAACGTGATCTATCTCTACCTGCTGATCCCCATCCGGATGAAGTACTTCGTGCTCATCATCGGCGCCATCGCGTTCTTCTCGTCCATCAGTCCGGGTTACTCCGGCATCTCGCACCTCGGCCACCTCGGCGGCATGCTGTTCGGCTACGTGTATCTCCGGTGGGGCCACATGCTGAACCTGAAGCGTTCCTGGGTCACGGTCCGGCAGGAATACTACCGGTTCCGCCTGGCCCGCCTCAAGCGGCAGTTCAAGATCATCGAAGGAAAGCGGCGCGATGACGAACCGCCCACGCTGCAATGATGCGCGCCGCCACGAAAGAGGGGGTATCAGTCCGGGAGATTCGAACGGCGCAACTTCTTGAGGGCGCTCCGCTTGCGCTTGTCGTCCAGACGGCGGTGCCGTGACGCCGGCGTGGCGCCGGCTCGTCGGCGGCCTTGCGAATCAGCGCGACCAGACGCTCCAGGGCGTCCTCGCGATTGCGTGACTGGTCGCGATAACGTCTGGCCTCGATGGTCAGGATTCCACTCCTGTCCACACGCCTGCCCGCAGTCCGCAGGAGACGCTCCCGGACCGCTTGCGGCAACGACGGAGAGTCCGTCACGTTGAACCGGAGTTGCACGGCGGTGGCGGTCTTGTTCACGTTCTGCCCGCCGGGACCCGAGGCCCGGATGAAGCGCTCCTCGATCTCGCCGTCGTCCAGGCGGATGCGGCTGGTGATTCGACGCATCGGCTCCCTCGTCATGGGCAGGGGCATCCGTCAAGGTTCTTCCGTCACCGTTGTCTCCGTCGCCGTTTCCGGCAACATCCTCTTGTGTACCAGATTCACAGACCCGCCCCCATCAGGACGATACCGGGCGAGGGTCCCCGGGAGGAATCATGTACCTCATCCGAATCGTGCTCATGGTCATTGGAGCCGTGGCGACCCTGGCCGTCGCCGGCGTCGTGGCGGTGCTGCTGTTCTACTCCACGCGAACCCTGCCGGTGCCGGACAGGACCGTTCTTGCCCTGGACCTGAGCCGCCCGATACCGGAACTCGGCTCCGGCGGATTCACGCCCTGGTACGGACTCCCGCGGGAGCAACCGGACCTGTGGCAGACCGTCGCCGCCATCGAACGGGCGGCGCGGGATGACCGCGTGGTCGGACTGATGGCGCGGGTGGGTGCTTCGGGCATGGGCCTGGCGCGGGTCCAGGAGCTGCGCGACGCGATCCGGACCTTTCGCCGGTCAGGCAAGCCGACCTACGCCTTCGCCGAATCCTTCGGCGACTTCGGACCCGGCAATGGCGCCTTCTATCTGGCTGCGGCCTTCGAGAAGATATACCTGCAACCCTCCGGCAGCGTGGGCCTCACCGGCCTGCTGGTCCGGAACTATTTCCTGAAGAACGCTCTGGAGAAGCTCGATGTTCAGTTCCGGATGAACCAGCGGGGGGAATACAAGGGCATCAGGGAACGCTTTGAAAATACCCGCCTCAGCGCACCCGGGAGGGAGGCGTTCACGCGAATCCTGGAGTCCCTGACGGAACAGTTGACCGCGGGCATCGCCGAGGGGCGGGGGATATCCCGCGAGACGCTGGATGTGCTGATGCGGCGAGCCCCGCTGACCGCCGACGAGGCCTTGGATGAGGCGCTGGTGGACGGCCTCCTGTACCGCGACGAGGTGCGTGCACGTGTCCGCAAGAGCCTGGGTTCCGATGTCAGGTTTCTGACCCTTTCCCGCTACCGCAGCCGGTTGGAAGCCGGAGAGGGCGATCCGACCACCGTGGCGTTGATCTACGGCCTGGGCAATATCCACGGCGGGCGCAGTCGCCATCGCGGTTTTGCCGGCGCCCAGTCCATGGGCTCGGACAGCCTTGCCCGCGCCCTGCGCGCGGCGGCCCGTGACAACCAGGTCCGGGCCATCATCTTCCGCATCGACAGCCCTGGCGGCTCCTACGTGGCCTCGGATGTCATCCGGCGCGGGGTGCACCGTGCCCGGCGCCGGGGCAAGCCGGTGATCGTTTCCATGGGCGACGTCGCCGGCTCTGGCGGGTATTTCATCGCCGCATCGGCGGACCGCATCGTTGCCCAGCCCGCCACCATAACCGGCTCCATCGGCGTGGCGGCGGGAAAGATGGTGACCCGGGGCCTGTGGAACAAGCTCGGGGTCACCTGGGAGGAGATCCCCGGGAATGCCAATGCGACGTTCTGGAGTCCCCTTCAGGACTACGGTCCCGAACAGCGCAAACGGCTGGACCATCTGCTCGACGTCGTCTACGAAGACTTCGTGTCCAAGGTGGCGCAGGGCCGAGGGCTGTCACCGGAGGAGGTGCGGGTGGTGGCCAAGGGACGGGTCTGGAGCGGCGTCGACGCCAGGGAGCACGGACTGGTGGATGAACTGGGCGGCTATGCCGCGACACTGCGAGCGGCCCGCGAGGCCGCCAGCCTCGCACCGGACGCCGCCATTCGGCTGCGCCTGTTTCCACGCCGGAAATCCACGCTGCGGCTCTTTGCCGAAGCCATTGCCGAACACGGGAAACTGGCGGCCGGGTTCCCGGCGGATTCCCTGCCGGGCCGGTTCCTGGAGCATCTCGGGATCCTGCCGTACCGAGGACGGGCCGCGGGTCTCACCGAACGCCGGGAACTGCTGGAAATGCCGTTGCCTGAACGGCTGCGGTAGCCCCGCCGGTTGACAGGGGAAAGCCGGCCTTGTTAGCCGGTGTATCGGCGCTCGCGCGGGAGTTGCCGCCGATTTTCACAACTCCGGAGCGGTAACTCCGGAGCCACAACTCCGGAGCCACAACTCCGGAGCCACAACTCCGGAGCCACAACTCCGGAGCCATACATCCCGGAGCGTGCCTGGCGGTGTCGGAGTGCTCGCGCGCGGCCACATCCTGGCCGGCGCTGCCACAGGTATCATCCCGGCAGCGCCGAAGCGGCTCGCCCGAGCGGCCAGCAGGCTCGGTTGCATCCGGTTTGAAGGGAGAGAAACCTTGGACACGTTGGATAAGGGTCTTCCGGTCCTCTGGGACGTCGAGACGGATGTGCTGGTGATCGGCTTCGGCTTTGCCGGGGGCGTGGCCGCGGTGGTGGCGGCGGACTCCGGGGCCGAAGCCACCATCGTGGAGAAGATGGCCAACCCGGGTGGCATCTCGATCCTCGCGGGCGGCGGCATCGCCACCGCCATGGACGAGAACAAGGCCTTCGAATACCTGCGCCATACCAACGCGGGCCGCACTCCGGACGACGTGCTCCGGGCCCTGGCCAAGGGCATGACGGAGATGAAGGACTTCGTGAAGGCGCTGGTGAAGGAAACCCCGTTCGAGCTGGAAGAGCAGCGGAACGGCGGCACCTATCCCTTCCCCGGCGGAGAGGGGCTGGACGGCTTCAAGATCGCGCCCATGGAAGGCTACCAGGGGTTCGAATGGGCCAAGGGCCTGCGCGGAGGGGCGCGTCTTTTCAAGGTCCTGCTGGACAACGTCGAAGCCCGCCCCGGCATTGCGGTGCGTTTGGCCACGCCGGCCAGACGGCTGATACGGCATCCGGACCACGGCATCGTCGGGCTGGTGGCCGAGCACGGGGGGCGGGAAGTCGCCATCAAGGCGCGGCGTGGGGTGATCCTGGCCTGTGGCGGCTTCGAGAACAACGACGAGATGAAGCGCAACTATTTCGAGGCCATGCCAGTGTACACCCTGTTCACCGGCAACACCGGCGACGGCATCACCATGGCCCAGGAGGTGGGGGCCTCGATGTGGCACATGTGGCATTTCCACGGCAGCTACGGCTTCAAGTACCCCGAGTTCCCGCTGGCCTTCCGGCACTGCTTCAGGGGACCGCGCAAGGACGACTGGATCATGCCCTGGATCGCGGTGGACAAGTACGGACGGCGATTCATGAACGAGTACCCGCCGGCGGTGCAGGACACCGGTCACCGGGCACTGGAGTTCTACGACGCCGACAAGCAGGAGTTTCCCCGCATCCCCGCCTATCTGGTGTTCGACGAGAAAGGTCGCAAGCTCGGCCCGGTGGGGCAGCCGACGGTGCACGACGAGAACGTTTCCTACGACTGGAGCGAGGACAACCTGGCGGAGGTGGAACGGGGCTGGATCAGGAAGGCCGACGATCTCCGGGGCATCGCCGCCATGATCCCGGCCGACGCCGCAACCCTGGCGGCCACGGTGGCGGAGTGGAACCGGGTGTGCGCCAGCGGGGGAACGGACCGCTACCACCGGCTCCCGGGCACGCGCCTGTCCATCGACACCCCGCCGTTCTACCTGATGGAGGTGTGGCCCATCGTCTCCAACACCCAGGGCGGACCGGTTCACGATGCCCAACAGCACGTCATGGACGTGCGCCATGAGCCCATCCGGCGGCTCTTCTCCGCGGGGGAATGCGGCTCCTCCTTCGGCCACCTCTACCTGGAAGCGGGCAACATCACCGAGTGCTTCGTCACCGGCCGCATCGCCGGCCGCAACGCGGCCGGCCTCGAACCATGGTGAGGCCCGGCGCCGCGTAGGCCATGCTCGACTACTTCGGCTCCCTGGCCGCCGGCCTGACGGCCGTACTGCCTTTCTCCGCAGCCGGGCAGGACCCCTTCCTGTTCATGTTGATCGGCATCGCCATCGGCTTTGCCGTGGGCATCCTGCCAGGGCTCGGAGGTGCCACCACGCTGGCCCTGATGCTGCCGTTCATCTACAGGATGGACCCCACCACGGCCTTCGCGTTTCTGCTGGGTAGCCACGCGGTTACCGCCACCACCGGCGACATCACCTCGGTGTTGTTCGGGGTTCCGGGCGAAGGCATCACCGCCGCCACCATCGTCGATGGTCACGCCATGGCCAAGCGCGGCGAGGCCGGACGCGCCCTGGGCGCCGCGCTCATGAGTTCCTTGGTGGGAGCCGTTTTCGGCGCCTTCGCGCTGGCCCTGGCCATCCCCATCGTCCAGCCGCTGGTGCTCTCCATCGGCGCGCCCGAGTTCTTGATGCTCAGCCTCCTGGGTATCACTTTCCTGGCGTCCCTGAGCGGCGGCAATCTGGCCAAGGGTCTCACCGCCGGCGGCTTCGGCCTGGTGCTGGCCATGGTGGGACTCGACGCCATCACCAGCGTATCGCGCTACACCCTGGAGCCGGTCCTGGGCAGCGACAACGTCCTGTTCCTGTGGGACGGCCTTTCCCTGGTGGCCGTGACCGTGGGGCTTTTCGCCATCCCGGAGATCATCGAGCTCGGGACTCGGGGGAGCAGCATCGCCCGCGACACGTCCGGTGCCCTGGGCGGGGTGATGCAAGGGGTCCGGGACACCTTCCGGCACTGGAAGCTGGTGCTCCGCTGCAGCGCCATCGGTACCTACATCGGGCTCATCCCGGGTCTTGGGGGCGGCCCGGCCCAATGGGTGGCCTACGCCCACGCGGTCCAGAGCGGCCCGGACCAGACCCGCTTCGGCCAAGGGGCCGTGGAAGGGGTGCTGGGACCCGGCGCCGCCAACAACTCCAAGGAGGGAGGCTCGCTGGTTCCCACCATCGCCTTCGGTGTGCCCGGCAGCGTGGGTATGGCGATCCTGCTGGGGGCGTTCATCATCCAGGGTATCGTCCCCGGCCCAGACCTGTTGGACCCTCAAAAGCACCTGAGCCTCACGTTTTCCTTCGTCTGGATCATCGTCCTCTCCAATATCGTCACGGTGGCGGTCTGCTTCCTCTTTCTCAAGCAGTTGGCCAGGATCACCTTTGTCAAGGGCACCTATCTCATACCGTTCCTGCTGCTGCTCATTTTCCTGGGCGGCTTCGCGGTCAAGAACAGCTTCGGCGACATGATCGTGGTGCTGCTGTTCGGCGCGCTGGGCTGGTTGATGCTCCGCAGCGACTGGCAACGCCCTCCCTTGCTGCTCGGGCTCGTGCTGGGGGGGATCGCCGACAACAACCTGTTTCTCACCACCAGGATCTACGGCATGAGCTGGGTGACACGGCCCGGGGTGATCGTCATCGGGCTCATGATCGCCGGAGCGTTGCTCTACCCGCTGTGGCAGGCGCGCAGGCAAACCCGAAGCAGGGAAGAAGAAGAGCAGAAAGCACCGGTCGACGGCCCGGAGGGAGCGGGAGAAGCGTCCGGAACGGAACGCGCGCTTTTCGCCGGAATGTTCGTGGCCATCTTTGTCTATGTGGTCTGCGAGGCGCTCTACGGTTTCGGTGCCATGGAGAAGCAGGCCGCGCTGTTCCCCTTGGCCGTGGGGTTGCCGAGTCTGGCGCTGGCGAGTCTGGCGTTGTTTCAGGAATTCCGTGCACCGGCACCGGCGGCGGCCGCCGCCATGGCGGCGGAGCGTGCGTCGCTGCGCCGCCGCACCGCGGCCATCGTCGCCTGGACCGCAGGCTTCTTCCTCATCATCTGGCTTCTCGGCTTCATCATCGCGTCGGCGGTGGCCACCGTCGCCTATCTCAGGCTGGGGGCCGGCGAGAAGTGGGGCATCAGCGTCGCACTCGCCGCGGTGGCCTGGATCTTCTTCTTCGGCCTCTTCGACTATGGACTGCGCCTGCCCTTTCCCCCGGGAGAGCTGTTCGTCCGGCTCGGCCTCGCCTGACCTCTCCCTGCGCGTCGAGATCGGACATGACATCATCCCGGGATCCCAAAACCGCTATCGTCGTGGTGGGCTGCGGAGATGCAAGCGGAGGTGCGGCCTGGGTGGCGCATGACCGCGGCATGATCGCCGGAGGCCATGCCGCGGGTGAGCGGACCGGCCGATGAGCGTACTGGTCACCGGCGGCACCGGCTTTGTCGGAGTTCACGTAACGGCCCGGTTGGCCGGGTCGGGGGAGTCGGTAGTGGCCCTGTCCGCCGAGGGAGAACTGGGCGAACTCGCCGGGGAGTTCCTCGGGCCGCTCCGGGAACGGGTTGCCTGTGTCAAGGCCGACGTCCTGGATCGGGATACGCTGTGCGCGGTCCTGGAGTGGTACGGCGTCGACCGGGTGGTCCACGGGGCCGCGGTCACCGCCATTGGCGATCTGGAACCGGAGGCGGCGCGGCAGGCGGTGCTGGTCAACGTTGGCGGCACCGCCACGGTCCTGGAAGCCGCCCGTCGGGCCGGGGTCCAGCGATTCGTTCAACTGAGTTCGGCCAGCGTCTACGGCGGCACCGACCCGGGCGTCCCCCTGCAGGAGGAGACGCCGCTCCGGCCCCGGGACATCTATGGCATCACCAAGCGCGCGGCGGAAGAGGTGGTGGCCCGTTACCTCCAGCTGTTCGGCATGGATGGGGTCATCCTGCGCCTCTCCGCGCCCTACGGTCCGCTGGAACGTCCCAATCCGCTGCGCACCGTCATGTCGCCGGTGTTCCACTGGTGTCGGGCCGCGCTGAACGGCGACGAAGTCGAGTTGGCGGACGATCTCGTGCGCGACCTCACCCATGTCTCCGATACCGCCCGCTGCGTGGTGCTGGCGCTCCGCAAGGCGAAGCTGCGCCACCGTGTCTACAACGTGAGTTGCGGCGAGAATCTCCGTTTCTCCGATATCCTTTCGGCGCTGGTGCGAATCCGTCCGGGTTTCCGCTTCCGCCTCAAAGAGGGCGGGACCTTGTCGCCGTTCTTCCGCGACAGCCTGCGGGGGCCCCTGTCGATGACGCGGGCAAGGAAAGATCTCGGTTTCGTTCCACAATATGACATCCAGAGCGGACTGCGCCACTACCTGGAATGGCTGGAGAACCATCCGCTCTGACGCCCTGTCGGATTTCATGGGACCGCAGGGGGCACGTCGCGCTCACCGTCGTCCGGTTCCGAAAAGGGGCGGCAACGGGCATCGGCTTCGATCAGGACCTGCAGGTTCTCACCTGGGCAGCATCCACTTGAGACGTTCCCTGGTCTCCGGAGACATGGACAGGATCGTCTCGACGTACTGCTCGCTATCCTCCCCGGACACGTACTCGACGTTCAGTTTCGACTTCCGGGCGTCTGCCAGAAAGGCGGGATCCTCAAGGGTCGCGGCATAGGCCTTGCGCCAAGCCACCACCCGGTCCCGGGGAGTGCCTGGTGGGAGTGTCAGCGGCCGCTGGAAGTTGTACTGCACCGCCCAGGCAGTGAGCATGGCGACGTTGTCCTTGCCCTTGACCAGATCCGTCACCCGCGGCACCCCCCTGACTTCCGGGTCCGGCGGATTGCCGTGCACCAGGATCGGGATCAGCTTGTCGTCACCCTCGGCATCGAGCATGGAACGCGCCGTCACCCGCATGGCCTCGAACGACATGCAGACGCCATCCAACTCCCTGGCCTGCATGGCCAGCCGCACCTTGGACGTGCCCGTGTAGCCGGGGATGATGTCGAAGAGGTTCTTTCCGGAAGCGATATTGAGGATCGTGGGCAGGGTGGTGCCGGTTCCCCCGGCCGACCCCGTCTTCAGCGGCTTCTCCCGCTTCAACACGTCGTCCCAGTTCTTGAGGCCGGTAAATCCCATGACCGCGCAACTCGGCCACCCGGTCACCGGCGCACCGATCCAGCCGAAGTTCCGACCCTGGAAGTTCACGCGCCGGGAGCCCAGCGCCTCGTGCAGGAGGAACACGTTGTTCCAGACGCCAACGGTGAGGCCGTCGGGCCGCACCTTGTTGTAAAGGTAGTTGGCAACCACGAGGCCGCCCGCCCCGGTCAGGTTCTGCACCACCGGAGTCGGTTTGCCGGGAAAGTGCTTGCGGATGTGGCGCGCCGCGGTACGGGTATAGGTGTCATAGCCGCCGCCGGGCGAGGCGCCGACGATGAAGCGAATGGTCTTGCCCTTGTAGAAATCCGCCACGCTCCACGCGGGTCCCGACGCGAGCCCCAAGACAATGCCCGCCGTCATCACGGCGGCGAGTGTTCGCACCATGGTGTGTCTCCTTTTCGGGCCGGATCGTTGTTCGAAGCCACAGACAATGCAAGACGGCATGAGGATTGTCAAGAATGAGGAACGTTTGCCTGTCGCGGTTTCGTGTTGTACGTGCAAAGGGTCGGGGACGGACAGATACAATGGTTGGGGGCCGACAGGTACCACCACAGGTGAAAGGTGTGCAGGATGCTGAGCCAGGAAGCGATCGCGCACACGGTCACGGCATTATGGAAGGCAAATCAGTATGATCTGCCTGAAGACTTCAAGTCCTTTATGCAGGACCGGCACGACCGGGAGAGCAGCGGGCTGGGAAAGGCCCACCTCAAGGCCAACCTGGACGCGGTGGCCACCGCCTCGGCCCGCGGCGTGCCCTTTTGCGCCGACACCGGGCTGCTGACCTACTACGTCGGCCTGGGCACCGCCATGATCCCGGAGATCGAAGGGGGTTGCCGGGCGCTGGAACGGACATTGCGCGAGGTGAGCGCCCAGGTCACCTCCGACATCCCGCTGCGCCCCAATGCCGTTCATCCGCTGACGCGCCACAACCCCAACACCAACCAGGGCCCCGGCTGCCCCGACATCAAGGTTCGGGTCGTGCCGGATGCAGACTACCTGGAGATCACCAATGTCGCCGTGGGCGGCGGGCCGGAACTGGTGGGCAGCCGGTTCACCGTGCTGCCGCCCACCGCCGGTGAGAAGGGCGTGCGGAAATTCGTGGTGGAATCCACCATCAACCTGGTGCGTCTCGGCGCCACCTGCTCGCCCAACTTGGTGGGCGTAGGACTGGGCGGCACCTTCGAGACCTGCACCCGCATGGCAAAGGAGGCGGCGATCCTGAGGCCGGTGGCGGACCGCAACCCCGATCCGGAGCTGGCCCGGCTGGAAGACCAGCTCATGGATGACATCCTCCGTCTGAAGCTTGGCCCCATGGGCATGGGCGGCTCCACCTCGGCCTTCGATGTCCACGTGGAGATGGCCTACTGCCACATGGCCACCCTGCCTGTGGCGGTCTACCTCCAGTGCGCCGCCATGCGCCGGACTACGGTCCGCATGTATGCGGACGGGCGGGTTGAGAGCCTGCCGCTGTCGAGCTGGATGACCCGGGAGCCGCAGGCCTGATCCGGGAATCCCCTTGCCGCCGCAGCGACGCGCTGACCCGGGAGAAGGAAATGAAGGAACGCCATCTGACGCGGCCGATAACCGACGAAGCCCTGGGACGTCTCGACGCCGGGGACACGGTCACTCTCAGCGGCTGCCTGTTTACCTGCAGGTCGCTGACCTATGACCGTCTCCTTGATCCCCGGGGAGGGGAGGGCGTCCGCACCCGCCTGAAGGAGCTCGGCGCCGAGACGGTGTTTCATAGCGGCCCGCTGGTCAGGGAGGGGCCGGAACACGCCGAGATGGTCGCCATGGTGCCCATGCCGAGTTGGCTCGCGGGACGCGAAAAGATCGAGAAGGCGGTTGAATTGTTGGGGCTCAAGGTGATCATCGGCAAGGGAATGCTGGAAGGCCTGGAGGAGTTCTGCAGGCGGTCCGGCTGCGTCCATCTGGTGTGCGCGGGCAACTACAACGAGTACGCTTCGCGGGTGGTCCGGGTCATCGACCGCGCATGGCCGGATCTGGGCCGGCCCGAGGCCATGTGGATCGTGGAGGTGGACGGACTGGGCCCTTTCATCGTCGACGCGGACACCAAGGGCAAAAGCCTCTATCAGCATATCGACGAGGGTTTCAGGTCCGACGCGGCGGCGCTGCTGAAGGAACTGGACATCAAGTTGTAACGGCCGTCCAGCCCCGGGCACCCTCGCGAGTCCTGGTCAGATTTCCGGGACGAAATTTCCGGGACGAAAAGGGGACTGCCGTCTAGGGATGGGTGACAAGACTGACCCGGGAGGCACCATGATCGATCTCTACACCTGGAGAACCCCCAACGGCCGCAAGGTCTCCATAATGCTGGAAGAGCTGGAGCTGCCCTACACGGTCCACCCCGTCGATATCGGCAAGGGCGAACAGTTCGCGAGCGACTTCCTGGCCATCAGTCCCAACAACAAGATACCGGCCATCGTTGACCGGGACGGTCCGGGCGGCGGCCCGTACAGCCTGTTCGAGTCCGGCGCCATCCTGCTGTACCTTTCGGACAAGGCCGGCGGCCGGTTCCTGCCCCGGGAGACCCGCGCCCGCTACGACGTCATGCAGTGGCTCATGTTCCAGATGGGCGGAGTCGGCCCCATGTTCGGACAGGCGCACCATTTCATGGGAGCCCGGGAGCAGATTCCCTACGCCATCGATCGTTACGGAAACGAAGCCCGTCGACTCTACGGAGTGATGGAGAAACGCCTCACCGACCACGACTGCCTCGCCGGTGCGTATTCGGTCGCGGACATCGCCACCTACCCCTGGGTGGGCCGGCACGAGCGGCACAAGGTGGATCTGGCCGAGTTCCCGCAGGTCCGGCGCTGGTTCGACGCCATCGGCAACCGCCCCGCGGTGCAGCGCGGCATGAGGGTGCCTCCGGACCCGTAGCGGACAAGTCCCCGATGGTTCTCGGACGATGCTTTTTCGTTTGACAAGCCGTCAGCGGTCGTGTCAGAAAGCCACCACGCGGCTTCAGGAACCGTCCCTGCCCGCCCGGCGCCGAAGCCGCCGGAGAAACCTCCCCGATACGCCCCCGTAGCTCAGCAGGATAGAGCACAGGATTCCTAATCCTGGTGTCGTGAGTTCGAGTCTCGCCGGGGGCACTCCCTTGGCGGAGAGGGCGGCAGCGCGCCTTTCCCTCTTCGACAGGGGGTTCCGCCGGCACACGCGCTCCCGGTCGTCAGGACAAGGCCACCGCGTCCAGATATGCCCGCCGGCAATCCGCCAGCATCGCTTCGGCGTCTTCGGCGAGCAGGTAGCGGGCTTCCACGAGGGCGCCGATCTTCCCGCGCACCTGTCCGAGGTAGTCATCCAGATTGACGTATCTTTCTTCGAGCGCCAGGCGTGGGTCGCCGCCGGTCTTGCGTTCCCTCCGGGTCCGGGGAAAGGGCACGGAGGATCCCAGCAGGCCCGCCAGTTCGCCCTCGGCCAGCTCACCGGACTGCAGGTTCCATCCCGTGAAGGTGGCAAGGGGAACGTTGACCCGGGGAAGGCGGATCCCCGCGACGTCGTTGCCGTCGGCATCCACCGCCGGGACCAGGATCGTGTATCCCGCATGGTCGGCTGGAGCCTTGGGGCGGGAGTCGATGATGCCCCGGGCCACCCCTCCGCCGTAGTCGAGGAAGAGCTGGCGGTTGTGAAGCCCGGTGCAGCGCGCCCCGGGGATGGCCGGGAACCCGGTTCGCAGGCTCTCGGGGGTAACCTGCGTGCCGCCGGCGGTTCGCGGGATGCGGCTGGGGGGCGGGGGGGTCCCATCCGTGGCCCAGCGGTCCATGGCCACGATCAACGCGCGGAGGACCGGGCCGATGCTCAGGGGATTGCTCGGGTGCCGGCTCTTCGCCCGCGCGGCCCGGGTGCCGTACGGAGCGTTGTGTTGCGTGCTCGCAACCAGGTACATGCGTACCCGGCCGGGCAGGGGGATATCGTTTCCCCGGCCGTCGGTGTGAGCCAGGGCTCCCCGTTTCTGCCAGTACTCGGTGGAAGTCTGGGTATGGAGCACCAGCGGGTCGGTGGCGGGGCGCTTGAGGATGCCGTCGTTCCGGCCTGTCTGGGGATCTTCCATGACATTGTAGGCGAAGGGGAAGAGCTCGGGCTCAAGCTGGTTGGTATGCTGCTGGCACGAGGTGACCGGCCGGGCGAACTCGTAGTTGAGGAAGATGCGGCCGCCCCCGGAAGCGTGGGGTGCGATGGCGTCGAACACCTGCCGGCCCTGTTCGTCCTCGTTGAATCCCTGGTAGACCATATCCCGCAGAAAGCGCCCACTCTGGGAACGACCCCAAGCATAAGCTTTTTCGATATCCGGACCGCCGGTCAAGGGGCTGGCGGCACCGTCCTCCTGCCCGTAGCGCATAAAGGAGACCAGGTCACGTACCGCGGCAAACCCCAGTCCCAGCACCAGCGGGTCCCGCGCGGTGTACACCAGTTCGTAGATGGCCCCCGGAATGAAACCGCCGGGCAGGTGGAGGTGGCGGGGGCTCGGCACGATCCCGGGCGTTCCGTTACCGGCGGCGCCAGCCTCTTCGACGGCAAAGCTCCACTGCGCGGCGGGCACCACCGTCCGCTCACCGTACGACCGCATCCGCACCGTCAGCTCCGCATCCCGGGTGGCGGCCGGGTAGCTCCGGACCCTGGGATGGCCGCTCAAGGGCTGGCAACGGACACCGGGACGGGTGACGCAGATCTCGGTCCGCACTCGGCGCTGAATGGGGTGGTCGCGTTCGGTGGCGACGGGAACCTCCAGCACCATCCCGTCCTTCCAGGGAATGAGGTCTCCCTGCCAACCCGATGTGAGCCAGGTGTAGCCCCGCCGCATGAGAAAACCGTTTCCCGCGTGCTCCAGGCTCACCGGGTCGTTGCACTCCGGCGCATCGTTGAGGAACATCATGGCCCGTTTGCCGCCGCGGTTGGGCGCCTCGTAGAGTACGCGGCCATTGCCTTTGCGGGCGTCCCGGGGGCGCAGCGTGTGGAAGTCACAGCGGTACGCGACGGCACCACGCTGGTTGCGCGGCGCCTTGTCGAGATGGACGATGCCGGCGTTCCGGGGGTCGTCCGGAAGCACCTCTCCCAAGGCCTGGCCGGCGATGATCTCGTAAGCCCCGGTGGGCTCGAACTCGTGACCGCCGGCGAACATCTCTCGGCGACACACAATCAGCTGTCTCAACATGGGCGGGACCCTTCCGTTGGCGGGAATCGCGGTCATGAATAATCGGGCCGGACCGGACAAGTCAAGGAACGAACCGGAAGCGAGTTGAAAACCACTGCCTGCGCTGCGACGTCCGAAACCCGTTCAGCCCCGAGACCGGAAGGGAGAGGAAAGAAGGAAGGAGGGATGGAGGGAAGGAGGGGATTCCGGGGCAGGGCCGGATGGCGGTGTGCACGGCGCTTCAACAACAGGTCCGAATCGGTTAGGTTGCAGGGCACGCCAAAGCTCCATTCCGGGAGGAACGTCGAGATGATCACGCCCATCGCACTGAAACGCGGCCACTACGAATGCAAGTCCCTGGACGACACCCTGCCGGTGCTCACCGACCTGTTGGCGTTGGAGATGGTGGGGCAAGGAACAGGGCAGGCCACGGTCAAGCACCCCAATACCGATTGGGAACTGGTGGTGCACGAGGGTGCTCCCGAGGCGGTGGACAAGCCGCACCTTCATCATTACGGCGTGCGGGTCGAAACCATGGACGAGGTGAACGCGGCCTACGAATACCTGCAAACCCGGAAGGAGCGCTACAAGCTCAAGCGCGTCAGCCGTCCTCACGAAAACCACTTCGCCCATTCGGTCTACTTCCGGGAGCCCGGCGGCAACGACTGGGAGATCGAGTACTATGATCGTGAGGCGGTGGAGCGGGGGCAGCGGAATGCCATCAACCCGTGGCGCGAGAGAATGCCGGAGGAGCGGTTTCCCGGGCGCGGCTACCTGCCGCAGGCGCTGAGCCATGGCACCCGGGAATGTGACGACAAGGCGGCCAGCACCCGGTTCTACAGCGAGGTGCTGGGGCTGGAGATCCTCGGCGGCGGCCGGTCCTCGGTGTACATCAAGCACCCCGAGACACCCTGGTACGTGGTGGTCCTGCCGGGCCGCACGCGCCATCATGTGTCGTCGCTGAACCGCTTCACCCTGCAGGTGGAAACGGAGCGGGAGGTGGTGGACGCGCACCGGGCATTCCGGACCTCGGGCAGGGAGATGGGGATCGGCGAGGTCCAGGATCTGCGGCAGGACAACGGCGAGGTCTCCTTCGTCTTCAGCGACCTCGACCGGAACTGGTGGGATATCTGCGCCGCCCGATAGGGCATGGCAGGGAGGGACGCGCATGTGGTTCATTGCACTGAGGAGTGCGGTCAAGCCCCGGGAAGAGTGGAACGTGACGCTGGACGACCATTTGTCCTGGATGAAGCGGCAGCACGACGCCGGCAGGATTGTCATGTCCGGACCGACACCGGACCGCAAGTACGGCATCTACCTCATTCGCGCGGACTCGCGGGCCGAGGCGGAGGCGGTTGCCGGCAGCGATCCCTATACCGCGGCCGGCTTCTGCAGTTTCGAACTCATCGAATGGGAACTGCACCAAGTGATGGGGGCCGGGCCGTTTTCCAGAGCGGAGATCCAGGCCCACCGCCGTTAGCGGGTCAGAGGGCGGTGGAGAAGGAACGGCGCCAGGCGAAGGCGCGCTGCTCGAAGCGGGCGATGACGCCATACTCGATGATCAGCATCAGGATCACGAAGAGCAGTATCCAGGCCAGCACCTGCTCCATGTCGAAGCTCTCGAACCAGAAGAAGAACATGTAGCCGATGCCGAACTTGATGCCGAAGGTCTCGGCCAGGGCGACGACCTTCCAGGTCATGCCGAAGGCGTACCGGAACGCCGACATCAGATAGGGCATGAGCTGAGGGATGTAGACCTTCCAGACCAGCATTCTCCTGCCGGCCTTGAACGACTTGGCCATGTCCATCAGGCTCTTGTCCATGGCCTTGGTGCCTTCCGCCATGTTCACCGTGACGAAGGGCGTGACCACCGCCATCACCGCCACCAGGCTCCCGGTTTCACTGAAGCCGAACCAGAGCACCGCCAGAAAGACCATCAGCAGGGTGGGGATGGTCAGGAACAGCGGAATCAGGCTCATGAGCGAATGCTCCACGGTCTTGCGGAGTCCCATGGCCAGACCGATGGCGATGCCGGCCATCATGGCGGCCGCGAACGCGATGGTGATGCGGAGCAACGTGATGCCGATGTGAAAGAAGGCCGAGTTGCCTTCGGGACCCGGCTCCGTGAGGATCCGGCCCATGGTCCGCGCGATCCGCGCCGGGTTGGGCAACACCTCCGGCGAGGTGAACAGGGAGGCGAGCCACCAGCACCCCACCAGCGCCACCATGGATGCCAGACGCATGTAGAGACGCATCTTCATTGTGCCTGTTGCTCCAGCACGGCGAAGAACTCTCGCACCAGCTCTTTCTCCAGATCGAACAGACGCGGATCCTCGGGTTGCCTCGGTCGTTCCATGTCCACGTGAACGTGCCTGAAGATTCGCGCCGGCTTGGTGCTCATCATGTAGACGTTGTCGGACAGATAGACGGCCTCGCGCAGATCATGGGTGACGAACAGAATGGTGGTCCTGGCGCGCTCGAGAATCTCCATCAGGTCGATGCGCATCTTGCGTGCGGTAATCTCGTCCAGATGGCTGAAGGGTTCGTCCATGAGCAGGATATCGGGCTCGATGGCCAGGGCGCGGGCGATGGCCACGCGCTGCTGCATCCCGCCCGAGAGGTTGAGCGGATAGTTGGGCTCCTGGCCCGCCAGGCCCACCATGCCGAGGTACCGGGTCACGCGGTCCCGCCACTGATCACGCGGCACCGACTGGGCCTCCAGCGCGAACCGGATGTTGTCCTCCACCGTGAGCCAGTTGAGCAGACGCGCACTCTGGAAGACGTAGCCGACATGTGCGCTGCCGTCCGGCGACTGGGCCGCCGGGTGCACGGTGACGCGGCCGCCGTTTTCCTGCTCGATGCCCGCGATGACGTTCAGGAGCGTGGACTTGCCGCAGCCGGAGGGGCCGACCAGGCTGGCGAACTCTCCCTCCTTGACGTCCAGACTCACGGAGTCCAGCACCACGAAATCATCGCCGCCGCCAGGGGCGGGGAACTTCTTTGTCAGGTTGTTCACCTGAACGACCGTTGAAGCCATGAACGACACCCGTATACTATTTGAGGATCTGTTTGAGGATCAGGTGGCCACCTGGTGCCGCCACCGGAATGCACGTCTCTCCCACGACCGGAACAGCAGCACGTCGACCAGGACCATGAAGACCATGAAGCTGACTCCCCAGGCCAGCATCAGATCGACACTGGTATCCTCGAAATGAATCATCAGCATCTGGCCGACCCCGCTGCCCACGGCAAAGGCCTCCCCCACCAGCACGATCTTCCAGGACAGCGAGAGCGCGATCCGCATCGACGAGAACAGATAGGGCAGGAGCTGCGGCACCACCACCTTTCGGATGATCAGACGCCGGTCCGCCTTGTAGACCTTGGCCATGTCGATGACTTCCCTGTCGATGGCCTTGGTCCCTTCCCAGACGTTGAGGGCCACGAAGGGAAAGACGATGAGCACCGTGGTGAAGACCGGCCCGACGTCGGAGAGTCCGAACCAGAGGACGGCCAGAAAGGCCCAGCAGACCGCCGGGAACGTGAGCAGCACCATGATCCAGCCGTCCAGGAAGGCCTCCACGTGCCGGTGCAGTCCCATGATCAGCCCGGCCCCACCGCCGATGACCATGGAGGCGGAAAGGCCCAGGATGATCCGGCGGAGGGTATCCCAGACGACCGCGTAGCTGCCGGGTTCCGAATAGACCGTCAGGAGCCTCGCAATGAGCTCCCGCGGCCCGGGGAGGAAGGCCGGCAGGAACAGCAACGAAACCAGCTGCCACAGAACCAGGAAAGCAATGAACGTAAGAACCCCGGGGAGAAGACCGGGTCTGCCCTTGATCATGGGGGAGCCTGTCGGGAATGGGTGTGAAGGGGCCGGAACCTCGAGTCGGCCCAGGACGGCCAACGCCGTATCGAGGTCCCGGACGCCTTGACGTCGATCAGTTGAGGATCAGCCCGTGCTTCTTCTTGTCCGGAACGAAGTCCAGAACACCCCGCCGCTTGGCCATTTCCAGAAAATCCCATTGATGGTCCACGGTCTTCTTGTCCCACTTGGCCAGGAAGATCTTGTCCTTCTGCAGCCAGTCCCGGTAGACGCCGGCTTCGGCCTTGTTCTTGATGCCGGTCACCTTGGCGAACTTCGCCTCGGCCCGGTCGAAATTCGCGGGGTTCCTCAGCCAGCGCATGGACTCCATGACCGCGTTCGAGAAGTTCTTCGCCCGCTCCCGATCCGCGTCCACCCACTCCCGCCAGCAGACCAGCGGCGCGGACCACACGATGGCCTGTCCGGTCTTCTTCTTCCAGTAGTCGTTGGGTGCGAACACCGACCGGTACATGTCGGGCTGCGACGCCGCCCTGATGGTCAGCGAACTGATGTTGAACATGGAGTCCACGTCGCCGCGACCCAGCAATGCCAGCAGCGCCGGTGCCGCGGCCTGGACCAGTTCGGCGTCCTTCTTGTCGAGGACGTCCATGCCGTGACCGTCCATGATGACTGCCCGGGTGGCTTTGAAGGCACCGGCGCCGGTGGACCAGGTGCCGAACTTCTTGCCCCTGAGATCGCCGATGGACTGGATCGGGCTGTCCTTCTTGACGAAGACCTCCTGCATCACGGTGAGTCCGCCTCCGACGATGACGAAATCGAGCCCCTTGGTGATCCTGGCGATGGCGGCGGTTCCCGCGTACGAAGAGCAGGGCACTTCCTTGGCGGGCAGCGCGGCCATGTGTCCCTTGAAGGGGCGCACGTCCACGTCGGCATCGATGCCGTTCTTCTCGAAGATACCCGCCATCTCGCCCGCCAGGTAGAGCATCGAGATGATGCTGTTACGGCCGGCGGTGACCTTGACCTTGTGGAGATCCTTGGCCGCGGCCTCGAAGGCCAGGAAGCTCACCAGCGCTGTCGCCATCAGAACCATCCATGTATAGCGTCGCATTGTCTGCCTCCCTTGAATTGGGCGCCGGCGGTTCGGACCGGCAATGAGAGCACCGTTGTTTCACGAACCCCGCCACTCCACGAACGCGGAGAACGACGAATAGTAGTCAGTGCCCGTATCTTTGTCAATGGCACCAATGGCACGTCAGGGTTTCAGGTATTCTCTCAGATCCATGGCCTGCCACAACTCCGGGTCCGGCTCGATCTTCTTCTCGAACTCCGTCTCCACCGGACGTGTGGCGTCGATGACGAGGTGCGTGGTCATGGGGCCCCGGCCCGTGCGCGCCTCGTTGTACGACACCGGATCGAGGTGCGCGCCCTTGACCCCGGGCAGGATCAGCAGATCCCGGTCCGCGACCATGCGGGTGCTGATGGCCCAGGCCACCTCCCGCTCGCTGTAGATGTCCACGTCGTCGTCCACCACCACCACGGTCTTGCCGTAGTTGTCCGTGGACACCGCCACCAGTCCGGCCTGCCGGCCTTCGCCGGGAACCCGCTGCTGCAACGACACGTAAGTGCCCAGCCAGCCCATGACGTTCACCCCCTTGACGGTGGGGAACTGGGATCGCAAGCGGTCGTACATGCTCATCTCGGCGCTCACGTTGGGCGCCAGGTTGTGCTCGATGTGGGCCGAGTCCAGGTGATGGTAGATGGCGTCCCGGCGCATGGTGATGGCGCTCACGTCGATGACATAGCAAGGCTTGTCGCCGACCCCGTAGTAGCCCAGGTACTCGGCGTAGGGGCCGTCGGTGGACAGGGTGGTGGCGTCGATGGTCCCCTCGATGACGATCTCCGCCTGGGCCGGCACCGGCACATCCACGGTCTCGCCCCGGACCACCTCCAGCGATTCGCCGAGATAGCCGCCCATGAGGTCGAACTCCACGATCCCCTTGCCCTGGGACGCCTGCAGCACCGCGGAGTGGTGGCCGATGGCCAGCGCCACCTCCATGGGCCGCCCCAGTTCGGCGCAGCGCCGAGCGATGTAGGCGCCGTCGTTGCCGGGATTGATCATGCAGCCGAGCCGGTTCCGCCCCATGACCAGATGGCGGTAGATGCCGGCGTTGGGGACGCCGGTGTCCGGCCATCGGGCGATCATGAAACCGGCGCCGATGTACTTCCCGGCATCGAGTTTCGAGTTGTGGATGATGGGCAGTACGCTCAGGTCCACGGCGTCGCCGATGAGCTTCTTCTCCTTGACCGGCGCCTTGTCCTCGTCCACCCACACCGGCGCTTCCCGCTGTGCCAGCTTCCCGCGCAGCACGTCGTAGATATCCACCCGGGTCATGGCGCGCGGGTCGCAGCCCAGTCCCCAGGCCAGAAGTTCGAAAGAGCCGAAGAGGTTGGTGACCAGCGGCAGCGGGCTGCCCTTGATCTCGGGACAGTAGATCACCGGATTGCGTCCCTCGGCGGCGAGCTTGTGCTGCAGGATGCTGATCTCCAGGCGGGGATCCAGCGGCTTCGTCACCTCGACGTAGTTGTCGGGCCCTGTCTCCCGGACGACGCGCAGGAAATCTCGCAGGTTCGGATTCATGGGACCTTCTCCTGGAGGAGCGGCAGCACCTCCTCGATGAAACGGCGGATCTGCGCCGGCTGGTCGTGCCCGGTAAAGCGCAGCACCGGCGTGGTGATGCCCATGTCCAGCCACTCCCGGATGAGCGCCGCGCACTCGTCCGGCGCTCCGTGCGCCAGCCAGATGTCGATCACGTCCTCGGTGGGCCAGGAGGGCGTGTAGTACTCCCGGAAGTAGTGCCGCGACTCCTCCCGGGCCGCCCGCTTGTCCTCGTTGATGTTGATCATGCCGTGAATGCAGGTCTCGAAGCCGGCGAGGTCGCGGCCCTGCCGGCGCGCGGTCTCCTGCATGAAGTCCCAGCGGCGGCGGAACTCGTCCGGCGCCACCGCGTCCGTCATGTAGCCATCGCCCAACCGCACGGCCCGCTCCAGCGCGCGCCTGACCCGGGGACTACCGGCCATGGGCTGGCGCGGATTCACCGCGATCCAGATGGGGCAGGGCCGTTGCACCGGCTTGGGCAGGATGTCGCAGTCCTCCAGCGTGTAGAAACGTCCGTGGTAATGCACCGGTTCGCCGCCCCACAGCGCGCGCAACAACGCCACGCCTTCCTCCAGCCGCGGCACCCGCTCCTTGGAAGTCTGTCCGAATGCCCGGAGTTCGGGCTCATGGCCGCCGCCGATGCACGCGCCCAGGACCGTACGGCCTCCGGACACCTGGTCCAGGCTGGCCCACTGGATCGCCAGTTCCACCGGATGGCGCAACGGAAAGGTGGCCATGCAGATGGTGCCCAGCCGCACCCGCCGGGTGCGCGCCGCGAGGTTCGACAGCATGACGATGGAGTCCAGGCGCGGCTTGTGAATGAAGCTGTCGCCCACCCACACCGACTCGAAGGCGCCGCACTCCTCGGCCAGTGCCGCCGACCTGAAGAGGTCCGCCACGGTCGTGAGGCCGAAAAGCACACCGCGGTTGGGGAGACTGAGGCCCCATCGTATGGGCAGATCACGCATGGTTACTCGCCACCGTCGCCGGGGCATGCGTGGCAAGCGGGTTCGAGGCGGCTCGCCACGGACAGTAATGCATCAAGGCCGAAGACACCGCCTACCCCTGTCCCTTCAACGCCCGGAGAACCCGCTCCGGCGTCATGGGCAAGGCCCTCGGGCGCACCCCGACCGCGTTGTGGATGGCGTTGGCGATGGCGGGGGCGGCCGGCCCGAACGGCAGTTCGCCGATGCCCTTGGCGCCGTAGGGGCCCTCGGAGGGGTCGCCTTCGACGAGCACGGAGTCCAGGCGCCCGGGCACGGTGCCGAAGGTGGGGAGCCGGTAGTCCACCAGGTTCGGATTCAGCACCTGACCGCCGTCCAGCGCCAGCTCTTCATACAGCGCGAAACCGATCCCCTGGGCGACGCCGCCCTCTATCTGACCCTGTATGCCCAGTGGGTTGAGGGCCTTGCCGACGTCGTGTACCGCCAGGTAGCGCAGCAGCTCCACCGCGCCGGTCTCCGTGTCCACCCGCACCTCGGCCACGTGGCAGCAGGAGGCGACCACCGGCGCCGCCGCCTCGTGGTCGTTGGGAACGAAGCGGGTGGCCTCCGGGTCCACGAAGGCGCCCTTGCCGATGACGAGAAGGCCCTGCCGGTCATAAGCCTCCCGCACGACCTCGTCGAAACCCACCCCGCCGCCGGGCTCCACCGTGCACGTCACCCGCTCGCCGCCAAACGCCAGCGTCTCCGGGGCGGCCCCGAGCATGCCGGCGGCCACCGCCGCCAGCCGCCGGCGCGCGTCGGCGGCGGCCGCGGCCACGGCGTTGCCGCAGACGTAGGTGGTGCGGCTGGCCCAGGTGCCGAGGTCGTAGGGGATCACGTCGGTGTCGTTGTGGACGATGCGGATCCGGTCCACCCGCACGCCGAGCTGCTCGGCCGCGATCTGGGCCATCACCGTGCGGGTGCCGGTGCCGGTGTCGGCGACGGCGGCGATGATGCTCACGGTGCCGTCCCGCTCAACCTTGACCATGGCCTCGGTGGAGTTCTGCCGGTAATAGCGCAGGCCGGCGCCGGTTTCGGACAACACCGCCATGCCGATGCCGGTGCGCGCGGCGGGTTTTGCCGCCGGACGCATCAGCCCGGCGGCGCGCTCCACGCAGGTGCGCTCGCCCGGGCGCCGCAGGTTCTCCATGCGCATCGCCACCGGATCCAGGCCCAGGCGCCCGGCCATGGTCTCCAGGGTGGATTCAAAGGCGAAGGTCTCCTCGGCGTGGCCAAAGCCCCGGAAGGCGCCCCCGGGCGGCTTGTTGGTGTAGACCAGCCGGGCGTCCACGGAGGCGGCGGGTCGGTGCCGGTCATAGCTCGAGAAGAAGGTCATGGTGATGAAATTGATGGTGGAGACACCCTTGTCGTTGTAGGCACCGTTGTCGCCGACGACATCAAGGCTCTTGGCGCGGATGACGCCGTCCCGGGTGCAGCCCAGCCTGAGTCTGAAGCGATAGGCGTAGCGGGCCCCGGCGCAGCGAAACTCCTCGTCCCGGGTGTTGACGATGCGCACCGGGCGCCCCGCCTTCCGGGAGAGTACCGCGGCGATGGGCACCATGACGTTCATCACCAGCCGGGAGCCGAAACCGCCGCCGGTTTCCGGCTGGATCACCCGCACCATCCGCTCGGGAATGCCCAGGCTCCGGGCCACCTCGCCGCGCAGCGTGTGCGGTGCCTGTGTCTGGTGCCAGACCGTGAGCCGGCCGGCGGCAGCCCAGTGGGCGATGCACCCGCGCGTCTCCATGACCGCGTGCGACTGCCGCGCGGTTTCGAACTCCTCCTCCACCACCATGTCGCAGCCGGACCAGGCCGCCTCGAGGTCGCCCTCGGCCTTGTGCACCTCGTACGCCAGATTGCCGCCGCCGTGGACTTGGGGAGAGTTCGGCGACAGCGCGGTCTTCACATCCAGCACCGGCTCCAGGGGCTGATACGAAACCTTGATGACGCGCACGGCCTCCTCGGCGGTGCGTTCGTCGAGCGCGGCCACGGCCGCCACCTCGTCGCCGGCGTAGCGAACCGTGCGCCCCGGTGCGCACAGCGGCACCTTGTCGGCCAGTTCCGGGACGAAGCTGAATCGGATGTCGGGCATGTCCCGGGCGGTGATGACCGCGATCACCCCGGGCAGGCGCTCGGCTCGGGAGGTGTCGATGGCGAGAACCCTGGCGTGGGGCAGGGGACTCCGGCAGATCCTGCCGTGGAGCAGGCCCGGGAGTTGGAGGTCCTCAAGGTAACGCGCGTCCGCGGTAACCTTCGCCGCACCCTCAAGGGCCGGCGTCGGTTGACCGATGACGTCCAGGGTCATGCGGTTCGTCGACTTCGCCATGGTGGAAGAATCGCAGAAAAGCCGCTTCCATTCCAGAGCGGCGGTGGAGCCCGGACGAATGGCGCGAGGCGGGGGCGGTCACGGTTTCGGAGCGGGAACCGGGGCGGCGAACGGAGCCGGATGGCTTGCATCCGGGACCGGAACTGGTAGTGTGTTGGATCACGTGCGCCACAAGACCACCGAGGGAGACGAACATGGGAAAGATCGACCCGACTGTCAAGGTGATCGACGCCGACGCCCACGCGAGGGACAACGATGACCTGGTGAAGCCGTTCCTGGGCGAGGCTTTCCGGAACCGGCGGCCGCCGTTCATTCCGCGGGAAACCTATGACCGCAACCTTGGCGGGACACTCGGACACGCGGGCATACGGCATGAGGAGCGTCTTGCCGCCATGGACACTCAGGAGATCCACACCGCGGTCATGTACCCGACGAGCGGGCTGGGCATCGGCCGCATTCGCGAGCCCGGCTACCAGACGCAATTGTGCCGGGCCTACAACGAATTCATCGCCGACTATTGCAAGGCGTCTCCCCGGCTCAAGGCGGTGGCGAACCTGCCCGTCAACGCCCCGGCGGCTGCGCCCGGGGAACTGCGCCATGCGATCGCGGAACTCGGACTGGCAGGCGGCATGCTGGCGGCCCAGGGCCATGGCAGGAACCTGGGCGCTCCCGAGTATTATCCGCTCTACGAGGAGGCGCAGCGGCTCGGCACCCCGCTGGCCGTCCACGCCTTTGGCGGCGACGAGCCGGGCAGCGAGATCTTCGACCAGTTCATCTCCATTCACACCACCGGCCACCCGTTCCCGGTGCTGCGCCAGCTCACGGCGATGATCTTTGGCGGCATTCCGGAGATGTTTCCGGAGTTGAAGCTCGGTTTTCTCGAGATCGGCTGCGGCTGGATCCCCTACTGGTCGGACCGCATGGACGAGGAGTGGGAGAAGCGCGGGGCGGTGGAGGCCCCCGAATGCAGGCAGGAGCCCAGCCGCTATCTCGCCAGCAGGAATGTGTTCTACGGTTGCGAGCCCGACGAGAAAACCATCGGCTACGTCGTGGGGGAGATCGGCTCCGAGACGATCATGTATGCGTCGGACTATCCCCACTGGGACATGAGTTGGCCGGAATCCGGTTCGTTGATCTGGGAGCGGAGCGACATTTCCCGGGAAGACAAGCAGAACATACTGGGGGACAACGCCCGACGCTTCTACGGACTCGCCTGACGGTCCGGAAGCAGCGGCGCCATTTGCCATTCATCGGGCTTTCAAGTAACCAGTCCCACTCAAGCAACCGTTTCCATTGCGGTGAAGGACATCCACCCGCGTTGCCGGCACCGCCGTGTCGGTACAGGGATGGCCTTTACCGGAAATCCCCGAAAGACTCGGGGAGCCGACTCGGGGAGCCGATTTCATAGGAGCCGATTCATGCCTCTTGCCGGTGATGCGTTTGTAAGCGAAATAATGGACACGGTTCGCGCCAAGCACTCCAAGGACAATCCGATGATCGGGATGATCGAACGGGGAGAGATCGACCGGGAGGCGCTGAAGGGGTTCGTGGGGCAGTTCTATCTTTTTTTCCCCAAGCCCTTCCCCAAGCCCATCGCGGCCATGCTGGGGCGCTGTCCCGACGACGCCGAGCTGGAGAGGATGTGGATCGAGAATGTCGTGGAGGAGGGCACCGGCGAGATCTCCGGCACCGACAGCCACCGGGGCCTTTTCATCAGATTCGCGATGGCCTGCGGTTTCGAGTCCAAGGAGGAACTGGACTCGGTCCGGCCGCTGCCCGAGACATCGGCGTTTCTCGATTGGCGCGAGTTGCTGATGTACCAGCGCTCGTGGCTGGAACTGTATGCCTGCCAGGGGTTCTGCCTGGAAGGCACCGCCAGCGAGCGCATGAGCCGCATCGTCACCGGACTGACGACCCATTACGGCTTCGACCGGGAAAGCGACGACATCCGCTACTGGACGCTTCACATGGGAGTGGACGAAGAGCACATGAAGGTGGGGCCCGAAGCGGTGCGGAAGTACGCCGTCACCGACCAGCAGCAGGACTTGGTGCGACAGTCGGTGCAGAAGACCCTGGACCAGTTCTGGCTGGCCTTCGACGGCATCCGGAGAGCCTTCGTCGACAAGGATGCCATCTACGCCGCCTGGCACCGCACCTGAGAGCGCGGGCGCCCGGACCCCTCAGGAACACCACCATGTCCATGATCGATCTTTCACGGATAATCTACGACGGCATGCCCAAGATCCCCGTGCTTCCGGACGTGCACGTGCAGCGGTTCTTCGACCTCGGCAAGGGCCATCCCCTCAATGTCACCGAGATCACCCTGCCGTGTCATGCCGGAACTCACGTGGACGCGCCGGTTCACATCATACCCGACGGCAAGTCCATCGAGGAACTATCCCTTGATGCGTTCGTCGGTCCGGGTGTCGTCATCTCCGTGGAGAAGAGCGGGGGGGAGGAGGTCACGGCTGCCGACCTCGAAGGCTCGGGAGTCCCCGTCGAGCGGGGAGACATCCTCATGCTGCATACCGGATGGGACGAGAAATTCGAAAGCGAAACATACAACATGCACCCCTATCTGTCCGTCGATGCGGCGGAATGGATCGTGGCGCGCGGGGTGAAGCTGTTCGGCATCGACTGTATCACGGTGGATCTGCCGACCCCCTTGCGGCCCAAGGGATTTGCCTTCCCGGTACATCGGACCCTGCTGGGAAACGACATCCTGATCGCCGAGAACGTAACCAATCTGGGGGCCATCGCGGGACGGAAAAGCCGTATCATGGCGCTGCCCCTGAAGGTGCGGGGAAGCGACGCCGCCCATGCCAGAATCGTCGCCGAGATCTAACGGCGATTCGGGTCCATTCCCCGGAACACATGACCATCGGTTGTCCCGACTCAATCCCCGAGAGGTGATGGATGCTGGCGAAGCCCATCAGTGGAATCATAGGAGCGGCGCTTACGCCCTTCACGGACGACGGGAAAGTTGACTACAATGCGCTGGCCCGGGAGATCGAATTTCTCGTGGCCGACTGCGATGCCATCTCCGTGGCCGCCGTCGAAGCCTCGGAATACACCGTGCTGTCCCTCCAGGAACGCAAGGACGTCATGCGGCGCGCCACCGAAATCGTCAACAAGCGCGTGCCGGTCATTCTCGGGGCGTCCAGCCATTCCATCGACACCGTTCTCGAACTGGCGGACCATGCCGCCGCCGCGGGCGGCGACCTCATCCAGGTGCTGATGCCCATCCGTCCGTGGGGCGGGCAGCCCACCATCGCCGACCTGGTGCAGTTCTTCACCGAGGTGGCGTCGGTCAGCCCGCTGCCCATCGTCGCCTACCACAATCCCGGCCCCGGCGCCGATCCGCCGCTGGATGCCTTCGTGCGGCTGAGCGAACTGGAAAAAGTCGACTACTTCAAGGAAAGTTCGCGGGACATCACCAAGATCACGCGACTCATCGAGCAGGTGCACCTGGCCGGCAAGGCCAGCTACTTCACCACCATGCAGCCGCTGCTGACCACCCTCATGATGGGCGGTGCCGGGGCCACCATGCCGCCTCCGGGCACCCGCATCGGCGCCAGGGTGGCGAGGGCGTTCCGGGAGGGGGACATCGACAAGGCGCGCTACTGGCAGCGCTGCTTTACGCTCTTCCCGGGGAAATGGGGCGCCTACGGGCTGCCGCCGATCATGAAGTCGGCACTGAAGCACTTCGGGGTGGATATCGGCGACCCGGCCCGGCCCTATGCTCCGGTAAGTCCCAGGGATCATGTCCAGATCGGGCAGTTTCTGAGTCAGATCGGCATCCTGGGAGACGGTGAGCCGGACGAAGCGGCCTTTGACCAGGCGGCGATCCAGCTCTCCCACGAAGACACGTTCCTTCGCTAGTGGACGGTTTGTGATGTCCGGCGGACTCTTCACGTGGATGGCGGAGCAGCTCAAGGGATGTTCCGATTTCCTGGTGCTGCTCCTGATCCGGGGCACTTCGCGGTTCGAATCGGAACTGACCGACGAAGGACGGCAGGAGCAGCGCATGTGGCGGGACCGGCGCATGCGCAGCCTGAAAGGTCTGGCCCTGCGCGCGCGGCGGCGGCAGCGGACGGCCTCCTGAGGAAGGCGGCCATCAGGGATGCATTACCACAACGGACGCAAACAGATCGTCGTACTCGGCGGCGGCAGCGGCGGCATCGTCGCGGCCACCAAGCTCGGCCGCGCGCTGGGAGCGGACCACGACATCATCCTCATCGACCGCCGGGCCGACCACGTCTACATGCCGGCTTTCCTGTTCGTGATGGTGGGGCAACGCCGCCCCGAGGATATCACGCGAAAGCTCAAGCGTCTGGAAAAGCGCAACCTCCGGGTGCTCCAGGCGGAGATCCTGGGGATCGATCCCGGCCGCCGGCAGGTGGTTCTCGAAAGTACCGCCATCCCCTATGACTACCTGATCGTCTCCCTGGGTCTTGAGGTCAGACCCGACCTGCTTCCCGGCTTCGCCGAAGGGGCGCACCATCCCTGGGAAATGGACGCCGCCCTGCGGCTCAGGACCACCCTCGACCATTTCCGCGAAGGACGCGTGCTGGTGGGTGTGCCGCAGGGCCCCTACCGTTGCCCGCCCGCACCCTATGAAGCCCAGTGGATGCTGGATAGTTATTTCAAGGAACGCAACATCCGCGACCTGGTGGCCCTGCAATACTTCACCCCGGAGCCCGAGCCCGCCGGCGAGGAACACCTGCCATTGGTGTGGATGGACTCCCAGAGCAGGAAACGCAACGTCTCCATCCACTACGACTTCATCGTGCAGTCCATCGACGCCGAGAAGCAGCGGGTCCACGGCCTCTACGGCTACGAGCTTTCCTACGACCTCCTGTTCATGGTACCGCCGCACCGCCCCTCCAGAGTGCTCTACGAATGCGGGCTGGCGGAACGGGAGACCGGCATCCAGGTGGACTACGATACCCTGGAGACCAAGTGGGAAAATGTCTACGCCATCGGCGACTGCGCCGACATGCCCGCCTCCAAGGCCGGCGGCGTGGCGCACCAGGAAGCCGACGTGGTGGCGGACAATCTCGTGGCGGAGATCACCGGAGAAGGAGAGTTGTCGACCCTGCACCTGCACACGATATGACTGCTCGCCTGCGGCGCGGGACGCGCCGCCGCCAACCGCACCATATACCCTCAGGGATGGCCCCCCTTCGGCGCCACCGACTCACGTTCCTGGGGCCCATCCCGAATGATCTACTGGAGCAAGCTCCTGTTCGAGAAATGGTGGCTCTGGCGTTATTTCTGATGCCCTTTCGACCCGGTCTCCATGATCCTGAGCGAACTCAACGGTGAAAGCTGCAAGACCTACCTGATCGGCGATGAGGGCAGGGGACACGCTATCCTGGTGGATCCCCTCCACGCCCATGTGGACCGATATCTCGCGGTGCTGGCCTACCACCGCCTCACGCTGGATCTGGTCATCGATACCCATACCCACGCCGATCATCTCAGCGGCTGCCCGCAATTGCGCTTTCTGGTGGGGTCGCGATTCGCCATGCAGAAGTGGGCGCCGAGTCCGGCCGTCGACATGCACCTGGAGGAGGACGACGAGATTCAAGTCGGAGATCTCAGGATTCGCGTCCTGCATACCCCCGGACACACCCCGGACGGCATGAGCCTGCTGGTGGAAGGGAACGTGCTCACCGGTGACACCCTGTTCATCGGCGGCTCCGGACGTACCGACTTCGCGGGCGGCGACGCCGGTGCCCAGTTCGACGCCGTCACCCGGAAGCTCTTTACGCTGCCGGACGGAACCATCGTTCGCCCAGGCCACGACTACCGCGGCAACACCACATCCACCATCGGCCGGGAAAGGCAGGGCAACCCGCGCCTCGCCAACCGAACCCGGCAGGAATACATCGACCTGATGAACAACCTCCAGCTCTCGCCGCCGCAGAATATCCAGGAGGTCCTGCAGCCCAACCAGTCCGCCCTCGGCAGCGGCCAGATCAGCTTTCCGGATTGGAGCGAGCTCAAGAAGGTTCGGGAAATCGACATCCAGGGGCTCCGGCGCCTGCTGGCTTCGGACACCCGGCCGCTGCTGGTGGACGTGCGCGAGCCTGCCGAATACTCGGGCGAGCTCGGCCACCTGCCCGGCAGTGTGCTCATCCCGCTCCGGGAGCTTGTAACGCGCCTGGAGGAGATCGACGAGCACAAGAAAGGCCCGGTGGTGACCCTCTGCCGTGCCGGCATGCGCAGTGCGACCGCCGCGGCCATCCTGGGCCGCTCCGGCTTCACCGACGTCTCCAATCTGGCCGGCGGCCTGCTGGCATGGAACGACGCGGAGTTGCCGGTGGAGCGGTAGGTTCGCCGCTGCCAGTTCAGCCAATTCAACCAACCCTCTCAGCCGCACCAGCCTCGGCCGCGGTACCCTCACGGACAGGCGCCCCGCTTGGCAGGCATCTCCGACCTCAAGGGCTGCCGCAACCTTTCAGCGCGTGCCCCATCCGCCGTCAGGTCCGGGGAAGGGGGGCCGGCGGCCAAACCGGATTCCCCACGAGAAGTCAGGCCTCGAACGCTGCCGGACCGGAACGCCCCCATGCGTGCCGGCCACACCTCCAGTAGTTGACATAATATACATTATCGGACGTTTGGTGTCGGATGTCGATCGCGGGTTGGGGCGCCCGAGAGGCAGCCGGCAGGCTCCGGAGGCACGCCGGGCAAACCCCAATGGTGCGCCTCGAATCCGGTTCTTGTCCTGTCCTGGAGGTTGGCCGCGGCTATTGCTGCGCGGCCGGTGACGGCGAGTTTCCCGATTCGGCTTCCAGCCGTTGCATCCGCAACGCGACCTCGACGGTCTCGCCCTCGGGAAATTCCTTGAGATAGGCCTTGTAAGTGTCCACCGCGTCTTGCGTCTTGCCCAACCGGGTGTTGCAGCGGGCCTTGCCGAGCATGGCTTCCTGGCGCAAAGGCCCCGGGTGCTCCAGAGCACGGTCGAGGGACTGCACCGCCTCTTCGCACGAGCCGTTCATTTCCTGGGCCAGACCGAGGGCCACGAGCGCCACCTGCTTGAGAAAACCCTCCCGGCCGGCGACCGCGGAGCCGCCGAGCGTCGTCACGGCGTTGGCCGGCTGGTCGAGTGCAAGGAAGCTGTTGGCGATGTAGAGTTCGGCAAGAACGTCGTAGGGCGCCACGCCACGGTCCTTGAGACTGCGGAATGTCTCGACGGCCGCGTCGTAGCGGCCTTCCCGATACTCCTGCAGTCCCTGGTCGTAGTGCCGGAACGCAAGATCCCGCTGGTAGGTGCGGTAGTACTGCCAGCCACCCACGGCCACCGCCACCGCCACCGCCGCGGCACCCGCATAGATCAACTGCGCCCGGTAAGCCCTGAGCAGATCCAGGAATCGGCCGGTCCACACCATGAACCGGTCCGGCTGACGGATGTCCCTTCGCAGAATACGCTTTTTCGCCGAGGCCATGGCGCCGAAATCTCCCAACCTGCCTTACATCTTGTACTTGAAGTCCTCGGGGGACATCTTGTCGAGGATCTCCCCCCATTTCTCCTTGGAGACATTGGAGAAGTTCGGGTCTTTCCCCTCTTCCGCCTGTTGCAGCACGCTCGACTGCTCCAGTACTTCCTTGGCCACGTAGATGGGAGTCTTGCTGCGCAGCGCCATGGCGATGGCATCGCTGGGGCGCGAATCCATGGCCACCTCGCGGTCGCCCACCGCCAGCGTGATCACCGCGTAGTAGGTGTTTTCCTTGAGTTCCGTGATGGCAACCCGCTTCACCGTCCCGCCCAGTTCGGACAGCACGTTCTTGAACAGGTCGTGGGTCATGGGGCGCGCCATCCGGATACCTTCGATTTCCGTGGCCATGGCCGTGGCCTCAAGCAGCCCGATCCAGATCGGAAGCTGCAACTTGTTCTCGGAATCCTTCAATACCACGATGGGCGTCCGGGTAACCTGATCGAGCGTCAGCCCGGCCACGGTCATTTCAATAGCATCAGGATCCTTCATTGGATGGCCTCCCTTGCTCCGATAGCCTCGCCCACCAGCGAGTTGGGCGTGGCGCCGACCACGCGCACCCGAGCCATCTCCGCCGGGACGGTGGTTTCGTCAGGTGTGAAGTTGACGATCCGGTTGGTTCGGGTCCGGCCCATGAGTTGATCCCCGCCCAGCCTGGACGGCCCTTCCACCAGAATCTCCTGTTTCCCGCCGATCAGGTTCCGGTTCTTGCGGAGGGAGATGCCCTTTTGCAGCTCCTGCAGTCTCCGGCAACGCTCGCCCTTGACCTGGTCGGGAACGTCATCCCGGTAGACCCTGGCCGCCACCGTACGGGGACGCGGCGAATAGGCAAAGACGAACATGTCGTCGTACTCGATCTCCCGGACGACGGACAGCGTTTCCTCGAACTCCGCCTCGGTCTCGCCCGGGAATCCGACGATCATGTCCGTCGTGATGGCCACCTCCGGCCGCCGCTTTCGCAGCGCCCGGACCCGTTCCATGTACTCGCCCAGCCCGTAGCCGCGGCGCATGCGCGCCAGCACCGCATCGGAGCCGGATTGAAGCGGCAGATGAAGGTGCTCGCACAGGTGCTCAAGCCGGACGAAGGCGTCCACCAGCTCCGGCGAAAGGTCCTGCGGATGGGATGTGGTGAAGCGGATCCGCCGGATCCCGGGAACCTGATTGATCCGTTCCAGCAACTCCGGGAAAGAGCGCTCCCCTTCCATCGTCTGGCCATAGGAGTTGACGTTCTGCCCCAGCAGCAGGACCTCCTTGGCCCCGCGCCGAACCAGTGCCTCCACGTCCCGGACGATGTTGTCGCTGGGGCGGCTCACCTCGCGCCCACGCACCCGGGGGACGATGCAGAAGCTGCAGACCTTGTTGCACCCCTGCATGATGGTGACCCAAGCCTTGGCCCCATTGGCCTCGGGAAGCCCCGCCGGATCCTCGAGATGGAACGGGTCGCGGTAGAAGGCCGTCTCCACCGGGCGCCGGGACGCCTCCCGTGCCTCCGCGACCATCTGCGGCAGCTTGTGCATGTTGTGGGTGCCGAATACGAGATCCAGATACGGTGCCCGGCGGAGCAACGCCTCCCCTTCCTGCTGGGCGACACAGCCGCCCACCCCGAGGATGACCCCCTTCTCTTCCTTGAGCGGACGCCATCTTCCCAGCGCACTGTAAACCTTCTGCTCCGCCTTGTCCCGCACGCTGCAGGTATTGAGTATGATAAGATCGGCCTCTTCCACGCGGTCGGTGGGTTCATAGTCCGCAGACTTCATGAACTGCACGATCCGCGCCGAATCGAGCTGATTCATCTGGCAGCCGTAGGTTTGCACGTAGAGTTTCATGGCACGGGTCACTTCGCGAAATGACAAAAGGCCAAGGGACGATCAACCCAAGGGACGATGGCCGCTGTTCCGCGTTTCTCAGCGGAACAGACGCAGTATCACACAGTTCGGGGTGTTTCGCCATCACCCGCGCCGCCAGTGGCCGGTCGGGGGGGCTGCTGTGGCGCCGCGTGGGAATGGCAATCCGGCCGGTCGTCTCCCCGCCATGACGGCGGGTCATCCGGGTAACGTGGATTCAGGTATCCGGCACGCTCGGGTGAAAGAGGTCCTCCACCGGACAGGGGGCATCGATGCCGGCCAGGTAATTCATGAAGCGTTCGAGGCCGGCGCGGTCGGCGGCGACGCCCGACGGCCAGATGTCGGCCCCGAACAGGGCCTGCTCCTCCTCGAAGTCATTGCGCGCGAAGGCCAGTTCCGAATAGCCCGGGTCTTCATGGAATCCTGCCGCCTGCGCCCTGGAATCCTCCCACATGGCCATGAGCGCGCGGCAGTTCCGGGTGACGGTCGGCGGTCTCCTGCCTGAAGACCAGCACGTGCATGATGGGATAATCGCCATACTTCCTGAAATAGCGGGCACATTCTTCCCTGGTGTCGGGGAACAGCCGGCGAACGGATCCCTCGCGCAGCCCCTCCAACAGCCTTGCCGGCGGATGCGGATGGATCATCACGGCGAGGTCGCCCCTGATCAGTGCGTCCGGGGCGCCGGGTTCGTCGATGCGGATCAGAGCGGCCGCCGCGCGGCCCGGCCAGTCGACAAGCTCCGCGCTCATGGTCTGTCAGTCGAGTTCCTGCCAAGGAACGCCGTACTCGAACGCGAGGTCGCCCTTGGCCAGCACCGACATGGTGGTCTGGAAACTGCGGCAGCAGACTTTCCGGCCGATCAGGCCGGCGGGCTCGTCGATACCGGCAGCGGTGTTGACGAACATGTGGTTCTGGCTGAACAGGCGGCGCGGGAACACCGGCGTCGCCGTGTAGCCGGGGCACGGCTCTTGGCCGTCAGGCAGGATGAGAGCGACATCTCGCAGATGTCGCTCTCGTCCCCGCGCCAGAAGCGTGGGTGAGGGTCGATGCCGTCGCGCCGGGGCGGCGCCATGCCGACCTCGAGCACCTTCAGGGTGATACCGTCCGGGGGGGTGATCATTCCCATGAAGAACGGCAAGTGCCGGTCATGGCGCTCCAGTGCGACGGTCAATTCTGTCGTCATGGCCGGGTGTGGGGCGTCTCGCGGAGCCGGTATTCGGACAGGAGACTGTCACAGGAGGAAAAATCCGTCAGGATCCGCAGACACGCGAAGGTTTCGAAATCCAGGGAGAGCCCACCCTCGCGCCAGCGGAGCAACGCCCTGTCCGGAACGCACCAGGCGGCGCCGGCAACGCGGAGGTCATCCGGGAGCTTGACGAGAAAGAACCAGGTGGCGCCGCCGGAACGGGAGTCCGCCCATTGGGTGAAGAAGAACATTCGGCCCAGATCGCAGTGCAGTTGCTCCCGAACCAGAAAATTCGTGAATTCCAGTCCGCTTCCGCTCACGGCTCGACGCTCCCGCGGCAGTACCCTCCGTCCCGCGGGAACCGGCCGCCCTCCCTCGACGACAAACAGAATGCCCGTGGTGGCCAGCAGCACTCTTGCCGCGGCAACGCGACAACCCACGGCATACGCCGGGGTCAGCCCGTGTCCGGGCAACCGGCGCGCCCTGTCTTCCGCCGCGTGGTGGCAGCGCCGCAAGGTCGCCGCCGCGTGGTCTTCGCGGTCGATACGGTCCCCGGGAAAAGACAGGGTGACCGCGCCGGCGGCCACGGACCGCGACAGCACCTGAAGACCGAAGCGGCGGCTGTCCCGTACCGCCACCAGCGCCGCCCGATGGCCGCGGTCAGCCATGGGCCTTCCCTCGAAAGCCCGGCTCGCCCCCGTATCCGGGTGCGGGACGCCTGGTCAGACCCGCCATATGGGCAGCCAGAAGGGTTCCGCCAGCAGAAAGTCCTTTTCCACGATGCGTCCCAGGGCTTGGCGGAGTTGGCCGACACGGGTCTCTTCCAGGGTGATCACGAACGGAAGGATCCCGTCGGGTGCGCCGCCGCCTTTCCCCGACGCTACAAGCGACTTCAGCTCTTCCCGGGTATGCCGGAGTTGCCAGACTTCGGAGACGTTGATCTGCTTCTCCCCGAAAATCTGGCAAAGCTCGCCGACAATGCCGCTCTGGTCCCTCACCACGAAGCGCACGTAGAAGGACGCGCTCAACTCGTCTTCCGGACGCACCGACTCCACCCCGGAGACGATGCTCTCCACCGGCAAAAAGGGCGTATCGCCCGAACGCGCCACCAGTTCGTGGACATCGCCCAGCACCGCCACCGCGGTGGCGCCGCCGCCCGCCCCCGGACCCGCGAACAGATAGTCCCAGTCACCGGCGTCCTTCGCTCCACCGTCGCTCACCCGGCCCTTGAAGAAAACCGCGTTGGTCACGCCGTCGATGCCCGCGATGGGATGGTGTCCGGGCACCATCATGGGCGTCACCATGGCCTCCAGCACACCGCCGGCACTCCGCGCCAATGCCACGGACTTGATGGTGCCGCGGCCCTTTCTGGCGGCGTACAGGAAGTCGATGGCATGGATGCGCTCAATGCCCTTGCGGTGAATGGTCCCCGGCTTCAGGTTCGCGCCAAAGGTGATGGACGACAGCAGCAGCAGCTTGGCCTCGGCATCGCGGCCACTCACGTCCGCCTCCGGGTCGGCCTCGGCGTAGCCCAAGGCCTGGGCCGCCTTCAACGCGTCCTCGTACGACCTGCCGCGCCGGGCCATTTCCGTCAGAACGAAGTTGCAGGTACCGTTGAGCAGCCCGTAGATGGCCGCGGGCCGTTCGGCACCGAGGCTCTGGGTCAGCGGGCCGACGACGGGAATCCCCCCCGCGACGCAGGCTTCGAAGCGGACCGCCCGGCCGCATTCCCGGGCGGTGGTCCAGATCTCGGCACCGTGGGCCACCAGCAGCGCCTTGTTGGCGGTGGCCACGGACTTGCCGTGGCGAAGCGAGTCCAGGACCCATGCCTTTTGAGTCCGAAGATCCTCGGCTCCGCCGGCGCTCAATACCTCCACCACGATATCCACATCGGCGTGACGGGTGACCTCCGCCGGGTCGGTGGTAAACAGTTCCGGTGAGGTCTCGTAGCGCGGCTTTCCCCGGGGGGTACGCGTGAACACCTTCACGACTTCGGCATCGACGCCGAAGCGCGCCAGATGGCCGCCCGCAATCAGGTCGTGGACCGCACCGCCCACGGTACCGGCGCCGAGAATGCCGATGTGGACCCGGGATGCCATGGCGCGAGGGTCATTCGGGCAGGACGCCCATGGCCTTGCGAATGGTGCGCACCGCCTGTCGGGTGCGATGCTCGTTTTCGATCAGGGCAAAGCGCACGTGCTGGTCGCCGTACTGGCCGAAGCCGATGCCGGGAGACACCGCGACCCTGGCCTCGTTGAGAAGGAGCTTGGAAAATTCCACCGAGCCCATGGATCTGTAGGGAGCCGGAATTTCGGCCCACACGAACATGGTGGCCCGCGGCTTCCGGATCGCCCAGTGGACCCGGGCGAGCCCGTCCACCAAGGCATCCCTCCGGTTTCGGTAGGTCTCGGAAACAGCGCGCACATCATCGTCCGCGTTGTTCAGCGCATGGATGGCGGCGATCTGGATGGGCTGGAATATGCCGTAGTCCAGATAGCTCTTGAGGCGCGCCAGCGCGTGGATCATGGTCGCGTTGCCCACCGCGAAACCCACCCGCCAACCCGGCATGTTGTAGCTCTTGGACAAGGTGAAGAACTCCACGCCCACGTCCTTGGCACCGGGCACCTGCAGGAAACTGGGAGGCTCGTAGCCGTCGAAGGTAAGGTCCGCGTACGCCAGATCGTGGATCACCAGGATTTCGTGGGCCTTGGCGAAGCTCACGATGCGCTCGAAGAAATCAAGTTCCACCACCTCGGCCGTGGGGTTGTGGGGAAAGTTCAGGATCAGCAGCTTGGGCCGCGGCCAAGTCTGCTTGATGGCTTCCTCGAGGTGTTCCATGAAGCCTTCGCTGGAAGCCAGCGGAATGCTGCGCAGGTCGCCGCCAGCGATGACCACCGAGTACTGGTGGATGGGATAGGTGGGACTCGGGCACAGCACCACGTCGCCCGGATCGATCATGGACAGCACCAGGTGCGCGAGCCCCTCCTTGGAACCCATGGTGACGATGGCCTCTTCATCCGCATCGATGGCCACCCCGTACCGCCGCTGGTACCAGTCGGCGATGGCCACTCTGAGCTTGTAGATGCCGCGCGACACGGAGTAGCGGTGGTTCTGCGGTTTTCGCACCGCCTCCACCAGCTTGTCGACGATGGGAGCCGGCGTCGCCATGTCCGGATTTCCCATGCTGAAGTCGACGATGTCCTCTCCCCTCTTCCGCGCCTTCTGCTTGAGGTCGTTGATGGTATTGAAGACGTAGGGCGGCAGTCTCTTGATGCGGTTGAATTCCACGTGCGGCGCCTCTGGGGTTCTGTTTCTACGCCATTGGCCTTGCGGGCGCAAATCAGGGGTGACGCCGGCAGGGTTCGTGTCCGCCTTCACCGGCACGGAGGCGCCGGCGGCGGCCAGCGATGCGACGCGCCCGGTTCTTTCCGTTCAATCTGCCCGGGTGTCCAGCGGCATGCCCTCGCCCCACCGGAATTGCAGCTCTTTCCGAATGTGCCGCGAGGCCTCGCCCCTCAAGTCCGGATCGCGAGAAAGCCATTCCCGGGCGGCGCGCCGGGCATCCCTCAGCACCGCATGATCCCGCACGAGATGCGCCACCCGGAACCCCTGAGAACCCGCTTGGCGCGTCCCGAGGAGCTCTCCGGCGCCGCGGAACCGCAGGTCGGCCTCGGCCACCTCGAAGCCGTCGGCGGTCCGTTCCAGGATCTCCAGGCGGCGTCGAGACACCGCCTCCCGGGAGCCGTGGTGGATCAGGACGCAGCAGGATTCGTCCCGGCCCCGTCCCACCCTGCCCCGGAGCTGGTGCAGTTGCGCAAGCCCGAACCGTTCGGCGTGTTCGACCACCATGAGTGTGGCGCCGGGAACGTCGATGCCCACCTCGATGACGGTGGTGGCCACCAGGATCTGGATCTCCCCCTGCCGGAAACGCCGCATCACCTGGTCGCGTTCTCCGGCATGCATCTGGCCGTGGACCACACCCAGGCGAAGACCCCGCATGACCGAGCGGGAGAGTTCCCGCGCCATGCTCTCGGCCGCCGCCAAGGGCATCTTGCGGGACTCCTCGACCAGCGGATAGACCAAGTATGCCTGCCGCCCCGCCGCCACCGCGGTGCGAAGCCGCTCGTAAACCGCCCGTCTTCGCTCCTCCTGTACCACCATCGTGCGCACCAGTGTCCGGTTCGGCGGCGCCTCATCCAGCAGCGACACTTCCAGGTCGCCGGACAGGACCATGGCCAGACTGCGGGGAATGGGGGTGGCGCTCATGAGCAGCAGGTCCGGCTCGAGCGTGGCGACGCCCGGCGCCGCCTCCCGCAAGGGCAAACGGGCGAAGGCGCTGCGCTGACCCACGCCGAAGCGGTGCTGCTCATCCACGATGCCCAGCCCCATGCGCGGGATGGATACGCCCTCCTGCATGAGCGCATGCGTACCCACGACAAAATCCATCTCGCCGTCGCCGATGCGCGCGGTGACCTCTTTCCGCGCGGCCGCGGGAAGAGAGCCGGCAAGCAGCGCCGCACGCAGGCCCAGCCGGTCCGCGTAGGGCCGGAGCCTTTCGTAGTGCTGCTCTGCAAGCAACTCCGTGGGGGCCAGCAGCAAGGCCTGGCGGCCGTTCTCCATGGCCCGCAGGGCCGCGAGCCACGCGATCACCGTCTTGCCGGAGCCCACGTCCCCTTGCAGCAGGCGGCGCATGGGACTCGGTGACTCCATGTCCGAGTAGATCTCCCGCAGTACGCGTTCCTGACCGCCGGTGAGGCGGTAGGGGAGCAGATCCCGCATCCTGCGGCTCCACGCCCCGGCCCCGGGCGGCGAGCGGAAACCGGCGCGGCCCAGGCGTTGCCGCCGCCGCAGCGCCAGCGCCAGCTGAAAGTAAAAGAACTCGTCGAACACCAGGGAGCGGCGAGCCAGGGAACACTCCCCGTCCGTGACATCCGGAGCCGGCACGCCTTCCACGCCGGAGCGGCCGCCGCCGTTGGTGGAGGACGGTCGATGGAGAATCTTCAGGGCCTGTGCCAGACTGATGAGGCCCCGCTGCCGCGCCACCGCCGGGGGCAGGAAGCTGGGCAGGAACCCGCCGAATCGCTCCAGCGCCTGCGCCACCCACCCGCGCAGGCTGGCTTGGGAGACGTCACCCGGCTTTTCGTATACCGGCCGCACCTCGAGCTGCGGCGCCGTTCCCTCGTCGAGGATATCGAACTCCGGGTGCGGCATGCTCAGCCGTGCGCCGCGTCCGGGCACGACCCGGCCGTAAACGGACAGGCGCTGGCCCGCCCGCAGCCTCTCCGCCACATGGCGAGCCGGGTTGAACCAGACCAGCTCCAGGCTGCCGCCGGCGCCGTCGACCAGCATGCCCGAAAGAAAGCGGCGCCCGCCGCGAGTCCGCCCGTATCGCAGCGTCTTGACCTGTCCGACGAACGTGCCGCTCTCCCCCGCCGCCGCGGCGGCAATGGCGGCCACATGACGGCGGTCCTGGTATCGGAAAGGCAGGTGGTAGAGCAGATCCTCGACGGTGGTGAGGCCGCGCCCGGACAGCTGGGCCGCCCGTACGGGGCCGATGCCCTTCAGAACATCCAGGCGGCACGCCAGTGCCTTGCGGCAGTCGGCGGGATCGAGGGGCGTGGCTTGATAGGAAAGTGTCACGACGGGAACGACGGTGTGACGGCCGCCCGCACGGCCGCGTTCCGACATTCTCAGATCAGGGCATGATAGTCCTGCAGCGGCTGCACGGTCAGTTCGCCACCCTTGAGAAACTCGATGGCCTGCAGCGCGGCTTCGGCCCCGGCCAGCGTGGTGAAGTAAGGGATCTGCCGGTCCACGGCGTTGCGCCGCACCCGATAGCCGTCCTGGCGGTAGCTCTCGTTGGCGTGGGTGTTGACGACCATGGCGACCTCCTCCCGCCCGAGGATCTCCCCGATGTCCCGCGCCGCTTCCACCGGGATGGCCTGCCGCTGGAAGAAATCCGCAGTACCGCCGGTGGCCGCGATCCTGAAACCCAGCGCCGCCAGGGAGCGGGCGATGGCCGCGGCGCCCTCGCGGTGCTCGTCGGGCAGGCTGAACAACGCCGTGCCGGAGTCGGGCAGTTGCATGCCGCCCGCCATCTGGGCCTTGGCATAGGCCTTGCTGAAGCAATGGTCGATGCCCATGACCTCGCCGGTGGACTTCATCTCCGGACCCAGGAGCGTGTCCACGCCGGCGAACTTGTTGAACGGCAGCACCGACTCCTTCACCGAGACGTGGGGCGGCACGATCTCCCCGGTGAAGCCCATCTCGTCGAGCCGCCGCCCGACCATGACCCGGGCCGCCAGCTTGCTCAGGGAGACGCCGATGGCCTTGCTGACGAAGGGTACGGTCCTGGACGCCCGCGGGTTGACTTCCAGAATGTAGACGTCGCTCCCCTTGACCGCGAACTGGATGTTCATCAGCCCGCGAACGTCCAGGGCGGCGGCCAGCGACACCACCTGCCGGCGGATCTCCGCCTGCACCTCCGGGCCCAGAGTTCTCGGAGGTATCGAGCATGCGCTGTCCCCCGAGTGGACGCCGGCCATCTCGATGTGTTCCATGATACCGCCGATGACCACCCGCTCGCCGTCGGCGATGGCATCCACGTCCACCTCGGTGGCGTCGTCCAGGAACTTGTCGATGAGCACCGGGTGTTCCACCGAGGCCCGGAACGCCGTCACCAGGTATTCCCTGAGCTTCTCGTGCCCGTAGACGATCTCCATGGCGCGCCCGCCCAGCACGTAGGACGGTCGGACCAGCACGGGATAGCCGATGGCCTCGGCCACCCGCAGCGCTTCATCCATCGACCGGGCGGTGCCGTTTCGCGGCTGCCTGAGCTCCAGCCGTGCCAGCAGCCCGCTGAAGCGCTCGCGGTCCTCGGCCAGGTCGATGCTGTCCGGCGAGGTGCCGATGATGGGGACGCCGGCCCGTTCCAGCGCCAGTGCCAGCTTGAGCGGCGTCTGTCCTCCGAACTGGACGATGACCCCGTCGGGTTGCTCCCGCGCCGTGATGTTCAGCACGTCCTCAAGGGTCAGCGGTTCGAAGTAGAGTTTGTCGGAAGTGTCGTAGTCGGTGCTCACGGTCTCCGGGTTGCAGTTGACCATCAGGGTCTCGAAGCCGTCCTCCTTGAGGGCAAAGGCCGCGTGCACACAGCAATAGTCGAATTCGATGCCCTGTCCGATGCGGTTGGGGCCGCCCCCCAGGATCATGATCTTCCTGCGGTCGCTGCGCCGGGACTCCTGGACTCCCTCGTAGCTGGAGTAATAGTAGGGCGTGAAGGCCTCGAACTCGGCACCGCAGGTGTCCACGGTGCGGAAACCGGCCAGCACCCCGGCCTCCAGGCGCAGCCTGCGAACCTCGTCCTCCGGGCGGCCCGACAGCGCCGCCAGGCGCCGGTCCGAGAAGCCCATGTTCTTGACATCCACCCAGAACTCCCGGTCGCCAGCAGCCTTGCCAAAGCCCTCCTGGATTTCATGTTCCTTCTTCACAATGGTTTGTATCTGACCGAGAAACCAGGGATCGATGTGGGTCAACTCGTTAAGCCGTTCGACCGTGAAGCCGGCCCGGAAAGCAGCGCCCAGCGTCCACAGGCGGTCGGAACGCGGCCATTGAAGCCGGTCTTCCAGCCACGCGTCCCGGTCCGGCGCGGCCGTCTGCGCCATGTCAGGCTCCTCGAATCCGTAGCTGTTGGTGTCCAGTGAACGCATGGCCTTCTGCAGCGCCTCCTTGAAGGTGCGGCCGATGGACATGGCCTCCCCCACCGACTTCATCTGAGTGGTGAGCAGATCCCGTGTCTGGGGGAATTTCTCGAAGGTGAAGCGCGGCACCTTCACCACCACGTAATCGATGGTGGGCTCGAAGCAGGCCGGGGTCTCCCGGGTCACGTCGTTGGGGATTTCGTCCAGGGTGTAGCCCACCGCCAGCTTGGCGGCGATCTTGGCGATGGGGAATCCCGTGGCCTTGCTGGCCAGCGCCGAACTTCGGGATACCCGCGGGTTCATTTCGATGACCACCAGGCGGCCATTGTCCGGATGCACGGCGAACTGGATGTTCGAGCCGCCGGTATCCACGCCGATCTCGCGGATGATGCGCAGGGCCGCGTCCCGCATCACCTGGTATTCCCTGTCCGTGAGGGTCTGGGCCGGCGCCACCGTGATGGAATCGCCCGTGTGCACGCCCATGGGGTCGAGGTTCTCGATGGGGCACACGATCACCACGTTGTCCTTGTGGTCGCGCATCACCTCCAGCTCGAACTCCTTCCATCCCAGCACCGATTCCTCTACCAGCACTTCGTGCACGGGGGAGCTGCGCAGGCCCCACCGTGCCATCTCCACGTACTCGTCCTCGGTATGGGCGATATTGGCGCCGCTGCCGCCCAGGGTCCGGGACGGCCGGATGATCAGCGGCAGGCTGTCCAGCTCCCGCCGCACCGCCATGGCCTCGTCCAGCGTACGCACGTATCCGCTTCGGGGCAGATCGAGGCCCACCCGCGCCATGGCCTGCTTGAATCGGTCCCGATCCTCGGCCTTCTTGATGGCTTCCACCCGGGCGCCGATCATCTCCACGCCGAAACGCTCCAGCACGCCGCCCTCCGCCAGTTCGATGGCGAGATTGAGAGCGGTCTGGCCTCCCAGGGTGGGCAGCAGCGCGTCCGGCCGCTCCGCTTCGATGACCTTCGTCACGATGCCCACGTCCAGCGGTTCGACGTAGGTGCGGTCCGCGAAGTCCGGATCGGTCATGATCGTGGCCGGGTTGGAGTTGACCAGCACCACGCGGAACCCTTCCTCTTTCAGGGCTTTCAGTGCCTGGGTGCCGGAGTAGTCGAACTCGCAGGCCTGGCCGATGACGATGGGGCCGGAGCCGATGAGCAGGATGGACTCGATGTCGGTGCGTTTCGGCATCTCAGGTCCCCGGGTCGGCCATCAGGCCGCGGAAACGGGAGAAAAGGTACCATGCGTCGTGGGGGCCGGGGGCCGCCTCGGGATGATACTGGACCGAGAAGATCGGCAGTTCGCGGTGCCGGATCCCCTCAACGGTGCGGTCGTTGAGATTCACGTGGGTCACCTCCATCGCGCCGCCGAGAGAATCCGCGTCCACCGCGAAGCCGTGGTTCTGGGTGGTGATCTCCACCTTTTCGGTGGTGAGGTCCATGACCGGATGGTTGCCGCCGTGATGGCCGAACTTGAGCTTGAAAGTGCGCCCGCCCATGGCCAGCCCCAGGATCTGATGTCCCAGGCAGATGCCGAAGATCGGGCACCGGCCGATGAGCCGCCGCACGTTGTCCTTGGCGTAGGGAACCGCCGCGGGGTCGCCCGGACCGTTGGAGAGGAAGACCCCGTCCGGCTTGAGCGCCAGCACGTCGGCGGCCGGGGTCCATGCCGGCACCACCGTGACCTTGCAACCGGCTTCCACCAGACCTCGAAGGATGTTGAACTTCATGCCGTAATCGTAGGCCACGACGTGAAACGCCGCCTCCCCGCCCGCACCGAAGCCGCCTCCCGCGCGCCAGCTTCCCTGGTGCCAGTGGTAGGGCGCGCGGCAGGTGACGTTTTTCACGAGATCCCTGCCTTCGAGTCCTTCGAGCCGTCGCGCCCGTTCGACCCGTTCCGACTCGTCCGGGCCCACCGTGGAGATGATCCCTTGCTGGGCGCCGCGCTCGCGGATGTGAGTTACCAGGGAACGCGTGTCTACACCCTCCAGGCCCACGATGCCGTGTTCCCGCATGTAGTCGTGCAGTGCCCGGGTGGCGCGCCAACTGCTGGGCAGCGGGCAATACTCCTTGACGATGAAGCCCTTGACGTACGGACGCCGTGCCTCATCGTCCTCCGGGTTGACGCCGACGTTGCCGATCTCGGGACAGGTCATGGTGACGAGCTGGCCCTCGTAGGACGGATCGGTGAGGATCTCCTGGTATCCGGTCATGCTGGTGTTGAAGACGACCTCTCCCTCGGCCTCTCCCTCGCTGCCGAAGGATCGACCGGCAAACGAGGTTCCGTCCGCCAGGGTAAGGATGGCTTTCATGAGATGGAACGGCCCGCCGGCCTGCTCAATGGATAAGACCGCCGATGCGCCACCAGCGCAACCGGTTGTTTTCCGAGTCCCAGGACCAGTACTTGACAAAGGCGCGGCCGCGGACATCGTTGATGGGCACGAAGCCCCAGAAGCGGCTGTCGAAACTGCGGTCCCGGTTGTCGCCCATGACGAACACGTGCCCCTCCGGCACCGTCACAGGGCCGAGATTGTCCCGGACGTGCCCCACCCCCAAAGTCGTTCCCTGCTCCTCGAAATGGGCGTGGGCGTCCTCCACCTTCTTGCCGTTGATATAGAGATCCTTGTCCCGGATGCGCACCTCGTCGCCCGGCACCGCCACCACCCGCTTGATGAAGTCCTTGCAACGGTCTCGGGGATAGACGAACACGATCACGTCGCCGCGCTCCGGCGTGTCCCATTCCATCACGTGGGAGCCCCGGGACAGATCGATACAGCCGGCAAACGGCACCCAGTTGACGTCCGGAAGCCGCACGCCGTAGGACAGCTTGTTGACCAGGATGTGATCGCCTATGGCCAGCGTGGGGATCATGGACCCTGACGGGATCTTGAACGCCTGCACCACGAAGGCGCGCAGGAACAGCGCGGCCACGAGTGCGACGACGATGGCTTCCGCATACTCGCGAAAGACGGACTTTCCGGACTTCCCGAATCTGGCCACGTGCGGGGGTTCCTTGACCTGATGTTGTGACGCCGGCGGGTTCGAACCCGCCCCTGAACTTAGCACTTCAACCGGCGACTTTGAAATCAGACCTTCAGGGCCGCCAGGAAAGCCTCCTGGGGTATCTCGACCCGCCCCACCGACTTCATGCGCTTCTTGCCTTCCTTTTGCCGTTCCAGCAGCTTGCGCTTCCGCGTGATGTCGCCGCCGTAGCATTTGGCGGTGACGTTCTTGCGTACCGCCTTGACGGATTCCCGGGCGATGATGCGACTGCCGATGGCCGCCTGGATCACCACCTCGAAGAGCTGCCGCGGGATCAGTTCCCGCATGCGCTGCACCATGTCCCGGCCGCGCGCGTAGGCCTTGTCGCGATGCACGATCAGCGACATGGCGTCCACCACGTCGCCATTGATGCGGACATCGAGCTTGACCAGTTTCGACGGCCGCATGCCGGCCATCTCGTAGTCCATGGAGGCGTAGCCGCGGCTGAGGGACTTGAGGCGGTCGTAGAAGTCGAAGACGATCTCGTTGAGGGGCAGCTCGTAGGTGACCATCGCCCGGTTGAGGCCCGAATAGCGCAGCTCTCGCTGGATCCCGCGCTTTTCCTCGCACAGCTTGAGCACGCCTCCGAGATAGTCCTGGGGAAGATGGATGGTGGCCAGGATGAATGGCTCCGCGATGGTCTCGATGTCGGCCTCGTTGGGGAAGTCCACCGGATTGTCGATGGTCCGCACCTTCCCGGCGCGGGTGGTCACCTGGTAGACCACGGTGGGAGCCGTGGTGATGAGGGCCAGGTCGAACTCGCGCTCCAGCCGTTCGCGCACGATCTCCAGGTGGAGCAGGCCGAGAAACCCGCAACGGAAACCGAACCCCAGGGCCTGTGAGGTCTCCGACTCGAAGGTGAAAGAGGAGTCGTTCAGGCTCAGCTTCTCCAGTGCGGTTCGCAGCCCCTGATACTGACCCGAGTCCGCCGGGTAGAGGCCGCTGAACACCAGCGGCTTCAACGGGCGAAAGCCGGCCAGGGGTTCCCGGGCCGCATGCTTGTGGAGCGTGACGGTATCGCCGATGCGGGCCTCATGGATGTTCTTGATGGAGGCCATGAGAAAACCCACTTCGCCAGGCCCGAGACTCTGCACTTCCAGGGGACCGGGGGTGAAGACACCAAGACGGTGGACCTCGAACGAGCCGCCGGTGGACATCAGGCGAATGGAATCGCCGTTGCGGACGCACCCTTCGAAGATCCGCAGCAGGATCACCGCGCCGTGATAGGGATCGAACCAACTGTCGAAGACCAGGCCGCGCAAGGGCGCCTCCCGCTCGCCGGCCGGGGGGGGGACGTTGGCCACGATGCCCTCCAGCACGGCCTCGATGCCGACGCCGTTCTTGGCACTGGCCAGGATGGCCTGGGAACCGTCCAGGCCGATGACCTCCTCCAGCTCCCGCCTGACCCGCTCCGGGTCCGCGCTGGGGAGATCGATCTTGTTGATGACCGGAAGGACCTGAAGGTCCTGGTCCAGTGCCAGATAGACGTTGGCCACCGTCTGCGCCTCCACGCCCTGGGCCGCATCCACCACCAGGATCGCCCCTTCGCACGCCGCCAGGCTCCGGGACACCTCGTAGGTGAAGTCCACGTGTCCGGGCGTGTCGATGAGGTTCAGGACATGGTCCTGGCCGCTCCTGGAACGGTATTGCAGCCGTACCGGACTGGCCTTGATGGTGATGCCGCGCTCGCGCTCGAGCTCCATCTTGTCCAGGAACTGGTCGGTCTTCTCGCGTTCGCTCAGCGCGCCGGTGTACTCCAGCAATCGATCCGCCAGCGTGGACTTGCCGTGGTCGATGTGGGCGATGATGCAGAAGTTCCGGATGCGGCGGCTATCCACGACCCCGCCCCATGGAATAATGGATGAAGCCGTACCGCCGCATCACCGCCGGATCGTAGAGGTTGCGCCCGTCGAAGAGGATCGGTTGCCGCAGCAGCTCCTTCAGGCGCGGGAGATCGGGGCTGCGAAACTCGTTCCATTCCGTCAGGATCAGCAGCGCGTCGGCGCCCATGGCGACCTCGTAGTTGCTGGAGCCATATTCGATCCGGTCTCCATAGCGCTTTCGCGCCTCCTTCATGGCCTCGGGATCGAAGACGCGCAGGCGGGCGCCCGCCTCCAGCAATCCGTCGATGAGCGGGATGGCCGGGGCTTCACGCATGTCGTCGGTGCCCGCCTTGAAGGCCATGCCCCACACTGCCAGAGTGCAATCCGCCAACCGGTCGCCGAAATGCCCTGCGACCCTTTCCAGCAGCAGGCGTTTCTGCGTCTCGTTGACCCGGTCCACGGCCTGGAGCAGGGGCATCGCGAGTTCCGCCCCGCCCATGGCGATCATGGCCCGGATATCCTTGGGCAGGCAGGAACCGCCGAACCCGACTCCGGGAAAGATGAAATGGGGTCCGATGCGGTGGTCGAGGCCCATGATGCGCCGTACCTGCTCGACGTCCGCCCCCTCCTTCTCGCACAGCCGCGCGGTCTCGTTGATGAAGGAAATCCGGGTGGCGAGCATGGCGTTGGCGGCGTACTTGCTCATCTCGGCGCTGCGGGAGTCCGTGAAAATGATGGGATTGCCCCGGCGCACGAAAGGCGCGTACAGGCTCTTGAGGCGTTCCAGCGAACTCGCCTCCTCGCCCCCCAGCACCACCCGGTCGGGTTTCATGAAGTCCTCTACCGCTGTCCCCTCCTTCAGGAACTCGGGATTCGACACCACCGCCACCGGATGTTCGGTGCCGGCCTGTATGATCTCCCGGACCCGTGCTGCGGTGCCTACGGGAACCGTACTCTTGGTCACCACGATCTTGGCGCCGTTCATGCTCCGGGCGATCTCTTCGGCCACCCTGTAGACCTGGCTCAGATCGGCCCCGCCGGCCGACGCCTGGGGCGTGCCCACCGCGATGAAGATGGTTTCCGCACCCCGAACCGCGGCGGCGAGGTCGGTGGAGAAGGACAGCCTGCCCTCCCGGGTGTTGCGCTGGATCAACTCCTCGAGCCTGCGCTCGTGGAACGGAACGCGGCCCTGCCGGAGTTGTCCGACCTTCGCCTCGTCGACATCCACGCAGACGACCTCGTTGCCGGTCTCCGCAAAGCAACTCCCGGTCACCAGCCCCACGTAACCGGTACCGACCATGGCGATGTTCATCGTCTCAGCTTCGTCGTACGGGAGGTCAGTCCTGGAATCGGGTCAACTCCACGAAGCGCCGGTAACGCTCCTCGATCTCTCCCCGTTCCAGCGCAATCAGGCGCCGTGGCCCGAAGTCCTCCACCGTGAAGGAGGCGGTGACATTGCCGTACACGATGGCGCGCCGCAGCGCCCGCTCGTCCGCGGCCTCGCCGGCGGCCAGGCGCCCCATGAACGCCCCGGCAAAGGAGTCGCCGGCGCCGGTGGGATCCCGCACCTCCTCCAGCGGATAGGCCGGAACGACAAAGCTCGATTCGTCCGAGAACTGGAACACGCCGTATTCGCCGCGCTTGATGAGCACCACCCGCGGCCCCATCTTGAGAATGGCCCGGGCGGCGCGAACGATATTGTGATGGCCGCTCAGCATGCGCGCTTCCGAGTCGTTGATGACCACGCTCTCGACCCGCTCCAGCACCTTCCTCAACTCCGCCGGGTTTTCCCGGATCCAGTGGTCCATGGTGTCGCAGGCCACCAGACGCGGCCGCTTCAGCCGCGCCAGGACGTCCAGTTGGGCCGCCGGAGCCATGTTGCCGAGAAAGGCGTACTCCGTGTCCTCGTAGCCGGCGGGCAGGCGCGGGACAAAGTCCTGCAACACGTTGAGTTGGACCTCCAGGGTGTCGCGCACGTTCAGGTCCTCGTGGTAGCGGCCATGCCAGAAGAACGTCTTGCCTTCGGCGCGTTGCAATCCTTCCAGGTCCACGCCGCTGCGTGACAGCGCGGTCAGGTGGTCCGGGGGAAAGTCCCGACCCACGACGCCGGCGATGCGAACCGGCGCGAAGAACGCGGCAGCCAAGGCGAAGTATGCCGCCGATCCGCCCAGAACCCGTTCGGCACGGCCGTGGGGCGTCTCGATGGAGTCGAAGGCCATCGAACCCACCACCAGAACAGTCATCGCCACGATCCTCCAAAGTCCGGTCCGAGCGCCGGAAACGGGTCAGAGATACTTGTCCACCAGCGGCCCCAGCCGCTCCCGGGCGGCCTCCGGGATCAGCGAGCGGTCCGTGACGATGGCCGTTGCCAGCGCCGTGGCGCACGGACAGGCGCGCTCCGGTGACAGGCGCTCGGCGGTACCGCGAATGATCCGTCTGGCCACGTCGGCGTTCTGCCGCAGCACTGCCACGACTTCCTCGATGTCCACGTCGCCAGCGGCTTCGTTCCAGCAGTCGTAGTCCGTGGCCATGGCCATGGTGGCGAAGCAGATCTCCGCCTCCCGGGCCAGCCTGGCTTCCTGGAGGTTGGTCATGCCGATGACGTCCGCACCCCAGCTCCGATGAAGCGCGGACTCCGCGCGGGTGGAGAACTGCGGTCCCTCCATGCACACGTAGGTGCCGCGACCGTGCACCTTGATGGCCTGCCCGGACGCGACGTCCGCCACTGCCGCCCTCAGGTGGTTGCAGAAGGGGTCCGCGAACTGCACGTGGGCGACGATGCCGTCACCGAAGAAAGTGCCGGGGCGCCGGCTGGTGCGGTCGATGAACTGGTCCGGCAGCACCATGTGGCCGGGCTCGATCTCCTCCCTGAGGCTGCCCACCGCACTCACCGACAGGATCCGTCCGACCCCCAGCTTCTTCATGCCGAAGATGTTGGCGCGGTTGTTGACCTCGGTGGGCAGGAGCCGATGGCCCTTGCCGTGACGCGGCAGAAAGACCAGGGCGACATCGCCCAGCGAACCGACCACGAAGGCACCGGAGGGTTTGCCGAAGGGCGTTTCCACTTCCACCTCGCGCACCCCGCTCAATCCTTCCATTTCGTAGAGACCGGTACCACCGATGACGCCCAGAATCGTTTGCTGTTCCATCTTCGTCCGTCCTTGCCTCACTACGGGGCTTCCGCGAGCCGGGGGGCCGGCGGGTCCGGTCTGGCTGCGGGGGCGACCCCGGAACCTGCGGAATGGTACAACTGCCCGCAGGCCGCCTGGATGTCTTCGCCCCGGGGCCGGCGCACGTGGGCCTGGACCCGCTGCGCGCGCAGAGTCTCCGCGAACCGCTGGACGACACGGTCCGGCGGCCGGCGGTACCGGCTTCCGTCATGAGGATTGAACGGTATCAGGTTCACCTTGCAACGGATGCCGCGAATCCGCTCCGCCAGTTCCGCCGCGTCCGCGGCGCCATCGTTCACGCCGTCCATCAGCAGATACTCGAAGGTGATGCGCTTGCGCCGGGGCACGGGCAGGGAACGGCAGCATTCCAGCAATTCCGAGACGGGGTACTTCCGATTGATGGGCATCAGCGTCGAGCGCACCTCATCCCGCACCGAATGGAGCGAGACGGCCAGATTCACCCGGGTCTCCGCCATGAGCCGGCGCATCTGCGGCACCAGGCCGGCGGTGGAAACGGTGATCCGGCGGGGCGAAATGCCCATGCCGCTGCCGGCGTCCGTGATGGCGTCCAGCGCCCCGCAGGTGGCCTCGTAGTTGGCCAGCGGCTCGCCCATGCCCATGAAGACCAGATTGGAGATGCATGCTCCCTCCGGGCAGCCGCGCTGCACTTCCAGGACTTGGCCCACGATTTCGGCCCGGGTGAGATTGCGCTTCAGTCCCATGCGGCCGGTGGCGCAGAAAACGCAACCCAAGCCGCACCCCGCCTGCGTCGATACGCACAGCGTGACCCGGTCCGGCTCCGGTATGCGGACCGTCTCCACGACGGCCCCGTCGCGCAGACGAAAAAGATACTTGACCGAACCGTCTGCGGACCGCTGCCGCTGCCGGGCCACCAGGCTGCCGACGACGAAATCCCGGGACAACGCCTGCCGAAGTTCCCCGGGAAGATCGGTCATCTCCTCGAACGAGGCCGCGCACCTGCGGTACAGCCATCGTCGAATCTGGCCGGTCCGATAGGCGGGCGCGCCGCGGGCATGCAGCCACGCGCCAAGCTCGCCGTGGCTCAGACCCTCCACCGGCCGCCGGGCATCGGGTGAATCGCCGCCGGAAAATGACACTTGCCGGCCTTCAGCGGCACGGATCCTACGACCCGGGCGACTGGATCTCGTCGGGAGTGAAGAAGAACGCAATCTCGGCCGCGGCGGTTTCCGGGCTGTCGGATCCGTGCACCGCATTGGCCTCCACGTTGGTGCCCCAGTCCTTTCGAATGGTTCCCGCGGCCGCGTTTGCCGGGTCCGTCGCGCCCATGATCTCGCGGTTCCGGGTGATGGCGCCGTCGCCCTCGAGGACCGATATGAAGATGGGGCCGGTGCACATGTAGGCGGTCAGGCTGTCATAGAACGGCCGCTCCCGGTGCACGTCGTAGAAGGACTCCGCGCGCCGCTTGTCCAACCGGGTCAACTTTGCCGCCACCACCTTGAGCCCCGCGCGCTCGAAGCGGCTGACAATGTCCCCGATCAGGCCCCGGCCGACGGCTTCCGGCTTGATGATCGACAGTGTTCGCTCCATACCGGTTATCCTGACATCTCTTTCATGGTCTGTCCGATGTCCGCAGGGGAAGGCGCCATCCGAACCCCCGCCGCCCGCAGCGCCTCGACCTTTTCCGCCGCGGTCCCCCTGCCTCCGGATATGATGGCGCCGGCATGGCCCATGCGCTTGCCCGGAGGGGCGGTCTGGCCCACGATGAAACCCGCCACCGGCTTTTTCATGTGCGCCGAGATCCAGGCCGCGGCATCCTGCTCGGCGCTGCCGCCGATCTCGCCGATCAGCACCACCGCCTCGGTCTCGTCGTCGTCGTTGAAGCGCTGGAGCACGTCGATGAAGTCAAGGCCGCGGATCGGGTCGCCGCCAATGCCGACGCAGGTGGACTGTCCCATGCCCAGCCGCGTGAGCTGATCCACCGCCTCGTAGGTCAACGTTCCGCTGCGGGACACCACGCCGATGCCGCCGCGCTTGTGGATGTGTCCGGGCATGATGCCGATCTTGCACTCTCCGGGGGTGATCACGCCGGGGCAGTTCGGCCCCAGCAGCACCGTGCCGCGCTCATCCAGATAGCGTTTCACCCTCATCATGTCCTGGACCGGCACCCCTTCGGTGATACAGATGACCAAGGGGATTTCCGCGTCGGCGGATTCCTCCATGGCGTCGGCCGCAAAGGGAGGCGGCACGTAGATGACGCTGGCGTCGGGCGCGGTCTCCCGCACCGCCTCCGCCACGCTGTCGAACACCGGAATGTTCTCGAAGGCAGTGCCGCCCTTTCCGGGGGTGACGCCGGCTACCATCCGGGTGCCGTACTCCTTGCAAGTCCGGGTATGGAACTGGCCCGTGGCGCCGGTGATGCCCTGGGTCAGCACCCGGGTCTCGGAATCCACCAGGATGCTCATGCCCGTCCCTCTTCCGACCGCACCGCCCGCACGACCTTCTCCGCCGCGTCCGCGATGGTGTCGGCGGCGACGATGCGCAGGCCGGACTCCGACAGGAGTTTCCTCCCCTGCTCCACATTGGTGCCCTGAAGCCGTACCACCAGCGGCACGGCGACGCCCGTCTCCCTGGCGGCGTCGATGATGCCGGCGGCGATGACGTCACAGCGCATGATGCCGCCGAAGATGTTCACCAGCACGCCGCGCACCTTGTGGTCCGAGAGCAGCAGGTGGAAGGCCTTCCCCACCATCTCCCTGCTGGCACCGCCGCCCACGTCGAGAAAGTTTGCGGGCCGGCCGCCGTACTGTCGAATGATGTCCATGGTACCCATGGCCAAGCCCGCGCCGTTGACCATGCAGCCGATGTCGCCGTCCAGGGCGACGTAGGAGATTCCCAGATTCGCGGCCTCGACCTCCTTGGGATCCTCCTCGTGAACGTCCCGGAACTCGGCCACCCGCCGCTGGCGAAACAGCGCATTGCCGTCGAAGTTCATCTTGGCATCCAGCACGAAAAAACGGCCGTCATCAAGTTGCGCCAGCGGATTCACTTCCAGTTGCATGCAGTCAGATTTCAGGAAAACACGGTACAGGGCCTTGAGGAGAGCCCCGAAGGCGCCGATCTCCTTGCCCGAAAGTCCCAGCCGGGTCCCCACCCGGCGGATCTGGAAAGACGCCACCCCTATCAGCGGATCCACCAGCTCGACGATGACCGCGTCCGGGGTCTTCTTCGCCACCTCCTCGATCTCCATCCCCCCCTCGCGGCAGGTGATGATGGCCGGTTTTCCAGCCGCTGGATCCATGACCAGGCTGCAATAGAGCTCCCGGGCGATCCGGGATGCCTCTTCGATCCATACGCGCCGGACCACCCTCCCTTCCGGACCGGTCTGGTGTGTCACCAGCGGTTTTCCCAGCAATCCCTCCGCAAAGGCCTCCGCCTCCCCGGCCGTCTGCACGACCCTGACGCCGCCGGCCTTGCCCCGGCCGCCCGCGTGGATCTGGGCCTTGACGACACAGGGAAACCCGATGGCCTGCGCCGCGGCCCGCGCCTCGCCGGCTGTGGCCGCTACCTGTCCGCCGGGGACGGGCACGCCGAAGCCCGCCAGCCACTGCTTTGCCTGATATTCGTGGATATTCATTCGACGTCATTCGTGGACGGTCGTCCGACGCTTACCGGGCGGGGTTCGCAGGCACGGGAGGCACCGGCGTGCCGCCTACGCTTCCCCCAGCACCCGGTCCATGGCCGTCACGCTCTCCCGGACGTGGGAAAGGGATTCGTCGAACCGGGCCTTTTCTCCGGCGGCCAGATCGATCTCGATGACCTTCTCCACGCCGCCGGCACCCAGCAGCACCGGCACGCAGAAGTAGTATCCCTGGACGCCGTATTCGCCTTCGAGCAGGGCCGCGCAAGGCAGAATTTCCTTCTTGTCCAGCAGGTAGGCTTCGGCCATGCGCACCGCGGCCGAGGCCGGGGCGTAGAACGCCGAGCCGGTCTTCAGCAGCGAGACGATCTCGCCGCCGGCCATGCGCACGCGCTGCTCGATCTCGTCCAGCCGCCCGGATGAGATGAGACGGTCCACCGGCACGCCCGCCACCTGGCAGGTGCTCCGCACCGGCACCATGTCGTCGCCGTGGCCGCCCAGCACCATGGCCGTGACGCTCTCCACCGACCGGTTCAGCTCCCGGGCGATGAAGGTGCGATAGCGCGAAGAGTCCAGGATCCCCGACTGTCCCACCACCTGGTGCCTGGGAAAGCCGGTGACCCGCTGGCACAGCGTCACCATGGCGTCCAGCGGGTTGGTGATGACGATGACGAAGGCGTCGGGTGCGTACTCTCTGATGTTTTCCGACACCTGGGTCATGATCCTGGCGTTGGTGCCCAGAAGATCATCGCGGCTCATGCCCGGCTTGCGCGCGATGCCGGCGGTGACGATGCAGACGTCGGCACCGGCGATGTCCTGGTAGCGGGTGGTGCCGACGATGTCGGCGTCGAAGCCCTCGACGGGCGCGGACTGGAGCAGGTCCAGGGCCTTGCCCTGCGGCAATCCGTCGACCACATCGAAGAGGATCACGTCCCCCAGCTTCTTCAGGGCGCACAGGTGCGCCATGGTGCCGCCGATGTTGCCGCCTCCGATCAATGCGATCCTGCGTCTCGAAACAGCCATGATGCGCCTTACATGTTCGCCACGATGGCGTCACCGAACTCCGAGCACTTCAACAGCGTGGCACCGGTCATGAGGCGTTCGAAATCGTAGGTGACGGTCTTCCGGGCTATGGTTTCCTCAAGCCCCCGAATCACCAGGTCGGCGGCCTCGTCCCAGCCGAGGTGGCGCAGCATCATCTCGCCGGAAAGGATCACCGAACCCGGGTTGACCTTGTCCTGGCCGGCGTACTTGGGCGCGGTCCCGTGGGTGGCCTCGAACAGCGCGTGGCCCGTATCGTAGTTGATGTTGCCTCCCGGCGCGATGCCGATGCCGCCCACCTGGGCCGCCAGCGCGTCCGAGATGAGATCGCCGGTGAGGTTCATGGTCGGGATCACGTCGAACTCGTCGGGGCGCGTCAGGATCTGCTGCAGAAAGGCGTCGGTGATGGCGTCCTTGATGAGGATCTGGCCGTCCGCCGGTTTGCCGCCGCATTCCTCCCAGGAAACGACCTTGTCGCCGAACTCCCGCTTGGCGAGGGCGTAGCCCCAGCGCATGAAGGCGCCCTCGGTGTACTTCTGTATGTTGCCCTTGTGTACCAGCGTGACGTTGCGGCGGTTGTGGTCCAGAGCGTAGCGGATGGCCGCGCGGATCAGCCGCTCCGAACCCTCGATGGAAATCGGCTTGATGCCGATGCTGGCGGTGGCGGGAAAACGGATGCTCTTGACTCCCATCTCGTCCCGCAGGAAGCGGACCATCCTCTCCGCTTCGGCGGTGCCCGTTTCCCACTCGATGCCGGCGTAGATGTCTTCGGTATTCTCGCGGAAGATCACCATGTCCACCAGATGGGGCCGCACCACCGGCGACGGAACGCCCTTGAAGTAACGCACCGGCCGGAGGCAGACGTACAGGTCGAGAACCTGGCGCAAGGTCACGTTGAGACTGCGGAAGCCCTCGCCCACCGGGGTGGTCAGGGGACCCTTGATGGCCACCAGGTACTCGCGGATGACGTCCACGGTCTCCTGCGGCAGCAGGCTCGGCGGGCAGTCGTCGCCGTAGACCGCCGCCGCCTTCTCGCCCGCGTAGACCTCCATCCATGCGATCTTCTTCTTGCCGCCGTAGGCCTTGGCCACGGCTCCGTCCAGCACCCGCACCGCGGCCGCCCATATATCCACCCCGATGCCATCGCCTTCGATGAACGGAATGATGGGCTTGTCGGGAACCTGCAGTCCGCCGTCGGAGAGCGAAACCTTCGCCCCTTCGGACGGCACTTTGACGTGTAGATAGCTCGCCATGATTCGTCCCTGATCCTCCTCTGATCCGTGAAATGGCCTGAAGACCGATCCGGTCCCGGAGATCCCGAGACCGGACATGGACTCGCATGGACCCGCGCGGAGCCGTCGAGCCAGCCCACCCGGTTCAGGCGATACGTGCAGTCGTGACAGGATAGTGCTTAGCCAATCTCCGGTGGTGAGTCAAGGGAGCGCTCCGGCGCGGGCATGATGCCCCCTTCGGATGCCATTTCCGGCGGAACGCGCTATATTGGGGAATCGGGAAGCTTCCGGCGGCCGCCGGGGCGCAGGACTCATCACGACGTTCATCAGAGTATTTCGTCAAATTACTCACAAGGTGTTCCGTATCGTTCCGTACCCGGACCATGATCGTGAGTGTGCGGATGGAAAGCGTGTCGAAGGTGTACGGGTTCCTGTGGGCCCTGAGAGAGTTGCGGCTGGAGATCGCCGCCGGCGAATGGGTGGCGCTGCTGGGGCCCAACGGCGCCGGAAAGACCACGCTGTTGCGGCTTCTGGCGGCCTTGGCCTACCCCACCACGGGCACCATCGAACTGTTCGGACGCTCGCTTTCCTACGGCAACTCCCCGCTCCGGGGCAGGATCGGGTTTCTCGCCTCGGGCGCTCATCTCTACGACAACCTGACGGTCAGCGAGAATCTCCGGTTCTTCGCCGCCCTGTATCGCAGGGACGTCACCACGGAGGAACGGACGGAGGTCCTGAACGAGGTGGGCTTGCACGCACGGGCCGGCGAGTACGCGTCGACCCTGTCGCTGGGCATGCGCTGCCGGCTGGCCATCGCCAAGTGGCGGCTGGTGAATCCGGGACTGCTGCTGGTGGACGAACCCTACGGTGCGCTGGACCCCTCGGGCGTGGACATCCTGAACCGTTTCCTGCACTCCCTCTGTGCCGCCGGCGGTATCGTGGTGCTGGCGACGCACGACGTTTCGCGGATCCTCGGGCTTTGTTCCAGGGCCGTGATCCTGAACCGGGGACGGATCGTCTTCGACGAACCCCGACAGGAACCCTGGAACAGTTTCCATGCCGCTTTCGACGGCCTCCTCTCCTCCCCGGACGCAGGCGGCGTGCGTTGACGGACACCTTGAGACAGTTTTACTGGCTGCTCTGGAAGGATCTCCTGCTGGAGACGCGCCGCCGCGAGAACCTGTTGTCGATGTTCTTCTTCGGCCTCTCGCTGCTCTTCCTGTTCGCCTTCGCCTTCGAGGTCTCGAGCGACAACGTCTCGCGCATGGCGCCCGGCCTGTTGTGGCTGGCCTTCATGTTCAGCGGCACCCTGGCCCTCGGCCAACTGTTTCAGGGCGACCGTGAGAACGGCTGCCTGGATGCGCTTCGGCTGGCGCCCCTGGACCGGGGCGCTTATTACCTCGCCAAGGTCGTCTTCAGCTTCTCGCTCATGGCCCTGCTGGAAGTTCTCGTGCTGCCGCTGTTCGGCATCCTGTTTCGGCTGGATCTCTGGCGTCACCTGCCCGACCTGCTCCTCTACACCCTGCTCGGCACCTTGGGCTTCTGCGTGGTGGGCGTTCTCTTCGCGGCCATGACGTTGCAGGCGCGGGCGCGGGCGCTGCTGCTGCCGGTGCTGCTGTTTCCGCTCATGATCCCGGTGGTCCTGGGCACCGTTCGCACCCTGCAGATCATCCTCGGGGCCGGCCCCGCTTCCGACCTGGCGCCGTGGTTTCGCCTGCTGGTGGGGTTCGATCTGATCTTCGTCACCGCCGGCTTCCTGCTGCTGGAGTGGGTGTTGGAAGGTTGACGTCTGTTTGGGGACCGCCGCCGGGCAATGCTATCATCATCGGAGACGGTTCGCTTGCGGTCGTGGCCGTTCCCGCATTGGTGCGGTCCATTCACTGATCCATGTCTCGACGCCATGTCTCGACGAATTCTCGGCACGCTGGCACTCATCCTTGTCGTCACCGGACTGTACTGGGGTCTCGTGGAGGCGCCGCCGGACGCACGGCAGGGCGACAGCCAGCGGATCATGTACCTCCACATCCCCAGCATCCTGGTGGCTTATCTGTCGTTCTTCATCGTGTTCGTGGGGAGCTGCCTCTATCTGTGGAAGGGCGAGCGCCGCGACGACATCCTCGCCCACTCGGCCGCCGAGATCGGCGTGCTGTTCACCGCCCTGACCATCGTGGAGGGATCCATCTGGGGGAAGCCCACGTGGGGCGTGTGGTGGACCTGGGATGCCCGCCTGACCCTCACCGTCGTCCTGTTGCTGATATTCGCCGGTTACCTGCTGCTCCGCGCCCTCATCGAGGATCCGAGGCGCGCGGCCGTGTCCGGGGCGATCCTGGGCATCATCGGCTTCCTGGACATCCCGCTGATACACATGTCGGTGTACTGGTGGCGCACGCTGCACCAGCCGCCGTCCATCATGCGTCCCGACCGGGCGCCGTGGGACAACATCGATCCGGCCTTCCTGTGGCCGTTGGGAGTCAATTTCCTGGCTTTCCTGCTGTTGTTCTTCTATCTGTTGTCGCTGCGCATCCATCTCGGCGAGGTGGAAGACCAGGTGCGCCGCAGCCGCCTCGACAACGCGGCGCAAGGGCGTGTTCAGGGAGCATGATTTCATGGGACACTGGGGTTTCGTTCTGCTGGCCTACGGTATTGTCTGGTGCAGCATCCTCATCTATGCGGTGTCGTTGAAACGGCGGATTCGAAGCGCCGCCATGCGGCTGGCCCGGGTCTCGAACGAAGCGGGGGGTGACCGTCCATGAAGCCCAGGTATCTCATCGGCGGCCTGATCATCGCCGGCGGCCTGTCCTATCTCATCCATGGCGCCATGCAGGAGGCCGTGGTCTATTTCGTGACGCCTTCCGAACTGCGGGCCGAGACACCGGCGCCCGACCGCTTTCTTCGCATCGGGGGCATGGTGCTGCCCGGGTCTCTCCGCAAGGATATCTCGCAGCGCACGTTTCGCTTCGAGATCTCCGACGGCCGGGAGTCCGTCGCGGTGTACTACCAGGGCGTGCCGCCGGACCTCTTCTCCGAGGGCAAGGGCGCGGTGGTGGAGGGGCGGCTCGGCGCGGACGGCACCTTCAAGGCTTCAACCGTGATGGCCAAGCACGCCGAGGAATACAGCCCGCACCGGGAAGGCGAAGACCCCGCCGCGAAACGGAGCTTCGTGCCCGCACGCGCCCTGTGACCGCCACCCTGGGACATACCTGCATCCTGCTGGCGCTGGCGCTGGCGGCATGGGGCATCGCCGCCCCGGTGCTGCACGCGCGCACCGGGATCAGGGGTTTCCGCGACTCCGGCCACTACGCCATCGCGGGACAGTTCATTCTCGTCACCGCGGCCTCGGCGGCATTGATCTACGCCCTGGTGGCCAACGACTTCTCCATCCGTTACGTCGCCCTCAACACCACCCGGAACACGCCCGTCTACTACCGCATCACCGGACTGTGGGGGGCACTGGAAGGATCGCTGCTCCTCTGGGAGTGGATCCTCGTCGTCTACTCGGCGCTGGTGGCGTGGAGCTGCCGCGGACGCATGCGGGAGTTCATGCCCTGGGTGCTGATGGTGTTTTCCATCGTCTCGGCATTCTTCCTGGCGGTCATCGCCTTTGCCTCGAACCCCTTCGAGACCCAGTTTCCGGTCCCCGCCGACGGCCGGGGGCTGAACCCGCTGCTGGAAGACGCCAACATGCTGAGCCATCCCCCGCTCCTGTACACCGGGTTCGTGGGGCTCACCGTGCCGTTCGCCTTTGCCGTGGCGGCGCTCATCCGGGGAAAGCTGGACCATGGCTGGATCGCGGCCACCCGGCGCTGGACCATCACGGCCTGGTTTTTTCTCACTCTCGGGAACCTCGTCGGCGCCTGGTGGTCGTACCATGTCCTGGGCTGGGGCGGCTACTGGGCCTGGGACCCGGTGGAGAACGCCGCCTTCATGCCCTGGCTGCCGGCCACCGCGTTTCTGCACTCGGTACAGGTCCAGGAAAGGCGCGGCATGCTCAAGACCTGGAATCTGCTGCTGATCATCCTGGCCTTCAGCCTCACCCTCTTCGGCACCTTTCTCACCCGTTCGGGAGTCCTCTCCTCCATCCATGCCTTCTCTTCCGGGCCGGTGGGGGTCTTTTTCCTGGGTTTCCTGGCCTTCGTCCTGCTCTCGTCCCTGGGGCTTCTGGCATGGCGCAGCGACCAGTTGCGCGGGCAGCCCGAGCTGGACTCGGTGGTGAGCCGGGAATCGGCCTTCGTGCTGAACAATGTCGTGTTCGTCTCCGCGCTCTTCACCATCTTCCTGGGCACGATCTTTCCGCTGCTGTCCGAGGCCGTGGCCGGCGTCCAGGTGAGCGTCGGCGCCCCCTATTTCAACAGCGTGACCGCCCCCCTGTTCCTGCTGCTGGTCTTCCTCATGGGGGTGGGACCGCTCATTGCCTGGCGCCGGGCTTCATGGGACAATCTCAAGCGCAACTTCACCTGGCCCACGGCTGCCTCGCTGGCCGTGGCCGCGGGACTGTTCGCGGGCGGGGTTCGCTCCTTTCTTCCGCTCCTGGGCTTCACCCTCTGCGCCTTCACGGTCTGGACCATGGTCTTCGACACCTGGCTCTCGCTGCGCGCCCGCCGCCGGCAGGCCGGCGAGGGAGCGTGGCGCGGGCTTGCAACCCTGCTCCAGCGCAATCCGCGCCGCTACGGCGGCTTCGTGGTGCATCTGGGAGTGGTGCTGCTGGTCCTGGGCATTGCCGGCTCCATGGCCTACAGCGTCGAGCGTGAGGCCACCCTGAGCGCCGGCGAGACCCTGACGGTGGGACCTTACCGGGTCACTTTCGAGGGCCTGCGGGGCTCCCGGCAACCCACCCATTTCCGCGTGGAGGGCACGTTTCAGGTCTCGCGGAACGGCGACCGACTGGGCCGCCTGCGGCCGGCATTGAAATTCTTTCCCACACAGGAAGCGCCCATCGGGCGGGCGGTTTTCCGCAGTACCCTGAAGGAGGACCTCTACCTGATCCTCTCGGGATTCAGCGAAGTGGACCAGAACCGGGCTACGCTCAAGGTGATGATCCGTCCACTGGTGCTGTGGATGTGGCTGGGCGGGGCGGTGATCACCCTCGGCACGCTCATGACCCTCCTGCCCATGGGCCGGTCCGCGCGCGGAGACTGAGGGATGGGTACCGCGGCGCAAAGGCTGCTGCTCACCCTTGTCGGGGTGGCACTCCTGGTGATCCTGCTGGGTTACGGCTTCCATCGGGATCCCCGCTATATCCCCTCGCCCCTGGTGGGCCGCGCCGCCCCCGACTTCTCCCTGGAGATGTTCAACGGCGAGACGGTGCGGCTGTCCGAGCTCCGCGGCAAGACCGTTCTGCTGGGCTTCTGGGCCTCGTGGTGTCTGCCCTGCCGCGAAGAGGCCCGTGACCTGGAATCTGCCTGGCAGCGCCAGGGTGACGACGTGCTCTTTCTGGGCATCAACATCCAGGACAGGAAGGCGGACGCACTCGAATTCATCGACGAGTTCGGCATCACCTTTGCGAACGGCCGGGATCCCGAAGGCCGGGTATCGGTGGACTACGGCGTGTGGGGCATTCCGGAAACCTTCTTCGTGAGTCCGGCCGGACGGATCACCTACAAGCACGTCGGCGCGATCCCGCCGGCGGTCCTGGCGGCCAAGTTGCAGGAAGCCCGACGCGACCTTGCAAGCACTGGCAGCGGCCGCGGCGAACACCAGTCCATACGATGAGAAACCTTTTTTTCAAAGCGGTTTGGGGACTTCTCCTCATCCTTTGCCCCAGTTCGCATGCGGACCAGGCGCTGGAAGACCGCGTCCGCGCCATTGCGTCGGAACTCCGTTGCGTGGTGTGCCAGAACCTGTCGGTGGCCGACTCGCCGGCCGAGATGGCCGTGCAGATGCGCGGCATTGTACGGGAACAGCTGGAGGCTGGCAGGACACCGGACGAGATCCGCTCCTACTTCGTCTCGAAATACGGCGAGTGGGTGTTGCTGGCACCGCCGGCCCACGGCTTCAGTCTCGTCCTGTGGATTCTGCCCTTCGCCGGCCTGCTGGCCGGTCTGGCCCTTGCGGCATGGTTCCTGCGGCGCTGGAGCGGCCGGGTGAGGGACGATCCCGGCGAACCACCGGATCCGGCGCTGCTGGAACGGGTCCGCACCGAGGCGTCGGCCGCCGATATTCGCCATCCCCCTCTCCAGGACCCGCCGGAGGACGAGCGGACCCGCATCTACCGGAACCTTCGCGAACTCGAGTTCGACCACCAGGCGGGCAAGCTGTCCCGGGCCGACTACGAATCCCTCAGGGAGCGCTACGAACATCAGGCCGCGCGCAGCCTCGCGGCGGCGGGCGTCCCCCCGGCCCCGGAATCCGCCGCGACCGCTGTGACCGCACCCCGGAGGGCCAGACGGCGCTGGGCGCTGCCGGTGGGAGCCGCGCTGCTGCTGGCCGGCGGCGTCACCCTGGGACTGCTGTTGGGGCAGTCACTCCGTCCCCGCACTTCGACCCGCGACAGCATCACCGGTGATTTTCTCACCGGCACCGGCCCCGGCGGCGTCAGCCCCTCGATGGTCTCGGAGGAACCTGCCGCGGCCTTGCGCCGGGGACAGGAAGCGTACCAGCGCGAGGACTTCAGGAACGCCATCGAGGCCTTCCGCACGGTGTTGAACCAGGACCCCGGCCACCCTCTCGCCAACGCCTACATGGGAATGGTCCTGGCCCGGGCCGGCCATGTCGACGCCGCCCTGGAGGCACTGGACCGGGCGTTGTCGCGGACCCCGAATCTGCCTCTCGCTCTGTGGGCCAAGGGGATGATCCTCCACCAGGAGGGTCGCGACCTGGACGGAGCCCGGGAATATCTCCGTCAGCTTGAGCGGCTGCTGCCCGAAGGAGAGCGGCGAAACGCCGTCCGGGAGATCATCGCCGGCATCGGCGCGGAGCCGGCGCCCGAGGCGACGGCCGGGCCGCGCATCGAGGGGACGGTGCGGATGGACCCCGGCCGCGCCACGCAGGCGGGTGAACCCGCCACTCTCTACATCGTCGCCAGAACGGCCGGGGCCGCCGCCGGCCCCCCGTTGGCGGTGAAACGGATCGCCCGGCCGACGTTCCCGGTCTCCTTCTCTCTGGGTTCAGGCGACGTCATGATACCGGGGGCGGAGTTCGAAGGGCCCGTGGATGTCAGCGCGAGGCTGGACCGGGACGGCGACCCTTTGACCCGGGAGGCCGGCGAACCGGCCGGCGCCCACGAAGGGAATCCCGTGACCCCCGGCGCCCGGGACGTGGACATCACGCTGCGGTGAAGTCCCGCCGGATCCATCAGGCCGCTCCGGGAAGCCTCTGATACTTGCCCTTGAAGAAAAGCAGCGGGCGGCCGCCCACGGCCTGTGCCTGGAGAACCGCGCCGAGATAGATGGTATGGTCGCCGCCGTCGTAGCCTTGGCTGACCGTGCACTCGATGTGCCCGAGGGTCTCCTCCAGCACCGGAATGCCGTTGCCGCTCATGTGCCAGGCGGCGTCCCGGAACTTCTCGATGCCCTTGGTGGCGAAGCGGTTGGCGAGATGCTCCTGGTGCTCGCCGAGCAGGTTGACGGCGAACACGCCGGAGTCCTCGAAGCAGTCGTAACAGTTGGCCTTCTTGTCGATGCAGACCAGCACCAGCGGCGGATTCAAGGAAAGGGACGAGAAGGCGTTGGCGGTGATTCCGGTGGGCAGTCCATCCTTGTCCCTGGTGGTGACGATGGTCACGCCGGTGGCGAAGTGTCCCATCACATGGCGGATTTCGCGTGCGTCCATGGGGCACCGGCTAACAGACAGGTCGGCGCGTTGTCAATCACAGCCTGGATACCGGATCACGGACAGGACCATGAACCGGACGGAGTTGGTGAACGACGCCCGGGGCGGGGTTCAGCTGTCGAGCTCGGGCTTGGGCAGGGTCAGGTAACGGATGCCGTCGTCGTGGAGGGATTCACGTTCCTCGGCGGTGGCGGTGCCGTGGATGGGCCGTTCGTCCGCTTCCCCGTCGTGAATGCGGCGGGCTTCCCGGGCGAAGTGATGCCCGACATCCTCGAAGTTGTTCCGTACGTAGTGATGGACCCGGAACAGCGCTTCCCTGAACTGCTCCGGCGTGGGCATGGAGGGTTGGGGCCGTCGTGACGGAGGCTCCGTCCTGCTGTGCACGGCGCAACGGTGCGGGAGCCGGGTGATGGCCGTGGAGCCGCACACCGGGCAGGCGATGCGGTCTTGCGCGAGCTGCTCCTGGTAGTTCTCCGATCCGGAAAACCACCCCTCGAAACGGTGTTCACTGTCACAGGCGAGATCGTATATGACCATCCCGGTACCCCTTGGCAACCATTGTCGAAGTTAGTCCCGCCTGCCGCGGATGTCAAGACAGGAGGAAGTCGGTCACGATCCGGACAAAGGTGTCCCGCTCCTCGATCTGGGGCTCATGGGCCGAGTCCCGGAAACGGTACACCCTGGAGCCCGGAACGATGCGCTGCAGCCGCTTGTCCCAGTCCGGTTGATTGAGTGGGTCGTGGTCACAGGAAACGATGAGCAGCGGCACGCGTACCGTCTCAAGTTGTCGCACGAAGGTTTCGAGGGTCGAGCCGCGCTCGTATCCGGGACGCTTCAGGCGGGCGGCCGACAGAGCCTCCCAGGCCCCGGGCCGTATCGAGTCGGCATAACGCGCCTCCACGCACTCCGGGGTGAGCCACTTCTCGTCGTGGAACAGCAGCCTGAGGAGCCTGCGCATGTTCTCCGGGCTGGGGTCGTAGTCTTCGACATCGGCTTGGGACTCGCTCTTGAACACCCCGGCATTGCCGCAGATGGTCACCATCTTCTTCATGTTCAGGGGCGAGGGATTGCGCACCGCGCTTCGCAGCAGCATGCCGCCACCGGCCGAGTTGCCCATGTAGAAGGCTTCCCCCACGCCCACCACCTCCATGAGCTGCGCCAGGTGCGTCATTCGGAACCCCGAAGGGTCCGAGAAACTGTATATCTTGGCGGTGGCGCCGTAACCCAGCATGTCCGGGGCGATGACGTGAAAGGTCTCCGCCAGCCTGTCCATGGCCTCACCCCACGTGGCCTCGGCGGAGGCGCCGTACTCGCCACCATGGAGCAGCACCAGGTCGGGTCCCTCTCCGGCCTCCAGGTAGTGGGTCTCGATGCCGCCGACCCGAAGCGTTCGATGCTGACAGTCCCTGCTCACGATCCGTCTCCCGTACCGCGCCGACCTGGCCGAAACATTCCGGGCCGGGCCCGGAATGCCATGGCACGCACGCCTACCAGCCCAGCGCGTATCCGTCCCGGCGCGGGTCGGCGGCAGCCATGAGGGTCGCGCTGCGCGGGTCTCTGACAATGAGCGCGGCGCCCCCGAAGGACCAGGGCTCCACCACTTTCACCGGGTGACCCTTGGCGGCCAGGCCCTGCACCACCTCGTCCGGGAAGCCCGTCTCCAGCCGCAGCAGCTCCGGATATCCGACGTTGGGCGGGGTGCCGGGCACGTGACTCCAGCGCGGCGCCTCGAGCGCACGCTGGGGGTCCATTCCGAGGTCCAGCAGGTTGTGCAGCACCTGAACGTTGGTCTGAGGCTGGTCGTCCGCCCCCGGAGTGCCCCCCACCGCCAGAAATTCGCCGTTGTGGAACACCATGTAGGAGTTGAGGGTGTGGGCGGGCCGCTTGCCCGGCTTCAGGGCATTGGCGCTTTCGGGATCCAGCATGGCGCTGCACAGGCGGTTGTTCATGACGATGCCGGTGTCTCCCGCCACGACGCGCGACCCGAACACCGAAAAGACGCTCTGGATGAGCGAGACGACGTTGCCGTCACCGTCCGCGACACACAGATAGGTGGTGTCGGCGCCGGCGGCCGCAAGGGAGGATGACGGCGGCCTGGCGGTATCGACGATATCGGCGCGGCGCTCGTCGGCGTACTCCTTCCCGATCAGGCGCTGAACCTGCGGATTGCCGAAGCGCGGGTCGTCCAGATACCGGATGCGGTCCTCGAAGGCGATCTTCTTGGCCTCCACCATCACGTGGACCCGCTCCGTCCGGCTCAACGCCTTGCAGTCGTAACCCGCCAGCAGATTCATCATGGTCAGGACCATGAAACCCTGGGAGACCGGCGGCTGCTCCAGGATCCGGTAACCCCTGTAGTCGGTACTCAGCGGTTCCAGCCACTCGGCGAAGCCGCCCTCCAGATCCCGTTCCTCCAGCAATCCCCCCTGCGCCCTGATGCCGGCGCACAGGCGCGCGCCCACGCCGCCGCCGTAGAAGCCGTCCCGTCCGTCCCGGACAATGGCCTCCAGCACCGCCGCCAGCTCCGGCTGCCGCAACAGCCTGCCGGGCTTCAGCTCCTCCAGCGGCGCCCGGAAATACCGGTGGATGTCGGGCGACGAGGGCGCCCACGCCGCAATGGACCGGGCCAGGGAGAAATAGAGGGGAAAGCCCTCCCGGGCCAGCGTGACGGCGTCGGCGCAGATCTCGGTCAGCTCCACGGTGCCGTACCGCCGGTGCAGCTCCAGCCATCCGTCCACCGCTCCGGGGATCGCGATGCTCAGGGGTCCGGCGGTGGGGACGGCATCCAGGCCACGGCTCCTGAAGGCCTCGATGGCGGCCCTGCCGGGTGCCGGTCCGCTCGCGTTGAGAGCCCGGGTCTTTCCCTCGCCCTTCATGTGGACCAGCGAGAACAGGTCGCCGCCGAGGCCGCAGGCCTCGTGCTTGGTCACCGCCAGGACGAAGCCGGCAGCCACCGCGGCGTCCACGGCATTGCCGCCCCGCTGCATGATCCTGAGACCGGCGAGGGATGCCAGCGGATGGCCGGCGGCAATGGCCCCCTTGCTGCCCATGATCAGGGTGCGCGCCGCCTTGTCATGGTGGATTTCATGTAGAGGATGAGACATGACGGCTTCTCTCCCGCGTTGGCGGAACCGTGAAACGAGGACCGGTGACCGGCCGCGACCGGACGCCGAGGGCTGGCTGCTACAGGCGCTCCTCAATGTGCAGGATGCGGGCGGCGTTGCCGCCGAGTATCCGCTCCCGCTCCTCCGGCGGCAGCCCCAGGTCATCGACGGCCTTGAGGCTGTTCCGGATGAAGCCGCAGCCGTCCTCCGGCCCATAGGGGTAGTTGGTCCCGAACACCATCTGTTCCGGACCGAAGAAATCCATCACGCACTGGAGCGTGCCGGCCTGGTGGTCCGCGGTGTCCACGAAGAACCGCCGGAACGAATCCAGCGGGTTCTCCTGAAGGCCGTAACGCGCACGCACCTCTTCGGTGCGGCCGGTGTAGATGTTGATGGCGCGTTGCCCGAAAAACGCCAGCACCCCGCCCACGTCGGCCACCACGAAAGTCAGCGTCGGGAACCGCTCCATGACCCGGCCGTATACCAGCCGGGTCATGGCGACGGTGCTGTCGAAGGCCCAGCCATAGACAAGGATCGGCATGATGTCGAGGCCCACGGCCTCGGTGGCGATGGGTGCGGTGGGATGGAGATACACGGGCAGCCGGTACTCGGCCAGCCTCTCGTAGATGGGGAAGAAGCGCTCGTCGTCCAGCGGCCGCCCATTGAGGTTCGTGAAGCAGCCGAAACCGCGCAGCCCGAGTTCCTGATACGCCCGCTCCAACTCTTCCAGTGAAGCCTCGACAGAGGCCGTGGGCAGGGTCGCCAACCCGACAAAACGGTCCGGATGGCGCCCGCACATTTCGGCCAGCTCGTCGTTGGCCACCCGGGCCATGGCCACGGCATCGTCCGGGTCGTAACGGTCGGCCCCCGGAGCCGGGATGCTCACCACCTGCACGTCCACACCCTGCCGGTCCATGTGCTCCAGCCGCTGCTCGACATTCCGGCCCTTGAAAATGGCGGTGTTGATGCGGCACCCCAAGCCCTTGTCATAGAGGTAGGCCATGCCGCTGCCGGGGTCCGGCGGCTCCAGGATCACCGCGCCGTCCCGCCGGCCCATGGTGTCCATGTAACGTTCGGGGAAAATGTGGCTCTGAAAATCGATGATCATGTCCCGCATCCCGGTTACGGAAGTGTGCGGACCTCAGAGCCCGCGCACGATGACCGGAAACCCCTCCGGCGACTCCGGCTTCGATTTTACGGTGCGGGAACCCACCGAGCTGCCGCACCGCTGGCAACTGTAATCGTAGAGGTCGCCGTCGGGCAGGACGAGCAGCAACCGTTCGCGGACCGGCATGGCCCTGCCGCACTTGCCGCAGTAGAGCAACGACGCCGACAACTGCTCGAAGCTCTTCTCCATGACGGATGGACCCTGGTCTTGTGCGCCGGCCGCGGCGCTAGCCTGCGGCCGCCTCGGCCTGCACCTTCTCCATCAGATGCGGCGGCAACTCCTCGTAGTGCGAGAACTCCGACTGGAACTCTCCCCGGCCGCTGGTCATGGAGCGCAGGTCCGAGGCGTACCGCAGTACCTCCGCCATGGGCACCTGGGCCTTGATGATCTGGATGCTGCCCTTGGCGTCCACGCCCAGCACCTTGCCGCGCCGGCTGTTGAGATCGCCGATGACGTCTCCCATGCAGTCGTCGGGCACCGACACCTCCATGGATACCACCGGTTCGAGGATCACCGGTCTGGCCTTTTCCATGGCGTTCTTGAAGCCCATGGATGCGGCGATCTTGAAGGCCATGTCCGACGAGTCCACGGCGTGGAACGAGCCGTCGTAGAGGATCGCGCGCACGTCCATGATGGGATAGCCGGCCAGGTAGCCGCCGGCCATGGTCTCGACGATGCCCTTCTCCACCGCGGGGATGTAGTTTCGCGGGATGGCGCCGCCGACGATCTTGTCCACGAACTCGAAGCCCTTTCCCCGCTCCAGGGGCTCGAGCTTCAGCCAGGTGTCGCCGTACTGGCCCCGACCTCCGGACTGTTTCTTGTACTTTCCCTGGGCGCTGGAGGCCGCCTTGATGGTCTCGCGGTAGGGAACCTTGGGGGCCTTGAGTTCAACCTCGGCACCGTACTTCCGCTTGAGCCTGTCCACCACCACCTCGATGTGAAGCTGTCCCGTACCCGACAGGATGAACTCCCGGGTCTGCTCGTCCCGGTGCATCCTGATGGACGGGTCCTCTTCCATCATGCGCTGGAGACCCTGCGGCACCTTGTCCTCGTCCGCGCGGGTCCTGGGCGCAAGCGCGAAGGAGATGGACGGACTGAATTCCATCGGCCTGGGGTATTCGATGGGCGCCGACTCCGCGCACAGCGTATCGCCGGAAGCCACGTCCTTCAGCTTCGCCACGGCGACGACCTCACCGACACCCGCCTCCGGCACCTCCTCCTGCCGGGCCCCCTGGGGCCGGAACAGGTGGGCGATCTTCTCCCGGGCGTCCTTGCCGGCAATGCAGACCGTGCTGTCGGCGCGCACCGAACCCGACAGCACCCTCATGATGGACAGCCGCCCGGCAAAGGGATCGACGACGGTCTTGAACACGAACGCGGAGAACGGACCGTCCGCGCTCCTGGAGCGGGACTCGGTCTCCCCGGTGACGGGGTGCTTCCCCTCGGCCGCCGGCTCCTCAAGGGGCGAGGGGAGCCATTCCACGATGGCGTCCAGCAGCGTGGCAACGCCCGCCCCGCGCACCGCCGATCCGTAGAGGACCGGAAACAGCACACTCGAGCGGACGCCGTCACGGAGACCTTCCGACAGTTCCTCGGAGGTGAGTTCCTGGCCTTCGAGATACTTCTCCAGCAGGTCGTCCCGGGTCTCGGCCACGTTCTCCATGAGATTGATTCTCATCTCGGCGGCCCGCTCCCGGAACTCCGCGGGGATCTCCTCTTCCGTCTCCCCGCCGTTTCCGTCCGGGCACACTGCCTTCATGCGGATCAGGTCGATCACGCCGCGGAAGCTCTCGCCGTGTCCCATGGGAAGCTGCGCGTGTATCGCCTTGACGCCCAACTCTTCCGCGATGGAATCCGTCGCCGCCACCGGATCGTTCTCCTCCCGGTCCATGCGGTTGACGAAGAAAATGCGCGGCATCCGGCGCTCCGCGGCGTAGCCCCAAAGACGCTCCGTCTCCACCCTCAGGCCGGCACCGGCATGCAGCACGAACACCGCCCCGCCGAACGCCGCCAGTGAGTGGACCGTCTCCGGCAGGAAGGTGGCGAAGCCCGGGGTATCCACCAGCATGCACGTGGTCTTGTTCCATTCCAGGGAGTGAAAGGCGGTGGAGATGGAAACCTGCCGGTTGATCTCCTCGGGCTCATGGTCGAATACCGAGGTGCCGTCTTCCACCCGGCCCAGCCGGTTCGTGCGGCCTGCCGCGAACAGCATGGCCTCGCCCAGCGACGTCTTGCCCGCGCCGCGATGCCCCAGCAACCCTACGTTCCGTAACCGGCTCGCTTCGATTGCAGCCATGAATCAACCTCCCTTGACCCTTTCCGAAGGTACCGCGGCGCGGGCGCGCCTTTCCGTCAGGACCTTCGCCTGCGGGCCGGCGGTGCCGCGTTCTTTTCGTAGATAAGTCGTAACCCTTCCAACGTCAAGAATTCGTCCACATCCTCGATGACCGCCGATTCGTGGGCGATGAGCGATGCCACGCCGCCGGTGGCCACCACCCTTGCCTTGATGCGGTTCTCCCGCTCAATGCGTTGCACGATGCCGTCCACCAGCCCCACGTAGCCGTAGTAGATGCCGGACTGGATCGAATGCACCGTCGACTTGCCAATGACGCTGGCCGGGCACAACACCTCCACCCGGGGAAGCTTGGAGGCCCGTTGATACAGCGCCTCCAGGGCGATGACGAGACCGGGCGCGATGAGCCCCCCCAAGTATTCTCCGTTCCCGGATACGCAGTCAAAGGTCGTGGCGGTGCCGAAGTCGATGACCACGCAGGCGGCGTGAAAGCGGTCGTAGGCGGCCACGCCGTTGGCGATACGGTCGGCACCTACGTCCTGCGGGCTGTCGTAGAGGATCGGCATGCCGGTCTTGAGGCCCGGCCCCACGAGTGACGGCCTGACGCCGAAGAGCTTCCGCCCCAGCTCGTCGATCATGCCCACCATGGGCGGCACCACGCAGGAGACAATGATGGCGTCGATGGCGTCACGGCCAATGTTCTGGGTGGCGGCGAGGTTGCCGATGAGCGCCCCGTACTCGTCCACCGTGCGTTCCGGCTGGGTCACCAGACGCCAGTGGGTCACCAGATCCCGGCCACGGTAGACACCCAGCACCATGTTGCTGTTTCCGATGTCGATGGCCAGCAACACTACGGCGTTCCTTCTTCCATCAGGAAAACATCCCCGCTCACCACCCGCTCGGTACCGCCGTCGCCCCACTCCAGTACCAGGAAACCGTTCCCGTCGAGTTCCCGCACCCGCCCCACCCGCTCTTGCTCCGAAGTACGGGCACGCACCCACTGCCCGTCCATGCGCGCGTACCCATTCCAGCTTCGCGCGATGGGTGCGAAACCGCGCTCCTCGAACTCGATATAGCGGTTGTCCAGGTTACGCACCAGAGAGCGGGCGACGGCGGCCCGGTCCACGGGCTTTCCGGTCTCTTCCATCACGGAGGTGGCACGCTCGCGGATGGCCGGGGGCATGAGATTTCTGGGGAAGTTGAGGTTGATGCCGATACCGACGATCACGAACGAAGTCCGTCCGGGTTCGCAGACCAGCTCGCTCAGGATACCGGCCACCTTTCTGCCGCCCAGCAGCACGTCGTTGGGCCATTTGATCCGGGGAGCGCAAGGCACGAGCGGCGTCAGGGTGTCCGCTACCGCCACCGCCGCCAGCAGCGTCGTCTTCGCCGACTCCGCGGGGTCGAGCCGGGGCCGCAGGACAAAGGAGATGCAAAGGTTGAGATGCGCGGGGGAAAGCCACTGCCGCCCCATCCTGCCCTGTCCCCGGGTCTGGGCCTCGGCGATGACGATGGCACCTTCGGGCTCGCCCGCTTCCGCCAGTGCACGGGCGGTGCGGTTGGTGGACGCCAACTCGGGATGGACGTCGATGCGGCGGCCCAGACGCTTCGTCCCGAGGCCCTGGCGAATCCGCGCCGCCGTCAACACTGTGCCTGCAACTCCCGGATCCTCGCGAGGCTCTGGCCGAGGGCGCCGGCCTTCTCTTCCATCTCCCGCGCCTTCTCCCGTTCCCGCTCCACCACCTCGGCCCGGGCCTTGGCCGTGAAGTTGTCGTTGGCGAGCTTCTTCCGCACCCGCTCCAGCTCGGTCTCAAGCTTGTCCAGGGCGCGCCGGAGCCGGCGGCCCTCTTCTTCCAGGTCCACTGCTCCATCCAGCGGCACGTACACCTCGGTGGTATCGACGATGGCCGTGGCCACCTTCTTCGGCCGCACCCCTTGCGACAGATACTCCAACGGCTCCGCCCGGGCCAGCGCGCATACCATCTCCTCGTGGTCATGCACCAAGGACAGCCGTTCCCCGGTATCGCACAGCAGGACCCGCACCTTCCTGGATGGCGGAACGTTCAACTCGGTGCGCAGATTCCGCACCGCCCGGATGATGCCGCCCAGGAATTCGACCTTCTCCTCGGCGTCCTGATCCGCGGGGAAATCACCGGCCACCGGGTAACGCTGCACCATGATGTCGTCCCGCCGGGGCGATGTTGCGTCCCGGGCCGTCACCTCCCCCCAGAGCTCCTCGGTGACGAACGGCATCAACGGATGCAACAGCAGCAGAACGCTCCGGAGAACCGTGTGCAGCGTCCTCTGGGTGGCGCCGGAGCCGGCGCCGCGGTTCAGCCGCAGCTTGCTCATCTCGATGTACCAGTCGCAGAACTCGTGCCAGGTGAACTGATATAGGTGGTGCGCAAAGTCGTTGAAACGGTAGGCGTTGACGGCCTCTCTGGCCCGCTCCACGGTGACCCGGAGGCGGGACAGGATCCAGCGGTCGGCCAGAGCCAGGTCGCCGGCCGCCGGCTTCCCCACCGCATGCTCTCGCAGCACGTCGTCCTCCAGGTTCATCAACACGAAGCGGGCGGCGTTCCAGAGCTTGTTGACGAAGTGCTGGTAGCCGGCGATGCGGTCTTCCGCCAGCTTCACGTCCCGTCCCATGGCGGCCATGGCCACCAGGGTGAAACGGAACGGGTCGGCGCCGTAGCGGTTCACCATGATCAGCGGATCGATGACGTTGCCCCTGGACTTGGACATCTTCTGCCCTTCCTGATCCCGCACCAGGGCGTGAATGTAGACGTCCCGGAACGGCACCTCGCCCATGAACTTGAGCCCCATCATCATCATACGCGCGACCCAGAAGAACAGGATGTCGAATCCGGTCACCAGCGCCGCGGTGGGATAGAAGGTCGTCAGGTCGGCGGTCTTCTCGGGCCAGCCGAGGGTGGAGAACGGCCACAGGGCCGAGGAGAACCAGGTGTCCAGGACGTCCGGATCCTGCACGAACCGTGCGCCGCCGCAGGTGGCGCAGCGCTCGGGCGCGCTTCGCCCCACCACCGGGGCGGCGTCGGAAGCGATCCGGTCGCCGTTCTCCGCCAGCGACTCATGGCAGCCGACGCAATACCAGGCCGGGATCTGATGTCCCCACCAGATCTGCCGCGAGACGCACCAGTCCTTGATGTTCTCCATCCAGGCGAAGTAGGAGTTCTTCCAGGTCTCCGGCAGGATGCGGGTGTGGCCGTCGCGCACCGCCGCCATGGCCGGGTCCGCCAGCGGCTGGATCTTCAGGAACCACTGGGGCGTCAGATATGGCTCGATGACCGTGTGGCAGCGGTAGCACTTGCCCACCGCATGGCGGTAGGGCTCGACCTGGACCAACAGCTCCTGCTCCCGGAGCTCCTGAACCACCCGCTCCCGCGCCAGGAAGCGGTCCTGACCGCCATACCGCGTACTCCAGGCGGGCGCGCTCCCGTCCCGGACCAGGGCGTCGATCCGGATGGCGGCATTGTCGTCAAGGATGTTGAGGATTTCTAGGCCATTTCTCAGGCCGATCTCGAAGTCGTTGAAGTCGTGTCCGGGGGTAATCTTGACCGCGCCGGTGCCGAACTCCGGATCCACGAAGGTATCGCCCACCACCGGGATCTCCCGACCCGTGATGGGCAGGCGCGCGCGCCGGCCGATGTGGCCCGCATGGCGCGGATCCTCGGGGTGGACCGCAACGCCGGTGTCCCCCAGCATGGTCTCGGGCCGTGTGGTGGCCACCACCAGCTGGCCCCCGCCGATGAGCGGATAGCGGACATGCCAGAGGTGGCCGTCCACCTCCTCGTGCACCACCTCGATGTCCGCCAGCGCAGTCCTGCAGCGCGGACACCAGTTGACGAGCCGTTCCGCACGATAGAGCAGCCCCTCGTCCCACAGGCGGACGAACGCTTCCCGCACCGCCCGGGAAAGCCCCTCGTCCATGGTGAAACGCTCGCGGCTCCAGTCGCAGGAGACCCCCAGGGCGCGCAGTTGCCGCAGAATGGTGTGGCCGGTCTCTTCGCGCCAGCTCCAGACCTTCTTGATGAACGCCTCCCGCCCCAGGTGGGTCCGGTCCCGGCCTTCGGCGGAGAGCTGGCGCTCCACCACGTTCTGGGTGGCGATCCCCGCATGGTCCGTTCCCGGCACCCACAGGACGTTGCAGCCGTCCATGCGCCGGAAGCGGCACAAAACGTCCTGGAGCGTGTTGTTCAGGGCGTGACCCATGTGGAGGGAGCCGGTGACGTTGGGCGGCGGAATCACCATGGAAAAGGAGGGTGCGCCGGGGCTTCCCGGCGCGAAGTGGGCCGCCTCCTCCCAGCGGGCGTACCACTGCCCCTCCACTTCCCCATGACGGTAAGACCTGGCAATGTCTCGTGGCATGGAACTCCCAATGAATGCGGTGTGGCCGCGCGCCCGGTGTGGCCCGCACGCGGTTGCGGGTGTCCCCGGGGAAAGTCCGGTCAGGGCGCTGGCGCGATAGTCAACTGCTCGCAACCTGTTGATTTCATTGATTCAGTCTCGGCGAACTCAGGGTTTTGCAGACCTTTCCCGGGTTGCCTCGTCCGATTCCCGGGAATCCACCTCGTCGACGACCTCGGCGAGTTCGATGGTCCCGCCGCCCGGACGCCCCTGCTCCGGCGGCGGGGTGTCCGGTGCCGGTCTCGATGCTGCGGGCGTCCGCGGTCGGCGCCCCTCCAGCAGGGACTGCATGGCCGCCTCCAGGGCGGCGCCCTCCAGGGGCTTGGCCACGGTTGCCGCAAGCCCGCCGGGCTTGAGCGATGGCGGCGCCCCCTGGTGAAGCCAGACGCCGGGGATCCCCAGACGCTGAAGCGTCCGGTGCAACTCGTCCGCGTCGCCCTGGTTCCGCAGGGTCTCGTGATCGACGATCACGAGGTCGCAACCCTCGGGATTCGACGAGCCGGACCAACGCTCCCGCACCACGGTCTGGTGCTCCGGGAACAGGAACCGCCGCAATGCCTCGCGCAGGATGGGATGGCTTTCGATGATGAGGATGCTGGCCATTTCACCGACGTTTCATGGTAGCAGACGACATCGGGTCTCGACACTCTCCGGATCCCGACTTTTCCGGTGCCGCCCGGTCTTGTGCCGCGTTTTGGTGCGGCGCGCTTGACAATGCCGCAGCCACTGCTACATATAGAACCTTTCCTCGCCGTGCGAAAGTGGCGGAATTTGGTAGACGCGCAGGATTCAGGATCCTGTGGGAGCAATCCCGTGGGGGTTCAATTCCCCCCTTTCGCACCACCATCCGCGCCAGCGGTCACCTTGACCGCCCCGCTTTTTTATGCGATCGTGAGTCATCTCGACCAGAACCCAGCCTGAACGGAGTCACTTCTGCCACCGCAACAGCATGAGACAAACCCCCGGGACTGTCCGAAGGACGTTGCCGGGGAGTACACCTCTTCCTGCGATCCGGTAGATCCTTACGGCCTTGTGTCCGACCAACTGGACTGGGTCGAGCGGAAGCTCGCCGACTCTACCCGCTCCCGGGAGTCCGCCATAACCGATATCGCCGCGCACCTGATCCGGGGCGGCGGCAAGCGCATCCGGCCGGTGGTGACGCTCCTGACCTTCAACGCCTTTCGCGGCTCGAGGGAAGAGGACGCAGTGGACATCGCCACGGCCATGGAGTTGATTCACGCGGCGACCCTGCTTCACGACGACATCATCGACGGTGCGGCATTCAGGCGCGGCAAGGAATCGGCCTACAAGCGCTACGGACTGACGCGCACCCTGGTGACCGGAGACTTTCTGTTCATCAAGGCCTTCGAGTTCGCCGGCAGGTTTGACGAGACCGTGGTTCAGTGGACCGCGGATGCCTGCACCCGCCTGACCGAGGGCGAGATCCTGCAGGGATCCTTCAACCGCAACCGTACCGTGACCGCCCGGGACTATCTCCGGATCGTCGAGCGCAAGACCGCCTCGCTCTTCCAGACCGGGGCCAGGCTCGGCGCCTACATTGCCGGCGCGTCTCCCGGGCACGTGGAGCTGGCGGCGAACTTAGGACTCAACCTGGGTATCGCCTTCCAGATGATGGATGACGTGCTCGACGTGGTGGGTACCCGCGATCTCCTCGGCAAGTCCACGGGCATGGACCTGCGCGACGGCAACCCTTCCCTGCCCATCGTCCTGTCGCTGCTTGACGGACACCAGACCGTATCCCGGGTCTTTCAGTCGGAAACCCCGACCGAGAACGATATCCGGCGGGCGCTGGACGCCATCACCAACGGTACGGTCATCGAGCGTGCCAGAAGCTTCTCCCGCAAGTATGCCCTCAAGGCATCCCGCGATATCGATCGGCTGCCCGATTCCGCGGAGCGAAACGGTCTGAAGGCCCTGGGGCGCCTGCTCACGGACCGCGACAGATAAACTGCGCCCGCGGGCGCCCGGTGACCGGTTCATGCCCGTTCCCCACGACACCCTGGTCAGGAACATCTTCGACAGGATCGCATGGCGTTACGACCTGCTCAACCGGATCATCAGCTTCCGCCTCGACTCCTGGTGGCGCCGCAAGGCCGTCGCCGCCCTGGGCATCGCGGGCCGACCGGCGCGGGTGCTGGATCTGGGGACGGGCACCGGCGCGCTTGCCCTGGATGCGTGCAGGGCGCTCGCCCCTGGTGCGCGGGTGGTGGGCCTCGACTTCTCGCAGCCCATGTTGAATCATGCAAGGGAGCGGGCGGCCCGGGCGGGGTTCGAGGCGCGGGCCGCCTGGGTGCTGGCGCACGCCCTGTCCGCTCCCGTGCGCGACGGCTCCTTCGATGCGGTGATGAGCGCCTTTGTCCTGCGTAATGTCGGCGACCTGCCGTCGTTCTTCCGCGAGTCCTACCGTGTCCTCAAACCCGGCGGGCGGCTGGTGGCGCTGGACATGTTTCCTCCGCCTCCAGGCCTCTTTTCGCGCCTCTACTGGCTCTATTTCGGAAGACTCATGCCTTGGGTCGGCAGCGTGGTGAGCGGCGATCCCGCGGCTTACCGGTATCTTTCCGACTCGGTCCGATCCTTTGTCCCGCCCGGTGCGGTGGCGGACATCATCGCATCCGCGGGTTTTGTCGAAACCCGCACCGTGCGATACCTCCAGGGCGCCATCTGCCTTCAAGTGGCCGACAAACCCCGGTCGAGCGCCGAACCGGTGGAAAGAGCCCCGAGCCCGTGAATCCCTACGCCACCGCCTTCGTGATGTTTCTCTACCAGTTGTCCGTGGGTGGACTCGTGGGCCTTGCCGTCACGCCCTTCAACGACCTGGAACGCGGCTTCTACAAGTCCACGGCCGGCGTCCTGGTGGTGGCCGCCGTGCTGGCGGTCTGGGGCCACGTCGATCTCCTGCCCGAAAGGCAAGGCCTCGCGAAGGTGCTGGAGCTTTGTTTGTTGGTAACTTTTACGCTCTTCCTCGTGTTTTACTTCATATCGCTCTGGGGTGAGCGGGGTTTCCTGCGGGCACGTTTCTTTTCCACGGCGATACTGACCGGTCTGGCCGGGCTGATGGTCGCCTCGTTCGGCTTCACGGCGGCGGACCCGGGCCCGGTGGAGGCGGTGTTCCTTCCGGTGAGCTTCATCGTGTCGTCGCTGCTGCTGGGGGCGGTGACGGTCGGCATGCTGATCGGTCACTGGTATCTCATTGAAACCAGTCAGAGTCTCGACCCCTTCTTTCGCGTGTTCCGATTCTTCGTCGTCATGCTCATCATTCAGACCGGGCTGCAGATGGTGGCGACCCTCCTGCTCTACCTGCTCGGCACCGGCGAGACCGTAGCGACGCTGGAGCGGCTCTTCGGCCATCATGCCATGCTGCTGGCCTCCCGCTTCCTGGTCGCGCAACTCGGGCCGTTGGTGCTGTCGTACATGATCTGGAAGACGCTCGCCGAGTTCAGGAACACGATGGCGGCGACGGGACTGTTCTACATCGCCCTGCTCGGCGTGTTCGTGGGGGAGCTTCTGTCCAGCCAGATCCTCGCCTTGACGCTGCTGCCCTTGTAGGCGAGAAGCCGGCGCCACCCGGAGCGCCGGCGGCGTCACTTCGGCTCGTGGTTCCCTTCGTCCGCGTTCCCTCGGTTCGCGCTGTCCTTCGGGGCCGGAGCCATCTCGCGTTGCCGGGGCGCGGGACGCCCCCGGCGCCCTTCGCCCTCCGGCGGATAGGTTCTTATCCTGGTGACCCGGAGGCCGTGGCCGCTCCAACCCAGGTCGTAGCCCACCCGCATACCCGCCCTCAGCCCCTTGGGTGAGCGCACCGGACCCGACATCCGTACCATCTGATACGAGAACGTCACATCCCTGCCGCTGGCGGTGCAGACCACCCCGGTGCCCTTCCGGGACGAAAGGCACCGAATGATTCCGTGGTAGTACAAGTCCGACCGCTCTCCGGCGACGGTCCGCTCCGGATTCTCTTCGGATGCTCCAGCTCCGGCGTCGTCTTCAATCATTGTCCCGCCTCTCAACATTTTGTCGCAGCCGCACGATCCTGTAGTGTCCTACAGTGCCGGAGATGGAACTTCAACGCGCGGGAAGGTGGTCGACATGGCCGAGGGCCTTTCGAGCCCTGTGGTCGACGCAATGGTCGAACCATATAACCACCTTGAATTTATTGGGAATACTGCATGGCTGCCGATGTCGGCGACGATATTGTCGACCAGGCGCGCCGAAACGGCCGCAATATTCGACACTTTGGCGATGGCACGAATCTTGCTTGCGTTTTCTTCACGAGTATTCTCATACGACTGTGTGCCTTCCATGTGCCTTCACGGCGGGCTCGAAAATGTTGACAGGCAGCAACCGGTTGGAGTAACCAGAGGAGTCCCATGCTTTCCACGGACGTCAAACTTTCCGAGAAAAAAACCTTTGCCGCCAGCCTGATCTCCCAACCCAAAGCCCGGGAACTTGCCAGCATCGCCGAGGAGTTCGCACTGGGCGAGTTCTACTCTGCCGCCGGACTCCATCGCGAATCCGCCAATTCGTTCTTCGTTGTGGAGACCAGGCGAGGCAAGTTCATCGTTTCCATCGACCGCCTCAAGAACGAGGCCGAAGTCAAGCACGATATCGACCTTCTTCTGTTCCTGAGGCGTCACGGCTTTCAGTGCATTCAGCCCCTGAAGAGCCGCGGCGGGCAGCACTACCTTCACGCCGGCGGCCGGTTCATCTCCGCCAGCCGCAACATCGACGGCGACGAGGTGCCGGTGAGCAACCTCACCTTGGGGCAGGTAGGAGCTGCGGGCCACGTGCTCGCCGACCTCCACCTCATCGGCAGGGGCTACAAGAAGGGTGTCGAGAACCGCTCGTCCTTTCCGAAGGTGGCGGCTCTCTATCAGGAGGTCCGGAAGAGCCTGCCGGCGCACCTCAGGACCATCATCCGGGTCCTGGATGACGAGGTCAACTATCTCGAGGGCTATCTGGACAACAATCTGCCCAAGGGAGTCATTCACGGCAATCTTTCCTGGGAGAGCATGAAGTTCAAGGGCTCGCGTCTGGTCGGGATCATGAACCTCGACCGGGCATGCCGCGGGAAGTTCATTTTCGACCTGGCCACGACAGTCAACGCGATCTGCTATTGCGGGGGCCGCTATCACCTCGACCGGTTCGAGGAACTGATCCTGGGCTACGAGGGGCTGCGCCCCCTGTCCCTGCCCGAGTGGGACTCCTTCCCCAACGAGCTCCGGTTCTCCGCCCTGAGAACGGCCATCACCAGCCTGCGTGATTTCTACCTGCGCAAGGACGGGGAGAGGCAGCGAATTCAGAAGACCTTCATCGATTTCTTCGAACGCCTGCTGATTCTGAGACGGGAGAAGGATGGCGGCATGGAAGATCTGCTGCTGTCCATGGCCACGGGATACGACTACCGGAAGTACCAGAAGTCGAAACCATCCAGGTGAGTGTCCTCCCCTGTCGGTTTCCCGATCCCGGCGGCTCCATCATGGCGGATGATCCCGATGACGCCGAAAAGGCAAGGCCCACGAGCCGCAAGCCGCCTCGCCGCACCACACTGGCCTTCACCCGGCTGGCGTCGAGGGTCAAGCACACGATGAAATGCTACGTGATCGGCGACGTCCACGGATGTCTGTCCGAGTTGGCCGCGCTGAGCGAGTCGCTGCCGCTGGAACCGGGCGACACCGTTGTGTTCCTCGGCGACTACATCGACCGGGGGCCCGAGTCCAAGGGCGTCATCGACTACGTCATCCGCTGGCGCGGGCGGGGCGAACAGAAGACCGTCTTCCTGAGAGGCAACCACGAAGACATGATGCTCTCCTACATGGGCCTTTCGGGAAATCACGGCGACGCGTTCCTGATGAACGGAGGCCTTGCGACGCTGGCGAGCTATGGCGTCGCCGCCCCGGCGAGGTCGTCGCCGGGAGCCGGGGACGGGCAGCGACTCCTGGCGGCGCTGCCCCCCGAGCATGTCGCGTTCTACATGGGGCTGGACCTCTGGTACTTCGTTGACGACTTTCTGTGCCTGCATGCGGGTATCAACCCGGCACGCTCCTGGGACGAACAGACCGGCGAGGAACTCATCTGGATCCGGCACGAGTTCATCGCCAACCGGCACACCCTGCCCCAGACCGTCCTGTTTGGTCACACTCCCATGAAGGAAGTCTTCTTCGATCTTCCCTACAAGATCGGCCTGGATACGGGACTGGTTTACGGCAACGCCCTGAGTTGTCTCGAAGTCACCGGCCGCATGCTCTATCAGGTACGCAAGGGCCGGCGTCAGGTCTCGGTGACGGACATGACCGGCCGCTGGGAACGAAGCGGCCGGTAGCAGCCGGCGCTCCGGCAGCTCCCCGAGGGGGCGTCAGCTCCCCTGCCTTGGCCGCCGCTGTCCGGGCAGACGCCTACGGGTGAACCGACTCCAGGAACCATTCGGTCGGGATCTCCCGCCCCAGCCCCTTGGCTTTCGCGTCCTCATGGACGGCGCTGCCAACGGCTGCGAACTGGATTCCGAGCCCGATGTTGTTGACGAAACAGGTGGACTCGTCCGGCCGGGTCCGGCCGGGCCGCTTCCCCGCCACCACATCCTTCAACTCGGGAGCGTCTATCCAGGGCGGGGGCTCGGGCCGCGCCGCCGCCTGCCTGTCCGTGGTGGTGAGGAAGTGAATGGGATCGTGGGCCTCCACCTTCTCGTCCCCCATGCCGGCGATGTAGTTCTCCGGTGCGATCTTGCGTGCATGGATCACCACCCGGTCGGCCCGCACGATGGTCTCATCGCCGAGCTCGGAGGTCTTGACGCAAGTGACGTGCACCCCCGGCCTCACCCACTCCGGCGGGATCACGCGCGTGATGGCGTTGGTGGCGGCCACCAGCACCTGGCACTGCGCCGCCACCTGCGCAGCCTCCGCACACGGTACCACGGGGAGCTCCACCCGCGGCGCCATCTCCCGGGCGAAGGCCTCGCGATTTGCCCGGGTGGGACTGAACACCACCACCTTCTCGAAACGGCGCACCTTGCAAAAGGCCTCCACATGGGCGCGAGCCTGCCAGCCCGAGCCGAAGATGCCGAGATGCGTCACATCCTGACGCGCCATGTGCCTGGCTGCCAGCGCGCTGGAGGCGGCCACGCGAAAGGCCTGGATCACGCCGTCCGGAAAGATCGCCAGGGGCTCTCCGGTCTCGGCGGAGAACAGCAGCACCAGTCCCACCCACTTGTTCCCGGGAGCCTTGGGAAGCTTTTCCTTGACGATGCGGCCGCCGCGGTCCTCCCACCGGATCACGTCGGAGTTGAGGCGCAGGGCCACCACCCTGGGATCGAAGAGGCCTGCCTCCATGGACTTGAAGGCGTACACTCCCGAAGTTTCGGGAAAGGGCAGGTAGAGATCGGTGCGCGGGCGGTTCACGGCCTCGCCGCCGGCAAGCTGACAATAGGCCTTGTGCAACACCTCGATGCACGAATCCATGGAAAGCAGCGTCTCGATCTCGTCATTGTTCAGAATCAGCATGACAGGGCTCCCTGCCGGCCCGTGCTTCCCGTGGCCGGCCCGCGAGCGATGGGCCGGGTACCCCCGAACCGGCTGACACCGGCCCTGCGCGGCAATGATCCCCGGCGAAGTTCAGGCGGAGCGAAACGGCCCGATTCGTGCCGGGGCGTTTTCGTATTCGGAACGCCTCGGTCAGTCCCGTATGTCCTGGAGCAGCCATTCCGTGGGAATCTCCTTGCCCAGGCCCCGCTCCCTGGCCAACTCGTAGACCTTGCCGGCCACCGAATAGAACTGGGCGCCCTGCACGTTGCCCCGCTCCGAATAGGTGATCTGCGCGGCCGACGTCCTGCCCGGGCGCGCGCCCGAAAGCAGCTCCGCCAACATGACGTTGCCGTCTCCGCCCTGCACGCCGTGGGCGCGGCGGCGCTTGCGCTTCATCCTGAAGCCGGCGTCGTCCTCCGGCCGGGCCGCGTAGGTGATGTACTCGTCCGGCAGGCCGAACTCCTCAAGCCCCCAGGGCGCGGGCGCCGTGCCCAACCGCAGGGAGACGTCGATACGCTCGAAGGTTTCGGCATCCGGACGGCCGCCGATGGAGGTGATATGCGTACCCGCCTCCACCCTGGCTCCCGCGATGATGTCCACGGCGGAATCGGTGCAGCCCGCGACGATGTCGGCTCCCCGGTAGACGGCGCCGGGATCGCTCAGCGGCACCGCCTCCACGTCGAACCGTTCGGTCATCTCCCTGGCGTACTGCTCGCGGTTCGCCCGGGTGGGGCTGTACACCTGGACCCGTCGGATGCGCCGCACCTGCATGAACGCTTCCATGTGCGAGCGGGCCATGCCGCCCGAGCCGATCATGCCCACCACTTCGGCGTCCTCCCTGGCCATGTACTTGACGCCCAGGCCGGAGTCGGCACCGACCCGCATGTGCTGGAGATGGCCGTCGTTCAGCAGCGCCAGCGGCTCGCCGTTGTGGATGCTGGTGAGCAGGATCAGACCGCAGAAGCGCCCCGGCCGCACACAGTACTTCTCCTGGGTGACGGCGCCGCCGTATTCCTGCTCGTAGATCACGTCCGACTTCATGCGAATGGCGAAATACCCGGAGGTGGAGCCTCCCTCCATGGTGCCCCACTGATACACCTTCTCCGGATCCGGAGTCGGCACCTGCAGGTCGATACGCGGCCGGCACACGGCTTCCTGTTCCACCAACTCGACATACGCCTTCTCCAGGGCGGCCATGGTGGTCTCCATGGTCAGTACCTGCCGGACGTCGTCGTTGTTCAGGATAAGGGTCATGGCAACCTGCTCCTGCCGCGCCGCCTACAGCGGCTCTCGCGCTTCAGCGCCGTCGATGGGCAGTTCGATGCCCAATCCCTTCTCACGGGCCAGTTCATAAAGCCTGCCGCCGATGGCCACGTCGGATACTCCCACGCCGCCGGTATTCTTGAAAAGCGTGATCTGGTTCGCGTCCGTGCGCCCCGCTCGGGTACCGTTCAGGATCTCGCCCACCTCGACGATCCGGTCCCAGGACAGGATGCCGTTCTCCAGCCGTTCCATGAAGTCCCCGGGCTGGTCCACCCGCAGCGTCTCGCGGGAGTTGACGCCGATGACATCGGCCCGCCGCATGCTCTCGTCGTCCAGTTCCTGGCGCATCTTCGGGACGAAGCCGCCGCGCTTGAGGCCGATGTTGCTCACCACGATGGAGGTCAGGTGAACGCCGGGTTCCAGCCAGTTGCCGTCCAGCACCGGAATATTCGAACTGGTGGCGGCCACCACGATGTCGGCGCCGTGAACCGCCTCCCTGGCGCTGTCCGCCGGACGGATGTCCAGCCCGGTCAGGTCGCCCATCTCGTCGGCGAACTCCTTCCGGTGCGCCGGATTCGGGCTGAAGACCTTGACGCGGGTCAGATCGCGAATCTCCTTGAGTGCGAGCAGATGGTACCTGGCCTGGTTCCGCGACCCCAGCATGCCCACCGTGGTGGCGTCGGCCCGGGCCATCACGTCCGTGCCCACCGCGCTGTTGGCCGCCGTGCGCAATGCGGACACGCCGCTCAGGGACAGCTCCCGGGGTTTCGGCTCGCCGATGACAATGCAGCGCAACTCGCCGGTCTCGGCGTCGAACAGCACCTGGGTCGGCCGCCCGCGCACCGGAAAGGCCTCGATGGAATGCTCTCCGTGAACCGGATTCGTGGTCCACTCGCAATGGGTCATGAGACCGGTGACGCCGACCTGCGGCAGCCCGCCCTGGTGCACGCTGACGCGCACGTTGGAGGGCATGTGGGTGCGGTGCCGCACCACGCTGACATCGGGGTTCCGCTGCCACTGGGCGAAACCGTCCCGAACCAGCCCGATGGCCTCCTTCATGGTGATCAACCCGTCGATGTCTTCCGGACGCAGTACCAGGATCATGTCGACACTCCCTTCCGTCGCCGCAACCGTTCGGGCAGCCCCTCCAGACCGCCGTTCCGAAGCTCCCGGACCAGCGGCAGATCGCCTTCGAGAAAATCGAGTTCCGCGAGCGCTTCCGCCTCCACCCACGCGATGCGCCGGAAGACCCGGTTCCGCGGCTCACCCGCGCAGGCCGTCACCTCGAAGAATGTCAACTCCACCCGGTTTCCGCCGGCATAGACGTGTACGTGCCGGAAAACCTCCCGGGCCGTCTTCACCGAGATGTCCAACTCCTCCAGGAACTCCCTGGCCAGCGCTCCACCGCGGCCCTCGCCGGGCTCGACCTTGCCACCGGGGAACTCCCACTTGTACGGAAATGCGCCGCCGCCGCGGCGCTGGCCGACGAGGAACCGGCCGTTCCTGGACAGGATCCCCGCCACCACGCGAACCGCCATGCTCAATCGGCGGAGGCATGAGGCGGCGGTGCGTCCGACGACGGCTCCGCGCCGCTTTTCAGGCCATCCAGCTTGTCGCTGACGTTGTCCCGGATCCACTTGGCATCCCACCATTCCAGGGGCAGCACGGCCACGCCCTGGATATAGACGCCATAGTGGAGATGGTCGCCGAGGGCCAGGCCCGTCTCGCCGGTGCGGCCGATCCGCGCGCCCTTCAGGACGGTATCACCCGGCGCCACCGCAACCGAACTCAGGTGGGAGTACAGCGTACACAGGCCGAGACCGTGGTCGATGATGACGGTATTGCCATAGATGCCCAGTTCCCCCGCAAACTTCACCGTGCCGCTGTTGGCCGCTCCCACCGGGTAACGCCGGGTCACCGCCAGGTCGTAGCCCAGATGCCACGACTCGTCGATCTTCCGGCCCCGGTAGTAATAGGAGCGATGGTCCGCGAAGTTGGCCTGAACCGCAGAATTGGCGAGCTGCACGAAACGGCCGTCCCACAGCTTCTTCGTCGCCGAAGCCCGGCAGGCCTTGTGGACGGTCTCCTCGTTGTCCCGGCGCAGATTGCGGTTGACCTTGAGGAAACGCTCCCGGGCGGTCCCGCCGGGGTCCCCGATCCGGGCCGCCAGCGGGGCGATCTTGCGCTGGATGAAATCATCGGACACCCGCATCTTGACCCGGCGAAACCGGAGCGGCCTCACGTCGTACACGAGCATCGACTCCCGCTCGTTGCCCGCATGATCCTGCGCGAAGATCACGGCCCGTTCGCTGGCTGGAACGTCGTATGGGTGGGAGAAGAACGCCACCGCCACGTCACGGTCCGGCAGATGCCCCCGGTAGCCGCGGAAAGAGTAACGCCCGATCCGGACCCCGCTTCGTTCCGTGTCCGGGGAGGTCCGGTAAGCCACCAGGCCGGAGCCGCCCTGAGTAACGTAGCGGTCCCCGGAGACCACCTCCACCACGGGAGGGCTGAAGTCCATCTCCACGGTCTTCTCGAAAGTGGCCTTGTTGCCCCTGAAGAAGCCCCAGTAAGAGCGGTCGAGTGCCGTGATGGTCAAGACCGCGGCGCCGTCCTTCAACTCGTGCCGCTCCGGATCCAGGCGCACCGGAATCTCCGCCAACGCTCGCGAAGGCTCGAACTCCCTGAAATGGATGGGGCGGGATTCGCCGTTCGCCACCAGGGCCACCGAGACGTGGGTCAGCCCCTTGCCCCGATCGTCCACCCTGACCACGAACGGACGCCGCCCCAGGACGGCCCGTTCCAGGTCGACCTGTATCCGTGGCGGGTACCATTCGAACTGTCGGAAGACGAACAGCCCGCCCACTGCCAGGACAACGATCAACGCGATGCCCGTGAACCGGTTCCGCAGAAACATCATGTTACTCGGCCAACTCCCAGGTGGTGCCGGACGGGCCGTCCTTCAGCAGGACGCCCTTTTCCTTCAGTGAATCGCGGATGTCATCGGCCTGCTGCCAGTTCCTGACCTTCCGCGCGTGGCTGCGCGCCTCGATGAGCTGGCGAACGGCGTCCTCGGACAGCGCCCGGCGCCGGAGCCCCGCCCTCCGCCTGTCTTCAAGCAGACGCTCGGGCGGCGCCTGCATGAGGCCCAGCACACCGGTCATGGTCTCCAGCGCGTTGCACCGGGCATCGAGGCCCCGGGTCTCTCCCCGGTCCAGCAGTCGATTGATGGCGCGCACTTCCTCGAACAACACCGCCAGGGCCCTGGCGGTGTTGAAGTCGTCGTCCATCTCCCGCCGGAACTCCCCCACGGAACCGGGGTCGTCGCCGGCGTCGCCGGCACGGCCGAAAATGCGGTTTCCCCGGCTCGCGGTCTCGTAGATGCGGGAGACCGCCCGCCGGGCCTCGGCGAGAGCCTCCTCGGAGAACTCGATGGGATTCCGGTAATGGGTGGTCAGCATGTAGAGACGTAGCGCCATGGGGTCGCAGCGTGCCAGCACATCCCTGATGCTCAGAGTATTCCCCATGGACTTGGACATTTTCTCCCTGGCGAGCCGGACGAAGCCGTTGTGTATCCAGTAACGCGCGAACGGCGCCTCCGAGGCGCACTCGGACTGGGCGATCTCGTTCTCGTTGTGAGGGAAAACCAGATCCTGCCCGCCGCCGTGGATGTCGAAGGGTTGGCCCAGGTAACGGGTGCTCATGGCCGAGCATTCGATGTGCCAGCCCGGACGCCCGTTGCCCCAAGGACTCTCCCAGGAGGGCTCCCCTTCCCTGGCAGTCTTCCAGAGTGCGAAGTCCATGGGGTGTCGCTTGCGGTCGTCCACCTCGATCCTGGCCCCGGCCATCATCTCCTCGAGACTCCGGCCCGACAGCCTGCCGTAAGCCCCGAAGCTCTCCACCGAAAAGTAGACATTGCCGGTCACCTCATAGGCCTTGCCCCGTTCCAGCAGGCGGGAGATGAGCGCGACCATCTCCGGTATGTGCTCGGTGGCGCGAGGCTCCAGTGTCGGTTCCAGCAGCCCCAGGGCGGCGGCGTCCCGGTGGAACTCGTCGATGTAACGCTGTGCCAGTTCCTGGCAGGAAACGCCCTCCTCCCGGGCACGGTTGATGATCTTGTCGTCCACGTCGGTGAAGTTCCGGACGAAGCGGGTGTCGAAACCCAGGAAGCGCAGGTATCGGTAGACGACGTCGAAAGTCAGCAGTGCCCGGGCGTGACCGATGTGGCACCGGTCGTAGACGGTGACGCCGCACACGTACATGGTTACGGCGCCCTGTTTCAGGGGGACGAACGGTTCCTTCCTGCCGCTCATGGTGTTGGTGATGCAGAGGGGCATGCGCTTTCATCTTACGCCACGCGGGAGGATTTGCAAATTGCGGGCCCTGGCGGAGCTTGCCCGAGCCAAGGAGTTGCGCAAACGGGACAAAACGCATACACACTGGCTCCATGGACAAGCAACCACCCTACGATGACCTTCGCCAGTTCCTGGCCGTGCTCGAGGAGGCTGGCAAGCTCCGCCGCATCCGGCGGAAAATCAACAAGGACACGGAGTTGCAGCCGCTGGTGCGGCTGCAGTTCCGGGGGCTTGAGGATCAGGACCGCAAGGCGTTCCTGTTCGAGAACGTGACCGATTCCAAGGGCCACCGCTACGACGGCTCGGTGCTGGTGGGAGGACTCTCCGGCTCCACCGACATCTACTGCCTCGGACTTCAGTGCCGCCCCGACGAGGTTGCGGACCGGTGGGTGGAGGCCATGGAACAGCCGATCCCGCCGGAACTCGTCCCCCACGGTCCGGTCATGGAGGTGATCCACAAGGGCGACGCCCTTGCCGCCAGCGGCGGCTTCGCCCGGTTTCCGATTCCCATCTCCACCCCGGGATTCGACAACGGACCCTACATCACCGCAGGCCACTGGATCACCAGGGATCCGGAAACCGGCGCGCGCAATGTCGGCAACTACCGCGGACTGATCAAGTCGCCGCTCCGGTGCGGGGCCAACTCGGGCACGCCCCAGGATCTGTCGCGCCACTGGGAGAAGTGCCGGGAGCGGGGCATCCCCCTGGAGGTGGCCATCGCCGTGGGCACGGTGCCGGCGGCCTCGTATACGGCGACCCAGAAAGTGCCCCCGGACATGGACGAACTGGCCCTGGCCGGAGGGCTGGCCCGGGCACCGGTCCGGCTCGTGAAGTGCCAGACCGTGAATCTGGAGGTGCCGGCCACGGCCGAAGTGGTGTTCGAAGGCATCATTCCCACGAACTACCTGGAAGAGGAAGGACCCTTCGCCGAATCCATGGGCTATGTCGACCCCCGGACCATCGGGCCGGTGATGGAGCTCACCTGCGTCATGCACCGGAAGGACCCCATCTGGGTCTCCATCATCAGTCAGGTCACCCCCAGCGAGAGTTCCAAGATCAAGGCCATGGGCATGAGCACCCTGGTGCACCGCTACCTGAACCGCAAGGGCTTCGCGTCGGTGAAGGAAGTCTACATGATGGAAGAGCTGGTGAATCTGAGGCCCTACGTCGCGGTGCGGATGAAAAAGGAGGACGACGACGAGCCCCGGCGGGTCATGGACGCCGTGCTGCAGTACGGCGACCGGGTCGGCAAGCTCGTGGTCGCGGTGGACGAGGACATCAATGTCAATGATCCGGTGGCGGTGACCTGGGCCATCACGCACCGGTGCCAGCCGCACCGGGACGTCGTCATCGTGCCCGACCGGCCCTTCGGCGCCACGCCCATCGGCATGGTGGCAAGCCATCCCTCCAGCCGTTACGACAGCACCGACTCGGCATTGCTGATCGACGCCACGCGCAAGGCCGACCTGCCGCCTCTGTCGCTGCCCAGGAAGCCCTACATGGATCGGGCCATCGAAATCTGGCAGGAGCTCGGCCTGCCCGAGCTCCAGCTCAAGGAGCCGTGGCACGGCTACCTCATGGGGCTCTGGCCCGACGAACTGGACGAGGAGGCGCGGCTGGCCACCGAGGGCGAGTACGAAAAGGTGGGCGAGAAACTCAAGGGCACGCGAGTCAGCGTGGGCGAGGGACAGACGTTGAAGTCCATGCGTCTGGAATGGGGCAAGACCCATTCCGGCCGCGCGGTCTGACGGTGAGGTGATGCCGGCAATGAAGAGACAACTGGTACTGAACGTCAACGGCGAGGAGCACGATATCGAGGTCGAGCCCGACCGCCTGCTGCTGGAGGCCTTGCGCGAAGATGCCGGCCTCACCGGCACCAAGGAAGGTTGCAGCATCGGCGTGTGCGGGGCGTGCAGCGTGATCGTGGACGGCCGCCTGGTGAGCGCGTGCCTGACGCTGGCCGTCACCTGCGAAGGCAAGGAGATCGAGACCATTGAGGGGCTGGCCCCGGAGGGCGAGTTGCATCCGCTCCAGCGGGCGTTCGTGCAGTACGGCGGCTTTCAGTGCGGCATCTGCACCCCGGGTCAGATCATGGCCGCCAAGGCTTTGCTGGACCGGAATCCACACCCGACCACCAGCGAGGTCAAGGAGTGGATGTCGGCCAATCTGTGCCGCTGCACCGGCTACTACAAGATCCTCGAATCGGTCATGGCCGTGGTGGAAGGCAGGGTGGAGCGCGACCGGGACGACGGCTCGGTACGTCAAGCCAGGATTCAGAGCCTCTATCAGTCCGACACCTACAAGAGCAGCGCATCCGACTAGCGCACTCGGCCGGACACCGCCGCGGCCGTCATCCCGCCGCCGCGGCCTTGGGAGCGACATGAGCAAGGCAGAGAAATTCACGGTACTGGGCCGGAATGTCGACCGTTTCGAGGGGCACGACAAGGTAACGGGCAGCGCGGCCTACGTGGCTGACGTCTTTCTGCCCGGTATGTTGACCGGCCGGATTCTCAGGAGTCCCCTGCCCCACGCCCGCATCCGCCACATAGACACCAGCCGGGCGGAGAAGCTGCGCGGCGTCAAGGCGGTGGTCACCGCGGAAGACACCATCAAGAAAGGCTGGGGTGTCTTCTTCCCCGACCAGTACCCGCTGTCCGTGGGCAAGGCCCGCTATGTGGGCGAGGAGGTGGCGGCGGTGGCGGCCATCGACCGCGACACCGCGGAGCAGGCGCTGGAGTTGATCGACGTGGACTGGGAGGAGTTGCCTGGGGTGTTCGACGCCGCCGAGGCCATGCGGGACGGCGCGCCCCTGATCCACGAAGAGAAGGGGAGCAACATCGCGCTCACCATCGACGTGGAACGGGGCGACATCGACGCCGCCTTCAGGGACTCCGACCTGGTCATCGAGGACAACTTCGAGAGCGTGCCCCAGTGGCACTCGGCCATCGAGACCATCGGCAGCGTCGCCGAATGCTCGGCCAGCGGAAAGTACACGGTGTACATGAACACCCAGACGCTGTTCATGGCCCGCATGCGCCTCGCCACCGCCCTGGGAGTGCGGGAGGCCGACGTGCGCGTCATTCAGACGGCGGTGGGCGGCGGCTTCGGCGGCAAGTCCTGTGACGACAACAACGCCATGGTCGCCGCCATCCTGGCGCGCAAGGCACGCCGTCCGGTGAAGATCATCAACACCCGGGAGGAAGAGTTCCTTGCCGGCAGCCGACCGCGGGTGAACATGAAGGTGTGGGTGCGCATGGGCTTCAAGAGCGACGGCCGGATCCGCGCCAAACACATGCGCGTCATCGCCGACAACGGCGCCTACAGCGGCAAGGCGCCGGCCATCACCGGGGTGGCGGCGCTGCGCCACGACACCTGTTACAAATACTCGGACGTCCGCTCCGAGGCCTATCTGGTCTACACCAACAAGATCCCCACCGGCGCCTTCCGCGGCTTCGGCAACCCGTCGGCGGAGTTTGCCGTGGAGCAGATGATGGACATCGCCGCCGACGAACTGGGCATGGATCCCTTCGAGATGGCGCGCCTCAACGCCGCCGAAGAGGGCTACGTCTCGCCCCACGGCAACCGGGTCATAAGCTGCGAGCTCAAGCAGTGCATCGACCGCACCGAACGCATGATCGGGTGGAAGGAGAAACGCGCCAACCCCAAGGCCAATCGCGGCCTGGGCATGGGCTGCACCGTGCACGTGAGCGGCAAGCGCCACTTCGGCGACTACGACGGCAGTTCGGCCACCATCAAGATGAACGAGGATGGCAAGGCCTTTATCCTGAGCGGCGAGGGCGAAACCGGCCAGGGACACTGGACCGCCATGTGCCAGATCGCCGCCGAGGAGTTGGGCATCCCATTTTCCGACGTGGCGATTTCCGCCGCCGACACCGACCTGACCACCTTCTGTCTCGGCAACTACGCCAGCCGTCTCACCTATGTGGCCGGCAACGCGGTCAAGAACGCGGCCAGCAACGTGCGGAAGATCCTGCTGGATACCGCCTCCGAGATGCTGGAGGCCGACCCCTCCGACCTGGTGTCGCGGGACGGCTTCATTTTCGTCAAGGGGGCGGAGCAGCGCTCCATCAGCGTGGCCGACGTGGTGCGGGGACGGCAGTTCCGGCGCGGCGGCGCTCCGGTGGTGGCCTCGGGCAGCTTCGACGCCGACTCCGTGAGCCAGGACGCGCTGCGCTACGGCAACGAGTCGGGCGCCTACAACTTCGGCGCCCAGGCGGCGGAGGTGGAGGTGGATCCCGATACCGGCCAGGTGACGGTAATCCAGTACGCGGTGGCGTCGGACTGCGGCACGGTGATCTATCCCGTCGGCGCCGAGGGCCAGGTGGAGGGTTCCATCGCCCAGGGGCTGGGCTACGCGCTCATCGAAGGCATCCGCATGGAAGAGGGCCGCCCGGTCAACCCCAACTTCAGCGACTACCGGCTGGCATCCATGCGTGACATGCCCGATCTGGTGCACGAGTTCGCGGACTCCTACGAGCCCACTGGCCCGTTCGGGGCCAAGGGGCTGGGGGAGCTTGGCATGGACCCGGTGGCGGCCATCATCAGCAACGCCATCCACGACGCCGTGGGGGTGCGCATCACGACACTCCCCATCACCGCGGAAAAGGTGCGACGCGCCATCCAGGAGAAGAAACGACAGCAGAACGGGAGTTGAACCATGCGGGCCAAGTTCGAATATCTTGTACCGACGAGCCTCGACGAGGCCTGCGGACTGATTCAGGAACACGCCGGCGACGCCAAGCTCCTGGCGGGCGGCACCGCTCTGGTGATGTGGTTGCGCATGGGTCTCCTGAGCCCCAAGGTGGTCGTCGATCTCGAGCGCGTCCCGGGCCTCGACGGCATCGCCCGCGATCCCGCCGGCGGATTGCGCATCGGCGCGGGCGTGAAACACCGGGATCTGGAGTTGTGTCCCGAGGTGCGGGAACACTACCCCTTGCTTCGGGAGACCTTTCGCAAGGTGGCGCAACCGCGCATTCGGCTGATGGCCACCGTGGGCGGCAACCTTGCCCACGGCGATCCGTTGACCGACCCCGGCGCCAGCTTCATGGCTCTGGATGCGGAGGTGACCCTGCGCAGCAGCCGCGGCGAGCGCACCCTGTCCGTCGAGGACTTCTTTGTGGACTACTACGAGACCGCGCTGGAACCCGACGAGGTTCTCACCTCGGTCCGGGTGCCACCTCCGGCCGGACCGGCGTGGTCCCACATCAAGTTCACGCCGCGCAGCGAGGAGGACTTCGCCACCGTGGGGGTGGCCGTGACCATGACCGGCGAGAGGCATCGATGCGACGATGTGCGCATCGCCCTGAACTCCGTGAGTCCGACCATCTTCCGCGCCCGCACCGCCGAGGATCTCCTGCGCGGCCGGGATCTCACACCGGAACGGTTGGAGGAGGCGGGCGCCGCGGCCGCGGCCGCGGCCGACCCCATCGAGGACGTACGCGGGTCGTCCGACTACAAGCGCGACCTCGTGGCCGTGTTCGTGCGGCGTGCCGTCGAACAGGCCGCTGCCAGACTGGGCTGAACCGGCGCCGCCAATACATTCGAAGGGATATCATCCATGGCCGTGGACCAGGACTGGGACGTCATTCTCATTGGCGCGGGGCAGAACAATTTCGCGCTGGGCACCTATCTGGGCATGGCGGGGCTTGAGACCGTCATCTGCGAAAGCCGGCTGGAAAACGGCGGGCGGCTCTTCTCCGAGGAGATCACCCTCCCCGGCTACTGGCACAACAGTCTGGCCTACTTCCAGGACAACCGCGCGATCTCCCCGGTCTGGGAAGAGCTCGACTGGGAAAACGGCCACCACGCCGAGTTCGTCACCCCCCCGGTCATCAGTTCGCTGCTGCTGCCCGACGGCGCCTCGGTCTCGCACCATCAGGAGATCGCCGAAACGGCGGCCTCCGTGGCGCGCCACTCCACCGGCGACGCCGCGGTCTGGAAGGACGCCCACCGGCGCTTCCGGGATATCATCCGGGACATCGTCATACCTTCCTGTTACGCGCCGCCCGAGGCTGGGGGCGCGCTTGACGCACGCATCGAAAACCATCCGGAGGGCGCGGACTTCCTGCGCCTCTCCCGCATGAGCCCGGCCGATCTGGCCGAGCACCTGTTCGTCAGCGAGGCGGTGCGAACCCTGGTGCTCTCGCAGATGGCCATTCCGCGCGGCTGGGCCATCGACTACCCGGGCGGCGGGCGGGAGATACTGGCGTTGATGGCCGGGGACGAGCGGCCGCAGCTGGCCCGGGGCGGCTCCCACTCCATCGCCCAAGTGCTGCAGCGCGCCTATGTCGGGAACGGCGGCCAGATCCGCGCGCTCCACCACGTGGACAAGATCCTGGTGGAGGACGGACGCGCCACCGGCGTGCGCCTGCGCGATGGCCGCGAATGGAAGGCCCGGCTGGCGGTGGTCTCCAACGTCGACCCTTGCGGCACCTTCGTCGAGATGGTGGGCGAAGAGCATCTGGAAGAAGCCTTCACACAGGCGGTGCGCGCCATCGAGCCGGACGAATTCTCCTGCTTCCAGGTCCATCTGGCGCTCAAGGCGCCGCTGCGGTTCGCGCTTCACGAGGCCGCCGACGGGGCGGTGGGCAAGGCCATGAACGTCAGCTGCGGCCCCTGCTCCACCGACGACCTCAAGCAGATGTGGCGCGAGATCCGGGCCGGCGAGTTCCCGGAACACCCCTGCCTCCATGTCACCTGTCCCACCTGGTTCGACCCTTTGCAGGCCCCCCCGGCAAAGCACACGGCGTCCGTGTTCATGCCCGTCCCGTACCAGCTCGACGGACATCGACCGGAGGCCTGGAGCGCACTCAGGAGCGATCTCATGGAGCGCGTGCTGGCGGCGCTCCGCGGCGCGGCCACCAATCTGACGGACGACAACATCATCATGAAGGTGCCCATGGACCCGCACTATCTGGCCGGGCGCTGGCAGAACATGCGGCGCGGTTCGGTGTGGGTGGCGCGCAAGACTGCGGACCAGATGGGCGAGAACCGTCCCATCCCGCAGCTCGCGCATTACCGGACACCCATCGCGGGACTCTATCAGGTCGGTGTGGCCACGCATCCCGCGGACGCGGTCCTGGCCGGCTCCGGCAGGGCCGCCTGGAGCGTCATGCGGCAGGACCTGAATCTGGAAGGCGGGTGAAGCGTGGCGAAAGTGATGCACTACGACGGTGTGGTGATCGGCGCGGGCCACAACGGCATGATCTGCGCCGGCTACTTGGGCAAGTCCGGGCAGAAGATCCTCGTGGTCGAGAAGAACATGGAGGTGGGCGGCGGGCTGGATTCCCACGAGGACCGGAACCATCCCGGGTTCTGGCACAATATCCACTCCGTGTTCCATCGCGGCCTGATGCAGCTCCCGTGGTTCCAGGACCTCGAGATGGAGCGCATGGGCATCCACTACTACAAGCCCGACCCCGGCGTGGTGCAGCATTTCCCGGACCGTACCTTCCTGGGCTGGTTCGCCGACGTGGAGCGCACCATCGCCACCATCGAGCCGTTCTCCCGCCGGGACGCCGACACTTTCCGGGACATCTGGACCCGCTGGCAGCCGGTGGTGAAGAACATCGTGTTCCCCGAAACCTACTGCCCGCCCATCCCCATGAGCGAGAAGCGGCCACTGCTCGAACGCCTGCCCGAGGGCCGGGAGTACCTGCGCTACTTCGGCACCACTCCGGAACAGTTCATTCTGGAGCACTTCGAGCATACCCGGGTGCGGGCGTTCATCGGCTTCCTGGCGGTCATGCGGGGCTATGAACTGGACGCGCCCGACACCGGCTACCTGGTCCCGGCCATGATCGCCTGGGGAGTCAATCCGCAGCTCTGCCGCGGCACCTCCCACGCCCTGGGGGACAACCTGGCGCACATGCTCTCGCACAACGGGGTCGACTACATCGAGGCGGTGGGCGTGGAACGCATCCTGGTGGAAGGGGGGCGCGCCACCGCGGTGGTGCTGGAAGACGGGACGGTGGTGCAGGCGAAACGCTTCATCGCCTCCAACGTCAACCCGGTGGAGACCTTCATCAAGCTGGTGGGATCGGAGAACCTCGAGCCGGAGTTCCACGCCAAGGCCAGCGGCTTCCGCTTCTCGAAGACCACGCCGATCTTCGCCACCAATCTGGCGCTGCACGAACGCCCCCGGTACCTCACCGAGGACGCGCACCCGGAAGTGGCCGACAGCTTCATGCACATCGTCGGCCTGGAAACCTATGAGGAGCTGCGCAACCTGTTCGAGGACTGCCGCACCGGACAGTTGCCGCGCAAACCCTTCATGAACGGCGCCACGCCCTCCCATCACGACCCGACCCAGGCACCGCCGGGCAAGGCCACCGCGTTCATGTGGCAACTGGCCCCCTACAACCTGTGGGGCAATCCGCTCAACTGGGACAGTGCCCGGACGGAATGGTTCGAACGGCAACTGGAGGTATGGCGCCAGTACGCGCCCAATCTTGTCGACGACAACATCCTTTCACGGGACTCCACGACGCCGTTGGATATCGAGCGGCACGACCGCAACATGTACGAGGGTGACTGGATGGTGGGCGAGTATTCCGGCGACCAGGCCCTGGAGAACCGCCCCTTTCCCGGCTGGAGCCACTACCGCACACCGTTGCCGGGACTCTACATGTGCGGTTCCTCGTGCCATCCCGGCGGCAACATCACCGGTGCCCCCGGGTACAACGCGGCCCAGATCATCGCCCGCGACCTGGACCTGAAGCTCTGGTGGGAACCGCTGGATCTGAGGCGGCAGCTTCGTGAGATGAACGCGGCGGTATAGGCCGCGCGGCGGGCCGACTCCGCCCGGACGGCCGCCGCCGCGGAAGCGACAAGGGGAGCGCCGGAGCACGGGGATGCCGGCTTCGGAATCGTGGATCGGACATGGGACGACTTGACGACAAGGTGGCCATCGTCACCGGCGGCGCGCGCAACATCGGCGCGGTCTACGCCAGGGCGCTGGCCGCGGAAGGCGCCCGGGTGGTGGTGGCGGACATGCTGGACGGCACCGCCGCAGCCCGGGACATCCAGGAAGCCGGCGGACAGGCCGTGGCGGTGACGGTGGACGTCTCACGCGAGGACGACACCCTGCGCATGGCGCAAACCACCATCGACGCCTTCGGGCGCGTGGACGTGCTGGTCAACAACGCCGCCATCTACCTGGGCATCCACCGACGGCCGTTCCACAAAATCTCCGTCGAGGAGTGGGACCGGGTCACGGCGGTGAACATCAAGGGGGTCTTCCTCTGCGCCAGGGCGGTGCTGCCGTCCATGCGCGGCCAGGGCGGCGGAAAGATCATCAACATCTCCTCCAACACCGCAATGGCCGGCACGCCGAACTTCCTTCACTACGTCGCCTCCAAGGCGGCGCTGATCGGCATGACCCGTTCCATGGCCCGGGAGCTCGGGGGCTGGGGCATCAACGTCAACGCCATCGCCCCCGGCCTGGTAGAACACGAGGGTCAGACCGTCCCCGCCGAGGTCTCGGCGAGCCGGGTGAAGGTGAGGTCCATCAAACGGCGGCAGGTGCCCGGGGATCTCACCGGCGCGGTGCTCTACCTGGCCTCGCCGGACAGCGACTTCGTCACCGGCCAGACCCTGGTGGTGGACGGTGGCGACATCGTCCACTGACCCGAGCCGGCGCGCCGGCAGGCACGCTCATGGCCAAGAGTCTACGCACCTTTCTTGACGACCTTCGACGCCGGCGGCCCGGGGAGGTGGTTCAGGTCACCCGGCCGGTGAATCCGGCGCGCCATGACGTTTCCGCACTGATGGCGCAGCTGGCGGATCGCAAGCTGTTCCCGGTGCTGCTCTTCGAGCGGCCTGCCGATCTCCGCGGGAACACGTCCGCGGTCCGGCTCGCCATGAACTGTGAAGTCTCCATGGGCAAGTTCCAGACCGCCCTCGGGGTGCCGCCGGAGATGAATCGAGCCGAACTGGCCCTGGAATGCCTGAGGCGGGAGGCCAGCCCCATCCCGCCGGTGGTGGTGGACGGGAACGAGGCGCCGGTGCGGCAGGTCATCCGGCGCGGTGCGGCGGTGGATCTCTTCGAGCTTCCGGTCATGCGCCACCACGCGATGGATGGCGGCCCCTACATCGACATGCCCAGCATTGGCCGGCACCGCACTTCCGGCGTGTACAACGTCTCCTACCATCGCATGGAGGTGAAGGACCGGAACCACACCGGGTTCTACCTGTCGCTGCAACACCTGTGGCGCATCTTCCGGGACTATGAGGAGAACGGGGAGGCATGCCCGGTGGCGGCGGTGACCGGCCATCATCCCGCATTCAACATCGGAGCCTGCTACCGCGGACCGTTCGAAACGGACGAATTCGAGATCATCGGCGGCTATCTGCGGGAACCGCTGCGCCTGACGCCGTCCGAGACCTTTGGCGATCGGCTGATGGTGCCGGCGGACGCGGAGATCGTCATCGAAGGCGTGCTGGTGCCCGGGAAGCGCGTAGTCGAGGGGCCGTTCGGAGAAGTCCACGGCTATGTCGGGCCCCAAGGCTTCCGGCAGTCGGCCGCACTGGAGGTGCACGCCGTCACTCGCCGCCGGGACGCCATCCATCAGTCGGTCATCACTCCCGACGGCGACAAGCCCTGGATGGATCTGGCCCGGGAAGGGGCCTATCTGCGCCGCTGCCGCGAGGCGGTGCCCGGGGTGACGGCGGTGTGCAAGAACGGCCGGCACGCCCTCATGAACGTGTTCATCGCCATGAGGAAGATGTCGGAAGGAGACCCGGGGCGGGCGGCCGCGGCGGCGTTGAGCTTCGATCAGTGCAAGCATGTGTTCATCTTCGACGACGATGTCGACGTCTACAATCCCACCGAGATCCTGTGGGCTCTGGCCACCCGGGTACAGCCCACCGGCAGGTGTCGCTCATCCCCGATCTGATGCGCGGACCCCTGATCGACCCTTCCATGGACGAGGGCATCCGCACCTCGGCCATGGTCGTCGACGCCACGCGGCCGCTGGACCGCCCCTTCTCGCCCGTGTCCGAATGTCCCGAAGAGGCGTTGCAACGCATCCGTCTCCACGACTACCTGCCCCGGGATGTGCTGGACGCGATCCCGGTGGACCGCACCACATACTGGAGTTGAGGCCAGCGATTTTGCAACGGCGCGGCGAATCCGATACATCCGGACCCGTGCCAACGATTCCTTGAAGGGAGCGCCATGCGACTGGGACTTCCGGACTTCGTATCGAACTCCTACTTCCCCGCCATCGCCGCGGTGGAACTGGGCTTTTTCAAGGCCGAGGGGCTGGAGATGGAACTGGAGACCATCTTTCCGGTGCCCCGGACCTTCGAGACCCTGAGGGAGCACGGGCTCGACTTCGTCGCCGCCTCGTCCCATGCGACCCTCACCGCCTTTCCGGACTGGAAGGGCGCCAAGCTGCTGGCGGCGTTGGCCCGGCACATGTACTGGTTCCTGGTGCTGCGGTCCGACCTGGAGGTCAGGCGGGGCGACATCGAAGCCGTCCGGGGGCTTCGCATCGGCGCCGCCCCTGGCGTGGACCTGGGTCTCAAGCGCATGCTGGCGGCGGCCGGACTGGACCCGGAGGCCGACGGCATCCAGATTCAGCCCGTGCCCGGGGCCAGCGCGCCCGGTGTCTCTTTCGGCGTGACCGCGGCCAAGGCCTTGGCCGAAGGCGTTATCGACGGCTTCTGGGCCAACGGCATGGGGGCGGAGGTGGCGGTCCGGCAGGGTGCCGGCATCGTCGTTCTCGACATCCGGCGCGGCGAGGGGCCGGCCGAGGCCCGGGGCTACACGTTCCCGGCCCTGATCACTTCGGACCGGATGATCACGGACCACGGTGACGCCGTCGCCGCCGCGGTCCGAGCGCTGGTCAAGACCCAACGGGCGCTGGCGGAGGACCCGCAACGGGCGGCGGACGTGGGCCGGGCGCTGTACCCTCCCCACGAGGCGGGACTCATCGCGACCCTCATCGAACGTGACGTCCCCTACTACGATCCCCGTATTCCGGAGCCGGTGGTCGCCAGCATGAACCGGTTCGCCCAGGACATCGGATTGCTTGCCGGGCCCGTTCCCTACCAGGATGTGGTGGCCGTGCAGTTCAGCCACCTGTGGGAAGGATGAGCCCTCCAACGGAAGGAACCCATGGATCTCTCACGCTTTTCCCTGGAAGGACGCACCACCCTCATCACCGGCGGCAGCGGCGGCATCGGGCGGGCCTGCGCGCTGGCCTTCGCCCGCGCCGGCTCCAACATCATGATCGCCTCGCTGCCACCGGAGTCCATACCGCCCGTGGTCCGGGAGGTCGAGGCCTTGGGCGTCGGCGCCGCCGGTATCGCGGTGGACGTCACCAGAGAGACCCGAGTCCAGGAGATGGTTGCCGCCACCCTGGAGAGGTTCGGCCGCATCGATGCGCTTCTGAACGTCGCCGGCGGCTCCTACAGCCGCAACCCGGCGATGCCGGCATTCCGGCGCGGGACCCTGCTGGAGCTGTCGCCGGAAGACTTCATGGGCGTCTACGACGTCAACGTGAAGACGGCGTTCCTGTGCTCCAGGGCGGTGGCGCCGCACATGAAGGAGCGCGGCAAGGGCGCCATCGTCAACGTCGGTTCCATATCCGGCCGTTCCACCAAGCATGAACGGCCGAACATGGCCGCTTACGGCACATCCAAGGCGGCGGTGATGAATCTGACCTTCCACATGGCCAATCAGTGGGGGCCGGATGTGCGCGTGAACGCGGTGGCCCCGGGGATCATCGACACGCCCCGCCCCGGCGGCACGAGCCTCGCGCGCATGGAACCGGAGGGTCTGGAGAACATCGCGCTGGGACGGCACGGAAAGGCCGACGAGGTGGCGAGCGTCGTGTGGTTCCTTGCCTCGGATGCGGCCTCTTTCGTCAACGGCTCGGTGGTGGACGTCAACGGCGGCGAATAGCTCTTTTCACGCTCTTCTCACCGGGACGCCGTGGGGCGGCTCTTCAGGTCGATGAAGTCGGCGAGGATATGGGCAGCCTCGTCAAGCAGGGGATCGTCCTGCGACGATGAGGCCGCGGCGATCCTGTGGGCCTCGAGTTCGGCGAAGCTGGCGAACGGCTTCTCTCCCTTGGCGACGCGGCGGGTGTTTTCGTTTTCCAGTTCCTGGCGCTGGTCGCTCTCCTGCCTCGCCCGCCGCGTCTTCTCGCTCAGCGAGAGGGTGGCCTCCCCCCGCTCCCTTTCAAGACGCGCGATTCGTGCCATGAGATGGACAAGGTCCGGGTCCGCGTTGACACGCCGCCGGTGCCTCGCCGCCAGCGCCTCGACCAGGGCCGACGGCTCTCCGGCTCTGGAATACCGGGCCCGGTCGATGGAATCCCACGGCAGCGCGTTGTCCAGGGAGCTTTCGCCCACTTCCGTCTTGTCGATGACACCCGGAAACTCGATATCGGGTATCACGCCCCGGTGCTGGGTGCTCTCTCCGGAAATGCGGTAGAACTTGGCCTGGGTGAGCTTCAGGTGACCCCGGCGAATCGGGATCAGGGTCTGCACCGTCCCCTTTCCGAAGGTCTGTCCTCCCAGCACCAGTCCGCGGCCGTAATCCTGAACGGCTCCCGCGAAGATCTCTGACGCCGACGCGCTGAGACGGTTCACCAGGACGGCCAAGGGGCCGCGATAGACGATGCCGGGGGCCGGATCCGAGTGCTGCCGAACGGCTCCCCGGCCATCGCGGACCTGCACCACCGGACCCTTGTCGATGAACAGACCCACCAGCGAGATGGCCTCCTGGAGCGCCCCGCCGCCGTTGTCCCGAAGATCGATGAGCAGCCCGCCGACCCCGACCTTGCTCAGCTCGGCGATCAGTCGTGTCACGTCTCCCGCCGTGCTCTTGAAGTCGGGGTCCCCGGACCGCAGCGCGGCAAAGTCCACGTAGAATGTCGGCAGCCTGATGACGCCGATCTTCTCCGTGCGCTCGCCTACCTTGACCTCCAGCACCCTGCTGCTGGCCCGCTGGTCCTCGAGATCGACCTTGTTGCGAACGATCCTGATGGTCCTGCGCTCTTCCGTCGTGCTCACGTGGGGAATGATCTCGAGGCGAACCGTCGTCTCCCTGGGCCCGCGGATCCGGGTGACCACCTCATCCAGGCGCATGCCCAAGGTGTCCACCATCTCCCCTTCCTCGCCCTGCCCGACGCCGACGATACGATCGCCCGGCTTCAGTTCTCCGGCCTTGTCAGCCGGTCCGCCGGCCACCAGCCGCACCACCTTGACGCTCTCGCCGTCGCCCTGCAGCACAGCGCCGATGCCTTCCAGCGACAAGCTCATGTGTATGTTGAAGTTTTCGCTCTGGTGAGGCGGAAAATAGGCGGTATGGGGGTCCACCGCCCGGAGGAATGAGTTCATGTACAGGCGGAACACGTCGCTCTTGTTGCTCTGGGCCAGCCGCTTTTGTTGATTGCCGTAGCGGCGCCGGAGCGCCTCGCGGACCTCTTGCCGAGGGGTGCCGGCCAGCAGGCGGCTCAACACGTCGGCCTTGACCTGCCTGCGCCAGCGCGCCTCGAGTTCGGACACGGAAACGGCCCAGGCGAAATCCCGACGCCGGAGGCTCTCGTCCTTCTCGAAGTCGAGGGAGTCGAACTGCTCATCAATGATGCGGATCACGAACCGGAGTCGTTCAGCCATTCGCTGCCGATAGCGGTTGAAGATCCTGAAGGCGTGTCTCAGGTCGCCGACTCGCAGCAGGTCGTCGAGACGCGTTCTCAACTCCTCGAACTCCGCGATGTCCGCGGCCCGGAAATAGCTGCGCGCGGGATCCAGGGCACTGAGGTACGAGTCGAGGATCCTTCCCGAGACCGTGTCGTCAAGCGCGATGGACCGGTAGTGGCCCTTGATGAGCTTTCCCAGGATCTCCGTTCCGATGTCCGACTGCTGGTGATCCGGCGACAGAAGCGCGAGTGTCGGCTCGGCCGCGCGTGGAGCCTGCGCCACGGCCAGCCAAAGGGCGACCGGGGCCACAACGGAGCGGCACAGAAAGCGTAGCCGCGCGTGATTCATCGGTGCTCCTCGACAGCGCCGGCGCCTCGAGCCTTGATACGGCTCATCAGAGGGTACATCAAAGAAGGGTTCATCAAAGAAGGGTTCATCAAAGGCGCCGCTGCAGTCAGTCTATCCAAAGCCCTTCCCTCCATCAAGGACCACCGAACCCCACGGGATCCCATTGCTTCCCCGGGCCTTTCACGTTAGCCTTGAAGCCATGGTTTGCATGTGTGCCGGAGAGCGCCGTCCATGAAGCTGCCACGCAATCCCACCCGTCCCGTGCGCATCGGCTCCACCGTCATAGGTGGCGCCCATCCCATCGCGGTTCAGAGCATGTGCGCCACCCGTACCCAGGATGTGGCGGCGACCGTGGAGCAGGTCAACGACCTGACCCGGGCCGGGGCCGACGTGGTCCGCATCGCCGTGGACAGCAGGAAGGATGCCGCCGCCCTGGAGGAGATCCGCGCCGCCACCCAAGCGAACCTGTCCGTGGACCTTCAGGAGAACTATCGGCTCGCCAGCGTGGTGGCGCCCCACGTGGACAAGATCCGCTACAATCCCGGACACCTCTACCACCACGAGAAGCGGAAGTCCTGGCGGGACAAGGTCAAGTTCCTGGTGGAGGCGGCGGCGGCCAACGACTGCGCCATGCGCGTGGGCGTCAACTGCGGCTCGGTGGATCCCGCGCAGCGGGAGCACTTCTCCGAGCACGACTCGGTCTCGCCCATGCTGGCGAGCGCCTGGGAACACTGCGAACTGCTGGACAGCCTCGGCTACACGCGCTACTGCGTCTCGCTCAAGGATTCGGACCCGGCCAGGGTCATCGAGGTCAACCGGCGGTTCGCGGCACGGCGTCCGGACATCCCGCTCCATCTCGGCGTCACCGAAGCGGGTCTGCCGCCGGACGGGATCGTCAAGACCCGCGTCGCCTTCGAGCAGCTCATCAGCCGGGGCATCGGCGACACCATCCGGGTGTCCCTGACGGTCCCCAACGCACAAAAACACCAGGAGGTCGTCGCCGGGCGCGATATCCTTGAGGATATTGCGGCGGGCCGGGTGCGCAGCGTCGTGGATTACGGCCGCGACAGCCTGAACATCATCAGTTGTCCGAGTTGCTCGCGGGTGGAGAACGAGAACTTCGTGGAGCTGGCGCAAAAGGTCAAGGAGATGACCGCCTACGCCGCCGGCCACGCCCTCACCGTCGCGGTCATGGGCTGCCGGGTCAACGGCCCCGGCGAGACCGACGACGCCGACCTCGGGCTGTGGTGCGGCCCGAAATTCGTGAACCTCAAGCGTGGCGGTGAACCACTGGGAGCCTTCCCCTACGACCAGATTCTGCCACGTCTCAAGGCCGAACTGGATGCAATGATCGCCCGTCGGGCGGCCGCGGCCGAGTGACGCATCGCCCGTTCCCCTCCCCGCCATGCATTTCTGGCACCGCATCCGCAAACCCCTCATCGGCCTCTCGCCCATGGACGGCGTCACCGATGCTTCGTTCCGTCTCATGGTGGCCCGGTACGGGCGGCCCGACCTGTGCATGACGGAGTTCACCAGCGTCGAGGCCATCTGCGGCGGCGCCGACGGATTCGTGCGCGACTTCGCGTACGGCGAGTCCGAACGCCCGGTCCTGGCGCAGATCTACGGCCACACGCCCGAGGCCTTCTACCGGGTGGCGCACATCGTCGGCGAACTCGGTTTCGACGGCCTGGACATCAACATGGGCTGCCCGGCCAGAAAGGTGGCCAACAAGGGGGCCGGCGCCGGGCTCATCCTTGATCCCGAACGGGCGGTGGCCATCATCCGGGAGACCCGTCGCGGGCTCGCCGACTGGGCGGCCGGCCAGCGCCTGGAGGATCTGGGTCTGGCCACCGACGTGGTGGAGCGGGTCCGGCACATGCGGTGCGGGCATGCGGTCCGGCGGGACATCCCGTTGTCGATCAAGACCCGGACAGGATACGACGAGGTGGCCGTGGACGAATGGATTCCGGTGCTGCTGGAGGAAACGCCGGCGGCCATCTCCCTGCACGGCCGCACCCTGAAACAGATGTACAAGGGATTCGCGGACTGGGACGCCATTCACCGGGCGGTGGAGCTGGCCCGGGGTCTGCCCACCCTGATCCTGGGAAACGGGGATATCGGCTCCATGTCGGAGGCGCTGGAACGGATCCGGCAGACCGGCGTCGACGGGGTACTCCTGGGACGCGCCGCCATGGGTAACCCTTGGGTGTTCCGGGACAAGCAACGGGCCAAGGACACCCTGGCCGGGATCGCGAGCCCCGGCGGCGTGGAGCCGGATGTGGCCCTGGAGGAGCGCATCCGGGTACTGCTGGAACACAGCCGCCATTTCGAGGGCCTCTGGGGCGAGGGGCGCTTTCCGGCCATGCGCAAGCATCTGGCCTGGTACTGCAAGGGGTTCCGCGGCGCCGCGCAGTGGCGTGCGCGGATGGTCCGGGCCAGGAACGCGGATGAAGTGGCGCGTATCGTGGCGTCCATCGTCGCGCATATCGTATCGTCTGTCGTGGCGTCTTCGGCCGTGGCACCTGCCGCAGCTCCCGTCATGGCGCCTACCGCGGCCCTGGAAGACGCTGAAACCTCCCTTGGCAGAGCCCGCCTCGTCTTGCCCGACAGCGATGCCGGAGCCCTCGTCGGATCTCCTCCAGGCTGACCCGATGCGCATCGTCCTGGCGTCGACCTCGCCTCGTCGACGCACCATCCTGACCCTTCTCGGCGTCGCTTTCGACGTTCGGCATCCCGAATTCCGGGAAACCACCCGCGAAGACCTGACGCCCGAGGCGGAAGCGCTGGAGTTCGCTCTGGGCAAGGCCCGTTCGGTAGCCTCCGGCGAAGTCGATGCCCTGGTGGTGGGAGGCGACACCTTGATCGCCCTGGGCGACGAGAAGATCGGCAAGCCCCGGGACGGGGAGGATGCCGTGCGCATTCTCCGTCGCCTCTCAGGGCGAACCCATCGCATCCTCACCGGAGTCGCGCTCATCGACGCCGCCACGGGCAGGGAGTTCACCCACCTGGAACGGGTCGACGTGCGCATGCGGCACTCCAGCGACGCCGAGATCGCCGACTATGTGGCCTGTGGCGAATCCATGGACAAGGCGGGCGCCTATTCCATCCAGGGCGAAGGCCACCGCCTGATCGAGAGTCTCCGCGGCGACTATCTTGCCGCGGTGGGCATGCCGTTGCGGCCCATCGTGCGCCGTCTCCAGGGCAGCGGCACCCAAGTGCCGGAGGACGTCGATGTGCTCTACCGCGAACGGTCCCTGTGGACCTGGAATCGAATCTCCATGATCGACGCGGACGACGCCACCGGCTCCATTCCCAATGCCGGGTGAAGGCGCCGGGGACCGGCTCAACTCAGCCGCAGCAGTACCATGCCCGCCATGATGGTCAGGCTTCCGGGCAGGATCCGGCGCACCTGGGTGCGCTCGTGGAAAAGCAGCCAGCCCGCGGCCAGCGCAAGGAGGATCTCGGCCTGCTTGACCGCTTCGACGTAGGACGTCAGGGTCAACTCGTAGGCCAGGCCATGGCAGATGCTCGCAAGGGCGGCACACAGCCCCATGGCGGCGAACGCCGGCCCGTGATGCGGAACCGCGCGGAAATGGGGGCCTGAGCGGTGCAGCGCCAGGGGCAGCACCATCAGGGAGGCCGCGAGATAGCCAGCCAGGTTGGCGAAATAGACGTCCGAACGAAGGATCAGCAACTTGATGAACACCACCGACGGGGCATAGAAGAAGGCCGCCGCCAAGGTGTACCGGAGGCCCGGCTCCACCAGCAACTGGCGCAGCGGCGCCCAGACCGAGAGGCAGCTCTTCTGCAGGTTCAGGAGATAGACGCCGGCGGCGCTCAACGATATGCCCGCCAGCCCGACGGCCGACGGCACCTCACCCAGGGTGATCCAGGCGAAGGCCACCAGGAACAGAAGACTCAGCTTCCACAGCGAGGTGACGATGGCGATGCCAGACAGCTTGAGGGCTCTGGACAGGCTCAGCGTGGCGATGGACTGAGTCACCCCGAAACCGACGGCGCAGGGCCAGAACCCGTCCTTCAACTCCGGCATGCCGTGCCAGGCCGATAACAGGGCCATGAACGGCAGCAGGAACGTGAACCGTCCCCAGACGTTGATAGTGTCATCGAGTTCGTGCCCCAGACGCTTCATGGAAACGTTCCGCAGCACCTGGAACAGGGCGGAGAGGAGCGCCAGTACGAACCACATGGGCAGGAAAGGCTATCGGCTGCGGAACCGGAACGCCAACGCGGCGGCTCACAAGCCCACGGCGTTCCCGGCCCACCGCGGCGGCGTGGCAGGGGCCAGGCCGGCCAAGTTGACACTTCGGAGCGCGAAGCGTTATCAACGACGCAACCAACTCGAAGGGAGACCCCGATGATTGACAAGTTCGAAGATCACTGCTGGCAGGACATCATCACCCAGGAGATCATCGCCATCTACAAGCCCTACCGCAGGGACATTTTCGTCGGTCAGCGACCAGCGCTGCTGGCCATCGACCTCTACAACCTCGCGTACAGAGGCGGCCCCAGGCCGGTGCATGAAGTCGTCAAGGAACACAAGAGCTCTTGCGGCATAAACGCCTACGAGGCCATCGAACCGACCAAGGAGCTCTTCGCCCTGGCCCGTTCCCGAGGCCTGCAGGTCATCTACACCACAAGCGAAACGCGAAAAGAGGTGCAGCCGGCCTCGGTGCACGCCACCAACCGGCAGATAACCAGGATGGCGCCCGATGATTACGAGATATACAAGGAGTTCGCACCCGAGCCCGACGACATCATCATCTACAAGGAAAGGGCCAGCGGCTTCTACGGAACGCCGCTCATCGCCCACCTGACGAGACTCGGCATCAATTCACTCATCGTGTGCGGGGAAAGCACCAGCGGCTGCGTCCGGGCCAGCGCGGTGGACGCCTACTCCAACGGTTACCACGTTTCCATCGTCGAGGAATGCGTCTTCGACCGCAGCATCATCTCCCACAAGGTGAATCTGTTCGACCTGCATCACAAGTACGCCGACGTCATGAAGCTGGCGGAAGTGAAAGAACACTTCCAGGAGCATTCCCTCAGACAGGCGGTCTGACGCCTCTTGCCGCATGGAGCGGACAGGGCGGCTCCGGCCCCGCGGCTCGCCGGCCGAGGGGCGGGAGTCTCCCGCGCCCTCCCTACCGTGACAGGTTGTAGAGCTTCGCGCTGTTGTCCCAGAAGATCTTGCGTTTCGACTCCTCCCGGATCGCGCCGATCCCGAGAAAGCTCTCCACGGCCTTGGGCCACCGCGAGTCGGCATGCGGGTAGTCCGTGGAGATCACGATGTTGTCGTCCCCGAGCCGCTCGACCACATCGGCCACCAGCTCTTCCTCCACGTCCGTGGCCACCACGCATTGACGCATGAAGTATTCGCTCGGATTCAGCGACAGCGGCTCGTCACACAGATCCCTGCGCAGTTCCCAGCGTTCGTCGAGGCGATAAAGCAACCACGGCAGCCAACTGCAGTTTCCCTCCAGGAACGCCACCTTGAGGCGCGGGAACCGCTCCAGCACGCCGCCGCCGCAAAAGCTCCCCACGGCCAGCATGAGTTCCACCGGATTCCGGTACGCATTGACGAGCAGGCCCTCGTTGGGAAGCCCGTTGAACCGTTGTGCCACTTGGTCCATGCGCGGGGAGGCCGCGGGATGGAAGCAGACGGGAACCTCCAGGCGCTCCGCCTCACGCCACAAGGGATCGAAACAGCGCTCGTGAATATGCCGGCCATTGGCCGGTTCGGGCACCAGGCACAGTCCGACGGCTCCCAGTTCGGTCACCGCGCGGCGTGTCTCGTCCACCGCCATGTCCACATCGTGCAGCGTGATCAGCGCCGATGCCTTGAGCCGCTCGGGGTTTTCCGTGCAGAACTCCGCACACCAGTCGTTCCAGGCGCGGCACAAGGCATTGGCGAACTCCGGCTCCAGGCTGTCGTCGCAGTGCAGCGGAAACGTACGAAACAGCACCGCCACGTCCAGCCCTTCTTCGTCCATGGCAGCCACCTGGGAGACCGCGTCGTAGTTTCGCGCCAAGGGCTTGGCATAACGAGGCGCCACCCTGTCCTCGCCGGGAGTCACGTTGGGGCGCGCGGTGAGTCCGGACAACCGCACCGGAGTGCCGTCGCCGTAGCGGAACCGGATCTGTCCATGGCGCTTCCGCGGCTCCCCGCGGGGAATCCGGTCGCCCCATTGGGGATCCATGTGCCTGAGATAGAGATCATGCGGCTCGAAAACGTGCATGTCGCTGTCGAGGATTCTGAAACCGTCTCGCGCCATGGTGGGGCCTCCTTCCGCGTGACGCCCTATATCGTTCCGGCTTCTCCCAGTTGCTCGATCCGCTCCTGGCTCAACCCCAGCTCCCGGAGTATCTCGACGGTATGTTCGCCCAACTCCGGCGGCAGCGCCGATACCCGAAACGGCGTCTCGCTCAAGTTGACGCCGCTCCGGACGGTATGGATCGTGCCGTGCTTCGGATGTTCCAGTTCCATGATCCGGTCGAGGTGCCGGACCTGGGGATCCTCGAATACCTCGTCCAGGCGATTGATGGGGGCGTGGGCCACGTCGTGCCGGCCCAGCGCGTCCAGCCAGTGCTGGCGCGGCCGAGTCGCGACGATCTCCTGCAGCAGCGCCTTGAGTTCGTCGTAGTTCGCAAGACGGTCTTCGCGCTCCTTGAAGCGGGGGTCCTCCGCCAGTTCCGGACGGTCGATGGCCTGCGCCAGGCTCACAAAGAACTTGTTGAGGTGGGACAAATGGATGACGAACGGGAGCCCGTCCCCGGCCAGCAGCGCATACACTCCAGCCGAGCGGCCCCGACTCTCCACGCCGGGAACCTCCCCGGTCGCGAAGTACTGGACGATGCTTCGGCCGATGAACGCCATGGACGCCTCCATGAGGGAGGTCTCGACCTTCTGACCCTTGCCCGATCGCTCCCGGGCCATCAGAGCGATGAGGACGCCGTAGCAGGCGAACAGGCCGCCGATGTGGTCCGAGAAGGCCAGACCGGGCGGCTGAGGCCTCCCGGGGTCGACGATCTGGCTCAACAGGCCGCTGAGACACTGTCCGAGAGTGTCGAAGCCGGGCCTCTCGCGGTACGGACCGGACTGCCCGAACGCCGATATGCCGCAGTAGACGAGGCGCGGATTGAGATCCCTGAGGCGCTCGTATCCAAGTTCCAGCCGCTCCATGACCCCGGGCCGGTAGTTCTCGATGACGACGTCGGCAGCCGCCGCCATCCTGAGAAAAATCTCCTTGCCGTCCGGATCCCGCAGGTTCAGTGTCATGCTCCGCTTGTTGCGGTTGTAGCTGCGGAACAGCGGACTGTACATGCGCGGTTCCCGGCCCCACTTGCGAAACGGGTCGCCGCCGCCGGTGTTCTCCATCTTCACCACCACCGCCCCCATGTCCGCCAGCAACATGGCCGCGAACGGGCCGGCGATGTAGCTGCTGAGGTCCAGTACCCTGATGCCGTCAAGCGCCTGCGCCATTCCCTCCTCCTTCGGCCGGAGCGATGCGTCCTTTACAGGGGGTGCGTGGCAAGGGAGTCAAAGACGCCTTGACGCACGCGACCCGCAAAAGTCAGATCCTGCGGGATCAACGCGCAGGCGGCCACCGCGACCTCGACCCGTCCTTCACAGATTGTACAGTCGTGCGCAGTTGTCCCACAGGATCTTCCGCCTGGTCTCCCGTGAGACGCCTTCCACCTCCAGGAACTCCTCCACGGCGTGGGGGAAGTCCGAGTCTCCATGCGGATAGTCGGTGGAGTAGACGATGTTGTCGTCGCCGATGAGGTGGGCCACCATGGCAAGCTCCCGCTCGGATTCGGTGGAGATCCAGCACTGGCGCCTGAAGAACTCGCTGGGTTTGAGTTGGGAGATGTTCGGGTGGCGGGCCTTGGACACGGCCCCGTCCATGCGATGGAGCATGAAGGAGACCCAGCCGCAGTAGCACTCCAGGAACGCCACCTTGAGCCTGGGGTGGCGCTCCAGCACTCCGCCGCCGATGATGTCGATCATGGCCATCATGTTGGACAGGGGATGCTCGCAGATGTGGCGCAACAGGAGGTCGTCGCCAAACACGTCGCCCATCTGCCGGACCTCGCCCGCGGAGGCGGCCGAATGGAAGCCCATGGGAATGTCCAACTCCTCCAGGGTGGACCACAGGAGATCGTAGTAACGCGAATGCCAGGGCAGGGAGCGGAGGGGCTCGGGGCGCGCGAACACGGCCACGAAGCCGAGCGCCTCCACCGCCCGCCGGGCCTCCCGGGCGGCCTCGGTGACGTCGTGCAGCGAGATCATGGCCGCGCCCTTCATCCGCTCCGGGTCGGTCTGGCAGAAATCGTAAAGCCAGTTGTTGTAGGCCCGGGCGATGGCGGCGCCAAGCCCGGGCTCCATGTCGTCGCGCATCATCACGCCCAGGCCGATGGATGGGTACATGACCGCCAGGTCCAGTCCTTCCCTCTCCATGGCATCGAGTTGCGAGACTCCGTCGAAGCCCCGGGCGCGGGCCCCGGCGATCTCCGCATCAATGCGCCTGGCATCGAAGATGCCGCCCCGGTAGGACGGCGGGTAGCCCTTGAGAACCTTGCCGTCGAGCATGACCATGGCGGAACTGCGCGTGGTGGTGCTGAGGATCCTGGGCCCCCGGTCGCGCCACTCGGGTTCCATGTACTTCTCCCAGAGATCCGCAGGCTCGCGCACATGCATGTCCGAGTCCATGATTTTCAGTCCGTCCTTCATGCGCTCCTCCGCCTTGGTTCGACAGCCGCCGGCCGCACCGTCTACGGGACAGCCGGCTCGGTCTTCCGGTTTCCGGCGCTCACATGCGGTGCCGGTGAATCGCACCGCCGAGGGAACTCCGGCGACCCTCAGCCCCCGCCGCCCCACCCGGTCAGAAAATAGCCGCCCGTGATCGCTTCGTGCCAGGTCCGGGCCACGCCCGGCGCTACCCCCAGAGGCAGCTCCGTTTCCGGCGTCCAGTAGGAATGCACACCGGCCTGGAAGTGCATCAGAGCGGTCCTGGGAGCCGGCTCCATGCGCGCGAACATGGGCATGACGAGGCTCCGGTAGGTGGCGGCGTCATGGTCGCGGCTGTCCCGGGTGACGCAGAACAGAACCGGCGGGACCGGCTTGACACCGTCCCCCCGAAGCTCTCTCCCATAACCCAGATACCGCCGCACCAGCGCTTCGGTCGCAGCCGGGTCGAGGCCCAGCCGGCCGGCCGTCACCCGCGCGGCCTCCTCCAGCGACGGTTCGATGTTGGTGCTGACGATATACTCGCACTTGAACTGGGGTTGGGTCCTGGCCGCTTCCCAGGCCTCCATCACTTCCTCGATCACCAGCGGCAGCCGCATGAGCGCCAAGGGTCCATCCTGTCCCAGCTTCTCCGGGCCGATGTAGCGAGCCTTGTCGCGCCAGGTCCGGATGTAGAGTTCATGGAAAGGATCGATGCGGCGGGTCTCGGTCACCCGCCTCTCGAAGTCGCCGATGACCCCCAGAGAGCCGATAACCGCGAGTTTGGCTTCGTTGATGTAACCGAAGGCCGAGTTCTCCACAGCCATGACGCCGGCGATGTTGGGCACCCGCTGGGACAGCATGAAGACGAACGGGCCTCCGGTGGAGTGGCCGTGCACGTAGACGGAGTATTCGTCCTGCGGGAAATTTCGCGCCATCACCTGCCTGCCGCCCTCCTCGAAAGCCGGGGGCCAGCCCGCCAGGCGGTACCAGAAGGTGGTGCCGGGCCTGGCGTGGAGTACGGTGCGGGTACCGTAGCGCTCGCGGATGGAGCGGTCTTTCACCACCTCGTACTGGTCCGGCATGATGCGTTCGCCGGCAAGCCAGATGGGTGTCCGGATGGTGCCGTCCGGGTCGATGGTGTCGCCGGGCCAGTCCCGGGAGGGATCGTCCAGATAGAGCCGGCCCGGATAGGTCATGGTGGCGACCTTGAATCCGAACTTGCCCGCCAGGAGCCGGGCCACCGGCGCCATGGTCTTGAAGTCGCCGTCGCCTCCCGACAGGAGGAAGGCGCCGGCCTTGCGTCCGTCCGCACCCACAACCACCCGCCCGGGGTCCCGCGGCTCGTAGACCTGCGCGCCGATGTCCCAATCCATTCCCACGGCGTGGATACGGATCAGATCCTCATGCTCCTTGAGCGGAATGTCCGGCATCGCCAGCACCGCACGGGAGTCCGCCAGGCACTCCTCGCGCGAGACCTCCGCCGGAGGTTTCCAGATGGCCCCCCTTGTCCTCATCGATGTCCGTCTCCATGGACCCCGCTGGCACGGGCCGCGGCCCGAAGCGCCCCGGCATCCGCGACGCGAGAGATGCCCCGAATGGCCCTGCCGCCGCAAGGCGACCCCGCCTGCGGCACCGCCCCGGCCGGGAACTCTCCGTTGCGGAGATCAACCGCCGTAGAAGGTCTTCTCGCCCAGGTCCTTGAGAAGCAGGGTGGCGTCATCCGCCCGACCGGAGACCTCCCCCCGCACGCCGGCCTCCACCACTTCGCCGACAAACACGGAATGATCGCCCTTCTCCACCGTGTCCACCAGCCTGCACTCGACGAAGGCCGGCGCGCTGGCCAGCACGGGAGCACCGGTCGCCCCGGCGGCAAACACTTCGCCGCCGATCGTATCACCTTCCCGCTCCAGCGACTTGAAGAACGTAAAGGCCTGACCCTGTTGCCCCTTGCCCAGGACGTTCAGGGCGAAGTTTCCGGATTCCTTGATGATCTCGTGAGCCCCCGAATCCGCCTTCACTCCCACCACCACCAGAGGGGGCGCGAAGGATGCCTGGGTCACCCAGTTCACCGTGGCCGCGGCCACCCGGCCGTCCCCGGCCTCACTGGTCAATACGTACAGTCCATACGGAATCATGCGGAGCGCGGTCTTCTTGGCATCGGCATCCATTCTTTCCTCCTTGGCGGTCGCTGAACTGGCCCCGCCGTCGCCATGCGCGCGCAGGCGGCGAACTGGAAGCAAGAACTAGCAATTCCCCGCGGCGTCGTAAAGCCGCATGTCAACAGGTGGGGTTTTCTGATAAGTTGTTCCGGCAGGTTCATCTCTCTGCCCCTGCCGCGCACCGCGGCGGGGTCCGGACGATTCCGTGCCGCCCAGAATCTACATAGACGGCCATGCGGGCACCACCGGGCTGCGCATACGCGACTGGCTCGCGGGACGCCAGGATATCGATCTGTCCACGCTGGACGAAGGGCGGCGCAAGGACGGCGCGGCGCGCCATGACGCCATCGCGGCGGCGGACGTGACCGTGCTGTGCCTGCCGGACGACGCGGCGCCGGAGGCTGCCCGATGGGCCGCTGCGGAGGGCACCCGGGTCATCGACGCCAGCACCGCCCACCGGGTCGCCCATGGGTGGACCTACGGGCTGCCGGAACTGGATGCCGGGCAGCGGGACGCCATCCGCGAAGCCCGATTCGTGGCCAACCCCGGCTGTTATCCCTCGGCCGTCATCCTGTTGACCCGACCGCTGGTGGACGCCGGGCTCCTGCCTCAGGACACCCCGGTGTCCATTCATGCGCTGTCGGGCTATTCCGGCGGTGGGCGCGGACTGATCGAGAAATGGGAGAGCCCGGAGCGCGGGCTGGGCTCATTGCCCTACGAAGCCCCCTATGCTCTGGGAGCGCGCCACAAGCACATCCCCGAGATGATGGCTTACGGCAGACTCACTCTGGAGCCGCAGTTCGTGCCGGCGGTGGGACCCTTCCGCTGCGGCATGCGGGTGGAGGTGCCGATTCCCCTGGGTCTGCTGCCCGCGGGCGGCACCAGCTCGGCCATCCTGGAGTGCCTGCGGGACCGCTATGCGGGCGAGCCCTTCGTGCGGGTGGTGCCCCATCCGGACCCGCGCGCGGCCCATGAGCGCAGCCTCGACCCGCGGGCGTGCAACGACACCAACCGCGTGGAGCTTCACGTGCTTCCCCACCCCTCGGGACACACCTTGCTGGTGGCACTCCTCGACAACCTCGGCAAGGGCGCCAGCGGCGTCGCCATCCAGAACCTGAACCTCATGCTCGGCCTTCCCGAGGGGAGTCATATACGATAGCGCCGAATCGACACTGCCCCCTTCCCCCGGCCTCTTCCTGTATTTTCTTTTGCAAGCAAGAAGATAGAGGAATGGCACACAACGCACCGGGCAAGCATCGAAGGCAGGTAATCCCGCCTATCGCGACCATGCGCCGGTTCCCGGACGATGCGACCGCCGAAGCATGGTTCATCAAGCGGCGCTGGCCGGACGGCGCGCACTGCGGTTCGGTGAATGTCCAGCACCCGATCACGCACAAGACCATGACGCACCGATGCCGCGAAAGGGGATCGGCAAGCGGTTCAGCGTTCGCACCGGCGCGGCCATGCAGGCGTCGAATCTCGGATACCAGGTCTGGGCCATCACCTTCTACCTGTTGGCGGCGAACCGGAAGGGCCTCAGCAGCATGAAGCGGCACCGCGATCCGAAGATCACGCAGAAGGCGGCGTAGCATCTGGCGCATGGCATTCGGGAATCGTGGAAGTGTGAGGATGCGTCCTTTGCCGGGCCGGTCGAGGTGCTCGAACCTGCATCGGCAGGAAGCGGAAGAATCTGCCGCGCTCCAAGCGGAAGGCTGCGTTGCCGGCCCTTGCAGGGCGCCGGCGTTCCGGTATAATCCACCGTGACGTGCAAACCGAGACCTGAACCGAGATCTTTGCGGGAGGCGGCAAAGACCGATTTCAAGGGACGGCGCGGACCTTGGTGGAACGACGCAATGCATGGCGAGGACGGCCACGACTATCTCAATGGCCTGACTGGACACGGCCGTATCTACGGCGGCGGAAGCAAGGACTGGCTCGTTGGCAACAGGGGGCGACGACATGCTGTCAGGCGAGGACGGCCATGACCTTCTGGACGGCGATGGGGGCAAAGATACTCTTGACAGCGGCAAGGGCAACGACTGGCTCAGGGGCAGCGAGGACGCCGACACCTGCATCTTCCGCCGCGGCGACGGCCAAGACTACATTTCCGGTCTGGAGATGCACGACACCATCGAGTTCATCTGGGGCGACGAGGACGTCGGCCGCTTCCGGTTCATCAAGCGCGACGACTATGGAGTCATCATCTACGGCGACGGCGGCACGGACGACGACACCGTCCATGCCATTTCGATACCTGGGGGAGGACGGCTCCCATACCATGGCCGCCCGCGGCAGCGGCCGAGGCGGCCTGTTCCAACGGAGGAATGACGGTGGGTTATAAAAGAATCATCGGATCCTGGATCGACAATACGCTCCACGGCACCGAAGGCGCAGACTTTCTCTATGGCGGCACCGGGGGCAGGGACAAGCTCTACGGCCGGGGCGGCCCCGACATGTTGGTAGGCGGCAGTCAGGACGACACTCTCGACGGCGGCAAGGGCAACGACTGGCTCCAGGGCGACTGGAAGAGAAGCGGCCACTTCTACCAGGGCCACGACACCTTCGTCTTCCGCCTCGGCGACGGCTTCGACCTCATCCACGACCTGGAGGCGCGCGACACGATCGAGTTCATCTTTGGCGACGCGAAGGTCGGCCGCTTCCGGATCGTCGAACGCGACGGCCATTTCCTCGGACGCGACGGCTATGTCGTCATCGTCTACGGCGACGGCGGGACGGACGACGGCACCATTCACAGCTATTTCGCCGACTACCTGAGTTCTCCCATCTCCTGGTATGACCTTGACAGGGCCAGCGGCGACGGCGGCGGCACCGTCCAGCTCGACGGGTGGAGTCTGGCCGAATTCAAGGCCTCCGGCATCGGCTTCACCATCCGCGGCGGCGACGGCGACAATACGCTCCACGGCGCCTTCGGCCGCGACACGATCTACGGCGGCGCCGGCGACGACACCATCAGGGGCCACGGCGAAGACGACCTGCTGTATGGCGAGGACGGCGACGACACTCTCTGGGGCAAGAAGGGCGACGATGTCCTGTTCGGTGGTGTCGGCGACGACATGCTGGGCGGCGGCAAGGGCGACGACACCCTTTATGGCGGCACCGGCGCCGATACGCTGCGCGGCGGCAAGGGCGACGACACCTTCGCCTTTCGCAAGGGCGACGGCGCCGATACGGTCCGCGACTTCGGGGACGGCGACACGATCCGCCTGATCGAGGTCGGCCACGATTTCAGCGGGCTGACGATCGCGGACAACGACGACGGCAACGCCGTGGTCGCCTACGGCGGCGCCGGCGACACGGTGACGCTGCTGGATGTAGCGGCGGACTCGCTCACCGAAGGCGATTTCATATTTGTCTAGTGCCTTGGTGCGGCCGGGAGCTCCGGCGGCGGGTGCCATGGCCGGATGTAGTCCAGCCCTGTTCCTGCAACTCCATCAGGCAGACGCCGCCTTCCGGGCCTCGGCGACCAGCGGCACCGGCTTGCCGGCCCGCCCGCTCCGCCTGCGGCAGGTATTGCCGCAGGCGGAGAAGATCAGGGCCCGGCCGACCGGGGGCGGCTTGTCCTTGTCCACCGTGCCGCCCGCCTCGGGCGTGCGCCAGTAGTGGCTGGCCCGGTCGGCATCAAGTGCGCAGAACAGCCCGCGCGCCGTGCTGGTCGAGAATGCGCGCGGCCTGCTTCACGCCAAGTTCGACGGTGTGCGGGCGCGAGTTGACTCGGCTTTGCAGACAATGGGCTTCACGTCTTGCTGGGCGACGCTCAACGCTGCCGACTTCGGCACACCGCAAACGCGCTCCCGTGTGTTCCTGATCGCGCTTCGGGAAGGCACTACCGGCGCGCTGGAGTGGCCGTTCCCGACCTTGGACGCGCGGTGAGACGCTGGGCGATTTGACGGCGGCCAACGGCTGGCAGGGTGCGGCGGCATGGGCCGCGCGCGCCAACAGGGTGGCCCCGACCATTGTTGGCGGGCCAAAGAAGCATGGCGGCTCTGATCTCGATCCCTCGCGCGCGCGAGGCTTGGGCGGCGCTTGGCGTTGACGGCCTCGGCATGGCGAATCCCCCTCTCCCCAGGATTCGACGGCGTTCTCAGGCTCATGGCACGCATGGTCGCCCGCATACAGAGCTTCCCCGATGACTGGGCGTTCTACGGTGGCAAGACGCAACAGTGCCGCCAGATCGACAATGCACTGCCGCCGCCGCTTGCGGGAACTGCGCGATGAAGAAGGCTGGCCGATCCAGTCGCACGACGATTCTGCCGACCTCAAGCCGGGGAGTACCGGCTTGTGACATGGCCGCCGTCAAAACCGCCGATGCAGTTTGCCCGGAATATCAGTTCCAGGACGCTGGCAGAGGTTCGTAAGCGAAACGGATACACTTGCAGAATGTGCGGTATCGCGGCAGGCGACCCCGATGATCGGTCCGGGCGTCCCGCGCGCCTTCATGTCGGCCACATCGTGGACAAGGCCCAAGGCGGGAGTGATAGCGTCGATAACCTGCGCGCCTCGTGCAGTATCTGCAATCTGCAATCAAGGTGCAAAGAACATCGTGCAGGAGCCTCCGGGCCGAATCTCGCTGAAAGCGCAAGTGCGTCGGGCATCGAAGCCGATCAACGGGAGATCATGGAATGGCCAACCGCAAAATTCGGTCGCACGGCCTCGCTCCGTCATCCGGGTTCGCTCGTCCTGCCAGCCGAGCAAGGCGGACATGAAGGAAGAAATCGACATTCGGAAAATGGACGGCTCGAAGCCGCCCCCGAAGAACTTGGCGCGCGCCGTGCTGAATCCCGTCAACATCAAGTGGAAGGACCGCCCATCCTGACAGGCGATCCCGGCACTATCGTATATAATCCTCTCCCCGAGACCGCTCACCTGCCCGGCTGACCCCGAGCCGCTTCCGGCTTCCCGCTTTCGCGGGACCGGCAAAACCTGTGGCTCGGAACAGCATGCCCGGCTCGGAACCCCGGCAACTCCGGTGCGAACCGCACACCCGCAAGGAGGCCGGCGCGTTCCTGCCTCATGCTACTCCATGACCCCCCGCCAGATCAGCCTGACCTCCATCACCACGATCAGGGTCACGATGATCCGGTTGAACCAATGCCTGCTGATGTAGGGGGTCACGCGCATGCCCAGGGGCAGGAACGCCGCGATGGGAACCACCGCAAGGAATGCTTGGCCGAGAAGCTGCCGGTCGAACAGCCCTGCGGCCAGCACAAAAAGAAAGTGCGTCGTGGTGAGACCCAGGAACAGGGTCGACGCCGCGAGGATGAGCCCTTCCTTCTCCAGGCCGAACGCCCGTGCCCACGCCACCACCACCGCGCTGGACATGCCGGTGGCCCCTTGGGATACACCGGCCGCGGCGGCAAGGAGGAGGGAGAGCATGCGGCCGGGCCGGCCGGAGAAGCGCAGGTCGATCCTGAAAGCCAGAAGAACCAGATAGGAGCCTACGCAAACCGCCAGCACCAGGGTGAGCAGGCGCTCGTCGGATGTCGCCAGGAACCAGGTGCCGGCGGCCACCCCCAAGGCGCCCGCCAAGGTGGAGGAGACGAGTCTCGGCACGGTGTGGAACCTGGACCGGTAGGACCAGATGATCCAGAAGTTGCTTACCAGATTGGGGACCGTGATGACGATGACCGTCTGCTGTGCGCCCAGGAAACCCGCCATGATGGGTACGGCAATGAGCGGAAGACCCATGCCGGTGGCCCCTTTCGAGAACGCTCCGGCGGCCAGGGCCACGAAGATGATCAGCAGGGTTTCGAGGTGCATGACGGCGAATCGACGTCGGGAAAAGACGGGCATGCCGCGGAAGGATAGCCAAAGTCACCGGCCGCGGCCAAAACAGCGGCGTCAGGACGGTCGGACTGCCTGAGGGGAGCAGCGCGTTTCGGCCGCTCCACAGCGCACACCCCCGGTCGCCCAAGAGCGCGGAACAAACGGTTCTGCCGGAGGGATGGGCGCGCTGCCAACCGCTGTCGGCTGGCGCGCCGGGCTGACGGACGAGGAATTCGCGGGCTTCTCGCAACGCGACGCCGCTCCCGGCCGACCGATGGATATGGTTGGTCGATATGGGCCAGCCCCTTCAGGGCGATCTCGCAACGCTCCTCGAATGGACCGCAAGCCAGTCAGGGCAGTGGTCCGGTGCGGGTGGTGTGCTGCGGCCTGCCCGGAACCGGCGTCACCTGCACCTTGACTACCCGTACTGATTCCCGCAGGGCTTCTCACTCCTCGCGGAAGGCGTGGCGAATATAGTCGGTGAAGGGATTGAGCAGGAAGGCGAGCGGTGTGCGGGCGCGCGTGCGGATAAACGCCTCGACCGGCATGCCGGGTACGATGCCGCGCGCGCGGACCTCCGCTTCCGATTCTCCGCTCAACGTAATCTCCGCAGTGTAGTAGCGGACGCCGCTGGCCTCGTCCACCAGCGCGTCGGCCGACACGGTGCGCACCTGCCCGGTAAACTCCGGTGTGGTGCGGGAGTTGAACGCCGGGAACCGCACGGTCACGTCCTGCCCGGCCCGAACTTCATCGATCTGACTCGCATCAACCCGTACCCTGGGCACCAGCGGCACCCCTTCGGGCACGATCGTCGCCACCTCCGCACCCGCCGGGATCACCCCGCCCACGGTGAACACCCTGAGCCCGTGCACCACCCCCGCCATCGGCGCGCGCAGCACGAGCCGCGACAGGCGAGTCTCCACCACCCGGAGACGCTCGGCAAGCTCGGCCTCGCGCGGCTGCAGCTCGCGCAACTCGCCCTGGGCCTTTTCGCGCCGCTCCGCCAGGATGCGCAGCCGTTCGATTTCGTAGGAGGCGATCATGCTCCGGCCCTGTGCAACCTCGGCATTCAGCTTGCCGAGGGCGCCCTTGAACTCAGCCTCGTCCCGGAGCAGTCGCCAAACCTCCGGCTTGGGGATCAGATCCCTCTCCAGCAGTTTCTCCTTGGCGCGGGCTTCCAAACCGACCAGAGCCTGCTGATCCCGGGCCGCCTCCAGCTGCAGCCGCAGCCCTTCGATGAAGGCCACGGTGGAGGCCTTGCGCTGGCTGATCTGCTTGACGGTCTGCAGCAGCGACTCGCGGCCGGTCTCGAACAGGGTCCGCTCGTCAGCCAGCAGCGTCGCGAGCACCGGGTCGTTCACCGCCGCGGCCGCATCTCGGAACACGACCTTTTCACTGGCCCGGGCCTCGGCCGAGAGACGGTCGATACGTGCCCGCACTTCCTGCAACTGCCGCATCAGAAGCGCCTTTTCGGAGGCCAAGTCGGTGGCGTCGAGTTCCAGGATGGCCGCCCCCGCCTCGACGCGCGCGCCTTCGCGCACCGGAAGCGCCGCCACGATCCCGCCGTCGGGATGCTGGACGGCCTGGCGCCGTGATTCCACCTCGACACTTCCCGGCGCGATCACCGCGCCGTGGATCTGCACCGCCGAGGCCCAGGCCAGCACGCCGACGAACCCCACCACGAGCAGCAGCAGGCCCAGCCGCATCGGACCGCCCACCGACCAGGTCTTGCGCTTGGGCTCAGTCATCGTCCGACGGCGCTTCCGGGGCCGCGGCACCCGTCGCGATTGCCCTGCGCCCTCCCTCCGCGGCCAGTCGCGGCCGGGCACCCGAAAGGCGTGCCAGCACCTTCGAACTTGGTCCGAATATCCGCAGCCGCCCGCCCTCCAGCACCGCGATCCGCTCACATTCCGCAAGCACCGAACTCCGGTGCGCCATGACCACCACCGCCTTCCCGGCCTTCTTCGCCTCGGCGATGGCCCGGTTCAGCGCCTGCGCGCCGACGTCGTCCAGGCTCGCGTCCGGCTCGTCCAGCACCAACAGCACCGGATTGCCGTAGAGCGCCCGCGCAAGGCCGATGCGCTGGCGCTGCCCGCCCGAAACTCCGCTGCCGTTCTTGAGCACCGTGTCGTAGGCGTCGGGCAGCGACAGGATCATCTCATGCGCCCCGGCCGCCATCGCCGCCCGGACCACCCCATCCTCGTTGGCTTCGGGGTCGAAGCGCGCAATGTTCTCCGCCACGCTGCCGGTGAAGAGCGCCACGTCCTGCGGCAGATAACCCAGATGCTCGCGCCACAGCGCCTCCCCCCAAGCCAAAAGTTCCGCCCCGCCCAGACGCACCTCGCCCTGCGCGAGCGGCCACAGTCCGACGAGCGCCTTTGCCAGCGTCGACTTGCCCGCGCCGCTCGCACCCACCACCGCCACCGCCTCACCCGGCACCACATCGAAGCTCACGCCGCGCAGCAGCACATCCCGACGGTCCGGCGACAACACCGTCACATTGCTCGCCAGCAGATGCGATGCAGGCCGCGGCAGCGCCATCGACGGCACCGTCGGCGGCGCTTGCGCCAGCAGCCGCGAGACCGAGGACCAGCCCGCCCGCGCCCGCTGGATCATCGGCCATTGCGAAATCACCCCCTCCAGCGGCTGCATTGCCCGACCGAGCAGGATCGAGGCCGCGATCATCGCCCCCGCCGTCAATTCGCCCTCCAGCACCAGCCACGCGCCGAGCCCCAGCATCCCCGACTGCAGCAGCAGACGGAACGCCCGGCTCGCCGCCGTGTAGCCACCGCCGACGTCCGAGGCCTGCATCCCCCAGTCCATCGCTGTCTCGCGCACCGCCTTCCAACGCGCGCGCAACGGGCCGGTCATGCCCAGGCTCCGCACCGTCTCCATCTCGCGGTGCGCCTCCACGGCGCGGAGGTTCGCGTCCACGGACAGCTGGGCGGCCTGCTGCTGCGACTTGCGCGTCGCCCACCGGTTGACCAGCGCCAGCGCCACCAGCACCAGCGCACCCGCCACGGCCAGCCACCCCAGCAGTGGATGGAAGATGAAGATGATGGCGACGAAGAACGGCATCCAGGGCAGATCCAGGATCATCCCCGGCGCCGGGGAGGCCAGGAACATACGCACCATCTCAAGCTCCTGAAGCGCCTGCCCCGGGCGCTCGCGCTCCGCCCGGAGCGATGCATCGAATACCCGCTCGTCGAGCGCACTCTGGAATCCCGCCCCGACCCGCCCCAGGATGCGCCCGCGCAGGGCATCAAGCAGGCCCTTCAATCCGTAGAGGTAGACCACGATGGCAAACAGCACGACCAGCGTCGCCTCCGCCCGGCTGGCCAGCACCCGGTCGTAGACCTGCAGCATGAAAAGTGGCCCGGTGAGCAGCAGGAGATTCACCGCGGCGCTCAGCAGACCCACCACGATCAATGCGCCGCGATACCGGGCAAGGACCGCGCGGGGCTGCGGATCCGGACGGGAGGAAGGTTCAGAAAGCAACGGAGATCACATGCCTCGGCAAAACCCATGCTTCACGACGGTCGGGGCGGCACCGCTCGGGGAAGAGAGGGTTCGGGGTGAAGTTCGGGAAGATGGACAGGGCATGGCCACAGCGTACACGGCCGGGTATTGAAATGGACCATCCGCGGACGCCTCGAGGACGCACCGGACAGTCCGCGGAGGCTCATTCGGCAGCGGCGGTTCAATCACGCTTCCCTCGAAAACGCTTCCGTCGAAACCGGTCGGGTCACAGCAGCGCCGCTTACCTTCGTTGCCCCCTTCAAACAGATTGTCTGTCGGCCATCTTACCTTCTGCCCCACAAATGTCAAACCACAGTCTTGTCCAATGCCAGGACTTTCCCATGCTGTGGGTTGTATCGGGATGAGGGAGGGGTGGAGGGTGCCTTCCAATGCGGTTGTCGGTGTAGGGGTAACGTCGAGGGATGAGGGCCGGGTCAGGGCGGCGATGACTTGGCTGCGGTCGAGTTGCAGCCGTCGGCGGGTTTCGGCGAAGCTCTCGGAGTCGCGTCGGTGGGTGAAGATCACCGCGAGCGCGATGCGGTTGTGACTGGCACGGTTGGCCGTTCCGTGTCCGATGCGGGTCAGGCAGGCGTCCTCGCCGAAGACGCAGTCCCTCCCTACTGCATAGGCTCATCTTCTTGTCCGATGGAATGACGCATTCGCGGCGGTTCCGCCTCGTTTGACAAGCCCTCGGCACCGGCAGTACAAACGGGCAGGCGCACCGTCCGTGCTTCCGCACGATACCACCGCGGTGCCGCTTCTCCAGGGAGGCCGACATGGCAGGAATCATCGATGCGGATACGCATATCGCCGAGCCCGAGGCAATGTGGAAGCTCTTCGACAAAGACATGTATCCGCGCCGGCCGGTGCTGACCTCCATCACCGACGACACGCTCTACGGTGCCCGCAACAGATTCTGGCTCATCGACGGCAACATTTTTCCAAAGCCCTCGGGCAAGGGCGGCTTCAGGCTGGTAACTCCGGCGGCGTCCACCCTGGAAACGGAACGGAACGACAGCCTCGTGGCCAGCCGCGAGATCACCGACGTGAATCTGCGGTTGAAGGACATGGACCGCCTCGGCGTCGACACCCAAGTGATCTACCCGACGCTCTTCCTCATCCATCTCACCGACGACGTCGACCTCGAGGTCGCGCTGTGCAAGGCCTACAACCGCTACATGTGGGAGGTCGAAGAGAAAGGAGGGAAGAGGCTGCGCTGGAACGCCATCCTTCCCCTGGGCTCCGTCGACGAATCGGTGAAGGAGATGCGGCTCGCGAAGGAGCACGGCGCGGTGGGACTCTTCTTTCGCGGCATGGAAGGGGAACGAACCCTGGACGACCCCTACTTCTTTCCGGTGTACGAGGAAGCCAATTCGCTGGAACTGCCCATCTGCATCCACACGGGGTCGGGCTGCCCCGCCCTCACCCGGATGTTCAACCTGGAGCGCAACCACACCTTCGCCCACGGCCGGGTGCTGCCGATCTTCGCCTTCCGGGACCTCATTCACAACCGGATTCCGGAGCTGTTCCCCAAGCTGCGGTTCGGGTTCATCGAGGCCTCGGCGGGCTGGGTGCCGTTCCTGCTGCACATCCTGCGGCGCCTGCTGAAGCAGCAGTTCAGGTTCGATTCCAGTGCCGAACTGTTCCGGCAATACCGGCTGTTCGTGGCCTGCGAGGCCGACGAGGACATCCCGTATCTGATCCGGTACATGGGCGAGGACAACATCGTCATCGGCTCGGACTACGGCCACAACGATCCTTCGTTCGAGCCGGAGCTGGCCCGGACCATCCGGTCCCGGGAAGACCTGTCCCCTGAGGTCGCCGACAAGATACTGCGCGAAAACCCGAGGCGGCTCTACAACCTCTGAGGCGCCGCGCCGCACCAGGCCCGTCCGATGACGATCATCGATTCCGACACTCATATCGCCGAACCCGAAGCCATGTGGAAACACATGGACGCGGGCATGTACGCGCGCCGGCCGGTGCTGGCCTCGGTGCCCGAGGATACCCTCTACGGCCCCCGCAACGCCTTCTGGCTCATCGACGGCAATATCGTGCCCAAGCCCAACGGCAAGGGGAGTTATCGTCTGGTGACGCCGTCCGCCACGAAGCTCGAGTCGTCCCGCAGCGACAGCCTCATCGCCAGCCGCGAGATCACCCGGCCCGAGGTTCGGCTGGCGGACATGGACCGGCTCGGCATCGACGTCCAGATCATCTATCCAACGCTGTTCCTGGTCTACCTCACCCGGGATGCGGAACTGGAGGTGGCGCTGTGCCGCGCCTACAACCGCTACATGTGGGAGGTGCACCGCACCGGCCGCAACCGCCTGCTGTGGACCGCCGTGCTGCCGTTGCAGTCCATCCACGCCGCCATCGACGAAATGCGGCTGGCCAGGGAACATGGAGCCGTGGGCGTCTTCTTCCGCGGCATGGAGGGAGACCGCACCCTGGACGATCCATATTTCTTCCCGGTCTACGAAGAAGCCGCCAGGCTGGATCTGCCCATCTGCATCCATACCGGCATGGGCGCGCCGTCGATCATCAACCTGTTCAGCTTCGAGCGGAACTTCTCCTTCGCACAGGGGCGTATCCTGCCGGTGTTCGCCTTCCGCGACCTGGTGGCGAACCGCATACCCGAAGAGTTCCCGGGCCTGCGCATCGGCTTCATCGAGGCCTCCGCCGGTTGGGTGCCGTTCGTGCTGCACGTCCTCAAGCGGCTGCTCAAGAGCGACTGGAAACACAAGTCGGACCGAGGTCTGTTCGAGGACTACCGCCTGTTCGTCGCCTGCGAGGCCGACGAGGACATCCCCTACCTGGCGAACCATATCGGCGAGGACCATCTCCTCATCGGCTCGGACTACGGCCACCAGGATCCCTCTTTCGAGCCCCGACTGACCGCCACCCTGCGCGGCCGGGAGGATGTCCCGGAGCGGGTGGCCGACAAGATGCTGGGCGACAACGCCAGGCGGTTCTACGGGATCGCGGAGGCGTAGCCGCGCCGCTGCCCCTCCCCCGTTTCCCAAGAGAAAGGAGCATCCCATGCGCGAGAACGCCTATCCGGTGGTGGACGGCGACGGACACATCATGGAGAACGCCAGCGAGATCATGCCCTTCATGGGCGAGAAATACGCGGGCAGCGACGGCCAGCCCGCCTGGGCCCGCATGTACTCGCTGTTCCCGTCGCTGGACGGATGGACCCGGTTGTCCAACATGAGTTCCTCAGGGCTCCGGGACTATCCCGACCGCGATATCTGGTTATCGTTCCTGGACGACTGCGGCATCAACCGCACCATCGTCTATCCCACCGCCGGTCTCGGGTTCGGCCTGATCCAGGACCCGGCCTATTCCGTCAACATCGCCCACGCCTACAACGCCTGGCTCCACGGCTACTACATGAAACACACACCGAGGATCCTCGGCGCCGCCCTGATCCCGATTCATAGTATCGACGACGCCGTCAGGGAGATGCGCCACGCCAGGGAGGAACTGGGCATGCCGGCCGCCGTGCTGCCCTCGGTGAACGCGCTGGGCAAGGGGTACGGCCACGAGACCTTCTTCCCGATATACGAGGAGGCCTGCCGGCTGGACATGGCGCTGGCCATCCACGGGGCGCCAAGCCGGGGCCTCGGCTTCGACTATCTGGACAGCTTCGCCGAGGTCCATGCGCTGGAGCACCCCATTCCGCTGCTGATCCACCTGACCAACATGGTATTCCAGGGCGTCTACGAGCTGTTTCCCGACCTTCGCGTCGCCTATCTGGAGGCGGGGGCGGGCTGGGTGCCGTTCATGATGGACCGGCTGGACGAGGGTTACGAACGGCGCGGCAGGAAATGGGCCCCCCGGCTGAAGCATGCGCCCAGCCACTACATCAGGAGCGGCAGCGTCTACGTCTCGGTGGAGTCCGAGGAGCGCACACTGCCTTGCGTCCTTGAGCTCTTCGGCGAGGACTGCATCTTCTTCGCGTCCGACTATCCCCACGAGCGTCCGCGCGAGGAGTACCTCAAGGATATTCCCGAGCTGTGCGCACGGGAGGACGTTTCGGATACCGCCAAGCGGAAGATCCTGGCCGACAACGCCAACCGTTTCTACCGGCTCGATTGACAGGACGGCCGATAACCTGTAGTAATAATCATGATACTTTCCTTCCATTCCGGCTTGTATTTCGAAGCGTCCGAATCGTTCGAAGCGTGCGTTCGACCCTTGTTACGGCTTGTATTCCGGCCTCTGTTTCGGTTTGCCATCCACGTAGACTTCATGTCGAAACTCCAGGTCGGAACTCCAGGTTGAAGCCAACGCCAAGTCGGAAATTTCCCGGGGGACATGTCATGGCCAAGACATTCCAGCAGTTGATGGACGAGGCGCGCGACACCGTAAAGGAGTTGGCACCCCAACAGGTACGCGAGTTGCTGCGGCACGACGGCAACCACGCGCTCCTGGACGTCCGCGAGAAGGAGGAATACCGGGAAGGACACCTGGAGAATGCGGTGTCGGTACCCCGGGGTTTTCTCGAGATGAAGGTGGACGCCGAGATACCGGACAAGTCCACTCCCATCATCGCCTACTGCGCCGGCGGCGTGAGGTCGCTGCTGGCGGGCAAGGTGATGCGGGAAATGGGCTATCAGGACGTCACCTCCATGTCCGGGGGATACACCGCCTGGAAGAACGAGGGCTATCCCTTCGTGCAGGATCGGCAGTTCACGCAGGAACAACTCACCCGCTACAGCCGCCATTTCCTGCTTCCCGAGGTGGGCGAAGAGGGACAGGCGAGGCTGCTGGACGCCCGGGTGTTGATGGTGGGGGCCGGCGGCCTGGGGTCGCCATCCGCCTACTACCTGGCGGCGGCCGGGGTTGGCACCCTGGGCATCGTCGACCATGACGTGGTGGACCTGTCCAACCTGCAGCGCCAGATCCTCCACACCAACGATCGCATCGGCGAGCCCAAGACCGAGTCGGCGCGCCAGACCATCCAGGGACTGAACCCGGACGTCAACGTGATCGCCATACCGGAGCGGCTGAACTCCGACAACATCATGGAGATCATCAAGGACTACGACATCGTGGTGGACGGCTGCGACAACTTCCCCACCCGGTATCTGGTCAATGACGCCTGCGTGATGACCGGCAAGCCCAATGTTCACGGCAGCATCTTCCAGTTCGAAGGGCAGGTGTCGGTGTTCCACCCCGGCAACGGCCCGTGCTACCGCTGCCTCTATCCCGAACCGCCTCCTCCCGGCATGGCGCCAAGTTGCGCCGAGGCCGGGGTGCTGGGAGTCCTTCCCGGACTCATCGGCACGATCCAGGCGGTGGAGACCATCAAGCTCATCCTGGGCAAGGGCGACTCGCTGGCCGGGAGGCTGCTCCACTTCAACACGCTGACCATGGAGATCAACACGCTCCGCCTGCGCCGGGACCCCGAGTGTCCCATGTGCGGAGAGAAGCCCACCATCCACGAACTCATCGACTACGAGGAGTTCTGCAACCTTCAGGGAGCGGCCTGAGGCTACAGGTACGGCGTGCGCTGCGGACGGACGGTGACCTCCACCGGACAGGCGGTGGCGGGCGCGGTGAGAACGAACAACACCGCCTGAGCCACGTCGTCGGGCTGGATCATTCGGGCACGGTCGAGATGTCTCACGGGCGGGATCATCTCCGTGTCCACGAAACCGGGAATGACCGCTGCCACCTTGATGGCGTGTTCCCGAACCTCCTCGAACAGGGACTGGCTGAAGGCCGTGAGCCCGGCCTTGGAGGCGGCATAGGCTGCCGCACCCGCCTGCCCTGCCCGCCCTGATATCGAAGCGATGTTGACGATGGCCCCGTCCGGCCGGGCCATGAGCGCGGGCAGCACCAGCTGGGCCAGGATCATGGGCGCCAGCAGATTGACCCGAAAGGTCTCTTCCCAGTCCTGGATCCTCGCATCGGCGACCTTGGCCTTGATGCCCCATCCGGCATTGTTGACCAGGAAATCAATGGCGCCGAAACGATCCAGGGTCCGCTCCACCAGTGCTTCCAGATCCTCCTGCCGCGACAGGTCGGCGCGCTGCCACGCGGCCTGCCCGCCCCGGGCCGCGATCTCGGCCCGGACCATATCGAGCTGGTCCGCACTTCTCGACGCCAGCATGGCGCGGCAGCCTTCCTCGGCGGCCCGAAGCGCGATGGCGCGGCCAATGCCCCTGCCCGCGCCGGTGATGATGCAGACCTTGTCCTGAAGCGGCTTCACTGAACCGTGGAGCCGGGGTCGGGCTCGGCCATCATCACCGGCGAGCCGTGGTGATGGATCATGTACCAGCCATCGGCGCGCTGTTCATAGATGTTGGTGGCGAGCACCACCGCCGCGCTGGTCCGCCCCGGCAGCGTCGAGTGCAGGTTCTCGTAGAGTGTCACCCAGGCGAAGGAACCCTGGGTCCGCGCGGTCAAGCCGGTGAGGGCAAAGCGCATCTGCCGCGTGTTCTCGAAGATCCGCCGCCAGCTCTCCATGACGGCGTCCCAACCGGACAGCAAGGCCCATCCCGGATGGACGCACCTGATGTAGTCCTCGCGCAGCCAGATGCCCTTCATGCGGGTGAGGTCGAGACTCTCGAACGCTTCGTAGAAGCGCCGGTTGACGTCGTTCACGGGGTCGTCCGCCGTCATGGGCCCGCCCGCTCCTCAATGGCCCGGACGCGGCGCCATGAGCACCAGCAGCTTCAACCGCCCGGGTCCGGGATTCTCCACGCCGTGAGGCTCTCCCGACGGCGCCAGCGCCACCTCGTCCTTGCCGAGTTGACGCTGTTCCGCACCGATGCGGAACAGCCCCTCCCCTTCCAGTACGAAGTAGACCTTGTCCGAGCCTTCATGGGCATGCACGCGCTGCGCCTGTCCGGCCTCGAAGCAGTAGACGTCGCAAAAAAGCCGCTCCGTCTCGAAGACCCCGTTCTTCCTCATCTTCTCCGGGGAGAATCGAGCGATCTCCGGAACACTCCTGAACCTTTCCATTCAAGACCTCCAAGACCAAGCGTTCATGGTATCACAGCGGGCTTTCCATGCAAAAGTTCCGTGAATCTGCTATCGTCGCGCCATGCGCTCGGCCTTGGTCCGCTACCACGAGATCGCCCTCAAGAAGGGCAACCGCGCCTACTTCGTCGAGCACCTCAAGAAGAACCTGAGCACGGCCCTTCGAGGAATGGGTCTCAAGGAGATCCGCAACGCCTCTTCGAGGCTGCTGCTGAACTTCAATCACGACGTTCCGCCGGACGAACTCGCCGACCGGCTCGGCCGGGTCTTCGGCATCGCCAATTTCTCCCCGGTGGACCGCACCGATGCCGACATGCGGTCGCTGGCGGCGCATGTCCTGGAAGCCATTCAGGGACAGTCCTTCGATTCCTTCCGGATCGCCACCCGGCGCACCGACAAGCGTTTCCCGCTGACCTCCAGCGACATCAACCGGGAGTTGGGGGCGCTGGTAAAGGCCCGCAGCGGGGCGCGGGTGGATCTCCTCCGCCCCGACCTGACGGTGTTCGTGGAAATACTGCCGTCGAGCGCGTTCCTGAGCCTGAGGCGGATGCCGGGCCCCGGCGGCCTTCCGGTGGGCACCAGCGGGCGGCTGGTCTCGCTCATCTCCGGCGGAATCGACTCTCCGGTGGCATCCTACCGGATGATGCAGCGCGGCTGCCGCCTCATCTTCGTCCACTTCCACGGCAGCCCGTTCCTGGACCGCTCGTCCCAGGAGAAGTCCAGGGCACTGGTGGAGCAGCTCAGCCGCTACCAGTTCCTCTCGCGCCTCCACATGGTGCCGTTCGGCGAGATCCAGCGCCGGATCGTCGCCGCTGTGCTGCGACCGCTCCGGGTGGTGATCTATCGCCGGATGATGCTCCGGATCGCATCGGTCATCGCCGCCAGGGAGCGCGCCCGGGCGCTGGTGACCGGCGAGAGCATGGCCCAGGTGGCGTCCCAGACGCTGCCCAACATCGCCGTCATCGAGGAGGCCGCGCGGCTGCCCGTGCTGCGACCGCTCATCGGCATGGACAAGCAGGAGATTATCGACCAGGCCATGGCCATCGGCACCTTCGAAACCTCGGTCCAGCCGGATCAGGATTGCTGCCAGCTCTTCGTGCCGAGGCATCCCGCGGTCAAGGCCACCCTGAGGCGGGTACGGGAAGCCGAAGCCGCCCTCGACGTGGACGAACTGGTGGACATGGGCGCGGGCCACGCCGAGGTCGAACGCTTTCGCTATCCGCTACCCGGAGAGGACACACCGGAGAACAGCGTCGATTGACCCGCGGTGCGTATTCAGACCCGCGGAGCCGGGTGACGCCCGGGCCGGGAACCCGCCGCCGGCCGGAAAGGCAGGAGATGTCTCGAATCCGATCCTTCATTCGCGAAACCTGGCGGAACAGCGTCATGCCGGCGCTGAAGGACTACATCGCCATCCCCAACGAATCTCCGGCCTTCGATGCACAGTGGCGGGAGCACGGGCACATGGACCGGGCGGTGGAACTCTTCTCGCAGTGGACGACGGCTCAGGACATTCCGGGCCTGAACCTTCAGGTGGCGCGGGCGGAGGGCCGGACACCGCTGCTGTTCATGGAGATACCCGGGTCGGGCCGCGGCACCGTGTTGCTCTACGGGCACCTCGACAAGCAGCCCGCCATGGAAGGATGGCGCCCCGACCTGGGGCCATGGAAGCCGGTCCTGGAAGACGGCAGGCTCTACGGCCGGGGCGGTGCGGACGACGGTTACGGGATGTTCGCCGCCCTGACCGCGATCAAGGCGCTGCAGTCCGAGTCCATTCCCTGCGCGCGCTGCGTGGTCCTTGTCGAAGCCTGCGAGGAGAGCGGCAGCTTCGACCTTCCCCACTACGTCGATGCGCTGGCGGACCGCATCGGCACGCCCGATCTGGTGGTGTGCCTGGACTCGGGCTGCGGCGACTACCAGCGGCTCTGGGTCACGACCTCGTTGCGGGGCGTGATCAACGCCACGCTCTCGGTGGCGACCCTCACCGAGGGGGTTCATTCCGGTGCCGCCAGCGGCATCGTGCCGTCGAGCTTCCGGATCCTGCGGCGCCTGCTGAGCCGTCTGGAAGACGAGGATACCGGATGGATCCTGCCACCGGGCCTGCATGTGGAGATCCCGCACGACCGGATCGCGCAGGCCCGGACGGCAGCCCAAGTGCTCGGGGCGGGCCTGTACGACAGTTACCCCTTCCATCCCGGCACCACGCCGGTAACCGGCGACGTCGCCGAACTGCTGCTCAACCGTACCTGGAGGCCCCAGCTCGAGATCATCGGCGCGGCCGGACTCCCCAGCCCGGAACGTGCGGGCAATGTGCTGCGCGCCGGGACCGCGGTCAGGCTGTCGCTTCGCCTGCCTCCTTCCGCCGACCCCGGGGCGTCGGTGGCCTGCCTGAGAGAGACCCTGACGGGGGACCCGCCTTACCGGGCCAAGGTGACATTCAAACCGGGACAGGGCACCGGCGGCTGGAACGCGCCGGCGTTCGCCCCGTGGTTGGAAGAATCCATGAACCGCGCGTCCCGCGAATTTTTCGGACAGGACACCTGCGCCACCGGAGAGGGTGGCACCATACCGTTCATGGCCATGCTGGCGGACAGGTTCCCGCAGGCACAGTTCATGATCACCGGAGTGCTCGGTCCCGGGTCCAATGCCCACGGGCCCAACGAGTTCCTGCACCTGGAGACGGCCATGAACCTCACGGGCTGTGTCGCCCGCGTGCTCCGGGACCACAGCCAGGCCGTCAGCGCCTGAGGCGCCGCCCCCCTCCCGCCACAACAGCGGATGCGGCTCAGAGCGTCTTTCCGGGATCGTGAATCCGGCGGGCGAGGCGCTCCAGCGCCGCGCGGCGGTGGGACAACCGGTTCTTCCCGCTGCCGAGTTCACCATAGGTTCTTCCCGAGGCCCCCTCGGCCATGAAGACGGGATCGTAGCCCCAGCCCCCTCCCCGGCACTCCAGGGCGATGGCGCCGGCCACCGAGGAGCCGAAACACTCGGGCGAGCCATCCGGACGGCAGCAGGCGAACACCGAGTGAAACGTCGCGCCACGGTCCGCCGCACCCTCCAGCAGCCGCAGGATCCCCTGGTTTCCGACGGTGCGAAACACGTAGGCCGAATATGGGCCGGGGAAGCCGCCAAGGGCGTGGACGAAAAGACCGGTGTCCTCCACCATGACGGCACCGCCCACCTTGCGGCAGGCCTCACGGGCCTTCTCCGCGGCGATCTCCTCGAGGGCGTCGGCCTGGATCTCCCGGAGCTCCAGCGCGGCCATCTCCAACGGGATTCCGTACTCCCCGAGGATGGCGCTCGCCTCGCGAAACTTGTGGCTGTTGGAGGTGGCGAATGTCAGCGGACCCTGCATGACAGCGGACGGACGACACGGCCGATAGCAACGCAGGGTCGGAACAACAGACAAGGAAGGGACCGGGAACGGACCGCGGCGGAGGTGGAGCGGGTGACCGGGTTCGAACCGGCGACCTTATGCTTGGCAAGCATACGCTCTAGCCAACTGAGCTACACCCGCATCTTTTGACATTATCTACATCATCCGCGCAGGCTTGTCAATTTCCCGCTCCTCTCCCGGGGAGGAGCCCGGAATGCCGGAGAGGCGGGACCGCTCCCGCAGGGAGCGCAGGAAACGAAGATGATAGTCGACCCCGGACCAGACCGCAAGCACGGCGGACAGCACGAGGAAGTACACGCCCGCCGCGAAGAAGTCGATACCGGCGTACCGGTAGTGAACCATAAGCCCCACCAGGGCGAAGGTCTGCACCAGCAGCTTGTACTTGCCCAGTTCATCGGCCGGGATGACGATGCCCTCGCTCAGGGCGATGCTGCGCAACACGGTGACGGCCACCTCGCGCGCGACGATGATCACCACCAGCCATACCGGCACGTACGCATCTCCGGGCCGATCGATGGCCGCCAGCATGATCAGGCTGGTCACCACCAGCAGCTTGTCGGCCAGGGGATCCAGGAGCTTGCCGAAGTCCGAGACGCTCTTGTTCCGGCGCGCCAGATAGCCGTCCAGCATGTCCGTGAGCGAGGCGGCGATGAAGACCAGCGCGGACAGTGCACAGGACACCGGATCGGTGAACGCCAGCAGGTAGGCCAGGAACGGAACCAGGGCGATCCGGAACAGGCTCAGGAGATTCGGCAATGTCCACACGGTTCGCCCTTACCGCGACCACGCGATCAGCAGCACGCCCAGCACCACCATGGAGGTGGCCGCGACCTTGCGCCGCGTAATCGGGTCGACGTCGCCCAGGATAAGCGGAGAAAGTCCCAGGGTAAAGAACGAGAAGCAGTGAATCAGCGGGGAGACCACCGCCACATCCGCCATGTCCAGGGCCGTGAACATGAAGAGATAGGCAACGAAGTGCACGACCCCCACCAGCGCGAAGCAGCCGAGAACGCCCGGCCGGCAACGCCTCAGGGGGGTCAGGCCGTGGACCGGGAAATAGACTGCGGACATGGTCAGCAACGAGGTGGTGACCGTGACCGCCGCCCCCACCATGGGGGCCGGGCCGGCAAGAAGCCCGAGGCGGACCACGTTGTCACGCAGGCCCGCGCACAACGCGCCCGCCACCGGATAGAATGCATCCCGGGGACGCCAGGACCTCGATTCGTCCTTCCACGAGAGAAACACCAGGCCGCTGACCACGGCCGCCGCCCCCAGCAGGTTGACGGGACCCGGCTTTTCGTCCAGCAGCACCACGGCCAGGAGCAGGGCAAAGAGCGGCGCCGAATTGAGAACCGCCGTGGCCGCCGCCGCGCCCAGCCGTTCGATGCCCTTGAACGCCATCAGGCGGAAGATCCCCGGAACGATGAGCCCCGAGCCGGCGAAGATCAGATTGGCGCCCGCCCACAGTTCCGAGAGATCGTGAAACGTGAAGACGAAGAGCCACAGGACCAGCGCGTTGAAGGAAAGGTCCACCATCAGGCCGCTGAAGGGGTCGAGGTGGCGCACACCTCGATGAACCAGCGTCGCGGTGCAGGCGAAGGCGAGGGAGGCCAGCAGGCCCAGGGCCACGGCGAGCAGGTGTTACTCCCGTGTTCCCTCGGCGCTCTGCCGGGCCGTGTTCTCCAGGGACCGGCCCCTGCGTGTCTGAATGATGGAGTAGAACAGCGTTCCCACCATCAGCAGGAAGATACCTGCCACGGTGGGGTGCGTGAGCCACGCCGACCCATAGGCGCTGCTGGAGATCCACAGGTAGTTCTCCACGATGGTGCCGAGCACCAGCCCCAGCACGAAGGGGGGTCTCGGCCATTGGAACAGCACCATGACGTAACCCAACAGGCCGAACAGGACGGTGACGATGATGTCGCTGAAGTTGTTGTGGGCCGCGAAGGCTCCCAGAAAGACGAACATGAGGAGAAAGGGTATCAGCAGGTGACCCCGGACGAAGGTGAGCTTCACGAGCTGGTTCAGGAACAGGAAGCTTGCGCCCACGGTGAGGACGTTGGCCACCACCAGGATCCAGACCATGGCAAAGGTCACGTCCAGGTGTTTGGTGAGCATCTCCGGACCCGGATTGAGACCGACGATCAGGAACGCTCCCAGCAGGATCGCCATGGCGCTGCTGCCCGGGATGCCGAAGGCCACCGTGGGGATGAGGTTGCCCCCCTCCCGCGAGTTGTTGGCCGCACCGGGCCCCAGCACCCCTTCCACCGCTCCTTTGCCGAACCGGCTCTTGTCCCTGGACGACTGCACCGCGTGGCCGTAGGCCAGCCACTGCGACACGCCGCCGCCGAGACCCGGCAAGGCCCCGATGAAGGCGCCGATGAAACCGCAACGCATGGTCAGACCGAAGTGGCGGAAGGTGTCCTTGACCCCTTCCATGACGCCGGTGATCTTCGCCACCTTGGTCTCGGCGATGCTGGTGCCCCGCACCGCCAGGTCAATGATCTCGGGAATGGCGAAGAGTCCCACCACCACCGGCCCCAGACTCAGGCCATCCCAGAGATACAGCGTGCCCAACGTGTAACGCAGCGTCCCGGTCTGGGGATCGACCCCGATGGCCGCCAGCATGAGCCCGATGCCGCCGCACAGGAGCCCCTTGGTGAGGGAGGATCCGCTGAGCGACGCGATGAAGGTGATGCCCAGGATCGCCAGCATGAACAGCTCCGGCGAGCCGAAGAACAGCACCAGCGGGCGCATGACGGGAATGGCGAGGGCCAGAATGACGGCGCCTTCGAGACCGGCCACCAGCGAACTCATGAGCGCGGCGCCCATGGCCCGGCCGGCCTCGCCGTTCTTGGTCATGGGATAGCCGTCCATGATGGTGGCCGCGGCCGTGCCCTCTCCCGGGATGCCGAAGAGGATCGAGGTGATGTCACCGGTGGTGCCGGTGATGGCGTGCATGCCCAGGAGAAAGGCAAAGGCCGAGATGGGCTCCCCGATCTTGTAGGCGAAGGGGAGCATCAGCGCCAGGGTGGCCAGGCCGCCCAGGCCGGGGAGAATCCCCACGATGAACCCCACCAGAGCCCCCAGGAGCAGAAAGCCGAAGGCAGGCCAGGAAAGGACGTGAAGCAGTCCTTCCACGAAGGCGTCGAGCATCATGGACGGTCCGCTACCTTCCCAGGATCTCCTTGACGCCGTCCACCACATCCCCGGGCTGGCTCACCACGCTCCTGGCCAGCTTCTGCACCTTCTCTCCGCTGGACGGCAGCACGTCCATCCGTCCCTTCCTGGCCTCGGCCAGCAGCGCCGGATCCTGCAAGGCCTTGGCGTAGGCGGTGCGCAGGATCTTGACGCGGTCGGCCGGAACACCGGGGGCGACCGCGAAGGGGCGTCCGAAATCGCCGCTGGCGAAGATCACCGAAGCCATGGCGCGTATCTGCTTCGAGGCGCCGTACTTGTCGAACAGTTCCTGCAGGGTCGGGGTGTCCTTCAGCCGCGGATCCCGTTCACGTCCGCTCTGAACCAGCTGCCGGACGAATTTCCGCTTGTGCCAGCTCAGATAGGGCTCCCGGCCGAAGTGCGGAGGGATGCTCATGCCGCGGCAGACCACTTCGCCCCTTTCCACCGCCAGGTCGATTTCGCTGCCGCCGGGATAACCCATGACGAAATTGAAGTTCGCTCCCACGCCCCGCTCGAGGATCTTGCCCAGGAGATAGCTGTTGCCCGCGGTGCCGGTGTTGCCGAGCCGCGCCGGCTCCTCCTTGTTCCGGATCAGGTCGTCAACGCTCTTGTAGGGCGAGTCGCTGCGGCAGAAAAGCACCGAGTGACTCACCTCCTGCGTGCCCAGCCACTGGAACCTGGCAATGTCGAAGCGAACTTCCTTTCTCCCCACGACCTGGTCCAGATAGAGTCCCGCCAACGGCATGACGATGGCCGTGCCGTCCTGCCTGGCGATGTTGTAGACATAGTTGGCGGCAATGAGCGAACCGGCCCCGGGCATGTTCTGTACGATGATGTCCGGCTCCCCGGGGATGTACCTGCCCAGGTACCGCGCGAACAGCCTGGCCCACCGGTCGTAGAATCCCCCCGGCGAGCAGCAGACGAGGATGCGAATGGTCTTGCCTTCATAGAAGTCCTTGGCCGCCGCCGGATTCGAGAAGCCGGTGAACAGGAATCCGGCCAGCAGCAGTACGAAAACGGTCCGGAAGATCGCTCGTTTCGTCATGGCACACCTCCCTTGGTTGAGCCCAAACGGTTACATCTCACCCGTCCGTGGATGCGTCTACCCTCCCAGCCACAGAAAAAGCACGCCGTCGGGAAACGGCAACAGCAGCGTACGTTCGAACAGCACGTAATAGACCAGCCACGCCGCCGCCGTCAGGACAAGCGACATGGGCCAGCCTTCCCTCGACTGTATCTTGAGCCAGCCAAAGGTCATGGCGGCGATGGTGATGGAGAAGCCCACGAGCCAGACCCCGGCCAGGAAGCCCAGGATCCAGGACAGGATCATGACCGTGCGGCGCACGGCAACGGCCCTGTCCACGACCCGGGTAAGCTGAAAGTCGGCGGGAGCGTCGTCGGAGGCTTGCCCTTCCTTCGACCCCTGGAACTCCTGCACAAGGTTGACGATGGCCAGGATTATCATGGGGATGCCGATGACCCAAGGGTAGAGGCGTGCCTGCAGCCGCCAGTCCCCGGCCTCCCACACCATGTAGCCAAAGAAGACCAGGACCAGGAGACTGAAGGCCGTTCCAACTGTCGGTCGCACGTGAAGCGTCCCGTGCGCGGTCAGTCCCAGCCGTAGAGCGCCTTGGCGTTCTCTCCCAGGAACCGGGCCTTGAAGTCCTCGGAAATGTCCGACCGCTCCCTGATGGTCCTGGTCACGTTGGGAAACATGCCGTCCCAGTGCGGGTAGTCGGAAGCGAACACGATGTTCCTCTCCCCGACCCGTTCGATGCCGTATGGAAGGCTCGCCTCCTCCGGCTCGGCGGCGTAGTACCAGTTCCCCGCCTTCATGTACTCGCTGGGCATGGCCTTGAGCAGCGGCGCCTCGGACTTCCGGTGCTCGTACTCTTCGTCCATCCGGTCCATCCAGTAGGGGACCCAGCCCACCCCGCATTCCAGGAAGGCGATGCGCAATTTCGGGAACCGCTCCGGCACGCCGCCGTACATCAACGCGGCGCAGTCCAGCATGGTCTCGAAGGGACGGCCGATGGTGTGCTTGAACAGAAAGGTGTCAAAGCGGTTCTCGCCGGCCGGACCGGAGCGCGAGTTGTGGATCAGCAAGGGCACGTCCAGCCGCTCCAGCTCCTCGTAGATGGGCCAGAAGAGTTCCTGCCCCAAGTGGTCCTTCATGCCGAAGGTGCCCACCGTGATGCCCGCGACGCCGAGCCGGGTGACCGCGCGATTGATCTCCTCCACCGCCGCCGGCACGTCCTGGAAAGGCGCGACGCCGACGCCCTTGAGACGCTCCGGCGCCTCGCCGCACAGGCTCGAGATCCAGTTGTTGTAGGCGCGCGAAAAGGCTCCCGCGTAGGCCTTTTCCGGCATGCGGTTCACGTGGAACGCGCCGGTGGGAAACAGCACCGACATTTCGATGCCCTCGGTGTCCATGTCGCGCAGACGCGTGGGTACGTCGGTGATGTTCATGCCCAAGGTGCCGAACATGCTGGAGTCCCACTCGTCCGAAGGCAGCAGCGAGCCCTCGCGCCGGTTCCAGGGGTCCTCCATATGGGCGCGGATGTCTGCGTCCCGGTCCCTGACGTGCCCGTCGGCGTCGATGATCTTGGCGTTCATGTTCATTGGATCTCCTCCAGGGTTGCTCCGTTCCTGTCTCGTCCCCGGGTCGCCCAACGGGACCACCCGCCCGCGTCCGCCGGGGGCGAAAACCTCCGCCCTACGAAAACCGCACCTGCGCCGGGTTCAACGCGCCGTGCCTGGACTTGTTGGCGGTAATGTCCAAGGCTTCGGGCATCTTGTCGATGCCCTCCAGCTTGTGGGTGATCATGGGATCGATGCGGATGCGCTTCTGCGCCACCAGCCGGGCGGCCAGGACCATCTCCTCGGGGTGTGCCAGTTCCGGCGGGAACATGTAGGTGACCCGCCTGGCCCGCAGATAGTTGAAGTCCAGGGTCACGGGCTGATGGAAATGCGGAATGCTGAGCACCGTGCCGCCAGTGGCGACGCACGCCACCGCCTCCGACACCGTGGCACCGCCCGACAGGCCCATCCGGGGGCTGCCGCTGGCCGCCTCGATAACGAAAGGAATGCCCTTGCCGCCACTCAGGTCCATCACCGCCTCCACCACGTCCTCCTTCGAGGCGTCGATGGTGACATCGACCCCCAGGGATCTGGCCAACTCCAGGATCTCGGGTCTCATGTCGGTGCCGATGACCGTGTCCGCACCCGCGGCCTTGGCCGCCTGCGCCGAGTTGAGGCCCATGACGCCCTGTCCCAGCACCAGCACCGTGGCTCCCAGCGTCACGCCCAGCACCTGGATGTTGTGGACGCAACTCGTGAGGGGCTGAAGCGCGGCCACCTCCCAATCACTGATCCCCTCGGGAATCCTGGCAAGCGCATCCAGCGGTACCGCCGCGTATTCGGAGAACAGACCCGGGAAGTCCCGCCCGATGGTGCCGAACTCCGTGTGGGTGGCGCCCACCCGGTCGCCCGCCGCCAGCCCGTAACCATTGTCCTTGCCGACCTCCACGACCTCGGCGCAGAACTCATGCCCGAAGAGCGGCTCGGGACCCTGGGCCAGCTTCTCCCTGACCTTGTCGTAGCTGTTGGAACGCTCCCCGCAGAAAAGCTGCACCTCGGTCACCGAGGGCTGCACCACCCGGGTCTTGAGGACCGCCCAGCCAGGCCGGCATTCCGGATCCGGCAACTCCTCCAGGCGCATGTCGTTGAACGCATGTGTCACCCAACCGCGCATGGCGCTTTCCTCCCTTCAGCGACGTGGCCCTTCTTCCCCCGCGGACCCGGTGGACCCGGGATGGAACCGTCGTGTCCGGTTCGGAGGTCGCACTGCCTCGTCCGGTGAACGGCGGCGTCCGCTGACTAATAGTGAACGGCGGAGAATATTGCAAGACAGACTTGCAAGGCAGATTGCGATACGGATCTGCAACACGGACCGGGCCGGCCCCGGTCCCGGCGCGTCCACGGCTTGCATGTTCACGGAGCGCGTTCTATGATTGACGAATCCGGGCGCCGGTCCCCCCGCGAGCGTTCTCCGCACGGAGCGTTCCTCACACACAGTGGCGGTGTAGCTCAGTTGGTCAGAGCACGCGGCTCATATCCGCGGCGTCGCTGGTTCAAGTCCAGCCACCGCCACCATTCCCCGACCTCCTCCGCCGGCCACCATGGAACCCGAAGCGGACCGCCCATGCACCGCGGGCGAACTCAGGCGGAGGCCGCCGGGTCGATTGCCGGCGCATCCACGCGGACGGTCACGATGTCGATGTCGTGATACTGCTGGTGATGGACCCTTGAGGCCAGGTGCCGCAGCAGCCGAAGCGAGACCTCCCGTTCCGCCGCCACCTCCACCGAAGCCGCACCCAGCAGTGCGATACGATCCTGGATGTTCTCGACGCCGGCCCCGGCGGCAAATTCCAGGGCGGCGCCGCGGCCTTCCCTGCGGGCGGTCAATCGCAGCCGGCGCGATTTCCTCCCCTTGCCCTCCAGGGCTTCCCCCGTGCCTTCCCTCCGGCCTTCCTCGTCCTGCCGCATCAGCGTCAGCAGCGTCTCCTCGCCCGCGGCGTCCAGCCGGTCCGCCATGGCCCTGTCCCAGCCGCCGCGTGTAGCAAAGCCCACCAGGAACTCCCGGACCCTGGGCAGCGCTTCGGTCCCGAGTTCCACTTCGATGCGGCTCGGCCGGGGTGCGGTCAACTCCACGAACAGCGTCAGCAGGATGGCCACCAGCCCGCCCGCGGTCATGCCGTTCTGCAGCAGCCCGCCGGCGAACTCGGCGAAGTATTCCGGGAAGAGAACCCCGTTCTGGAAGCCCACGCCGGCCCAGAACGATACCCCCACGATCAGCGCCGTGCGATAGTCCATCTCGTCCTGGACCACCACCTTCATGCCGACCACGAACAGCAGAGCCAGCAACACCGTGACATAGGCGGCGACCACGGGGTTGGGTATCGCCAGAATCACCGCCAGCGCCTTGGGCAAAAAGGCCAGCATGACGAAGATGACGCCGATGGCGACCCCCACCGCGCGGGAGGCAACCCCGGTCAGTTCGGTCACCGCAATGCTCGTGGAGTAGGTCGTGTTGGGCAGCGTGGCGGCAACGCCGGACAACAGATTGCCGACTCCGTCGGCCCCCACCGCTCCCTGTACCGTGCGGAAATCCACCGCACGGGTTCCACGCCAGGAAACACGCTGGATAGCCACGGCGTCACCGATGGTTTCGATGGCGCCCACCAGGGTCACGAAGACGAACGCAGGAAGAAGGGACCAGAAGGCCGCGCCGAAACCCAGATCCAGACCCGGCCATTCGCCGTCCGGAAGACCCACCCAGGACGCGCCCGCCACCATGGCGCCGTTGTAGAGGCCGAAGGCGGCCGCCACCAGCGAGCCCACCCCCACTCCGATGACCGGCGCCCAGAGCCGCAACGATCCGGTTGCCTTGAGAGCGATGCAGACGATCACCACGAAGGTGACCAGAGCGGTCACGGGGGCCGCCAGCGCCGGGGACCCCTCCGGCACGTCTTTCAACATGCGGAAGATGATCGGCATCACCGTCACCGGTATCAGCATGATGACAGTGCCCGCCACCGCCGGGGTCAGGATCCGCCGCAGCAGCGCAAGCCGCGACGAGAGAAGGAACTGGAAGCACGACGAGATCAGCACCAGGGTGGCGAGCATCCCCGGCCCGCCCTGCACCAGCGCCGTGACCGAGACCGCGATGAACGCCCCGGAGGTGCCCATGAGAAGCACGTGCCCGGAACCGAAGCGGCCCACCCGCACCGCCTGCAGCACCGTCGTCACGCCGCTGACCACGACCGCGGCAAACACCGCCCAGGCAAGAAAGGCTTCGCTTTCGCCGGCGGCCCGGATCACGATGGCAGGCGTCAGCACGATTCCGCTGATACAGAGAATGGCAAGCTGGAGACCGAGTCCGACGGCAAGCGCCGGCGGAGGGTTCTCATCTGGCTGGTAGCGAACGTTCACTCGCGGGTCGGAATCGCCGTTCTGCATGGGATGATCTCCGGGACACCGAATGCCGGCGCCCGGAAAGCCGGATGCCGACGCCGGACACCGACGCCCGAATGCTGATGCCCGGAACCGCGCCGAGCGTCATCGATCGATGGGATACTATCAAAACCCCCTGGCGCGGCCAAACTGCCTCGGGCCTACGGCCACGGCCCGTCAAGGCCATCCACCCACACCGCCGCACCGGCTTCCCACCGGCGCCCCTCCGACGCCGGCGGCACGCCGGACGAATTCGGAGGGATCCGACGACGCATGGACCCGCCCGCCCGTTTCGTAGTAGACTCCCGCCACCGCGAGGGGCAACGTCCGTGGGCCGGGCGGCCTCACGCCTTGCGGCCACGAGCACGGAGGAGCATGTCTTGATCGACAAGGAGCGTCTCAGGGAACGCGTGCTGGAGTTGGTGCGGATCGACAGCCTGTCCCGCAGGGAAGGAGCTGTCGCGCGGCGGCTCAAGGAGATGCTCGAAGCATTGGACGCCCGCGTCTTCATGGACGAGGCGGGCGCGGCGGTGGGCGGCGAGGTGGGCAATCTCGTCGCCCATGTCGACGGCAACGTGGACGGCGCGGAGCCGCTGCTGCTGTCCGCGCACATGGACACGGTGAGTCCGGGCGAAGGGGTGGTGCCGGTGGTGGAGGGGGACTTGATCCGCAGCGACGGCAATACCGTGCTGGGAGGCGACGACAAGAGCGGCCTCGCCATCATCCTGGAAGCACTTCAGGCCGTGCGCGAGGAGAAGCTGCCCCACGGGCACATCGACGTGGTCTTCACCATATGCGAGGAGGTGGGCCTGCTGGGCGCCAAGCACCTGGACCTGGGCCTCGTGCGCGCGAAGACAGGGTTGGTGCTGGACAGCGACTCCATCCAGCTCCTGGTCACCCGGGCACCGGCGGTCAACCACCTGGAGTTCGTGGTTCACGGCCTGGAGGCTCATGCCGGCATATGCCCGGAGCGAGGCATCAACGCGCTTCAGGTGGCCGCCAAGGGCATCGCCGCCATGCCGCTCGGACGCATCGACGAGGACACCACCGCCAATCTCGGCCTGGCCAGCGGCGGGACGGCCGTGAACATCGTGCCCGGTCGGCTCACGCTCACCGGTGAAGTACGCAGCCACGACGAAGGGAAACTCCAACGGCAGACCCGGGCGATGATCGCCTGCCTGGAGGCGGCCGCCGCCGGCACCGCGGTGGAGCTGGATGGCCGTCGCCACGAGGCGCGCGTGGAATCCCGGATCAGGCGGGAATACGACCGCATGGACGTGTCCCGGGAGACGGCCATCGTCCGGCGCGTTCACGAGGCCGCGCACAACCTGGGACTGGCTGTGGACACCGTCGCCAAGGGTGGCGGGTGCGACGCCAACGTATTCAACCAGCGGGGGCTTCAGGTGGTCAACCTGGCCAGCGGCATGCGGGACATCCACACGGTCCATGAATGGCTCGATGTCAACGACCTGGTGACCGCGGCCCGGATCGTCCGCGAAGTGGTCCGCCTGGAGGGATGCCGTCAAGCATGCCCCGACGCCAGACTGAAACACTCCTGAAGGAAGACCGGGGCCAGTTCTTCGAGTTCATCAGCGCATACGAGCAGAGGAAGCGCGGAGCTCGGACAAAGCGGCCCGGGAGCCTGGCCCGCGAAATCGCGCGCATCCTCGACGGCATGGTCAACGCCGACGGCGGTGTGCTGCTCGTGGGCGTCGAGCCCGACAAGAGCCTCACCGGACTGCCCTATTCCGAGCAGGAGCTACGGGAGCTGGGCCGGGTGCCCCAAAGCCTGCTCCATCCGCCGCTCCCGTGCCTGCACGAACGTGTCGACCTCGGCGATCTGCTGCTGCTCCGTTTCGAGGTGACCCCGGGCCTGGAGATTCACCGCGTCGCCAGCGGCAGAACCTTCTATCGAATCGCCTCGGAGAACCCCACGGTGGCGCCCGAGCAGATACGGCTGCTGAAGGGGGCCAAGCTGTCGTACGCCTACGAACGGCAGCGCGTCCACGGCGCGACCCGGGCCGACCTGGACGAAGCCGCGATGGAGTCCTTCGCCGAGCGTACGGGGGCGCGGACGGATCCCTGGTCCTTGCTGGCGCGTACCTACCACCTGATTCGCGGTTCCACGGACCGGCCCGAGATTTCCATGGCCGCCCTGCTGTTGTTCGCGGCGGAACCGGCCCGGTGGCACCCGCGCTGCGGCATCGACTTCGTGAAGTACGAGGGCACGGAAAGGGGCTGCGGAGAGAGGCTGAACGTGATCAGGCGGGTACGCATCGACCGCCCCCTGTGGACCCTCGTCGACGAGGCCGTGGGACGCATCAGGGAACACATCCGCGAGCGCATGGTGCTGCACGACCTGTTCTTTCGGGAACGTCTGGAATACCCTTCGTTTGCTTGGCAGGAGGCCCTGGTCAACGCGATCGCCCATCGCGACTACGCGATCACGGGCGCGGAGACCGAATTCTGGATGTTCGACGACCGTCTCGAAGTGCGCAGCCCCGGCGCATTGCCGGCACCGGTCGCGCTGGATCATCTGAACCAGCGACAGCGGGTGCACTGCTCGCGCAATCCGTTGCTGGTGCGCGTGCTGTCGGACCTGGGCTACATGCGCGAAATCGGCGAAGGCGTGCCTCGCATGTTCCAGGAGATGGAACACAACGCGCTGCGGCCGCCGGAGTTTTCCACCGAGGGCTTCTTCTTCACCGTGACACTGCGCAACACCCCGGTGTACGACGACGAGGCCCTGCGCTGGCTCGGCCGCTTCGACCGCTCCCGCCTCACGGTTCGCCAGCAGCGCCTGCTGGTGTACGCGCTGTCCCACGACAAGCTGCTTTCCACGGCCGACTACCAGCGCATCGCCGACGTGGACCGCGACACCGCCTACCGGGAAATCCGCAGCCTGGTCAAAATGGGCATCCTCGCTCCGGTCAAGCCCAGGAGCCGGACCTACCGGATCGTCGAACCGATATGAGCGACGGTTTCGCCCGGCTCGCGGGGATCGCGGGCGGCTACGTTGAGGCGCGGATCCTGCAGGTGGCCGTGGGACTCGGCGTGTTCGACGCGCTGGGCGCGGCGGAGGACGCCGACGCCGTCACGGTGGCGACCCGCATCGGCTCGGAAACCCGCGCCACCGGACTGCTTCTGGACGCACTCGCGGTCATGGGGCTGCTCGACAAGGTGGGCCCGCGCTATCGTCTCAACCATCTGTCCGCGACCTACCTGCGCGGTGCGGCGCCGAAGAACTTCACCGGCATGATCCGCTTCGACGCGCTGCTCTGGAATGCCTGGGGCAAACTGGAAGAGGCGGTGCGCACGGGACGGCCCGCTCGCGTCGCCGACATGTACCAGGCGGACGAGGACGAGACCGGCATCTTCATCGGCGCCATGGATTCCCTGGTGAAAGCCCGCGGCGACGCCGAAATCACGGCCGGCGCCCTGGACCTCGGTGATTCGCGGCGGCTGCTGGACGTCGGACCGGGACCGGCCACCTATGCCATCGCCCTGTGCCGGCGCTATCCGGCGCTGCGCGCAACCCTGTACGACCTGCCGGGAACCCTGCGCATCACCGAGCGCCACGTCCGGGCATCCGACGTGGCGGACCGCATCGAGTGCAGGCCCGGAGACTACCGAACCGATGCCATTCCCCGGGGCTACGACGTGGTTTTCCTGTCCAACATCATACACGGCGAAGATGAGGCAACGAATCAGGCCCTGTTCGCAAAGCTGGCGAAGTCGCTCGTTTCGGGAGGACTTCTGGTCATCAAGGACCACATCCTGGATGGAAGTCGGGCGGAAACCGACGCGGGCACCCTTTTCAGTCTGCTGATGCTCCTGACGACGGAGGGCGGGCGTTGCTACACGCTTGAGGAGATCCGGGGCTGGTTCGCCGCCGCCGGCCTGGCGGACGCGGGCCGGGTGGAACTGGCACTCCCCCTGACCTCATCGCTGGTCATCGGGCGCAAACCCTGAGAGGACCGGGCACGTGGGGACGGGTCAGTCCCCGGACAGATCCAGAACGGCTCCGGGAGAGATCTTGAAGGCCTTGTTCAGTACCTTGCTGCGAGCCTGTTCGGTCCTGGCTCCCTGAAGCTTCACGCGCAGCTTTGCCAGACTCTTGCGCCGCCGGCGCCGGCGCTTGATCTCCATGATTCTCTGAAGAGGCATGGCGGAAACGGTTAGCACGGAGAGGCCCGTGCCGCAACCCCGCGGCACGGGCGCCGGGCAGGCCCCTACACCGCCTCCCCGGCATAGATCCGCATCACCTGGTGGAGCAGCGCAAGGGCGTCGGGCTTGCTTCGCTGAAACGAATTGCGGCCGATGATGGAGCCGAAGCCGCCCCCCCGGTGAATGGCCCGGATCTCGGCGAGCAAGGCCTCGTCGGAGGTGGCGGGGCCGCCCGAGAAGATGACGATACGCCGGCCGTCGAAGGCCGACTGCACCACGTGGCGAATGCGGTCCGCCGGATCGGCGATGGGCACGCCCTCCTTCTCGTAGACCTTGCGCGCCGCCTCCTGCTCGATGTTTTCCCCGGGAAACTTGACCTTGATGACGTGCGCTCCCAACTGGGCGGCGATCTGCGCGGCATAGGCGCACACATCGACCGCCGCCTCGCCAGCCTTGCTCAGCCCCGAGCCCCGGGGATAGGACCAGATCACCACCACCAGGCCGTTGCGCTTGGCCTCCCTGGCGATGGCGCGGACCTGCTCGTACATCGCGAAGCGATGCTCCGAGCCGGGATAGATGGTGAAGCCCACGGCCACGCACCCCAGACGCAGCGCATCCTCCACGCTGGAGGTGACGGCCTGGGTCGGATCCCTCTCGTCGTTCAGGAGATCGTGGTTGTTGAGCTTCAGGATGAGCGGGATCTCACCGGCAAACTCCCGGGCGCCGGCCTCCAGAAAGCCCAGCGGCGCGGCGTACGCGTTGCAGCTCGCTTCCAGAGCCAACTCGAAGTGGTAGCGCGGGTCATAGCCCGCGGGGTTGGGCGCGAAGCTCCGCGCCGGACCGTGCTCGAAACCCTGGTCCACGGGCAGGATCACGAACCTGCCGGTGCCGCCGAGTCGCCCGTGGTTGAGCAGCCGGGCCAGATTCGTCAGGGTCCCGGGGTTGTCGCTGCCGTACCAGCTCAGAATCTCTCGTACACGCTCGGTCATCACTCGTCCTCCTCGTGCGAACTCATTCCTCCGCCATGAACCGCTCGTAGAGCGCGACGTTCTCGGCGCTGCCGATGGCCATGGGCGTGCGTTGATGGATGGCCTGCGGCGTGACCTCCAGCAACCGTCCCCGGCCCGTGCTGGCGGTGCCCCCGGCCTGTTCCGCCACGCAGGCCAGCGGCGCGCACTCGTAGAGCAGGCGCAGCTTGCCGTCCGGGCTGCCGGTATCGCCGGGATAGAAGTAGAGGCCGCCGTCCAGCAGACAGCGGTGCAGATCCGCCACCAGGGCGCCGGTGTACCTCAGGGAGTGGGGTCTGCCGCTGGAGCCGTCGTTGTCCGTGACGTGATCCAGGAACTTCCGGACCCCGGGCTGCCAGCCCTTGTGGCGGCCGACGTTGGCGCTGTAGACGACACCCCTCTCCGGACAGCGGATATCGTCGTGGGTGAGGATGAACTCTCCCACCCCCTTGTCCAGGGTGAATCCATGGACGCCGGCGCCCACGGTGTAGACCAGCACCGTGCTGGTACCGTACAGCACATAACCGGCGCACACGAGTTCGGTGCCCTTCTGCAGGAACTCCTCGCCGAAGAGTTCCCCGGTCCGGCGGCGCCGGAGAAACCCGAAGATCGTCCCCAGCGGGGCGTTCACATCGGTATTGGACGAACCGTCCAGAGGGTCCGTGCACAACAGATACCGGGCGTCGTCCGAGGTGCGCGTCGCCACCACCTCGTCCAGCTCCTCCGACGCGATGCCTGCCACCGGGCCACCGCCCGAGAATGCGTCCACTACGATCTCGTTGCCGATGACGTCGAGCTTCTTCTGCACGTCGCCGGTGGCGTTCCGGTCACCCGCCAGTCCCAGCTTGCCGGCGAGCGCGGCCCGATCGATCTCCCGGGCGAGCCGTTTTCCGGCCAGCGCCATCGGCTCCAGCAGTGCGCGCAGATCCTCCGCCCCGTCCTTGCGCCAACTCCCTTCCGCGCCGATATGGCGACTCAGTGTCGTCGCTGCAGCCATCTTGACAACTCCTTGCCGTGAAATCACCTTGCCGTGAAACGCTGTCACTCCCTCGTGCCGTCGTTCCGGCGGCAGCGGGAGTCCGGAAAGGATCGGAACGAGGGAGATCCACGGCGCGCGGGAGACACCGGACGAGTCCGCAACACGCCGGTGGACGAGTCTCCCCTTCCCTCAGGTTAGAAACATGTGCCCGCGCATGTCAACGTATCCAGTGCCCGTTTCGCCCTGAACGGGTCACACCCCCTCCCCCGACGGGCACGGGGCCGGGGCGCCGGCTTGTCCCGGCACTATCCGAACGACGGCCGCGCGCCGGCGAATGCCCCGACGACGTTGCCGCGTGCGTACTTTACTCCGCATGTGGGTGTTGCTATACCCGCCGCCGAACCGCGGCGGGTCGGACCCGCCGCCGGGAAGACGGTGCTCCCGGGAAGACGGTGCTCGAATACACCGGCGGCGTGGTGATACCGGAACGGGATCCCGAATACCGGAACTGAACCTCGAACCCGCACGGCTCGGGCCGGGCACCCCACGCAGGGGTCGGAACGTTCACCTGGACGGATTCGCATTGCGGAGAGAATCCCCCGGCAAGGGAGACACACTTGAGCATCCCATCCATCGACCCCCTGGCCACCGCGGCCCTGCTGGCCTCGGACACCCTCCACGCCTGCATCGACGTGCGCGAACGCGGCGAGTTCGCACGGGCGCAGATCGCCGGCACCAGCCCGGTCCATCGCGGCGCCCTGGAGATACGGCTGCCGGCGATGGTACCGGACCGGCGGATTCCCGTCGTGGTCTGCTGCGACGATGGACGCCGCAGCGAACTGGCGGCGGCGACGCTGGCGCACATGGGCTACAACCACGTCCGCGTCCTCGCCGGCGGCCTTGAGGCGTGGCAGTGCCAGGGTCTGCCGGTGCGCTCGGGCTGGGGCGTACACGGCAAGGAATACGGCGAACGCGTGGCCCACCAGGAGAATGTCACCCACATGAGCGCGGTGGAGCTGGCCCGGCGGTGCAAGGCCGGCGACGACGTGGTGGTGGTGGACGTGCGCTCGCGGGAAGAGTACCTGCGGGGCCACGTGCCCGGAACCTACCACATCCCGGGCGGGAACCTTCTGCTGGACGCACCGCGGCTGCCGCTGGCGGAGGAGACGACGCTGGTGGTGAGCTGCGCCGGCCGGACACGCGGCATCCTGGGCGCGAAACTGTTGCGCGACAACGGCTTCACCCACGTGTACGCCCTGGAGAACGGCGTCATGGGCTGGTTCCTGGCCGGCGGCGAAATCGCCACCGGGCCGGGCGAGGCGGTGCCCGGTTCGTCTTCGCCGAACCGTTCCGCCCGGATCCGCAAAGCCACCGAGGCGCTCGCCGCGAAGGAAGGCATCCGCCGCTGCACGCGCGCCGACTTCCGCGCCGTCCGGGAGTCCGGCCAACCGTTCTACCTTCTCGACGTGCGGCTTCCCGAGGAGTACGAGACCGGCCACCTGCCGCACTCCATCTCGCTGCCGCTGGGGCAGATGGCGCTGGCCCACGAGAACTTCCTGGCGGTGCGCGCGGCACCCGTGTTCGTGGTCTCGGACGACGACCTGCGGCCGGTCTGGGCCGCCGCCCTGCTGCGGCAGCTGGGCTTCCGCAACGCCGCGGTCCTCGACGGCGGATTGCGGCAGTGGGCCGCGGCCGGCCTCGAACTGGAACGGGGCGCGCCGGAGCCCGCGGTCTTCGGCTTGGCGGAGGCGCAGGCCCGGGCCGCCTTCATCGACGCGGCGGCGCTGCGGGCCCACATCGCGTCATCGTTGCCCGCATTGGACGTCCGCAGCATCGGGGAATACGGTTTCGCTCACATTCCCGGCACCCGGTGGCTTCCCCGCGGGCGCCTGGAACTGGACATCGGGCGGATGGTGCCGGACAGGGCTCCGCCCCTGGCGCTGGTGTGCGACGACACCACCCGGTCGACGCTGGCGGCGGCCACCCTGCGGCATCTGGGTTACCGCGACGTCCGGGTACTCCAGGGCGGGACCGGGGCATGGGAACGCAGCGGTCTCGCGTTGCAGGACGGCCTGGACGGCACCGGAGTCTCCATCGAGGACGCGCAGGCGGACTTCGGCCACAGCGTGTGGAGCGGCGCCCTCGGAAAGTCCCGAGAGGACATGGAACGCTATCTGTCGTGGGAGATCGATCTGGTCAAGGGCGAGGAGCCCGCGTGCTGAAGCCCCGGATGGCCGGTCAGGGACCAGGCACCCTGCCAGGGAGGCTGTGGAAGAGGAGGCCGCCCACGAAGCCCACGAACGGCGGCAACACGAGACTGGCCGCGAATCGGACCGCCGTTATCTCCAGACCCAGTATGGGAATCTCCCAGATGATGAGCCGGTGGAAGCCGATGAGCGACCACGACGTCAGATAGGCGATGATGGGACCGGCACCGGCGCCCGAAGCCATCAGGGAAGCGACAATGGGGAAATGCATCATCGGCCCTCCCGGGGTAAACGCCCCGGCCCCGGTGCCGATCATGAGCCCGCGCACGCCGGAACCCTCGCCGATCCACTGCGAGACCAGGTCGGTGGGGATGATGACCTGGATCAGACCCGCCACCGCGAAGGCGAAGATCATCTTCGGAAGCGTGGCCATCAGCAGCCGACCGCCATTCGAAAAACCCTCCAGCGCGTGCTCGACGCCGTACGAACGAATCACGAACGCGGCCACAACGATGCTGGCCGCGAACATGAACCAGAAGCCACCATCCATACCGAGCCTCCCTGACAAACGACGCCTCGTCCTGTGCATGCCGCCATCAACCTCCCGAGCGAACCGGCCCCTGCAAACAGGTTCGGATCAACCCGCTCTCGCACCGGCCGACCTGTCCGCGGCACTGCGAGGTCTGTTCGCCGAGGGCATCCCGGCTCGAACCGGAGGCGACTCGGGCACGATTGAACAACGTTCGCGAACACGCTGCCGGACAATGGCGAGACGGACGAGGACTACTCTCCGGGAACGATCCCTTGCGGTGCTCTCACCGGCAATCGCTCCGCCCGAGACTCGAGCACTTCGATGCGTTTCACCGTTTCTTCGAGAACCGCCGCCTCTTGCCGCTCGATCTCGTTCCAGATCTTCAGGCCTCTATCCAGCAAAACCCACCTTGCGGCATGGAAGCCGTGCCAGACAAAGCCCATCCACGCGGCATCGTTGAGATTCATGATGTTCTTTGTGAGGTAGACGCGGCCCCCATTCACGGCGGCCAGACAGCCGTAACCCAGGGCGAGCATCAGCCGGAAACGCGGATTCATTCGGGCCGGCATGGTTTCAAGCAGGGCGTGACCGAGCGGCTGTCCTGCCAGTTTGACCTGCTTGACGCCGTAGAGCACACGCATCACCACTTCCAGGATCAGTGCGGGAATGCTTGTGGTGACGAACTGCCGGAAGTCGTAGCCGTTGACATACATGTACTCGACCTGCCTGCCCAAGTCCGACCCGCCAATGGGGAGGTCATGGAACATCCGCAGGATGCCCATGAACGGCGCGGGCAGGCCCATGCCTCGATTGTCATGTTGCGAAGGGGCGGCGGCGGCGGAGAGCAGATGCCCGAACATGCGCCCGAGGGAAGCGAAAAAACCCTCGGTCATCGGGGCGTCCGTCCCCTGGAACACTTCGATGCCCCGGTCGCCGACAACCGTGCACGTTCCACGAGTCATATCGATGATCCCGAACAACAGGCCCAGGACGGGATCGTGGGACAGGGACCGCAGGCGATGGTTGCGCGGGTTCAGCGTACGCGGAGGTGCGCCGATCAACCTGGCGATGGTGCTGGCGTCGGCGCTTCCGACCTTGTTGGCCCTGGCCAGGGCCGCGCTCACCTCCGGCGGCAGGAGACGCTTGAATGCAACCTGAACGGCCTGATTGAACAGACCATCGACCTTCGCCGTCCATGCGAGGGTGGGTTTGGCAGGCGCATTCACGCAAAGCAGGTCCAGCATCGCCCCCAGGAGGCCCGCCCCGCCCGCGATGGCGTAGTCCCAAACATCGAGTCCATGGCGCGCATTGAAGTCGTCGATATATCTTGCGATCCGTATGTCGACCTGCTTGCGATCCTCTTCTGTCAGAACATCCTCTGCGTCAACGGGTTCGGGACAGGCCTTTTCCGCCGCCTCGTAGAGGTCCGCGACGGTTGCAGTCGGGCTCCCGGTCGACGCCTCCATGGCATCCAGATGAGTTTGCCTTCTCTCGGCGAAGAAGTGCGACTCGGAGTCCACTCGTCCGAGGGCGATCAGGCGCTCCTTTGTGGTACGAATCTCCCTGTCGATCCGGGCGTGCTGGCCTTCCAGTCGAAGGGTCGCTTCAGACAGATGCCTTGCCGCTTTCAGGTCGGATTGTTCGTCGCGGGATGAGGTTGCGCGGTCCGGACGGCATTCGGCTTTCGAACACGTCGATGTAGGCCTTGATCTCGGCCAGTTCCTCTTTGAAATATTCGGCATTGTCGACGAGTCTCTCCTGGATTCGGTGGAGCCTCTCTATCGCCTGGCGCAGCGACGCGGCCAGCCGGGCGTTCCGATGCCGCTTGGCGACCGCGTATCCCGTAACCGCCAGCGCGGCAACGGGAGCCGCCAGAACGAATACCCCCGCCGCCATCCCGCCACCAACCACGGCTCCGATGGCGGCCAGTCCCGAGGTGATCCCGGCGGCCGAAAGTCCTGTCACCGAACCTCCGAAAACCAGGGCTGTCAGTGACACGGAGCCGCCCAGCGTTGCGCCCACCGCGGCGGCGGCGCCTTCAACCACCTTGGGATGATCCCTCCGCAATTCTTCCACCGCCGCCCTGAACTGGACATGGACTTCGTCCTTCAAAATCGCCAGTTTTTGATCGCTTTCGCTCACGGTCCAACTCCGGGTTGAGGAATGGTGGGTCGGTGGGAAGATGCAACGCGAGATCATCCCGCCCTGCACCCGCAACTTTCGGAGGCTACCTCAGCCGAATACCGAGTGTCAATGCATCATGGCGCACGTCCCTGGCAGGAAACGGACTCGCGGTTCATCGGACCGCAACGGAACCGATCGGGGCCTCGAACTCGGGCGCTTCTTGCGCGCACGGGCCGCGCGGTGAATCAAGGCCCGAGCGGATACACTGCGGTCAGCTTGACACGAACGGAGCCCCGATTGTAGTTTTTCAGGGCTGCGAACAACCACGAGCGCATCGGGGACGGCATGCTGACCAGGGAAGACAACGAGATTCTTGTGAGGACAGGATCGGGCACGCCCATGGGCGACCTGATGCGTCGGTATTGGGTGCCGGTGGTGCTGTCCGGCGAACTGGAGGCCGGGGGGCGCACCCGGCGGGTGCGGATACTGGGCGAAAGCATGGTGGCCTTTCGCACCTCCCGGGGCGACGCGGGGCTGCTGGGCGAGTTCTGCTCGCACCGGCGCGTTTCCCTCTATTTCGGCCGCGTGGAGCAGGAGGGCCTTCGCTGCTGCTATCACGGCTGGAAGTACGGCCTGGACGGCCGGTGCCTGGAGATGCCCAACGAGGCGCCCGAAACCGACTTCAAGCATGCGGTGAGGCACCCCGCCTACCCTTGCCGGGAGCGCGGCGGCATCGTCTGGGCGTTCATGGGCGATTCCGCCCGGATGACCGACCTGCCGGACTTCGAGTGGCTGCACCTCCCCGACAACCAGCGGTTCATCTCCAAGTACTACCAGGACAGCAACTACTTCCAGGCCCTGGAGGGGGGCATCGATTCGAGCCACATCTCCTTCCTGCACGCCCCGCTGAGTTCGGCGGACCGCGCGTCGCTGGAGAACATCGAGCGGGCCGGCTTCGGCGTGGACACCGCGGTGGGGACCACGGACCGAAGCCCGCGGTTCGAGGTGGTGGACACCGAGTACGGCGTCATGATCGGGGCGCGGCGCGACATCGAGGGGGACCGGTATTACTGGCGCATCACGCAGTTCCTGATGCCGTTCTACACCATGCCGCCGCCGCAGGATGAGGACCCTGTCCTGCACTCTCATGCCTGGGTTCCGGCGGACGACGGGCACCTGATCAACTGGACCATCACCTGGCATCCCGAACGCCCGCTGAAGGAGGAGGAGCTGGCCTCGTTCAACGCCGGAATGAGCGCGCACATCACGGAGTTCGGACCTGCCACGAACGGACCTTACGGCGATGTCCGCCCCGCGGCCAACCGGGCCGATGACTATCGCATGGACTGGGAGGCGCACCGCACCCGCATGTTCTGCGGCATACCGGGTTTCGGCATGCAGGACCGCGCCATGACCGAAAGCCAGGGGCCGATCTTCGACCGTACCCGCGAGCGCCTGGGCACCAGCGACACCGCCATCATCCGGGTTCGCAAGTGCCTCATCGACTCGGCCCGGATGCTGCGGCAGGGGCACGGGGAGCCGCCCGGGCTGGATCCCGGGCTTCACCGCGTGCGCGCCGCCTCCGTCCGGCTCCCACGGGACGAGGCATGGGTCGAGGCCACCCGGGACCGTATCCATTTCAAGCCGTGACCATTCGTATTCATTGGCAGGAACCGGGCTCCCCCGGTTCCCCCTCGAACGGGCATGACGTTTGAAGAATACATGGCCGTGCCCTACGTCCTGCGGATGGCGGCGGTCCGCGGCATCGATGGCCGGTGGCTGCGGCGGGCCGAGTATCCGGAACTGCCGGGCTGTTTCGGCGAGGGTCTTTCACCCGAGGAAGCCTTGGCGGCTCTTGACCGCAACCGTGAGCGCATGGTCCGGGAACTTCTGGCCGCAGGCGCCCGCATACCGGTTCCGCGCCGTCCGCTGGCGCGGCTGATGAGGAGCGGCCAACGGCGCTGACGGCCTCTGCCCGTGCCGCTCTCGCGAGAATGGCGGCGACGACCGGAAGAGAACCGAGAGAGGAGATTGCCATTGAGCTTTGGAATGAAACAGGCACGGGCGCTGGTGGATGCGGGCATCCGCGCGGCGGAGGAAAAGGGTTATCTCGTGACCGTCACGGTGGTGGACGACAGCGGCAACTTCATGTGGGCCGGGCGCATGGACGGGAGCAAGTTCGTGGCGCCCGAGATTGCCCGGGCCAAGGCCTACACCGCGGCCGCGTTCCGACAGAGCACCGGGGTACTGGAGGAAAAGGCCAATCCCAAGCCGGTCTTCTACGCCGGCGTGCAGATCGTGCACGACGGGCGCATGGCCATTGGCCAGGGCGGTCTGCCCATCTGGACCGGCAATGACCTGGTGGGGGGCATCGGCGTGAGCGGCGCCGCGCCCCAGGAAGACGAGGAAGTGGCGGCCGCGGCGCTGAAGGCGGAAGGCTTTTCATTCCCCGCGGCGGACGTGGCCGCACGGGCGGCCCTGGGGCATTCAAGGTAGCGGGGAGAGGTGGGACGGCTCCAGGGAAAGGTCGCCTTCATCACCGGCGGCGGTGGCGGCATCGGAGCCGCAACCGCCCTGCTGTTCGCGGAGGAAGGCGCCAGGCTGACGGTGGTGGACCGCGACGCCGTCGCGGCCGACGCCGCGGCCGGAGAGATCCTCGGGAGGCTCCCCTCGGCGGAGGTCACGCCCATGGCGGCGGACCTGAGCGACGAGCCACAGGCGAAACGCGCGCTGGCCGACGCCGCGGCCCGCCATGGTGGCCTCGACATCCTGGTCAACGTCGCCGGGATCCGGGTGTACGGCGCCTTGGCCGATGCCGAAACCGAAAGCTGGGAAGCCATCCTGGCAGTCAATCTCATGGCCACCGCACACTGCTGCAAGGCCGCCGTGCCGCTCCTGCGCCCACGGGGCGGCAGCATCGTCAATGTCTCTTCGGTCTTCGGCGTCACCGGACGGGCGGGGATGGGCCAATACGACGTCACCAAGGCTGCGGTGGTGAGCCTCAGCCGCACGCTGGCCATCGAGGAGGCGAGCCACGGCATCCGGGTCAATGCGGTCTGTCCCGGCCCCACCCTCACACCCTTTCACATCCAACGGGCCAAGGCCCGGGGCACCAGCGAGGAAGAACTGCGCCGCACCGGCACACCGCACACGTTGATGAAACGCTGGGCCGAGCCCCGGGAGGTGGCCAACGCCATCCTCTTCCTTGCCAGCGACGAATCGTCTTTCGTCACCGGCACGGCGCTGTTGGTGGACGGCGGCGCGTCGGCCGCCGCCGCGTAGACTGCCGCCGGAGCCGCCCTCAGTCCACCAGCGGCACCACCGCAAAGACGTGGGGTTCGTCGCCGACAACCCGGCTCCGGTGACCGCGGCCGGTGAGGTCGTCCGCGAGCATGATGTCGCCGCCCATGAACCGGCGCACTGCTCCGCCGCCGCATTCGATGTCCCACTGGCCGGACAGCGTGAACAGGTACTGCCGCCGGGGTGCCGGATGCCAGTCCAGCAGGACGCCGGGAGGCACCCGGCGCACGTGCACGCTCCTGGCGGCTCCCAGGGACGCGCTCTCCATCTGACGATCCGGCTCGAACTCGAGATCGATATCCTCGAAGTGGGATTCGCCGTCGTCACCGCTGTAGAGTCTCACTGCCTGCATGATACCTCCGGTTGTCTCCGGTTGGTCCAGTCCTTCCGGACGTGGTGAACGGTTCAGGGTCACGCCGCAGGGTCGCGACCCTGAACACGCCACCGGCACGTTCCGGCCGGTCGGGGATCCATGGGGGGATCGGGGAAGCTCCCTTACGGCTTCTTTTTCTGGAGCGCCTCCCTGAATACACCCTGGTACTGGCCGATCAGACCATAGAAACCATTGAGCCGGGTGTTCCATTCCCGCCCCACCGCCGGGGACAATCGGGCTTTCATCTTCGCGAACCGGGCAAGCACCTCCGGATCCTTCAATGCGGTCTCGAACGCCTTCTGCAGGATCGCGAGCCGTTCCCTGGGCACACCCGGCGGGGCGGTGACCACGCGGTGCGAGGCGAGCACGCTGAGTTGCGAATATCCCAGCTCGCCCACGGTGGGAACGTCGGGATATCTGGAGTCGCGCTTGTCCAGGTAGACCCAAACGGGCCTCATGTCACCGTCCTCCACGAAACGCATCTGCCCCGGCGAATCCAGTCCCAGGGCGCGGGCGTGCCCCTCCCCCCGGACGATGCCCATGTTGGCCGCCGGAGCGCCCGGATAACCCAGGATGAACCTCGCCTTGAATCCCATGACTTTGGAGGTCAGCAGGTTCGCGATCCACCCGGTGGAACCCACCCCGGTGCCGGTGATCAGGATCTCCCTGGCATCCTGGAAGTCCTTGAGGGTGTGAAACGGAGTCTTGGCCCCGGTCGCCCATATGTAGGGGCCGGCCGAGATCCGTCCGAGCCAGGAAAACTCTTTCAGCCGGTAGGCGGGCGTGGGGTCGCCGAACACTTCGGAGACGATGGCCCCGGGGATGTTGACGGTACCGATGGTGTAGCCGTCGGGCTTGGCGGACCAGAGGAGGTTCCAGGCAATGGTTCCTCCGGCGCCCGGCCGGTTCCTGAGAATGATGTTGACGCCGAGGGCCTTCTTCATGCCGACGCTCAAGGCCCGGCTGTGGAGATCGAACCCGCCCGCCGGCGCATAGGGGATCAACCAGGTGATGGTCTTGTTCGGGAACGTGTCCGCCGCCCGGGCCTGCGGTACCGGAAAGGCCATCCCCACGACGGCCCACAAAGAAAACACGGCGATCAGGTTACGCAACATCGGGCACCTCCTTGTCCATGCGAATCGCCTCCCGGCCCCCCACTCGAACCTGTTTCCATCGGAACGGCCGCGCCCGGAATATCGCCGCGTCCCGGAATTGCCACGCCCGGGAAATCGCCGCACCCGGGAAAGTGCGGGCTCGTGCGGGCTCGCGCGACCACTCCCACCGCCCCACCGCCTGTACGGTGCCACGGCGTTCCGCTCGCCGGGAGCAGTGGCACTCGTATGCCACGCGCGCGGCGAGCCTGTCAACGAGAACCGGGCGGTGCGCCGCCTCGCGGCGGTGCCCCCGAGCGGCGTGGCGCCGTCAGGCGAGACTCCTGAACCAGCTCAGATCCCCCTGCCCTTCACGCAGGATGGCGACGGTGTCGTCCACCAGCGAGACCACGCTGGAGGCCAGGACCGGAAGCATGCCGCACTCCATGATGAGGTCCACCCGGTGTCCGAACACCTGCTCCAGATCGGCAGGGTTGGTGACCACATCCTCGTCGCTCTCGTTGGCGCTGGTGCTGACCACGGGATTGCCGAGCTGCTCCACCAGCGCCAGCGGCACCGGGTGGTCCGGGATCCGGATGCCGACGGTCTTCTGGCCCGACAGCAACACCCGCGGCGTTTCCCTGGTGGCGGCCAGCACGAAGGTGTAGGGGCCGGGAAGGAACCGCTTCAGGATGCGATGCGCGAAGTTCGAGACCTGGCCGTACCGGCTTGCCTGAACCAGATCCGCGCAGACGAACGACATGGGCTTGCGGGCGTCGCGCCCCTTGATGCGGCGGATACGCTCCACCGCGGCCTTGCTGGTAACATCGCAGCCCAAGCCATAGATGGTGTCGGTGGGATAGACGATGACGCCGTCGTGCCTCAATACCTCGACGGCCCGGGCCACATGCCGGCCCTTGAGATGGTGCGGATCAATGCTGAGCGTGGTTGCCATGAGATCTCCATGCGGTTCAGGGAGAGGAGACGTCGGTCCGGCGCCGCCTCGCGCCGGTTCAACGACCTGCGTAGACCGACCGGCCATCCCCGTCAAGCAGCCCGGGGCCGACGGGTGGACGTGCAACCCCCGGCACCTCCGGTTGCGAAGCCACCGTACCGGGATGTACATGTTTTCGATTCGACTGCTGTCCCAAAGCGAACCGAGGCATGGAGACGCAATGTATCAACCCATGTATCAACACGTATCTCATCTATTCCGAGCCCTGCTCGTCCTCACCGCGGCGGCCCTGAGTCCCGCCGGGCTGGAATCGGCCCATTCCCGCGACCTTGCACTGGTTGACCGGCTCAAGAAGAACGCCGCCGAATTTCGCTACGCCACCGGCAGGCCGGGAGGCACGCTGACCCATTCGACGACATCCGGCCCGAAGACATTCAACCTCGCCATCGCGACGGAGACCTCTTCGACCGAAATCCTCGAATACGTGTTCGAAGGGCTTGTGGAGACCTCCTGGCTCACGGCGGACGTGGAGCCGGGCCTGGCCGAACGCTGGGAGGTTTCCGAGGACGGGCTGGTCTGGACCTTCCACCTGCGCCAGGACGTCCTGTGGGCCGACGGCGCGCCCTTCTCCGCCGACGACGTCGTCTTCACCTTCCTGAAGATCATCTACAACGACGACATCCCGGCCTCGGCCCGGCCGGGCCTCACCATCCGCTATCGCGATGATGTCGCCCGAACCTGGGAAAAGGGTCAGCTCAAGGTGGAGAGGGTCCATGCGCACGCCGTGAAGTTCACCCTGCCGGCGCCCTTCGCACCTTTCCTGCGGAGCATGGCCACCGCCATCTATCCCGAACACATCCTGGAAAAACATGTGGATGATGGCACTTTCACCTCCACCTGGGATGTGGGCACCCGGGCCGCCGCCATTGTCGGCACCGGCCCCTTCACCATCGAGCGCCATGACGCGGGCGAGCGCATCGTCCTCAAGAGAAATCCGCGGTACTGGCAGAGAGACGCGGCCGGAAACCGTCTGCCCTATCTCGACCGGATCGTCTATCTGGTGGTGCCCAACCTGGCCACCGCGCTGCTGAAATTTCAGGCCGGCGAAACCGATATCCTGAATGTCGCCGGCGAGCACTATCCGATCCTGAAACCGCGGGAGGCGGCCAGGGAGTTCACCTTGTACAAGAGAGGGCCGAACTTCGGGACCACCTTTCTCGCCTTCAACATGAACGCCGGCAAGAACCCGAGGAACGATGCTCCGTTTGTCGACCCGGTCAAGCTGCGATGGTTCCGCACGTTGGCTTTCAGGAAGGCCGTGGCCCACAGCATCGACAAGGCCAGCATCATCGACAATGTCATGAACGGCCTCGGCTATCCCCAGTGGGCCGCGGTCAGTCCCTCCGCCGGCGACTTTCACAACCCGGCCGTCACCCGATACCCGTACGACATCGACAAGGCCAACGCCATGCTTGACGATCTGGGCTGGTTCGACATCGACGGCGACGGCGTCCGGGAAGACCCCGCAGGCAACAGCCTCACCTTCAACCTGTCGACCAACTCCGGGAATACGGTACGAGAACGGGTGTGCACCCTCATCAAGCAGGATCTGGCGCGGATCGGCATCCGGGTCAACCTCCGCTTCCTGGAGTTCAACACCCTGGTGTCCCAACTCACCAGCACCTACGACTGGGAAGCCATCGTCATCGGTTTCACGGGCGGCGTGGAGCCCCACCACGGCATCAACTTCTGGCACTCCGGCGAACGGCTCCACCTGTGGTTCCCGAACCAGGAGCAACCCGGCACCGAGTGGGAACGACGGATCGACGAACTCTTCGTGCGCGGCAGCCGCGAACTGGAGCGTGCCAGGCGGGTGCCCCTGTACCACGAGTTCCAGCAGATCGCGTCCGACAACCTCCCCGTCATCCATACCGTGCTGGCGGAGCGCATCACGGCCCTGCGCAATCGTTTCGCCAATGTCACACCCACCCTGTTCGGGCTGTTCGACGTGAGGCGGCTGTACGTGAAGTGACCCGGGTTCCGCCCGGGTGGGCCATGCGGAACCCTCGGATGATGCGAACGTGACAACCTACATCGTGCGGCGGCTGCTGATCACCATCCCGTCGCTGTTCGCGCTCACCTTCGTGATCTTCATGATCATCCAGATCGCTCCGGGCGACTACTTCGATCAGTGGGCGCTTCAACCCGACCTCGACCAGCGGCAATTGCGCCAGTGGAAACGCGAGTTCGGCGCGGACAAGAGCTGGGGCGTCCAGTATCTGCGCTGGCTGCGCGGCGTGTTGTTCGATATCCGCTTCGCCCGCCAGCGCATTCGCATCGCCGACTTCGAATACGCCGATCTGGACGCCAACCGCAGCGCCTACCGGATCGGCGGCAGCGCCGTGCCCATCCTCGTCCCGCTGCCGGGCGCGGGTGGCTCCGGGCTCGGATTCAACTTCAACGCGGACGGCGACATGGGTGTTCTGCATCAGACGGACAACCCCAATGCGGCAAGCCGGCGCCCCGGGAACCACTGGTCCGGCGATGACTTTCGAGCCATCGAGATGGAACTCCGCAACGACCGGACTGGCGGCGCCGACATCTTCCTGCGCATCCAGGACCAGGATGGGAAAGCGTTTCTGGAGCGCCGGTCCGTGGACCGGGACGAAAACGTCTCCATCGCGCTGGCGGACGCCGACTATGCCCGCTTCGACGCGGACCGGAACCGGCTGAAGGGGATGTTCCTGTTCGCGCGACAGCGCGGCGGCCGCCCCGCCGTGCTGGAGGTCGCCTGGCATGCGGGAAACACGGTGCTGGCCACGGCGCGTCACACCCTGGATCCGACACGGCGTCTGGCCCTGCTCCGCAACGCTTTCCCGGCGGGGCTGGAGGATCCGGGCCGCTGCGACCGCGTGAGTTTCAGGATCGTGCCGGAACCACTGCCGCACATGACGGTGACCGTGGCCTTCCGGGACCTGAACTCGAACACCTGGGCCACCGACGTCGTGCTGCCCGACAACCGCACCCGGTCGCTCTCGGTGGACTTTATCGAACTCGGCGCCGCCGGCGTTGACACCACGCGCATGGACTCGCTCTCGTTCCGCAGCGACGTCCCCGGATCCCTGTTCGTGGACGAGATACGGCTCGTGAAAGCCGGCAGCGGCTTCCACATCGGCATGCCGGACTTCGGCAGGTCCATCGCCAACCGCCAACCGGTGTGGACCACCATGTGGCCTTTTCTGAAGAACACCCTGCTGTTGAACGTGCTGGCCGTCCTCTTCACCTGGCTGCTGTCGCTGCCCATCGGCATCTGGTCCGCCACGCATCCCTACTCCTGGAGCGACAGGGCGTTCGGTTTCCTGGCCTACATGGGCATGGCCATCCCTTCGTTCTTCTTCGCGCTGTTGCTGCTCTACGCCGTGACACTGACCTACGATCTCGACCCGGCCCATCCGTTGCACGAGTGGCTTCCCATCGGCGGGCTCACGTCGGCGAACTACCATGAACTGGACCGGTGGGGGCGGATGATGGACTTGGCTCGCCACCTGGTCCTGCCGGTGGTGGTACTGGGAACCGGCTCCATGGCGGCGCTGGTGCGCGTGCTGCGAGCCGAGTTTCTCGACAAGAGCCACATGCCGTTCGTGGTCACCGCCCGGGCCAAGGGCCTCTCCGATGCCATGATCCACTACAAGCATATCCTGAGGAACGCCATCACCCCGTTCGTGGCGGGCTTCGGCTCCCTGCTGCCCACCCTTATCGGCGGCTCGGCTCTGGTGGAGATCGTTTTCGGCTACCCCGGGATCGGCCAACTGATGCTGACCGCGGTGCGCTCCTACGACATCTACGTGGTCATGGCCAGTTCCCTGGCCGGGGGACTGCTGCTGATCGTCGGCAACCTGCTCGCCGACATCCTGCTGGCGTGGGTGGACCCCCGCATCAGCTACCGGTAGCCGCCATGCCGCCCGACCCGGCCATCCGCAAGAGACCCCCGGCACCGGGATCCCACGCACCGCTCCGGCACGCCCTGTCCCGCCTGCGGCGCAACCGCCTCGCCATGCTCGGATTCTGGATCCTGGTACTCCTCTATGGCAGCGCCATCTTTGCGGACTTCCTGGCACCCCACCACTATGCCGCCAGCGCCCGCAAGAAAGCCTACCATCCGCCCATGATCACGTGGATCCGTTTCGCCGACGCGGACGGGCTCCGGTGGCCCTACGTCTACAACAGCGCCTTCGAGTTCGACGAGAACCAGCGCAAGGTCTACCGCGAAACGCCGGGCCCCGCCTATCCCATCGGGTTCTTCGTTACCGGCGACCGCTATCGTTTCCTGGGGCTCATCGAGACCCGCGTGCACCTGTTCGGCCTGCGCGGCGTGGAGAACATTCCCGAAGCCGACCCGGAACGGCCGATGCTGTTCCTGCTGGGCTCGGACAGCTTCGGCCGCGACATCCTTTCCCGGCTGCTGTACGGCGGCCGCGTGTCGCTCTCGGTGGGGCTGGTGGGCGTGGCCATCACCTTCGCCCTGGGAATGCTCATCGGCGGCGCCTCCGGTTATTTCGGCGGACGCACGGACATGCTCATCCAGCGGCTGTGTGAAATGTTGATGATGATGCCGGGCTTCTATCTGCTGCTGGCCCTGCGGGCGGCGATTCCCGCGAACTGGTCCTCGTTCGAGACCTATCTGGCCATCGTCGTCATCCTGAGCTTCATCGGCTGGGCCAGCCTCGCCCGGATCATCCGCGGGCTCGTGCTCTCCATCAGCGAGATGGACTACGTCACCAGCGCGCGCGCCATGGGCGTGCCCCATTCACGCATCATCGTCCGCCACGTGCTCCCCAATACCTTCTCGTACGCCATCGTCGCCGCCACCATGTCCATCCCGGGCTACATCCTCGGGGAGTCCGGCCTGAGCCTCATCGGTCTCGGCATCCAGGATCCGGAGGCTTCCTGGGGAAACATGCTGTCCCACGCGATGGATATCGCGCAGATCCGCTTCCACCCCTGGATCCTGATTCCCGGCGTGCTGATCTTCATCACCGTGATGGCGTTCAACTACATCGGCGACGGGCTGCGCGACGCACTGGACCCGCATGAGATCCGGCGGTGACGCGTTCATCGCCGGTCGGAGGAGGCCGCAGGGGGCGCGGCCCCGGGGGGGCGTGCCGGGGAACGCTCCGGCAGGCCATCGGGGGAAGGCGGAGGGTATCCGGAGTGGCGTACGAAGTGGCGTCCGGAAAACCGGCGTCAGGAATGCCGCCGTCGGGAATGCCGGTGTCCGGAATGCCGGCAGCGTGCCGGCTCGTCCCCTTGGCGGAAACGAATCGGGACTCCGGCGGATCCCTGTCCCGCGGGGATGTCCGGCGGCGCGGACTCCTACGTGCCGGCGGGGCGGTCGTGGTCCCGCTCTGGCCGATCCGGCGCCGCGGCGGCCCGATGCAGCGCGCCGTAGAAGTCCCGGTACGGGGTTCCGGCGATCTCCTGGGGCAGCTCCCGGACGATCTCCACAGTGTAGGCACCGGGCAGCGCGAGGCCCACCACGGTGCGGACCACAAGGCCCTCGCCCGGGCCGCCGTCCTCGTGAACGACGCCCACCACGTGCCTGAGCCCGTACTTGCAGCGGCCGGACCTCAGGTCCCTCAGGACCATTGGCGTCTCCACGCCGCACCGGAGATCCCCCGGCCGGCGCACGAAGGTGTCCCAGAGCGGCGCCTTACCGCTTGAAGCCATACGCGCTCCAGTTCTTCCGTACCTTCTCCTGCAACGCCCTGGAGAAGATCGAATCCAGGGTCGCCTTTACCGGCGTTTCCCATTCCCGCGACCATTCGCCGGGCCAGGTGCAGTCGTACAGCACGGTGGCGCCCTTCTGAGCCGCCCGCTCCGCCTGGCTGTAGCAGGGCGTCAGGGTATTGGCCCGGCCTTCGTAGTGGATCACGTGGATACCGTTGGCCGGATGACACTTGGTGGAGAAGGCGTGGAGGACCTTGCCCATGTCGAACACATCGGTGTCGGTATCCACCATGAAGAGCTTCGAGAGCAGCGCCCGGCGCGAGGTCAGTACCTGAAGCACCTTCCTGGCCACCTCCTGGCCGCCGTAGTCCACGCTCAGGACCGCCAGGTGCACCGCGCCCTCCGGCGGCACATACACGTCGCGCACCGGCACGCCGTGGCGCTCGAGCCGGCGCTTGATGGCCAGGGCGCCCGACAGCGCCGTCACCGTGGAGCTGTCGTCCTTGTAGCCGGTGGCGTCCGCCGTGAGCACGGGATTTTCGCGATGGGTGATGGCGGTGGTCCGGAACAGGACGCCGTTGCCCATCTCGCCGGTACGGTAACCCGGGTACTCGCCGTAGGGACCCTCCAGCCCCACCCGGTCGGGCAGCAACTCTCCCTCGATGACGATCTCGGAATGGGCCGGCACGAGAAGATCGCTGGTCTCGCAGCGGACCACCTCCACCGGACGGCCGCGGAGTCCGCCGGCCAGCCCCGCCTCATCGCCCCCCAGCGCATAGGTGGCGGCCGCGGCGAAGTGCGAGAGCGGGTCCGCGCCGATGGCGATGGCCAAAGGCATGGACCTGCCCCGGGCGACATGGTGCTCCTGAAAGGTCTTGCCCAGATGGCTCGTGGGCCGCGGGAAGCCGGTCAGGTGGTGCGCGTCGTAAACCATGAACCGATACATGCCCCAGTTGACCCAACCGCTGTCCACGTCCCTGGAGACCACCAGGTCCCAGGTGCCCAGGTAACGCCCGCCGTCGCCCTCGTGAAGCATGGGCGTGGGCAGGTCGAAAAGGTTGGCGTCGGCCCCCGTGCGGACCACCTGTTTGCACGGGGCTCGCGTCACCTCCACCGGTTCGATGGGGTTGCCCTCTCCCTTCTCGTAGGCCTCGCTGATCTCCCGCACGGTGGCCGTGGGGGCGAGGCCCAGGGCGATGGCGATGCGCCGCCAGGTGGCCACCGGATTGACGAACACCGAGACCTCGCCGGCATAGTCGGTGACGCGCCTGAACCAGACCGCCGGCCCGTCCTTCTCGCACGCCAAACGGCTCACGGCCCCGAGTTCCAGGTCCCAGTTCACCTCCTTCCGCACCTCCACGAGGTCGCCGGACTGCCGGAGCGCATCGATGAAACCGCGATTGTCGTCGAAAATCATGACGCGAAAACGTAAGGGGTGCACCGGCCGATTGCAAGCCGCGCCGTCACCTCCCGGGTGGCCGGCGCCATTGGTCAGCCAGCCATCTTCCGGAGCCCTCAGGCGTGCCGGTTGTCGCGGATACGCCTCACCTTGATGCGGTCTTCCACCGCGAGGGAACGGCCGAGTTCGCCCGGCGACAGCAGCACCGCCTCCATGGTCAGGCTCGTCGCCACCTTCAGCTCCCGCTCCAGCCGCTGCCTGATTTCGCCGGTCGCCGCACAGCCGGGCCGCATCTCCACCTCCACCGTCAGGCTGTCCTTCTGCCCCACCCGGTCCACCGTGACCCGGTACTCCCGGGCAAGCTGCGGCAACAGCTCCAGTGCGGTCTCCACCGAGGTCGGATAGAATGGGATGCCGCTCACCTTGACCATGTCGCTCAGCCGGCCCCGGAGTTTTGAAATACGCCGGAAGGTGCGGCCGCAGGCGCAGTCGTCCCCGATGAACCCGCACAGATCCTCGATGTTGTAGCGGATCACCGGCGCCGCTTCCTTGAACAGGCAGGTGACCACCAGCACGCCCTCCTGGCCCGCGGGCACGGGCTCGTGGGTGGCCGGGTCCAGCACCTCGAAGATGTAGGCGTCCTCGTTGACGTGGTAGCCCTTTCGTTCCGCGCACTCGAAGGTCGGGGAGCCGGTCTCCACGCTGCCGAAGTTGTCGTAGGCGGTCACGCCCCAGCGGCTCTCTATGGCACGCCGGGCCGGTTCGGTCATGGTCTCGGAGGTGTGGATGGTGTGCCGGAGGCGAAAGTCCTTCGCAGGATCGAATCCCTGCCGCTCGGCCACGTCGGCGAGATGAAGCACGTAGGACGGCGTGCCCGCCAGCACGGTGACGTTCCAGTCCCGGGCGATCTTCACCTGCCGCTCGCTCGGCGTGACGCTGCCGCTGCCGGCGGGCACCACCAGCGCCCCGAGCCGCATGGCGCCTTCGGAGGCGGTGAACCCCACGATGAACAGCGTGTAGGCGAAGACGATCTGGAGGATGTCGCCTTCCCGGACGCCCTGGGCATGGAAACGGCGGCTCCACAGCCGGGCGATGACATCCCAGTCGCCGCGCGTGAAGAAGAAAGGCTTGGGGTTGCCCGAAGTACCCGAACTGGCCTGGATGCGCACGGCCGGGAAGTCGCCCTGGTAGTCGCCGAACGGCGGGTGGCGCCGCAGGCTGTCCTCGAAATCGCTCTTGCGGATGACCGGGAGCTTTCGGATATCGGCGGCGGTGCGAATGTCGCCGGGTTCGAGACCGCAGGCCTTCCAGCGTTCCCGATAGAAGGGAACATGGTCCCAGGAGCGCCGCACCAGCGCGGCCAGGCGCTCTCCCTGGATGCGCCGGATCGCTTCCGGCGACGCGGTCTCTATTTCAAGGCTCTCGGGAGCGCCCGGGTACATGATGGCGGGATCGTCGGCCACCGGCCTCTGTTCAGGCCTGCGGCTCGATGAGGGTCACCGCGCCCGTCTCCAGGTCGTAGCGCCGGCGCCGGACGCGGGTGAGGTCCGCGCTCAGGAAGCGGAAGACCACCGCGGGCGTCTCCACCGCGCGGGTCGAATGGATCTGGCCCGTGAGATAGGGATAGACCACGCCGGGCGCCAGCCTGTGGACGTCCCGGGTGCGCAGGTCCGCATCATCGCCGCCGCCGCGCTCGTGGAGGGTTATCCGGGTGAGCCCTCGCCAGGCGCCGTAGACCACCCAGCAAGGCCCGTGGTCATGGGGCATGTTGCCGTGACCCTCGGGGTGCACGTGCCCCATCTGGATGAAGCCGTAGTCGGGATCCCGATAGAGTTCCCGGGACGGCTTTGCCTCACGGATGATTTCGGCCATCCAGGGATCGTCGGGACCGGTGGATATCAGCATCCGCTCCATGGCGGCCTTCACCCTGAACGGCAGTTCCGCATCCCGACTGTCGCGCCAAAGGGAACGCAACTCCTGGATGTAACGGTCGAACGTGCTGCTGCTGGTGGCCGGATCAAGCGCCATTTCACACCTCGTCGACGGGCTGCCGGAAACCTTGGCCGGAAAACATTCTGGCCGGAAGACATCCCGACCGGAAAACATCCCGGCCTGTTCCAGAGAGCCATTTCGTTCCGGGAACATACCGCAACCCGGTGCGGAATAGTAGAGGACAAGGGCAGATGACAACGGCAGAGGACAAGACACGGGGGAACAAGGACCGTGAGAACTCGGAAGGCCGGGTTCGATACGATTCGGACCGACCGCATCAAGACCGTATCGACATCGAACATCGACCGGAAAGAGAGCCGGATCGCCTTTGACAGCCTTTGACAATCAGCGCCTTTGACAGCCGACCCTGCGGCATGGTCGTTCAAGTGGACTCAAGCGGACTCAAGTTGACAACACGGAACCGTTCGAGGAACATCGCCGCTTCCGACACGGACCGGACGAGGTGTCGCAGCCGGCACGGAGGATCGAGCCTCATGGTACTCGCCATCGACAACGCCGAATCGCAGCAACTCCTCGACATGCCCATGAGCCTGTCCGCCCTTGAGGAAGCCTACCGGGACCTCGGCACCGGAGCCTGCATCACCAGCCCCCGAATCGACCTGCTCACACCCGATTCCTACGTGAACGAGGAGGGCGACACGCTGCCGGGCGCCCACAGCCTGAAGACCATGTCGGCCTCGACGCGGAAGTACGCCGCCATCCGGTTTCTCACCGACAAGCTCTTCTGGCAGGAGCGCGACGGCAGCTTCCGCCGCGACCGGACTCCCGGCACCCGGCGGAGTCACAGCGTCACGCGGGGCCTGCTGATGCTGTTCGACCTGGCGGACGGCGACCTGCTGGCGCTCATCAGCGAGGGACACATCCGCAACCTGCGGGTGGGAGCCGCCGCCGCTCTGGCGGCCAGACACCTGGCCCGGGCGGACGCCGCCAGCGCCGGCGTACTGGGCACCGGCTTCATGGCCGGCGCGCACCTGGACGCCCTGATGCACACCCTGCCCGGCATCAGGTCGGTTCGCGTCTTCAGCCCCGACCCCTCGCACCGCGAGCGCTTTGTCCAGAACCCCCGGTGGCGGCATTGCCCGGACCTGAACGCCGTCGCGCGCGCCGAGGACGCCGTGCGCGGCAGCGACATCGTCGTCATTGCCACCAACGCCCTGACGCCGGTCATCCGGACCGACTGGCTCGAGCCCGGGATGCACGTCTGCTCGGTGCGCCACTGCGAGATCGCCCCCGCAACCTTCGGCCGCTTCGACGTTCTCGCGGTCAATTCCAGGGACAACCTCGGGCCGACGACCCTTGTCGCCCGGAATCAGCACGCCCCGCTGCCGCCACGGATCCTGCTCGATATCGAAAAAGGCTATCCCCCCGGCGACGCCGTGGAGATCGACTGGACCAATGCCCCGGACCTGCCGGACCTGCTGCTGGGGCGCCACCCGGGCCGAACCGACCCTGCCCAGATCACCTGCTTCAACAACAGCGTCGGCTTCGGACTCCAGTTCACCGCCCTGGCCGGGAGAGTCTACGAAGCGGCCAGGAGCCAAGGAGTCGGACGGGAGATCCCGAACGAGGTGTTTCCGGACCTGTTCTGATTATAGGACTTATGCCTGGCATTGCGGTTTATGATCTTGTGGAGAATGGAATTATACACAGCGACTTAAGTAATACCGCATAGACGTTGCAATATGACATTGGGTTTTCGCCACTGGGCGAAACAGATTTCGACGGTGGAGAGCAACTCGTCGAGACTGCCAAAGTAGAGGTTGTGGGTGGCAAGGCGCCGGGTGAGTTTCCAGACCCGTTCGATAGGAGCGAGTTGCGGGCTGTAGGGCGGCAGGAACCACAATTCCAGATGCACCCGATGGGTGTCGAGCAGAGGTTTGAGAAGTTTGGCGTGGTGGTAGCGCGCATTGTCGAGAACCACAACCATCTTTTTGTTGCGCGAACGGCGGCGTAGCAGGCTCTTCAGGAAGGTCTCGAAGGTGACCGCATTGAACACCGGCGAAAAAGCGTGGACGAACTTGCCGCTGTGCAAACTCACCGCGCCGAAGCAGGCGGCGGATTGGCGTGTCGGCGCGTGACGGGCCACCGGGTCCTTGTCCTCGGGCGGCACCCATACGCGGCAGCGGGTGCCGTGGCGTTGAAAGTGGCATTCGTCTTGGCTCCACAGTTCAAGGTCCCGGCGTTTCGCCAAGCGACGCAGTTTTTTTAAACCCATCCACGCCCAGCGGGTCCGCCAGCGCCAATTTAGGTCGTGGCTTCCGGAGATGGAATCCCATCTGCCGGAATAGCCGCTGGCAATGTCGCACACCCAATTCCACTCGGTAACGACGCCGCAAGTGTTCCGCCACCCGCTTGCCATCCCACAGATGTCCCACCAGACCGAAATCGTCCGGCCGGCGGCGCAGGTCGCCTTCCAGCGAAGACCACTGATCCGATGTGAGCGACCGCGGACGACCGCTCCGCTCCCCCTCGCGCAGCCCGGCAAAGCCCCGCTGCTCGAAGGTGCGCACCCAGCGCTGCACCGTACGCGGATCCTCATCGAACAACCGCGCCACCTGCCGGCAACTCTGGCCACCTGCCACCAACAACAAGCCATGAAGCCGATGGTCGTACCGCGATTCCTCCGACCGTTGGATTTCCTGCTGTATCGCCATGCCCATCACCTCCGCTTCCGTTATCTCAAGCCTTCTCATGCCGCATCCCTCCTCTCTTTCCTATAATTGCTTCCTCCAGGATTATGCGGCATTACTTAAGTCGCTGTGTATAAGTCACCGGAGAGATGCAATCCGGCGTCGTAGAACGATCTTCGCCGCATCTCCGGTTCCCGTCTACAAGTTCGGAGAACGTCAGTTGTGGGAATTTCGCGTTGCAAATTCATGCCTTCTATGGAAAACTAACCCGTTGATGGGTATGACATCGTTATTCGAGGGCCTGTTGGCATGGGTGAAATCTCGATGGTCTTTCGTAAGGACTCTCGCATCACCTGCCAGCCCGACCACCTCGCGTCCAACGTCCGAACCCTTGCCGATCTCGACACAGGATCGGCCACAGGGGGACGAGGCTCATCCCAAAGCCTCGGACGAACCCGAAGAACCCCCTGGTAATCAACCAGAGGATGGGCCGCTCGACGATGAACCTCGACATCCCGAACCGGGGGCTGATCCTGTCGAACCGGCATCCGGTCCCGACCCGCACAAACACAAACTTCCTCTTCCGCTGATCGTCGGAGCCGAAGATCTGCCTTCTACGAATCCCGTAGAAGGCGAGCCCGACGAGTCGTCCACGGACACATCACAGACGACTGAGGATGACCAACACCATCAACCCAAGCCCCCTGTGGAACAGGAAAGCAACGAATCGGACGGCATTGCCAAGGGCAATGAGGGGGCCAAGGAACCGCGGGAAATAGGTGGTAAACGAAACGGACGTCCGGGCAACCCGGAACCGGAACCGCGACGCCCTCCGCCTTCCCGCCTGGAACTGCTCTGCCGAAAGGCTCCCGAATCTGCGAGGTGGGAGGTCATCCTGTATGCCGACAAGGAATGTGAGGTCGCGGCGGTACGTCTCAATGACGAGTCTCTGGATTTTGCCGACGGGCAATGCCGCATCCCGTCGCTGAAGGGTCGCGTGACAGTTTCCTCTCGGGACAAGAAGGAACACGACGTTGCGCTGTTTGAAGGCGTCCCACTCATTTTCAAGGTGCAAAAAAACTGGGCTGGCAGTGGGCGCCGAATGTCCGGAATCACCAGCGGACACTTCATCGTCATCGCGCCGAGAACGTGGCAGCGAACGGGCAACGCGCCGGTTGAATCTGACGGCTGTGACGATCCGGACTTCCGGGCGCACTACTTCTACCGGGACGCAGACACTGCAGCCGAGTTTGTCGATGGCTTCTGCGAGTGGGCTGGTCCCTTGACACCCTCCAGTATCAAACTGACCGGACAGTACATCTACGATGACTCCGATGACGGAATGCTATTTGCTGGCCATCCGCCCGTTCTCGAACGTTCACCGGACATTGCATGGGCACGGGTCGGTGAGGAGACTAAAGTCGGCTGGGGACAGAACTTTTGCCCCAAGCAGAAGGCGCTTTCGACAGTTCTGAACGGCAAGGAGGGTCGCTTTTTTCTCCGGGTCTACGATCGGGAAATGAGCATGCTCGACAGCCTGGCATTCCGGTATGTCGGCGACCTGGGACGGGTCGAGGTCAACGGGGTCGAGTACACTCAAGACACGCTGCTCGTACCGCCGCCGACGGGATACCCGATCACCGTGCTACGACTTGTTGGTGTGGACGGTTCGATACTTCCCGCCATCCTCCCGGTCGAGGCCTGTCAGACAGCGCTGCCTTCTGGTGCCATCAGCGTCCCGGCGCATCCAGGCGCGGACCGGGTATCGTGCAGCCTCGGATCCGGTGCGCCTGACGTGAGCATTGTCCTCGAACTTCCCCGAATCTGGTGGCGACTGGAAAAGGGCGAGACCGATCCTGGCGACTGGCACGACACGCCGCTCATCATGACGCGAGAGGAATTCAGGAACCATGCCTACGCCGGGATGACGCTGTCGATCCTGTCGAAACGGTGCTCATCGGTTCACGCAGGGTTCGACGACCAACAGGTTCTGCCATACAGCCGAAAGATCCAGGAAGACCGCATCGCAATCCCCTTGGATCACTTCGTCGACCACGCCCAGATCGACCAGAGACTGAATGCCGAAGCCCATTTCAACGTGGAATGGGCCGGGGAAGTCGTATCGCTCATCGTCGTTGTCGCGGATCCTTTGCCTGAGATCGTTTTGTTCGAGTCGGAATCGGCGACACTTTTCGACGGTGAGGAAACGACCCTGAAATGGGCAACCCGGAACACGGGCAACGCCGGTGTGGCCCTTGAACCTGATATAGGTGCGGTCGAAACCGACGGCATCTGCACCGTCCGCCCCGCCCGCACCACCCGGTACACGCTCACCGTATCCGTTGCCGGCTTGGAGGACATCATCAGGAGCGTAACGGTTACCGTCAATTCGCCACCCAGGCCCGTCAATCAGTCGCGGCCTCACGTCATATCTCCCGTAAGTGGATGGCGAATCGGAAAGGGGTTCAGCCCCGGCGAGTTCGAGGCGGCCGGCTTGACATTGACGGAAGCAGTGGAACGTTCCATCCCCATTGACAGGCGCCGGCGAACCTCGCATCAGACCAACGTGGATTTAATCAGGAGCATGCTTGATGCCTGATATCGACATACAGGATTGGCCCGAGAGAATACGGCAGAGCTACGAGAATTACCTGAAGACTTCGTTCTTCTTCAAGGAACCTCTCTTGCGGGACTCCTTCCAGAAAGCCCTGGGTGAGGAAGGAAGCCTTCTGAAGGGGCCCTTTCCCGAACCCCAGCGCGAGTTCGCGAGAGGACTGCATGCACACATGCTGGCCGCCGAATGTTTCCCGGATGGAGCCGAGGGGCTGTTGCCCGCACTGCTTGATCGCCCGCTGTACACGCATCAGGAACGCGCCATCCGCGCCACGCATATCGATGAACTCAACGTCGTCGTTGCAACCGGCACCGCCAGCGGCAAGACCGAGAGCTTCCTCTACCCGATCCTGTTTGAACTCTATCGCCAGCATCTCGCCGGAGAGATCGAAAAGCCGGGCGTGCGGGCGATGATCTTGTACCCCATGAACGCGCTGGCAAACGACCAGCGCGAGCGGCTAGGCGAAATCTGCGGTAATTTGCGGGCCGCAGGGTCCGATTTCGAGCCGACATTCGGGCAGTACATCGGCCAGACGCCGGAAAACGCCAGGGACGGATGGCGAAACGCCGCCGCGCGCGCTGAGGACCGCTTGCCCGGGGAGTTCGTCTTTCGCGACGAGATGCGGGAGTCACCCCCACACATCCTGTTGACCAACTACTCAATGCTGGAGTACCTGCTGATCCGTCCCGACGACAGCCCCCTGTTCGACGCCGGAAAAGGTACGCATTGGCAGTTCATCGTCCTCGATGAGGCGCATCAGTATCGCGGCGCCAAGGGCATGGAGATGGGGATGCTGATCCGACGCCTCAAGCAGCGCCTACGTGACGGGGGAAGACTCGGTTCGTTCCGATGCATCGCCACCAGCGCGACCATTACCTCCAGCCAGGGCGGCGAAGACAAGAAAGAGGTGGCCGAGTTTGCTGGAGAACTTTTCGGAGAATGCTTCTCACCGTCTTCCATAATACTTGGGAAATCTCAAACCGATAGCGACGGACGTCCCCGGCGCTACCACGCCTTTCTCCGCGCGCTCGAAGGCGCCTTCCTCGTACATCGAGACGGTGCCGATACCGTGGTGCTCAATCGCAAGCGCGAGGGCGGAGAGGGCGCCGCTGGCGAACCGCTTGAAATCGCACTCTGTCGCGAATGTGGCCAACACTACTACGTCGGTCGTGAGCATGGGGGAAAGCTAAAGGAAGCCGTCCGCGATCCAAGCCAAACGGGATTCGGTGTCGACTACTACCTGCCGGCGGAGGACGGAGACCAATGGCTGTGCAAACGCTGCGGCACTCTGTCGAGGTCGGCGCCTAGCTGCGGCTGCCGTGCAGCGATACCCGTGAAGAAGTGCGATTCACACGAACAGAATTCGGACCAACTGAAGCAGTGCGTAGCCTGCGACTACGGGCACAACGGGGTCCGCGACCCCGTTCAGGAAATCGTGCATGGATCGGACGGACCGAATGCCGTAATCGCGACCGCCCTTCACGAACGCTTGCCAAAAGGTCGACGCAAGATCCTTACTTTCGCCGACAGCCGACAGGAGGCCGCTTTCTTCGCTTGGTACGCCGAGGATTCTTACGGGAAGCTGCGCGACCGGAATCTCATTCTCAGGGCCATGTCCGAACCAGTAGCCGAGGAAGGACTGTCGATCGACGACCTCCGAAACCGTTTGCTCCGGGAGTGGGACGCGGCCGGGCTGTTCGGTGAAGCGGACACTCGGGAGCAGCGAATCCGCCGAGTGCTCACTCCCATCCTGCGCGAGGCGATGACCGAGGAGAAGAGGCTGTCCCTTGCCGGCGTCGGGCTGGTCAGATGGTTCGTCGCATTGCCCCGGGACTTGCGTTTGCCGGACGCGGTTCGGCGACCGCCATGGAACCTCACCGAAATCGAGGCACGCGTTCTGGTCGGCTACCTGCTGGATGAAATGCGCCCGAGCCGCGCCATCAATCTGCCCGAAGGTGCCGGAACGCCAGCATGGAACGATATCTCTCCTCGGCGCCAGGAGGCATTCAGCATTGCGCCGCCGGGCGGGCGGCGCGGTATCCGACAATGGGGTGGCCCGCAATCCGCCATCGTGACGCATTTCCTTCGCCGATTACTCGTGGACAGCGACCTGTCCGGGGACTGCAAACAGTCGGCGTCGATAGAACTGATGAAAGAGGTATGGCGAGCAGTGCGCGAACGTAACCGCGACCCCCTGCTGGTGCCTGCAAAGGGAAACGGCACGTTCCGGCTCAGTTCCTGTTGGCTTCGCATCAAGCCTGCCAATTTCGTCGACTTATGGGAATGTGACACCTGTGCAACCGTAAGCAGCCACAACGTTCGAGGCGTTTGCCCGAGATACCGCTGCCCCGGTACCCTCGCACCAGTCCAGCAACAACGCCTCGCCGACAATCACTATGGAATGCTCTATAAAAGCCCCTTGCTGCCGCCGGAACTGCGTGCCGAAGAACATACAGCGCAGATCGATGCCGAGGAAGCGCGCCGGAGGCAAGAGCGCTTCAAGCACGGCGGCATCCACCTTCTGAGTTCCTCCACCACGTTCGAGGTCGGCGTAGACCTTGGCGATCTGGATTTGGTATTTCTCCGCAATGTCCCTCCGGAAGCATTCAACTACGCTCAGCGCGCCGGGCGCGCCGGCCGGCGAGAAACGCCTGGCTTAGTGTTGACTTATTGCCGCCGCAATCCTCACGACCTATATCACTACGAAAATCCCGTCGACCGAATAATAGCCGGTGCCATTCATCCTCCGCGCCTGCATATGACGAACGAAAAGATCGTTCTGCGCCATATGGCTGCCGTCGCCTTGTCCGAATTCTTCAAGAGAGACCGGGGCAGATTCCAGAAGGTCGATACCTTTGTCGGCGACTGGCACGCGCCTAAGGCGACAACCGATCTGTTCAGCTTTTGCGAAAGCAACAACCAGTTGAAAGAAACGATACGCTGCATCGCCCCGGAGAACATGCACGAGCGGGTCGGTCTCGGCGACGATGCCTGGGTTGTGAAGATCGCTGGCAAAGACAGCCGCCTTGCTCTCGCAGAGCAGGAAGTGAGCGCGGACTTTATTGCGATGGAGACTCTACGCCGGGAATACTTCAAGCAAGGCAAAGATCGTATGGTCGAGCGCATTGGCAGGCGCATTAAGACCATCGCGGAGGAACGGACGCTCAACTTCCTCTCCCGAAAGGCCGTCATTCCGAAATACGGATTTCCGGTGGATGTCGTTGAACTCGATATCCGCCCCACTGATGGCCAATCGACCGGCGTCTCGCTCCAGCGAGATCTGTCGCAAGCGATCGCAGAGTACGCTCCCGGTAGCAAGGTGATTGCCAACAAGCTCGAATGGGAATCCTGCGGCGTCAAGGTGGTCGCGGGCAAGGCATGGCCCGTACGTCATTATCAATATGACGATGCACGTAACTTCAGTCAATGGAACGAGGGCGCCACCGACGCACCATCGGACGAACCGAAATACCTCATTCCCGAGTTCGGCTTTGTGGCTCCGTTCAAGAAACCCTCCGAGCCGGGTGGGCGCGCGCAGCGCCTGTACACGACGCGACCCTTCTTCCGCGGTTTCGACGCTGACGCACAACCCGAGAGCAGGACCATGCTGGACGTAATACAGGTGACGAGGGCGGTTCCCGGAGTACTCATTATCCTGTGTGAGGGCCGAAACAGGAAAGGCTTTTACATCTGCCGTTCCTGCGGCGCACACATGGTGGAGCCGCAGGCCAGCCACAAGTCGCCCTCGAACTCGGACTGCTACGGAACCCTGGAGCGATTCTCTCTCGGCCACGAACTGGCCACCGACGTCGTACGCCTTCAGTTTCCGAGGGTCGATGGCGAGTGGGAGGCGTATTCGGTCGCTTACGCGATCCTGCAGGGCGCGGCGGACACGCTGGAAGTGCCGGATACCGATCTGAACGTCACCATAACCGGCGGCGACCAGCCCGGAGAGTCGGCGATTGTACTTTACGACAATGTGCCAGGTGGTGCCGGGCTGGTGGCGCAGCTTGAACAGCCGGAGGTCTTCGAGAAAGTCATTCGTGCTGCAAGAGAGCGCGTCCAGGGCAATTGCGGCTGCGACTCCAGTTGCTACGGGTGCCTCCGGAGCTACCGCAATCAATTTGCACACGCTCAACTCGATCGCGTCCGAGCGCGGGAGATACTCGCCCTCCAATAGGACGCGTCATTCGGGCAGGGTAGCTCCTCGAAATCGCCACGATCCGGAACGGCTTGGTCGCGGATTTCCGTTCTACACATCACGGGCAGAGGAGACGGGCGAGGCGGCGTTGACCGGAATTTCCAATTCAATCGTTCTCGACGCGGAGGGAAAGCCGCGGGTCGTGGGCGACTGAAAGAGCCGTGTCGAGCCCTCGCCCGAGACCGTGGACACCACAGTGCCCAGATTCGAACCCACCTCCACGTAACCAGCGCCGCACCAAGTGCTGGAATCGACGATCACATGACAAACTCCCCCCACCTCCCGCAGCCGCGGCCCGTTCGCTGGCCAAGCGCTACAGCCCCGCCCTACGGGGATGGCGAGTAGCCCTTGTCCAGCCATTCGCTCAGGTCGGCGCCGAACCACTCGGTGGGCAGTTCGCGGCCGAGTCCTCTCTTTTTGCACTCTTCGTGGATCACCGCGCCGGCGGCGGCGAACTGGATGCCGACGCCGGTGTTGCTCTTGTAGTAGATGATGTCGTCGCTGTTCCTGCGTCCGGGGTTCTCGCCGATCAGCACCTGGCCCAGTTCGCAGATACCGTCCCAGCCGATCTTCCCTTCGTCGATGAGATCGAGCATCTCCCGCTGCTGGTTGGTGAGGGCGGTCTCCCGGTTGTTGAGCACGATCAGGTCGGCCCGAAGGAAGGTGGCGGCGTCCGCCTCGGTGCGCCGGTGGACCCCGTCGCTGTTGACGATGGTGGTGACGAACTGGCCGGGTTCCAGCCATTCGCCCTGGAATACCGGCGTGCTGGCGTTGGTGGCGCACATGACGATGTCCGCGCCCTCAACCACTGCCCGGGCATTGTCCACCGCACGCACCCGGACGTCCAGCTTGCCGGTCATCTCCATGGCGAACCGTTCCCGGTGCTCCCGGGTCACGCTGTACACGCGCACCTCCCGCACGTCCCGCACCGCGCAGATGGCGGCCAGGTTCTGCTCGGCTTCGTTGCCCGAGCCGAACAGCCCCACCACCCGGCTGTCCGGCCGGGACAGCGCGCGGGTGGCCACGCCGGTGGTGGCGCCGACCCGGATCGAGGAGAGGCTGAAGTCGTGGATGAGGGCCAGCGGTTGAGCGTCCTCAAGGCTGAACAGCAGTACGAAGCCCCAGCTCCGGCGGGCGGGGTACGGGTAGTCCATGCGCTTGAGGCCGTCCACGACCCGCTCGCGCACGACGATGGAGTCGTAGCGGAGCGCCGCCACCCCGGAACTCGGCACCGCGCCCGGGATGATATTGGCCATGTAGCCATCGGCGTCCCGGTCCGGGGGCACCTTGTACCGGGTCCGGGGCCGGTTGACGGCGATGCCCCTCGCCTCTTCGGCAAAGGCCCGCTCCATGTCGTCGATGATATCCTCCACCCGAAGCACCTGCTTCACGTCGGCATCGGTGATCAACAGCATCGGCAGCCCTCCTCTCGGTCTCGCGAACACCGGCCGCTTGCCAACACGGGACACCTGCGCGGTGCAGGTGCGAGGCCCGGACGGCAAGGAACCTCCCTGACGCATCGGGGACGATGCGACGAGTAGACGCCCGGCGCATCCGGCTTGCCCGCCGGCGCGCCCCTCTGGTAGATTGCATGAACCACGTGGCTGGATTCAGCGGCTGGTCCCGCGGCGCGGTTCCAGCCTCGCTGTTACGCCGTCGCCGTTCCCGCCTTCCCGCGCGCGAGCCGTTAGCTCAGCAGGTAGAGCATCTGCCTTTTAAGCAGAGGGTCGCCGGTTCGATCCCGGCACGGCTCACCACCCGATCCTGCGGATCCTGCTGGATTCGTACCGGCCGGCGTCGGCACCAAGCCCGTCCACCAAGTCCATTCATTTCGGACCCTGCATCTTGCCGAACCGCCCCCTTCGGGGAACCTCGACGCGACGCGCCCCGACCGGACGACCCGATCAGGCCAGCGTCCACTCCTGCCCTTCGACCGGGTCGCCATCGACGCACACGTAGTCCATCTCGTCCTCGGTGCGGGTGCCGCCGGAGACCTCGACGCGCCGAATCTCCTTGCGGTCGGACTTGTAGGCGGCGAAGCGCAGCAGCGCCAGCGGCGTATCGCCGCTGTTCTCGAACTGGTAGTAATGGCCTTCCGGCAGCAGAATCCCGTCACCCTTCCTGAGCACCGTGGGCTTCTCGTCCCTGTCGAAGAACGTGGCCTCGCCGTCCAGCACGACGAACATGTGATCCTCGCCGGGATGCGTGTGAAGCTTGTTCTTCCTGCCGGGAGCGTAGTAGTTGAGACCGCTCATGAGGACATCGGTGCGCACCAGCGGCATGTGGCTGCGACCGCCGGTGATGCGGGGCGTCCTGACGGTGAACACTTGGGCTTCCATGTCTCTCCTCCTTCGGGATGGTCGATATCCGGTTGATGCGGGTTGATACTCCCTGGTGGCCTATCCCCCATCCGGTTAGAAATTTCAAGGTCCATTGGCTAGGATCATCGGCATGGAGGCGACCTTCGTGATCATGGTGCGGCACGGCGAGACCCTTTGGAACATCGAAGGCCGCCGCCAGGGCCACCTGGACAGCGGGCTCACGGAGAAGGGGCGTGCCCAGGCCGAAGCCCTTTCCGAGCGCTTCCGGCCGGACAGCTGCACCGCCATCTACAGCAGCGACCTCGGGCGCGCACTCGACACCGCCCGCATCATTGCGGCGAAGACCGGCCACCCGGTCATCGCCGACGAGCGCCTGCGCGAGCGCAACCTCGGCATCTTCCAGGGGCTTGACGGCGACGAGATCCGCGCGCGCTACCCCGTGGAGTACGAGCAACATCGCAAGGGCGGGGCCGACCACGCCGTGCCCTCGGGAGAGAGCTTCCAGCAGCAGACCGAACGCAACCTCCAGTGCCTGGAAGAGCTGGCCCGGCGGCACACCGGGGAAGTCATCATGGTGGTGGCCCACGGCGGCGTCCTGAGCGCGCTGTTCCGCCACACTCTCGCCATCCCGCTGGACGCACCCCGGCGCTTCTCCTTCAAGAACGCCAGCGTCAACCTCTTCAGCTTTCAGGACGGCGTCTGGGGACTGGAAACCTGGGGCGACATCACCCACCTGAACCGCCTCGGCGCCCTCGACCTGTCCTACTTCTGACCCTCCACTGTCCTGTTTCTGATCCGGCCGGCACCTCCCCGTCCCTTGCCCCCCTCCCCTGTGTCCCCTGAACCAGGCGCGCCGGCAGTGAATTGACAGGGCCACCGTGATCGGATAGTTGCCTTGGTGGCGCGGGGTTGACCACGACATGGACGAAGAGAGATCGGCAGGAGCCCGGTTCCGGCGAGCCGTGGGAGAGGAACGACCGCTCCAGATCGCCGGCGCCATCAACGCCTATTGCGCGCTGCTGGCCCAGCGGCAGGGGTTTCGCGCCCTGTACCTTTCCGGAGCGGGCGTGGCCAACGCTTCCTTCGCCCGGCCGGACCTGGGCATCACCACCCTGAACGACGTACTGGAGGACGTGCGGCGGATCACCGCGGCGAGCCCGTTGCCGCTGCTGGTGGACATCGACACCGGCTGGGGCACCGCCTTCAACATCTCACGCACCATCCGCGAGATGATCCGCGGCGAGGCCGCGGCGGTGCACATGGAAGACCAGGTCCAGGCCAAGCGCTGCGGCCACCGGCCCAACAAGCAGCTGGTCTCCACCGGCGAGATGGTGGACCGCATCAAGGCGGCGGTGGACGGCCGCACCGATCACCGATTCGTGATCATGGCCCGCACCGATGCCTTGGCCAGCGAGGGCCTGGAGGCCGCGCTGGAACGGGTGCAGCGCTACCGGGAGGCCGGGGCGGACATGATCTTTCCGGAAGCCGTGCCGACGCTCGAACACTACCGCGCCTTCTGCCGCCGCGTGGACGCGCCGGTGCTGGCCAACATGACCGAGTTCGGCCGCACGCCGCTGTTCGGCGTGGACCAACTCCGGGAAGCCGGGGTGGGCCTGGTGCTCTATCCGCTGTCGGCCTTTCGGGCCATGAGCCGGACCGCCATGGATGTCTACCGGACGATCCGCCAGGACGGCACCCAGAGCGGGTTGACGGAGCGGATGCAGACCCGCGAACAGCTCTACGACGTCCTCGGCTATCATGACTACGAGGAGAAGCTGGACGCCCTGTTCCGCAAGGGATGAGCGGCGCCCCGCCGCACCTCCGCCATGACCGACTCTGCCGTGCGCGACGCCCAGCGGCCCCGACCCGACGCGGTGCTCTCCGACATGGCCGCCTACGCCCTCTCCACCGGGCCGTTCCCGGACGAGGCGCGCGAGACCGCGCGCCTGTGCCTCATGGACAGCCTGGGCTGCGCCCTGGCCGCCCTCGACTTCCCCGCCTGCACCCGACGGCTGGGGCCGGTGGTGGCCGGGGCGGTGATGCCCGGCGGGGCCCGGGTGCCCGGCACCGCCCACGAGCTCGACCCGGTGCAGGCCGCTTTCAACATCGGCGCCATGATCCGCTGGCTTGATTTCAATGACACCTTCCTGGCCGCGGAATGGGGGCATCCCTCCGACAACCTCGGCGCCATCCTGGCGGTGGCGGACTACCTCGACCGGCGCGCGGATCGGTACGTCACCATGGGCGACGTGCTCACGGCCATGATCAAGGCCCACGAGATCCAGGGGGTCCTGGCGCTGGAGAACGCCTTCAACCGCCTGGGGCTGGACCACGTGCTGCTGGTGCGGGTGGCCAGCACCGCGGTGGCGGCGGCCATGCTGGGCGGCTCCCGGGAGCAGGTAGTGAACGCCCTTTCCAACGCCTGGATCGACGGCGCCGCCCTGCGCACCTACCGTCATGCCCCCAACACCGGAACGCGCAAGAGCTGGGCGGCCGGCGACGCCGCCAGCCGCGGGGTGTGGCTGGCGCTGATGGCGCTGCGGGGCGAGATGGGTTATCCCTCCGCTCTCTCGGCCAAGGGCTGGGGCTGTTGCGACGTGCTGTTCAGGGGGCGGCCGTTGTCGTTGAGCCAGCCCTACGGCAGCTACGTCATGGAGAACGTGCTGTTCAAGATATCCTTTCCTGCGGAGTTCCACGCCCAGACCGCGGTGGAGGCGGCGCTGGAACTGCACCCCGCGGTCCGGGAGCGCCTCGACGACATCGAGCGCATCGTCATCGAGACCCAGGAAGCCGGCGCACGCATCATCGACAAGACCGGACCGCTGGACAATCCCGCGGACCGGGACCATTGCCTGCAGTACATGGTGGCGGTGCCGCTGATCCACGGTGCGCTCACCGCACGGCACTACGAGGAAGAGACCGCGCGGGACCCGCGCATCGACCGATTGCGGGACACCATGGAGGTGCGGGAGAACCCGCGCTTCACCGCCGACTACATGGACCCGGACAAACGAGCCATCGGCAACGCGGTCCAGGTGCACTTCAGGGACGGCACCTCCACGGCGCGGGTGGAGATCTCCTGCCCCATCGGCCACCGGCGGCGGCGCGGCGAGGGTCTGCCGCTCTTGCGGGAGAAGTTCGAGCGGCACATCGCCGCGCACCTCCCCGAGGACCAGTGCCGCATCATCCGCGCCGCCTGCGCCGGCCGGGAGTCCCTGGAACCGATGCGGGTCCGCGACTTCATGGCCGCCTGGGTGGTGGCGGACGGCGGCCCGCCAAGGAAGGAGATGCCTGAATGAGGTGGTGCAGATTCCGATGCGACAACAGGACGGCTTTCGGCATCATCGATGCCGCGGACACCGTCACCGTCATCTCCGGCAGCCCGTTCGAGAACTACACCGTCACCGGCGAGACCCACGCCCTGAGCGACGTCAGGCTGCTGCCGCCCGTGGTGCCGCCAACCTTCTATGCCGCCGGCGTCAACTATCGCGGGCACGTGACCCACGTCGCTGCACTGCGGGGCGAGGAACCGGTACTGCCCGCCCGGCCCGACGTGGGCTACCGCGCCATCAATGCGCTGGCGGCCCACGAAGACGCCATCGTCATCCCTCACGACGCCTCGGAGCAGGTGCAGTACGAGGGCGAACTGGTGGCGATCATCGGCCGGAAGTGCCGTGACGTGCCCGAGGACGAGGCCCTGGACCATGTCTTCGGCTACACCATCGGCAACGACGTGAGCGAACGCACTTGGCAGAAATCCGACCGGACCCTCTGGCGGGCCAAGAACACCGACACATTCAAACCCATGGGCCCATGGATCGTCACCGACCTCGACCCCAACGACCTGCATGTAACCGTCACGCTCAACGACCGGGTGGTGGGCGCGTACGATGTCCGGGACGCGATCTTCGGGGTCGCCCGCTACCTCAGCGCCATGAGCCGCTACCTCACCCTGGTTCCGGGGGACGTGCTCTGGATGGGCACCGACGGCGCCACTCGGAACATGAAGGACGGTGACGTGGTGGCCGTGGAGATCAGCCACATCGGCACGCTGCGCAATCCCGTGCGGCGGGCGGCCGCACCGGCGGGCGCCTGATGGCCTCCGGCAGGGACGCCGCCGGTCCCGCGTGTCCGCATCCGCCCGTGAACGACCTGCCGCGCATCCGGTTCACCTTTGCCGCCGGGGTGGGTCCCGGCGGCGGCATCCCGCTCACCCGGGTCATGCCCGGCCGCGTTCCGGCGTCCGCCATCATCCCGGTGCACGGCATGGGGCCGAACTCCGGCAACCTCACCCGGACGCTGGCAGGTCTCGGGCGCCGGGACACAAGCCCCCCGGAAAGGAAACGGTGCGAGCCATGACGAAAGAACGAATCAAGGAGTTGCTCGACGGTGGCGCGGCCGACGCCCAAGTCGCCGTGGAGGGATGGCTGCGGACGGTGCGCCACAGCAAGAACGTCTCGTTCCTGGACATCTCCGACGGCTCGTGCCTGTCCGGCATCCAGGCGGTGGCCGCACCGGAACTGGCCAACTACGAAAGCGAGGTGCGCAAGCTCACCACCGGCTGCTGCGTACGCGTGACCGGCCGGCTGGCGGAGTCGCCGGGCAAGGGGCAGCGCTACGAGATCCAGGCCGGGGGCGTGGAGGTGGTGGGATACGCCGACGAGGACTATCCGCTCCAGAAGAAGCGCCACAGCTTCGAGTTCCTGCGCACCCTCGGCCACCTGCGCATGCGCACCAACACCTTCGGCGCGGTGATGCGGGTGCGGAACGCCGTTGCCCGGGCCATCCATCGGTTTTTTCAGGAACGCGGCTTCATCCAGCTCCACGCCCCCATCATCACGCTCTCGGACTGCGAAGGCGCCGGCGAGATGTTCCGGGTCTCCACCCTGGACCCCGGGCAGCCGCCGCGCGCCGCATCCGGCGGCGTGGATTACTCGCAGGACTTCTTCGGCAGGGAGGCGCGGCTCACGGTGTCCGGCCAGCTCGAGGCGGAGATCGCCGCTCTGGCACTGTCCCGCGTCTACACCTTCGGGCCGACGTTCCGCTCCGAGAACTCCAACACCAGCCGGCATCTGGCGGAGTTCTGGATGGTGGAGCCGGAGATGGCCTTCTGCGACATCCAGGGCAACATGGATCTGGCCGAGGCGTTCCTGAAGAATATCGCCGGGGACGTGCTGGAGCACTGCACCGAAGACTTGGCGTTCTTCAACGCGCGCACGGACCCGACCGTGCGGGAGACCCTCGCGAACATCGCGGCGCAGTCCTTCGAGCGCATGACCTACACCGAGGCGGTGACCATCCTCCAGCGTTCCGGGCGCCGCTTCGAGTACCCGGTGTCCTGGGGCGTCAACCTCCAGAGCGAGCATGAGCGCTACCTCGTGGAAGAGCACGTGCGCCGGCCGGTGATGGTCATCGACTATCCCAGGGAGATCAAGGCGTTCTACATGTACGTCAACGACGACGAACGGACCGTGGCAGCCCTGGACGTACTGGTGCCCAGGATCGGCGAGATCATCGGCGGCTCGCAGCGGGAGCACCGCCTGCCGCAGCTCCGGCGGCGAATCCTGGAGTGCGGCCTCTCCGAAGAGGAGTACTGGTGGTACCTGGAACTGCGGCGTTACGGCAGCGCACCCCATGCCGGCTTCGGGCTGGGCTTCGAGCGCCTGATCCAGTTCGTGACCGGCCTGGGAAACATCCGCGACGTCATCCCCTTCCCGAGGACTCCCGGCTGCGCGGAGTTCTGATCGTTGCCGGGCCGCACGGGCCTTGATATGCTCCACGCCCTTGACCCCCTGTCCCGACCCGGAGGCGCCCGGATGATCGAAGCCCCGTTTCCCCGGCAAGAGTACGAATCACGGCACCAGGAGTTGCAACGGCTCATGGAGCGCGACGGGCTGGACCTTGTGGTGGCCTCGGGCCGCGACAACTTCTGGTATTTCACCGGCCTTGTCAGCTACCAGTTCGACCACCTGATGCGGCCCGAGATCTGCTTCATCCCCAGGGAGGGCAAGCCCTTCGCGCTGGTGTACGGCAACAACAAGAGCAAGGCGGAGGCATTGCCCTGGTTCGACGAGGTGCGCAGCTACGTGGATGTGCCCTTTCCGCGCGAGATGCTGAGCGACCTCCTGAACGACATGGGGTACGGTTCCGCCAGACTGGGGTTCGAACTGGACGATGACCAACGGCTGGGCTTCCCGGTCAACTACCTCACGCAGCTCACCGAGGCGCTGCCCAAGGCCAGGATCGAGGACGGCTCCGCCGCCCTCACCGATCAACGGCTGTACAAGAGCCCGCGCGAGATGCGGCACATGCGCAAGGCCTGCGACATCTCCCGGAGGGCCTATGAGCGCATCCTTCCCGATCTCCGGGCCGGGGTCACCCGCCGGGAGGTGGCCGAACGCCTCTACATCGCCATGATCGAGGAAGGCGCCCATCCGCGCCATCCCGGCTTTCTCATGCTGAACGCCTCCACCCGATACGACGAACGGCGCTACGAGAAGGGCGACCGCATGATCGCCGATTTCGGCGCCTGCTACGAGGGCTACTACGGCGACATCACCCGCATGGCCGTCTTCGGGGCGCCCAGCGCCGCACAGACCCGGGAGCACGCGCTGGCGCTGCACCTGATCCGGGAGTGTGTCAAGAAAATGAAGCCGGGCACCCCCATCGCCGAGATCCCGCGGGTGGCGAACGCCGAGTTGACAAGGAACGGCTATCCCGAGGTGGCGCGCCCCAAACGCATCGGCCACGGCATCGGCATGGCCCGGGCGGAACCGCCGTCCATCAGCGAGGCCGAGAACCGGACCGTGGAGCCGGGCATGGTGCTGGCCATCGAGCCCAAGGTGCGCATCCCGGGCGCCTCGGTCCACCTGGAAGAGGACGTGTGCATCACCGCCGGCGGCGCCGAACTCCTCACCGCGGGGGCGGAGCGGCTCGACGTGATCGCGTGACGCCATGGCCGACGGAATCCTCTACCTGTCCAACGATGACGTCCGGCGCCTCCTGGACCTGGACGCGTCCATCGACATCGTCAAGGCCGCGCTCCGGGACCACGGCGCCGGACGCGTGGGCTGGTCCGTGCCCGAGGATCTGGCGGTCAAACCCGAGCAGGGGTGGCAGTACTGGGTCACCGGCTGCTCCCTGGACGCCGCCGCCGGGTTCCGCTTGCGCGCCATCAAGACCGCGGGAGGAAGCCGGGACCCTTCCCGGCCGCCCCGCGGCCCCCGGCGCATCCTCATCCTGAGCCACCGGCAGGGCGGCGAAGTCACGGCCATCATGGACGAAGACTGGTGCCATTCCGTGCGCACCGGCGCCGCCGCCGCAGTGGCCTGCCAGAGCCTCGCGCGCCCGGGTGCGTCGGTGATGGCCATGCTGGGTGCCGGCGACACGGCGCGGGCCACCGTGCCGGTCATGGCGCGGGCCTTCCATCTCTCCGAGGTTCGAGTGCTGTCCCGCCGTGCCGAGACCCGCGCGGCCTTTGCCCGGGAGGTCGGCGAGGCGTTGGACCTGAACGTGCTTCCCTGCGACACCGCCTCCCGGGCACTGGACGGGGCCGACCTGGTGGTGTCCGCCACCACGACCCCGGAGCCCTTCGTCAAGCGGGAATGGATCGACCCCGGCTCCTTCGTCTACTCCATTGGCAAGCACCAGGAGCTCGAGAACGCCGCCTACAAGGGCATGGGCAAGTTCGTGGTGGACAGCTGGGCCCAGTGCAGGAAGAAGTCGGACATCCAGCGGATGCTCAAGGAAGGCTTCCTCACCGCCGGCGACGTCTACGCCGAGTTCCCCGACATCCTGTCGGGCAAGGTTCCCGGCCGGGAAGACGACCGGGAACGCATCTTCATGCGCGCCATCGGGATGGTGAACCAGGACATCTCCCTGGCCGCGTGGCTCTACCGGAAGGCGTTGGAGGAAGGCGCCGGAATCCGGCTGCCCTACTAGCCCGCGCCACCGCGCCGGGCGATTCACGGACAAGCCGCATCGGTGCAAGGATGGCGATGGACAGGACGGCGATGGACACGATGGACATCTTCCTGCTCATGGGCCAGTCGAACATGGCGGGCCGCGGGCTCCCGCAGGATGTGGAGCCCATCCGGGACGAGCGCATCCGCGTGTTCCGGGACAGCCGCTGGAGCGTTGCCGAAGAACCCCTGCACCACGACCGGCCCACCGCCGGCATCGGCCTCGCCATGAGCTTCGCCCGTTCCCTGCGGAACGCCGACCCCGACACCGTCATCGGTCTGGTCCCCCGCGCCGTGGGCTCCACCCCTCTCGAGCGGTGGATGCCGGGCGCCGACCTCTACGCGGGCGCCGTGGCCGCCGCCGGGAAGACCGCCCGGGACGGCACCCTCAGGGCGGTTCTGTGGCACCAGGGCGAGCACGACGCCAGGTCCGACACGGACGCCTCCAGCTACGCGCGGCGGTTCACCGTCATGATCACCGAGCTGCGGGCGCAACTCGGCGCGCCGGCGTTGCCGGTGGTGCTGGGAGAGCTCGGCGCCTTTCTGGCGGCGCGGCCCGATTTTCCGCACTATCGGACGGTCAACGCCCAACTGCGCAAGATCCCGGACAGCCTTCCCCACTGCGCCCTCGCCACCGCGGAGGGTCTCACCGACAAGGGCGACCGCCTGCACTACGACGCCCGCTCCCTGCGGATCTTCGGCGAACGCTACGCGGCCGCCTGCCTTGGCCTGTGACCCGGCGCCGGGCGCGCCGGCCCGGAAGGGCCGCGGGTGGCGGACTGCCCCGCGGGTCGAATCCGCGGGGCTGCCGCCAGGTCGCCCGCTTGTGGCGCGGCTTCGGTCGCAAGGGATGGGGAGCTGCGCTGCAAGCGGTTCCGCCGGCCTTCCTGCCGCCGGCCCGGAGGCGGTTCGGCAGCCGGCTCATGCCGCGCCGTTTCCGCTGTCGGGTGTCTCCGCCGCCGCCGCGCGCTGCTGCGCCGAGAGCGACAGCACCAGCAGAAACCCCAACAGGCACAACGCGACTGAAAGCCAGAAGGTGCCGTCGAACTCCGGCAGCACGTTGACCTCGGCGGGCGCCAGCGCCCCGCCGTCGCCCGCCAAGGCCGCCTTGAACGGCCAGACCTTTCTCAGGGAGCCTGCCATGAAGCCCATGAGGAGTGCCAGGGTGACCGGTCGGCGGCGGCGCAGCAACCAGCCCAGGATGCGCACGAACGGCAACATGCCGCACACGGCGCCCCCGACCAGGGGCAGGAGGGCGGGGAAGTCCCGGTCCCGGACGGCGTCGATGGCGAATTCGTACTGGCCCAGGACCAACAGAATGAAGGAGCCGGAGACGCCGGGCAGGAGCATCGCGGTGATGGCGGCGGCGCCGCTCAGGAAGAGCGTGACGGCGTCGTGCGGCATGGCCGCCGGGACCAGACCCACCAGCCACCAGGCGGCGCCGGCGCCCAGAACGAGGCACAGACCCGCGGTCACGGACCAGCGCAATCGGGCCGCCACGGCAACGATGCTGGCCAGGACCAGCCCCAGGAAGAAGGCGAACAGCGGGACCGGGTGGTGGTCCAGCAACCATCCGATGGGAGCCGCCAGGGCCAGGATGGCGGCGGCGATGCCGGCGCCGAGCACCACCAGGAAGCGCCAGGGAACCGCGGCCATGGCTTCACGGAAGCGCAGGCGCGCCAGCAGACCCAGCAGCCGCCAGTTCAGGGATTCGAGGGCGTCCACAAGTTCCTCGTAGATGCCCATGATGAACGCCATGGTGCCGCCGGAGACGCCGGGCACGACGTCGGCGGCCCCCATGGTCAGGCCGGAGACGGCGACGTGGAGGTCATGTTTCAGCGCTCGGGTCGGTCGCATGGTCGCGGCCACCCGGGGTTACCGGTCCGACGCCGCCTGCTTCCCGTTCCACGCGGCTGTCAGCGCCTCCTTCTCCTCCCCCTCCATGTGGTTGATGGCCTGGCCGACGATGTCCACGCCCACCAGTTCGGCCCAGCCCTTGAGCAGCCGCACGGTCACGGGACCCGGGACGTCGCATGCGAAGCGGACGCCGTTGATGCTATTGACGGGCACGATGGTCGGGCTGGTGCTGGTGAGGAAGGCCTCGTCCGCGTTCAGACAGTCGAAGGGCGTCAGGTCGGCCTCCTCCAGCTCCATGTCCAGCCGCTCCGACAGCTCCCCGAGCACCGCACGGGTAATTCCGCCCAGGACGTTCCTGGAACCCGGGGTGTAGATCTTCCCGCCGATGACCGCGAAGAAATTGTGGGCATTGCTCTCGGCGATGTTGCCGTCGAGGTCCAGCATGAGCGGAATCGCCCCGGGGTCCGCCTGTCTGGCTTCGAAGGTGGCGATGATGTGATTCATCTTGTTGGTGATCTTGGCCTTGGACTCCAGGCACTGAGGCGGGATGCGCCGGGTGGGCGGCACGACGACGGCGACCCCCTCGACGTAGTGGCGGCAGAATCCGGTGAAGTCCACGTCCATGCAGTAGATGGCTACGGTGGCGCGGTGGTTGCGGCGCGGGCCGGTCGAAGGACGCCGACCCCGGGTGACCACCTGCCACACGGCGTAGTCGTCGTCCGGACCCAGCAGATCCCGGTTGCGTTCGATGACCTCCAGGGCGGCCGCCTCCATCGCCTCCTGCGACATGCCGCAGTCGATGCGGGTGTACTTCAGGGACCGGAACAGGCGGTCGTTGTGCTCCTTGAGCCTGAACGGCTTGTGCCGAAAGGTGCGGGTCACGTCGTAGACACCGTCGCCGGCGTGGAAACCCATGTCGAGAACCGACACCTTGGCTTCGCTCTCGGGTACGAAGCTGCCGTTCAGATAGACGATCTTCTCATGCATGCGGGCACCTCCGTCACGAAGCTCGCGGGGAATGTCGAAATCTACTACGAAACGGCCCAGGCCGCGAATGGCGACGGAGGGTCTCAGGGCGCGCGACCGCCCCATGAATTGACAAGGTGGGGTTGGGGGGCCAAAGTGATGGGGTTGGGGGGCCAAAGTGAATTTACAGGTTGAATCGAACGACGGACCGGAGACGGGCACGACGCCGGGACCGCATACACTCTCGCAGCACAGCGCATGCTCACGGCGTCATTTTACGGCGTTACATTTTGCGGCGTTATTCACCGTGTCATTTCCCCGTGTCTTGTCACGGTGTCTTTGAAAGGAAGGGAACGCGATCATGTTGATCAAGAGACCCGACGACATCAGGAGCAGCGAGATCACGGACAAGAAACACTATCTGGACCGGCGCCGGTTCATGCAGGCAGCATCGCTGGGAGCCGCCGGCATCGGCTCGGGCCTGCTGGTTCCCGCCCTGTTCGGCGCCGCGGACGCTCCCCGGGCGGCCACCCGGCTTGAGGGGGTAGCCAAGGGCCGGTTCTCCACCGAAGAGGAGAGGACGCCGCTCAAGGACGTCACGAGCTACAACAACTTCTACGAGTTCGGCACCGACAAGGGAGACCCGAAGCGGTATGCCGGGAGTCTCAGGACCCGACCGTGGACCCTGGTGGTGGAGGGCGAGGTGCACAGGCCCAGGACTTTCGACATCGACGAACTGCTGAAGCTGCCGCTGGAGGAACGGGTCTACCGGCTCCGGTGCGTGGAGGCGTGGTCCATGGTGATCCCCTGGATCGGATTCGAACTGAAGCACCTCATCAAGGCGGTGGAGCCCACCGCCAACGCCCGGTACGTCCAGTTCGCGACCCTCCTCGATCCGGAGCAGATGCCCGGCCAGCGCCGGGGCATCCTGGACTGGCCCTACGTGGAGGGCCTGCGCATGGACGAGGCGATGAATCCGCTGACGATCATGGGGGTGGGACTCTATGGCGAGGTGATGCCCAACCAGAACGGCGCGCCCATCCGCCTGGTGGTGCCGTGGAAGTACGGCTTCAAGAGCGCCAAGTCCATCGTCAGGATGCGTTTCGTGGAACAGGAGCCGCCCACCGCATGGAACACCGCGGCACCCCACGAATACGGCTTCTACTCCAACGTGAACCCGACCGTGGACCATCCCCGCTGGAGCCAGGCGAGCGAGCGGCGCATCGGCGATTTCTTCAGGCGCAAGACGCTCATGTTCAACGGCTACGAAGAGCAGGTGGCGCACCTTTACAAGGGGATGGACCTGAAGAAGCTGTACTGACCCGGGATCCGTTCACGGACCCGGAACGCAGGAAAGACCCTCCATGAAACCGACTACCCGGATCAAGCCCATGACCTGGATCAAGACACTGGTCTTCGCGGCGTCTTTGCTCCCGGCGGCGCGACTCGTGACCGGACTCCTCACCGACGGGCTCGGCGCCAACCCGGTGGAGTTCATCACCCACACCACCGGAACCGTTGCCCTGGTGTTCCTGATGATCACGCTGGCGGTGACGCCGCTCCGGCGCATCACGGGCTACGCCGGCCTCATCCGGCTGCGCCGCATGCTGGGCCTGTTCGCCTTCTTCTACACCGTGCTGCACCTCGCCACCTTCGTGGTGCTGGACCACTTCTTCGACCCCGCCGCGATCCAGCAGGACGTCTTCAAGCGGCCTTACATCGCCGCCGGGACGGTGGGTTTCCTGCTGATGGTGCCGCTGGCGGTCACCTCTACCGCCGGCTGGATACGCAGGCTCGGCGGCCGCCGCTGGCAGCAACTTCACCGCCTGATCTACTTATCCGCCATCGCCGGCGTCGTCCACTTTCTCTGGCTGGTGAAGGCCGACCTGCGAACCCCCCTCATCTTCGCCGGCGTGCTGGCGGTGCTGCTGGGCTATCGCATCGTGACATGGCGCCACGCGCCGTGGTCGAGGAAACGCCTCGGGCGCGCGTGATTTGACAGGGTGACGGCCTCCCCGCTATAAACTCGTCCCTGGCAGTCACGGGGCGCGGCCGGCTCGCCGGCCGCGCCTTCCATTACAGGCGGCAATCCGCACGCCGGGAACGCCATCGGAATACAAGGGGACAACGATCACGTCATGAAACGGACAGTTCGCGTCACCGTCAACGGACGGTTGTATCAGGAGGAAATCGAGCCACGCCAACTCCTTTCCTGTTTTCTGCGGGAGACCATCGGCCTCACCGGCACGCACATCGGCTGCATCGTCGGAGAGTGCGGTGCCTGCACCGTGCAGGTGGACGGTACACTCGTGAAGTCATGCCTGATGTTCGCCGTGCAGGCCGACGGCAGGCAGATCACCACCATCGAGGGGCTGGCGGACGGCGATGCGCTGCACCCCATCCAGGAGGCCTTCATCAACAACTACGGCTTCCAGTGCGGCTACTGCACGCCGGGAATGATCATGGCCGCCGACTCCCTCCTGAAGAAGAACCCGAACCCCGACGACGAGGAAATCCGCGAGGGACTGGCGGGGAACCTCTGCATGTGCACCGGCTACATGCAGATCGTGGCGGCGGTAAGGGAAGCCGCGGGACAACGCAACGATGACTAAAGCCAATCCGAATCCATACGTCGGCCTTGCCACGCGGAGCAAGGAAGGACCGCGGCTCACCACCGGACAGGGGCGATACACCGACGACTTCACCGAACCCGGCATGCTGCAGGCCGTTTTCATCCGCAGCCCGCACGCGCACGCGCGCATTCTCGGCGTGAATGCCCGGGCCGCCCGGAGCCGCCCGGACGTGTTCGCGGTGGTCACTCCCGAGGACGTGAAACGGGACACCCGGCCGTTCCGGCCGGGCCGCTATGCCGCCGGCCTCAAGAAGCCGGTGGAGGAGTACGCGGGCGCAGTGGACAAGGTGCGCTACGTGGGCGAACCCGTGGGCGCGTTGGCAGCCAGGGACCGGAGTACGGCGGAGGACGTTCTCGAGTCCATCCAGGTGGACTACGAGACCCTGCCGGTGGTCACCGACGTCCACCAGGCCGTGGCCGGCGAGAACCCCGCCCTGATCTATGAAGAGCTGGGCGCCAATCTGGCCTGGCAGGGGACCCTGGAGTATGGCGATACCGAGAAGGCGTTCCGGGAAGCCGACCGCGTGGTGCGGGAGGATCTCAAGATCCACCGGTACAGTTCGACGCCGCTGGAACCGCTGGCGTGCATCGCCTCCTTCGACCGCTTCAGCCGCAAGCTCACGGTCCGCACCAACACCCAGGTGCCGGAGAATATCTACGACGCGCTGCGGGAAGCCCTGGCCCTGGACGACATCCGCGTCATCATCCCGGACATCGGCGGCGGCTTCGGACAGAAGATCCACCTGATACGCAAGTATGTGGTGATCGTGGCGCTCCTGGCCATCAAGTCCGGTCGCCCGGTGAAATGGATCGAAGACCGCAACGAGCACATGATGGCCGCAGGCCACGCCTGCGAGCAGTATTTCGACGTCGAGGCGGCGGTGAAGAACGACGGCACGGTAACCGGCCTGCGCTTCAGGGAGATCGACGACGTGGGCGGCTCGGTGAGCACCCTCACCATCCACTTCACCAACAAGCTCAACAACCTCAGCAACACCTACCGGGTGCAGAACATACGAGCGGACGGCTACTCGGTGGTCACCAACCGCTGCCCGGTGATCCCCAACCGCGGCATCGGCAAGCCGGGCATGTGCTACATCTGGGAGCGCATCATCGACCGGGTGGCCCAGGAGCTGGACATGGACCCCTCGGAGGTTCGCTTCAGGAACCTGGTGCAGCCCGAGCAGATGCCCTACACTACCCCCAACGGCAATGTCTACGACAGCGGCGACTATCCCGGCCTGCTGCAACGCGCGTTGGAGCGGGCCGACTACCAGGGGTTCAAGGAAGAGCAGGCGCGGGAGCGCGGGAAGGGCCGCTATCTGGGCATCGGAGTGGTCATCGGGGTGGAGCCGGGAGGCCGCAACGCCGCCCGGGACATGGCGATCTTTCCCGAGATGAAGGAAACGCCGGGAGCCGGCGGCATCAACGGCGCCACCATCAAGCTGGAGAAGAACGGCACCATCGCCCTCTACCTGGGCTCCCCCAACTGTGGACAGGCCCACGAGACCACCACCGCCCAGGTGGCCGCGGGCATTCTTGGCGTGAGCCCCGACGTCATCAGCACCACCACCCCCTTCGACAGCGATGTGGCGCCCTGGGGCGTGGCCGCGGCCAACAGCGGCAACAACTTCCACCTCTACGACATCGGTTCCATCATCGGCGCGGCAACGCAACTCCGGGAGAAGCTCCTCAAGGTGGCCGGCCACATCCTCGACGCCGAGCCGTCGGACCTGGAGATCGCCGACGGCGTGGTCACCGTACCGGGTTATCCGCGGCGCAGGCTCACCTTCGCCGAACTCGGCAAGGTGGCCTACAACAACCAGTCGCTCCTGCCCGAGGGTATCGACGCCGGGCTTCAGACCACCTTCTATTACACCTTTCCCCACGCCCGACCCAATCTGACGCCGGGCAGCGACCGCAGGGTCCGGGCCCAGTTCACGTTCGGCGCCGGCGCCCACGTGGCGCTGGTGGAAGTGGACCCGCGCACGGGCAAGGTCGAGGTACTGCGTTATCTCATCGTGGGCGACAACGGCACCATCATCAATCCCCATGTCGTGGACGGGCAGATCTACGGCTCCGCGGCCCACGGCATCGCCGTGGCCCTGGGCGAGGGCTTCATCTACGACGACGAGGGCCAACTCCTCACCATCACGCTCACGGACTACGGCAAGTGCTCCACCGCCGAGACTCCCGCCATCGAGGTGGAGCACCGCCCCGCGCCGTCGGCGTTCACGCCGCTGGGCCAGAAGGCCGCGGGCGAAGGGGCCGCCATCCCCTCCCCCGCCGCCATCGCCAGCGCGGTGGAGAATGCCCTGGAGCCCTTCGGAGTCAGGATCCGGCAACTGCCGCTGACACCCGAACGGGTATGGCAATTGATTCAGGAGGCCCGGACATGATCCCCGGCGCGTTCGACTACCATGCACCCGCCTCCCTGGAGGAGGCCCTGTCGCTGTTGTCCGCCAACGTGGACGATGCCAAGATTCTGGCCGGGGGCCAGAGCCTGCTGCCCCTCATGAAGCTCCGCCTCGCCAAGCCCGCGGTGGTCATCGACATCGGCGGCCTCACGGAGTTCAACTACATTCGTGCGGATGGCGACCGGATCGCGATAGGCGCCCTGACCACCTACACCGATCTGGCCGAGTCCGCGCCGCTCCTGAGCCGCTGCCCGCTGCTGGCCCGGACCGCGGCGGTGGTGGGCGACGTCCAGGTACGGAACCGCGGCACCATCGGCGGCGGGCTGGCCCACGCCGACCCGGCCGAGGATCTGCCCGCGGCCATCCTGGCCCTGGATGCGGAACTCAAGGCCGCCGGACCGGACGGGGAGCGATGGATTCCCGCCCGCGACTTCTTCATCACCATGCTGACCACCAGCCTCATGCCCGAGGAACTCCTGACCGAGATTCGGGTGCCGACCCGGGACGGCTACAAGGTGGCCTACCGGAAGGCGTCCCGGCAGGCCGCCGGCTTTGCCATCGTCGGCGTGGCCGTCTGTCTCAAGGAGTCCGCCGGCGGCACCTGCGAGGAGATCGCCATCGGCGTGACCGGCGTGGGTGACGTGGCCTACCGCGCGGAAAGGGTCGAAGAGGCGCTGCGCGGGCGGCAACTCGACGACAGCACCATCGCAAGCGCCGCCGCGCGGGTCACGGACGGCGTCGACCCCATCCAGGACGTCAACGCCACCCCCGCCTACCGTTCCCACCTGGCACAGGTGTACGTGGAGAGGACGATCCAGGCCGCAAGGGCCGGCTGAGGGCCCGTACCCCGCCTACCGCGGCCGCCCGGCCATCGACTCAGGCGGCCGAGTGCCCGGCGCGAGAACCTTCAGCCATGGTCTTCCGCATCGAAAACGGCGCCGGCAGGTCCATCACCCGCCAGCGCCGTTCGGTTTCCGCGAACCCACCGCCACGAAGGACAGGGGCGCGTTCTCAGTGGCCGCTGTCCGCGCTTGAGCCCTTCTGCTTGACCGCATAGATGTCGGGCTGCTCGGGACCTTCCACGGTCAGTATGCCCACGGCGCCCCGAAGGATGCGGAAAATCGCGTGATCCACCAGGAGATAGTTGCCCGGCACGTCCACCTTGAAATCGACGATGGAGGCCGAACCGCTGGGGATCAGGGTCGTCTGGACGTCCTTGTCCGGATTGCTCACGGAGCCTTCCCGGTACACCGCGTCGAAGATCTCGCCGATGACGTGGAAGGACGAGGTCTTGTTCGGGCCGATGTTGCCCACGTACAGGCGCACCCGCTCGCCCACGTTGGCCTTGAGTGCGCCTTCCCCGGTCAACGACTCCGTGTGGCCGTTGAAGACGATGTACTCCGGAGTCTCAGCTTGGCCTTTCGCCGAGGAGAAGCTCTGCAGGCCCTCTTCACCCACCTCATTCTCCGTGTAGAACTCGCTCTGCATCACGTAGTATTCGCGGTCGACTTTCGGCAGGCCGCCGGCCGGCTCCACCAGCACGACTCCGTACAGGCCGTTGGAGATGTGGGCCGGAATGGGAGGAGCGGCGCAGTGGTAGACGAAAAAACCCGCGTTGACCGCCTTGAAAACCGCCACCGCGGTCTTGCCCGGGTCCACCATCAGCGCGTTGGCGCCACCGCCCGGGCCGGTGACAGCGTGAAAGTCCACGGTGTGGGTGAGCTTGCCCTTGGTGTTGTCGAGCCGCACCTCGAAGGTGTCTCCCTGCCGCAGCCGAATAAAGGGACCGGGCACCTTGCCGTTGTAGGTCCAGAACTCGTACTGCACCCCCTGTGACAACTCGCCCACCTTCTCCTCGGTGACGAGGTTCACGATCACGTGCGCCGGTTCGGTGCGCGTGATGGGCGGCGGCACGCCGGGAGCGCTGATCAACTCGGCAACGATGGGCGCGGCGGCCGACGTTGCCGCGGTCATCAGGCAGACACCCAGCGCCAACCCGGCGGGAAGCGCCCGCCGGGTGAGGATCGCCAAGGCTCTTTTCGCATTGTCGTGGTACCGCATGAAGGACTCCTTTCATGTCCGGACCCTCAACCGCCCCACAAGCCGTCAAGGATCCATTGCACCGTTCTATCCATTGCACCGTTCTCCGCCGTCTCTGAAGTCGATGGCGGTCTCTGCGATGAAGATTACGTCCCGGTTGCCGTCCGCGTCAAGAGCCACCCGCCAAGGACCAAGTGCTCCCCCCCCTGGCCACGAAGACCAAGGGCAACTCGCGCGAAACCGTCAATCCGACGAGGAACTCGCGCCAGGAATGGGTGTCCAGGTCCAGCGTCGCACTGCTCCATGCGGTGTCGGCCCGCAACAGCGTCGCTTGGTCCAGCGCATGGGTGAGGTCGAGCCCGACGGAATCGATGTTGCCCTCGCCGAGATTGCCCTCCTCGTAGTCGATCCGCTCGCGGCTGAGCGACGCGCCCAGCCGCCATGTCTGCCCCGCCCGAAAGCCCGATACCCAGCGCCAAGCTGCAGGCGGTGCCGCCGAGCCAGCGCTGCCGCGCGGTCACGTCGGGACGCAGGTCGAACTTGTCGAACAGGAAGCGCGGCCCGGCGTACAGGTTCGACGATCTGTTCGTTGAAATCGCTCTCCCGGCAGGTTCGGGTCTGAAGCCCGCCGCCGACCCGGAACCGCAGGTCGGGCGAAACCCGCCCTTCGTAACCGCCCGACATGTCGATCGTCACCCCGACGCCGCTGGTCCGGCGCGCATCCTCCGACAGCGTGGCCCGCTGGCCGAACAGGAGGATCTCCCGGGCATCGGTCCTGGCGTTGATGTTGGTGTCGGGCACAACCGCCACCGAGCCGGTAACCGACCATCGCTTGCGCCGCCGGATGCGGTCGAGGAAAGCGAGCGCCGAGGCGCGCACCGTCTCGGGCAGGTCCTTCGCGCCCAGCGCCAGGCGGAAATGACAGGCCGCATTGCCGTCATCCTCCGCCTGAAAATAGGCCAACGCCAAGTCGAGCCGCACCCGGGGCAGATCGGGATTGCGCGCCAGCATCGCCCGGAACCGTGCCATCGCCTCCCGCCACTCCCCGCGCGGCTGTCGAAAAAGAAAAGGGCACCCGATCCGTAGATGGATCGGGCGCCCCGCTCCGTGAACCACCGCCGGTGATGGCGGTCTGTTTCGAGCGGTTTACTACCTGTGGCCGCCGAAAGAGCCGCGCAACTCGCCGTGCTTCTTGTCCTTGGATGTGATGTCGAACACGCCGCCCACCTCTTCGGCGTCCGGCCCGAAGAAATGGCCGCTGTACTCCCTCACCTCGTACAGGCTGCCGTCCACGCTCGTGGCCAAGTCTATTGCAGTACGATGGCGGGTCTGATAGCCAGCCAGAAATCCCGGTGTATCGTAGCCGGCGCCTTCGGCGTTGACATTGGTCACTTTGCTGCCCGAGAACCCGTTCCCGTCGATGGTGCCGTGGAATGTGGCGATAATCCCGTCATATCCGCCTTGCAACAAGAAGTGCGCGCGATAAATATCGGTCTTGATGGTGCTTTTCCCGAAATCCACCGTTGTGGTTGAGGTTCCGTCAAGACCGAAGATACCTCCTTCGCCTTGAGCGTGCTGTGCGCGGTGTTGCCAAATTGCATTACCCCTGTAGGTGGCACTGCCGAAGCCTGGCATGTTGGCCGCCGGGGTCATGCCCTCGCCATCGGGCAGCACCGTGACGAATGAGATGCCAAGGTTGGTCCTGCCTGACTTCTGCGTGTGCCACATCCCGTAGTTCATGTGCTCATAGGGCCTCGCCTCCGGGAAATCCGGCACATCGTAGACGAAAATCTGCCGGTAGGTGAAGTTGTCGGTCCCGCTCGTTCCGGTGCGCAGAAGATAGATGTCCTTGCTGCCGTTGTTGTAGTAGTAGACGCCCACGCCCGCATTCGCGTCCTTGGTGCCCCCATTGATCCAGTCCCAGGCATTCGTCTTGTCCAGTTTCTTCGACTCCGGGGTATCAAGAATATGGAACTCCCCCTCCGCCCGCATGACCTTGTAGGTCTTTTCCCCTACCGTGACCGAACCGAACGGGTTCTCGGCCGTGATCGGGGCGGTCACGTTGATCGGCTGATCGCTGGCGTCCTTCGCCCTGCGGTAGGCCTTCACCCCCTTGGTGTTGCGGACATACTTGTCCATCAGCCAGAAACGGGACTTCTCCGAGTCGTTGTAGGAACCGACGGGGATGGTCCGTGCATGGATTCCCGTCCGGGAAACCACCTCCGGCTTGTTTGCCGTTGCCGCCACGTATTGGACGGGTTCCTTTCGGTAATTCCGTGATTTCTCGTCGATGTTGCCGCGCTTGCCGGTCTCGATGGTCTTGCCCCCGGTCGTGAGCTTGGCATAGGGTGCACCCGCCGTGATGGTCGTGTCGCCGTACCTGTAGGTCATGCCCTCGACACGCCGAACCTCCTTGGCCGCGGCCTCCTTCGCCATCTTCGCCTTTTCCGCGGCCATCGCCGCCTGAGCCTCGGCCTTCGCCTGCGCCGCCTCGGCATCGACTTCGGCCTGGGCCGCCACACGCAAGTCGCTCGTGGCCGCAGCCTTGTCCGACTCCATCTTGGCCTTGTCGTACTCCGCCTTCGCCATGTCCGCCGCCGTCCGGGCCGCATCCGCGTAGCTCTTCGCCGTCATCTCCCCCTTGGGAGTGAAAACGGGCACGACACCCAGGATCGCCGCTTCCGCCTCATCCGCCGACGTCCCCGCGTTGTCCGACGCCGTCTTGGCCTTGCCCGACGCCGCCATCGCCGCCGTCCGGGCCTCCTTTATCGCCGTCTCCACTGCCGTCGGCCCCGCCGGCGGCGGATCCGGGGTCGTCGCCGGGGTCCGGTTGTTGTTGCTGCTGCCTCCGCATGCCGCCAGCCCGAAGGCCAACACCACCGCGCAGAAGATCGCCGCCAGGTTCCTGTGCATCATCCCGTGCATCATTCCGTACATCAATATTCTCCTCGTCCTTTTCATTCTCGAACTCCCCTGCCGCCTTCAAAAACAGCTCTGGTACGACGGGCCTTGGCACAATGCCACGGAACTTCCCTCCGGCAACCTCAGCAGGCATTCAGGAGGGTATGGTTTGAACAAGTCTCCCGATCCGTCTTGCTTACTGCCGTCAAAGTCGTCCTTCTCACTTCCTCATGGATAAATTGCTCAACTCCTTCGCAATCGCGTGCCTCACCCCATGAAGTCCAAGGAACGTCCGAACAAGGCCACGGCGTGACATTGAGCCACTCACAACCTGTGGATTGTATTGATTCAGCCCCAGCAAATCCGGGGTCGTTCGGACCTTCCCCAAGTCGGATTCGGCCAGCGCCGCCACGTCGATACCCTCGTGATCCTGTCACGGATTCAGACTTTACCCCCCCCCCCCCCCCCACTGTCAAGCAGCAGTCTTGTCCAACGCAATGTGAGCCTGAAAGCCTGAAGCGATTCCAATGCAATGTGAGCCTGAAGCTGGGGTGTCGGGGATCGTCATAAAATGATCGTGACACCTCGAACGGTACCCTTGGGCACTATCGAACCGATTGCCGCCTTCGTCGAGGCGCGCAAGCCTGTAGACTTTCACCCCACCGACACCTGCGAGTTCCTCAAATCGACCTTGGGGCGCCTCGGCTACAGTGGTTTGGACAAACCGTCCAAAACGCCGGTGATGCGCTTTCTGGAAAAGACCACCGCCTACTCTCGAGCACCCCGCTGATTCGCCCGTTCCGCAAGACCAGCCGGGTCGTGCACCGACGCCAGGGCTACCGCCCTTCGCCCGGCTCTGCTCGCCGGCGGTCATGCGACTACTGGCGCGGGTGGACGAGGACTTGGGCCAGATGTCAGGCTTGGCCACGCGGGTGGTGCTGCAGCCCCTGTTCCATCCCTTCCGGGATCCGCGCTTCGAGCCGCGGGCCGAGGTCTCGGCCGAACCACCTCTAGAAACTGCGTGGCTCCCGCATCTACCCGAGGCGTCCGCACCGTTGTCGTCGGCACCCGTGCGGACGCCGGGACCGTGGACGAACGGCGCGCCCCGCAGCCCAACCGCCGCTGCGCGTGGACACCGTCCAGCAGAGCGACCGCGACGGTGCCAAACGCTCTACCTCATCAACCTCGTGGTCGAACCCTCCACCCTCCCGCAACACCCTGCATAGCCTCATCTTCTTGTTGGAATATGCTGAGCCATCTGCGCAAGGACACTCCCCGCACGCTTCCCTCCGCACTGTCGGCCGGAGCCGACTGGATCAGGGAAATCCCGCCGCCGGAAGGGCTTGAACGGTTGGGTCGCACCCCCTCCCTGCGTGCGGCCTCCACGCTATCTGGAGGACGTGGAGAGCTCCAGGCGGTTCCCGCTCGGGTCGATGACATAGACGGAGTAACCCTGGCCCTCGTCGTGGCGGCGGAGCTCGCTCACCCTGGCGCCTCTGGCCTCGATTTCCTTGACCAGATCCTCCGGCTCGCTCGGACCGTCGATCTCGAAGGTGTGATGGGGCACGCGGGGGTGGCGGTCTTTCGAGGCGTCGAACAGACCCAGGACAACGCCACCGAGATCGAGCCGGACGACGTCCACGCCGGCCACCACATGTTTCTTGCGCACCGTCGCTCCGAGGACATCCTGGTAGAAGCTCACGGTCCGGTCCAGCTCCTCGGCGTTGAAATTCCACGAGCGAAACCGTGTCAGCCCGAACATGACGACACCTCCTCCTGAACCATGCCTATGCGCCCGATTCCACCCGCGCAGCCTTGAACAGGTCGTGCAGGTTTTCCAGTTCGTCAACGTGCCACAGAAGCTCCAACAGGGACAACTGGCGGGACCGGGACAGGATGCCCGCCGTGAGGCCCAGGAACTTCCGCTACAGATCGCTGTCGGACAGCGGATTGCGGCTGTGGCCCTTGGGGTAGTCGGCAGTCCGTGTCAGCCGCCGTCCGGAACGCAATTCGATCTCCATTCGCGCCCGCTGCCGCGCGGGAAAATGGCGGGTGGCCTCGGGATCCTCAGACACCTCGACCTTGCGCATGAGCGGCCGGAGCGCCGATACGCCTGTCGTCAAAGCTGGCGAGGGTCAATGCGCCGTCGGTCAGGGCCGCGGCGACCACGTAGGGGAGGCTGTGATCGGCGGTTTCACGGGTCTTGGGATCCCACTTTCCGGGCTCGCCAGCGGCGTTGCGCACGGCCACGGCGCAGGTCCGGATTCGGATGCGCTCGATATCGTCGAGATCCAGCGCATCCCTCATTTCCAGGGCCATGGCGGCGCCGGCCTGGGTGTGGATCTGCGCCGGTAAGTACTTGATGCTGGTGTCGGCGATCTTGAGCGGCACGCCCGCTCCGGCATGGCCGAAACCCTCAAGCCGCAAGGCCCCGGTCACCTGGTCGAACAGGCCGCAGCGTCCTTCAAAGGGTTCCGGCGGCCCATCCATTCCGGCACGGGCAAGCAGCGCGGCGAAGACCGCGTTGCGCACGGCCATGGCCGTGGCGCAGCCCTTCCACATGGACAACTCGCCTGTCCGGGTGTGGCCCAGCGGCACCTGGGACATCACGGTCATGGACATGGCGTGAGCGAGGCGAACCGCCGGCAGCCCCAGAACCTTCCCCGCCGCACAGGCGCTCGCCGGACCGATGAAGAGGCCCTGGTCCCACCCCTTCTCCCGGGTCGCAAAGCGCTCGGCGAACCGCCCGTATATCTCGTAGGCAAGAATCAACACGGCGATCACCGTACGGCCGGACGCGCCGGCCACCTGGGCGGCCGCCAGCACCGCCGGCAGCATGTCGCTGGGATGGCCCCCGCCCAGGGACACAAGACTGTCGTTGCAGTTCAGGTAGCGGATCATGACGGTGTTGGCAAAGGCCGCCATATCCGGGGAGGTGGCTTGTCCGGTACCCAGAATGCTCGCCGCGCCGGGCGCTTCGACCGCCGGCGCGAGGTTCCGGGCGATGCGGCCGGGTTCGGCGCCAATGGCCGCCAGCGCGCAACCCACCGAGTCCAGTATGCGGCGGCGCGCCTCGTGCACGGCATCGGCCGGCAGGTCGACGAAGTCCAGGGCGGCTGCGCTGGTGCTCAGGTGTCTTGCGGTGGCATCCATGGGATCGGGGCACGCCTCCCTGGAATCACTTGCCGCCGGCCGCGCGCAGTGAGACGAAGAAGCGCCGGAGGAGCTCGCCGCACCGTTCTTCCAGCACGCCCCGGGTGACGGTCACGCGGTGGTTGAGGCGCGGGTCGCCGCAGACGCGGTAGAGCGATCTGACCGCGCCGCCCCTGGGATCGAGACAGCCGAACACGACCCGCCGGACCCGGGCCTGGACCATGGCGCCGGCGCACATGACGCAGGGTTCCAGCGTCACGTAGAGCGTGCAGTCTTCCAGACGCCACGACCCGCGCGCGGCCGCCGCCTCCCTGATGGCCAGAATCTCCGCATGGCTGGTCGGATCACTCGAACCCTCACGCCGGTTGTGTCCCCGGCCGATCACCTCGCCGCCGCACACCACCACCGCCCCTACCGGCACCTCATCCTCCCGCCGCGCCGCCTCGGCCTCGGCCAGGGCCCGCGCCATGAAGGCTTCGTCCCCCCGCTGCGACGCCGGGTCCGCCACCGGACCCTCTACCCCAGGTCCGCCAGGTCGTCGAGCACTTCCCGCGCGTGCCGCGCCGGTTTCACCTTCTCGTAGATCCGGGCGATCCCGCCCTCGGGATCGATGAGAAACGATGTCCGGTGGGTGCCGTCGTACTCCCTGCCCATGAACTTCTTCCTGCCCCAGACGTCGTACCGCCTCACCACCTCCTTCTCCTCGTCCGCCAGCAGCGTGTAGGGGAGAGCATGCTTTTCGGCGAATCGGGCATGGCTCTTCACCGGATCGACGCTGACCCCCAGAATCGTTGCCCCGGCTTCATCGAATGCGGCCATGTGGTCCCGTATACTACAGGCCTCCTTCGTTCAACCGGGTGTGGCGTCCCTGGGATAGAAGAACAGCAGCACCCACCTGCCCTGGTAGTCGGAGAGCTTGTGGGGCGAGCCGTTCTGATCCATCAACCGAAAATCCGGCGCCTTGTCGCCAGGCTTGTGCCTCATGGGTCGGGTTCCTCCCGTCTCGTGTTGATGGATGTTCTACAATGCGGGGCGGCGTGTGCCAAGCCGCGGGCACCGGACCCGCCCGTCTTGACACCGCGAGTCCGGCGGGAGCAGAATCCGCTGTCCGCCCGTCCCGCCACCTCGGGCGCCTTCACGCGGCGGAACCGCAAGGGGGAAAATTCATGGAGATCATACACAAGCCGCGAAGCTACGGAGCGCACACCGACCCTTGGCTCGATTTCGAGGAGAGCCCCCGCCGCGTACGTGTCCGGTTCGGCGGCGAGACGCTGGCGGACACCCGGCGGGCCGTGCTGGTGCGGGAGGCGGGTCATGTTCCCGTCTACTACTTCCCGCCGGACGACGTGCGCATGGAATTCCTGAAACCCAGCGACCACCATACCCGTTGTCCGGTCAAGGGCGAGGCCTCCTACTGGGATGTGGTTGCGGGCGGGCGGACTGCCGAGTCCGCGGCCTGGAGCTACCTCGACCCCGCGCACCCGTCCCGCGACATCGCCGGGCATCTCTCTTTCTACTGGAACCGGATGGACGGCTGGTACGAAGAGGAGGACGAGGTCTTCGTCCATGCCCGGGACCCCTACAAGAGGGTGGACGTGCTCAACAGTTCGCGCCACGTGCGGGTAACCCTCGGCGGCGCGGTGGTGGCGGACTCCATCCGCCCGCGGCTGGTCCTGGAAACCGGCCACCTGGTCCGTTACTACCTGCCGCGGGAGGACGTGCGCATGGACCTCCTGGAATCCAGCGACACCACGTCGCGTTGTCCCTACAAGGGCGCCGCCCGCTACTGGTCGGCCCATGTCGGCGGCCAAGTCTTCGCGGATGCCGCCTGGAGCTACGAGGACACCCTGCCCGAGTGCCCCGGGATCCGGAATCTGGTGTGCTTCTTCAACGAGCGGGTGGACGCCATCCACGTGGACGGCGAGCGCCTTGAGACCCCCAGGACCAAGTGGTCCCGGGGGTGACCGTGCCGCACCCTATGCCGCGGTGGAAGCCGAAGGACGGTCGGCGGCCGCAGGCAGGACACCGGCTTCGCGCAGTCCGGGGAAGAGTTCGCCCAGGCTTCGTACCAGCAGCTTGGGCTTGGCCGCGGCCAGCGTAGCCTCATCGTTGTAGGAGTACTCCGTGGCCAGGGCCACGGTGAAGACCGAGAGATCGTTGCCGGCCACTTGGGCAAACTCCAGATTGTTGCCCGCTCGTATGTAGGCGGCGGTTCCGGACAGAAGGATCACCTCGAGCTTCGGGACGTCGAGCTTCCGGAACAGGTGGTAGATGCCCTGCTCTTTTCTGAAGTAGGTCTCGTCGCGGTCGATGATCTCGTCGAAATATTCGCGGATGCCGTGGGCCTCCATCACCCGGTGCTTGTAGCGCCGGCCGCTGGTGGTGAGCACCATGTTGCTCAGGCCCGCGTCCCGGGCTTCCTTCAACGACTCCTCGACGCCGGGAACGAAGTCGGGCGGATTGATGTCGAAGCCGTGCCGGCGCGCGATCTCCAGGGCATGGCCGCGGATCTCCCGCCGGACACCCTCGTTGTAGATGATCGAAGGGTCCCGGGCGTAGTCTTCGGCGAAGAGAAGAGGCGCCAGAAAAAAGTCGAACGGGCCGTCGGCCACCTTGCGCAACGCTTCAAAGGACAGGCCGGGCTTGTGGTAACGCGGAAGGATTTCGTTGGCGATGACATGGACCCGATGGATGTCCGTCTCGATGGTGTCGGACATGGTCCGGACCAGACATTTCCTGACCGGCGCCGGCGCATCACTCATGGGTGACCTCCTGTGGGCGACCTCCTGACACACTGACCGGAAGGCTGTTTCGACTCTAGCCGATCTGCCCGAACCCTGTCCACCATCACCACCCCGCCATGCGGGGTTCAGACATAGTGCTGGATATCCTGGAGGGAGGGCGGGAAGAACAATTCCTCGATGGCGGGCCTGTGCTTGATCATGCCCTGCTCGAACTCGTAGCGCACGGCCGCCTCCAGCGCCGTGCGGTTGGGTTCAAGGCCGTAGGGCCAGGGATCGGGCCCGAATATTTCCCGTTGCGCCTGCAACTCTTCCCTGGCCCAGACCAGCGCAAGACTCCGGGGATCGCCCATGCGTTCGTAGCAGACCTCCTTGGAGTGCTGGAGCGCCTGGAGCAGACTCACCGCCACCCAGGGATTGCGTTCCAGTATCTCGTCCTTGATCACCACCGTGTGCATGATGGGAAAGATGCCGCTCGTGCGGTAATACTCCGCTTCCGCCTTCCTGGGGTCCGGGAAAAGCAACGCCACCTTGTCCGAACCGGCGCGGATGGACGGCAGGACTTCGGGATAGAGCGCCCCTTCAAGGTCGCCGGCGCACAACATCTCGTCGATGTTGCGGCCTTGGGGCACCCGGTGAACCTTCATCCACGGGGCCGGCTCCAACGGCACGTCCTCATCCTCCTGGCACCACCACTCCACCGTGGCCAGGTCCAGCCCATGGTAGTCCTGAAGGATGCCGCGCATCCACAGGCCCGCGGAGTTCTGCAGGGTATCGAGGCCAATGCGCCGGCCGTTGAGATCCGAGGGCTTGTGGATGCCGCGGCCGGCGCATTTGGCCATGTAGCCGTGGCGAAAACGGCGGTGCGGAAACGCCGGAATGGCAGTGAAGTCCCGTCCCTGGTCGTGTGCCACCAGATAGCTCACCAGCGAAAGCTCGCACGCATCGAACTCCTCGTGGCGCAACATGCGTCCGTGGCGCTCGGGCGACTGCATGGTCATGACGTTGAGGTCCATGCCGGCGGGCTCCACCACCTTCTCCCAGAGCGGCCGCAAGAGATCGTAGCTGCCACAGGCGAAATTCAGGTTCAATCGGGCCACGGCTCGCTCCTCACGTGTTTTCGGTATTCCTCGGGCGTATCGATATCCACGAGAATTCCTTCCGCGTCGGTATCCAGTTCCAGGGTCTCGTCGGGGTGCCCTCGCACCACCGGCTTGGCACCGGTCTCCAGGGAGGCGGCCAGGAACTCGGGGAAGAGTTCGCTGGAGAAGAGCACCGGATGGCCGCGCCTGCCGCCGAAGCGCGGCACCACGATGAGCTTCCCGCCGGTGCGGAAGCGGTCGATGATCCGGTCCACCAGCGCGCCTTCGATGAACGGGTGATCCACCAGATGCACCAGGATCCCCTCCACAGGCTCGCCCTCCAGTGCCCGGATGGCGGTCTGCAGCGACGAGAGCTGCCCGCGGGCGTAGTCAGGGTTCACCACGGTATCGACGCCCAGGTAGGCGATGGCCTCGCGCATGGCGTCCGCGTTGTGGCCCAGCACCACCAGGGTCCGGTCCACCTCGGTATGCTCCAGCACGCGGACGATGCGTTCGATGAAGGGAACGCCCTTCACCGGCAGCAACGCCTTGGGTCTTCCCATGCGGGTGGAGGCACCCGCGGCCAGTACGACGGCAACGATCATGGATCGGTGGACATGGATCGAAAGACGGTGGACATGGATCGAAAGAAATGGATCGAAAGAAATGGATCGAAAGAATGCACAGGGCGGGACCGCGCCCCCCGCAAGCCCGATGCGCCGGGGTCTGACGCCGCGGTCCCGCGAGCCTCCTCAGGGTCTCGGCCTGGTCCGGCAGCGAATGCTCCTGCCGGCCGTTCAACGCCTCCCGGCGACCCGTGCTACGGAAACATGTACTCCACGGGCGGCGATTCGAAGTCCGTCTCCACCGCCGTGGTTCCGGAAACCCCCCGGGCCACCGAGACGATCTCGTCCTGAAGAGCCGGCTGGGTCAGGATCCCGGAGACCTGCACCACGCCGTCGGATGCCCGCACGCGCACGTTCAGATTCCGCGTCCCGGGCGACACGATCAGCGCCGCCTGAACGCGGGATGTCAGGGACAGGTCGGCGAAGGCGCGCTCCGACTCCGCACTCTTCTGGTACTCGGGCCGCGCGGCGGCGTCCTCGATCAACCGCGCCAGCGTGTCCACGGTCATCTGCCCGGCGTTCAGGACCAGGTCATAGCGCGACGCGTCGCGCCAGTCCGCGCCGAAGACCGCCTCCATGCGCCGGGAGCGCGCCTTGTTGACGCTTTCCACGTAACGCCGCCCGCCCGCCTCGTCGAACCCCTCCCGCTCCCGCACCCGCTCCACCTGGTATTCCAACGGCGCCGTCAAAAGCACCTTGAGCACGTGGCTGACGCCGGGCAGGAGCTCCTGGCCCATGTGGCCGTGATAGACGAATTCGCCTTCACCGGCCATCTCGCACATGGCGGCCTGGAGCGTGATGCGGTAAAGCCGCAGGCTCTCCCGCCAGCGCTCCCACCAATGGGGGCCCGATTCCAACACCTCCTCGTACTTGGCCTCGGGAATTCCGTACCGGCTGCTGGCCTCCATCAGCACCTCGCGGTCCACACACGGGCAGCCGAGATCCCCGGCAACCCGCTCGGCAACCTCCGGACCCGCACCAAACGCGCCACGAATGATGGTGATAATCGGCATGGGCGTCCCTCCTTCCCTTCGGCTCCGTCGTCGACTCCGGCCACAGCGACCGGCCGACCCCGGTACGACCGTCTTGGTACTGTAAATTAAACCGTCTCGTGCGACGTTGCAAGATAAATCGGGATGACCCGGTTCGGGATGATCCTGGCCCGGTCTCGATCCTCCGAACGCGGGCGAATCGGCGCCAGCGCCAACGGCGGCGGGTTTCCTCGCGGGGCGCGTTCATGCCGAATGAGGTGCACTCCAACTGCGGAGGACCGAATCGCCCGACCGGTTGACCCGGGCGCCGCGCCGTGCCTCATTGGCGGCAGGGTTCGGGAATCTCCCGAATGCATGGAACAGAGCGGCCGTGCCCAGGTCGAAATTGGCCGACACCGAAGTTGGACGATATCGCCAGGAACAGGTGAAATGACCGAAGCGTTTGACGGCCCGCCGTCGTTCTCCGGCCAAGTCTCCCTGCCCGGTCTCTGCCCCGTGCGCGACGCGCTCCAGCAACTGTCGGAGGCCGGGGCGGAAGCGCGGGGCGCGGTCTTCACGCGCCGGGAGGTTGTCGAGTTCATCCTCGACCTCGTGGGCTATACCCCGAATCGACCGCTGCACGCCCTGTCGCTCCTGGAACCTTGCTTCGGCCGCGGCGACTTCCTCCTTGTTGCGGTTGAGCGGCTGGTCGAAGCGTGGCGGAGCCGGGGAAAACCTGTTCCGGTAGAGGCTTTGAGTTCCTGTATCCGCGCCGTCGAGCTTCACCGGCGCACGTATGAATCGACTCGCCGGAAACTGCTCCAGAAGCTGCGGGAATCCGAGATCGATCCAGCGGACGCAAGGACGCTCACGGGCCGATGGCTCGTTCATGGCGATTTCCTGCTGACTCAACTACCGCCCGAGTTCTCCTTCGTCGTCGGCAACCCACCCTACGTTCGTCAAGAGCTGGTTCCCGATGCCCTGGTGGCCGAATATCGGGCGCGGTACACGACCCTCTTCGATCGAGGGGACCTCTACATTCCCTTCCTCGAGCGTTCGGCAAGACAGCTCTCGGCCGAGGGCAAATTGGGCATCATTTGTGCGGACCGTTGGACCCGGAACCGTTATGGTGGACCCTTGCGTCGGCTCTTGTCGGAGAAGTTTCATCTCGGCATCTATGTGGACATGGTTGACACACCCGCGTTCCACTCGGACGTCATCGCATATCCGGCCATTTTCGTTATTGGACGGAAGAAGACCGGGCTCACCCGTTACGCTCGCCGGCCTAAAATCAACAGCGAGGTGCTGACCTCACTTGCCAGCCAGCTGCTGGATGGAAAGAAGCCCCCACCGGGTGGACCTGTCTCGGAACTCCTCGAAATCGGCACCGGCGCCCAACCGTGGATACTGGACCCCTCCAGACGACTCACGCTGGTTCGGCGTCTGGAACGCAGCCTCCCGACCCTGGAGGAAGCAGGGTGCAGAGTTGGCGTCGGCGTTGCCACAGGAGCGGACAAGGCGTTCATCGGCCCATACGATCAACTCGATGTTGAAGACGATCGCAAGCTGCCGCTTGCAACGACGCGGGATATTCTCTCCGGAGAGGTCCGTTGGCACGGACTCGGTGTCGTCAATCCATTTGCCGACAATGGCGGACTCGTGGACCTCACACGCTACCCACGACTCAAGCGATATCTGGAAGAGAGAAGAGATCAGATCGCCAGACGCCACGTTGCCCGCAAGACGCCGGCCAGTTGGTATCGGACCATTGACCGTATCTACCCGGCACTTGCCGGGACTCCCAAATTACTGATTCCGGACATCAAGGGGCAAGCTCACGTCGTCCATGAAGATGGGCGTCTTTACCCCCATCACAATTTATATTTCCTGACCTCAAGTGACTGGGACCTTCGTGCTCTCCGGACCGTACTGCTGTCAGATATCACGAAACTGTTCATGGAGAGTTATTCGACACGGATGCGCGGCGGTTATCTTCGGTTCCAGGCGCAATACCTGCGAAGAATTCGCCTGCCTGTCTGGTCATCCGTAAGGCGCAGCATAAAGAAAGCCCTTGTCGATCTCGCTCACTCGAGTGATGTGGACGTTCGCAACCAGGTTGTCTTTGAGCTTTACAAACTCAGTACCGAGGAACGTGCCTTCCTGGGTGCCACTGGTATCGAGTGATAGCCGCGGGAGAGATCCATTGGCAATTGATTTGCTCGACTACGAACAAAAGGCTCGAACAGCGGTGCGGACTTTCTGGGCAAGGCGCCAGACGGCGCGCGAGAAACAGCTTGAATCTGGCAAGGCAGACCAGGGCGAACGAGCCGGGGTGACTGCAGGAAAGAACATGGGCGGCTTCATCTCAATTGTCAGTGATTTGGTCAGGGCAAACGGACTTGTGCACGCGGAGATTCACCGCAAGCGTCGTGTCGTGACCTTGCCGGGCTTTTTTCGCCCTGCAAAACTCTGGGATGTGATAGTCATGAATGACGGCAGACTGGTTGCCGCATTGGAGTTCAAGAGCCATGTGGGTCCTTCATTTGGAAACAACTTCAACAATCGAACGGAAGAAGCAGTTGGATCGGCTCACGATCTCTGGACGGCCTTTCGCGAAGGAGCCTTCGGTGAGCAGTCCCGCCCGTTTGTGGGTTGGTTGATTCTGGTCGAAGATTCCGATGGTTCCCGAAAACCGATTCGTGGCGTTTCGCCGCATTTTCCGATTCTCCAGGAGTTTCGGGGTACATCGTACGCGGATCGATACAATATTCTTTGCCGGAAACTCATACAGGAGCAACTCTACTCGGCGGCATCGGTTCTGATGTCCCCACGATCAGCCGCGAGTGACGGCGCCTGCACCGAGCTTGGCGAAATGACCGGTTTGCGGCCATTCGTTACTCAGTTGGCCGGACATGTTGCGGCCGAAGAGGCCCGCACACGTCGATAGAATGTTCGCTGGCGGTTCGCCGCACCTCCTGGAAGTGACGTGGTGTGTATCCTGGTGATTTCCACACAAGGTCTCGATTAGCACTTTCGAACAATCCGTCGGTCTCGTGTGCGATTCGACCGATGAACAGCGGCCCGATCTGCGCTGTCGCGGAATGGAACCGGAGTTGACCCGATAGCCCGCGTATCACCCCGGACATCAAGACGTCAATGAAGCGGGGTTCGGCCCTCCGATGCACCGGATTCAGCGAGGCAATCAAGGGCCAGAGCCTCTTCGTCTGCAAGCCGACTTGGATGACGGGTGACGTGAGACTCTGCAACGCTGTGTCAAACCTGCGCTGGGGCGAGAAGGGAGTTGGACTCGACGTCCGATATCGCATACTCGAACACGAGACGGCCGGCTGCGCCCGAATGCAGGTTCTGCATTCCTTCCATGAGACGATGGGGGCGGTCCACGTCGCCCCATTGCGCACCGCTGCGTTACAACCGATCAGGTGCTACATGGAGGATGCGCTGACGTGGAAGATCGGAGACACCGGCAATATGGCGATATCCGTTTCCACAGGCTGGACGGCCATCTTCTTCGAGACCGCTCACGTAGGATGGAAATTCGTCGCCGGGCGAGATGAGCTTGGACGCGCGCCATCATCGCAAGGCGCGCGGCGCGGGCGGCCAGATAGGGGCAGATGCCGTCAGCGAAGCCGGACTTGATGATGAAATCAGGAGACACCGGAGATCGGTTCGTGCGGTGACATGAGGCCCAAGCCGAGAAAACGGCCGTCGCCCAGCAGGAGCGGGCCAGCAACGGGCTCGGCGAAGGTAACCGCAGCATGCCACAATCGCCCTTTGGGAAAGCGCGTGCCGGGGGCAAAGGCTTCCGCCTGTTCACCGCGAACCTGGAATGGCTCGCGCTGTACACGGACATCCTCCGGCGAAACCCGGACGCCGGCGTGACGTAGGGCCTGCAGAACGGCAGTGGCGGCGTGCGCCTGTTCGCTTGCTCGTTCCGCGCCGCCCTTTGCCTCGTCGGAAACGCGAGCGGGGTCGATACGACGGCGGGCAACCGGAAGGGCGAGCGGCGTCACGCTCGTGAAGGCCCGCGACGGTCCCATGAAACGCGCCGCCATTCGGGCATCATCGGTCGAAGTCAATTGCCCCGACCAAGTCTCCCCTGTCTGTGAATCTCGAAGTTCTAGGCCGGAGAAAGCCCACTTCAAGTCGTCGACGCGTATGGGGCAATCCTGCGGAACCTGGACGAGGATGCGCCGGATTGAAAGATCCGTATACGGCGTTCCAACCGATGGTATGGGGATCAGCCTGATGCGCCGGGCAATATCGTCAGGACCAGCATCCCTTCCAACGATCAGCCTCTCGAACAGGCGGAATTTGACGGGTAGGGATGCCTGGAGCCGTACTGCGGCTGCATCGCGCAGACCCGTAATCACGGATGCCACGGAAGCAAGCGGCCGCGGAGCGAAAGCGCCGTCGGGATTCCGGAACTCGAAGCGCAGGCACCGTGGCGGCATGTCGTATCCAGTGTGGTGGAATATCGCCCTGGGTGGCTGGGCGAACAATTGCCGGGACTTGCCGCCCGCCCTGGTGGTTGTCAGACGGCGGCGCTTGCACCGATTCCTATCAATTAGACTGTCGAGTGTGCCGATGTGCGGGATCGCCGTTTCGCCAGCGCCCTTGGGCTGGTATATGCATCCGGGATGAGCCGCAAGAATGGCGTCGGCTTCGCTCGGCGCCAGCACTCGGCCGCTCGCATATGCCATGTCAATTCCGCGTCCGAACTGGTACAGTTGCGCAGCCATCGCGCAGATTCGTATAGCCTGTTCTGGAGTCGTGTTGAAATTCCATGTATACAGAACAGATTGGTCAGGATCGAAGAAGCAGGGGCGCCACTGCTTCAAGACCCGGATTCTGCCGACCTGCGACGGATCGCCATCAACCGAGTCAAGATCATTGTTCGGTACGTAGAGTTTGACTGCTCGTCCACGGCGAGCCGCTGGGGCGGCGACCCGTGGCGGGTCTAGTCCTTCGAACCACCTCAACGCGCCTTCGTCCTCAACGGGGATGACGGCACCGTCGGCCGCCGCCGCGACCAGCGCCTGGAATAGTCTACCCGGCGATGGCGGCCAACCATTCGCTCCGTCGAAGCCGTCCTCCTGGCCGTGATATCGACCTTCGTGGAAGCGAACGGCAATCAGCAGCGAGCGGAGCATCACTGTTCCTTCGTCTTCACCTTCGTGTCGGCGACATGTCGGCGACAGCGAGGGCCTTCTTGAACTCAACTTCAACGCTTTCGCCAACGCCGAAGGCACCAGCGGACCGGCGGGCGTACTTGAAGGCCGAGTCGTCGTCCAGTCCTATCGGGACACGCTCGCCGCTGCGTGCCACCGCGTTCCAGCTTCCCTTATCACTCGGATCCAGCGTGAGCAGACATCCCGCCCGGAGGAACCCATCCATGGCAGCAGTGGCGGCGACCAGAGCCAATCCCAATATATAGCGGCGCAACGCAACACCGTTCTCCCCCTTGAGCCGGCGGAGGGCAATCAGATTGATGGTCGTGCTGCGAATTATCGGTCCCCGAGCGATGATACCGCCATGTGTCTTAACGGCAGGGACATGAACGAATCCGCGTTTGGCAAGCGGGCTCCTGGGATCGCCCTGCTGCTTCTCCTTATCAGCTTCGGTGAAGACATCAAGTCCTGCATAGTCGAGCGCCGGGTTGTACTGAGCCGAGCGGGTCAGGACATCTACGTTCTCTGCCCGAATCGTCGCCTGAACGATGCGAGGTAGCTTTGCAAGGGTATCGCGCGAGTCCCAAACGCCGAACACCAGTGAGGTTGGTGCGAGCTTGGCAATGGGCGTCGCATCTCCGTGATCGAGAAACGACTCAAACGCGGAGTGCGCCCTGTCCCGCAGCGCCGTCGAGCGGACCACAGCATCGCCGAGCCGGTGGCCCGTCTTCAGAATTGAGACGGACTTTTCGTTGCCGTAGACGATTTCGATTTGAGGAACCAGATCAGCCCGAGGGTTCTCGGGCTCGCCACGCGCATTAGCAAGGAACACAGTCTCCATACGGTTGGCTTGGGAGCCGACGCTGTCGATGACCGCGATCTTGGTGCCATCGGAGAGATCGTCAATGTTGTAGCCGGAATCCCCCTGATTACGCTCGCTGGCGTATGTCGGCGGGAATATCACCGAACCAAGGCCCTCGACCGGAAGCAGGGGCTGGCGGAGGTGCAACGCAACAGGCCCATCTGGGTCGTCAGCGAACGTGTCGATCTGAGCGTCGGTAGCTGGACTTGTCATCGAACAATCTCCTCTTCGGAAACCTGAGTGATACACCGCGCTTGGTCCTTCTTTCCCGGCCAGTCAAGAAGCATCACGAACTGACGAAACGAACGACCCGCAACGGGAGTGGTGTTCGCACCCAAGGCAGCTCTGTGGAAGAGAGGCTCCAGTAAAGGACCCTTATCGTGGCCAAGCACGCCATAACGGTATTTGAGCTTTGTCTCCTGGTTGGGGCGGGCATGGGTCATCCCGATTGCCGCGAGAATCTCGACAAGCGGGTATCTGACCATCAAGACCGGAAGAGGGCCACCCTTGTGGCTGTTTGGCGAAAAGCCTTCCTGTACGGGTATGTAGTCACCGCGCCAATCAAAGCGGAAACTGATTGTCAGAGGCTCGGACAGTGCAAACGGATTGTTCACGTGCTGAGCCAACTTTTCGCGAATCGGATCGAGAGCGTCTCTGAGAATTGCTGCTCCAGGCTTGCCTCCGGCTCCTGCCCAGAACTTAACGTTGTCTCGTCGGGTGGCGTCGCCCCAATGGTCGAGGGGCACTTCGTTACCGCGGTCATCGCGCAGAATGGCGGGCAGCGTAGCCGGCGAACTTGGGTCGGGAAATGGGAACGGTTCGCCGGGAGCGTCGATTTCTGGCACATTTCCCCATTTCTCGTTCCAGCGTTCTGGGTTGGTCGAGCCCTTAGGCGCTCGGGTAACGACGCGGGCCTCCTTGAAAAACCGGACGACGCGCTCGACCGGAGGCTCCCCATGGGCGGCCGAAATGCGGAATACCGTTGTCTGCTCCTCCCTCCAGTCGAACGATGCTGCGGCACTGCCGAGAAGCGTATCGGCCAACTCCAGAATGCCGAGACATGCGAAGACTTGGCCCGGATTTTTGAGATCGACCGGTATGGTGGAGTCAGCCATACGTCGGTTTCCCGTGCCGCGTTGACCACTCACGGGATACGCTCTGGTCTGCGGCCCGGAGAATGGCTTCGCGCCATGCAAGTCCCCAAGGACCGTACCGCTTCTGGAGCCGCGCGAAGCGCAATGCCGCATCGCCCGCCTTGGCCTCAAGCAGGGAGGGCGGTCCGTCCTCGCAACCCGCGGCGCTAATGAACGGGCGGGCGTTGCCATGATGGGCCGCGATGAGATGCAGGATCAGGTCCCGCGTCTGATTCGGTAACTCTTCCAATTCCGCTCTCAGCAGCGAACCGAACTCGTGACGGTAGCCCTCCAAATGACGCCAGTTTCCGCCGCCGCATGTCTTGGCATAGGGACGCCCGTCCTTTGGCGCATTCATTGCGTTCTGCCAGCGCGTCGCGGCCTTGCCGTCGTCATGCATCCGCGCCGCCAAGGTGAGCGCTTCGATTTCCTCTTCGGACAGCCCCAGCCTCGTCGCCAAGTCGCGGGTGCGTGCCGCCGCTTCCGTGGCATGATCGATCAAGGCTTGGGGCGCCGACAATATGGAGCGGGAATCCTCGTCCGCCGCGTCGTCGAACCACTTGTAGACGGCCAATCCGCCCCGTATCACACCCCCGGCATCAATGCGGGTCTCAAAGGTCCGGACATGCTGCCAGCCTGTATTAGCGATGGCCGTATCCACTCCCTCGCCATCCTCGCTTCCAGCGATTTCGTACACTCGAAACTTGATCAGGGGACGCGGCAATTCAATGGATGGATATTCCTCTTCTGTCTGTTGTCGCCAATCGTCATCGTCATCCGCGGAGGCGACTTCGAAGTCGGACTTCTCATCAAGCATGCCGTCGCGCAGGCCGCGGAGCAGTCTTGCGTCGACCACCATCAGCGATCCAGGTAGCAGCCGTTCCGTCCACTCGCGCTTGTCGCGTTGTTCATCCCTGCTCAGAGAACTGGCGGGGGTGGCCAGACGCCGGAGGACGCGGAGACTTGCACTCTGTCGGTGCTCGCCGGCGTGGTCCATAAGGACCGCAACGATCTCGTCGTCGGTAATGGCCCGTTCAGAGTCCTGCCTGGCTTCACCGATCTGAGCCACTCTCTTGAGCAACCAGTCGAACACGCGCTTCGATGGCGCTTCGAGCTTTTCGCTCGCATGGATGGGCGCGGACCGGAAGAATTCGGCGATCATGGCCGGCGGCGCTGAGATGGTATCGTCCTGACGCACAGTTGGCAGATACCTGCGCCAGACCACATGGGTCTGCGGATCATCCTCGTCCTCCCAGCCACGCAGCCACGGAGCGACCTCGGGGCGTCCTTCATGCTGCGTGAGGGACGTCATGGACCAAGCATCAACGAGTGGACGGTTCAGTTCCGGATATAATGGCGCTGGGGTGGTGGCCGCTTCCACCACCCCAAGGTGTTCGCGCTTCAGCACGACGGTTGCCGATGGACTGGCGTCCTGGCGACCATCGTCACCCCGAGGCAAATGGCACAACGCGGCCAATCGGTGGTTATAGATTTGGAGAGTTCGCTCGTGTGCTTCCTTCTCTTCCTTACCGGCATTGGCGCTGATCTCGGGGCGTACCGCGAACACTTCCACCAAAGCGGTTCGGTCGCTGCCGCCCCGTCGATTGACACGGCCGAGTCGCTGCACCATACGCTCATAGGCCACAAGGTCGCACACCATGTGATCCGCATCCAGGTCCACACCCACTTCGCCTGCGGACGTGGCTACCAGGAACCTCGGTGAAAGCAGCTGAGACTTGGAGTCACCAAGGAAACCGCTCTGTTCGAGCCATTGCTCCAGTCCCGCACGTTCATGTACCCTACGTTCGCCGACGAGAAGCTCCGTTTCCCAGTCCGTCGCCAACTCTCCTGCCCTCTGTCTTCGCTTGAGTTCCTTTTCGATCACTTGCTCCGCCTTGACCGCGTGGACACGGTGGTCGAAGTAGACGATCACGCGGGACGGCGTGTCGCGGGTACCAAGCTCGATTGCACGGTGGCCCATGTGCTTCACGAGATCTTCTACATCCGTGAGCTCCGTGATCTGGAGCCGCTTTCGCGCGGTGAGGCGGCGATGGACGACCGGCTCTTGGCGATCGCGATCATTGAGACAGAAAACGGAGTTGGGCGGCCCCCCTGTGCTGTTCCGCCCCGTCGCGGACAAGGGGATCAGATGGAATGGCGGCGTAATCTTCCCATCATCCGGTCCCGAGCCCAAGTCTGTATCGCGACGATCCGCGATCTGGCGCAGGAGGGCTTCGAACGGAGGACAGAGATGCGCCTCGTCAAGCAAGACGAGGGTATCAACACCGAGGAAGCCGGCTTGGTAGGGACGCATGGCCCGCGACACCCCGTATCCTTCGAACAGCAGCCGGGAGCCGATCATGTCGATGGTCCCAATTACAATTGCGGGTGTGACAGGATTTTCGAGCCAGTCGCGATTGTCGACGAATCCGCCACGCAGAGTGGAAATCGGCATCCCGTCCGTGCCGTTCTCGAGACTTGACAACCTGCCGGTTGGTAAGGTGCGCATGTTGCGGCGCAGCTGTTCGGCGAACCGGGTCGCTTGGTCCACCACGGAACGGCGGTCTACAACGTAGACCAGCCGTCGGGGCAGGCTCGCGCCAACTGCCCGTGCGAGCAACCACACCGCCATGACGGCGGTCTTGCCCAAGCCGGTCGGGATGTCGATGGCTGACGGAAGCTTTCCGGCAGACAGCCAGTCCTCGAAGAGGCGCTTTTGCCATCGAAAGGGCCGATGTCCCGTCAGCAATCTGAAAATATCGTCGAAGTCCATTGGCACTGTCATCGTCCGTGATCAGGATACATCCAGTTGCGGAACTGGTCAATTGATAGTCTTGTCCAATGCAGAGTGAGCCTGAAGCAAGGATGTCGGGGATCATCAGGAGATGATCGTAACACTTCGAACGGAACGCCTGGGGACTATCGAGCAGATTGCGGCCTTCGTCGAGGCGAGCGAGCCTGTAGACTTTCACCCGACCGAGCGGGCCGACACCTGCGAGTTCGTGAAGCGGACCCTGGTGCGGCTCGGCTACAGTGGATGGGACAAGCCGTCCAAGGCTCGGATGAAGCGCTTTCCGGAGAAGACCACCGACTACTCTCGGGCGCGCGGCTGATTCGCCCGTACCGCAAGACCGGCCGGGTCGTGGACCGACGCAAGGCAACCAAGGGCGTCCCTTCGCGCGGGTCTACTCACCGGCGGACATTCGGCTACTGGCGCGGGTCTCGACGGGACACATCCACGTGGCCCCGCACCTACCGGAGGCAACGCACGGTCGTCGTCAGCACCCGTGCCGGCGGCGGGGCTGTGGGCGAACGGCGCGCCCCGCAGCCCAACGGTCGGCCCGGCTTCCTGCGCGTGGACACCGTCCACTGAGGCGACCGCGACGGTGCCAAGGGCGTCTACCTCATCAACCTCGTGTACGAACTCACCCCGTACGAGTTCGTCGGCGCTGTGGCTGCCATCTCCGAGCGTTTCCTTGCCCCCCTGCTCGAGGCCCTGCTCGGCCTGTTTCCCTTCGTCATCCTCGGCTTCCATACCGACAATGGCTCGGAGTACATCAACCACACTCCTCAACAAGCTGCATGTCCGAGACTTCACCAAGTCCCGACCCCGGCGTTCCACCGACAACGCCCTTGTCGAAAGCAAGAACGCCCACGCCCTACGACGCTTCCTCGGCCGTGCTCACATCCCGCAGCGCTTCGCCCCCCTGCTCAATGCCTTCGTCCGCCAGCACCTCTCTCCCTTCCTCAACGACCACCGCCCCTGTCTGTTACCCTCCCAGCGCGTCTATCGCCCCGCCGAGGTCTGCACCCCCTACGCCAAGTTCCGCTCCCTGCCCGATGCCACAGTCTCTCTCAAGCCCGGCCTCTCATTCGCCACCCTCGACGCCCAAGCCCACGCCATGAGCGGCCTGCAAGCCTCACGTGCCCTCAACGCCGCCCGCGACCCCCTCTTCCTCTCCATCGACCACTCTCCCCCTCCCCTTGATCACTTCCTCTCCCTTCCGCATCCCCTCCGATACCCTCTCTCTTACAGAGACCTCTCCCAAAAACAGTTCCTGGATTACCCCCTCGAGGCAACTCCTCCACACTGCCTCCCTCCACCCTCCCGCCGCCCCCTGCATAGGCTATCTTCTTGTTGGAATATGCTTTGATGTGGAGAGCGAATGCAATTAGGGGCCATCTGTGCCTTGAGGAATCGTCTCGTTACTGATGTTTGTAGGGGGTAGCATCCGATGACTGTCAAGCAACTCGAACTCCACCTCCGTTGAGGCCGCATCTTATGCCACCCGTCATGGGGCATCAAGGGCGTGTGCCCCGGTCTCATTGAAGCGCCGTCCCGAAAAGTCGCGTCGAACGGCGAGTTTGCTTTCGGACACTCCGGGTGCGGGGGGTCGATCTGTAGCGCGACATTTCATGTCGAACGCGGTGCGCAATGATGTTGACCGTTGAACCAAGCACGGCCAGCCGCCTTCCTTTCCAGTATAACCCATTGGGAGACTCTCGAAACTCAAAACCCGATGTATTGGGAATGGGAGTTGGAGGATATTGGGGGGCAGATATTCGAAGGAAGGAGTGATCGGAGGGATGCTGGGCTGGAATGGGTTTCAAGCAGCCGGGGGGATGTTGTTTTCTATGGTATAGAGCAGTGTTTTTCGTCCCGTGTGATTCAACGGGTCGCATACACGTAGACCGGCCGGCGGTTCCCCCGCGGCCAGGCAAGCCGACGGAAATTGAAGACCCGATTCATTCATCGCGAAATTGAATCGGGCTCGGACCAGCCCGGTGATTCGTACTCGCTTGCCTCCCATGGCTTCGTGTTGAGCGAATACAGGTTCGACTGCAGCTCGCACCTTCGAGCGCTTGTGTTTGGTCTCCCGCGAACAAGCACTCAACGGTTGATTTCGGTAGCTCTGGCGGTGAATGTGGCTGCGCCCCCCCTTCGCTCAGCCGTCGCCACACTCTCGGCTGTAATACACGCTGTCCGCCCAGACTGAACCGATCGTGTTCGACTCATCCAGAACAGCCTCGAACACTTGGCTGTCGTGACACGCCGCATCGGTCACCTCCCAACCCCGGATCAGGCCGAACTCACGGTCTACGCTGATGTGGCTCTTGTAGCAAAAGTCGATGGTTCCCGCGCCCGGTCCATCGCCGGCCCTGCGTCAACCACCGCGGGTTGGCATTTCGGCTGGCGTGTGACCGCCGGAGGGCGCGGTGATATAGTCCGAAACAAACGGGTAACCATTCCGAATTGGACGACCGACCTCGACGACATGCCGTGAAAAACCACACCTCCCATGCCGGAACCTATGTGGCGCGGCACGCCGAGGCGCCCGTTCGCCTCGCGCTTGCCGACACCCGCATTGTCGCCATCGTGGGGCCACGGCAGTCGGGCAAGACAACGCTTGCTCGCCGCGTTGCCAATGACGACGGCCGCGCGTTCGTCTCGCTGGACGACGACCCGTTCAGGCGGTTCGCCCGGGACGATCCCACCGGTTTCGTCCGGGGGCTGCAACGTGCGGCCATCGACGAGATCCAGCGCGCGCCGAACCTGATCCTGGCGCTCAAGAAGATTGTCGACGAATGTCCCGACCCCGGACGGTTCCTGATCACGGGCTCGGTCGATCTGTTCCGGAGCACGATTTCTCCGGATTCACTGGCCGGGCGCGTCGAGACCGTCGATCTTCTGCCGTTCTCCCAAGCCGAGATTGCCGGCTCCGTCCCGCCGCGATTCCTCGACCGGGCCTTTGCCGGCGACTTTCCGGCCATCCAGGAAACCGGGCCGACCATCGGTCTGATCCCGCGAATCGTCTCCGGCGGCGCTTGCCCGCACCACCCCGACACGGCGTCGCTCCTGGCTGCGCGCCTATACGCGGGCGCTTGCCCAACGCGACGTCCCGGATATCGCTCCTGTCGGCAAGCGCGACGAGATGGTTCGCCTGATCGACCACGCGGCCGTATCGGCAGGCCAGCTGCTCAACATGTCCAGCCTTGGTGCGCACCTTGGCGTCGACGGCAAGACCGCGGGGCGCTGGCTCGTCCTGCTGGAGCACATGTTCCTGACCCGACGTATTCGCGCCTGGCACAACAGCCGGTTGAAGCGGCTTGTCAAGACATCGAAGCTGCAGTTTCTGGATTCCGGCCTGCTCGCGGCACTGCTGCGGACGGACGCCGCGGATATCGCGCGGGACCGCCAGAGACTGGGACCGCTTCTGGAGAGTTTCGTGCACGGGGAGATCGCCAAAGCCATCGCTCTTTCGGACGAAACGACGGCTGTCAGCCACTATCGCGACAAGAACGGCGTCGAGATCGACCTGGTCCTTGAACGTTCCCCGGGCACGATTGTCGGGATCGAGGTCAAGGCGGGGGCAACGGCCCGTCCCCGGGACTTCAACGGACTTCGGGCCTGAAGGAGGCCGTGGGCCGCAGCTTCGCCTGCGGTATCCTCCTTCACGACGGCGAGCGGATTCAGCGCACGGCCCCCGGACTATTCGCGATGCCCGTCAAGATGCTCTGGGAGGCTTGAGGGAAAGACGCTCTGTTCGGATGCCGGATTGAGCGGAAGACAGTAGGAGCAGCGCAGGCGCCCCATACGGAAACCTGGAATCAGCGGAGGCGGAATCCGCACCACCTGAAGTCATCATGGACGGCGCCGGATTGCAGGGTTCGCGAGGGAGGACGGATGCACGGCCACCCATAGCCGCGTCGTTTCCGGTCCGGGTTCCCTGTCCGTTACAATCGAGTGTTACAATGCGAATGCACGACCGGTTTCCCGCATGACGGCGAAGGAAAAACTGCTGGCGCTTCGCGAGGAGTTGCAACAGACGTTCCTGGAACGGAGCGAACTCATCGACGGTGCGCTCGCGGCCCTGCTGTCGGCTCAGAATCTGCTCATCATCGGCCCGCCGGGCACGGCCAAATCGATGCTGGCGGACGAACTGTGCCGGCGCATTGAGGGCGCCGGCTACTTCCAGTGGCTGTTGACCCGGTTCACCGCTCCGGAAGAGTTGTTCGGCGCGGTGAGCCTCAAGGGGCTGGAGCGGGACGATTACCGGCGCGTCACCACACGCAAGCTCCCGGAAGCCCACGTCGCCTTTCTGGACGAGGTCTTCAAGGCCAACTCCTCGATCCTGAACTCGATCCTGACCCTCATCAACGAGCGCCGGTTTCACAATGGCCAGCACGTTCACGATGTGCCGCTCATCACCCTGTTCGGCGCCAGCAACGAGCTTCCCGAGGACGACGAGCTGACGGCGCTGTACGACCGCTTCCTGCTCCGCTTCGTGGTGGACTACATCCAGGAAGACTATCGTTTCCTGCGCATGCTGGAGGCGCCGCCGCGGCCGGCCCAAGTGTCCCTCACCCTGGCGGAACTCAACGCCATGCAAGGCGAGGCGGAGGCGCAACCGGTCCCCGGCCACGTCCCCAGGGCCATGGCCGAGGTCCGCCGGCAGCTCGGCAGGAAGCAGATCGTCGCCTCCGACCGGCGCTACCGCCAGTCCCTGGCACTCATGAAGGCGCATTCGTACCTGGCGGGGGACGCCCAAGTCTCGGATCGGAGCCTCCTGTTCCTGGAGCATGTCCTGTGGCGGGAACCGTCCGAGCATGCCGAAGTCGCCTCCATCCTCAGGGAGACCGTGCTCGGCCACGAGCAGGAGGCCCGGGAGCTCCTGTACCAGGCCCGGGAGATCGGAGAATATGCGCAACGCCCCTGGGACACCCAGGAGCTGCGTTCCCAGGCTCTCATCGAGGCCCATGCCAAGCTCCGCAACCTCCTCGCCAGGATCGAACAGATCATGGAGAAGGCCGCCGACGCGGACCGGCCCGCGGCCCGGTTGGAAGAGGTGCGGGACGAGGTCCGGACCATCCAGAAGCGCCTGCTGGAGGGCCTGTAGTGGCCCGCCGCGCTTCCGGCAAGAAGCCCGCGGCACCGCCGCCGGAAATGCCCGACAACGCCAACTGGATCGAGGGCGACCGTTACGACCGCCATGCCTACGGACTGCTGCGCCGGGACGCGGCCAGCCTGCGGGAACTGGAACGCGCCGGCCAGACCCTCCTGCCCCACTTCCCGTCGCTGCTGCAGGACATCTTCCGCCTGCTGTTCAAGTACAACATCGTCTTCGCCGACGAGTCCGACGTGCTCCCCAGCGCGGCGGTCAACCGGACCCTTCTCACCGCGCTGCACGACGGCGAGGTGAGCCGGATCCTGCGGGAGATGACGCTGCTCGACGAGGCCAGGGCCGGCCTGTGCACGCTGCTGGTGGGCGAAGGGCTCCTGGCCATGCTCAAGTCCGAAAGGCCGTGGACGCGCCACGACATGATGGACGCCTGGAAGCTGCACCGGCAGGAGGAGGATTTCCGGCAGACCCGCGAGACCCTGCGTCATGCCGCCGAACTGGGCGGGCAGGAAGACGGCGCCGGCAGGGAGGAGGCCCTCGAAGCCTTGGCGGAGCGACTCCGGAGCAGGCTGCGGGGCCACGCCGCCTCAATCCGGCACGGGCGGCGCCAGTGGGTCGAGGAGCTGGAGCGCGTCCAGGACGAGGCTCGGGCACGGGTGCGGGCTTCGGCCGTCCGCGCCGCCCGGAAACTGGAGGAAGCCTCCGAGGAAGCCGAGCAGTGGGGCTCCGCACTGGGTTCCGGGGGGCGCCTGCCCCCGGACCGGAGGCTCGAACTGGGGCGGCGGCTGGCCGGCAACGACAAGCTCAAGAAACTCATCCGCATGGTGGGCCGGATGAAGTCCCATGCCCTGGCGTTGCGCAGGCGTACCTTCGAGCGGGCCAACGATGAGCTCCATGCGGTGGAGCAGGGGGGCGCCCTGGATCGTCTGCTGCCCCAGGAGCTGGTGACGCTGCGCCACCCGTTGCTGCGCCGGGACTTCCGGCGGCGGCTGCTGGAGCGGGAGCTGCTGCAGTACAGTCTCCGGGGCATGGAGGAGCGGCGCAAGGGCCCGGTGGTGGTGTGCCTCGACGGCAGCTCCTCCATGGCCGGAGACAAGGAGCTGTGGTCCAAGGCCGTGACGCTGACACTGCTGGACCTGACGCGGCGCCAACGCCGGCCGTTCCGTTCCATCTGCTTTTCGTCCAGGGAGACCGACCTGCACATCCTCGACATGACCACCCGCCGGGGCGCGGCCATCGAGCCCGACAGGCTCATGGATCTGGCGTCGCACTTTCCCGGCGGCGGCACCGACTTCGAGAAGCCTCTGGACGCGGCCCTGGAGTGCCTCGGAAAATCACGTTACAAGAAGGGAGATATCGTTTTCATCACGGATGGTGAGTGCCAGGTGTCGGCAGAGTGGTCGGAACGGTTCCTCGGGGAGAAGGACCGGCTCGGCTTCTCGCTCTTCTCCATTCTCATCGACGTGGGTCAAAGCTCCCCGGGAACGCTCAAGGAATTCAGCGACCGGATCACGACCCTCTCGCAACTCACCAGCGAAGGCGCCGACGAACTGTTCCTCCGTTTCTGAAGCCTGGCGGGCCTTGGCGGGGAATACCTGCCCGGAAAATCATCAGGAGAAACCCCATGACGAAAAGACTCGGCTTTGGCATCCTGTTGCCCACCCGCGGCGTGATCCTGGCCAAGACCGCGGTCCCGGACCTGAGCCCCATCTTCAACCTCGCCACGGCGGTGGAGGAGGCCGGCTACGACTCGGTGTGGATCGGCGACAGCGTGACCGCCAAGTCGCGGCTTGAGGTCATCAGCACCCTGGGCGCGCTGGCGGTGAAGACCGAACGGGTCAGGATCGGCACCGCGGTGCTGCTGGCGGCCATGCGCAACCCGGTGGTGCTGGCCCAGGCCCTGGCCAGTGTCGACGTGTTGTGCGGCGGGCGGTTGATCTGCGGCGTGGGTGTATCCCGCAACGACAAGATGTTCGAGGAGGAGTACACGGCCTGCGGCGTCCCCTTCAACCAGAAGGCCGGCCGCCTGAGCCAGGTGCTCAGGATCATGAAGCTCCTGTGGGCCGGGGACAACGTGACCCATCCCAACAAGTACTACACCATCGAGAACCTCTCGCTCCTGCCCAAGCCGGTGCAGCGGCCCGGCGTCCCCGTGTGGGTGTCCAGCAACGATGTGGATACCGGTCTGAGGCGCGCCGCCCTGTACGGCGATGCGTGGATCACCAACATTCCGTCGCTCACGGTGTTCCGGGAGTCGCAGAAGAAGATGGAAGACTTCGCCAGCGACGCCGGACGCAATCCCGGCGACATCCGCCGCTGTCTCTATCTCACCATTCATATGGACCCGGACGGCGACAAGGCGCGCCGGGAGGGGGCCGCGTTCCTGGAGGCCTACTACCACAAGACCTACGAGCAGGTGGCGGCGCAACTCGTGGTCAAGGCCGGCGGGACCAACGAGGTGGTGGACTTCATCAACGCTTATGCCGAAGCCGGGATCCAGACATTCATCGTCCGCTTCGCCGCCAAGGATCCGTTCCAGCACCTGGACGTATGCACCACCCACGTGATGCCGCATTTCCGGTAGCAACGGCGACGGCACGGGCGGGCCGATGACATGAACGCGGACCGCGTGCTGGTGGCGGGAGCCGGTCCCGTGGGGTTGGTGGTGGCCCTGCATCTGGCCCGGCACGACGTGCCCGTGACCGTGTTCGAGGGGGCGCCGGAACTGCCGGAAACGTTGCGGGCCTCCACCTTTCATCCTCCCACCCTGGACATGCTCGAGTCCACCGGGGTACTGGATGCCTTTCTCGCCCTGGGGCTCAAGGCACCCACGCTCCAGTACCGCGATCGGGCCGGCTGCATCGCGGAGTTCGACTTCGGACAGATCGCCGACGCCACGGCGCACCCCTACCGGCTCCAGTGCGAGCAGTTCAAGCTCAACCGGCTGCTGTACGAGAAGCTCGTGACCCTGCCCGGGGCCGAAGTGCGCTTCGCCAGCGAAGTGACCGGGGTGGAGAACGCCGGGACATCGGTTACCGCGGTGGTTGGACAGGGCAGCGCCGCCCGGCGCTTCGAGGGCCGTTTCCTGGTGGGCGCCGACGGCGCCCGGAGCAATGTCCGCAAGTCCCTGGGCATCCCCTTCGACGGCTTCACCTGGCCGGAGCGTTTTCTGGTGGTGAGCACCCCCTTCCCCCTGGACCGCCACTTCGACCGGCTCGCGCCGGTAAGCTATTTCGCGGACCCGGAAGAGTGGTTCTTCCTGCTGCGGGTGCCGGGACTGTGGCGCGTGATGTTCCCCACGCGGCCGGACGAGAGCGACGATGAGGTGTTGAGCGACGCCAGCGTGGAGCGGCGGCTCCAGCGGGTGCTGCCCACGGGACGCCCCTTCCCCGTACGCCATCGGACTCTCTACCCGGTCCACCAGCGGGTGGCGGCGCGCTACCGCCAGGGGCGAGCGTTCCTCGCCGGCGACGCGGCCCACATCAACAACCCGCTGGGCGGCATGGGCATGAACGGCGGCATCCACGACGGCTACAACCTCGCCGCAAGGCTCGTCCGCGTGTGGCACGAAGAAGCGCCGGACTCGGAACTCGACGGCTACGAGCGGCAGCGCCGGCCCATCGCCCTGGAGTACGCCAATGTCCACTCCACCCGCAACAAGCTCAACCTGGAAAGCCGCGACTCCAAGCAGCAGCGGGAGTTCCGCCGCATCATGCGGGAGACCGCCGCCGACCCCGGGAAGTCCTACGAGTACCTGTTGCGAATCTCGATGATCGCCAGCCTGAGACAGGCCGCCGAGTTGTAACGGGCCGCCAGGTCGTGGCGGAGGCAGCGCCCCGAACCCGTCCTTCCCGCCGAAGCAGGAATCCGGGCCGATGGCCCGACCCGGCCGGTGCTTGACAGACCGGGCTGCCGGGGCCAGATTGTCCTCTGTCCCGGCGCGGGTTCCCGTCGGCGCCAACAAAGGCCCATGCCACGGAAGGCCCCTTCAACGGAGACCGGAATGCCCAAGGTACTGACACAAGCCCAGGTGGCCGCCTATCATCGGGATGGATATCTCTTCCCGGTGCGCATCATGGACCGCGAGGCCGCGGGACCGCTGCGACAGAAACTAGAAGACCTGGAAAAGGCCATCGGCGGAGAAATCCAGGACCGCTACCGCATCAAGGCCCACCTCCCCTTCCCCTGGCTCAACGCGCTGATCCGCAACCCGGTGATGCTTGATGCGGTGGAGGACATCATCGGCCCGAACATCCTGTGCTGGGGCTCCAGCTTCTTCACCAAGAATGCCCGTGACCCGCGGTTCGTGTCCTGGCACCAGGACACCACCTACTACGGCCTGCAGCCGCGTGAGACCCTGACCGCGTGGTTCGCCTTCACCGACAGCAAGGTCGAGAGCGGCTGCATGCGGGTGATTCCGGGCTCCCACACGGAGGGAGCCCGCCGCCATGTGGAGACCTTCGCCGAGGACAACCTCCTGTCCCGGGGTCAGACCGTCGAAGGGGTGGACGAATCGCAGGCGGTGGACGTGGAGCTCGAGGCCGGCGAGATCTCGTTCCACAGCGAAACCGTCCTCCACGGCTCCAACCCCAATGGATCCGACGGCCGGCGGCTGGGCTACTCGATCCATTTCATTGCACCGCACGTGCACCAGACGCTGTTCGACCACGCCAGCGCGGCGCTGCTGCGCGGCACGGACACCCACGGCCACTGGGAGCCCGAGCCCGTGGCGACGCGGGACTTCGACCCGGACTGCCTCGCCGCCCTCGACCGCAACCACCAGCAGTACAAGGCCAACCGGCAGGAGGCGTGATTCAGACTGCTCCGGGTGCGGAACCCCCTGAAGAACCCCTGTTGCCGGCGTGTGGACCGCGATGGAAGGCTCCTCAAGAAAGGACGTGCAGATGTCTGAAAAGGCATTGAACGACAAGATCGTGATCATCACCGGGGGCGCCGGCGGCATGGGCACCATCATGACCGTGGCGCTGCTGGAGGAGGGCGCCCGGGTGGCGGTGGTGGACAACAGGGAGGAGCGATGCCAAGCCATGGTCCGCAGCGCCGCGGGCGTGGCGGAGGAGGGCGCCCTCCTTACCCTCACGGCCGACATCACCAGGGCGGACGAGTGCGAGCGGGTCGTGGAAGCGGTGCTGGGGCGGTTCGGACGCGTGGACGCGCTGGTCAACGCCGCCGGTATCGGCATGCAGACCGTGCGCGTCAACTACATGAGCGATCCCGTGCGTTTCTGGGAAGTGGAGCCCGACCGATGGCAGGCCGTCATGGACGTCAACTGGAAGGGCGCCTTCCTGATGGCCCGCGCGGTGACGCCCCACCTGGTAAGGCAGCGGTCGGGTCGCATCGTCAACGTCACCACCAGCCTCGACACCATGTTCCGCACCGCCTACACCCCGTACGGCATGTCCAAGGCCGCCCTGGAGGCCGCCTCGGCGAGCTGGGCGCGAGACCTCGAGGACACCGGCGTGACCGTCAACGTGCTGGTGCCCGGCGGCCCCACCAATACGAGCTTCATCCCGGACAGCGCACCGTTCGACCGCAGCACGCTGGTGCAGCCCCAGGTGATGGCGGCGCCCATCCGCTGGCTGGTATCGGACGCTTCCCGGAACATTACCGGCTGCCGCTTCGTGGGCAACGACTGGGATACCGCCCTGGAGCCCGATGAAGCCGCCAGGGACAGCTGCCGCCCGGCAGCCTGGCAGGACCCGGGTTCCCGGGCCGTCTGGCCCGACCGGAAGTAGCCGTCCGCCCGCACCCACCTGCTCCCCGTTTGACAATCCCGGACGGATTCGTCCATTTTCCGGGTTCGGGTCGTCCGCCCGTACACAGGAGGTCATCATGGCTTACAGTGCCAGGGGACGCACCAAGGACTTTCCCGTTTTCGACTGTGACAGCCACATCTACGAGCCCACGGAGGTCTGGGACTCGTACATTCCCGAGCGCCATCGAACTTTCGCCAAGACGCATTTCTACCGGGACGCGGACCGGCTCATGCTGGTGCGGAACTCGCGCATCAGCTTCCGGAACCCCAACGACTTCAAGTACCCGGCGGAGACGTGGCACCCGGGGCTGACCAAGGAGGAGATCGGCAACACCCCGCCAGGCACCAGGGAGTGGGACGACAGGATCGGCCGCAACGCCAGCGCCCGCGACCCGCACGTACGGCTCAAGGACATGGACGCGTCCGGCATCGACCAGGTGATGATCTTCCCTTCCACGTTCGTCTACCTGCCGCTGGTGGAGAACGCCGAGGCCGCCCACCTGTGCGCCCGCGCCTACAACGACTGGGTCTACGACTACTGCGGCGCCGACCGAAAACGCCTTTACCCCGCCGCGGTACTGCCCCTGCAGGACGTGGACCGGGCCATTGACGAATTGCGGCGGGTGGCCCGGCGAGGCTTTCGATCGGCGCTGGTGCGCCCCATCATCGCCCTCAACCGCTATCCCACCTTCCCCGAGTTCGATCCGCTGTGGAAGGAGTTCGAGGAACTCGGCATGGTGCTCGGCATGCACACCTTCCCGTCCCGGGGCGAAGCCTTGTCCCCCGGGTTGGCGGAGCGCATGGGCGCCGGCCGAAAGCGGCTCTTCGGCGACGAGGACATCCTCGTCTACTCGCCCGGTCAGTTCGTCGCCAACATCATGCAGGCCATGGGATCGAAGCAGGCCGGCGACGCCGCCTACGGCTTCATCGCCGAGGCCATGACATGGACCGGCGTCGTGCTGATGACGGGTTGGCTGGAGAAGTTTCCGCGCCTCAGGGTAGCGATTCTGGAGTCCAACTCGAGCTGGCTGCCGCTGGTGCTGGAGAAGGCCGAGGGTTACCTCGACCTCTACCGGCACACCAACGAAAACATCGGCGACCCCAGGGAGGTCTTCTACAAGAGCTGCTTCATCGCCTTCGAGGGCGACGAAACGATCACCTTCCGGCTCTGGGATCTGTACGAGGACATCGGCCTGTGGTCGTCCGACATGCCCCATCTCGACGCCGCAGACGTATGGGATGCCATGGACGCCATGAACCGGCACAACGTCCCGAAACCCGTCCAGGAGAAGATGCTGGGCGGCAACGCCCGCCGCCTCTACGGCATCGAGCCGGAACTGGTGGTCACCCGGGCACCGGACGACTACGTCCCCGTAACCATGCCGCGGTTCGTGTCCTGAGGCGCACCGCGGCGCCGGCCGGGGGGACCCGGGGCCGGCATCCCGGGCAGGAGACGGCCATGGGCTGGCGGAAGCCCGGCCGCAGCCGGGTTCCACGTGGCCGGATTCGGGCGGGGAGAGGATCGACCGCAGGAACAAACCACCGCAGCCTCCGGACTGTTCGCGATGTCCTCGATGACGTTGCGCACCTTCCAGGCCGGACTCGGCAGGCGGGGAGACCCGGCACCCGAGCGACGGCGGAAGGACTGATGGTGGGCGGGACCGACCCTTCCAGGAAGCGCCGGTCCCGGCCGCGCCCCGTCCGGTCAGTCCTCGTACGGCAGGTGGGACTCGTCGACCGAGGCCCAGCCGGCGCGGCTGTCCCAGTATCGGTGCACGGTCGGCGGCTCGCCGGGATCGTCATCAAGGCTGCCCGCGGGAACCGTCATGCGCGAGCGATCCCGGGTGGGACGCGGCACCGGACAGTTGCACCTGAAGCAGATGGCGATGGCAAAGGCGCGGGCCTCGGGCATGTCCCACCGGGAGACGACCTCCTCGCCGGAGAGCCAGCGAAACTGTTCCGGCGGCACCGAGATGTTGCTGGGCTTCACGCCGCCCGTGGCCTTCCGGCATCGCATGCAGTAGCAGTGAGCGAACCGGATGAACGGACCACGAATCTCGTAGCGCACGGCCTCGCAAAGACAACTTCCCCGCAGCGTCTCCTCTGCCATCGTTCTCCTCCGAATCCGGATCGGTGCGCACGGCCTGCGACCCTGGCCGGCGTGCCGAAGTTTTTGCAGCCGAGGCCCGACGGCCCCGCGGCACCACCGGATCGTCGGTCATCCGGCGGCAAAATTCATCCTGCAGAAAAGGCCGCCCGCCCGACCCTGAGGGGGGCGCCAGGACCGGAATGCCGGGTCCGGCGCGTCATCATCGTACTCATGCTCGACGGTGGCCGGACACTCGTTGACATGGCCGTCCGCATCCATGACTCGCGTACCCATTGCCGGTTTCTTCAAGTCAAGCCGGCGCCGGCACGCCGTGACGGTGGCGGCGCAGGCTCTTTCCGGGGTGGTTCCGTCGTGTTACGCTCCGGCCCATCATCACCGACCCGGAGGAGCCATGCAACTCATCGAGAACAGACTCAACAAGCAGGACCACGGCATCGCCGGTTTGCTGGTCCATCCCGAACGGAAGGATCCCGGGCCGGCCCTGCTGCTCATCCACCCGAAGGGTGGAATGACGGACTACATGAAGATCGAGGCGCGGAAGTTCGCCGCGCTGGGCTACAGCACCTTCGCCGCCAACGTCTTCGAGCAACTCGGCTATCCCGCCGCGACCCACATCGAGACCGGCTCCCGGATTCAGGCCCGAACGTCCGACGACGCCTTCACCCGGGTGCTCACCGAAAGCTGGCACTTCCTGCTCTCCCAGCCCCACGTGAACCGGGAGCGAGTGGCCGTGTGCGGCTACTGCATGGGCGGACGCATCGCCATCAACTTCGTCGAGGCCACGCTCGAGGTACGCGCCTTCGTCGGCTACTACCCCACCGTGCGGGACCAACCTCCAACCGACATGAGGCCCATCTCGCCCTGGGACAAGGCGGCGCGCATCCGCTGTCCTTCCATCATCCTCTACGGTGCGGACGATTCCGTCACGCCGATTCCCGTCCAGGACAAGATGATGCACGCGTTCCGGCAGAACGGCCAACCGCTGGAATGGCACTTTTACCCGTTCGGCGGCCACGGATTCGTGGATCCGGGCGCGGAAGGCTATCACGCTCATGCCGCCGAACTCGCCTGGCCCCAGGTGGTGGATTTCATGGAACGCGAACTTCAGTGGGCGCCCGAACCCTGAATCCGGCCATGGCCCATGAATCGGCCGTCTCATGCCGGAAGAGACTCCGGGAGCGACGCCGTCGATCAACCGCGGGGGATGCAAGCCGTGGCGCATGAATCAACGGGACTGCCGGAGCGCCCGGACCTTGCGGCGGACGTGGTCATTGTCGGATCGGGCGCCACGGGGTTGCCCGCCGCCATCGCGGCGGCGGATGCGGGTGCGTCGGTGCTGGTCGTGGAAACGAACTATGACGTCGGCGGGCATGCGATCCTGAGCGGCGGCAACGTACCGCTGGGTGGCGGCACCAGTGCCCAGCGCAAGTACGGCATCGCCGACTCGCCCGACACCGTCTTCGCCGACCTCACGGACTGGTCGGTGGTGCAGGTCAACGGCTTTCCGGACTACCGCTACAGCGACCGCGCGGTGATCCGCGCGTTTGCCGACCATTGTGCGGAAACCTATGAATTCCTGGTGGCCAACGGCGTGAAATTCAGGGAGACACCGCCGGACAGCCGCGGTGCTCACTCGACCGGCAACTCGGCGCACCGGGAGAACCATACTTACTGGGAACAGGGCGCAGGGCTGGCCAGCCCCAACGGCAGGCCCGGCACCGGGCTGGTGCGGCCGCTGGAGGCCAGCGCCCGGGGCAAGGGCGTGAAGTTCCTGTTGAACTACAGGATGACCCGCCTCATTCGCGAGGGCACCCCGGGACAACCGTCCGGGCGGGTCCGCGGGATCACGGCCGCATACACTCCCACGGTGCTGCCCGGAACCACGACCCCGCTCCGAAGCTACCGTTCCGACGGCAACATCGAGCGCACCGCGGCCACCCTGACCATCCGCGCCCACAAGGCGGTCCTCATCGCCACCGGCGGCAGCACCAGCAACGTCCACTTCCGGCGCATGTTCGATCCGCGCCTCACCGAGGTCTACCAGGTGGCTGGCGAGCCCTACACGTTCCAGGACGCCAGCGGCGAACTCGCCGCCATGGCCGTCGGCGCGTCGCTCTGGGGTCTGGCCAACCAGACCCTGGAGAACGGCGACAACATCCGGGTGCAGCGCACCCTGGGCACTCGTTACAACTATTTCCCCTGGGAACCGGAGTGTCCCATCTTCCCGCTGGTACGCGCGACGGGCCTGGCCGTCAAGGACTGGCACGACCTGATCCTGGTGAACCAGATGGGCGAGCGGTTCTACGACGAGACCCAGGGAGACTACCCTGAAGGCAACAAATGCAATGACATCGACCCCTACACGCCCGGAGACCACCGCAACACCCACATCGACTATGACCCCCACCACTCCAATTTCTTCAATGCCGCGGTGGCCATGAACGCCGGCTCCCGGGCTCCCGACTACTCGGGCGGGCCGATATGGGCCATCTTCGACTCCGACGCGGTGGCACGGGAGGGCTGGAAGGTCACGCCGCCCCACGTCGACCCGGACGACTATTTCTTCACCGCCGACACCCTGGCCGGCCTCGCCGCGGCCATCGAGAATCCCTGGCAGGCCGTGCCCATGAGCGGCGGCGTCCTGGAGGCCACGGTGCACCGCTACAACAGCTTCGTGGACTCCGGCACGGACGAGGACTTCGGCAAGCCGTCCCCCCGCTACCGGATCCGGACGCCGCCGTTCCACGCCGCCTGGGGCACCCCGCTGGTGCACGACAGCCGGGCCGGGCTGCGCATCAACGAGAAGTGCCAGGTGCTGGACATGAACGGCCGCATCATCCCCGGCCTCTACTGCGGCGGCGAGTCCGCCGGCGGCTTCAACCAGCACGGCATGGGCCGCTGCACGGTGCAGGGCCATATTGCGGGGAGGGAGGCGGCGGCGGAGTGACGTCCGCCAGCGGGACGCTTCCGTCCTGGCTGGCGCACTCCTTTGACAGACGATCCGACAGACGGACAGACGGCCCGACAGACGCCCCTTTGCAGGTGCACCCGACCGAGGGACAAGGGCCGGCAAGGAGGAACCGCCATGGCGCAAGCGATCATCTCGGCAGACTCGCATGTCATCGAGGTCCCCGACCTGTGGGAGAAAGGGTTGCCGTCATCCCTGAGGGAGCGGGCGCCCAAGGCCTATTTCGACGAGGGGCGCGACGCCTGGATGTTTGGATCACCGGATGTGGTGCCGCAGGCCGTGGGCGGGCTCTTCATGGCCGGGCAACGGCCGGAACACGTGGAGGACTACCGCCGGGCCGGCTTTTCGGTGGCGCGTCCCGGAGGATGGGACCCACTGGAGCGCATCAAGGACATGGCCACGGACGGCGTGTCCGGTGAGGTCCTGTACCCGAGCCTGGGACTCGGATTCTTCTGCGCCGAGGACGCGGCGTTTCAGGAAGGCCTGTTCCGCACCTACAACGACTGGCTCATCGAGTACTGCCAGGGAGCACCGGACCGGCTGTTCGGCGTCGCCCTGATCTCGGCCTTCGACATCGACCACGCCGTGGCGGAGATGGAACGGTGCAGGAAGCGGGGAATGGTCGGGACGCTGATCTGGCAGGTGCCCCACAAGGACCTGCCCTTCACCTCCGCGCACTACGAGCGTTACTGGGCAGCATCCCAGGATCTCGACATGCCGGTGCACCTGCACATCCTCACGGGATTCGGCGACAGTGTGCACCGCCAGACCGCCACCGGCATGAAGCGCTACCGCATCGGCGTCGAGCAGACCCGGGAAATCGAAGCGGCGCTCTTCGACATCATCTTCTCCGGCGTACTCGAGCGCTACCCCGGGCTCAGGATCGTCTCGGTGGAAAACGAGATCGGCTGGATCCCCTTCTGGCTCGGCCAGTGCGACAAGAACTTCCGGCGCCACCGCCACGCGCAGCCCCTGCCCATCCACAAGCCGCCCAGCGAGTACTTCAACCGCCAAGTCTACGCCACCTTCTTCAACGACCCCATCGGCGGCCGGCTGTTCTCCTGGTGGGGTGTGGACAACTGCATGTGGTCCAACGACTACCCGCATCAAAACTCGACCTGGCCCCGTTCCCGGGAGGTCATCGCCCGGGACCTGGGCGGGTTGGACGCGGGCGACCGGACGAAGCTGCTCAACGCCAACGTGACCCGACTCTACAAACTGAACGTGTCACCGCTGATGAACGCGGCCTGAGGCCGAACCGTGCGACCTACGCCATGTCCTCCAGCAGGCGTCCGTATCCCGCCATGGACTCGTTCACATGGAGACGCTTCTGGATGGCCCACACCCGGGCCGGCACCGGATGGACCACCGGTACCTGAAGGTCCTGCTCCAGCAACTCGATGATGTCCAGCGTGCGCCAGCCGGAGCCCAGCATGTAGATGGCGTCCGCGCCCCGGTGCTTGAGGAACAGCGAACGCGCATGCGCGTAGACTTCCTGTCCGGCGAGCCGGCCCACGTCCTCGAAGTCCACCGGGATCCCTTCCATCGCCAGGACCTCGAAGCCCGCATCCACGAAGTAGCGCGCGAAGGTGTCGTTGATCTTGCCGGTGAAATAGGTGACCCCGAGGATCTTCCTGGCCTTGAGCGCCTTCAGCGCCTCGATCTGGGTCATGCCGGCGGTGACCATCGGGACCTTGTACTTGCGTTCCCAGGCGCGCAGGATGCGCCGCTCGCCCTTGACTCCCTGGAACATGAACGGCGGTGCGCCCTCGGGGTGGATCAGGTCCACGCCGTAACCGGCCAGCTGCGCCACCCGCTCCTCGTAGGCCGCCATGGCCTGCTGGAACTCGTCAGCGGTGCCGCGCTGGAAACCGATGAAGAGCGGTATGATGCCGATACCCTCGGGCATCATGCGGATGAACTCCTCCAGGGAACCGGGGCGCATGGTGGGCTTGATCACGCCGACGGTTCCGCGCCAACTCGTGTAGGCCATTCGCGGCTCCTTCGCTTGGGGGAATCGTATCCTCGGGACGCTATCCGAAGCGCCGGGGTTTTTCAACTTTTACGCCGTTCCGGCCGGCAACGACTTCCGGTCGCCACCGCCGGCTGGCCACCGCCAGGGAATTGACGTGCTTGAACCGGGTGGCGCCTCCTGGAGGCCGGAAGCGCCACACCGACCACGCGCCTGGAGCACCGGACCTGCCGGTGGCACCCCTGGCCGGACACGAACCCGGCTGTTCCGGCGCGTCCGTTGACAAGGCTGCCGCTGGCAGAGTACCAAGAAACGCGCTTGCCCGCCGGAGCGGTCCGACCTCACCCGTGGACAGTCTTCTGGACAACCTTCACATCCCACTGCTGGCCTTGGGAGCGGCCCTCTGTTTTTCCTCGGGCCAGATCTGCTCTCGGCTGGGCCTCAACCACGGTACTCCCACCAGCGCCATCTCCTTCTCGCTCCTTGTCTCCACTGTCGTCCTGCTGCTGCTCCTGGGGCCGCTGGCATCCTGGCACGCCACGCCCCCGGCCGGGCTGCTGCTGTTCGCCGGCGCGGGCGTGCTGTCCCCCTTCTGCTCCCAGATCCTGTTGTTCGTCTCGGCCAACAAGGTCGGCATCTCCCGGGCCTCGCCGCTGCGCAACACCACCCCGCTCTTTGCCGGGGTGGTGGCGGTGGTGTGGCTGGGAGAAACCATGACCGCGGCCATCGCCGCCGGCACGGTGCTCATCATCACCGGCGCCAGCCTGCTGGGCATGCGCGATTCCGAACAGGCCGTCCCGTACCAGCCCGTCTACCTGCTGCTGCCGGTGCTGGCGGCATTTCTGGGCGGCTTCTCGAGCCCCATGCGCAAGCTCGGCTACAGCATGGTCGATTCCGTACCGCTGGCCATCTGCATGGTACAGGGAGGCGCCTTCATGGCCCTGGTGATCTATCTGCTGGCGACCGGCAAGTACCGTGAACTGCTCTTCAGGCGGGAGACGCTCATCTGGTTCGGGCTGTCGGGGGTGCTCAACAGCATCGCCGTGTCCCTCAGCATGACCGCCCTGGAAATGGGCAACGTCGTCCTGGTGTCCCCCCTCGTCGCCACCACGCCGCTTTTCACGGTGATCCTGAGCACCATCTTCCTCCGTTCCTTCGAGCGGGTGACACTGAAGGTTCTGGTCGGGGCGGCGTCCATCTGCCTGGGCGGGATCGTGCTCACCGCGTTGTAGCGGATGGCACCCCTTGCTCTTCCCGCCGCGGAGACTTCGGGTGGAGTTTGTGGATCAGGTTACTTGAGCAGTTTTCCGTATCCGGGGCGAGCGGGCGTCAGGCCCAGTCCCGTCAACGCCTCCCAGATCCACGCCTGGGTGTTCGTGATGACCGGCTTTCCCAGGTCCGCCTCCAGCCGCTCGATGACCGAAGAGACCCGCCACTTGTTGCAGGGCATGTAGATGCCGTCCACGTTGGGGCACTCTTCCAGAACCGCGGCGGCGAGATCATAGCCGGTTTCGGCCGGCAACTCCCAGATCTCCCGGGTGTTGTCGTAGCCCAGGCCGCGGTTGGCGGCCACTTCGATGTTGTAGTGGTCAAGAAACCGGATCAGGTTTTCGTTCTGGGCGTGAGGAAACGGCGACGCCATCACCACGCGGTAGACGTCCAGGGACTTCAGCGCCCGCACCACCGCCGTCAGCACCGTCGAGGCCTTCACCGGCGTGATCTCGCGCACGGAGTCGAGCACCAGCCGGTCCGAGCCCGGGCCGCGGTAGGAGAGGAACAGTTCACCGGTAATCATGAGGAAATCCAGCGGCTCCCTGGCCAGGTCGCGGACGACGCCGGCGAATGCTTCCTCCACCTTGGCGAAGGTCTCGTCCGCGAAGGTGTCGACCTCGAGAGGGCGCCCCCGGATGTCGATGCCTTCCGGCAGAATGCCGTAATATTCCTGAACGGTCGGATCATCCAGATTGGGAGAGATCAGACCCAGAGTCTTCATCAAGTCCTCCATGAGGCGTCACGTCGCCCGATATCCTTCCGCGCGGAGCCTTCCATGCGGCAGCCATGCCGCCAGACAAAAAAACCAGCGCGCCCTCTCGGCGTCACCAAGTTCGGCGTCACCAAGTGGCGGCTGGTTCATCTCCGTTATTGTCCAGCCTGTCATCTCGCTTGCACTGCGGGGTCCGGCCGGTAGCCGTCCATCCCGCGCTGCCGGTTCGGCTGTAGGACGCCTACCAAAGCGGACTTTCGGTGTCAAGAACCTGCGCGCCGCCGGAGCGGACCTCCTGCGGCCGATGCCGGGCGCAACCTTGACGCGACCCTTGGGGCACTGTTATCTCAGGAGAAACGCGGGCGGTTTGCAACTTCCATCCACAAGCTCGGGACACGACGATGCGGACCGGCCGGAGAAGAGGTCATGAACGCGGGTCGAAACCCGGGAGGGCTTTGAGTCCATGGCTACCATGATTACCAGCGAGTGCATCAACTGCGGCGCGTGCGAGCCGGAATGCCCCAACAACGCCATCACGCAGGCCGACGAGATATATGTCATCGATCCGTTGCTTTGCACCGAGTGCGTGGGTTTTCACGACTACGAGGCATGCGCGGCGGTGTGTCCCGTGGACTGCTGCGTGACCGATCCCAACAACGTCGAGACCGAGGAGGCCCTCATCGGCCGGGCGCAGGCGATCCATACCGACACGGACTTCGGCGACAACTTCGAATCCCGGTTTCGCGAGGGCGCGGGTACCGGCGCCAGTGCGGCCGAGGCAACAGCCGGTGCCGACGCAGCCGCCGCGGTACCGGCTGCCGCGCCGGTGCGGGCCGCCGCAGCCCCGATGCCCGTGGACGACTCCCGGCCTGCGGTTTCCGTGCCGCCACCGGATCAGTGGCCCGTGTCGATCCGCTGCTTTGCCTGCGGTGCCGTGTTCGAAGTCGAGACCGGCCTGCTGACCATCGGCAACGTGCTCTTCTGCCCCTACTGCTACAAGTCGACGGTGGTCAAGGACGACCTGAACTACCTCGTCCGCACCACCGTGCAACGCTTCCACGACGAGTGGGACCGGGACCTGTCGGAGTTTGAGGAACGCCGGCGGCAGGAACTGGAGCAGTTCCAGGAGCGGCGTCAGAGAGAGTTGCGCGCCTTCGAGAGGAACCAGCGGAAGCGGCTGGAGGAGTTCGGCAAGCGCCTGAACAGGCTCTCGGAGGGCTACCAGGCTCCGGGCAAGCGGATCGCCAGGCGGGCGTTGCTGAGTTGGCGCTCCAGGGCCGGCGGCTGAGGGTCTTGGCCGCCGATTTCCATATAGTCTCCCTGACCCTTCATATCGGCCTGGTGGTCGCCCTGTGGCGGATCCTGCTGCCGGCTCTCCGGCGGGTATCCCGGCACGAGCACCGGAGCGACCTGCTGGTGCGCGCGCTGCGCGTCTACAATCCGGTGCAGATCGGACTGCTGGGCGTCATCACCCTCACCGGGGCGTCCCGGATCACGGACCTCAAGTCGCTCCACCGCGCATCCTACGCCCAGGAATTCGGCGCCGACCTGGCCACCAAGCTGCTGCTGGCCTTCTTCGTCATCATGCTGGGCACCTGGCAGTGCATGGGGATCGCCCATCGCTTCGTCCGGCTCCACGAATCCCCGGACGGCGTCACCGCCGAGGGGACCGAGGCCGTGCTGCGAAAGCTGGGCCGCTCGTCCGTGATGATGCTTGTCTTCCTGGCGGCCACGGTCTGGGCCGGCCTCTCCATGTAGGGGACAACGCCCCGCGCGGCGTCATTGCCCCCGCGGCCGGCGGTTTGACAACCGCAGGCCGAACAGTTACTGCTGAAGGGCATCGGGACATGACTCCAGTCAACAACAGCATGGGGAAGTCCGCCACCCGGACCGGCAAGGCGGCTCGCTCGGCCAAGGCGGTGCCGAAGGGCCCGGGCATCCCGGAAGAGGTGGACGAACGGGACCTGCCGGGCGACGCATCCGGACGGCTGAAGATCAAGCGGCAATACGAGGAGCTCCTGGGGATCCGTGTGGAGAAGCTCAAGGGGCGGGTGCTCAACCGCGAGAAGATCAACAAGACCATCGAGGGCATCTACTACATCTGCATCGAGTGCAAGAAGATCTGCCACAACCTCGACGAGGGGCTGATCCAGGACCCCGAATCCCACGTCTGCTACTGCGAGAACTGCCGCAGGAAAAAGTGAACGCCGGCGGTTCCTCTAACCGTCGCCGCCTTGCCGGTCCGGTCCCCCCGGAATCGGCCGAGGCGGCTCCGGCGCGCCCGAAGATTCCCATTCGATCCGCCGCGCCGTGACCACGAAGCCGGTGTGCGCCACCATCCGGTGCTGCGGTCGGACGCTCATCTCCTTGACGTGCCAGTAGCGCACCAGGGTCTCCATGGTGTCGATGCAGGCGAACCCACGGTGCTCCTTCAGTGAATCCACGAACCCCTTGACCTGCAGCACCGTCGGCAGGTAGCCCAGGAACACCCCTCCTGGCCGCAATGCGTGCCAGGAGATGGCGGTCTGCCTCCAAGGCTCCGGCAGATCCAGAAAGACACGATCGACGCTGAGGTTTCGAAGTCCCTCGGAGACGTCGCCGACATCCAGCGTCCACTGCGGTGCCGCCCCGTAGTACCGGGCGACGTTCCTTTCCGCGGCCCGGGCGTGCTCTTCCCGTATCTCGAAGGAGATGACCCGGCCCTCGGGTCCCACCGCCCGCAGCAACGCCAGCGTGAGGGCGCCGGGACCGACTCCGGCCTCCACCACCGTGGCCCCCGGAAAGACGTCGCCCCACATCAGGATGAGTGCCAGATCCTTGGGATAGATCACCTGCGCCTTGCGCGGCAGGTTGGGAATCAGGCGCTCCAGGGTAGGCCGCAGCACCACGAACCGCTCCTTCAACGAAGACCGGACGATGGCACCGTCGGGCTTTCCCAGCAGATGGTCCACCGGGATGGTTCCGCCCCGGATGGAGATGGTCTCCCCGGCCCGAAGCGTCTTCAGGTACTCCCGGTCTTTCCGGTCGAAGAATATGACCGCGTCGCCGTCCCGGAACGGCTCGCCCGTGGCGCCAAGGCCGTGACGCTTCGCAGGGGTGGAAATGATGACTCCCTTGATTGGATGGCGGAGAGGAGGGGATTCGAACCCCTGGTACCCTTTTGAGGTACACACGATTTCCAGTCGTGCACCTTAAGCCAGACTCGGTCACCTCTCCGGAGCGTGGCGGGATGGGTCCGCCGCCCGTCCCGGCGGGAACGGCTCGGCCGAAAGACGAGCCTGCCTCAGGTTTTTAGCACTACCGGAAAGAATTGGCGACTCTTGCGGCCAGCCTTGGCGGGAGCGGGTGTCGGCCAGGCCCGTCCACCTCCGTCAGGTCGCGATATCCTTCGCCCAGTCGCGGTTCCGGCGGTACCAGTCCACCAGTGCGCGGACGCCGGAGGCGAAGTCGGTTGCCGGTTCCCAGCCCAGGAGCCGCCGGGCCTTGGAGATGTCGGCCCAGGTGGACGCCACGTCGGCCGGGTGGCGCGCCTCACGGCGTATCACGGCCTCCCGGCCCAGCGTGTCGGCGATGAGGCGGATGGCGTCGTTCAGGACGATGGGGCTGTCCGAACCCAGGTTGACGACCTCGTAGCCCGGCGGTGCGGCCAAGGCCGCCAGGACTCCGCGGGCGATGTCTTCGACGCAGGTGAAGTCGCGCCGCTGAGTGCCGTCGCCAAAGACCACCACTTCCCGGCCCTCGCTGATCCACTGGACGAACCGGAAGAGGCTCGAGTCGGGGCGGCCAGCCGGGCCGTAGACGGTAAAGAACCGGAGCACCGTGGCATCAATGCCGTGGAGAGCGTGGTAGCTGTGGGTCATGGCCTCGGCGGCCTTCTTCGAGGCGGCGTACGGGGAGAGCGGCCGGCTGGTGCCGGCGTCCTCCCGGAAGGGCGCCGGGGTGTCCGCGCCGTAGAGGCTCGATGTGGAGGCCAGCACGAATCTGGGGATCTCCAGGTTCCGGCAAAGCTCCAGCACGTTCAGGGTTCCCGCCACGTTGGTGGACACGTATGCCCACGGGTCGGCGACCGACGCGCGCACTCCGGCCCTGGCGGCGAGATGGATCGCCGCGTCGATCCGGCCGTTTTTCGCCGCCAACCCCGCCGCCGACTGCCCGAACGACGCCACGGCGTCACGGTCGCCGATGTCGACGCGGTGGAACGCGAATCCGGGCGCACGCCGGAGCCGGGTCAGGCGCCACTCCTTGAGGCGCACGTCGTAGGCGTCGTTCAGGTTGTCCAGCCCGACGACGGACCGGCCTTCGGCCAGCAACTTCTCGCAGACCTTCCAGCCGATGAAGCCGCAGACCCCGGTAACGAGGATGATGCTCATGGGGTCGGACACCGGGGTTGCGGATGGGTGCGCATCAAGTGGTACGGGAACGGTACGGGAACCTGGAATACCAGCGGCCCGGGATGTCCGCAGTGGCGGGACGCCGGCGTGGCGGGAAGAGGCCCGCTTGAATAATCGTGGAACTATTGTTAGTCGGAACGAGTTCGAGAAATCAAGGAATCGGACCAGAGAACCTGGCAGCATTCCGGGTTCGCCTTCTTGTCGGCGTCCATGGCCGGCAGTCACTGTCCATCATGAGAGCTTTGCTCCAGAGAGTCGAACGCGCGGACGTGAAGGTCGACGACAGGACGGTTTCGGCCATCGGCCCCGGCCTCTGCGTGTTCCTGGGCGTCGGCAGGGAGGATACCGAAGAGGACGGCGCCTACCTGGCGGACAAGCTCCTGAACCTGCGGGTCTTCCCCGACGACGCCGGCAGATTCCACCGGTCCGTGAGGGACACCCGGGGCGAGATCCTGGTGGTTTCCCAGTTCACCCTGTACGGCGACACGCGCAAGAGCCGCCGCCCCTCGCTGACGGACGCCGCCGCCCCGGAGGAAGCGGGCCGGCTGTACCGGAACTTCGTGGACCGGCTTCGCGTCCCGGATGGCCCGCGGGTGTGTACCGGGAATTTCCAGGCCGCCATGAAGGTGTCCTTGGTAAACGACGGCCCGGCAACCTTCCTCATCGACAGCGCACGAAGAAAGGATTGAGCCCCGTCCGCACCGGAGCCAGGCAGCCATGAACGTCGTGCTTTTCGAACCCGAGATCCCGCCCAACACGGGCTCGGTGGCGCGACTGTGCGCCGCCACCCGGAGCCCGCTGCACCTGATCGAGCCGCTGGGCTTCCAGCTCGACGACAGACACCTCAAGCGCGCCGGCCTCGACTACTGGCCCCATGTGGACCTCCGGGTGCACGGATCGTGGCGGGAGTTCGTCGACACCCAGGGCCGCGGACAACGGCACTATTTCACGAAGAAAGCCGTGAAATCGTATGCTTCCGCCCGGTTCCGAGAGGATGATTTCCTCGTATTCGGACCCGAGACCCGGGGTCTGCCCCAGAGCCTCCTCGACGCCAACGAAGCCGACAGCTATGTCATTCCCATGATGAACCTCGAGGTAAGGAGCCTGAACCTGGCCAATGCCGTCTCCATCGTTCTCTACGAGAGTCTCCGACAGCTCGGGAAGGTGTAGACGGCCGCCTTCGACCGCCGCCGGGATTGACTCAAGTGTTCGACATGCTTAACTGTACGGGAACCAAATCCTGGAGGTCGGTTTATGAGGATTCGCAGGGCTCATCTTGTCTGGCTGTTGCTCACCGCTCTGGTGGCCTTCTGGCCGCTGTCGGGTACGTCACACGAAACCCCGGAACAGGCGACCGCGCAATCGGACATCCCGGACGAGGAAAAGGAACCGTTCGAATTGATCATGGCCTACACCGACATCACCGTCGGGCCCGGCCAGGAGTTCGAGATGGACGCCGAGGTCGTCAATCCGAGAAAGGCATCGGTGCGCGTCGCGCTGGAGACCGCCTCGCTGCCTGAAGGGTGGACCGCCGCATTCCATTCCAGATACCCGAGCTATCCGGTGGGCGGCATCATGGTCCAGGGCGGCAAGTCCGCCACCCTGGAACTCAAGGTCAAGCTGCCCGACAAGGTGGAGCCGGGCGACTACGAGGTGGCGGTGACGGCAAGGGACGACAAAGGCGAAAAGATCGAAAACGCCAAGGTCGCCTTTCGTGTCTCCGCCAAGAAGGTGGACACCGGCGGCATAAAGATGGAGAGCCAGTATCCGGTGCTGAGCGGCAACACCAGCCAGACTTTCAAGTTCAGCATCGACCTCAAGAACGAAACCGACAACCCGCTGACCACCGCGCTGGCCGCGCAGGCCCCGCCGGGTTGGGTGGTGCGGATCAAGCCCCAGTTCGAGGAAACGCAGATCTCCTCCATCGCGCTCAAGAAGGACTCCACCGAGACCCTGAGCGTCGAGATTCAGCCTCCGCTGCAGGGTGAGCCCGGTGACTATCCGGTTGTGGTCAAGGCACGCTCGGGCAGCCTTTCCGCACAGGCAGACCTCAAGATCTCGCTGGCCGGAACGCAGCAATTGAACATGGGTACCGCCACCGGCCGCCTCAACGCCTCGGTGACCGCCGGCGAGAAGTCGCAGGTGGACTTTCTGGTGCAGAACGCGGGTACGGCCCCCCTCACCAATCTCTCCTTCATCTCATCGAAACCCGACCAGTGGGAGGTCGGGTTCCGCCCCGACAAGGTCGACTCCCTGAACCCCGGAGAGATCCGCGAGGTGAAGATGGAGATCGCCGCTCCGGACCGGGCACTGGCGGGCGACTACATGCTCAACGTCTCCACCAACAGCCCGGACACCAACAAGTCCATCGACTTCCGGGTCACCGTGTCGACGCCCACCATCTGGGGCTGGATCGGCGCATTCATCGTGGCCTTGGTGGTGCTCGGCCTGGTGGCGGTCTTCATTCGGCTTGGACGGCGATGAGCGGCCACATCATCCGGACCGAGGGGTTGACGAAGCGCTACCGGGACAAGATCGCGGTGAGCGATCTGGACCTGGAGATCCCCCGGGGCGAAGTGTTCGGTTTTCTCGGCCCCAATGGCGCCGGCAAGACCACGACCATCCTGATGCTGCTGGGGCTCACCGAACCCACCCAGGGCGCGGCGTCGGTGTGCGGGTTCAACCCCGGCACCCGGCCGCTGGAGGTCAAGCGCCGCGTCGGCTACCTGCCGGAGAACCCCGGTTTCTACGAGGATCTGACAGCGCGGGAGAATCTGGCCTACATCGCCCGGCTCAACCGGATCGACGAGCAGCGAATCGACGGGCAACTGCACCGGGTGCTGGACCAGGTGGGCCTGACCGACGACGCCAACCGGCCGGTGCGGGAATTCTCCCGCGGCATGAAGCAGCGGCTGGGAATCGGCGAAGTGCTGGTGAAGGAGCCGGAGGTCATCATTCTGGACGAGCCCACCCTGGGGATCGATCCCGACGGAGTGACACGGCTTCTCGACCTCATCACCGAACTCCAGCGCGAGCGCGGCCTCACCGTCCTGCTCTGCTCACACCTTCTGCACCAGGTGCAACAGGTGTGTCAGCGCATCGGCATCATCGTGCAAGGCCGGATGATCGTGCAGGGCAGTCCCGACGAACTCGGCAGGGCCATCCTCAAAGAGCACCAGTGGAACTTCCTGGTGGAGGTTGGCGACGACCCGCCCCTGGAGGATGCCCTCAACACGCTGCCGGGGGTGGACCAGTGCGAACGCCGGGGCGCCGGATGGTTCATCCGCTGTACCCGCGACGTGAGACCGGAACTCATGGGCCTGATCCGGGACCGGAGCCTTGACCTGATGCAGCTCCGCGTCGAGGATCCCACGCTGGAAGAGATCTACCTGAAATATTTCAGGGAGACGGAGTAGCGCCATGACCGTCGTCTATTGGAAAGAGCTTTCCGACCATTTCAGCAGCCTGCGCTTCATGATCCTCCTGGCGCTGATCATGCTGCCGGGGATCCTGGCGGTCTACATCACGGGGCAGTCGATACAGCAGGTGGTGCAAAGCACGGATCACGCCTTCCTGAGCCTCCTCACCACCGAGTCCCTGTTCTTTTCCCTGGCCACGTTCCTGGGGTTCTTCGGTCCGTTGGTGGGCATTACGCTGGGCTTCGACAGCATCAGCGGCGAATACGGACGGGGAACGCTGAGTCGGGTGCTCTCGCAACCCATCTACCGGGACAGTCTGATCAACGGGAAATTCCTGGCGGGGCTGACCACCCTCGCCATCCTGTGGGCATCGATCCTGCTGGTGGTGGTCGGCCTGGGCATCACCCTGATCGGCTTCCTGCCCAATGCCGAGGAGCTCTGGCGCATGCTCTTCTTCGGCATCATCGGCATCGCCTACACGGGCTTCTGGCTGGCCCTCGCCATGCTGCTGTCCATGCTGCTCCGGAAGACCGTCACCGCGGCGCTGGCCGCCATCGCCCTGTGGCTCTTCCTGGGCATCTTCATCGGTGTCCTCGCGAGCTTCGTGGCCGGGCTTGTCGTACCCAATCCCGGAACGGCCGAGGAAATGACCCGGCTCGCGACCATCGAGACCGTCCTGGGACGCCTGTCCCCGAGCCTGCTGTACAGCGAATCGGTGCGCCTGCTGTTGAATCCGGTGGCGCGGAGCCTCGTTCCGGTCCTGCCGGAACAGCTCGGCCAACTCGAGGCCCTGCTCATCACCCCGCTCAGCCTGGATCAGAGCCTGCGGCTCATCTGGCCGATGTTCCTGACCCTGGTGGCGCTGGTGGCGCTGTGCTTCGGCATTGCCTACATCAAGTTCATGCGCACCGAGATTCGTGCCTGATACCGGACAAGCCGAGGCTCCCGCACAGCCCTCGCGACCGCGAAAGCGGGACTCTCGAGGGCGGAGATGTATGACCGGCGGAGTGGTCGCGGCCTCACCCTGGCGGGATGCGGGACTGCGCGACAATGACGCAGGGAGGAGTGGCGTAAAGGGAAGTCTCAGGCAGGCTCGCCGTCCTTGCCCACCCCCATGATGGACTCGACGATCTTCTTGTAGCCGGTGCAACGGCAGATGTTGCCGTTCATGTACTCGATGACCTCTTCTTCGGAAGGGTGCGGGTTCTCATCGAGCAGGGTCTTCGCGGTAAGGATCATGCCGGGCGTGCAGAACCCGCACTGGAAGCCGCCATACTTGATGAACGCCTCCTGAATCGGATGCAGCTTGCCGTCCCGGGCCATTCCCTCGATGGTGAGCACATCCTTGTCCCTGGCCTCGAAGGCCGGCAAGGTACACGAACTCACCGGGCGCCCGTCCAGCAACACCGTGCATGCGCCGCACACCTGCACGTCGCAGGAGCGCTTGGTGCCGGTGAGGCCCAGCCGCTTGCGGATCACGTCCAGGAGAAGTTCGTGCGGTTCCACCTCGATGTCGTAGCGACTCCCGTTGACATCAAACGATAACGGGATGGTCTGCCGTTGCCTGTCCGCCATAACCGCTGGCCTCCGCTCGATTCCAGTGTCCCGCCGGCCGATCAACCGGCCAGTTCGGCGCGAATGTCGTTGAAGGCCCGGGTCAACAGGACCTTGACGATGTGTTCCTTGTACTCGGCGGAGCCGTGCAGGTCGGTGATGGCATCCGCCGCCCGTCCGGCGATGTCGCCGGCCTCGGCCATCAGGCTCGCCGCCTCATCAAGACTCCTGCCCCTCAACCGCGCCTCCGCCTCCTCCACCCGCATCGGCTTCGGGCCGACGCAGCCCACGGCGACGCGCGCGTCTGTCACCGACTCCCGCGCCTCGTCCGCCATCACGTGCAACGCCACGCCGGCGCTCGGCCGTTCCAGATAGCCGAACTTGCGGTAGCGCACCGCGGCCCTGGCATCCGGCAACGGGACCACGATCTCGGTCAGCAACTCGTCCTCTTCGAGCGCCGCCTCGTAGGCATCCACGAAGAAGTCGGTCATGGGGATCTGCCGCTCGCCGCCGGCCTTCCGCGCCACCACCGTGGCGTCCAGGGCCAGCAGCAGGGTGCCGGGGTCCGCATGAGGCTCGGCAAAGGTCAGGTTGCCACCGATGGTCCCCACCTCGCGCACCCGCAGGTTCGCCACGTTCCGCTCCATCTCCACCAGCACCGGCAACTCTTGCTGCAGCGTTTCGGACTGTTCAAGCTGCCGGTGCGTGCTCAAGGCTCCCAGCCTCACGCTGCCGTTGTTTCGGGCAATCCGGTCCAGGCCGGGGATCTTCTTGACGTTGACCAGGCAGTCGAAATGGACGAGTCCTTCCTTCATGGCCAGCAGCAACTCGGTACCGCCGGCGTAGACCTTGGCGGAATCGCCGTACCGGGCAAGAGACTCGGACGCTTCCTTGACGCTCTCCGGCTCTTCCAGGCGGAACGGATGCAGCATGGATCAGGCTCCTCCCTCGAGTTCCTCTTTGACGGCCTGGGCGAATCTGGCCATGTCGTTGTCGGCCTTGCGCTTGATGATGCTGTGGCCCAGGGTCGCCAACTTGCCGAGGATATCCACGGAGGCGACGATACGGACAAGCGTCGCTTCGCCCCGATCCTCCAGCGAAACGTCGATGTCCACCTTCAGGTGGCTCCCGATCTTGTTGTCGCTGCCGGAAGCACGGGCCTTGATCCGGGCCTTCGGCTCGTTCTCCAGAACCTCGATCCCGATGGGGAAGGTGACCTTGAAGGGACCCACCCGGGCCACCATCCTGGCGTTGTAACGCTTGCCGGCCTCGACGGTGGACGCCTCTTCGCAGCCCGGGACGCAGGCAATCAGCCGATCCACGTCCCAGAGGAAATCCCAAGCCGTGTCTCGCGACACTCCGATCTCGATACTGTTCTCGAAAATCATAACGGATTCTTAGCAGAACTCCGCCGGCGACTTCAACCGTGCTCGTTGAAGCCCTCAAGCACCTCGAACTCCCGCGACAGGTAGTTCTTGAGCTTCTTCTTGACCCGATGCTCGATCTGACGAACCCGCTCCCGGCTGACGCCATGGCGCATGCCGATCTCGCGCAGTGTCAGCGGCTGCTCCGCCATCAGCCGCTCCCGAAAGACCACGAGTTCCTTGTCCTTGAGCCCCTCTCCGAAGGTCTTGAGCCGCTCCTTGATGGCCTGGCGGTACTCGTATTCGGCCAGATGCTCTTCCGGGGTGGGACTGTCGTCGGTCAGCTTGTTCAGCAGCGTGGCGGCCTCGCCTTCGCTCAAGGGTGCATCGGTGGAGAGATCGCGGCCGGAAAGCCGCTGATCCATCTCGATCACCTCGGACTCCTTCACGTCGAGCCGCTGCGCTATCAGCCTGGCGCCTGGCACGAAGCCCTCGGCTTCAAGTTTCTCCTTCTCCTTCCGCAAGTTGAAGAACAGCCGGCGCTGGGCCTGGGTGGTCCCCAGCTTGACCATGCGCCAGTTGTTCATGAGGTAGCGGATGATGTAGGCGCGGACCCACCACACGGCGTAGGACGGGAACCGGACGCCGCGGTAGGGATCGAAGTTCCTGAGGCTCTCCATGAGCCCGACATTGCCTTCCTGGATCAGATCCAGGAGGTTGCGGAAGGCGCGCTCGTATTCCCGGGCGATCATCACCACCAGGCGCAGATTCGACCGCACCAGCTTGTAGGCGGCCTCGATGTCGCCATACTGCTTGTACTGAACGGCCAGCTCGTGTTCTTCCTCACGCGTGAGCAGCGGGTAGCGCCGTATCTCCGAGAGATAGCTTTGCAGTGCGTCGAAGGGAACCAGCGCATCGGATTCAGCCGGCGCACCGGAAGACTCCTCCGCCTGGTCGGCGTCGTCCTCGACCTCGTCCAGCAGGACCGCTTCGGGGGTCACTTCCCCGGCCGCGGCGTCGTTCTCCCGAACTACTTCAATGGGCGGGTACTGTGCCATGTCACAACGTTGAATGTACCGTTCCTGCGGGGAGTTTTCAAGAAACCGTGCGGGTTCGGATGACAGGGGTGTGAGAAGGCAAGTCCTGACTGTCCGAGTGTGCGGCGGGACCAGCTTCGCCTGCCGTCCGGCAAGCCTGTACACGACCTTGACATGACGCACGGCGAATCCTATCCTGATGATCCATGGCACTGACCGAGATCCTCACCGGCTGGTTCGAACGCAACCGGGCAAAGCGGGAAGAGCGCACGACACGTTCGGTGCTGGCCGACGCCTACCGGGAACTAGCCCGGCTCGCCAACCAGTTGAAACTTCACGCGGAAAAGGCCCCCTACCCGTTCGTGGGCGAGCGGCTGCGACGCATGGCCGCTGAAAAGGAGAAAAGCACGGCGCTTCTTTTCGACGGCATCGAGCAACTCGGCGGGCGGGTCGCCAAATTCGATTCAAGCATCCCCTCCGGGCGAAATCACTGGGAACGGATGCTCCAGGACGTGGAAGATCAGAAACGCGTTGAAGCCAGGCTCACGGACGAGGTCTCCCGCCTGGCTCTCGAAGCGCCGGACCACAGCCAACTGCTGCGGCGTCTCCTGGAGGTCGAACGCCGTCACCGGGCGACGCTGCTGGACCTGCTTGCCCGCGCCGACCCTCAGGCCGAACAGACCTGAACGATGGCCAGGCCACCCTTCACCGCCGACCGATCACTGCACCAGACGCGGACGGCAGCGTCCGCCGGAGAACGCGACATCAAGGGCGATACCGGCGATGATGGCGTCCCACGCCTGCTTCTCCGACAAACCCGCCGAGCGAAAGGAATGCCAGAGGCTGACGATCTCCCTCTCGGTGGGGGAATCAAGGGAATCCAGGGTATCGTCACCGTTCATCCGTGCGGGGACAGCCGAATGCGCCTCCCATGACCGTGGCGGTGGAAAAGGCCGCGGGAGCGGAAGCGACGTAACGCCCCAGCGACGTAACGCCCCATCCCGTCCCGCCGCCGCACCAGCCATCAGTCGATACAGGCCAACCCGGACACCTCCACCATGCAGTCCGGGTTGTAGAGTCCCGTTACCTGAACCATGGTAATGGCGGGAAAGTGCTTTCCGAAGACCGTGCGATAGGAAGCACCGATCTCCTTGCGGTTCACGTGATACGCGTCGACGTCGGTGACATACATCGTCAGGGTCGCGTAGTCCCGGGTACGCCCCCCGGCCCCCTCGATGGCCGTCCGCAGATTCTCCCACACCTGCCGGAACTGCGCCGGCAAGTCTCCCTTGCCGACCACTGCGCCGTCGGCGTTGAACGGGGCCTGTCCGGCCACGAGCACCAGCCGGCCGGAAGAGATTTTCGCCACGTGCGAATAACCGACGGGCCTCTCCAGCCCGCCCGGATTGATCAGTTCGAATGCGATGAAGCTTCTCCTTGTCGCATGGTCCGGTTCGTTCGAGGTTGAGGAACTCTCAAGGTTCATCGAAGTCCATCAAGGTCCATCAAGGACTCCCTCAAGCTTCGTCTCGAATACATTGAAACAGACCAGGAGGGACAGTCAATACGCCCGCGTCCCTCTTCCGGTCCTTGGCCTCAGCGGCGCCCGAAAGCGCGGATGAACTCCCGGACCTCCGCCGCCACGTCTTCCGTGCACGGGACATACGGCAGGATCACGCGGGTGGCGCCGGCATCGCCGTAGGCCTTCACCTGCTCGAGGACTTCCGCCACCGACTCGCCTGCCACCAGCGGCAACCCGTCCAGCAGCCGGTCCGTGACCCGCCCGGCGGCGGCGCGGAAACCCGCCGCACGCCAGGCGTCACGGATCGCCGCCACCTCCTCGCCGAACCCCATGCGGCCCAGCAGATCGCGATAGTAGTCGGCCAGGGCGTAGTAGGTCAGGACGCGCCCCAACGCCTGGCGCGCCGCCGCTCTGTCCCGGGCCACGCAGCACCGCAGCTTGCATATGATCTCCAGCGCGTCGGGATCCTTGCCGGCCGAGCGGGCCCCCTCCCGGACGTTCTCGACGATCCGGCGAATCTCCCCCGGATTGGCCATGTTGATCAGTACGCCGCCGCTGGAACGGCCGGCCAGACGGCTCATCCGCGGCCCGAAGGCCGCCAGGTAGACCGGGATGCGATGCTCCGAGGGCTTGAACGCCAGCTTGAAACCCCGAGCATGGTAGAACCTGCCCTCGAAGTCCAGCTTGTCACCCCGGAGAGCGCTCTCGACGATCTCCAGATACTCCCGGATGCGCTCCAGCGGATGATCGAACGCCACCCCGTGCCAACCCGCGATGGTGGGATTGGAGATGCCGAGGCCGAACCGGAAGCGCCCGCCCGACAGTTCATCGAGCCCGGCCGCATGAAGCGCCATGCTCACCGGAGTCCGCCCGAGCATATGGCAGACCGCCGTGCCCAGCTCAAGCCGACGGGTCACCGCCGCCGCCGCCGCCAGCATCACGGTGGGATCCTTGTTGTTGGCCTCCCCTCCCCAGGCGCAGTCGAACCCGCTGTCTTCCGCCGCCCTGGCCAAATCGGGAATGGCGCCCATGGGAAGCTGGGCGCCGGAATTGAATTCAATGTCGAGTTTCATGGGAGGTCTCCCGGTGCCGCCAGGGCGGCCCTTGTCAACAGCGCCGCTCCGGGCGGTCAAGTGTCATCTGCCCGAAGCCTTGAAACTTCCGAACGGATAAATTAGTCACGTGCCATGATCATCGATTGCCACGCCCATCTGGTGCCCCAAGGCTGGTACCATCCCAAGTCGCCGCCCGCCATCTTCGACATTCCGCGCTTGCTGGACGAGCAGCAACGGGCAGGAGTCGACCTGACGGTCTTCGGCAACAACTGGATCCGCACGCCCGCGGACAAGGACGCCTTCGACATCGTGACGGAGTTCAACGCTTTCGCGGCGGAGACCACCGCACGTCATCCCGACCATCTGCTGGGGCTGGCGTGCGCGGTCCCCTTTGGCCGGGACCGCCACCTCAAGGAGACCGAGCGTGCCGTACGCGAATACGGTCTCAAGGGAATCATGATCAACTCGAGCGTCGCCGGCGAGTATCTGGACTCGCCCAACGCCCTGCCCTTCTTCGAACTGGTCACCGACCTCGACGTGCCGCTGTTCGTTCATCCGCCCCGGGTGACCATTGGTGCGGAGCGGATGGAGATCTTCCGGCTCCCCGAGATGGTGGGACGGCCCTTCGACACCACCCTCTCGCTGGCGCGCTTCATCCTCACGGGCGGCTTCGAGCGGTTCCCCGACCTGGTGATGATCAGCTCCCACGTGGGCGGGGCCCTGCCGATGCTTCCCGGACGGCTGGACTTCGGTTACGCGTTGCGCAAGGACGACAGCTTCGGTCCCTGGGAGCCCGACGTGCTGCCGCGCGCGCCGAGCACCTACATCGGGCAGCTCTACTACGACACCGTGAGCCTCCACGCTCCGGCCGTGACGTGCGCCGTGGAAACCGCGGGCGCGGACCACGTGCTGTTCGGCAGCGATTTCCCGCCGGTGCCGATTCCCCTCGAACGCTCGGTGGACGCGGTGCGGGACGTCCGGCTGCCGGATTCGGACAAGCGGAAGATCCTCGGCGACAACGCGGTACGCCTGCTGAAACTGGGCGCCTGACCGACGCCCCCGGGCGAACCGGACGCACGGTCCCGGTTCACCCCATCCTCAACCCGACACGAGGAAGAGGCAAAGGTGGCTGACCAGGTTGGCGCCGATGCCGGCGGCAACGTCATCCATCATGACATTCCAGGGCCCGGGACGGCGGTCGAAGAACGACACCGGCGGAGGCTTCCAGATGTCGAAGAGACGGAACAGCGGAAATGCCAGCAGCATGAGTTCCCATCGGCCCGCGTACCCGAGGCTCAGGAGCGCGACCCACTGCCCCACCACCTCGTCGCACACCACGTGGGAGGGGTCCTTGGCGCCACCGTCGCGCCGCAGCACGACGCCCACGCTCAACCCGCCCAGAACGAACGCTGCCACGGTGACCGGCGCCAGCACCGCGAACTGCTGGAACGGCCCGATCAACCCATAGACCAGCACCGCCGCCGCGCTGGCCACCGTGCCCGGGGCCAGCGGGACAAAGCCCAAGCCGCCGGCGCTGGACACGGCTCCGGCCCATGTGGCATTTCCCCATGTGGCATTCCGTTTCACACGCCGTTCCATGAACTTCCTGGCATCGCTGCTGACACCGCTGCTGCGTTTCGCCGCGCGCAGGAACCTGCCCCGGCGCCAGGGCTCCGTTCATCTTCCCGGACTCGCCCGGGATGTCCGCATCCGCTGGGACCCCTTCGCCATACCGTATATTTCGGCCCGGGGCGAGGCCGACCTGTTCTTCGCCCAAGGGTACCTGCACGCCCAGGACCGGCTGTGGCAGATGGACCTCAACCGGCGCTTCTTCAGCGGCCGGCTGGCCGAGCTTTTCGGCGACCGGCAGCTGCCGCGCGGCGAGTTCACGCGCCACCTGCCGTCGGGCCGCATGACCGGCGTCGATCACTTCATGCGGCTGCTCGCCATCCGGCACACGGCGGCGCTTTCCCTGCCGCTGCTGTCGGAGCGGTCCGCCCAGGCCGTGGATGCCTACTGCGCCGGCGTCAACGCCTGCATCGACCGGCACCAGCGCCGCCTGCCCCTGGAGTTCCGGCTGCTGCGCCACCAGCCCGCCCCGTGGCAACCCGTGGACTGCCTCACCCTGGCCAAGGGCTTCGCGCTGATGCTCTCGTCCGCCCTGGTCACGCGGCTCACCTTTCTGGCAATCCACGAACGTCTGCGCAACGACCCCGAGAAGCTCCGCTCCCTGATGCCGCGCTATCCATCCTGGGGCGCCGCCGTCACCCGTGTCCTCGGCGACCACGGCGCCGCGCTGCTGCGCTTTGTCAACGGCAGCTTCGCGGAGAATCCGTGGATCCCCCGGGGCCAGGGCAGCAACGGCTGGGCCGTGGGACCCGAGCACTCGCGCGAGGACCATGCGCTGCTGTGCAATGACATGCATCTGCGGATGACGCTGCCCGGCACCTGGTATCTCAATCGCCTGCGCCACGTCGCCGATTCCGGCAAGGCTCCCACCCTGAACGTGCAGGGCGTGTCGCTTCCAGGCTCTCCCTTCGTCTACGTCGGACACAACCGGGACGTGGCCTGGGGATTCGTTGCCGCCCTGTGCGATGACGGAGACCTCTACCGGGAGCGGCTTCATCCCCAAAAGCCGGAGCTGTACCGCACGTCCGACGGCTGGGCGGAGTTCAAGAGCCGGGCCGAGACCATCGCGGTCCGCGGCGGCCGCCCGATGGAAATCGTGCTCCGGCACAGCCGGCACGGGCCGGTGCTGTCGGACATCCTTCCGCCGCGATCCCCCGGTCCCGGCACTCCGGATCGGGAGGTGCTGTCGTTCCAGTGGATCGCCCACACGCCGGGGAACGAACTGGGGCTGCTGGACCACATCAACCGGGCACGCGACTGGAGCGGTTTCCTGTCCGGCATGGCAGGTCACGTCACGCCCTCGCTCAACTGCGTCTACGCCGACACCCGCGGCAACATCGGCTATGCCCTGGTGGGAAGGATTCCCATGCGTGCGCGGCAGGAGCCCTCGTGGCTGCCCCTGGAAGGGTGGAATGCCGCTCATGACTGGATCGGCACCTTGCCCTTCGACAAGATGCCGCGCCTCTACAACCCCCCCGAGGGCATGGTGGCCAACGCCAACAACCGCATCGCGGACCCGAGCTACCCCTACTACCTGTCCGACCTGCTCGAGCCCCCCTACCGCATCGAGCGCATCCGCCATCTGCTCACGCGCGAGCACCGCATGGACATGGAGACCATGGCCCGGTTCCAGCTCGACACCCGGTCGATTCAGGCCGAGCGGCTGCTGAACGCCCTGCTGCCGGCGCTGCGCGAGATCGCGCGGGAAGAACCGTGCCTGCAACCTTGCGTGGAAACCCTCGAACAATGGGAGCACGACTGCCACGCGCGGTCCGCCGGCGCCGCGGTCTTCCATGTCCTCTATCACCGGCTCATGCGGAACATCTGGGGCGCCGCCCTGGGCGACGAGCTGTTCGAGAGCTACGCCGAGATCCTGAACCAGCCGGTGACGCCGCTGGACGACATCCTCACCGACCCGGGGTCGGCATGGTTCCGCACCACCACCCGCAAGGAGGTGCTGGCGGCCAGTCTCCGGGAAACCCGGACCGAACTCGCCCGGCGGCAGGGCCCGGACCCCGCCCACTGGTCCTGGGGCCGACTCCATACCCTGACCTTGGCGCACGCCCTCGGACACAACCGGTGGCTGGCACCGTTCTTCTCGCTGGGCCCCTACCCCGCCGGCGGCGACGGCGTCACCGTCAGCAACGCCTACTACCGCCACTCCCGCCCCTACGACCAGGCGGTTGGCGCGTCGGTGCGGATGCTGGTGACCCTGAGCGACCCCATCCGCTCCCGCTTCGTCATCGTTCCGGGCCAAGCCGGCAACCCGGCGTCCGCGCACTACCGTGACCAGGTGGAGCCGTGGCTTACGGGACGCCATATCGAGTCCGCCGGTTCGGAGGAAGAGATGCAGGACTGGCCGGTGCTGGTCCTGACGGCCAACGCCGCCAAGGGTTGAAGGAAACCAAGAGGACTGCCTGTCCGGTCCGCGCCCGGATCACAGTCCACCCGGCTCAAGGGGTGCGCATCCGTTTCAGGGAGCGTGGCGGCGGGGAACGGACCCGGGACAGGGCCACCCAAGGCCGCCCCGCGGGGCGGCCGGCAAGGGCACGGACTGGAAGGCCCCGGCATGAAGGGGCGCGACCCGGAAGGGCACGCGCCGCAGGACTACGAGCACCCGCTCACCGAACCGCAGTTCATGCACTTGTAGCAGGCACCGCTGCGGACCATGATGGCGCCACAGTCGGAGCAGGAGGGGGCGTCCTGCTGGTAGAAGCCCTTGGCGGCCATGCCGTATCCGTCGCCGGACTTCTCCAGCGGTTTCGGCACCGGCGCCGGCACTTCGGCCAGTTCGTCCGCATCCCGATTCACCACCCCCACTTCGGTCTGGGCCTTGCCGTCGAGGAACTTGGTGGCGAGCCAGCGGAAGATGTAGTCCATGATGGACTTGGCCATGGGGATGTCGGGGTTCCGGGTGAAGCCCGAGGGCTCGAAGCGCATGTGGCTGAACTTGTCCACCAGCACCCGCAGCGGCACGCCGTACTGCATCGCCATGGAGACGGCTGTGGCGAAGGAATCCATGAGGCCCGAGATGGTGGAGCCTTCCTTGGACATGGTGATGAAGATCTCGCCCGGCTGGCCATCCTCATACATGCCCGCGGTGATGTAGCCCTCGTGCCCGGCGATGTCGAACTTGTGGGTGATGGACTTGCGCTCATCCGGCAGCTTGTTCCGCAGCGGCCGGGAGTCCGCCGCCTCGTTCCGGACCTCCGCCTTGCCGCCGGTGCTCAGGGGCTGGGTACGCTTGGAGCCGTCCCGGTAGATGGCCACCGCCTTGACCCCCAGCTTCCACGCTTCCACATACGCCCGGGCGATCTCATCCACCGATGCATCCATCGGCATGTTGATGGTCTTGGAAATGGCACCGGAGATGAACGGCTGGGTGGCGCCCATCATCCGGATGTGCCCCATGTAGTGGATGGAGCGGCTGCCGTTGGCGGGCTTGAACGCGCAGTCGAACACCGGCAGGTCTTCTTCGTCCAGGTGCGGTGCCCCCTCGATGGTACCCTGCTCGTCGATGTACTCCACGATATCCTGCACCTGCTTCGCGTCGTATCCAAGCCGCTTCAGGGAACGGGGGACGGTATGGTTCACGATGGTGAGCATGCCGCCGCCCACGAGCCTCTTGTACTTGACCAGAGCGATATCGGGCTCCACCCCGGTGGTGTCGCAGTCCATCATGAAGGCGATGGTGCCGGTGGGTGCCAGCACCGAGACCTGCGAGTTGCGCACCCCATGCCACTGGCCCGCGTCGCACACCTTTTCCCACACGTCCCGCACCGCGGTAAGCAGTTCCAGCGGCACGTGCGCCGGAGAGATCCGGTGCGCGTGGCTGCGGTGCATGTCGAGCACCTTGAGCATGGGTTCCCGGTTGACCTCGTAGCCTCCGAAGGGGCCCATCCGGTCCGCGACACGGGCCGACTGAAGATACCCCTCGCCGGTGAGCAGCGCGGTCACGGCCGCGGCATAGGATCTTCCGGCATCAGAGTCGTAGGGCAGCCCCAGGGACATGAGCAGCGCCCCCAGGTTGGCGTATCCCAGCCCCAGTTCGCGGAAGTCGCGCGCATTCCGCGTAATCTCCCCGGTGGGATAGGAGGAGTTGTCCACCAGGATGTCCTGGGCGGTAACCATGATGCCCACGGTGTGGCGGAATGACTCGATGTCGAACACCCCGTCGTCGCGCAGGAACTTGAGCAGGTTCAGGGAGGCCAGATTGCAGGCCGAGTTGTCCAGGTGCATGTACTCCGAACATGGATTGGAACCGCTGATGCGGCCGGTGTTCGAACAGGTGTGCCAATTGTTGATGGTGGTGTCGAACTGCATGCCGGGGTCGCCGCACAGGTGGGTCGCCTCGGCGATCATCCTGAGAATGTCCCGGGCGCGAAAGGTCTCGGACACCTGACCATCGGTGACGAAGCGGGTGTTCCATGCGCCGTCGTCCAGCACCCGCTCCATGAATTCGTCGGGCACCCGCACCGAGTTGTTGGCGTTCTGGAAGAACACGCTGCCGTACGCCGGACCGTCGAGGCTGGCGTCGTACCCCGCCTCGATCAGGGTCCACGCCTTCTTCTCCTCCTCCACCTTGCAGTTGATGAACTCCACGATATCGGGGTGGTCCGCGTCCAGGATCACCATCTTGGCGGCACGCCGCGTCTTGCCGCCGGACTTGATGACCCCCGCCGAGGCGTCGGCCGCCCGCATGAAGGAAACCGGACCCGAGGCGGTGCCGCCGCCGCCCAACTGTTCCTTGGACGAGCGGATCCGGGAGAGGTTCACGCCCGAACCCGAGCCACCCTTGAAGATCACGCCCTCCTTCCGGTACCAGTCGAGGATCGACTCCATGGTATCATCCACTGACAGGATGAAGCAGGCCGAGCACTGGGGCCTTTCCTCGATGCCGCAGTTGAACCAGACCGGGCTGTTGAAGCAGGCCTTCTGGTGCACCAGGATATGGGTGAGTTCGTCGGAAAAGGCCTGGGCGTCATCGTCGCTGGCGAAGTAGCCGTCCGCCCGGCCCCAGCCCGTGACCGTGTCCACCACCCGGCTCACGAGCTGCCGGACCGTGCGCTCCCGCCGGGGTGTTCCCAGCGGGCCGCGGAAGTATTTCGAGGCAACCACGTTGGTCGCCATCTGCGACCATGCCTTGGGGACCTCCACATTGTTCTGCTCGAACACCACCTTTCCACTCTCGTTCTGGATGGTGGCCGAGCGAGTCTCCCACTCGACCTCGTCGTATGGACTGATTCCGGCCCTGGTAAAATGACGCCGGACGCCAATGCCCCGGGCCTCGCTCCTGTCCCCGCCGGCATGCTGGCCGCGTGACTCCGTGGTGGTGATGGCAGACATGTACCCCCCTGCTTGTTCCGTTGACGGTTCTCTTGTACCTTCTTGTCCGGCCCGCATCGGTGTTCGCTGGATCCAGCCGTACGGGAGTCGATCGTTGTTCGAGCCAAGTTGTTCGAGCCAAACGTTCAAACCAAGCACTTGAACCCAGCGCTCGAGTCAGCCGTATCCGGTGAAAAAGCCCACTATCCCACAACATGTTGTGCCCTGTCAAGCGCAAGGGACAACATCTCGAATCCGCCCCCGTCCGAGCACGCCATCGCCCGCGCGCCGGAAAGCCCGGCTCCACGTCTCCCGCAGACCGGACCCAGCCGCCACATGACAGGATGAAGCGACTCGGCGACATCATCGACCGCACCGTGCGGCGGCTGCCGATCCAGCAGAGACTCGACGACTACGCCCTCTGGCAGATATGGGACGACACCGTGGGCGCCGCGGTGGCGCGCAACGCCCAGCCCGAGAAGATCCGCAACGGCACCCTTTTCGTGAAGGTGCGGGCGGCCACGTGGATGCAGCAGCTCCAGTACATGAAGGAGATCATGGCGGCGAAGCTGAACCAGCGGATGGAACGCCGGGTGGTCACGAACATCTTCTTCGTGGTCGGCGAAGTGCACGTCGAAGCGCCGCCGGAAGCGCCCGTGAGCCGTCCCCCCGCGGTGGACACGGCACGGCTGCCGGAACGGGAGTTGAGCCACCTTGAGGATCTCGAACTGCGGAACTCCCTGAGACAACTGCTGCTGAACCAGCTGAGGACACGGCGCTAGACACCCCGGCCCTGGCGGCCCGGCTCCAGCAGCCCGGCCATCTCTTCGGTGTACTGGTCCTCGCCCTGGTAGATGACCAGCGGCGGCTGCACGGTGAGGCCCGTCCGCGCTCCCTTGACTCCCTCCACCAGCACCAGCGACGACGCCGCACCGGCAAAGGAATGAACGAACCGCGCCCGCCTGGGCTCAAGGTGGTGTCGCCGCATGGCGGACCACAGGTCCACCGTCCGTTCCGACGGGTACACCAGACACATCCGGCCCCGGTGCCGGAGCAGGTGCGCTCCCGCGCGGACGAAGTCCGCCAGTTTCCCTTCCACCTCGTGCCGTGCCCGCAGCCGCTCAGGGTCGGGGTTGACCCGGCCACTGCCGGGTGCCCGGTAGGGCGGGTTGCACACGGCGACGTCGAATCCCGCGGCGGGAAACTTCCCCGGCACTTCCCGCACATCGCCACGGACCGTGCGCATCCGGCTCTCGACGCGGTTCAGCACCGAGCCCCGTTCAGCCCTTTCGACCATGGCTTCCTGCAACTCCACCCCGAGCACCTCCACCCCGCCGTTCAGCACGGCGAGGGAGAGGGCGACAACCCCGTTGCCGGCTCCCAGGTCGACGACACGCTCCCCTCCCCGAAGGTCGGGAAAGCGTGCCAACAGCAGCGAGTCCAGTGCGAAGCGGAAGCCCGCGCTCGGCTGTATGACGGCGACACGGCCGGCGAACACCCGGTCGATGGTTTCCCGCGGATTCATGTCGGGGTACGGACCATGAAGGCGGCTCCGGCAGGGCGGCCGGGACAACGCCGGTCACCTGCCGGTCCGGCGGCGGCTTGGCCGGCGAAGCCATCTCGTCTAAGATCAGGGCTGCAGGCTCGTTGCCGATTCTCTTCCCCGGAAGGCTCGCACATGTCAAGGGACACACTTGTCGATACCGCTTGTTGCCGGCACCGCTTGTCGATACCGTTGCGCGGACGGCACGCGCTCCGCAGCATCACCACCGCTCCCGGGAAACGCGCGCCGGAACAGACGGAGAAGACGCTCCTGTCAAGCCGGTGGGGCGCGCAGCACCGCCGCGGCCCGCTCTCGTGAGTCGCCGGACACCTGACGGAACCAATGGACGCTCTCCCTGATCACGTCGGCGCGCCAAGGCTACGCCCCGGCCCATCCGACCCCGAACCGTGTCGAGCCCGCCCATGATGGCACTCCTTGCAAGAATCGGCGAACGGACGCTCGCCGTCGTCGCGGCCATGGGATCGGGCGTGACCTTTTTCGCTTCGGCCTTGTCCTGGGCGCTGAGGCCCCCGGCCAAGGTTCGGCTCATCGTGCGGCAGATCCGCGCCATCGGGGTGGACTCGTTGCTCGTGGTGCTTCTCTCCGGGCTGTTCACCGGCATGGTGCTGGGGCTTCAGGGCTACTACAGCCTGCGCAAGTTCAACGCCGAGAGCTTCCTGGGAGCCGTGGTCGCCCTGAGCCTGCTGCGGGAGCTGGGGCCGGTGCTGTCCGCCTTCATGGTCACCGGCAGGACCGGGTCCGCGATGGCGGCGGAGCTTGCCTCCATGAAGGTCACCGAGCAGATCGACGCCATGCATGCCATGGCCATCAACCCCGTCAAGTACCTGGTCTCGCCCCGTATCGTTGCCGGCGTCATCGCCATGCCGCTCCTGACCAGCATGTTCAACGTCATCGGCATCTACGGCGCGTACCTCGTCGGCGTGGGCCTGCTCGACCTGGGCTCGGGCAGCTACATCGCCGGCATGGAGCAGAGCGTACAGCTCCGGGACGTGGGCGAGGGGCTGCTCAAGTCCGCGGCATTCGGGCTGATCATCAGCTGGGTGTGCTGCTACAAGGGGTTCCACGCCCTTCCCAGGGCCACCGGCGTGGGCCGGGCCACCACTGAAGCGGTGGTGCTCGCCTTCGTCCTGATCCTGGTGTCGGACTACGTGCTGACCTCGGTGCTGCTGTAGGCCCGGAGCCTTTCATGATTCAGGTCGTCGACGTCTACCGGAATTTCGACCGCCAGGAGGTTCTCAGGGGCACCAGCCTGACCGTCGAAGACGGCAGGATCACCACCATCATCGGCGGCAGCGGCTCCGGCAAGACAGTGCTGCTGAAGATCATGATCGCGCTGGTGCTTCCCGACCGGGGACAGGTCCTGGTGGACGGAACCGACATCACCCGGCTGGGACAGAAACCCCTGAACGAGATCCGGGAACAGTTCGGCTTTCTGTTTCAGGGGGCGGCCCTGCTGGACTCCATGACCCTCTTCGACAACGTCGCCTTCCCGCTGCGGGAACGGACACGGCTCGGAGAGGACGCCATCGCCGCCAAGGTCCGCGAGCGGCTGGATCAGGTGGGGCTCGGGGACATGGGATACAAGTACCCCGCGGAGGTGAGCGGCGGCATGAAGAAGCGGGCCGGATTCGCCCGCGCGCTGGTCACCGACCCGCGGATCGTGCTGTTCGACGAGCCCACCACCGGCCTCGATCCCCTGCTGGGAAGGAGCATCCACGAACTCATTGCCAACATGCAGGAGCGGCTCGGCTTCACCGGCGTCATCGTCAGCCACGACATTCCCGAAGTCTTTACAATATCCCACCACGTGGCTATGTTGGCCGACGGAGTGATCGCCGACAGCGGCCCCACCGGGGAGTTCCTCCGGTCGGCCAATACCGCGGTACGGCGGTTCCTGGGTGGCGGGACTTCGTGGGTCGCGCAGGGAGTCGCCCTCCGGGACGCGCCCAGGGATACGCCCCGGGACATGGAATGAACCACAGGGCAACGGAAATCCTGGTCGGCCTTTTCGTCGTGGCTGGCCTCCTGTGCCTCGGCTATCTCGCCGTGCGGCTGGGCAAGCTCGAAGCCTTCGGCAACTCCGGGTACGTGGTGTACGCCGACTTCGTCAACGTGGCCGGGCTCCGCCGCGGCGACGCGGTGGAGATCGCCGGCGTGAACGTGGGGCGGGTGGACTCCCTGGGCCTCGTCGACGACCGCGCACGCCTGACACTGCGCATCAACCCCGGCGTGGCCGTCCAGGAGGACGCCATCGCCTCGGTCCGGGCCAGGGGGCTCATCGGCGACAAGTTCATCGCCATCTCCCCCGGCGCATCCGACCGGCTCGTTCCACCGGGCGGCAGGATACGCGAGACCGAGTCGCCTCCCGACATCACCGACCTCATCGGCAGGATGATCGGCGGCAACGTGACGGAAGGCGCGCCCTAGCGTTGCCTCCCTTCAGGAACGCATTTCGGACCTGCCGGAACCATCTTTCGTTCTACGGCTGGCGGATGGTGCTGGTGGGCTGCCTCTTCCGGATTCTCGGCGGGGGGTTCCATTTCTACGGTTTCGCCGTCTTCGTCATGCCGCTGGGCAGGGACTTGGGCATCAGTCGCGCGGCCACCGGCCTGGTGTTCGGCCTGGCCCGGGCCGAAGGCGCCCTCGAAGGGCCTCTGGCCGGCTACCTCATCGACCGTTACGGACCGCGGCCAATCATGACGGTGGCGGTCCTGCTCACCGGCCTGGGCTACATACTCCTCTATTGGGTCACGTCCTTCTGGACTCTGCTGTTCATCTACCTGGGGGTGGTCTCCCTGGCCTTCGGGGCCGGCTTCATGCACTGCCCCATGGTGCTGGCCAACAACTGGTTCTCCCGCTACCGTGCCCGGGCCATGGCGCTGGTGAGTTGCTCCATCGGCATCGGCGGCGCGCTGCTGGCGCCGATCCTCGCGTACGTGGTGTACCACTTCGGCTGGCGCTGGGGCGCGGTCGCCGCGGGCGCGGTCTTCCTCGTGCTGGGGACGCCGCTGGCCGCCATGGTGCGCCGCTCGCCGGAGGACATGGGGCTGATGCCGGACGGCAACCGGCTCCCACGAGCCCTTCGGAGTCCCGATTCGCCGGCCGCGGCCGATGGCGACATCGGCATCTGGGAGGCCCTGCGCGGCAGCACATTCTGGCTCCTGGTCGCCTCCACCCTCTTTCGCGTCCTCGGTCTCAGCACCGTCATCCAGGCGTTCGTGCAGATCATGGTCTGGAAAGGCGTGGGAGAGCTGGCGGCAAGCTGGTTTCTCGGCGTATTCGCGGCTCTTTCCCTGCCGACGCACCTCACGGTGGGCTGGCTGGCGGACCACTTCGACAAGACCCGGGTCATGGCCGCCTGCATGCTGGTGGCGGCGGCGGGACTCCTGATGCTCACGTATGGCCGGAGCACGCTGTGGATCTGGCTCTTTCTTCCCCTGTTCTCGCTGGTGGAAGCCGTCTTTCCGGTGACCTGGGCGCTGGTCGGAGAGCTTTACGGGCGCCGCCATTTCGCCAAGGTGCGCGGCAACATGGGCTTCTTCTACCAATGGGGTGGACTGATCGGTCCCGCCCTGAACGGCGCCATCTTCGACGCCACCCGGAGCTACAAGCCCGCGCTTCTGGGTATCGCGGGGCTGTACCTGATCTCGGCCGGCCTCTATCTGCTGCTGGGCAGAACCCGGCTTGCGCGGGCGAGAGCCGGCCGGGCTTCGTAACCCGGGCGGTGCCGCGCGTCCCGCCTCACCCACCCAGGGAGATGGCCGCGGTCCCCGCGATGACACAGACGGCGCCGATGACGGTGCGGACCCGGACCTGTTCGAGATCCCTCAGGAAAAGCACCGTCCCCAACAGCACCCACAGCGGGCTGATGCCTACCAGCGGCGACACCGTCACCACGCTGCCGATGCCCAGGGCGGTGATGACGAACAGGATGCCGCAGGTCTCGGCCGCACCGGCCGCCAGGAACGGCAGCATGGCGCGCCGGTCCCACACCAGCGGTTCGCGGCTGAGCGGCGTGTAGGCGAGAAAGCAGGCCAGAGAGACGATCCCCACCAGCGCGGCGAAGAACAGCGGCTCGTGGGAAATGGACAGTGCATGGCGGCGCATGGGGTGGACGATACCCGCCAGCAGCGCGGCGGTGAGCGGGAACAGGAACTCCCACCAGCGAAACGCGCGTACCTCCGAGGCCGGCCTCCAGGTAATGAGGACGATGCCGCACACCACCGAGACCACCCCCGCCAGCACCCCCGCGGTGGCGGGCTCGCCCAGCACGGTGACGGCGATGCATACTCCGAACATGGGGTGGGTCGAACGTATCGGGCCGCTGCGGGAAGCCCCGACCCGTTGCACGCCGGTATAGGTGAACAGCCGGATGATCGGCTGGAGCACACCCGCGACGATGAAGAAGCCGACGGCCACCGCGTCGACCCGCGGGATGCCTCCGGTGAGGAAGACCGCCGTCCAGGTAGTGACGGTGTGGACGCCCAGGGAGACCAGCGTCACCGTCTTGGGCGTCGAGTAACGCATGCCCCGGCGCGAGGTCACCAGCACGCACGCGTAGCAGAGCGAGGCGCAGAGCGCGATCACCTGGGGCTGGATGGACATGCGCGGCGCTCGTTCCCGCGGACCTGCCCGCGGACTACGGGCGGGAGCTTCCGGCGCCTGGCGCCGGTTCGCCCGGCCGCGGCAGCCGGGGCATGCGCAGTTCGGGGGCGGTGCCGCCCTTGTCGCACCACGCTTCGATGTCGGACAGGTCGCGTTGGATGTCGGACAGGAATTCCGTCAAGGCGATGCCGAGACAGACCGGGCGGTAGGGTTCCAGCTTCCGTATCGCCGAGCGCAGCAGCTTGACGGCGCCCCGGGGCACCTCCTGCTCCCACTTGAAGTAGCCGGCTGCCACCTGGATAATGCCCTGATGGAAATCGCGCTCCGGGCCGTGGTCCTCGAGCCAAAGCTGCTCGAGGGTCTCATGAGCCTCGTAGAAGAGCCCTCGGTTGAACTCGTCGACGGCGGTGAGAAAACGCGGATCGTATTCCATGACCTTCCCTGACTTTCAGGAGCCCGCACCGTGACCGCCGGCCACGGCGCTTTACCTATAGCAAGGGCGCGTGGCCGGTACCAGAAGAAGGGGCACTCCCGCAGCGGCCACTCCCGGGCGACAACGGCGCGACAACCATGACGGATCCGGTCACACTCACCATCGACATCACCATCGACACCCTCACCCATGGCCCGTGGGGGCTCGGGCGGCACCAGGGCAAGGTCGTCATGGTTCCCATGACGACGCCCGGAGACCGGGTCTCGGCCCAGGTCGTCGAGGAACACAAGCGTCATGCGGTGGCCCGGATGGTGTCGCTGCTGCGGCCGTCGCCGGTGCGCCGGGCGGCGCCGTGCCGTTACGCCGGCACCTGCGGCGGCTGTTCGTGGCAGCAGGTGGCGTACGACGCACAGCTTCAGGCCAAGCAACGCAACGTGGTGGACGCCCTGACCCGGGTGGGCGGTCTCGACGGTTTCGAGCTTCAACCCATACTGCCCGCCCCCGCCGAGTTTCACTACCGCCGGCGTATCGGTCTCCACCCCGATGACCGCGGGAGACTCGGGTTCCGCCGCGCCTTCTCCCGGGAGACCGTGGAAGTCACCAGCTGCCTGATCGCGGACCCCGACACCGACCGCGGCATCAGCGCGGCCGGCGAATGGATGCAACGCCTTGAGACCCCGGTGTCCAGGGTCGAGATCGTGAGCGCCGACGCCACCGGCCAAGTGATACTTTCGGCGTCGAGCCGAGCGCGGTTCGCCGCCGCCGACACGCGCACCTGTGCGCAGTCGGTGACCGGACGGGTGGCCGGCATCGTGATGGCCGGTCCCGGCTGGCGCCGCCAATGGGGCGCGTCCACGCTCTCCTTCGTGGTGGATGGCGACCTGCGCCTGCGGCACGACGCCGACACCTTCGGGCAGGTCAACCCGGACGGCAACCGGAGGCTGGTGGACGCGCTGCTCTCGTGGCGGTTCCTGGGCGCGCAAGATCATGTTCTGGAACTCTACGCGGGCGCCGGCAGCCTGACGCTGCCCATGGCCCGCCGGGTGCGACGGGTGACTGCGGTGGAAGCCGACCGGAGGCTGGTCCGAAACGGCCACCGCAACGCCAGCGACAACCGCCTTCGCAACATCCGGTGGTTCCGGCGGGATGCCGCCCGGGCGGTGGCGGAGATGGCCCGACAGGGCCGGCGCTTCACCACGGTGGTGTTGAACCCGCCGCGCCACGGCGCCCGGGAGGTGATCCCGGCGATCCCCGCCCTCGGCGCCCGGCGCGTCCTCTATGTCTCCTGCGATCCGGCGACCCTGGCGCGGGATCTCCGCCAGCTCGCGGCCCAAGGCTTCACCCCGCGGCGCATCCGCCCGCTGGACCTCTTCCCCCAGACCTTTCACGTCGAAACGCTGGCCGAACTGGTTCTTGCCAACCCTCCCGCGCCATCGGTTGAAGCGACAGATCAGTCGTATTTTCCCGCAAGTTAGTGTCCGGCCCCGGTGGCCCGCGTGCAACCGGCGGACCACCTCAGGGTTGAGATGCGGATTCCAACTGGTGTAGAATCCCTCCGGGAGGAACAAATGACCCAGCCGAAGAAAAGGGTAACTCCAAAGGTCACCATCATCGACAGCAACGGCGCAAGCCAGACCATCAACTACCTGCTCGAAGACCGGGACGAACTCGAATGGCTGATGGCGGTGGGACGGAACAAGAACGGTGACATCTTCTTTTACGACACCGGCGGCGACATACTCCACGACCTCGGTGCCCTGGAGTACGTGAAAGAGCGGATCCTCAGGGACTACTTCGGCGAAATGGACGAATAGGCGCGCCACGGCAATACACCAGGCGGCCATGGAGACGCACCCGAGACCCCGGACCAAGGCCCCGGAATCCGAGACCCTGGAACCGCACCCGCCCCGGGACGCCGGCCCTCATCCGGGCGACCTGGACACGGAGGTGCGCCGGACCGGCACGGGTGAACGACGACGGCTTGTCCAGATGGCGGCGGCGACCGCCGCCGCCATCATCACCAAGCTGAGATACTGTCCCCGGGACAACCCCCACGCAAGTCCCAGGTGGGCGTCGGGCTCACGAAAGAACTCGACCACGAAGCGCACCAGCCCGTAGCCGCCGATGAACGTCCAGGTGACCACGCCCCCGGTCCGGGTACGCGTTCCGAGCCAGGCCAGCACCGCCAGCAGCACCGCCCCTTCGAGAAACGCCTCGTAGAGTTGGGAAGGATGGCGCGGCAACGGACCGGCGCCCGGGAAGACCATGCCCCAGGGCGCATCGGTCGGACGGCCGTAAAGTTCCCCGTTGATGAAGTTGCCCAATCGGCCCAGCCCCAGGCCAAGGGGCGCCGCCGCGAAAAGGCAGTCCGCCGCGGAATAGAACGGCCACCGCTGCCTGCGCGCGTACCACCCTCCGGCCAGGATGGCCCCCAGTACACCGCCGTGAAAAGACATGCCGCCTTCCCAGAAGGCAACGACCTGCAGTGGATGGGCCAGATAGTAGGGAAGGTTGTAGAAGACGACGTAGCCCAGCCGACCGCCCAGCACGACGCCGATGGCCACATGGCTGACCAGTTCCGCCAGTTGTTCGTTGCTGACCTTGAAGCCTCTCCTGCGGGCCAGCCACCGGGCCACGAAAAAACCGCCGACGAACCCGAACAGGTACATGAGGCCGTACCAGCGCACGGCCAGCGGCCCTATCTGAAGGGCGACGGGGTCGATGTCGGGGAAAGTCAGCACGCGCCGTCTCCGCGGAGCGGCTCCGTGCGGCGGGCGCGGCTCCGTCTGATGCACCACACCGCGAACCCGGCCACCGCCGCCAGAACGGCGAGGACCGCCGGCCCCGGCAACGACGGTGCACCGTTGCGGCCCGTGGCCGCCTGCGCCACCTGCCCTTCTCCCAGCAGGGCGGCCACGAGTGCGCGCATGTCGTCCTTGTACCACTCCTTGTATCCGACGGATCTGGCGAGGAGCTCGCCCTCGCGCCCGATCAGCATGGTAACGGGCAGGCGCCTCACACCGTAACGCTCCGCGATATCGGCCCGGCCATCCAGCAACATCGGGTAGGTCAGATTCTGTTCTTCCGCGAAAGCGCGTACCCGTTCCGCCGATTCCATGAAGTTGACCGCCACCACCTCCAGCCCCTTGCCGCGGAATTCACGGTACAGACGTTCCATGGCCGGCATTTCCAGGCGGCAGGGCGGACACCAGGTGGCCCAGAAGTTCAGCACCACAAGCCTGCCGCGAAAGGAGGTGGAGTCCACGGGGTTCCCGGCCGCATCCCGGGTCGTGAACGCGGGGGCTTCCAGGAAGCCCTCCTGGACGATGAAGCCGAGTTCCCTGAGGCGGTGGTCTTCGGCCGCGCCCGAGGCCGCGGCGGGCAGGCAGAAGACCATGAACAGGGAGGCGAACAGACAGTGTTTCATGTGCCTGCCCGCCAGGGTGCGGGACGGCCCGGCCCCGGCTCAGGGCCGCCGGCCCCGGCCGCGGCGTCCTCCGCAATCAGCCGGCGGGCCACCAGCACCAGGAGCGGGAAGAGGTACATGTGCCCGCTGACCCACATGATACCGCCGCCGAGGGCCTGATCCTGGATCGGGCTCAATTTCTCGACCATCGGGACGGCGGCGTAGAACGGATACAGGACTCGCTCGGGCAGGGAGATGGCCATGCCCAGCAAGGTGTTCTGGAGCGCCGCGGCCACCAGATACACGATTCTCGCCCCCAGCGGCCGGGTGGGGCGGAATAGCGGCGCCGCATTGACGATGGGCCACCAGAAGAGCACCGCGGTGCCGAAGAACAGCCAGTGTTCGAGGTCATGGAGCCACCAGTGACGGAGCGCCGCCTGGTAGAGTGTCGGGTGGTGCCAGGCCCAGAGGTTCACCACGTAGACGGCCCAGGCCACCGGCATGAAGGTGAGCATGGACAGGACCGACCGCAACCGGGCGCCCTCGCGGAACAGTCCCGCGAAGCGGTGCCGGAGCCCGGCCGGAAGCCCCCAGAGCGCGGCCGCGAAGGGGTTGGCCAGCAGAATCCCCAACGGTGCGATCATCAACAGCAGGATGTGCTGCACCATGTGCATGCTGAGGCGCTCGGCCGCGAGCCGGTCCACCGGCGACACCAGGGCGACAAGGAGCGCGGCCATGCCGCCGAGGTAGAGCGCCGCGCCGGACCAGGCGGCGGCGCCGTCGGCCTGCCGGCGGAGTCGGCACCAGCCGGTGAGGTAGATGCCCGTGGCCAGCACCAGCGCCAGGAGAATGTCCACCCGGAAATTCCAGGGAACCATCCCGAACACCAGCATCAGCGCGTCGAACGGCAACGGCTCGTGCGCCGAGCCGCCGTGCGCGTAAAGAGGCAGCGGCCATGATACCGCCCCCAGCGCCACGCCAGTGGCCCGGATCCGCTTCCTCATGGCAACCTCCACAGCATGAACCCCCAGGAGGGGAGCAACGCAACCACGCCCAGGAACCAGTACAGGGCGCCGGGCGCCGCCGCCGGCCGCGCCTTGACCCACCTCACGCAAAACTCCGTGGCGATGACACCCAGGAGCCCGCTGGCGGTGGAGGCCGCCAGCAGGGCCTTCATGCTCTTGTCCGGGTTCTCCCCCGACAGCCCCCCCAGCAGCACCGTCAGTGCGATGATCCAGGCCGGCGCCACGGCCGCCAGCCCCGTGAGCCAATACCGCTCGGGCCCGCCGGAGCGATCCCCCAGCCGCGCCGCAACCAGCGCACCGGCCAGCACGCCGAATATCCCCACCCAGATCGATAGCATCACTGCGGCACCTGCCGGCCTTCTCCTCGCGGCAGACCAATGTCGGCGAGGACGAAACCATGCCCTGCAAGAAATCTAACAGCCCGACCCGCGACTTCAAGGCTCGCCGCGGCGGACCTCAAGGGAAGGTCCGAACAACCCCGAGCTGGCTTGGGCTGAATCAATGAAGCCAACAGCTTGCGAGCAGTTCCCTGTCGCGCCGCCGCCTTGTTCGGATATTCCCGGGCGGCGGGGCGCCGCGTTTCTCTCCGAGCCCCGGCCGCTGCGGCCCGGCCTCAGGATCGCCTTCGTGCACGGCCCGGACGACGTGCGTATCGAAGTTCGTTCGTCGAGTTCGTCGTCGAGATCCTCGAACACGCAGACCCCGCTCCCCGCGGGAGCGGGGTCCGGAGCGCCTATGCTTCCCGGTACTCGGCGCCGTCAATGGGAAGCTCGGTGCCGAGCCCCCGCTCCACCGCGCGCTCGTACAGCAACTCGCCGATGGCCTGATCGCCCACGCCCCAGAAGGCGTTGTTCTTGTAGAAGCTGATCTGCTCTTCGGAAGTCCGGCCCGGTACCTGTCCGGCCAGCAGTTCGCCCAGATCCCACACGTCGTCCCAGGTGATGACGCCCTGCTGCACCGGATCCCACAGCACCCCGGGCTCGTCCAGGATCTCCTGCCGCTTCGAGTTGCAGACAATGATGTCACAACGCTGGAGGGTCCTGTCGTCCACCTCCCGCCGTTTTCGCTGGATGAAGCCGCCGCGCATCAGGCCGATGTTGCTGGAGACGATCGAGCACAGATGCACGCCGGGTGCCAGCCAGTCGCCGTCGAAGGTGGGCACGTTGGAGTTGGTCACCGACAACAGCACGTCCACATCCTGGACCGCCTCGCGGCTGGTGGCCACCGGCCGCACCTCCATGTCCATCAGTTCGGTCATCCTGGCGGCGAACCGGGTACGGTTTTCCGGATTCGGGCTGTAGACCCTGGCCTCCTCAAGGCCGGGAACCACCGCCTTGCACGCAAGCAACTGGCACTCCGCCTGGGCCCGGGAGCCCAGCACCCCCACCACCCTGGAGCTCTGCCGTGCCAAGTGCTTGATGCCCACCGCGGTGGAGCAGGCGGTCTGGACGTTCACCACGTTGTTGGCCTCGGGCAACTCCCGGACCCGCAGTTCCCCCACCGTGATGCACTTGAGCTCGGCGTTGTTGCCGTCGAACATCACCCGCACCGGACGGCCCCGGGTCTGGTAGGTCTGGATGCCGTTGTCGTGGATCATCACGTGCTCGCAGTGGGTCAGAATCCCCGTGACCCCGGCGGAATCAGGCGCCCCCTGGTGCACCGTCACCCGGGCGTTGGCCACCGAATGCACCCGGCGCCGCAACGCCCCCAGTTCACGGTTCCGGGCCCAGTCGAGATACCCCCGCTCCATGGCATCCACCGCCTCCTTCATGGTGATGAGACCGCTCATGTCTTCCGGACCCAACAAAAGCACCGATGCCATTGCAAAACCTCCTTCGGCCGTGATGTTCCCTTGACGGCGTGGCTGCCCGCTTCACGACGCCGCGCCCCGCTCCATCAAGAGATAAAGCCTCCCTCTGCTCTTCATGTATCCCGCCCGCGCCCCGGCCTCGTCGCCGGTGCCGAAATAGAGATCCACCCGCGCCGGACCCCGGATGGCCGCCCCGGTGTCCTGGTTGAGGACGAACCGGCCGAACGGACGCAGACCCGCCAACTCGCCCTGCCGGCCCACCACCGGGGTCCGGGTCTCGACGAACAGCAGCGCGCCCCTGGGGTAGATGCGGTGGTCCGTGGCGGCCGAGCGTCCGGCCGTGAGCCGGACGCCGAGGCTCCCCAGCGGCCCCTCCTCTCCCAGACGAAAGAAGACATAACGCTCGTTCCGGGCGAACAGCGCCTCCCGCTCACCGGGGAATTCGACAAGCCAGGCGCGAATCCGCTGCATCGAGATGGACTCCCGGTCAAGCTCGCCCTGTTCGACGAGGATCTTGCCGATGCTGGTATAACGCCTGTCATTGGTGGCGGCGAAGTTGAGCGGCACCTGGCGGCCGTCGGTCAGCCGCAACAGTCCCGAGCCCTGGATGTGCAGGAAGAAACGCTCCACCGGGTCCCGCAGCCAGGCGATCTCGTAACCCTTGCCCCGGAGGCGGCCCCGCACGTCCACGTCATGGCGGGAATACCCGGCCACCTTGCTCCCCCGCCTCCGCAACTCGTCCGGCTCCCGGTAGACGGGATAGCGGTATTCGGGGGTCTCCACCGGGCTGGCTTCGATCACCGGTTGATAGTAGCCGGTGAACAGGACCTCGTCCGGTGCTCCGGTCCGGGGCGCCGGGTAGAAGTCGAACCGCGCCGCCACACGCTGCGTCCAGCCTCCGTCCGTTCCCGGCGGCTCGTCCAGCAGCTGCAGGAAGCGGGCGAGGGATGAGCGGATCTCTTCCGCCGTCACCCGCCGGGGCCACCGGCCCAGCAGCCGGTCTCCCGGCACGCCGGCGAGAAACCGCAGGCTCTCCCGCACCGCCGCCCGGAGCGACCGCACCTCCAGGTCGTCGCGGACTTCCGCGGGCGGCTCGGGCACCCGAGGCGGCGGCGCCGGCTGGCAGCCACCGAGCAGCCCGGCAAGGAGCGCGACCAGGATACCGGCGCCGGCCAAGCCGAGGGCGTACCCGCGGGGAGCGACGGAAACGCGTGAACGGAACGGGACCAGCATGGGTCAAGGAGGTGGAAAAGCTAGTCGCGGATGTCCTGGGTGAACCACTCGGTGGGCAACTCCCGGCCCATGCCCTTCTCCCGGGCCATCTGGTAGACCCGCCCGGCGCAGGCCGCGAACTGGAGCCCCTGGGTGCCGGCGTTGATGAAGAAGGTGGTCTGCTCCGGGCTCGTGCGGCCCGGCTTCCGGCCGAGCCTCACGTCCACGAAGTAGCTGAAATAGTCGCCGGTATAGACGTCCTGCGTGGGGTTCGGGATGCGGTCGATCTCCTCGGGCTGCCCCGCCACGTAGCCGACGTTGCCGTGGAGCCGCACCATGCCCTCGTCGAGGGTGGTCACGGTATTGCGGCCGAGCTTGACGGACACGTCGCAGGCCGCCACCACACGCGGGCCGATTTCGCAGGCGCGCACGCAGGTGAGGTGGGCGCCGCGCTTGAGCCACTCGGGGTTGTCGAACACGACCCGGGTGGAGTCGGTGCAGGCGGAGACGATGTCGGCGCCCTGAACCACGTCCTCCGGCCGGTCCACCGCGATCACCCGCAGCCCGAGGGTCTCGCTCATTTCGGCGGCGTAGGCATCCCGGTTCGCCCGGGTGGGACTGTAGGCCCGGACTTCTTCGAGCTTCCGCACCTCGTTGAACGCCATGAGATAGGTCCGCGCCATGCCGCCGGAGCCGAACATGCCCACCACCGCGGCGTCTTCCCGCGCCAGTTCCCTGGCCCCCAGCCCGGCGCAGCCTCCCACCCGCATGTGCTGGAGCACGCCGTCGTTGATGATGGCCAGGGGCTCGCCGTTGGCCACGCTGAACACCATGATCAGCCCGCAGTAGTTGCCGGGCCGCATGCAGTACTTCTCCTCGGTTTCGCCGCCGGGCCAGTAGACCACGTCCGACTTCATCCGGATGGCGAAGGTGCCGATGGTGCGGCTGGCCCCTTCCATGGTGCCCCAGCGGTAATAGCCGTCCGGCCGTTCGCACGGCACCCACACGTCGAGGCGCGGCCGGTACACCGCGTCGTTGCGGGCGAGATCCGCATAGCCTGTCTCCAGCGCGTCGAGACAGGCCTTCATGTCCATCAACGCCTCCACTTCACGGTTGTTGATCAGCAGCATGGAACGATTCCCCCCGGTACAAGGATTGATCGTGCCCCTGTTTCCTATCTGAAGGAGCCACCGTTTGGAAGAGTTGCCCCGGTCCGGACACTCGCTTCCGGGACTTGATTCAGGGTCCGGCGGATGGCGCCAGGCGGTTGAGGATCCGGGACCCGACCGGTATGCTCACGGGCTGGCGGCGACAGTGGCGCGGGCGCCCCCGGAACCCATGGACGCGGACATCATTGCGAAGCAGCGGACGGCGATGGAGGAGCACGGCCTCGACGCCCTGGTCGCCAGTTCGCCGGAGAACCTGGCTTATACCACCGGTTTCGTGGTGCCCTCCCAGCTCCTCATGCGCTGGCGTCACGCCATCTGCATCGTCGACCGGTCCGGCCGCACCACCATGATCGCCATCGACATGGAAGAGACCACGGTCCGGGCCCACGCCGCCTTCGACGCCATCCGGGTCTACCGGGAGTTCACCGACGATCCGATCCAGGAGGTCGCCGGCGCGCTGCGGGACATGGGGCTGGCCGAAGCCACCGTGGGCGTCGAGATGGACCATCTCCCGGCCCGGGATTGCGCCACTCTGCGCACGCTCCTGCCCAAGGCTGTCCTGGCGGCGGCGGACGGCATTTTCGGCAAGCTGCGGCAGGTCAAGAGCGCACGGGAGACCACCCTCCTCCGGACCGTGAGCCGCATCACCGACAGCGCCATCGGCCAGACCCTGGCCGGCGCCCGCCCGGGCATGACCGAGCTGGAGTTGGCCGGCCAGCTCACCGGCCGGCTCTTCTCGGGCGGAGCACAGCACTTCAAGCTCATGATCATCGCGTCCGGCGAGCGCAGCCAGTTCCCCAACGTGGGCCCCACCCATCGGAGGCTTCGCCAGGGGGATCTGGTGCGCATGGAGATATTCGGTGTTCTCGACGGCTATCACGCCGGCGTGTGCCGCACCGCGGTGGTGGGCGCGCCCACCGGGGAACAGGCGCGCATCTGGGACAATCTGGTGGAGTGCAAGTACCGGGTCATGGACCTCATCCGGCCCGGCGCCCATGCCCGGACGGTCTACCGGCGCTTCCTGGAGAAATTCGACGAGCTGGGCCTGGCGCCCATCAGTTTCGTGGGCCACGGCATCGGCGTGTTCCTGCACGAGGAACCCTATCTGGGGCGCTACGGCGAGGAGGTGCTCGAAGAGGGCATGGTGGTGGCCATCGAACCGCTGGTCTACATTCCCGGCCGCATGGGGCTCCAGAACAAGGACATGCTGCGGGTGACCCGGGACGGTTGCGAACTGCTTTCGGACGCCACCGCCACCGACCGGCTGATCCGGATCGGTTCGTAGCCCCCGGCGCACACGGCGAAGATGAAGATCCGATCCATCGAGACCATTCCCGTCAGGCTTCCCACCCGGCGGGTCCACCAGTGGGCAAGTCTCAAGACCCCCATCGGCGTCTATCTGCTGGTGCGGCTGGAGACCGACGACGGCCGGACCGGCTTGGGCGAAGCGCCGGCGCTCAAGGACTGGGGCGGCGACCACATGCGCTACTACGGCGAGACGCCGGCATCGGTGGCCGCGGTGATCCGGGATTTCCTGGCACCGAGCATCGTCGGCGAGGACCCGCGCCGCATCGAGTGGATCCACGCCCTCATGGACCAGGCGGTCAAGGGCCATCCGTATTCCAAGGCGGCCATCGACATGGCCTTGTACGACGTGGCGGGAAAGGCCGCGGACCTGCCCGCCTACCAGCTCCTGGGGGGGCTCTACCGGGAAGCCGTGCCCATCTCCCACAGCATCGGGCTCATGGACATGGACGATGCGGTGGCCGAGGTCCGGCGGGTCCAGGCGGAAGGCATCGGGACCATCAAGCTCAAGGGCGGCGTGGAGCCGAAGCGCGATGTCGAACTGCTGCGGCGCGTCCGCGAAGCGCTGGGACCGGACATGAACCTCACGGTGGACGCCAACAACGGCTACAGGTCCGCCAAGGAGGCGGTGCGGACCATCAGGGCCATGGAGCCCTGCGGCATCCTCTACATGGAACAACCGGTGGAGGGCCTCGACGCCATGGCCGAGGTCACCCGGCGGGTGGACACGCCGATCATGGCCGACGAAAGCGCCTGGACCACCTGGGACATCCTGGAGATCATCGAGAAGAAGGCGGCGGACATCATCTCCCTCTACACCACCAAGCCCGGCGGCCTGTTCCGGGCCAAGAAGGTGGCCGCGCTCGCCGAGGCTGCGGGATTCCCGTGCAATGTCAACGGTTCGGTGGAAATGGGCGTGGGCAACGCCGCCAACGTCCATCTGGCCGCCTCCACCGCCGCCGCGAACCTCGCCTGCGTCATACCCGTCACCACGCCGGATGCCGAGGCTACGGGACGCATCGCCGGCATCTATTACAGGGACGATATCGTCACCGAACCGTTGGAGTTCGCGGGCGGTGCCGTGAAGGTTCCGCACCGCCCGGGCCTGGGGGTGGAGCTGGACGAGGAGAAGGTGGAGCGGTACCGGACGGACAGGTGATGGACACCGGGCATCCGGCTCGACCATGAGCATCGAAAGAGTCGCCGTCCTGGGCGCCGGCAACGGTGGATGCGCCACCGCGGCGGACCTCGCGGCCCGGGGCTTCGAGACCCGGCTCTACTCGCGCTCGGAGCAGACCTTGGCGCCGTTGCGGCAGCGCGGCGGCATCGAGCTGGTGGAGTACGGTCGGGAAACCTTCGGGCGCCCCCGCGTGATCACGCCGGTGCTGCGGGAGGCCGTGGCCGGCGCCGACCTCGTCACCATCGCCGCCCCGGCGCTGGCCCACGAATTCATGGCCCGCGCCCTGGCGCCGCTGCTGGACGAAAACCCCATCGTGCATCTGAACCCCGGCCAGACCGGCGGCAGCCTGCACTTCGCGCACGCACTGCGGCGCGCGGGCTGCCGCGTCCCGATCCGGTGCTGCGAAACCGTCACCCTTACCAGCATCTGCCGCATGACCGGTCCGGCCCGGGTGGAAATCTATCGGCGTACCGCCAACCTCGGGTGCGCGGCCTTCCCGGCTGCCTCGGGTCCGGACCTGCTGCCCGGGATGGCGGCGGTGTTTCCCAACATCACGCCCGCGGAGAACGTGCTGGAGACCGGCCTGTCCAACATCAACGCGATCATGCATCCCGCCGGCATGGTCGGCAACGCCGGCTGGATCGAGCGGCACGTCGGCGACCTGCTGTTCTACCGGCACGCCCTCTCCCCCGCGGTGGCGCGCATCATCGAGGCGGTGGACCGCGAACGCCTGGACATCGTGCGCGCGCTGGGGCTGCCGCCGCGCTCCTTCGTGGAGATATTCCACGCCGCCGGCCTCACCTCGGACGCCGCACTGGAAAGCGGGTCCGTCTTCCAGGCGACACAGGAAAGCGAGCCCAACAAGACCCTCGTCGCGCCCGCCACCCACGACCACCGCTATGTCCACGAGGACGTGGGCTACGGCCTCGTGCCCATGGCGGCACTGGCCGACCTGCTGCGGATCGAGACTCCCGTGATCGACGCACTCATCACCCTGGCCTCGGAAATGAACCACACCGACTACCGCCGGCACGGCCTTACGCTGACCCGCATGGGACTCCGGGAGGCCGACGCCGGCGCGCTTCCGGCCATCCTGGAAACCGGCTTCCATTGAGAAACCGCCTTTCATTCGCGCCGCCCTTGTTCTAGTCTGGCCGGCATGCACGCCGGCTTGTGTTTCGACGGCTTCTATTCGATCCAGGAAATGATCGAACTGGCGCGGCTGGCCGATGACATCGGCATGGATTCCATCTGGATGTCCGACCACATCTGCTTCCGGGATTCCATCGCCTCGGCCATGGCGTTTCTCGCCAGAACCGGGCGTATCAAGGTCAACCCGGCGCCCCTGAGCCCCTACTCCCGGCATCCCATGGTCACCGCCATGGCGCTGGCCACCATGGAGGAGTTCGCCCCCGGACGGGTGGCGGCCACGGCGGGCACGGCCAACCCCGCGGCGCTGCGGGAGATCGGCATCGAGGCGGACCGGATGTTGCGGACCATGCGCGAGTACGTGACGCTGCTGCGCCGGCTGCTGGCCGGCGAGACCGTCGCGTTCGAGGGCGAGGTCTTCACCATGCGCGGGGCCCGCATGGGACTCGTACCGGCGAGCGAGATCCCCATCTACATGACCGCGGTGCGGCCCCGGATGCTGCGGCTGGCGGGCGAAATCGGCGACGGCGTGCTGTTGTCGGCGGGCTGCACGCCGGACTATATCCGGCGCTGCGTCCAGGAGGTGGAGGCCGGAGCGGCCCGGGCCGGGAAGACGGCCCGGGGGACGGTGGCGGGATTCATCGCCGCCTCGGCCGGCGACGACCCGCGGCAAGCCATGGACGCCGCCAGGACGTTCCTCGCCTACATCTTCCGCAACCGGCACCACGCCGAGAATCTCCGGCTCGGCGGCGGCACGGTGGACCAGGACCGACTCGCCGACGCCATCGGTCGGCGGGCATGGAAGGAGGCCAGGGAACTCATCAGCGACGAGGTGGTGTACGCCCACTCCGTCACCGGAACCCCGGAACAATGCCGGCGGCGTCTGGACGCGTTCGTTGCCGGCGGCCTCGACCTTCCCCTGCTCATGCCCCTGGGCACCCGGGAGCAGCGAAGACGCGTCGTGGAACTCGCCCGGGAGCTATAGCGCGGAACCGTGATCCATGCCGGCGGTCCCGCCGGCGGACCAGGGGCAGGTGGACCGGATGCCGCCCGTGGTGGGCCAAGGCTTGGCCCGCTCCACGAGGGCAGGCGCGGGACGACATCGACACCGCATCGACACCGCCATGAAGCGCGGCCCGCGGCCGCCGGCGGATCGTCAGCCGCCGCCACCGCCCGGATGAGCGAAGCGCCGTCCGGCGAATACCCGCTACCAGGCCATCTCCAGGCACTCCAGCACCTGTGACGCCGAGTGGATCTTCTTGGGGTTGTTGTGGGTGCTGATGTCTTCCAGCGCCGCCTCGGCCAGGGACGGCAGCGCGTCGCGCGGAATCTCCAGCTCCCGGAGCCGCAGCGGCAGCCCCATCGCCACGTTCATGCCGTACACCACCTCCGGCGCCGCGGCCGCAGCCTTGGCGTCGTCGGTTTCGCGGACCCCCATGGCGCGGGCCATGCGGGCCATGGCCTCGGTGGTGCCGTCCAGGTTCCAGCGCATGGCGTAGGGCAGCATGAGGGCGTGGATATTGGCGTGGGGGACGGTGAAGCGGCCGCCGATGACGTGAACGATGCCGTGGTGGATGCCGGTCCAGGCGCTGTAGACTCCCATGCTGGAGAGTGTGGCGGCAACCTGCATCTCGCCGATGGCTTCGAGGTCGTTCGTGTCCGCCACCAGCCGCGGCAGAAAAGTGGTAATGGGCCCGATTGCGGCCAGGCACCAGGCCTGGCTCAGAGTCTGGGTCTGGGTCGAGTAGACGGCTTCCACGCAGTGGGCCAGGGCGTTCATGCCCGACGCCGCCAGCAGCCTGGGCGGAGCGGTCCGGGCCGCCTCCGGATCCAGCATGACCGTTCGCGGCGACAACTTGGAATCGGCCAGGATGAGCTTGCGGCCCGCTTCCGCCAGACCCGCGGAATAGCTGTACTCGCCGCCGGAGAACGTCGTCGGAACGGCCAGGTGCGGCAACTTGGGGGCCGGCATGGGCGGCACTTGCTTCTGATCCGGCGGAATGAACCGGGTGGCCAGCTCCTTCAGGGGGCGTCCCTCGGCGAGGAATGCCGCCACGCCCTTGGCGGTGTCGATGGAGCTGCCGCCGCCGACGCTGACCAATGCGTCCGCTGCCACCGCCGCGGCCTGCCCCGCCGCCACCGCAACGGAGTCCGTGGGCGAGTGCGGTTTCACCGTGTCGAAAACCCCCGCGCACAGGTCTCCCAACGCCGACCTCACCGCGTCCAGCAGGTACGTCCGGGCGATGGACGGAGACGTCACCACGAATACGCGCCGCGCCTCCAGGCGCCGGACCTCGTCCGCCAGCCGCCTGACCACCCCGCGGCCGAAAACGATGCGCTCCACACGCGGATTGCTGTACTCGAATGCTGAAACCGCCATCGGTCACCTCCCTGAGAGTCCGTAAGGTGTGCGGGGCCGCGCCGGGTTTGTCAACGGCGCGGAACCGGACCTCCGCCGGCTTCGCCCCAGGGCCGCGGAGTCAGGTCCCCCGGGCCGCGGAGTCAGGTCTTCAGGTGTCTGGCCGGGAACGCCGTGCTCCCAGGTCTCCCGGGGCCGCACGGCCGCGTCCCGTCCGCGGACCGCGGCCCTTCAGCTGCCGTGGGCGAGCACCCACACGCCGGCGACAATGAGAACCGCGGCCAGACCGTCCCGCGGGGTCACGCTCTCCAGGGCACGGAGGGTGAAACGGGACAGGACAAAGGTGATGAGCGGCGAGATGCGCCAGATGGGCGCCACCAGGACCGCGGACGCCAGCAGCAACGCCTTGTACGTGCACAGCGACGCCATGGCCTCGGCAATGCCGGAGATGCCGAAGAGCGCCGCGCTCTTGAGCGGTACCCTCTCCCGCCGCCACGGATGGATGCCCAGCGACGGGCCGGCGGTAAACAGGAGCACCGTGGCGGTCATGTGGTTGACCAGCGTTCCCAGGGCGGGCACGGCGGCAGCCACCAGTCCCCACTTCTTGAATATCGGATTGATCCCGAACGCCAGCGACGACAGGAACGGATAGATGAGACCGGCCGGTCGGTCCGGGGCCTTCCCCCCCTTCAGCGGGCTCACCGTCAGCAACAGCACGCCGGCCACCATCACCACCACCCCCGCGGTGATCTCCCAACCCACCCGCTCGCCCAGCAGCGCCCATCCGAGCAGCACGGTGATGAGCGGCGAGGAGTTCTTCACCGTCACCGACCTCGACGCCCCCACGCTGGCGATGCCCCGATTGAGAAAGACTTTCCCCAGGCAGGCGGCAACACCCGTGAGCATGAAGGAGAGCAGCGGAGGCCAGTCCAGCGCCACGAACTCCCCGCGCCACATGGTCGCCGCCACCAAGGCCGCCAGGGATCCGTACTGGGCCAGCATCGTGGCCATGCTCACGCTGGACTCGGCCATGCCCTTCCTGAGCAGGGCCGGGGCCACGCCCCAGATGACGCCGGCGGCAAGGGCGTAGAGGATGGCTTCGGTGGTGGCGTCGATCATGGGAAGGCAAGCCGGTACGCGCGATGCCGGTGAAGGCCGGGTGCGCGGACCGCAACCATAGCGAACCATAGCACACCCCACGCATCCTTGATGCAAAGAGCGAGGCCAGGCCGGCCTGCATCGGTGGGGAGTTTTCCGTTGCGTGACAGACGGTTGGGCCTGATCCGGCCTCTGGCCGCGGTCCCCCACGCGGGGCGCGTTGTCCGTTCAAGAGCGTCGTTCCGTTCCCCCGGGACGGACGGCGCCCGAGGGAACAGACAACGGAGACACGCCCATGCGCATCCATGCCCCCGTCAACGAGCGGACGGCCCGCCGCACCTTCAGGGAGAAGAAACCCGGACGATACGGTCTGACCGTCATCGACAGGAACCTGCCCGCCTTCGGCTTCACCGTCGTCGGGAACGGGACCAAGACCTTCTTCGTCCGGGCCTCACGCCCCATCGGCGCCCCGAAGATCGTCCTCGGCACGACCGACGAGATGACCGCCGCCGAGGCGAGGGAGAAGGCCCTTGCCGCCATCGCCGAAGCCAAAGCCGACCGCGAGACCGGGCCGCTGTTCGCCGACTTCGCGGCCGACTTCATGCGCCGTCAAGGGCGGCGCTGGAAGCACTCCACGAGGAAGGGCAACGCCCACCTGATCAAGCACCGCCTCGTGCCCTTCTTCGGCGCGATGCCCGGCGCCGGGATCGACCGCGCCGATGTGCGGCGCTGGTTCGATTCCCTCGGCGGCGCCCCCGGAAGCGCCAACCGGACCCTGCCGGTGCTGTCGGTGATGATGCGGCAGGCGGAACTCTGGAACCTTCGCCCGCAGGGCTCCAACCCCTGCCGCAACATGCGGCGCTACAGGACGGCGCCGCGCGAGCGGTTCCTCTCCCTGGAGGAACTCAAGCGCCTCGGTTTCGTGCTCGGCCATGCGGAGGACCGGCAGGCCGCCGCCGCCGTCCGCCTGCTGCTGTTCACCGGCGCCCGGTCGTCCGAGATCGCCGGCCTGCAATGGGACTGGATACGGGACACACCCGCGGTGTTGCCCGACTCCAAGACCGGGCCGAAGGCGGTCCAGCTTCCCCCGCCCGCGCGGGCGGTGCTCAACACCCTGCCGCGCGAAGGACGCTTCGTCTTCCCGAACAGGAAGGGCGACGGCCCGATGACCGACCTCGGGCTGCGCTGGCAGAAGCTGCGCAATCTCGCCGGGCTGGACGACGTGCGCATCCACGACTGCCGGCATACCTTCGCCTCCCATGCCGTGATGAGCGGTCTCGACCTCTACACCGTCGGCCGCCTGCTCGGCCATGCCGATGTCGCCTCCACCGAACGCTACGCCCATCTCGCCGACGAGCATGTCCGCGAGGCGGCCGGGCGCATCTCCGGCATCGTACACGGCGCCATGACCGGAAGCGGGAAGGAGGGCACACGATGAGCGGCGGCAGGCATCGTATCCGGCTCACCGTGAAGGCCGTCGCCGCCGCGAAGCCGGCGGAACGGGAATACACCCTGTGGGACAGTCTGCTGGCGCATTTCGGGGTCAGGGTGCAGCCCTCCGGCGTCAGGTCCTGGATCGTCCAGACCCGCGTGAAAGGACGCATGCGCAAGATCACCCTCGGGCGCTTCCCCGAACTGCCTCTCGACGCGGCCCGCCGGGAAGGCGCGGCCGTGCTCGCCCGCCTGTGGGGCGGCGAGGACGTGACGCCGCCGCGCAAGGAGAAGGCGCCGCTGTTCCGGAACTTCGCCGCCCGTTACCGCTCGCGGCGGAAACACCGCTGGAAACCGTCCTCGCTCGTGACCTTCGACATCTACCTGAAGAACCGCCTGATGCCGCATTTCGGCAGGCTCCGGCTCGACGCCATCGACCCTGCGCGGGTCTCGGCGAGGTTCGACGCCGCCAGCGCGGACAGGCCCGGCGCCGCCAACCGCGCCTTCGAGATACTCCGCGCCATGCTCGGGACGGCCCGCCAGTGGGGCGACCTCGGCGAGCATGTCCCCGATGCCTGCGCCAACATCGTGAAGAACCCCCGCAAGCCCGTCGCGCGTTATCTCGACCGCGAAGAGCTGGAGCGTCTCGGCGCGGTGCTCGACCGCCACCGGGAGGAACACCCCTGGCCGGTGGCGGCCATCCGGCTGCTGACGCTCACCGGGGCGCGGCTCTCCGAAGTCATCAACATCAGGTGGGACGAGATCGGAGAGCTGACCGGAGACGGCGCGAGCGCGCGCATCGAAGGCTCCAAAACCGGGCCGCGCACCACCTGCCTGGGGCCGGAAGCGGCACGGCTGATCGTGGAACCGCCGCGGCCGGATGGCCGGGAGCGGGTGTTCCCCGAGACCCTCACATCGTCCCGGCTCTACACCTTCTGGTGCGGTATCCGCGACGAGGCGAGGCTTCCCGGCCTTCGCATCCACGACTGCCGCCACACCTGGGCCTCCCAGGGCGTCATGAACGGCGTCGGGCTCACCACGGTCGGATGGCTGCTCGGACACCGCAAGCGGGAGACCACCGCGATCTACGCCCATCTCGACGACGGCGCGCTGCGTGACGCCGCCGCGCAGGCCGCGGCCGTCATCGCGCGAGCCATGGGATACAGGGCGGAGGCGCAGCCGCTGCCGGACGAGGCGGAGCACGGCGATGCATGGGGCGACATGCTCGTGTCATCAAGGCCCGGTGTCGCCGGAGAAAGGGCGATCCTCCCTCGAGGTCAGATCTGTAGATCCCCTGCCGTCGGCGTCGGATGGCGCGAAGCCGGAAAGCCATGCGGGGGTGCCGCCTACGCACCCGAGCTTGGACTCGTTGTAACCGGACAGGCACATCCTTATCAGTTGTCCCAAATTTCGCGCTGCCGTAGGCTGGAATAGTCAGCGTCCTTTTCTGGCCATCCTCCTAAGCCATTCCGACTCATCAATCGCAACGCGACTCAGAGTCGTTCCAAATTTCTGGGCGATCCTTTGAGCATACTCGGCCTTGAGTTCTCCTCGCCACTTGTACCGATTGTCATTGGTATCCGCAAACTCGAAGCCACCATCTGATTCCCGCTTTGTTGCGGTTACGACGCCATTACCCTCAAATGGTTTGAATTGTCGAAGAACCCAGCCGCTTGGATCACTTTCGATGCCCAGTCGCTCAAATGTATCATTGACGTTTAAGATGATTTGCTCCATTCCTTCCTTTGGGGTAGCCAATGGCAGAAAAAAGAACGTAGTTTCTTTATTCAACCTTACGCAATCACATCGAGGCCTCATACAGATCAAATGCTGTTCGCCATCAGACTTGGACATCGTGATGAAGGCACCCAACCACAAAATCGGCGGTGGCGCTCTGTATACCGTTCGGGAACTCATGATCCAAGCCAGCCGCTCATCAAGACCGCCAGCATCATGGCCCGCGAAGCCGGCAGAGAGTCCTTCAAATGCGTTATGTCTTAGCTCGCTTTCCATCAACCCCTTGTTCGCCAACACGATGGTCTGTTCCAGATCGAGACGCCGGTCGCCGAACACAAAGTTCACCGTTCCGTTGCGCCGTATCCAACTCTCGACAGCTTTCGCGCTTGCGGGAGATACTCCTGAAACAGCGTTGTCCATCAGACCGCGAAGCTCTTCAGCAACATGATTTACGATCTGTTGTTCTGCATTTTCTGGACTGGAAAGACATGCTCTGTGAGCAAGAAACGCGGGATCCAATTCAGCGCTGAATTGGTCCAAGACCTGATGCGCCCCCTCTCTAACCGCCGTCAGCGAGGTTAGCGCAATACCAGGAAGTAAACCGCGAGTCATCAACGCAAAATCCTCTACCAACCTCTCCGGCAGGATTTCCTCAGCAACACTCCTGCTCTTCAAATGCTCCACCAGATTTACGTTGGATTTGGCGTAGAGAACAACGCAACCATGTCGGTATGAGATTTTTACCTTTGTTTCCCCCACCCAATCGGGATCGAGTCCGGCTTGCTGCAATTCCTCGAAGACGGCCGTGGAAATTTCTTCCAACCTGGCCTCTCCGGTATATATAGCCACGATTCGAAGTGAGTTCCTGTCCGCTTCTTCCCCTGCCAGCAGTTCCCGAATCAACTTCAGCGTATACCGGGACTCGCCGTCCTTCAGAAGCCAGTCGAGGATCACGATGTCGGCCTTTCTCATCGTTTTCATCGCTGAATCCGTGGGACCGACCACTCCGCAGATGACACCAAGGCCTGAAAAGGCATCCATGATCGAAGCTGCATCCAAGGTATGAATCGAGTCGCGACCTGCTGTGCCCCGGCTATCCCGGCTCAATGTCCGTGTGCGCCGGCCCGGTACCACCAGTCCTGCCTCTGGCTGACTATCTCCGGCGAATGGCATATGCGCCTCGTCGTCAACCACTACCGCTGTTTGAAGGAAACGCCGCGCCAAGTCGTCGTTGCCAGATATCGATTCGTCCGCCATCGCCCTCCCCTATAGCTCTGTCACCGGGACCACGCCGAATGTTGCGCCACCGTCGCCTTCGAGCAACTGAAGATCGAAGCCGACCCGGCGTAGAGCTTCCCGCCCAATGTGCAAACCCATCCCTCGACCGCCAGGCTTTCTGCTGAAGCCGAACTCGAAAATCGCCTCCCGGTCGCGCACATCGACTCCTGGTCCGTTATCAGAGACAAGCAACACACCGCCGCGCTCATCAAGCTCAATGGCTCGTTCCTCTTGGGGGTTCTGTTGCGACAGCCAAAAAATTGCGTTGTCCACCAAATTCACAAATACAGGATAGAAGCTCGATGGAAAGCTAGTGATTCTAGCATCTCTAAAGGCTCTTGTCGCCTTGAAGGACACGGCATGGCGTGCCAAACGCGCACGGAACAGTTCCTCCAAAAAAGTCCGAATCTCGGAACCGCGGATCTCCACGGGCTTCCTGTAGAGTCGCCGCTGCAACGGCGTGAACAGCGTCAGATATCCGTCAAGGTGATCAAAACTGGTTCTAATACTGTCGTGCAACTCTCCCAACTCTTCATTGACATCAGCCCAAGCCTTCAATCTGCGCAAGCCGTTCCGAATCGACCGCACTGTTCCCGAAAACTCGTGGTTTATGATTTCTATCGCCATTCCTAACTGCGCCAGCTGCGCGTCAGCCTCGGCCTCCTCCTCCAACAACAGGTTCCGCTGCTCAATGGCCATCAACTGCTCAGTTGTCGAGGTTTCTCCCGTCACGTCTACAGCTTGAAGCTGCTCCAGAACCGAACGCAACAATGCTCCTTGTTTTTCTGTTACGCTCAATACCCTGGTCTCCAGTGCGCTTCTTGTTTCGACAAAAAGCTCATCAGGCATCTCGGTAAGGTTCATTCGCTGGAACTCGCTGAGCACCTCCCGTAGTTCCGATTCCACGGTCTTCAGAGATCGGCCCGCCAACTCGCGCGCTTCTGACGCGACCTTGTTCGCTTCCACTCGTACTTCTTGCCCCGATTTACCCGTAATCTTCCGCGCCTCCTCCCCAAGATCGTCCAATGCCGCCTCTGTCCTGATACGCCTATCAAGCGACAATTCGGCCTTTCTTGCTTCTTCACCGACCAGCTCATCGATCATGGTACGTGCCGGCTTGAATACATTGTCTTGGAGCGCAGCAAACTCTGCGACGTACACTTCCCAGTCCCGAATTGCAGCCCTGGCCAGTCCGATCCGAGGTCGTGAAATACGGTAGCGGGCTTCCAAGTTTCTGACCTCCATCTGTGCCCGACGCTCAAGCTCCAAGATTTTGTGTGCGGCGAGTTGACCGTCCGGTATGCTGCTTACCTTCTGCAATTCTGCCGCGACGTGTTCCGTCAACGCCAAAATCTCTTCTTGCGGATCATCATTCTTGAGTTTGTCGAAAAAGGAATTCAACTCAGCTAGAAACTGTCTTCTTCTCTCCAGAACTTGTTTTTCTCGTTGTTTTCTTGCATAATCCTCCTTGGACAGTTGTGCCTTTCGTAGCTCGAATACCTCCGAATGTGCCCCTTCTGTACGGAAAAAATCTGCCGCCATCTGTAAAAAAAAATTTTGAAGAATCGATTTGAATTGACGATACGCTCTATTTTCCTGAAACCCCTCTCGACCAGCCTTTTCCTGTAGTTGCCAATTTCTTTCCGAATCGAGATTCACTGCTCCGAACATTTTTCGATGAGAAAAATAATAATAGTAAGCGCTTTTTGTTCGCCTAAACTCTATGTCCAGCCAATCGTAATCTGTGTCGCCGTAAGGAAGAACCCGGATGCCGTTTCTATAGATGTACAATCCACCCAATTGTTCGGTTTTGCTTGTCAATCTCCCATGCTCCTCATATGGAATTGTCGAGTGTCTGCTGTCGCCTTCGAAAGCAGCGAAGTCGATGGAGAACGGACCACAGAGCGTGGGTACACCGCGCGCCCCTCTCCAAGGAATCACATGATCGGTGGTTGTTTCGCCGTAGATCGAGATTTCGCCGCGGAATTGCCCGAACGCGTCAAAGGTACCGCTCATCCGGTGGTCTGCGTTTTGAAGCTCATTTGCGGTGAAGAATTCACCCTCTGCAATCAGGTCTTCGACGAGGTCGACCGACTTATGATCGCGAAATGAGGTATGAATTAGGGATCGCGAGTCGGGTGTCATCATGGTGTTGCTGAATCCCAGCAATGCCTTTTTCAAGGGTGTTGCCTTTTTCAGCACGGCTACCTTGCTAGATGCAGGATCTCCGTCGATGTCGTCAACCAGTAACGGCCAGGCGGGCTTGATGATGAAATGCGTGCCGTTGCCGTTCGCGCCGAGTGATGGCTTTTCAAGATAGGAGTCGATGTCTCGCGGGTCGATATCGAAGAGATCCAATTCCATTGCAAGCCTCTCCAACAAGTTATGCTCGACATCCTGCCCGATATTTTTGGCGCTCCTACCAAATTCTTGTACCATGTCCGCCACGTCTCTTGCCGAAGGCAGAGAACCTGATGCAAACGACCGTAGAGGTATCTCAATGTCCTCCAAGTCTATGCCGGGCCATTCGAATATGCCCCAGTTCAGGAACGCTGTCGTCAGGTCGGAGGCTCCGTTGTCAGCCTTCGGGCGAGTGAGAACCAGAAGCTGCGGGCCAATGGTCGCAATCGCAAGCCTTCCGATTCCCTTCTCCCCCAGCATCGGGCGCGGTTTCTTGTCTGGATCTTGCGGTGGGGGTCGATTCGGGTCGAACTTGCTTTCCGTTCCGATTGTAAGCCACCGCGTCACGAAATCGTCACGACTCATACCGATTCCGTCGTCTCGCAAGACGAACAGGCCATCCGAGCGGTAATAGTCGATCTCGACATGATCAGCATAGGCATCGTGCGCGTTCTTGAACAGCTCGCTGATCGCAGTCGGAATGCCGGCAATCTGTTGCCGACCGAGCATGTCCAGTGTGCGAGCACGCGTCTTGAACGTAGCCATCAGGACAGTCTCCCCACATCCCTCAGATGCTTGATGAACTGATGACCGATGAGCTCCGCCAGACGGACCGGTACCGCATTCCCGATCTGTCTCGCCATCGACGCCATGCTGCCCTCGAAAGCGAAATCCTCGGGGAATGTCTGCAAGCAGGCCGCTTCCCGAATGCTGATGGCCCTGTCCTGCTCGGGATGGCCGAAGCGCCCGTTCGAGTAGCTTGTGCACCGCGTGGTGAGGCCCGATGCAGGCGCATCCCATGACATCCGGCCGTAGACGTCGCTATAGCCCGATAATCCCCTATGGCAGTCGAGCATCAGATGCTGCGGCCAATCCCGATTGCCGCCACCTTCGGGCGTCGCTTCGATACGTTCCAGATTACGGGTCGACAGATTCGCTGCCCTATGATTTGGCACATCCCGATGTTCCTCGCCCGCTCGAATCGACGGAAGATGGGCAATCCAATCCCCGACTGTGGAGTATTGTTCGTTGTCCGTTCCCGGCCCGTGCGTCTCATCGGGCAAACGGATCGCTCCGTGGCGGCTCCCTACCAAGACGAGCCGGCGGCGGCTTTGAGGTATCCCGTATTTGGCAAGCAACACGGGTCGGTAGTCCAACTCGTAACCCGCCCTGTCCAGTTGCCGCAGGAAGTTGCCGAAGGGTTGGCTGTCTGCGGACAACTTCTGTAGTCCCGGGACATTCTCCACAAACACGAGGTCAGGTCGGCAACCTTCTACCAAGCGAGCAAAGTGTACAAGCAGCGGGACACGGTCGTCCCGGTCGGGCATGGGCCGTGTCGTATGCTGTCTGGTGAAGGGTTGGCACGGCGCGCAGCCGCTGAAAAGCACCGGATTTGATCGCTCGGCATCTACCCGTGATCGGATTGTCCCGACCCGCACCTTGCGGATATCCGCAAGCTCGAAATGAGCATCGGGGAAGTTGGCCACGAAGCTTGCCCGAGCATCCATATCGTAGTCCAGAGCAAACGCGACCTTCATTCCGGCAGACCGGAAGCCGCAACTCGCGCCCCCGCATCCGGCAAAGAAATCGTAAACCTCGACAGTCTCTGAATCGCTACGATGGATCATGTTCCCGCTGCCTTATGAAGCACCGAAGCGCATACGGTCCATAATCCCGCGGCCGACCCTTCCGTCATCGACGGGGGACGCCCCTTCGAACCGGATACCGATACGGTCAGCTTGTGCGCGACAAGCGCCTGGTCCTTCGTTTCGCACTGCCAGATGACGAGGATCCGCCAGCCACGTGCCTTCAGGGCCGCTTCCTGGCGGGCATCCCGGGCGACATTGGCAGCGAACTTCTCCATCCAGAAGGCTGCTCGGGACTTGGGTGTGGAGGCGTATCGGCAGCCTTCATGTCGATGCCAGAAGCAGCCGTGCACGAACACGGCCAATTGATGTTTCGAAAACACCAGGTCGGGGCTGCCCGGAAGATCGGTTCGATGCAGTCGAAAACGCAGGCCCATCCTGTGGGCTATTCGCCGAACTACCAGTTCGGGTGTGGTATTGCGGCTGCGTATTCCCGCCATCAGCGCGCTCCGCCTCCTACTGTCCACGATGTCGGTCATGCCATCTTCTCCAGGAGGCGAGACATGAGGGAAGCATTCAGCGTTGCAGCGATCCCGCCGGCAAATTCCATGCGCTCGACTGTGGCTTGCGCTGCCTCCGCTATATCTGCGAAGCGTCTTTGCATGTTGATCGGAGGAAGGGGAATCAAGGTACTTTCCATAAAAGACTTGGGGACACGTTGCTGCCCTGCTGTCCCCGTAAAGCTTCTTTTAGCTTCGTTTCGAAACTCAGCCCGGCGTACGAAATGATGGAGATACTCTCCCAAAATGAGCTTCCCTGGCCGAAGAACATAGAATTCAGTTGACCCCCGACCAATGCCGTTGGTCAAATTCCGCGCCAATGCTGTCTTCCCGTTCTCCATGCAGGGGGTAACCTTTGCAAACAAGACGTCTCCCTCTTCAAACGATGTGTAGCCTTTGGAAACATCCACTGCCGGACGCTTCTCGGAATGGATGATTTCTCCTGATCGTTCGTCAACAGCCGCCATCGGAACGAAACTCACAAGAATGTTATCGGGGCGATAAAGCTTTTCGGCACGAGGATTGACTATGCAGACATCGCCCAAATGCGCAGTATCCCACCCCATCGGGTTGGTGGCGGGATCGCCGAACATCTTGACGAACAGCGCGGGCAGGAACTCCCGCATCCTTTCCTGCGCCTGCGTCCGCAGCCGCTCGATCGTCGCCGCCCGGTTCAGGATGCCGGCGATCCGCCGCTGCTCGTCGAGCGGCGGGAGGGGGACCGGCAACGACATCAGCGCCTTCATGTCGGTTCGCGGCATTCGGGAACCAGTTATCGACGACATCGCGTGCTCGACGGTCTGTGCTCGCCGAAGCAGGTGCGCAACGAATTCGCGATCAACACCTTCCCGGGGCAGGAGCGGAATCAGTTCGGTCGAGCACCTCCCGCAAAAATCAGGAGTTGCAACCTTGTTTAGATACGGCCGAAGTTTTGCGTAGAGGACATGGCGTTCGTCGAACCGGAAAGTCGTGCTCCTTTGACTCCCGACGCGCGAGACGTTGGCGAAATTAATAACACCGTTTTGGGACTCGATGTTCTCCACGCCCACGAAGCGAAGCTCCGTCGCGGTAGAGTCGTCCGGGTCAAGCCCCTGCCGATCCATTTCACAGAGATCACCCAGCTTTACGACCGGGAAGCTCATTCCCCCACGGCTCCCCGAACCGCGTCGCCCAATTCGTCGATCTCTGCGAGGATTTGGGTCTCGATGCCGCGCAGTTCCTCCAGAATCTCCAGCGGGTCGCGGTGCTCGACCTTGGCGCGGCTCGGTGACCGGTGGCGGTTGGCGCTGAGGTTGAAGTCGGCGGCGCGAATGGCGTCGGCCCCGGCGAACCACCAGTTCGCGGTCCAGTCCTCGTCCGGGTCGCGGCCCTGCCATTCCGCCCACCGCGCATCGCGGTCGCGGAACGCCTCGACCAGGCCGGGCAGGTCGTCGTCGTCAACGGGCGTGTCGTGGTTGGCGTCGAGCCTGAAGCCGTCGTTCTCCGCATGGAGGAACATGACGCGCTGCGTCGCCCCGCCCTTGCGGAACAGCAGCAGCGAGGTCTTGACGCCGGAATAGGGATTGAACACGCCGCCCGGCAGCGACAGCACCGCCTCCACCCGGTTGTTCTCGATCAAACGGCGGCGCAGTTCCTTGTGCGCCCCGGTGGAGCCAAACAGCACGCCCTCCGGCACCACCACGCCGCAGCGCCCGCCCTCCTTCAGATGGTTCAGCATGTATTGCAGGAACAGCAGCTCGGTCTGCGCCGTGCGCCCGACCTTCACCTCCTCGACGATGCGGTCGCGATCCAGCCGCCCGGAGAAGGGCGGGTTGGCCAGGATCACGTCGAACCCGTCCGGCGGCAGGCCGATCTCCGCCTTCGCCGCGCGGTCGAGGGAGCGGGTGAGCGCATCGCGCCGCAGGATGCGCACCTTGTCCAGCCCTCGCAGCGTCAGGTTCATGGTGGCGAGGCGGACCATCTGCGGGTCCACATCCGCGCCGTGGAAGGTCGCCTCCTGCAACTGCCGAACCGCATCGCGGCCCAGCGTGTCGCCGAGGCCGCGCCGCACGGTCTTGCCGTCGGCCTCGACTTCCTCGGTCCCGGCGGACGAGGAGTTGGCGAGGCGAATGTGGTCCCATGCGCCGACCAGGAACCCCGCCGTGCCCGCCGCCGGATCGCAGATCGTCTCGCCGATCCTCGGATCGACCAACCGCACCAGGGCGCGGATGACATGGCGCGGCGTGCGGAACTGGCCGAGTTCGCCGGCCTGGCGGATCTGGCACAGCACATGCTCGAACAGGTCGCCCTTGGTGTCGGCGTCCACCCGGTCGAGATGCAGGTCGCTCAACTGGCTCACGACCTGGGTGAGCACCGTCGGCTCGTCGATCACCAGCCGGGCGCCGTCCATGAAGTCGGTGATGCCGTTCGCCGCAAGCCCGGCATGGAAGGCGAAGACCTCCTCGCGCACCCAGGAGACCAGCCGTTCGCCGTTCAGCGCCTGCGCCCAGGACGACCAGCGCAGCAGGTCGCGTGGCGCGCTCTCCGCGCCGGGCGAGCGGGCGTTGCGCGGGTCGTGCAGCGTCCATTCGCCTTCGTAGGCGCTGGCATACGGAGGGGCGCCGGGCCTTTGCGCCGCCCGCACCCGGGCCGCGTCCGCCGCCTCGTGCATGTAGAAATAGATCAGGAAGCTCAACTGCTCGGCATTCTGGGCCGGGTTCGGGTAGCCACCGCCGAAGAGATAGTCGCGGATGCGGTCGATGCCGCGCCGCAGTTCCGGGGTCATGGGCACGGCGCTATCCCTCCCCGGCTCGGGCGATTTCGGCCTCGCCGCCAGCCTGCCGGGGGCCGAACAGCGCAACATTGATCCCGGCGATCAGCCGGTTCAGCGCGCCTGTTCCACCGAACACGCGCCGCGCTTGGTCGTAGCCCCCGAGGGCGGCGAAGGGGTGCGCGTCGAAGTCCCATTCGCCGAAATTCTCCATGTTCATCGCGTCGGCCCGCACCCGGCTGCCGATCAGCCCGGCCCAGCGCGCCTGTTCCGCATTGAAGCCGCCATGCTCTCCCCGCCACGCCTCGAAACGCATGCCGACCTCCGCCGCCCGCGCTTCGTGCTCCGGCGTCCGCACGATACGGCCATCCTCGTCGAGCGTCAGCCACTCGCGGCTCGCCGGGTCGATATGGTCGTCCACATCAAGGGTCAGCAGCACGCGCAGGTCGCGATGCGGCCTGTAGCGGCCCTGCGCATCCATTATGCCGCCCTCGATACCCGTATCGTCGTCGCCGTGGAAGTCCGTCACGCCCACGAAATCGAAGATCGTGAAACCGGTCTTGCCGATGTGGTCCGCCTTGCGCGTGCCGCGCCCGCGCATCTGCCGGTAGAGGATGGCGCTGCGGGTGAACCGCGCCATGACCAAGTTGACGACCTCCGGGCAGTCGAAACCGGTGTCCAGCATGTTCACGCTGACGAGAATCTTCGGATAGTCCTCCTCCTTGAAACGCTTGACGATGGCGCTCGCATCGGGCGCCGGCCCGCCGCCGGCGTCGCTCACCACGAAATCGGCGTAGCGCGTCGCCGGATGCGGCTTCAGGTCCGCGAAATGCGCGTCGAACATCTCCGCCAGGGTCTCGGCATGGCGCCGGGTCACCGCGAACACCAGGGTCTTGCCCGAAGTCGGCCAGCGCCGGATGCCGTCCCGGCCCATGAAGCCCTTGTCGTGCGCGTCGCGAAACTCGCGCACCAGGGCGCGGTTGCGCTCCGGGACGGTGAACCGGCGCTCCAGCGCCTGCGGGTCCACCGTGATCGTGTCCGAATCGGCGAACAGCGCCTCGAATTCAGCCTGCGCAGCCTCGTCCATCGCGCTCCAGTCGAGCTCGCCGCGGCGGACGGGGAACCCGTCTTCGGCGGCGGTCTTCACCGTCATCGCCCTGTAGATGCGGTAGGGCACGAGATGACCCTCCTCGATCGCCCGGCGCAGGTCGTAGCGGAAGGTGGGTTCGGCGAGTTCGAAGAAGCGCAGCGTATCGCGCACGAACCGCCCGTCCTCCGGATCGGGGAGCGTGTCTGCCTCCGCCGTGCACGGCGTCGCCGTGAGGCCGAGCTGGATCGAATCTAAGTGCCGCAGCACGCCGCTCCACTCGCCGTAGATCGAGCGGTGGCACTCGTCGGTGACGACCAGGTCGAAATAGCCCGGCGAGAGGTCGCGGAACTCGGCGATCATGGTCTGCAGGGTCGCAACCGTGACGCGCTTGGCCCGGTCGAACCGCCGGCCGGGCCGCAGCACGTGGCAGGGGTAGTCCCGCAGATGGTCCGTGAACGCGTCTTCGGCCTGCCGGGCCAGGGCGATCCGGTCCACCAGGAACAGCACACGGGTGACGATGCCCGCCTCGAACAGCCGCTTGATGAAGGCCGCCGCCGTGCGGGTCTTGCCGGTGCCCGTCGCCATCTCGACCAGCAGCTTGCGCCGCCCGCGCGAGACTTCGGCGGACAAGGCCTCGACGCATTCGATCTGGTAGGGCCGGTCGACGATCCTGCGGTCGATGGCGACCGCCGACAGGTCGCGGCGGCTCCGGCGCGCCGCAATGCGCCGTTCGAGGTCGTCCCGGGCGTAGAAGCCGGCGACCTTGCGCGCGTGGGCGTCGGCCTCGCGGTCGAGGAACCGCACTTCCTCGCCGTTCGAGAGAAACACGAACGGCACCCCGAGCTGTTCGGCATAGTGCCGGCCCTGGTCCTGCGCCGCAATTGGATCGATACTCGCCCGCTTGGCTTCCAGCGCTGCCATGGGCCGGCCCTGCCGGTCGCAGAGCACATAGTCGGCCTGTGTGCCGTCGGGCAGCGCATACTCGAACAGGACGCTAGAACCGTCCGTCAGGTTCCAACCGGCGTCCTCAAGCAGCTTGTCGACCTTCACCCGCGCGAAGGCTTCCGTCGTGCCGCTCATGCCGCCGCCCAAGAATCGACGACCTCTATGCCGGTATCCTCGAAGTCCCGGACATTGCGGGTCGCCACCGCCATGCCGCGCGAGCCGGCGATGGCGGCGATCTGGCAGTCCGCCGGGGCGATCGAACGTCCGGCGAAACGCCGGCCCGCCACGATGTCCGCATAGTCCCGCGCCGCGGCGCTGTCGAACGGCAGAATCCGCTCCGCGAAGCCGGTATCGAGCCATCGGGACATGGCGGCCTCAAGTGCATTGCGCCGTCTGCCCGCCGGCACGATCGCGACGCCGTACAGAAGCTCGGCCTCGCTCACGGCCGACAGGCACAACTCTGCCGCGTCTCGACCGGCAATCCCCGCCGAGACGACGCGAAACGGTGAAGGCCGCATCAGTTCGGACGCCACATTGGTGTCTATGACATACATTCCCGGGCGGCTCAGGAGAAGTCGGGCGGCTCGCGCATTGCGACCCGCGTGGGAAGCTCCAGCTCGACGCCGCCCAGCGGCGCGAAGCACTCTCGCGTGAACTTCGCGAGGTCCCGGGGCGAAGCCCGCCCGTCGTTCACCGTATCACATAGGATGATGCGCGCTTCTTCCTCCATCGAGCGGTGGTGTTCCGCGGCCCGCACACGCAGCCGCGTCTTCACCTCGTCGTCGAGATTGCGGATCGTGATGCTCACCATGCCCCTGTCCTCCGCCTACCGGCCAGCTGCATCCTATCAGAGACTGCGATGCAATCAAGACACCGGCGCGCCCCCCGACTGGAGAGGCCGCGCCGGCCGGTATCCGTATAGCCGTCGCAGGGGCCGTCACTCGTCGGCGCCGGAGCGCCGCCGAGAGGCGAAGTCTGGCCGTGAGCGGGACGGTGGTCCGCGCTCCGCAGGGAGGGGCGCTGCCGCCGTTCCCATTCACCTGTCGAAGGAGCACGGCACGATGCAGGCGGCAATCGCACCGCGCGGCGACGCGCGCACCTATCTCATCCATTTCGTCGGCGGCGGTCTCGAGGACGACCGTTATGTCGTCGAGCGCTACGTCTCGAAGACCGATGGCGAGATCGTTCCCGTCCGGTCTGGCGGCGCGGCACACAAGGGCCGTCGCAAGGCCCGGGGCACGATCGTCACCGCGAAGGCGCTTGAGGAGATGCGTCCGGCCCGGGACGAGATCATCATCGCGACGGGGGTCAGACTGCGGCACTGCGGGGCGCAGCTGTGGGGCTGGCGCAGCCTCGGGATTTTCGCCGACCGCCGCCAGCGCGGGTGATCGCCCCGGACATCCTGCCGGCCCGCCGCAGTCCGCCGCCGGCCGTATTCCACCCCCCGACCCGGAGCAGCCGATGAGTTACCGCGACCCCGCCGTCGGCCGCGAGCGCGACCGTGAGCGAATGGCCTGGCGCACTACCGAACGTCGCGCCGCCGGCCTGTGCCGGAAGCGCGGAAAGCGCCAGCCGGAGCCTGATCGAAGCATTTGCGAGCCGTGCGCCGAGCGTGCCCGTGCCACCGGCCGCGCCCGCGACGCCCGGCTGCGGGCCGAAGGCAAACCGCGCAGGGACCCGGAGCGCGCGAAGTCCTGCGCGCGCGGCCGGTCCCGCGGCAGGCCGCCGAGCGGCTCGCGGCGGGGGTCTGCACGAAGTGCGGCGCCAATCCTCCGCAGGAAGAGCGGCGCCTCTGCGCCGGCTGCGCCGGAAAGCGCCGCGCCGCCGACCGCCAACGCTACGCCGAGGCAGGCGCCCGGGGCGAGCCTTACGGGGGCAAGGACCCGGAGGCCAAGCGCCGGAGCGCCCGTCTCGCCAGCGCGAAACGCCGGCAGGCCCGGCTCGATGCCGGCGTGTGCACCCGATGTGGCCGCCAACCTTCCGTCGAAGGAGGCACAACCTGCGGGTCATGCCTCGAAGCCCGCCGTGTCGTGGACCGGGAACGGTACGGCGCCCGCCGGGCGGCGGGCCTCCGCGTCTCCTGCGGCCGCCCGGCCTTCGACGGCCAGTCCCGGTGCGGCGTCTGCGCCGCCGTCGAGGCCGAGCGCCGCGACAAGGACGGGAAGAACGAACGCGCCCGCGAGCGCTACGCCCGGCGGCGCGCCCGCTCCGAGTGTACCGATTGCGGCCGGCCGGCATTCGGCGCCTGCCGTTGTCCCGCGTGCACCGCACGGTCTCACGAGCGGTCCGCGCACTTCAGAGGCATCCTTGCATGGAACCCGCAGTTCATCGTCGTCGAGCTCGCCACGGGGGCGGAGCACGGCTCCTACGAATCGGAGGCCGAGGCGGCGGCCAGCCTGGTGTTCGCGAAGCTCTCGCGCGATCAGTCGAGATCGTGAGCGACGCGCCGATCACCGCCGCGGCGACCGGCTGGTCCTGAGCGGCCCCCGTCCGGCGGGGGCGGTTGCGGGGAAGAGGACAGCGCATGCCGGGCAAGCGCCCGGCAGGGCCGGAGAGAGTGGGTCTCTCGCTTGCCGGGACCGAACCCGAGAGGAGACCCGACATGTTCGACCCTTGCACCGACTTCGAGCCCATCACCCCGTCCGCCGGCGCCCTGCTCGCCGAGACCGGCGTGGACTTCCAACCGGTCCGCGAGACGCTGATCGACGACTACGCCCGCCGTTGCCCGGACCGCGAGGTCCCGGCGGACGGGAGTTGGAGGGAAGCAGGGGAAGGGTGAACGGCAAGGGAGCCGGGGAGGTGTCCCGATCCCCGTCGTTCGCATCCCATCGTCATCAACGCGAACCTGAAGGAGAATCCCATAAGCTTCGGACTCAACCGCGCGGAAGTCATCGGCCGCCTCGGCGCCGACGTCACCCTGAACCACCTCGCATCGGGCGGGCGCGTCGCCAATCCGAGCATCGCGACCGACGAGAGCTATATCGACCGGAACGGCAGCGGCGAGCGCATCGACAGGACCGAGTGGCACCGGGCGGTGACCTTCCAGGACGGCCTCATCGACATGCTGGTCAAGCACGCCAGGAAGGGCCGGCTGGTCTACCTCGCGGGCACGATGCAGACCCGGCGCTGGCACAAGGACGGCGAGGACTCCGACCGTTTCTCCACCGAGATCCTGCCGGCGCCCGGTTCGCGCATCCAGTTCCTCGACAAGGCGAACGGCAACAGCGCGGCAGCGGAAGTCCAGGTGCCGGTGAACGGTTTGCCCGCGCCGGGCAACGACGCCGACCCGGACATGGATCAGATCCCATTCTGATACCGCATTTCGCTCCGAAAGGGGCCGGCGCCTCGCGCGTCGGCCCTTTTCTTATGCAGGCAGGTTCGAGTCTCGCCGCGGCGCATGCGGGAGTGGGAGCGAGGCTGGAAAGCGGGTGAACCGCGCGAGGAGGAGAGGGAGTCCGCTCGCGCGACCATCACGCGACCCGGAGAACCCGATGAGCAACATCACCTTCCGCCGCATCGCCCCCGACGAATCCCGCATCTACCGGGACGGCGACCATGTCGGAAACGTCCACGCCTTCGACGACAGCATCCGGCCGGGACGCAGGGTGTTCGCCATACATCTCGACGAAGACCCGCGCGGACCCGTCTACCTCCACGACCACGCCCGCATCCGAGAGATCGCCCGGCAGCGGGGCGACTCCCATCCCCTGTGGAACTGACGCAAAGGCGGGCGGCAAGAGCGGAGATACCTCCCGAACGCCGTGCCGGCCCGACCGCCGATGGGGCCGTACAGGTGGAGAGAATTGGCCGAGTGCTGTGCTGTCCCATTGTGCCACACGTGCTCCCTCCGCCAACCCCTAAGGGGTCCTCCACTCCGCTGGCGCTCCGTTCCGGCCGGGACTCGGAATGAAACGGCGCAAGCGCCTAAGCCTGGCGCCATGCGCGACCGTGGCTCCGCGCTCGCTGACGCTCGCTTGTGCGCCCGCACCACTCGCGCATCCCGCCAGGCCATTCATTCCGGCCCCGGTGGCTGCGGTCCGCGCGCTTGTCCCAACAGGACATCACAGCGGGGATCGGCCTCGAACATGAAAACCGAAAGGAAACCGACATGACCTTCCATACCGACACCATCGAGACCGCAGCACAGTCCGCAACCGCGATGGTCTGCGACAACGCCGCACTCTTCGGCGCAACCCCCAAGCGCGACGAGTTCGACACCCGCGAGATCTGGGACGAGGACGATGCCGTCTGCGCCGTCACCGAAGCCTTCCGCATCCTCAGCCAGGGCGTCGCGCCCGACGGCACCCAGATGGCCGACGATCGCGAACACCTCCTCTGGGGCTTCGTCAACATGCTCCACGCTCAGACACAGCGCCTCGACCGCGCCGCCGACAGGCTCACCCCCGAACTCCGCGACCTCCAGCGCGAACAAGACGGCTCCGAGATCAGGTCCCTGGAACTGGAACTCACGACCGACCGCGCCCGGAACCTCTCCGACCGACGCGACGCCTTCGAGACCTTGCGCAACGAGGCCGCCAAAGCCTACCGCGTCGAGACCGACGACACTTGGCGGCCCCGGCGCGGATCGCATGCGTCGCAGACCGGCAAGCTCACCAGCGCCGCCATCGACGCCCGCGACTTCAACCGCGCCCGCAAGGACCGCAAGACACAGGCCCACCTGCCGCAGGGAACCCTCGTCGCCATCACCGGCGGCAAGGACATCGCCAACCCGGCGGCCGTCATCGAGCGCCTCGACAAGGTCCGCGCCAAGTATGCCGACCTCGTCCTCGTGCATGGCGGCGGCCCCGGCGTCGAGAAGATCGCCGCCAGCTGGGCAGAGCGGAACGGCGTCCACCAGGTCGTCTGCAAGCCCGACTGGGACCGCCACGGACGCGCCGCACCCTTCCGCCGCAACGACGAACTGCTCAACCTCCTGCCCAAGGGCGTCATCGCCTTCCCCGGCTCCGGCATCACCGAGAACCTCATCGAAAAGGCCCGCAGCCTCGGCATCCCGGTGCTCCGCTGCGCCGCCTGACCCGCCGCACCCACGGACCGCGTCGTCTCCGCTCCGGCGGCGTCGCGGTCCGTCTCCATAGGCGTATACCCGTCGCGCCGCCGACGCCTCGCGCGGGCGCTACGCGCCGCGCCCGTGCTCCGGCTCTCTGTCGCTCGCCGCTCGCCATTGCGTTCAGCGTCCGCGTCACGCGCCGCTGCGCCATGCTTCGCATGGGTGCATCACGGGCTGCGCCGATCCGGCGCAGCCCGTGATGCAGTGCCGCCGGCACTGCTGACCCGCCCACTGCCGGCGCTGCTGCCGGACCAGCGCGGCACGGTGCTTCGCACCGCTGCCCGCAGTCGTGCAGGCGCCGCCGTCGGCGCCTCTGATCGCAACGGCTATCGCAACCGTCACCGCACCCGCGCGGCTGACGCCGCGGTAACGGGTGCGCCATCCCCGTCTGCGTCTGCGGTAATGTGTGAGCAGCATGCGATCACCCTGAACAGCCCCGCCTTCGTCGAGCACGCTTGTATCGCGGTAACATGCGCGCGGCGTCCTCCGGCTCCGCCGAACATGTGCGGCGGCGCCCGTGCCGCCGAGGTAACACCGCCGGCTCAGGTGCGCCATGTGTGAAGACTGCCCCCCGCCGTTTGCACTCCGCGCCGCGTTCTGTTCCTTTTGTGATCGAACGACAACGCGGAACGCGCTCGAAGATCGCGGACCGGTCGTCTCGCTCAATCGCCGCGACGGCTCCCATCCCTTGTGACGTCGGCGTTTCAGGCGATGGTGGTGTGCAGGGCAATCTCGCCCGATCTCGACTCCGTTCGGAGTTTTACCGTCACACCCCCCGCACCGATTCCAGCGGGGGCTCCGAGGATCCCGTCCATCGGCGGCGGCCGTTGACACCCCCCTGCCCCCGGGGCATGCTTCGGGGTGGACCCTGCCGGCGTTTCTGCCGGCGGCCACACTCCACCGGGAGCCGCACCATGAGCGACGTTCGTTTCATCGACACCACCGTGCGCGACGGCAACCAGAGCCTGTGGGCGCTGAACATGCGCACGGACGCCATGCTGGCGGTGGCGGAGCACATCGACGAGGCCGGTTTCGAGTCGGCCGAGTTCTTCGTCACGGTGATGTTCAAGAAGCTGGTACGGGAGCAGAAGGAGAACGCCTGGGACTGGTTCCGGCTGGGCACACGGCGTTTCCGGAAGACGCCGCTGCGGCTCCACGGCGGCCTCAAGCTCATCGAGAAGATCCCGGTCTGCGTGTTCGAGCTCATGATCCAACGGATCATGGACTACGGCATCACCCTCACCCGCACCTCCAATTCGTGGAACGACTACGACGAGTTCGCCCGGGAGAAGAGCGCGCTCGAGAAGCTCGGCATGGACACGGTGGTGAATCTCATCTACTCGGTGTCGCCGCGGCATACCGACGCCTACTACGCGCGGAAAGCGCGGGAGGCCGCCGCCATCGACCCGGTGCGGATCTGCTTCAAGGACGTGGGCGGTCTGTTGACCCTGGAACGGGCCCGGACGCTGATCCCCATCGTGCTGGAGAACATCGGCGGCACGCCGGTGGAGTTCCACGCCCATTGCAACAACGGGCTGGCGCCGCTCTGCTACCTCGAGGCGGTGGAAATGGGGCTGACCACGCTGCACACCGGCATCCCGCCGCTGGCCAACGGCTCGGCACAACCGTCGATCTTCAACGTGGCGCGGAACCTCCGGGCCATGGGACACAATCCGCTCATCGACGAAGAGGCGCTGCGGCCGGTGACGGAGAAGCTCCACGCCGTCGCCCGGCGGGACAAGCTGCCGGTGGGCCGGGTGATGGAGTACGACGAATCACAGTACACGCATCAGGTGCCGGGGGGCATGATCTCCAACTTCCGCCACCAGCTCGCGCTCATCGACATGAGCGACAGGCTCGACGCGATCCTGGAGGAGTGCGTTCGGGTGCGCGAGGAGTGGGGTTACCCCATCATGGTGACGCCGCTGTCCCAGTTCGTGGGCACCCAGGCGGCCATCAACGTCATCGTCGGCGAGCGCTACAAGGAGGTCACCGACCAGGCCATCCAGTATGCGCTGGGCTACTGGGGCCGTGAAGGGGCCCGGTACATGGACCCGGAGGTCAAGGACCGTATCCTCGGGCGTCCCCGGGCCCGGGAATGGGAGCGCTGGGAATTGCCCTCGCCGTCCATCCAGGAGGTGCGCCGGCAACTCGGCGCCACCCACGTGTCCGACGAGGAGTTTCTGCTTCGGGTCTTCGCCGGCGAGGAGGCGGTGAAGGCGCTGCCGGACGGCGACAGGCCCAGGGACTGCCTGAACGCCGGCAACCCGCTGGTGCGGCTGGTGGGCGAACTCGCCCGCCAGGACAAGGCCGGCCGCATCCACATCCGCAAGCCGGATTTCTCACTGACCCTCGGGCGGACCTGACGGACCACCCCGCCCCTTCCGGACTCCGGGCCGGCGGCAGACACCGGCACCGACCCCGGCACGAACCGGATTGACATGGTGACGGTGATCGGATAGTCCCGGAAAACCAGGACAGTCCCGGAGAACCAGAACAATCCCGGAAAACGAAGGCAATCCCGAAGATCCAAGAACGAAGAACGGTGCCCGCCACCGCTCCATTCCATATTCAGGGGAGGACAGGACGTGACTTCAGCGAATCCTCAACGGATCATCGACGGCGACGGACACGTGGTCGAAGACATCGCGGCCATCCTCAGCCACATGCCGAGGGAATACGTGGGCCGGAGCTTCTCCGAGGCCCGGGGCAAGAGCCCGTTTCCGCCCATCGACCACCTGCACTCGGCCAACCGCCACTACACGCCGGAAGGGGCCTTCGCGGTGGTGGGACCGGAGGGTTGGGAGGAGTTCCTGGAGGAGGTGCGCATCGATGCCACGGTGCTCTACACCAGCGCCGGGCTGGCCTTCGGCAAGATCGTGAGCCGGGACTGGGCCATCGAGCTGGCGCGGGCCTACAACAATTGGATCCACGAGACCTACGTGGCAAAAAGCCCCCGCTTTCAGGCGGTGGGGCTTGTCCCGCTGCAGGATCCCGGGGCCGCGGCGGAGGAATTGCGGCGCATGGTGGAGGAGCTGGGCCTGTGCGGCGGCATGCTGCCGTCCACCGGCGCCAACATGCCCCACCTGGGCTCCGAACGATACTGGCCCATCTACCGGGAGGCCGAGCGGCTCGGCTGCGCCATCGGCATCCACGGCGGCGGCCATGAGGGCATGCTCATGGACGACCTCACGCCCTACGCGCCGGTGAACGCCCTGGGCCATCCCATGGGGCAGATGATCTGCTTCGCCGGCATCATCTTCAATGGCGTCCTGGACCGGTTCCCGGGACTGCGGATCGGCTTTCTGGAAGCGGGCTGCGCCTGGCTGCTCACCTGCCTGGAGCGTTTTGCCGGCTCCTGGGCGAGCCATGTGCAGTACGACCCGCGGGGCCGCTTCCTCAAGCTTCGCGACGGCATGAACCTGACGGACTACATCTGCCGCCACATCGACGAGGACCGCATCTTCGTGGGCGTCGAGGGCGATGAGTTGTCCCTTGCCGAGGCGGTCCGGGTGGTGGGCAACAAGCCGTTCCTGTTCTCTTCCGACTATCCCCACGAGGTGGACGCGGCCACCTGCAGGCACGAATTGCAGGAGCTGCGGGAGAACGAAGCGCTGACCGACGACGACAAGGACGCCATCCTCTTCCGCAATGCCCGACGCTTCTACCGGCTGGGCGAGGGCGCGCGGGCGCCGGCGTTCCACGGAACGGGAGAACGGACTTGAACACCTCACAGGATCGGCCACCGGTGGTCGACGGCGACGGGCACGTGGTGGAAGACCACGAAGCCATCTGGCAGCGCATGCCCGGGGACTACCGGGTCCGCAACTGGTCCATGCGCAGCCCCTTCGCACCCAACGACCACCTCCACGCCGCCAACCGCCACTTCGTGCCGGAGGGGGCCTTCGCCAAGGTCGGGTGCGAGGGTTGGCTCGACTTCCTGGAGGATGTGGGCGTCGAGAGCACGGTCCTCTACCCGTCCAGCGGACTGGCCTTCGGCCGGGTGGTGAGCCGGGACTGGGCCATCGAACTGGCCCGGGCCTACAACGACTGGATACACGACGCGTACCTGGGCCGGAGCCCGCGCTTCCAGGCCATGGGGCTGGTGCCGCTTCACGAGCCCGCGGAGGCCGTGGCTGAGTTGCGGCGCATCGTTGAGGAACTGCGCTTCGCCGGTGCCATGCTGCCGGGCACCGGAGCGAAGCAGCTTCAGAACCACCTGGGCGACGAGCGCTACTGGCCCATCTACCAGGAGGCCGACCGGCTCGGCTGCGCCCTGGGCATCCATGGCGGCGTGCACGACAACATGGGGCTGGACGACATGAGTCCGTATGCCCCGGTGAACGCCTTGGGACACCCCTTCGGCCAGATGGTCAACTTCGCCGGCATTGTCTTCAACGGCGTGCTGGACCGTTACCCCAACGCCCGCTTCGGCTTCCTGGAAGCCGGCGCCGCCTGGTTCGTCAACTGCCTGGAACGCTTCGAGCGCTCCTGGAGCAGCCATGTCCAGTACGACCCCAACCGCCGCTTCCTGCGACTCGCGGACAACGAATCCGTCACCGACTACATCCTCGGACACGTGGACGCGGGGCGGATCTTCGTTGGCGTGGAGGGTGACGAGCTGACGCTGCCCTTCGCGGTCGGCATCACCGGCAACAAGCCGTTCCTCTTCTCCTCCGACTTCCCGCACGAGGTGAACCACGCCACGGCAAAGGAAGCCATCGAGGAGCTGCGGCACAACCCCAGGCTCACGGACGACGACAAGGCCGCGATCCTGCACGCCAACGCCCGGCGTTTCTACCAGCTCGGATAGCGGCAACCGGGCCGGGCAGACCGTCGTGACACCGCGCCAACCTCCCCTCTCCCTGCCCTTCTTCTACGGTTGGGTCGTCGTGGCGCTGACGTTCTGCGTCAACCTCACCGCCGCCGGCACGCGTTCCGCCGCCACGCTGCTGATCAATCCGCTGGAGGCCGAGTTCGGTTGGAACCGCGCCATGGCGTCCGTGCCGGGCGGGCTGAACCTCCTGCTGTTCGGTATCGGCGCGCCGCTGGCCGGTTGGCTGGTGGACCGCTACGGCGTCCGCCGGCTGGTCATCGCCTCCCTCGGGCTGGTGACGGCGGGGCTGGCGGCAACGGCCCTCGTCCAGTACTGGTGGCAGCTTCTGTTGTTCTGGGGCGTGGTGGTGGGTTTCGGCACCAGCGCCACGCCCGTGCTGGCCGCGGCCGTGGCCAGCCGATGGTTCGTGAAGCATCGCGGGGTCACCATCGGTCTCCTCACCAACGGCAACGCCGCCGGCCAGATGGTCTTCCTGCCCGTGCTGACTCTCGTCATCGCCGCCGTCGGCTGGCGCGGCAGCATGCTGTTCATGGCCGCCATCGCCTTTGGCCTCATGACGCTCGTCTCGCTGTGGATGCGCGACGAGCCGAAAGACGTGGGCCTGGAACCTCTGGGCCAGGCCGGGGGCGCCGGCCTGGTTTCCGGAGCGGCGCGGTCGGCGCCGCCGGCGTCGGCCACCCCGGTTCGCGACGCCTTCCGCAGCCCCACCTTCTGGCTGCTGAGCGGCGGCTTCTTCGTCTGCGGTTTCACAGCCAACGGGCTCATCGGCCTGCACCTGGTACCCCACGTCGTGGAGGAGCTGCACATCGCCAGGTTGACGGCGGGCCTGGTCGTGGGAGTCATGGGCGGGATCAGCTTCATCGGCACCTTGGGCGCCGGTTGGCTGGTGGACCGGATGGACGCGCGCAAGGTGCTGGCCCTGGCCTACTTTCTGCGCGGCTGCTCGCTGTTCCTGCTGCCCTTCGTGCACACCCTGCCCGGACTGATCCTGTTCGCCGCGGTGTACGGCATCGACTGGTACGCCACCGGCCCGGCCACCACCGCCATCGCCGCCGACACCTTCGGGCGGCATGCGGTGGCGCGCATTTTCGGCTGGATCTTCCTGGCGCACCAGCTCGGGGCCACGCTGGCAGGCTGGGGCGCCGGCGTGGTCCACGACCTTTTCGGTGAATACCGGTACGCGTTCCTCGCGGGCGCCGCCCTGGCACTCATCGCCGCGGCGCTGGTGATGCGAATATCCCCGCGGGCGCCCCGCCTGGCGCCCGCGCCCGGCACGGCGTGACACGCGCGCCAAGGCATCCGGCACGGAGGCTCCCATGCAACTGCCCCCCATCGCCACCACCACCATCGGCAGCTTTCCGCGACCCAAGTGGCTGGCCACCGCCGCCCGCAGCACGGTGACCTTCCACCTGGAAGGGGAGCGGCTTCAGGAGGGCCTGGACGACGCCACCGCCTTGGCCATCCGCGGCCAGGAACTCGCGGGCCTGGACCTGGTCACCGACGGCGAACAACGGCGGCCTCACTTCATCGACCACATCCTGAACTCCCTGGAGGGTGTGGACACGGTCAACCGGGTTCCCAAGGAACTGTACCGGAGGCGCCGGGAGATTCACCGGGTGCCCCGGGTGTACGGACCCATCCACCGGCGGAGTCCCGCGGTGGTGGAGGATCTGCGCTTCGCCAGGGTGCACACGGACCGGCCCGTGAAGATGGCCGTGCCGGGCCCCATGACCGTGGTGGACAGCACCCGGGACGACCACTACGGCGATGAGGCCGCCATGGCCATGGACGTGGCCGCGGCCATCAACGCGGAACTGAGGGATCTTCAGGCGGCCGGCGCCGATGTGGTGCAGATCGACGAGCCCGCCATGACACGCTACCATGAGAAAGTGGCCGCCTACGGCGCCCGGGCCCTGGACCGCTGCATTGAGGGAATCACCATCCCCTCCATCGTCCACCTCTGCTACGGCTATCCCGGCGGCAGGAGCCTGCAGCACGAGTACGAGTACCCGGAGCTGCTCACCCTGCTGCTCGAAACCGCCATCGGCGGCTTCGCCGTGGAGTTCGCCCGCAGCCACTACGACCCGGCGCTCCTCGCGGTGTGCCGGGAGCGGCGGGTGCTGTTCGGCTGCGTGGACCCCGGCGACGTGCCGGTGCCGCCGGTGGAATCGGTGGTGACGCGGGTCCGCCACGCACTGCGCCATCTCGACGCGGACAAGCTCCTGCTGGCGCCGGACTGCGGCCTCATGACCGTGAGCCGGGAACTCGCCTTCGCCAAGGCCGGGCTGTTGACCGCCGCCGCCGCCGAACTGCGCCGGACCCTGTAGGTCCGCCGCTGCGGCGCCATCTCCGGAAGACCCCCGGCCAGGACGCGCGACCCTGTACCGAGCCGTGAAACTTCCCGACGGTGTCTCCGGACACCTCTACCTGGGCAGCATGCCCGGACGCTACGAGGCGTTCCAGGAGGCGTGGCGGGCCATCCTCGGGCACGGCGTCGGCCGGGTGGTCTGTCTCGTTCCCCCGGACGAGTTGGACGACAAGTCTCCGCTCTACGCCCGGGCGGTCGAGGAGCGGACGACGCCATGGGTACACGAGAGCTTTCCGGTCGAAGACCTTGAGGCCCCCCGGGACAGGGAGGCCTTCTGGACGCTGGCCCGGGGCACGGCCCGACGGCTGGCGGAGGGCGAACACGTTCTCGTCCACTGCGCCGCCGGCATCGGCCGCACCGGCACCTTTGCCGTCTGCGTGCTGCTGGCGCTGGGGCTGACCGCCGCCGCGGCGCACGGCGCGGTGAGGCGGGCCGGCTCGGCACCCCAGAACGCCGCCCAGGAGGCGATGATCCACTGGGCCGCGGGGCGCGCCTCCGCCTCGTCGTGAAATCCTTCCCTCCCGCACCGGATCGTGATATGTTCGGGCCGGCATCCCCTCGGGAGAGGGGCTCTCGGGGCAGGAGTTCCGGGGAAAGGCCTCGTCAGAGGCGTCGGGAGGAACCGATGATGACCCGCATCACACCGCCTCTCAATTTCGCAAGGTGGATCGACGAGCACCGCCACCTGCTCAAGCCGCCGGTGGGCAACCAGGTGGTCTACAAGGACACCGAGTTCACGGTCATGGTGGTGGGCGGACCCAACACGCGCAAGGACTATCACGTGGACGAGGGCGAGGAGTTCTTCTACCAGCTCGAAGGCGACATGACGCTTCGGATCATGGAGAACGGCCTGCCCCGGGACATCGCCATCCGCGCGGGCGAGATCTTCCTGCTCCCTCCCCGGGTGCCGCACTCGCCGCAACGCAAGGCCGATACCGTGGGCCTCGTCATCGAGCGCCAGCGGCGCGAAGGAGAACGCGACCGGTTCCAGTGGTACTGCGACCACTGCCACGCCAAGATCTACGAGGAGTCGGTGCAGCTTACGGATATCGTGGCGCAACTCCCGCCCATCTTCGAGCGCTTCTGGAGCAACGAGCAGAACCGCAAGTGTGATGGCTGCGGGTCGGTCATGGAGCCGATCAACTGAGCCACGGGACGGACGCAACCGTCTCCACCTTCCATCGCGGCCTTGCCAACGGGCTGACCCTTGGGCGCTTCGCTGCCCCCGTTCCCTTCATCCACCTCCTTCTCGAAACCCGCGGCGAGCCCCCCGGCCCCGCCGGCGCACTGCTGTTCGCACTTTACCTGCTGACCGCGTCCTCGGACCTGCTGGACGGATACTTCGCGCGCCGGGCCGGCGACCAAAACCCCCGATGGGGACGGCTGGACGTACTGGCCGACGTCTGGTTCAACACCTCGACCCTGCTGGCCGCGGCATGGCTTGATCGGGTGGGCTACTGGGTGCCACTGGCCGTGGCCGCCCTCGCGGCGCAGTTTTTCTTCCGAAACCGGAACCCGTCCTCCGACCGGCCGCCACGACTCCGGGAGGATATCCCGGGCAAGACCGCCGGCGTCCTCTTCTACCTGCTGGTGGGCGCGGTGGCCCTGGGGGCCTGGCTCGGCGGCGGCCGGTGGACCGCCCGGATCCGACGGGCGGGCGACGCCGTGTTCGTGTACACGGTGGTGGTGTTCGTCCGGAACCTGCGCCGTTCCGGTTGACATCGGCGGCGCCGCATTCTCGCCGGCGGGCAGCTACCGCCGGTCCCCCGGATAGAGCTTCAGCGGCGCGAGACAGAGCGCCGCCAGCAGCACGAAGATTCCCGCCAGGACGAAAGTGGAGCCGATCCCGTAGTGATCCGCCAGGTAACCGGCGATGATCGGGGTGGGCAGCACGGCCGCCTGGGCCAGGACGGTGGTGAGCCCTTGGGAGGAGGCCTGCACGTTGGCGCCGGACACGTCCGAGATGACGGCGGTCATGACGTTCATCAGCGTGTAGAAAAAGGTGCCGATGGCAATGATGACGAGGGTCAGGACCGTCACCGGCGGAGCCACGGCGAGGAGCATGTACAGGATGCCCAACACCGCCATGGACGGAACCAGCACCGGTTTCCGGCCATGGCGGTCGGACAGATAACCCAGGGGGGTCTGGGAGAAGATCCCCACCACGTGCAGGAGAAAGACGTAGACGCCCAGCGCCGTGGCCGTGAAGTCGAGTTCCGCGACAAGATAGATGGGCAGGAAAGTGAGGATCACCACGCGGCCCATGGTGAGAAAGCCCCTGGACGCCGATATGGCCACGAACGAGCCGTTGCCCAGCAACGCCATCATTTCGCGAAGACGCGAGCTGCGGGACGGCACCCGGGTATCGTCCCGAAAGGTGCCCAGCAGACCGCGCAATACCAGAAAACCCGCCAGCACTCCCGGCACGATGTGCCACCACAGCACCTCTTCCCAGGGCAGGGCGGCCACCAGCAGGCCCTGTGCCAGCGGCGAGAGGCTGTCGCTCACCGTGGCGCCGGTGCCGTGGACCGCCATGGCGGTGGCCCGGCGCTGCGGGAACTTGGACGTGAGAGTCGCCGCCGCGGTGGGATGCCACAGCGCGGTGCCAAAACCGATGAGCACGCTGGCGGCGAAAGCGGCCTGGAAACCGCCGCGGCTGCCGAAGAGCAGATAGGCCACCCCCATCATCACCAGGGACGACGCCAGGATCGCGTCGCGATGCCGGAACAGGGCGTCTCCGAGCATGCCGCAGGGCAGGTTGAGAGTACCCTGCCCGAACTGCCGGGCCGCGGCCAACGCTCCATACTGAACCCCGCTGAGACCCAGTCCGGCCTTGATGAACGGCTGGGCCACGGTGAACAGCTGCTGGAACCAATGGATCGCCACATGCCCGCCGGTCACCACACCCAGCAGCCGAACCCGCTCCCGCCCCAGTTCCCGCGTCTCCGCGGCGAGGCGTCGGGTGCCGGAACGCAGGAACGAGGTGAACATTGAAGGTGCCATGTCTGCTCCCTTGACCGCCTTTCCGGATTCCGGCGAGTGGGCGCGGGTCCGGCGGCGGCTCAAACCGTCGTCTCTCCCGCCTGCCTTCGCGGGAACAGGTCCGCGTACACCCGGGGCAGAAAGACCAGGCCGAATCCGCCGTTGGCCAGCATGAAGGTCAGGTGCGCCGCCAGGCTGTAGGCAAGCAGGTCGGCTTCCGCGGCGTAGCCGCCGAAGAAGAAGATCCAGGCGGCCTGCGAAGTGCCGAGATGGGCCACGGTCACGGGCAACGCGGCCACCAGGTAAACGATGGGCAGGAACGCCAGCAACCGCGGGAGCGGTATCTCGATGCCGAAGAACGTCAGCGCCGTGGCATGGACCAGGAGCGACAGGACGAACACCGATCCCTTCAGTGCGAGGATCGCCAGAGCCTGGGGCCACCGCACCTTGCGGAATGTGGACAACAGCACGTTGCCGCCGAGCCACCGTCCCAGCACCCCGAGCCCACCGCGCGCGATGCCCGGGACCGCTGTCCAGAGCACGGCCAGCACCACCGGCAGCACGAAGAACACGGCCGGCATGCCGCCGGGAAAGGCCACCGAGCCGGCGGTGGCGAAGAAGATGAGGTTGGTGGCCTCCAGCAGGATGAGCAGGATTACCGTGCTGGTGATCTCGCCCAGGGGCGTTCGGAAACGCCGGTTGAGGTAGAGCGCCAGTGCGGCTTGGGCGAGTTGGGTGTTGATGATCGAAACGATGTATGTGGAGGCCCGCACCGGCAGCAGCTCCCGATACCGGAGCGGTCCGTGAAACCAGCGGATCAGTGCCGCCAGCACCGCCACGTCGGCCAGGAAGAAGCACAAGGAGAACGAGGCCATGAGGGTGAAGAACGGCAGCAGCCGCGCACCCGACACCGCCTGCCAGAAAGCGTCGAAGGGAATGCGCCAGAAGATGATGCCGAAGATGACCAGGGTGAGTGCCACGGGGATGAACCGCGCCCGGCCGCGCCGCTCCCCGGGCGGTGCCGGCGTCTCGTGGGAAACCGTCGTCTTCTGGGACGCCGAATCGTTCACGTTTCGTGTTTCCGGGTCATGACGAGAACAGTCCGTCCAGAAGCGCCTCCACCGGTGTCAGCGGGAACGGCAGCAGGCCCCGCGTCTCGGTGGCGTCTCCCAGATGCTCGTTGAACAGGGTGTCGAAGAGCGTCCGGTTCCAACCCGTTCCCAGTCGCCCGCCAACCCGCGCGCTTCCCTCCGCCAGCCACCCGGGCACGCTCAGGACCCGCGGCGGCCGCCGCTGCATGCGCGCCGACGCGCGCCACAGCAACTCGACGTAGGTCAGCGTATCGGGGCCCACCAGATCCAGCGAACCGGCCGGCGGCGTCTCCACCTCGAGCGCCCACTGGAGGGCGCCGACGACATCTCCCAGCGCCACCGGCTGGATGCGCACCCGGCCGCCCCGCACCAGCGGCACCGCCCGCTTCCCGGCCAGACGACGGAGGGTGCGGGCGGACGGCGTGCCCTCCCCCAACACCATCGGGACCCGGAACACCACCGCCTCGAACCCGGCCCCGCGGATGGCCGCTTCAGCCAAGGCCTTGGAGCGCAGATACGCGTTGGGTGAACCCGGCCTGGCCCCGGGCGCACTCAGATAGACGAATCTCCGGATGCCGGCTTTTTTCGCCGCCGAGACCACGCTCCGGGTGGTGCCGGTGTTGGCGTCGCCAAGCCGTTCTCCGCGCCGCGGCTGGAGCGCCCCGGCCAGATGAACGACGGCCGCCGCCCCGGCCACCGCCGACGCCAGCGAGCCGGGGTCGTCGTAGTCGACCTGGAGAACCTCCACCGGGAAGCCGTCGAAGAGCCGTACCGGCCGACGCACCAAGGCGCGCAGGCCCAGCTGCCGGGCTTCCGTCAGACGAAGGATCAGCGCCCTGCCCAGCACCCCGTTCGCACCGGTAATCGCGATATCGATGACGACGCTCCGACCGTGGAAAGGCACCCGAAAAGAGCCGGCGCGTCAACCCAGCATCCGGTGCGTGGGACCGGTGAGCTTCTCCACCGGGAGCCCGTAGCTGCAGGAGCCGGCGCAGGCCCGGGTCGGGCAGTTGAGGCAGGCGGCGGCGCCGTCTCCGAGCAGAGCATACTCGCGGCGCGCCAACTCTTCGTCCTGGTAGTCCCGGGCATACATGCGCGTGCGCAGGACGTCGGCGATGGGGACGCCGTAGGGACAGGCATTCTCGCAGTCGTTGCAGGCGTGACGGCAGTAGGAGGCGCCGTTCATGCGCGCGTAGCCCTTGAGCAGTTCGAAGTCGCCGCGGGCCGCGGTGGTCCAGCCCGAGGCGCCCAGATACTCCCGGACCGTGGCGGAATCGGTCATGGACACCACCAGCGCGTGCACCCGGGGGCTGGACAGCACCCAGCGGAACGCCGCCTGGGCATAGGTGGCGCCGTCCTTCTCGAACGGCCGCATATCGTTGAGCCGGGCACCCATGAGGGTCTTCATCGCCATGACGCCGACATTCTTCGCCTTCGCCTTGTCGAGCACCCGCGGCAGGTCGGGCTGGCGCGCGATGAAGTCGAAACCCCGAGTAAACCGTTCGTAGAACTTCGGATCCTGGCCGAAGTTGTAGGCCACCAGGACGACGTCCACCATGTCCCGGTCCAGGGCGTGGTCCAGGCACTGGACCAGCCGCCCGGCGTGACCGGACATTCCCGAGAAGCGAATCTTCCCCTGCCGCCGGGCCACCGCCACGAACTCGTGCCACTCGGGGTTGTCGAGTCGGGCCACATCGTTGACCGCGTGCGTGAAGTAGACGTCGACGTAGTCGGTCCGAAGCCGCCGCAGGCTGGCCTCCAGGGAGTGCATCATCGACTCCCGGTCCTCGGCGGCGCGGGTGTGGGTCTTGGAGGCGAGGAAGACCCGGTCCCGCCTGCCGCGCAGGGCGTTGCCGATGGTGATCTCGGAGTCGCCCCCACGGTAGCTGTCCGCCGTGTCGAAGTAGTTGATGCCGCGATCCAGGGCATCCCGCACCAGGTCTTCCTCGCCGGCGCCCAGCCGGCTGGAGCCGAACGAGATGTCGGACACCTCCAACCCGGTCCGCCCCAGCGGGACATAACGCTTCACCGTGGACCCGGTCCCCGCCGCCGCCGGGCGGCCTCCGGTCAGGGGCAGCAGTCCCGCGGTCACGCCCGCCAGGACGCCCCGGCGAAAGAGCTCCCGCCTGTTCAGCTTCTCACCATCATCGGACTTGTTCATGGCGTCTCCTGGTACGTTCGAGTACACACGAAAGAGGGCGAAATGTCCAAACGGCGGGGACGCGCCACCCCGAGGTTCCGACCCCGGCGGCGGGCGCGCGGGGCCGTCACTGCCCCGCCACTCCCACCAGCGAGTTCAGCAGCGACGCGTCGTCGGCCAGCGTCGCGCTGGAGCCGTCGTAGACGATGCGGCCGCGGTTCATGACCGCGGTGCGCTCGGAGAACTCCAGGGCGATGCCGGCGTGCTGTTCCACCAGGATGATGGTGAGCCCCTCCTGAGCGCGCAACGTGTGCATGGCGGCCACCAGTTGCTCGATGATGACCGGTGCCAGGCCCTCGGTGGGCTCGTCCATGAGCAGCACGTCCGGATTCCCCACCAGCGCCCGGGCGATGGCCAGCATCTGCTGTTCGCCGCCGGAGAGCTGTCCTCCCTTGTGTGTCGTGCGCGAACCCAATTGCGGGAACAGCGCATAGACCTGCTCGAAGCTCCAGCCGCCGCGGCGGCGCGCCACCGCCAGGTTCTCGTACACGGTCAGGGACGGAAACACCTCGCGCTCCTGCGGCACGAGGCCCAGGCCGGCGCGCACGCGGTGGTGGATGCTGGCATTGGAGATGTTCCGATCCGCCAGTTCGATGCGTCCGTCGTGGAGCGCCGTGTAGCCCATGATGGTCCCCAGGAGCGTGGTCTTCCCGACCCCGTTGCGGCCGATGACGCTCAGCCGCTCGCCGCGGTCGAGGAGCAGGTCGATGCCCTCCAGCACCACGGTCCTGCCGTAGCCGGCGTAGACCCCGACCAACTCCAGCGCCTTGTCCGCGGCGGTGCTCAACGCCTCCCCCCATGCAGCCCGGCGTTGCCGCCGAGATAGACCTCCCGGACCTTGGGGTCGGCGCCCACCGCGGCCGGGGTGCCCTCCGCAAGCACCGCGCCGGACACCAGCACCGTCACCCTCCGGGCAAAGCGGAAAACGATGTCCATGTCATGCTCGATCATCAGAACGGCCATGGACTCGGGCAGCGACTCCACCGCCTCCAGCAGCACGTGGCTCTCCGCGGACGGCACCCCGGCCGCGGGCTCGTCCAGCAGCAGCACCTTGGGACGCAGGCCCAGCGCGATGGCCAGCTCCACCAGCCGCTGCCGCCCGTAGGGCAGTTCCCGCACCCGCCGCCGGGCATCGCCGTCGAGCTTCACGGATTCGAGCAGCGCCATGCCTTCGGCCATGACGTCGGCGCGGGCCGCGGCGCGGCGCCACAACCGGGCCGACAGGGAGTGCCGCTCGCTGATGGCGATGCAGATGTTTTCCAGCACGCTGAGCCCGCGGAACAGCGTGTTGATCTGGAAGGTTCGCGCCAGTCCGTGCTTGACCCGGCGCGCCTGGGACCAGCGGGTGATGTCGCGGCCGTCCAGCAGGATGGTGCCGGCGGAGGCTGCGACGGTGCCGGCGACGAGGTTCACCAAGGTGGTCTTGCCCGCGCCGTTGGGACCGATGAGGGCATGTCGGGCACCCGGCGGGAGCGCCAGGGAAACCCGGTCCGCCACCACCAGGGCCCCGAAGCTCCTGGACACCTGGCGGATCTCCAGCAGAAACTCGCTCATGGCTCACCCCGCCGCGCGCGCAAGCCGTAGCGTTCCACCAGCCCCAGGATGCCGTCCGGAGCATGGAGGACGGTGGCCACCAGCAGGCCGCCAATGCCCAGGAGCCAGTACTCCGGGCTGAGCCGGGCCAGCTGATCCTGAAGGATCATGTACACGGGTGCCCCGAGGAACGCGCCGTAAAGACGCCCGGTGCCGCCGAGAATCAGCATGATCAGCACGTCGCCGGAACGTTCGAAGCTGAGCACGTCCAGCGCCACGAACTCCGTGGTCTGAGCCAGCAACCCGCCGGCGATGCCCGCCATGACCGCGGCCACGGTGTAGGCCCGCAGCAGCTGGCGATACACCGGACAGCCCACCGCGTGCATGCGCCGCTCGTTCTCGCGGATGCCCCGCAGGGACTGGCCGAAGGAGGAGTTGACGATGGCGCGAGCGGCAACGAACACCACGAAAAGCACCGCAAGCGCATAGAGGTAGGCGGTCCGGCCGTAGAGGTCGAACTCGAACATTCCCAGCAGCGGTTCCATCACCACCCCCTGCAGGCCGTCGTCGCCGCCGGTCCAGTGCTCCTGCTCGTTGGCCAGCTCCTGCAGCAGGATGGTGACGGCCAGCGTCAGCATCAACAGGGTGAGCCCGCGCGTGTAGAGGATGACCGCACCGCACAGGAAACCCACCACCCCGGCCACCGCCCCCGCCATGAGCAGTCCGCTCACGGGCTCGTTCCAGCCCAGATGCGCCGACAGGATCCCGGCGGCGTAGGCGCCGGTGCCGAACAGCGCCGCGTGGCCCAGGGACACGATGCCGGCATGGCCCAGGATCAGGTCCAGGGAGAGGGCGAACAGCACCATGATGAGTATCTGGGATCCCAGTTGGAGGTAGTCGGGAAACACGAAGAAGCCCAGGGCTGCCGCCAGCCAGGGCAGCAACTCGGCCGGGCGGAGGGCGGCATTTCGTGAGGGGTTGCGATGGGCGGGTCGTTCCATGTGAACGCGTCGGTCCTGCGCGGTCTTGTTCAGCGGGGATGCCTACCGGGCATGGAAGCCCTGCGGGCGCCACAGGAGCAGGATGATGGTCACCACGAAGATGAAGAAGGCGCCGAAGGCGGGCAGGTAGTACTTGCCCGCGGTGTCCACGATTCCCAGGATCAGGGACGCGGCGAAGGCCCCCCGCAGGCTTCCGAGGCCGCCCACCGCCACCACGATGAGGAAGTAGACGAGATATTCCAGCGCGTAGGTGGGGGTCAGTCCGAGAATCTCCGTGCCCAGCGCCCCTCCCAGCGCCGCCAGCGCACTCCCGAGCGCGAAGGTCAGGGTGAACAGCCGCCGGATGTGGATGCCGACGGTCTCGGCCATGCGTCGGTTGTCCACCGCGGCGCGCACCCTGGCCCCCAGCAGCGTGCGCTCGAACCCGTACCAGAGGCCGACGACCACCGCGAAACTCACCAGGATGATGAACGTGCGGTAGGTGGGAAAACGGCGGAACCCCAGGTCCACCTGTCCCTTGAGATACGACGGCACGTCGAGTTGCACGTTCAGCGGACCCCAGACGAAAGTGCACACGGCGATGCCCATGAACACCAGGCCGATGGTCAGCAGAACCTGCTGCAGTTCGTCGGCGCCGTAGAAGCGGCGGTAGAGGCAGCGCTCCAGAACGATGCTGATGAGTGCCACGGCGGCGCAGGCCAGCGGCGCGCCCAGAAGGAACGGCGCCCCCCAGTCTCGAATCAGGGACACCGCGATGTACCCGCCCAGCATGGCGAACAGGCCGTGGGCCAGATTCACGAAACCCATGAGGCCCATGGTCACGGAGAGCCCCACCGAAATGATGAACAGCACCATTGCGAAGGCCAAGCCGTCGAACGCAATGCTGACGAAGGAGTTGATCACCGATTGTGGCCTGCCGATGCTTCCGTGAGTTGCAAGGGTCGGCGTGGGCGTCCGACCCTTGCGGTCCGTCCGCGGCTGCGAGCTGGAGGGCCGACAATGCCGGGAAGACGCCGCCCCGCGCCTTCACCGGACCGCGCGGCATGACTGCGGCTACTTCTTCTGCTGCAGTTCCTTCCAGGGATCCCTCACCATCTCAAGGGCCTCCAACTCGACGTTGGCGAGGGCCTCCCCGCGCTTCTCGACCTTGCGCAGGTACTGGTTCTGGACGATATCCCGGGTCTCGGGATCGATCATGATGGGACCCCGCGGGCTCGCGAACTTCCAGCCCTTGAGCACATCCAGCGCCCTGTCGGCGTCGATATCGCCGTCGAGACGGCGCACCACCTCGTGGATGGCGGCCATGCCGTCCCAGCCCTGGACGCCGAAGAAGTCCGGCGTGCTGTCGACACCGTAAGCCTCTTTCCAGGCTTTCACGAAGGACCGGTTCTCGGCCCTGTCACCGGCGGCGGAGTAATGGTGCATGGTGAGGACACCCAGGGGAACCTGGCCCATGTTGGGCAGTTCCGAATCCTGCGTGATGTCTCCCGGCCCGATGAGTTCGATGCCGGCCGCCCTCATGCCCAGGTCGTCGTAGGTTTTCATGACGCCGGTGGCCCACTTGCCGGCCGGAATGAAGACATACAGCGCGTCGGGCCCGGCGTCCTTGACCGACTGGAGGAACGGCGTGAAGTCCGGGATCTTGGGAAACGGGAACGGAATGTCCGCCACCACCTTGCCGCCGGCGGCGGTGAACGCCGTGGTGAAGGCATTCTTGCTGTCCTTGCCGGGCGAGTAGTTGGCGTAGGCCACCGCCGCGGTACGGATATTCATCTTCTCGTAGGCATACCGGCCGAGAGGGTATGCCGCCTGCCACATGGTGAACGAAACCCTGGCGGTGTAGGGCGACCGCGTCGTGAGCGCCGCGGTGCCGGCATTCATGATGAGAAACGGTACCTTCGCCTTGCGCGTCACGTCGGAGATGGCAAAGGCGTTGTTGGAGTAGACCACGCCCGCCACGATGTCCACCTTGTCGCGGGTGATCAACTCGGTGGCCAGACGCTTGGCCACGTCGGGCTTGGGGCCGGTGCTGTCCCGCTTGATGATCTCGATGTCGTGGCCGCCCGCGCCGTCGACGTGGAGCTTCCGGTACAAATCGAAGCCCCGGTCCACCTGCTGTCCGAGCTGCGCGTTGGGACCCGAGTACGGGAGAATGATGCCCACCTTGACGGTCTTCGCCCAGACCGTCCCGGTCACCAGCGCCAGCGCCAGTGCCAGAAAAGAGATCGCCGGAAGCTTCGCAACCTTCATGATGACACCTCCTGAGAATTCGCGCCTCCACAATTAATTCGCGCCTCTACAATTCGTGCCTGCGCGCCTTCGCGCCTTTCCAGTGTGGCGCAGATCATAACACTCCTGTCGTTGCCACGGCAACGGCCAATGGCCGCCCCCCGGGGCGACATGTCACGACTCCCGGTGCGGCGGGATCACGGCCAGCGGGCGCGAAGACCGACCGTGCAACGACTCGCATTCCCGCCGCAAAGACTATAGCCTTGCACGGGAGGCCGGTGCGTTCCCCGCCGCCCTCCACCATCCTTGCGGGAGGCATCGACATGAACAGCGCAACCCCGTCGGCCGACGCGTTCGTCGCGCAGCTCCGGAAAGAGATCACCGCCTTTCCCAGGCTGCGCATCCACCACCCGTTCGTGAAGGCCGTATGCGAGGGCACCGCCACCATGGATCACATCCGCACCTGGGCCGTGCAGGACTTCCAGTTCCGCCGCGCGGTGCCCCGCATCGCCCTGCTTCGTTACCTGGCGTGCAGCGACCCCGAGTTCGCCCCCAGGCTGTTCGAGGTGGCCGAGGAGGAGACCCGCGGCCTTCTGCCGGGCAGCTCCGGCCATCCGGACATGTTCGTGGAGTTCGCCGGGGCCATCGGCCTCACGCGCTCGGACCTGGAGAACGCCGTGCTGCGGCCGGCCACGGCGGCACATCTCTACTACGCCGAACTGGTCATCCATACGCATCCGTGGTTCGTGGTGATGGCGGCGCAGATGGGAGCCGAAGGGACGTTCGGTCCGGCCGCGGCGGCGCTGGGACAAGGATTCATCAAAAGCTATGGCATGCCTCCCGAATCGGTCCGGTTCTTCACCGTCCATGTCGAGGCCGACGAGGAGCACGGCAGCCTGGCGGAGGAGATCGGCGGCCGTTACCTCACCGCTCCGGCGTTGCAGCAACAGACGCGCGCCGTCATGCTCCGCCGCATGGAGCTGCTCTACGACACCTGGACCCTCTAGCCGCCAGGTCCGCCGGCGCACGGAGGCACGACCATGAAAGAGCGAGACACCCTGCGTCACATGGGACGCAGCATCCCCATGCGGGAGGCCGAACCGCTGCTGCGGGGTCAGGGAACCTATGTCGGCGACCTGCGGCTTCCGGGGATGCTCCACGCCGCGGTGCTGCGCAGCCCCCACGCCCACGCATGGATACGCGGCATCGACGCGGGCGCCGCCCGGGCCATGCCGGGAGTCGTGCGGGTCCTTGTCGGGGAGGACGTCCGGGACGCCATCGCCCCCTTCCCGGCGAGTTTCGAGTTCCATCCGCGCCCTTGGCTGCAGGCCATCAAACCCGTGCTCAAGGGACCGCGCCCACGGGTGCTGGCACTGGACAAGGTGCGCCATGCGGGCGAGCCGGTGGCCATGGTACTGGCCGAGGACCGCTACCGCGCCGAGGACGCGCTGGACGGCATCGACGTGGACTACGAGGTGCTGGCGCCGGTGGTGGATCCGGAAGCGGCGCTGAAAGCGGACGCGGTGCGGGTTCACGAGGACGCCGGCGACAACGTGGTGTTCCACTTCGACATCGCCAAGGGCGACGTGGAAAGGGTTCTGGAGAAGGCGCCTCACCGCATCAAGGAACGCCTGCACCACCGCCGGCACGGCGGCATCCCCATGGAGGGACGAGGCGTCGTGGCCATGGCCGAGTCCAGACCGCGCCGCCTGACGGTATGGTCGTCCACCCAGGTTCCCCACAGCGTACGCCGGCAGATCGCCGCCCAGTTGGGGCTGGCCGAGGAGACCCTCCGTGTGGTGGCACCTCACGTGGGCGGCGGCTTCGGTCCCAAGGTGCTGGTGTACCCCGAGGAAGTTCTGGTGCCTTACCTGGCGCTGGAGCTGGGGCGGCCGGTGCAATGGATCGAGGACCGCCGGGAGCACTTCATCAGCACCGCCCACGCCCGGGACCAGATCCACTACGTCGAACTGGCCTTCGACGATCACGGGCGGATCCTGGGACTCAAGGACCGCTTCGTTCTGGACAACGGCGCCTACAACCCCATGGGCCTCACCGACGCCTACAACACCGCGGCCCACCTTCAGGGACCGTACCGGATCCCCAATCTGGCCGTCACCGGCACCTGCGTGGCCACCAACAAGGTCCCCAACGCCCCCTACCGGGGCGCCGGGCGGCCCGAGGCGGTCTTCGTCATGGAGCGCTGCATCGACCGCATCGCCGGCACCCTCGACCTCGACGCGGCCGAGGTGCGCTTCCGCAACTTCGTGCAGCCCGGGGAGATTCCCTACGACGCCGGCATCCTCTACCGCGACGGCGAGCCCGTACGCTACGACAACGGCGACTTTCCCGCCACCCTTGCCAAGGCCCTGGACGCATGCCGCTACCACGACGTGCGCGCGCGCCAGCAACCGGGCCGCCAGGGCCACCGCTACATCGGCGCCGGCATCGGCTTCTACACCGAAGGGACCGGCGTGGGCTCCTTCGAGGGCGCCCGCGTGGAGGTGGACTCCCGCGGCAGGCTGCGGGTGGCGGTGGGCGCCAGCGGCCACGGCCAAGGGCACGAGACCGTGTTCTCGCAGATCACCGCCGACCTCTGGGGGGTCGCGCCGGACGACGTCACGGTCGTGGGAGGCGACACCGACGCCATCCGCTACGGCGTGGGCACCTTCGCCAGCCGCAGCACGGTCACCGCCGGCACGGCCATACACGAGGCCACCCGGCGTCTCAAGGCCAAGGTGTTCGAACTGGCCGGCCACCTGCTGGAAGCCAACCCCGCGGACCTGACCACACGAGGCGGCCGGGTCTTCGTGGCGGAGCGCCCCGATCATGGAATTTCCCTGGCCGAACTGGCGGCCGCCGCGGTGCCGGGCTGGGCCTCGAAGCGGCCCGAGAGCATGGAGCCCGACCTGGAGGCCACCTTCTACTACGTGCCGCGGACCGTCACCTGGGGCCACGCCGCCCACGTGGCCGTGGTGGCGGTGGATCCGGACACGGGGGAAGTGGAACTCCTGGACTACGCCGTAGCCCACGACTCCGGACCGGCCATCAACCCGCGCTTCGTCGAGGGCCAGGTGCGCGGCGGCGTGGCCCAAGGCATCGGCGGCGCACTCTACGAAGAGTTCGTCTACGACGAACTGGGACAACTCCTGACCGGCACCTTCATGGACTACCTGCTGCCGAGCTGCCGGGAAGTGCCGCACATCCGGCAGGTCCACATCGAGACCCCCTCTCCGCTCAATCCGCTGGGGCTCAAGGGCATCGGCGAGGGCGGCGCCATCGCCCCGCCGGTAGCCGTGGCCAACGCGGTGGCGGACGCGCTGCGCCCCCTTGGCGGCGTGGAGATATCCGAGACCCCGGTGACACCCGAACGGTTGCGGGCACAGATACGGCAACGCCGGACCGTCTGACGCCGGCACCGCACCCGTGGTTTCCGCGGCCGCGGAAACCACGGCAGGGTGAGGCGGGGCGCAGGGGATGCGCTTGCGGCAGGGGCGCCTCCATGCTAAGCACGGCTCACCATGACAGAACCAACCCACGCAGCGCCAACCAACGGAATGGGACAAACCCTGGGCGAGGCCATCGCGTTTCTCGAAACCAACTATCCGGACGAGGTCATTCGGGTCACCCGCCCGGTGGATCCGGTCTTCGAGGTGACCGGAATCCTGGCCAGGCTGGAACGACAGCAGCAGTTCCCGTGCGTCATCTTCGAGAACGTCAAGGGCTCCTCCATACCTCTGGTCACCAACATGCACGCCAGCTTTCCGCGGCTGGCCATGGCCATCGGGCTGCCCTACGCCGCCACCCCCGCCGATTTCATCCGTGAGTATGGCCGGCGCGAGGCCAACCCGCTGCCGCCGGTGGAGGTGGACGGCGGTCCGTGCCAGGAAGTGATGCTCACCGGCGACGACGTCGACGTCACCATGCTGCCGATCCTGCAGTACCACGAACTCGACGCCGGCCGTTACATCACGCTGGCCTTCGACGTCATGAAGGATCCCGACACCGGCATACGCAACGCCGGCATCTACCGCCTGCAACTGAAGGGACGGAACCGGTTCGGCATCCAGATATCCGAGACCGCCCACGGCCACTACATCCTCAAGAAGAACAAGTCCCGGGGCCTGCCGACGCAGATGGCGGCGGTCATCGGCGGCCACCCGGCCATGAACATCGGCAACCTGAGCTTCACATCCATCGACACCGACGAGTTCAGCATCGCCGGTGCCATGCTGGGCAGGCCGGTGGAACTGGTGAAGTGCAGGACCATCGACGTGGAAGTGCCCGCCAGCGCCGAGATCGTGATGGAATGCGAGATCCATCCCACCGAGATGGAGGAAGAGGCGCCCTTCGGCGAGTATCCCGGGACCTACGGCCCCCAGCGCATCAACCCCGTGGTGTACGTGAAGGCCATCACCATGAAGCGGAACGCGCTCTATCAGAGTTCGTTCGTGGGGCACGCCGACAACCTGCTGCTGTCGGGGGTGACGCGGAACAGCTACATCCACCACACCTGCCGCATCGCCAGCGCCGGAGTGAAGGCCGTCTACGTCCCCCCCTGCGGCCGTTCCCGCTACATCTGCTATATCCAGATGGAGTCCTTGATCGACGGCGACGCCAAGAACGCCGCCATGGCCGCCTTCGCCGCCGACCCGTTCCTGAAGTTCGTCATCTGCGTGGATGAGGACGTGGACATCAGCAACGACAGCGACGTGATGCACGCCATCGCCACCCGGGTGCGCTCCGACCGGGACGTGTTCATGGTCACCCATTCCAGGGGCTCCCCGCTGGACCCGGCCTCCTACGACCCGGCCGGAGGATCCCATCTGGTCACCAAGGTCGGGGTGGACGCCACCCGCAAGTCCGATTATCCGCCGGAGATCAAGGTGCCGGGGGTGGATGGCATCGACCTGTCGAAGTATTTTGGCGACCGCTTCCGGTAGCCGGAAGCCCGCAATGACCCGGGATGCGACTGGCCGGCACCCCGCACCCACTCGACCACTCCACTGCCGCGGGATCTGCTGCCGCGCATCGAGCGGCAGCAGATCCTCGACACCCTGCGCGCTGTCGGCGCGGCCAGGGCCATCATCCACCGGTACTCCGGACCGATGGACGTGCTCCACCAGATGATCGCCGAAGGGCGCCTCTTCACCGCGGGCGTGGAAGTGCTGTATTCGGAGGAGATCCGGGCGGCGGCGTGCGCCCTGCCGCGGCGCGTTCGAGACCGACAATCCCGGTGCGGGCTCGCCGGGACGATGGCGCCACCGGACATCATGGCCTGCGCGGCGGCCCCGTTGGCCCGGCTCAAGAGGCTGCCGGATGAAAAGAGGGAGGCCGTGACCCGGGCGGATTTCCCGCGGCTGGTGGGCGGGGGTCCGGGATTCGCGCGAACGCGGGCGCCGCTGGAGCGACCGGCCGCCGAAGCCGCGAGGAGGAACCATGCTGTTTCTGACCAATGAACACATCCGGGAGGTTCTGGACATGAAGACCTGCCTCGACGCCATGGAGGACGCCTACCGCGACCTTTCCCGGAACGAGGCGGCCTACCGTCCGAGAATCGACTTCTACGTGCCCCGGGAACCCCACTACTACCGCTGGGGCACCATGGAGGGGGCCACCCGGTCACTGGGTTACATGGCCATCCGCATGAAGTCGGACATGCTGGTATGGGAGAAGGACGGGGAGTTCGAGACCGAGGACAAGTACTGCGTCGAGCCGGGCACCTACTGCGGCCTGATCTTCCTGTTGAGCGTGCGCAACGGCGAGCCGCTGGCGCTGATGAACGACGGCTACCTGCAGCACATGCGGGTGGGCGCCTGCGCCGGGCTCGGGGTCAAGTACCTCTCGCGCCCGGACTCCAGGGTGGTGGGCCTGCTCGGTTCCGGCGGCATGGCGCGGACCTACACCCAGGCCATCCACGCGGTGCGCGACATCGAGCGGCTGCGGGTGTTCAGCCCCACCCGGGCCAACCGGGAAGCCTTCGCGGCGGAGATGCGCGGGCAGCTGGGCCTGCGCGTGGAGACCTGCGACAACGCCGAGGAGGCCTGCCGCGGCAGCGACATCGTCGCCATGACCACGGACTCGCTGGTCCAGGTGATGAAGCCGGAATGGGTGGAGCCCGGCATGCACATCACCAACGTCCGCTCCAACGAGGCCGGACCGGGGATCCTTGCCCGGTGCGACCTGCAGGCGCGCCTGGGCGCATCCACCCTGGTGCTGGACAATCCCCCGCCGGGGACCCTTCACGGCAGCGACGGCATGTTCGCCTACATCGCCGGCACCCATGAGGAGGCCGCCCGGATTCCGCCGTCGCCCATCCGCGAGATCGACAACCGGAACATCGGCACCATTCCCGACCTGATGGCCGGCCGGTGGCCCGGCAGGACAAGCGACCGGCAGGTGACGTTCCTCAACAACCAGGGCACCCAAGGCCTCCAGTTCGCCGCTGTGGGAGGCACCGCGTTCGAGCTCGCCAAGGCCCGGGGCCTGGGACACCCGTTGCCGAGGGAATGGTTCCTGCAGGACATCCGGGACTAGCCCGCCGCCGGTGAATGGCCGTCATCGAACACTCGTCCCGGGTGCGGGCGCGCATGCGGGCCGCGCTGCTGCGCTGGTACGACCGCAACAAGCGCGACCTTCCCTGGCGCCGGACCCGTGACCCCTACGCCATCTGGGTCTCCGAGACCATGCTCCAGCAGACCCAGGTGGCGACGGTACTGCCCTACTATCGCCGTTTCATGGCCGCCTTCCCGTCGGTGGAGGCGCTGCACCGCGCCTCGCTGGACGAGGTCCGGAGTGTCTGGGCCGGCTTGGGCTACTACCGGCGCGCGGCCAACCTCAAGCAGGCGGCCAGCCTGCTGGTAAGCCGGCACGGCGGCAGGCTGCCGGACGACCCCTCGGCGCTGCTGCGCCTGCCGGGCGTGGGCCGGTATACGGCGGGAGCGATCCTGAGCATCGCCTTCGGCCGGCGCTGCGCCGCACCGGACGGCAACGTGCGGCGCGTCTACGCGCGGCTGCTGGGCCCGGCAAAGCCGGGGCCCCTCGACGAGGCCGCCGGGCCGATGGTGTCCCGATCGCGTCCCGGAGACTTCAACCAGGCGGTCATGGAACTGGGCGCCACCGTCTGCCTTCCGCCGGCGCCGCGGTGCGGCCGCTGCCCCCTGGCCCACTGGTGCCGGGCGCGCGCCGCCGGATCCTTCGACGTGCCGCGCCGGCGAACCGCGCCCACGAGACCCGTGCGCTGGCCGCTGGTGCTGGTGGCGTCGCGGTCGCGGATCCTGCTGCACCGGCGTCCCGACAGCGGCCTTCTGGCCGGCCTCTGGGAGTTGCCCACCCCGGACACGCTGCCGGCCGCCGTGGTCGGCCGAGTGCTCCGCCGCGCCGAACCCGTGGCGGTGATACGCCATGCCATGACCGACCAGCGGATCACCGCGCCTGTCTACGTGCTCCGGCGCAAGGTGCCGGTGACCGGCCGGGACTGGCGCTGGGTGGAACTGGCCGACGTTCCGTCCCATCCACTCTCCTCCCTGAGCACCAAGGCCATTCGCGCCGCCACCCGACCGGCCCGCGGCAAGTAGGCGACCGCTTCGGCCCGCACTCCTCGGCTGAGCGGATTTCAGAAGACCCCGGCTGCGCCGGCCATGCCGCGGATCCAGGCACAGGTCCGAGGACGGCTGGCGCGCAGCTCCCGGGAGCGCTCCAGATCGCGGGCAAGCCGACGCAGGTCCACCGCCGTGTCGACATCGTAGGTGCCGGGCACCATCCCCACCCGGAGCTTCCGTTGCCGCGCCCGGGCCAGGGTCTCGTCCAGAACCGACGCGGTGCTCCAGGCAATGCCGCTGAAAAGGCCTTCCTCCGGACGACGGAGACCGATGAGCCAGTAGCCGCCATCGTCCGCCGGGCCCAGAACCAGATCGCTCCGGTCCTGATCCAACGCCCCGCAGGCCCGCTCCACCGCCGCCGCCTTCAGGGTGGGGATGTCGCTGCCCACCAGCACCACCGTGCGGTACCCGGCATGGCTCAGGTCCACGAACACCGCGTGCATGCGCGCGCCCAGCGAAACACCCCGCTGCGGCAGCAGGGCCAGGCGGCGTTCCTGAAGCCGCAGAAAGTAGTCCCGGCTCCGCTCGGCGCAGGCCACCCAGGCATCCCACCGCGTCGACGCCGCGAGTTCATCCAGCAGGTCCCGCAGCGCGCACTCGTAGAACGCCGCCGCCTGGCCGGGATCAAGCGGCGGGCACAACCGGGTCTTGACCCTGCCCGGGACCGGCGCCCGGGCCATGACGACCAGGGCCGGTCCCGGCGGTTTCACCAAGCTCCCGGCCGCGCCGTCCAGCCCGGGGAAGCAGCCTGTTGCCGGAAAGGAGCTGCCCGTCATGGAATTTACCTGCGCCACCAAATCAACTATAAAGGACCGCGCCCGGGAAATCGCGCGCCTGGCCCACGGACAGGCCGCCGCGACCAAGCGTGCCGGCAGAGAGATGCGCGGGGACGACACGGCCACCGGAACTGGAACGCCGCCGGACGACGACGGCCACCGGGAGACAGCGTCCATGAATCAACGAATCGTCAAGATGGCAGTCGTGGTGCTGGTGGCAGCCCTCATCGCAGCCTTCTTCGTCTTCGACCTCGGCCGCTACTTCGACCTGGAGTTCATCAAGGCCCAGCGGGACGCCTACCAGACCTATTACCAGCACAACCCGGCCATTACCCTCACCGCCTACGCCGCCATCTACGTCGCGGTGACCGCGCTCTCGCTGCCCGGCGCCGCGATCATGACACTGCTGGGCGGCGCACTCTTCGGAGTGGTCACCGGCACCCTCGTGGTTTCCTTCTGCAGCACCCTCGGCGCCACCCTGGCCTTCCTGGTGGCGCGCTTTCTCCTGCGCGACAGCATTCAGGGCAGGTTCGGCGACAAACTCGAAACCATCAACAACGGCATCGCCAGGGAGGGCCTGTTCTACCTCTTCACCGTGCGGCTGATTCCGGTGATCCCCTTCTTCGTCATCAACCTCGTCATGGGGCTCACGCCAATCCGCACGATGCCGTTCTTCCTTGTCAGCCAACTGGGGATGCTCCCCGGCACCGTGGTCTACGTCAACGCCGGAACCCAGCTGGCGCAGATCGACTCCCTGGCCGGCATCCTCTCGCCCACGCTGCTGCTGTCCTTCGTACTGCTCGGGCTGTTCCCGCTCATGGCCAGGAAAGCCATCGAACTGGTCCGCGGGAGGAGACCGGCGAAGGCGGCATAGGCCGGCCGCAACGCTTCGGCGGACACTGTCGTCAAGGACTCGGAGAACCAACCGATGCGTCACATCCCACCGCTGTCGCCGCAGGATGAACACAACCAGGTGCTGGGGTCCAACACGCACCCGCCGGACTGGACCAATCCCACGCCGGCCGACCGCTACAACCTGGTGGTGATCGGCGCCGGCACGGCGGGACTGGTGACGGCGGCGGGCGCGGCCGGCCTCGGCGCCAAGGTCGCCCTGATCGAGCGCCACTACCTGGGCGGCGACTGCCTGAACGTCGGCTGCGTACCGTCCAAATGCATCATTCGCTCGTCCCGCGCGGCGGCGGAACTCCGGGACGCCCATCGGTTCGGCATCGGCCGGCCCGACGATGTGCAGGTGGACTTCGCCGCGGTGATGGAACGCATGCGCCGGATCCGCTCCCACATCAGCCACCACGATTCGGTGCAGCGTTTCACCGAGCTGGGCGTCGACGTGTTCCTGGGCAATGCCCGTTTCACCGGTCCCGAGACCGTCGAGGTGGACGGCCAGCCCCTGCATTTCCGGAAGGCCGTCATCGCCTCCGGCGCCCGGGCGGTGGCGCCGCATCCGCCCATCGAGGGAATCGAGGAGGCCGGCTATCTCACCAACGAGACCGTCTTCTCCCTCACCCGACGCCCGGAACGGCTGGCGGTCATCGGCGCCGGGCCCATCGGCTGCGAACTGGCGCAGACCTTCCAGCGGCTGGGCTGCCAAGTGTTGCTGTTCCACAACGGCGACCACATCCTCAATCGCGAGGACGCCGATGCCGCGGCCATCGTCCAGCGGCAGTTCCTGCGGGAGGGCATCCAGCTCGTGCTCGACAGCTCGCTGCCACGGGTGACCACGGACAACGGCCGCAAGGTGATCCATTTCGAAGCCGGCGGCAACGTCGACTCGGCGGCGGTGGACGAGATCCTGGTGGGAGCCGGACGCGCGCCCAACGTGGATAGCCTGAACCTCCAAGGCGTCGGCGTCGAGTTTCATCCATTCCGCGGCGTCGTGGTCAACGACTACCTGCAGACCACCAATCCGCGCATCTTCGCCGGCGGCGACGTCTGCATGGACTGGAAGTTCACCCACGCGGCCGATGCGGCCGCCCGGATCATCATCCAGAACGCACTGTTCTACAAGAGCCGGAAGCTGAGTTCCCTCATCATGCCGTGGGCCACCTACACCGACCCCGAGATCGCCCACGTGGGCATGTACGAACGCGACGCCGAGGCCCGGGGCGTCGCCATCGACACCTACACACGGGAGTTCAGGGAGGTGGACCGGGCGCTGGCGGACGGCGAGGAGGAGGGTTTCGTCAAGATCCACGTCAGGAAGGGCACCGACAAGATCGTCGGCGGCACCATCGTCGCGCGCCATGCCGGCGAGATGATCAGCGAGATCACCCTGGCCATGGCCGGGAAGGTGGGCCTCGGCACCATCGCCAACGTCATCCACCCTTATCCCACCCAGGCCGAGGCCATCAAGCAGACCGGCGACGCGTTCAACCGCACCCGCCTGACGCCATGGGTGAAGCGCATCTTTCAGCGTTGGCTGGCCTGGAGCCGGCGGTAGGGAGGGCCGGGGGCAGCGCCGCGGTGACGCCCTCCCCATCTCCGGACCCCCGATTCCGGGCGGGACCGCGGGATGATCCCACGGGAAGGGCGACGGGCCCTGGCGCGCTATCGCTTCAGCCGCCGGCCCAGCGCAATCAGGAACATGACGCTTTTGCCCGCGGCGTGCGGCGAGAAGAAGGCGGTCACGTCGTCGTCGAAAAAGGTCAGCCCGGAGGCGCCGAAACCTTGGGCGTAGGCGGCCAGGTAGAGGCGTCCCGCGGCGACGCCGGCTTCCATCTGCGCCAGCCGGTAACCGCGGTTGCCGTAATGCCGTAGCACCGGGTCGAGGTCAACCAGAAAGTAGACGTTGACGCTGGCGTCGGCGGGAATCTCCTGCCTCAGTCCGAGAAAACCGGCTTCCCTGCGGAACTCCCCCTCCTTGAGGAGTTGCAGGCACTCCCGGTGGCGATCCAGGACGTAGGCGCCGGGGACGAGGCCGTCCACGTGGTTGACGATGAGGTAGAGCCGGTTGAGCATTCGGGAACCCGCGGGATCGACATCCATGGCAACCCCTCGCAGGGCATAGTGCAGCAAGTTCGACAACTCGGGCAGAGTGATCGCTTCGTGCGAGAAATGCCGGGTGGAGCCCCGGCGCATGATCACCTGTTCCAGGGTGCCGGTGGGCAGGGACGCCTCGGGCGCCACCTCCAGCAGCCGTTCGCCGGCTGCCGGGGCCTCCGCCTCCCCCGGTCCGGCATACGCTCCAGCCGCATCCCCTTCAGCTGCGTCCCCCTGCCGCCAGCTCCGGGCCTCGGCGCCGCTCTCCAGATTCGACGCCGCGTGCACCGCCCGGATGGAAGGGTAATCCACGTCCGAGCGCGAAAGCGGCCGCGTGGCCAGTTGCAGGGACGGCAACGCCGCACCGGAAGCCGCCGTGACCGCTGCCGACCGGCCCAGCGGCACGAGACACAACGCCGCCTCCCTGGCGGAATCGAGCCCCAGCAGATGGTTGACCGAAGCGTCGGCGAACCCCATCACCGCGCGCGCCGGGAGATCCCGTGCGCAGGCCGCCGCGAGACAGTGGGCCAGGATGGTGCCGCCGTCCCAGAAGCAGTGACGGTAAGCGCGATCGCGGTACTTCCAGCTGTTGCGCCAGAACGTCGAGGCGAGCACCAGAACCAGCGGAGCGTGAGCCAGCGCCGACTCGCCGCCGGCGGCCGCCACCAGGGCGCCGCGGTGGTCGCCCGTCCGCAGCGGTGTCAGGGCGAACTTCTCGGGGGCGAAATGATAGACAGCCGCGTCGAGGTCCGCCAGCGGTCCCGCCACGACGTAGAGATCGACATGGTACAGCGCGCCCGTGCACGCGGCCGCCCGGAACAGCATCTCGCCGCCGGGATAACGCCGGCGGCGCGTGACACCGGCGGAGAGGAACAGGATATCGCCCAGTTCCCGCCGGGTGGGCTGGCGTTCCCGCTCCGCAGCGGACCGGGACAGGGCCAGCAGCGCCGGCATGCCGGACGACGCCAGATGCGGCTCCAACGGCAATGAATCGAGATTCTCGTAAACCTTGAAGGGATGGGGCTGGTTGGCCCAGTCCAGGTGGTGCGGACCGCTTCGGATGCTCACGGTGGAGTGCTTGGTGCGCTCGTGATAGTCCCACGCGGATGTGCCGTCCCGGTTGTCCATGATGCCTCGGAGACCCGACCGTTACACGGTGATCTGCCAGAAGTGCTTGACCAGCGTGCCCAGAGCGTAGGTCACGGCAACCGCCACCGACACCAGCACCAGATTCTGGAGCACCCGGCTGCGCACCTCCATTCCGGACATGAGCGACAGTGTCATGGTCACCAGCGCCACCATGACGCCGCCCACGACGATGGATCCGACCGGACTGGCCGCGCCGAGAAGCACCGGCACGATGGGAACGGTCGCCCCCAGGAGGTAGGAGGCCGCCACCGCGCCGGCCGCCGCCAGCGGACGCGTCTCCTCGGTCGCCCCTGCGTCGGGATCGAAGAAGTTGCGCTTGGCGTTCTCGATGCGCTGAACCTCCCGCTGCGACCGCGACGAGGCCAGCACCCCGGCCGCCATGGAGATGGAGCCGGCCGCCGCCACGGTCAGGCTGGCCACCAGCACGTAGACGGGATCACCGAACGAGGCGTAGAAGCCGCTGACGCTGCCCAGCACCTCTACCAGGCCGTCGTTCAGGCCCAGGAAGATGTCGCGCACACGTTCGGCGTTGAGCCGCCGGCCGGTGAGGTCGGCAACAATCTCGTCCTCGTGACCGAACTCGTCCCGCAGGATGCCCTTTATCCTCGGCGCGTGCGGCGTGTCCTTGTAGTGGTCCCAAAGCGTCCAGTACTTTTTGATGCCGTATATCTCGATGGCCTCGAGGATGAGGAAAGTCATGCGGACACCGAAGAGCTTCCGCAACAGGACAAGCACGCCCAGCCGGAACCGTTCCACCCGGTTCAACGCCACCGCCTCGAGCCCCGCCAGTTCGGTCCAGAAGGTGCAGTGTCCCCGCTCCACGTTCACGAGCCGCGACAGCACGTCGTGGACCTCTCCGGTCTCGAGGTCCCGGAGCTTGATGTACAGGGCCAGGTCGAAGGCTTCGCCCCGCGCGACCTTCATGACCAGGCGGTCTTCGCGGGGTTCGTTCACGGGATTTTTCCCAGCGCCTTGCGGCGGGCCTCGGCGGGGTCGCAGTCCGAACCCCGGTCCCGGGTGATGAGGGAGCGCAGGCTCTCGGTATGATCCAGCCAAGCCGTGCGCACGGTGCGGGGAACCTGGAGTTCGTCAAGGGTCTCGCGCAGGATCTGCAGCCGGCGGGCGAACTGTCCGCCCATGATGGGGTGGGGGGCGTGAGCCTGTTCCAGGGGACGCCCCCGGTACTCGATGTCCGCGCCGAGCACGCGGGCTGTGAACTGGAACTCCAGCTCCTTGATGCGGCTGCGGTCGGCGTTGCGGAAGAAGAAGCCGATCATGATGTCGTCGAAGAGCCGGTCCACGAAGACATCAATGACCTGGCGCAGGCGTTCCCCGCCTATCTCGTCGTATGGCGAAGGCGTGGAAGGTCACTCCCCGGCGGCGGACTTGAGCATCTCGCCGAGCTCGCCCCGTTCATGCAGTTCGTGAACGATGTCGCAGCCGCCCACGAACTTGCCGTCGATGTAGACCTGCGGGATGGTGGGCCATTTCGAGTACTGCTTGACGCCGTCCCGGATGCTGGGGTCGGAAAGCACATCGAAGCTCTCGAACTCCGCGTTGTGGGCGCGCAGGATCTCCACCGTGTGGGCCGAAAAGCCGCACTGCGGGAAGTTCGGCGTCCCCTTCATGAAGACCATCACCCGATTGTTCTTCACCTGCTCCTCGATCCTGCTGATGACATCATCCGCCATGGCTTGTCTCCTTGTTCTGGCAACGGTGCCCGGTGCACGCCGGCAACGGGTCAAACCTCGACTTCGACATCGGACCCCGCCACGCGGACGTTGAAAGTATCCACGCCCTCCTCCGCCGGAGGGCCGGAGGCCTCGCCCGTGGTGACGTCGAAACAGGCCCCATGCCACGGGCACTGAACCTCCCTGCCCATCAACTCTCCCTCGGAGAGCGGTGCGCCGCGATGCGTGCAGACGTCGTCGATGGCATAAAAAGTCCCTTCCAGATTGAACAGGGCGACCCGCCGGCCCTGGACCTCCACCAGCTTGGACCCGCCGGGTTCCACCTCATCCGTCGTTGCGACCTTGATGTACTCTGCCATTCAACTTCTCCCTATGCACGAGCCGCCGCGGCCGCGGAACCCTTGACCAGCCAGCGCTCACGCATCACCTTGTCCTGGATCCGCAGCAGTCCCTCGGTCAGGGCCTCGGGGCGCGGCGGGCACCCGGGGACATAGACGTCCACCGGCACGATCTTGTCGACCCCCTTGCACACGGAATAGGCCATCTGAAACAGGCCGCCGCAGTTGGAGCAGCTTCCCATGGAGATGACGTACTTGGGATCGGGCATCTGGTCGTAGAGAAGCCGGGTGCGCTTGGCCATCTTGTAGGTCAGCGTCCCGGCCACGATCATGAGGTCCGACTGGCGCGGCGTCGCCCGGGGCACGCAACCGAACCGGTCCAGGTCCGCCCGCGGCCCTCCGGTCTGCATGAGTTCGATGGCGCAACAGGCCAGTCCGAACAGCATGTACCACTGAGACGACGCCCTGCCCCAGTTCAACAGATCGTCGACCCGGGTGGTGAAGACCGTCTCGGGAAGACTGTTGGTAATCGGCATCCGAACCTCCTGTCGAAATCGCCACCGGATCGCCACCGGAAATGACTGCCGGATGTTACTGCCGGACTCGGCCGCCGGATGGCGCTTCCGCAGGTCTGTACCATACCGGCCGTCCACAAGGATAGACCACCCGGACATGCCTTTCAAGCGCCGTTCGGACAGGGGGCGCGAACCGTGGCACCATTGCAATATCCGGTCCGGTCCCCTATGACACGACACATGCGCGTCCCTACCCTGCCGCCCGCGGAGGCCGCCGTCACCCCTGACGCCGCCATCAAACCTGGCGCGGCCGTCCATGGCGGCGCTGGCGTATGCGGTGCTGGAGGCGGTGATGGTCTGCCCCGCGGCTTCGACGGACGCCGAACCCTGACGCGCACTCCAGCCGCCCCGGCCCGGGCGCGCTGTCCATCCTGGCGCGGCTCTTTCAACCGGCACCATCCGAACAGGCCGCCCGCTTCTCCATGATCCCATGTTCGCCCGACTCCTCCTGCTGTTCACCGTCGTTCCCCTGATCGAACTCTATCTTCTCATCGAGGTGGGCACGGTCATCGGCGCGCCCAGCACGATCCTGCTCGTCCTCGGCACGGGCGCGCTGGGGGCCATCCTTGCCCGGCTGGAAGGGCTGCGGACCCTGAGGCAGATCCAGCGAAACCTCGCCCAGGGCATCGTCCCGGCGGAAGAGATGCTGGATGGAGTCATCATCCTGGCGGCGGGACTGTTGCTGATCACACCGGGCATACTCACGGACGCCTTCGGCTTCCTGCTGCTCGTTCCCGTCACGCGAAACGCGTTCAAGCGCCGGCTGCGGCGGCGCTTCGACCGCACCACCGTCCGTATCCACCGACCCGGCCATTTCTGACCCCTGCCACGGACTCGGGGACGGTTGAAGCGGGCATTCTCGCTTGCTTTTCCCGACTGCCGGGATATGGATCGGCTGGCTGCGAAGGGCACGCCACCCAGGTTTCCGTGTCCCGGGACCGCGCACAGGGAGGAACACATCATCATGGCGGAAGTCGTAATCGTAACCGGCGGTGCGGGCGGCTTGGGCTCCTCGGTCTGCGCCGCGCTCGCCGAAGACGGATTTCGGGTCGTGGTCGCCGATTTCAGAAAAGAAGATGCGGAGGCGGTGGCGGCCGGGCTCCGATCCCGGGGCGCGGAGGCGATGGCCGCAGGCGTGGACGTGGGCGACAAGCACAGCGTCGAGGCCATGGTCCGGAGCGCCGTGGACGCCTGCGGACAACTCGACCATCAGATCAACTTCGCCGGCCTCATGGGCCGCTTTTCCATCGCGGACATGACCGAGGACGAGTGGGACCGAGTGATCCGGGTGAACCTTCGGGGCGTGTTCCTCTGCAGCCAGGCGGCGGCCGCGGCCATGCGGCCGCACAAGCGCGGGCGCATCCTCAACGTCGCTTCCGGCCGGGGCATCGCCGGCGCGCCCTACTCGGCCCACTACGCGGCCTCCAAGGCCGGCGTCATCGCCTTTACCAAGTCCATGGCGGTGGAGGTGGCACCGGACAACATCCTGGTGAACAACATCTGTCCGGGACGGACGGAGACGCCCATGGCCCGGGCCGGCTACACCGAAGAGCAGTGGGCGGCCATCAGGGCGGTGGAGCCGTTGCAGGGCGGCCTCACCCGGAAGGACGAGATCACCGGACTGGTACGCTATCTCTTGTCGGACGCGGCACGCTACATCACCGGGCAGACGTTCCTGTTGCGAACGCCGTGACGGGAGCGTGAAAGAGAGATACCCTGTCCCTGAACCTCGGGAGATGACATGTCACAGGTGGTTGTGGTAACCGGCGGCGCCGGCGGCATCGGGTCGGCGGTCTGCCGCGGGCTGGCCCGGGACGGACACCGGGTCGTGGTGGCCGATTTCAACCATGAGGGGGCACGGGCGCTGGCTGCGGAGATCGGCAAGGATGGCGGCCAGGCGCTGGCCCTGGGCGTGGACGTCGGCGACAGGCACAGCGTCGACGCCATGGTCGCGGCGGCCATCGCGGAATACGGCCACATCGACGTCCAGCTCAACGCGGCCGGCGTCATCAGGCGCTGTCCGGTACTGGAGATGCCGGTGGAGGAATGGCAGCGGGTGATGCGGGTGAATCTCACCGGGCTGTTCCTCTGTTCCCAGGCCGCGGGCCGGCACATGGCCGGGCGCAAGTCGGGCCGGATCATCAATGTCGCCTCGGGCCGGGGCGTCACCGGTCAGCGGCTGGGCGCCCACTACGCCGCGTCCAAGGGCGGGGTGATCGCCTTCACCAAAACCCTGGCCATGGAGCTGGCGCCCTGCAACGTCACCGCCAACGCCATCGGACCCGGCGCCACCGACACCGACATGGCCAGGGCGGGCATGTCGGAAGAGCAGTGGAACGCGAAACAGGCGGCGTCTCCGCTCATGGGAGGATTCACCCGGAAGGACGAAATCACCGGCTTGGTCCGCTACCTGATGTCGGACGCCGCGCGCCACATCTCGGGCCAGCTCTTTCTCCTGCGCACCGCTTAGCGCCGGCGGCCTTTCCGGGACGGGACGGAGAACCGAGCCCATGCACACCGAGAAGGCCATGAGGGCCGTGTACGCCCTCCTGATGGTGGTCATCGGCTTCGTCATTCTCGTCCCGGTGCTGGCGCTGGTGTTCGGCAGCTTCTGGTCGTCCTCGCCGGTGGCCGCGGGCCACGTCACCCTTGACAACTGGTTCCGGGCCCTGAACCTCAGCATCCCTGCGGACATCCCCACGCTGATCTTCAACTCGCTGGTGTTCGCCTTCGTGATGGCGGCCATCTCGGTGCTCCTGGGCGTCACCATGGCATTCCTGGTGGTGCGCACCGACATGCCCGGCGGCGCCGTCTTCGCCAAGCTGGGGATCGTGCCCCGGGCCTTTCCGGTGATCATCGCGGCACTTGCGTGGATCCTGCTGCTGAGTCCGCGCATCGGCGTCCTCAACGTGCTGTTTCGGGAACTCTTCGGCACCCACCTGTTCAACATCTATTCGTTCCCCGGGATGATCTTCATCATGGTGCTCTACGAGTCGCCCATCGTCTTCCTCATCGCCCTCAACGCCTTCCGGCTCATGGACCCGTCGCTGGAAGAACAGTCCCTGGCCTGCGGCAACACGGTGATGGGAACGCTTCGCCGGGTGACCCTGCCGGTGCTGCGGCCCCTGATCCTGTCCTCGTTCCTGCTGGTGTTCGTCATCGGCCTCATCACCCTGGAGGTGCCCATCCTCATCGGCGCGCCCGGCGGCATCTTCGTCTTCACCTCCGCCATATTCAACATCATCGCCTCGGACTACCAGTCGCTGGTCTACTACAACACCGCCGCCGCCCTGGCCATGATGGTGATCCCCGTCAGCCTGATCTCGCTGTTCCTCTACCGGCATCTGGTCAGGCGCGCGGAGCGCTTCGTCACCGTCACCGGCAAGGCCAGACCCGAGAACGTCCACCACCTGGGGCGGTGGCGCTACCTGGCCCTGGCCTGCTGCACGCTCTACTTCGCGGTGGTGATCGTGCTTCCGGCGCTGGTGATCGTGCTGCTCTCCTTCTCGCAATTCGTGGCCTCCCCCAGCCTGGACCTGCTGACCCGGCTCACCCTCAGCCACTGGACCGCGGCCCTGGAAGACGCGGTCTTCTGGCGCGCCCTGGGCAACACCCTGATCCTGTGCTTCGCCGCCGCCACCGCCACCGTCGCCATCGCGCTGGGAGTCGGCTACCTGCTGGTGCGCAGCGGCGTCAGGCTCAAGGGACCCATCGAGGCCGCCACCATGCTGCCGCTGGCCTTTCCCGGCACGATCCTGGCGGTGGGCTTCGTGTGGGCCTACATCCGGACGCCGGTCTACGGCACCCTGTGGATCCTGCTGCTCTACTTCATCGGCAACTACCTGCCATTCGCGCTGCGGACCCTGAGCCCGTTCCTGTTCCAGTTCCACAAGGAGTTCGAGGAAGCCTCCTGGACCTCGGGGGCCAGCGCACTGGGCACCATCACGCGCATCGTCATCCCGTTCCTCCGGAGCGGGCTGTTCTCGGTGTGGGTGCTGCTGTTCCAGATCTACCTGCGGGAGTTCGCCGGGGCCGTCATCCTGTTCACCTACGGCAACGAGGTGCTCTCCACCCTGCTCTTCCAGCGCGCCTTCGACGAAGGTCAGTTCGGCATCGGCGCCGTCATCGGCGTACTGATGCTTGCGCTGTCGCTGGGGCTGCACCTGCTGGTATCGCGGCGGGAGGCGTAGGACACCGGAACGGCCCACCGCGGCCCTCCCCGGGCGGGCGCCGACTCTTTTTGCGTGGTTGTCGAGCAGCTGCGGAGTCAGATTGCGATTGGTTCTGTGCTGCACTATGCTGATCTCATGGCTCGACCTCGTGGACGTGTCAGACCCGCCATGCCGACGGTCAAGCTGGACCGGCCGACATGTGCGACCCTGGTAGAGACTGCCAAACGTGAGGCGGCATCGGCCTCCCGGGTGGTACGTCATGCGATTGAGAAGCTTCCCCACCGAAACCAGACAACGACGATCAGCCCTGTCCTCACTTCGGCACGGGACCGAGACGGTCACAGGGGATCGAGCGTGAAGAGGCCATGAGCATCGAACGGCGTTTCGATGTGTCGTTCATCGCCAGGATGGCCCTGCGGGAGAAGCAGAACCAGCAAAGCTACCGCCCCATCATCGGTGTTCACAAGTGGTTCGCCCGCCGTCCGGGCACCTTGTTCCGCGGTCTTGTCCTCGCGGAATTCGGCCAAGGTAGCCTGGAACAGACATTCTTCCGCTCGAACGACTTCTCTGGCCGTTGTGTTGCCGATCCCTTCATGGGCGGTGGTACCCCGTTGATCGAGGCCAATCGGCTTGGGTGCGATGTGGCCGGCTTCGATATCAACCCCATGTCCGCGTGGATCGTGCGCGAGGAGATCGAGCACCTGGACATTGATGCCTACGAGCGAGCCGCGAAGTCCCTGATCGCCGTCCTTCGCCGCGAACTCGACGACTACTACCGGACATCCTGTCCGCTCTACGGCGATGAGAATGTGCCCGTGAAGTCCTTCTTGTGGGTCAAGACGCTCAGTTGCGGAGCGTGCGGAGAGTCCTTCGACCTTTTCCCTGGGTACCTTCTCGCTGAAAACCGGCGTCATCCCATGGATATCCTGATTTGTGCGGATTGTGGCGGCCTCAACCAAGTCGAGGATCGCAAGGATCCTGGTGACTGCACGGTCTGCGGATCTGCGCTTCAGCAGTCGGGCCCCGCTCGACGTGGTCGGTGCGACTGCCCTCACTGCGGCCATTCCAACAACTACCCCGGCCATGCGCGGCGGCCGCTCAACCACCGACTCTTCGCAATCGAGTACTACAACCCCAAACGAAAGGCAGTTCACAAGGGACGTTTTTTCAAGAAACCCGATGCGGACGACATCGCCCGCGCCTCCGCTGCGATGAGTCGATGGACGGGGCTTGATGTGCGCTTCGCCCCCGACCAGATCATTCCGCCGGGTGACGAGACGCACCGGTTGCATCGGTGGGGCTATTCCCGCTACCGCGACATGTTCAATCCTCGGCAGCTCCTCGGTCTGGAACTGAGCTGCCGGCTTATCTCGGAGATCGAAGACAACCGTATCCGCCATGCGCTTGCAACGAATCTGTCGGACCTGCTGCGCTACCAGAACATGTTGTGCCGATACGACACGATGGCCCTCAAGTCGCTCGACATCTTCTCCGTACACGGATTTCCGGTCAGCTTGGTGCAATGCGAATCCAACCTGCTCGGTATCGTCAACGGTACGGGTTCCAACATCGGATCCGGCGGCTGGAGCAACATCGTGGACAAGTACATCAGGGCGAAACGCTATTGCGACGCGCCCTACGAAGTTCGTCATGTCGGATCGCGCAAGATCCGGGTTCCCATTGAATACGAACGCATCGGCAAAAGTCTTGACTGCACCCGCCGCCGTGTCTCCATACACTGCTGCAGTGCGACCGAGACCGCATTTGCGCCCGCCAGCCTTGACGCGGTGTTCACCGATCCACCCTACTTCGGCAACGTGCAGTACGGCGAGTTGATGGACTTCTGTTACGTGTGGCTTCGCCGCCTGGTGGGCAAGGAAACCAGAGGACTCGACCGCCCCTCGACAAGGTCACCGAACGAGTTGACGGGCAACGTTACCCAGGAACGTGATCTGGAGCATTTCACTGAGGGGCTTTCCGAGGTGTACCGCCGGATGGCCAAGGCATTGAAACCAGGAGCCCCTCTGGTCTTTACCTATCACCATAAAACCCCCGACGCCTACTGCGCAGTGGGCGTTGCAATCCTGGAAGCCGGCCTTGCATGCTCGGCATCGTTGCCTTGCCCGGCAGAAATGACCGGCTCGATCCACATCCATGGAACGACGTCATCGGTCGTCGACACCGTGTTCGTGTGCCGGGGGACTGGCGAGGTGCCGGAACACTGGCTGTTCGATACCCGCGAACAACTGCTTGAGGTCGTGCGTGAGGACCTTGCGCACCTTTCGGATGCTGGCAGGGCCGCCACGCATGGCGATATCCGCTGCATCCTCTTCGGTCACCTTCTCCGAATTGCTATCTGGCTAAACCGAGAGACATGGGAGCGTTCACTGCCCACGACAGACAAAATCACCATGTTACGTCACGCGATGATGAATTACGGTGACCCCGATGAGCTTGCCCGCTCGGCAGCTTCCGCCATGTCACGCCCTGGCGTGCCACTGGTCGGGCCTGCGGCAGGCCGAACGACGGAGGGAACTCGCCGTGCCGTTTCCTTTTGAGGTCAACTTCGTCGAGGTCCAGTCGGACCTCGACGCCTACGTCGATGCCGTGTTCAACTGTCTTGAATCCGAATTCCTCACCATGCCCAAGGGAAAGGGGTTCGTTGAGTTCAAGGTATTCGAACACGGATACGAGGTCTTGAAACGTGCCACTGGAGGATTTCGTGACGTGACCGTAGAGACAGTCGCTCCGGCCTTTCTCGAGACCCCGATTGTTCTCATTGTCCTTCGTTGCATGCTCGGCTTCACACCGCCGGAGTGGGCCTACTACACCAGCCAGCACACCGGTGTCGAGATCACGCAGGGCGCGGCCCGCACTATCGACCGGAAGATTCGCATCAACCCGGAGGCCGGATGGTCGAAAGCAGGAAGCGTAACCCAACTGCGCATTCGTGCGTTGGTCGCCGCAGCCTGCCATGCCCTCAAGGCAGGAGTACATGGGCAATCGTCCGATTCACTCCACCGGCTCGACAAGGCGGATACCAGGACCGGCATGGCCAGCGTTCGATCCTCAGCCGATCTTGGCATCCCTTATTCAGTCCTGCTTTACGAACGCCTACTTGGCCGTCCGTTCGCAGGCCATCGCGATTCCATCAGCGAGTTGATCGGCAATGTGGTCGAGAACGCGATTGAGGACGTCCTGCACCGTGCGGGCATTAGTTACCGCAAAACAAGACGGGCCGAACGTCTGGAGGGTTTTGACCAAGCACCTGACTTCGTAGTACCGAACGAGTTCAACCCCAAGGTGGTCATCGAAGCGAAGCTGACCGAAGACGACGGAACTGCTCGCGACAAGGTGACTCGCGTCCAGCATCTTGGTGCCCTCAGCACCCAAGGACAGCCTTCGGATCAACCGCGGTTCGAAGTCGTTGCCTGTATCGCCGGGCGCGGCTTCGGTGTCCGCCGCGGGGATATGAAGAAGCTGCTTCTGTCTACGCGCGGCAAGGTCTTTACCCTCCAAAACATTTGCCACCTTGTGGAGCACACTGGGCTCGCAGAATTTCGTTCGCGCTAAAAGTGTGTGCCGCAAAGTGCTTTGGAGCTAGGCTACGGAAAGCACTATGAGATTTACAATACACGACGTCGGACACGGGTTTTGTGCTCATCTGAAGCATGACAACGGCAACGTCATGCTATGGGACTGCGGGCACAGGACAGATCCAGAAAATAGACCCTCACAGTTTCTACCTCAATCTGGGGTATCTATTGTCCATCGGATGTTTATCACGAACTATGACGAAGATCATATCAGTGATTTGCCAAATCTCCGGCGTGCCGTCCGCATAGACATACTACACGGAAATCCATCAATTACACCGACTCAACTAAAACAACTTAAGGAAAAGAGTGGACCCATAACGGATGCGATGTCTACTCTTCTGGCAATGCACGACAGCGACAATTCGGATGTCACAAACCCGCCGAGCTTTCCGGATGTCACACTTAAGAATTTCTACTGTACCTACCCTACAGACTTTCAGGATACCAACAACCTGAGTTTAGTGACCTTTCTCGAGACCCCTATGAGCAATTTCATGATTCCTGGGGATATTGAGAAACCTGCCTGGCAAAAACTGCTCCAAATTACTGATTTCCGAGACAGCCTATCGAGAGTAACTGTATTCATCGCTTCTCACCACGGAAGAGCAAGTGGATACTGCAAAGAAATATTCGATTATTGTACCCCCGAAGTTGTCGTCTTCTCTGACGGGACAAAACAATTTGCAACTCAGGAGGAAACCAATACTTACGCTGCACATGCGTTAGGAATCAACTTGAAAGGACATACCCGCCGAGTACTAACGACTGGACGCGATGGCACTATTTTCTGGGGTTCCTAACTGCCTTGCACTGGAAACTACCCATTCGACGACCACACATTCCACAATGAACTGATGCACAGGACAGAGAGAGAGATCCGATACTGCCATGGAGGAGTTAAGTTCCAGCGCTAGAGTGCGGTCTTCGATGTGGGTTCAACGGTTGTCTGCGGACAATTCGAGGACCGACAGATTGAGTCCGCTATGTTACTCTCCACTTTCGTAGGCGCCGTCATTGTCGGGCACTCTCGGCAAACTTCTGGATAGCCTTCGGCACGAAAGCTGCCGCGAGGAAGTACAACACCAATTCGTTCTTACCTTCCCCCGATCCCCAGTCCTGGACTTCAATCACTGCCAAGGCCATCGCAACCAGCAGTGATCCCAGCGACATCAATCGCATGGACGACGGATTTCCATTCCTATCCGTTAACCACCGCTTTCTGTTGTCGAAGACACCGGCCGCGGTCGTCTCACCGTCGCCTTCCGCGAATTTCTGCAGCGCCTTTGGCATGAAAGCGGCTACGAGAAAATAGAACACGAGCTCGGTATCGCTGCTGCCAACCCCGCCTCCCGACGCCTTTTTGTAGAATACTTCTATGATAGCAAGGTATGCGGAGGTCACAAATGCGACGGCCGACATTACGCGCATAGAAGAAGGGTTTCCCTCATTGTCCAGGAACATTCGCTTCCAACCGCGCGGTTGCCGGCTTCGCCTTGTCGTGCTGTCATTAATCATTCAATGGTCCTGCGTCTCAGTGACTGAGTCTGGTCCCAGCCACCCGACACTTCTTCCTTTGTCGAAACCGCTCTGGCAGGAAGCATCCCAAGACAACGGGCTCCACTCTGCTCGCTCTCGATCGAGACATTCTCTATTTCGCATCGCCCCCGTCGAATCTGGTCCTTTTCCTACCGACCGCATCGTTGACTCGCCTGCCGAGGTAGATGCTCTGTTTCCGATAAGCGAATAGAAATATTGCAAGGAGGGCCACCCCGGCGATATACGGCGACCCGTCCACCAGCCAAGGTAACAAGGATGCGAATCGGTCAAACAAGATGACGATCAGGAGTAGGAGAAAAAGCGCGGCCAGTGTCCGGTACATGTTGTTCGTTTCGGAATGTACGTCGATCTTCGGGTCGGTTTTTGAGGCTTCGATGAATCTCCGGTAGTCGACGAAAGTGACGAACCCGACTGCCTTCAAGATAGGCTCGACAACCAAAGAGCCTATTCGACTGACCACCAAGCCAATGAAATAGTAGAGAAAGAGCCCAACAATGGTGTTTTGCTGGATGAAGCAATAGTCAGTTACCGCATCCGCCATAACCGCAAACAGGCTGCCCGGCAGAAGGTAGTTGAAGATGTTGTAGGAAGAGATCTTGTCGAGCAACCCGTCCATGGCCGCTACACTTTTGCCGCCACCCAGTCGTGCATGAAGGAGAAGACCTCGGCGTGGTTGTCGTAGGCGCAGTGGATGGCGCCGGGCTCGCCGGAGCGGAAGTAGCGCAGCTCCTTCTCGCAACGGGCTTCGTCATGGAGTTGGCGGGCACAGCGAGGGTCGGTGATGATGTCGTCCTCGCCGTGGAGGATCAGCAGCGGGCACTCGACCTTGCCGATGCTGCCGGCGAGGGTGAAGCGACTCAGGCGGCGGCGCACCTCGTCTTTGGTGCTCGAGCCGGTGATCCAGCGGAACTGTTCCCTGAGCGGCTCGTAGAACTCGTAGATGTCCCGGTAGCAGTCGTAGGGGCCGAAGTGGGACACGCAGGCCTTGACGCGCTTCTCCCAGGCGGCGGCGCGGGTGACGTAGTAGCCGCCCATGCTCATGCCCATGAGGGCGATGCGGCCGGCGTCGACGTCGCCGCGGCTCTCAAGATAGTCCACCATGGCCGATACCGGCCGCTCGAAGTCCGGGATGGCCAAGCGGTGGCGCAGCCGGAGCATGCCGCCGCGTCCGGGTCCGTCGACGATGAGCAGGGCAAGGCCCCGCCTGGCGGCTTCGGGGCCGCCGACGAAATAAACCTCCTCGGCGGTGGAATCCGCGCCGCCGGTGAAGATCAGCACCGGCGGCTTCCCGCCGGCGGCGGCCGGTGCGTGGAAGAAGTAGCCGGGCATGGATGTGTCTTCGTAGGGCACCTCCACGCATTCGATGCCGGGGGAGAGCGCTACGGCGGCGTGGAAGCTGTCGGCCGACCTGCGATAGGTGGGAACCTTCCGGTGGTCGGTGAAGGGCAGGACGAACTCGGCGACCCGGTAGTAGTTGGCGGCGCGGAAGAAGGCCGCTCGCGCACTCTCGAAGCGACCGCCGGCCTGGTGCTCCCGGCCCCGGGCGGCGACCCGGTCCGCGGTCTCATGCCACTCGGCGTGCCAGCTTTCGGTATCGCCGGACCGGATGCGCTGCACGGTGCGGTGGATCTCGCTGAACTCGCCGCCGCCGTAGTAGCTCTCCGCCAGCAGACGGATGCACGCGAAGGACCAGCTTCGATTCCCCGGAAAGAATTCGAACATGGCCCCCCGCGTCGTTCCGGCGCCCGCGCCTACTGGTAGAGCGCCTGAATGCGCTTCGTCCAGGCATCCTTGTTCTCGCTGACCTCCCGGGCGATGATCTCCGGCGCCCTGTCGAAGAAGGTGACGCCCTCAAGCTCCTTGATGAGCGACGCCCGGGGCTTCATGGTGCTGTCGGCCGGGATCAGCCCCTCGTCGACGAAGTGCTTCTGCCCCTCGGCGCTGATGGCGAACTCCATGAAGAGCCTGGCGGCGTTGGGGTGGGGAGCCTGCTTGTGAATCGCCAGCATGTTGGGCCACCAGATGGCCGGCTCCCGGAACGTGGAGTAGCCGAGCCCGGGATAGCTGCGGCCGAAGGTGAACGGCGTGTACGGCAACGTGAAGATGCCCAGGGGATACTCCTTGAGACCCACCGCCTGGTGGAGCGGGCCCCACTTGGGCTCGTACCGCCCCACGTTGACCTTGAACTTCTTCCAGTAGCTGGCCCACTGTTCCTCGTTGCCGCCGAACCAGGCCTGCAGGGAGGCGATGTGCACGAGATAGTTGGACCCCAGCCACGGCGTGCGGGAGATGATCCGGCCCTTGTACTCGGGCTTGATCAGCTCCTGGATACTGCGCGGCGCCTTGTCCGGCGGGATCAGTTCCTTGTTGTAGGACGCTCCCACCACGTGGATGAAGATCGGCACCTGGTTCCACTCCCTGGGCAGCGCCGTCATGTGGTGCGCGACCTTTTCATAGCCGGCGGGTTCGTAGCGCAGGGTCAGGTGGTTGAGCCCGCTCAACGGCCCCGGGGAGGTGCCGAACACGTCGATGGCGAAGATCCCCGCCTGGGATTCCTGGCTTACCTTGCGGAGAACGCCGGGCGCGCCCACGTAGGTGCCCTCCACCGTGATGCCGTATTTCTTCTGAAAAGACTCGGCCGCCTTCCTGAAGCTGGAGAATGTCACCAGCCTGAGCCTGCCTTCCTCCTTGGCCGCGGCCACCAGTTCGGCACTCGACGCCAGCGCCATGCCGGAAAGGCACAGAACCAGGCCAAGTACCAGCGCCATCGCCCTTGGTATCAGGCTTCCCGGTACAAGGCTTCTTCCTGGTATCGGATTTCGCATGGGAACCTCCCTTGATCCGCCGGTGACGGTGATGTGCGGCCACGTTATAGAGCCGCGGGACAGGCGTCAAGCCCTGCCATGGTGCGCTTCCCGGATTCCCGCCTTCACGGACGGGACCCGGCTCCGGTCCCGGAGAGGGGCTTCGGTCTATAGGGTCGGCGGTCTCGTTGCCGTGTCGCCAGTGGCCGGCGACACGAACGCCTCGGAAAGGTCCACCCGCCCTTTCAGGCGACCGGTCTCCATCAGCATCTCCATGGTGGCTTCCGCCTCCCTGCGCTCGGTGTCCGTGAAGGTGAACTCGATCCTGGGGTAGCCGGCGGAGGCCAGGATGTCCCGCTTGTCACCGCCGTACCGGGCGATGAAGCGGTCGGCCACCTCCTCAAGGTGGGCATCGCTGTAGGCCACCGACTTCCGGCAGGCGTCGAGGATACGGCCGCCGAGTTCCGGATGCTCCCGCAGCAGCTCCTCGCGGGTCGCCAGCATGTGCTTGATGATCTCCGGAAGCCCGTGGAGGCCGCGCCAGGCGTCGCCGTCCGTGTAAAGGCAACGGAGGTCGGGGTCGTGCTCGCCGTGCCAGAACACCTGGTCAATGAGCGTGGCGGCGTCGGCCTTGCCCTCCTTGAGGATCGGCAAGAGCTCATCCTGGGGATGGGACTCCCAGCGGATGGTGGAGTCGTCCACACCGTAGTGCCTGCGCAGCAGGTAGCAGTGCATGGCGTGGGGGTCGGAATGGTGGCTGGCGATGAGCCGGCCCTCCAGGTCCTTGGGAGTCCGCACCGGTCCGTCCTTGCGCACGAAGATGCCGTTGCCCTTGGAGGTGGACTTCCATTCCGTGGACAAGCCCACGATGGGCGCACCGCCAAGCCTGCGCTTGAGGAAGTTCGGCAGATAGATGTTGGCGAACGCCACCTCGCCCCGGATCAGCACCTCCTCCAGCTCGTGGCTCGGCGGGTCGGCCACCTCCATCACCTTCAGGTCGAAACCCTCGGGCTTGACGATGCCCTCCCGCAGCGCATGGTAGGTCCGGTACATGCAGAAACGGTTGCGGTAATGTGCGAGCGTCAGTTCCATGGGATCTCCTGGCGGCGGCGCGTTCCGCTCACCGCCGGCGCGGACGGAAGCGGGCGGCCCGAAGCCGCCCGCCCCCCGTCATGCCCGACGGGCATCAGTCGAGATTCAACTCCGCGCGGCTCTTGCCGCAGATGTCCAGGGCGGCGAGGGCGTAGACCTTGCTGCAGCGGATCATGTTGTTGATGCCCACGCCCCGGCGGGTGCCGGACGGGCGGTCCCATTCCGTGCCGGTTTCCTGTTCGTCCGGGTCCACCAGGTGGGTGCCGAAGCCGGCGCCGTAGGTGACCACCGACACGCCATACTGATGAATGCGCGAGCCGTCGCTGGTGATGCCGTAGCGCACCGGCTCCGAGAACTCCATGTCGCTGCCGTTGACTTCCCGGTGCGCTCCGCCCATGGCCTGGACCACATAGTCGGTTGCGGGAATCTCGTAGCCGCCGGTGGAGAGATAGAGCTTCACCCGGGTGGTGATGTCCCCTTCCCTGGCGGCGACGGCCGCGGCCACCTTCTCCAGCTCCCGCTGGATCTTCATGCTGGCCACCCCGGGCAGCGTCTTGACGATGACGTAGATCTTGCACACCGGGTTGGTGCCGGGCTTGAAGGGATTGCCGCCATCGATGGCGCCGATCTGCACCGTGGGGAGCATGAACGGATGCGGGAACTGCTTCTGGTAGTCGGCCTCCCACTCCTGGATCGCCCTGGCCACCTCGGACGCCTTCAGGACGAAGGTCTTGGCCGGCCCTTCGACGGTCACCTCGGCCCACACCAGACCGGCATTGCCAATCTGCATGCGCAGCCCCGTGGGCTCGCCGATGACGCACATGTCGGCGGTGACGCCGTGGTCCATCAGATAGCGCGCCCCCACGCCGGCTCCCCGGTAGCTCTTGCCGCGGAACCTGTTGACCTGGGCCTTCTCGATCTCGCCCACCACGCCGGAGATGAGGATGTCGCCCCTGAGTTCCGCCCCGGCCTTGACAAGCATGTCCACCGCGGTGATGTAGCAGGGAAACGCGCACTTCATGTTCACCAGGCCGCGGCCATAGATCCGTTCTTCCGTCACCCGCGTGGGCTCGGGATTGTCGAAGTGGTCCATGTGGCCGTTGAACATCAGCACCGGCCCGTCGCCCGACCCTCTCAGCCTGCCGATGACATTGGGCCGCCCCTCCTCCACTTCCTGGTACTCTACCTCCATGCCCAGCCGTTCGAACTCGCGGCCCAGATATTCCGCCACCGGGGCCTCCTCGCCCGTGATGGTGACGATATCGGCCAGATCGCGGGTCATTTCCACAAGATGCGCGCGGTCGAGTTGTGCCAGCACCTGTCTGCTGTCCATATGACGGAACCTCCTTGGTCTTTATTGGTTTCCCTGGTCTCTCTCGTGCTTCAAAGAGAGCGAGTTGATGCAATATCTCTGATAGGTCGGGGCTGGCCCGTCGTCGAAGACGTGCCCCAGATGGGCGTCGCAAACGCTGCACAGCACCTCCACCCGCCGCATCCCGAAGGAATGGTCCTGCACGGTGGACACATGCGCCTCGTTCACCGGCGCCCGGAAACTCGGCCATCCGGTACCCGAGTCGAACTTGGCGTCGGCGTCGAACAGCTCCGTGCCGCAGCAGACGCACCGGTACATACCAGGCTCGCCGGAGGCGTGGTACTCGCCCGTGAACGGCCTCTCGGTGGCCTTTTTGCGTGTCACCAGAAATTGCTCGTCCGTGAGCTGCCGGCGCCACTCCTCTTCGGTCTTGACAACCTTGTCCTTCACCGGCCGTACTCCTTCCCCGGAACCGGCAGTCCCGTCATGGCTCCCGAACAGGTGCGCCAGGGCGCGCCGGATTCCTGCGAGATACAACACCAAGGTCGAACTCATCCCCATGCAGGCTCCCGCCCGTTCTCAACATATAGCCTGCGAAGACCGGAAAGCGAACCCCTTCCTCCTCATTCCAGCACCAGCAACGCGGTGCCGGCGACGATGGCCACGGCGCCGGCCGCGATCCTCCAGCCAACCGACTCGTGAGCCTGCAGGAATATCCATGAGATCAGCAACACGAAGAGCGGCCGGGCCTGCGCAATGGGCTGCACCACCACCACGGGTGCGTGGCGGAGCGCGAAATAGCCGCAGGTGGTGCCGATGGCGGACACCAGGCCCACCAGCCAAGTGTACCACCAGTGCCGGGAGCTCCAGTGGGCGACGCTGCGCAGCGGCCGGCCGGCAATGACCGGCAGGAAGCTCGGCAGCGCGATGAGGCTGGCGTAGAAATTGGCGCCCAGAGGCGACGGGAACTCGTGCACCACCACCCGGGTCAGAGCGGCGGACAGCGCCATGGCGAAGGCGCTGCCCAGTGCCAGGCCGATGCCGGCCGCATGGCGCGTCCAGGTCTGCGCGACGGCGCCCCGGACACGACTCAGGGCCACCAGCACGCAGCCGCCCACCACCAGAACCGCCCCGGCCGCCAGGAGAACCGTCAGCTTCTCGCCCAGGAAGACCACCCCCAGGAACATGGCGAAGAAGACGTTGGTGGCGCTGAAGCTGCTGGCGCGCGCGGCGCCGATGTACTTGATGGCGGTGAACAGGGTGGTGCGGCCCACGGTAATGCGCAGGATTCCGGCGCAGCCGATCATGAACAGCGGCCATCCCCAACCAGGAAACCCCGCCTGGAAGTCGCCGTTCACCAGGGCGGCGCAGGCCAGCACCACCAAGCCGGTGAACGCCGTCGCCGCCGTGCCCAGCACCGGGTCGATGTCACGGGTGGCCAAGCGGCCGAAGATGTCCCGCAACGCCAGGAAGAACGCCGTACCGAGGGCATAGACCATGGCGATGTCCATGTCCATGAAGGCCACGTGTAGCACGCCGGACCGGATTCGTAACCACGCCGGAACTGCAATCACGCCGCCCGCCCCACTGGCAAGGGAAGGTCCGAACAAGACGACGGCGCGACATGAACCTGCTCGCAGCCTGTTGATGTCATTGATTCAGCCCCGGCGAACCCGGAGCGGTTCGGACCTTCCGCCGGCGCGGGAACGACGTCTCCGCGGCGCCGGCGCCCTGCCGTATCGGCCCGCAGGTTGATCGGCACCGCCGAACCCGCTATATCCCTTCCAGTTCGACTCGTCGCCGGGAGCCGCCATGAACTTCGAGGGCACCATCACCGTGGAACATCCGAGAGACGTCGTTTGGGACTTCGTGCTGGACATCCGGAAGTTCTCGTCCTGCATGCCGGGTCTCGATTCCATCGACCGGATCGACGACGTCACCTTCGACGGCGTCATCAGCGCCAAGGTGGGGCCCATGGCGGGAAAGTTCGCCTTCCGCTCCACCATCACCGAGAGCAACCCCAGGGAATCCCTCGCCGTGAAAATCGAAGGCAACGACTCCGTGACCCGGAGCACGGTGGTGGCCGCGGTGGACGCCCGCATGGAAGAGCCCGGGGAGAACCGCACCGAACTCCGTTACAAGGCGTCGGTGGAGATCAAGGGACGACTGGCCATCGTCGGCGACATGATCCTGCGCGCCACCACCTCGCTCATCCTGGAAGAGTTCAGGAAACGCCTGGGCAAGGCGCTGGACGACCAGGCCGCCAGGGCCCGGGACGGCGAACCGGCCCCGAAAGCATAGGGTTTCTCTCATGGCGAAACACTACGACGTCATCATCATCGGCGGGGGCTCGGCGGGCTGCGCCGCGGCGAGCCGCCTCTCCGAGGATCCCGGGCGCAATGTGCTGCTGCTGGAAGCGGGGCCGGACCCCCGGCCCCTTCCCGAGATGGTGGCCGAGGCCGCCAACCAGGTGCGGCTGCTGCTGGAGACCGACTACCTGACCATGTATCCGAGCCCGCGGGACCTGGACGGCAGCATCTGCTACAAGCTCGCCGGCAGGATCATGGGCGGGGGCTCATCGGTGAACGTCATGGCCGCTCCCCGGCCCATGAAGGCCGACATGGACAACTGGGTGGCCGCCGGCAACCCGGACTGGTCGTGGGACAAGGTCCTGCCAGTGCTGAAACGGCTGGAATCGGACCATGACTTCCCGGACAGCCCGCTTCACGGCAATGACGGCCCGCTCTACGTGAAGCGCCCGTTCACGTTCGACACGCCGGGAGCGGCCGATCCGGTCCAGGCGTTCATCGAAGCTGGCCAGCAGAAGGGTCTGCCGCTCCTGGAGGACACCAACATCCCCGATCCCGAGGGCGTCGGCCACCCGCCCTTCAGCATCCGGGACGGCAAGCGGCAGTCCACCGTGGTGGCCTACCTGGACCCGGCGCGCGGCCGCTCCAACCTCACCATCATCGCCGAGGCGCCGGTCACCCGGCTGAACATCTCCGGCAGCCGCGTGACCGGCGTGTGCTACGAGAAGGACGGCCGTCAGGAGACCGTCTCCGGCACCCACGTGGTGATGAGCGCCGGGGTCTACGACTCGGCCCGGCTGCTGATGCTCTCGGGCATCGGCGGTGCCGAGGAGCTTCGAAAAGCTGGCGTGGAGGTGGTCCGGAACATGCCCGGCGTGGGCCGGAACTATCAGGACCACGCGGTGGTCTTCATGACTTTCGAGTGCAGGGAGGCGTTCGACGCCGACTGGATCATCCCGCGCATCCGTTACATCTACAAGAGCCACGCCGACCGGGACTGCGCCAACTTCCACATTTCGCTGCGGCCGCCGACCCACATCGAAGGCATCAAGCCCACCATCCCGCTGTCGGCGTCGCTGCTGGAGCAGATGAACCGCGGCCGGATCCGCCTGCAGAGCAGCGACCCGCACGAGTTGCCGGTCATCGAGTCGGCCATGCTGGAGGACCGGCAGGACATCGAATCCATGACCCGGGCCATGGCGTTCATCAAGGAGATCGCCGAGACCCCGGCCATGCGGGAGATCTACGGCGACCTGCTCACTCCCGGTCCAGGCGACGATTGGGCCGAATTCGCCCGAACCACCTACGACAGCTACCACCACGGTGTCGGCACCTGCCTGATGGCGCCGGCCTCCAACCCGGAAGCGGTGGTGGATCAGAACCTCAAGGTGCACGGCATGGACAACCTCTGGGTGGCCGACGCCTCGATCATGCCAACGGTGGTGCACGCCAACACCAACGTCACCTGCATCATGATCGGCGAGCGGTTGTCCGACTTCGTGAAGCGGGCCGGCGGCTGAATCGAACGCCAACTCAATCCCGGGTCAGCCTGCGGTAGCGCATGCGGTGCGGCTGATCGGCCTCCTTGCCGAGACGCCTTCGCCGGTCCGCCTCGTAGTCGCTGTAGTTGCCCTCGAACCAGACCACCCGGCCGTCTCCCTCGAAGGCCAGCATGTGGGTTGCGATGCGGTCCAGGAACCAGCGGTCGTGGCTCACGACGATGCAGGAGCCGCCGAACTCCACCAGCCCGTCCTCCAGCGCCCGCATGGTGTTCACGTCCAGATCGTTGGTGGGCTCGTCCAGCAGCAACAGGTTGGCCCCCTCCTTCAACATGCGCGCCAGGTGCACGCGGTTGCGTTCGCCGCCCGAGAGTTCCCCCACCTTCCTCTGCTGATCCTGGCCGGAGAAGTTGAAACGCCCCACCCAGGCGCGGGAGTTGACCTCGCGCTTGCCCAGCAGAATCTGCGCCTGGCCGTCGGCAATGGCCTCCCACACCGTTTGCCGGTCGTCCAGGGTGCGGCTCTGGTCCACGTAGCCGATGCGGACGGTGTCGCCGATGTGGAACGAGCCGGCCCGGCATGCCACACCGCCGGTGACGATGCGCAGCAGCGTGGTCTTGCCCGAACCGTTGGGGCCGATGACGCCGACGATGGCGCCCGGCGGCATGATGAAGCTCAGATTCTCGAACAGCAGCCGGTCACCGAACCCGTGGGTGAGCCCTTCGGCCTGGAGCACCCGGTCCCCCAGCCGCGGCCCCGGCGGGATGTATATCTCCAGTTCTTCCCGGGCGTCCGCCGGCTCCTGTCCCAACAGTTGTTCGTAGCGCGCAAGCCGCGCCTTGCCCTTGGCCTGCCGCGCCCGGGGAGACAGGCGCACCCATTCCAGCTCCCGCTCCAGGGTCTTCCGCCGCCGCGACAACGACTTCTCCTCCTTCTCCAGGCGCACCTGTTTCTGTTCCAGCCACGAGGAGTAGTTACCCTCGAAAGGGATGCCGTGGCCCCGGTCCAGCTCGAGGATCCAGCCGGCGACATTGTCCAGAAAGTAGCGGTCGTGGGTCACCGCGATGACCGTGCCCCGGTAGCGGCCGAGGTGCTGCTCCAGCCACTGCACCGATTCCGCGTCCAGGTGATTGGTGGGCTCGTCCAGCAGCAGGATGTCCGGTTCCTGGATCAACAGCCGACACAGGGCCACGCGCCGGCGCTCGCCCCCGGAGAGCACACCGGTGCTGGTATCCGGCGGCGGGCAGCGGAGCGCGTCCATGGCCACCTCGAGACGGCTCTCGAACTCCCAGCCGTGACCCGCCTCGATCTCGTCCTGGAGCCGCGCCTGTTTCTCCAGCAACACCTCCATCTCGTCCGCGTCCGACACCTCGCCGAGCCTGCCGCTGACCGTCTCGAATTCGGCCAGCAGCCCGATCATCCGGGAGCAGCCCTCCTCCACCACCTCCTTCACGGTCTTGCCGGGATCCATCCGCGGCTCCTGCTCCAGCAGGCCCACGGCGTAGCCCCTGGAGAACGCGATCTCCCCCAGATACTCCTTGTCCACGCCCGCGATGATCCGCAGGAGGGTGCTCTTGCCCGAACCGTTGAGGCCGAGCACGCCGATCTTGGCACCGTAGAAGAAAGACAGGTGGATGTCCTTCAGCACCTGCCGCCTGGGGGGATGGACCTTGCCCACCCCGATCAGAGAGAAAATCACCTGACGATCATCATTGCTCATGCACCCTCCCCGCGACCGGGTCCGGAAGCCTCGAACACCGCTGTCCTCCTTGTACGGCCCGGATGCCGGAATCCGCCGGACCGCCCGTCCTCACGTTCGCCGACCGGCCTTCGCCCCACCAGTGGAGCGAACACCGGTGGCGGCCCACCGCGCGGAACCGGTGCGGGGCCGCCGACCCCTGCGGACAGGCACGCGGCGACGACGCCCACCCGCCGCCTCACCCGCCGCCAACCCCCTCCCGCGCCAGCACCGCCAGCCGTTCCCGCGCCCGGGCCGCGAACGGGCTGCCCGGATGGTCGCGCAGGATCCGGCGGTAGAGCTTGCGCGCGTGCTCCCGGTTGTTCTGGACCTCCTCGAACTGCGCCGTCTCGAACAACTCCTTGGCGCCGTCGCCACAGGCGGCCAGCGGCAGGGCAAGCAGCGTTCCCAGTGCCGCCGCCGCCAAAAGCCTTGGAACCGATTCAAGTCTCGACATCATCGAATGTATCTCCCGGAACGCACCGGCCGGGGCGAACCTCCCGAAGCCCATCTGCCGGAGCGATCACTCCCGCGAGGGCGGCCATGACATTTCCGACCGTAACCCCGGGTCGGGCCGATTCCCGGTGGTGACGATTCCCAATTTGACAGGAACCTGCGGCTGTGGCGAACTGAACGCCGCACCGCACCTCCATTCATGGGTCCGGTTCGCGCACCGGAAGGGAACATTCCGATCGTCCACCCCTACGCACCGCACCCGCACCGCGCCGCCCGCTGACACCATCGGGACGGCCGCAGGAGTTGATCGCATGGCAGACACGGCCGAACTGGATCCCGTCAGGTACGAGATGTTCCTGCACCGCCTCTGGGCCATCGGCGAGGAGGGGCGTTCGTCCATCCAGAAGGTGACCGCCTCCCCCATCGTCGCCCAGGGGGGCGAGTGCATGGCATCATTCTACACCGCCGAAGGCGCGATGGTCCTGGCGTGCTCGGGCCACCTGCGGTTCGCCGCGGCCACGTCCGACGCCATCCGGAAGGTCATCGAGTGGTACGGCGAGAGTCCCGGCTTCTTCGACGGCGACCAGCTCTTCTTCAACGATCCCTACATTGCCGGCGCCCACACCTACGACATGCTGATCATGAAGCCCATCTTCCATGACGGCGTGCTCACCAACTGGATCGCGTCCAGCATCCACACCGCGGACACCGGCGGCTCGCTCCGGGGCGTGGCCACGGAGATCTACCACGAAGGCATCCGGATACAAGGCGCCAAGGTCGTCGAGAAGGGCGAGTTCCGGGAAGACGCCTTCCGCTGTCTGACGCAACAATGCCGCGACCCTGAGTATGTCGGCCAGGACATCCGGTCGCAGATCGCCTCCAACAACGTGTGTGCCCGGGGATTCCTGGAACTGGTGGAGAAGTTCGGCGTCGACTTCATCGAGATGGCCGGACGCAAGGTCATCGAGGACTCGGAGCGCATGGCCCGGGCCCGGCTCCGGAGTCTGCCGGACGGCGTCTGGACGTCGGTGATTCCGGGCACCGCCTGGGACCGCGGGAGCGGCCGGGTCAAGCCCTACCACGTGGTGTGCCGGCTCGAGAAGAAGGCCGAGGCGATGCACCTGGACTTCAGCGGCACCAGCGGCCAGATGAACGACATGTCCAACTCCACCCTGGCGGGCACCATGGCCCAGTTGGCGGTGGCGCTGACGGACTTCCTCTTCTGGGACATTCCCTGGAGCGACGGCAAGTTCAAACCCCTCTCCGTCACCATCCCCGAGGGCAGCATTCTCAACTGCCGGTTCCCGGCAGCCTGCGGCAACGCGCCGGCGGTGGGGGTCACGGCCAAGGTGGCACTGAGCGACTGCATCGCGCGCATGCTCTACAGCAGCGGCAGCGACGACATCAACGCCGCCTGGCAGGGCATCTGGTACAGCGGCGGTCCGCTGGCCTTCTACGGCGGCCACAATCGCCAAGGACTGGTGACCGCCCAGGGCCTCTACGACGGCCACGGCGCCGGCTTCGGCGCAACGCCGGTACGGGACGGGGTTCCCTGCGGCGGCAACATGAACATTCCCGGCGGCGGCATCAGCGACATCGAACGCATCGAGATGCAATACCCGTTCCTCTACTTCACCCGAAATCACCACATCGACGGCGGCGGCGCCGGCAGGCACACCGGCGGCACCGGCAGCTATCGGATCTACATGGTCTTCGGCACCCGGGACTGCAGCGTCAACTACCCCCCTTACGGTTGCCTGCCCGAGGGCGCGGGACTGTTCGGCGGCTACCCCACAGGCATCGGCGGAACCCGAGCCGTGTTCCACACCGACGGCGCCTCCTTGATGGAACGGTTGCGCGGCGGCGCCTATCCCGTCCAGCCGGCGCAACTGGAGAGCGAGAACTGGGGTGTCCTGGCCCATCCGGACCAGATCCAGGGACGGGTGCCGCTTCCGGAGTACTGCATCGTGGCCGACTTCGTGGGCGGTGGCGGCGGCTTCGGCGACCCCCTGGAACGCGATCCGGAAAAGGTCCGACGCGACATCCGCGTGGGCGTCACCTCGCGGCGCATGGCCGAGAAGGTGTTCGGGGTCGTGGTCACGGCCCGGGGAGCCGTGGATACCGAGGCCACGGAGGGCCGGCGGGAGGCGATACGCGCGGAACGGCTGGCCCGGGGCACACCTCTGGCCGGCACCACCAGCGCGCTGTCCGGCGGCTCGCCCACCCCGCCCGCCGGCGCGGAAGTGCTGCGGTTCCATCCCTGCCTGGCCATCGCCAGCGAAGGCGGCCGGCGGGTCATTCAGTGCACCCGCTGCGCCCACCGCTATTGCGAGGAGCACGACAACTACAAACGCTATGCGCTCAGACGGAAGCTCGACCTGGAGGAGCTGTCGGGACAGAAGATGCCGTCGGGCGAACCGTACATCGCCTGCTTCGTCGAGTACTGCTGCCCCGGCTGCGCGTCTCTGCTCCAGGTGGATACGTTCTGCCCGGAGCTGAGCAACGAGCACCAGCCGCTGCGGGATTTCGGCCTGGTGGCGCAGGCACCGCCGCCGGCATGACGCCTTGCCGCGTCACTCCGCAAGAAACTCGATGGCCCGGCGGTCGTAGACCTCGCCCGCATCCCACATGAGCAGGTGGCAGGCCTTGTCGATGATCTCCAGGCGGAGTCCGGGCCTCAACCGCTTCAGTGCCGCACACTTTTCGGCCGCCTGGTTGCGGTCCTGCCTGCCGTAGAGCAGCAGCAGCGGCGGCCGCACTTCCGTGAGCCGCTCCCACAGGGGCGGACCGTCCTGCCCGGGCTCCATCACCCGCTGTCGCTCCAGGAACGCCTCGAAGTTCCGGCCCAGGCTCAGGCGGTGGCGCTTCTCCAGAACCGCCGGCGTGATCAACTCCTTGTGATAAAGGTTCGACTCCAGGAGCTTGCGGCTGTCCTCCGGCGTTGGCAGCGCGTCGGTGCGCGCACCGCTTGCGTGCGCCGGCGGCGGGAAACCCGGGAGCCCCTGCAGGAGGCTGCCGCTGCACACCACCAGCACCTTGGCCACGCGGTCGGGATGGTCCAGCGCGCACCGCACCACGATGCCGCCGGCCTGGGAGTGGCCGATGAGCGCGGCCTTGCCGGCGCCGATGGCGCTCATGAACCGCGGCAGGAAACCGACCCGGTAGGCCAAGGTGTGGTCCCCCGGAACATCGGACCCGCCGAAGCCAGGCTGGTCCAGGGCCACCGCGCGGAAACCGGCCTCCGCCAACGGCCCCAGATGGCGTTCGAACACGTCCGCGGACGAGCCCAGCGAGGCGCCATGCACCATGATCACCGGCGTACCCGCCCCCTCCTCCAGATAGCGTATCCCGAGACCATCCACGACGACTTGGCGCTCCATGTGCCTCTCCTCCCTTGACGATGAAACGGACAACAGCGGCCTGTACCACACCTGCCGGTGTATCGGCCACCGGTGGTTCGCGGCGCTGTGGTGGCACGCTCCGGCACCTCCGCCGGCACGTATCCGGCCAAGGCGCCGGAACCGCTTCTTGTCGCGACCGGCGGTTGCCGCGGCGTCGCCGTCCTGGCGGCGCCGCCTTGAATACGAGACCGGCACGGCGACAACACCACCGGCGCCTCGGTGGAAAGCCGAATCTGGACTGCGGGGACTGCCGGCGTCGCCCCCGGCCCCCATGTGGCCCCGAATCCCGCCGTGGCGCGCGGTCAGATCACGCGAAAGCGCACCGGCTCTTCCGGCAGCAGCGCATCGCACAGGGCGGCATCCAGGCCACAGGCCAAGCCCAGCGCGGACAGCACCATGTCCGCCACCACACGTTCTTCACCTTGCCGGCTGCGGGCGTTCTTCTCCAGGGTCACCGAACGGACCTGGACGGATTCGCCGCCGCACACCGCCACGTGGGCGCAGTGCTCCCCCTTGCGGGGGCGATCCGTCACCAGCGCGGCGGTGCAGGCGACTCCCAGCACCCTGACCCCTGCTGCCGGCCTCAGCGCCAGCGCCCGCTCGCGGGCCTTGCGCGCCAGCGCCGCCGCGGTCTCCACGGAGACGGCCTGCGGCGGCGACCCGCCCAGGAAACCGGCCATGGAACGGTCACTGTACGGCACCAGCGCTTCCAGCACCGTGCGTGTCGCCCCGGGCACCACGAACAGATCCGCCACTGCCTGCGTACCGCCGCCGGTCACCACCAGCACGACCATGAAGGGGCTTCGATGAATCGCCGCGACAAAGTCGGTGCGTGAGGGTGTTGCCATGCCGGTGAAAGAGAGTTGCCGGAACACGCTTCAGATCACGCCGCGCTTGCGAAGCTTCCGGAGACGAAGCTTCCGGAGAGCGTCCCGCCTGCGGGCTGGACCGCCGGTCCGGGGAATCTCCACCTTGATGACCTCGAAATGGAGGGGCGCGAAATCCGGATCCCCCGGGAGGCTCCCGGTGCAGGCGCCGGCCACGCGTCCGCCGCCAGCCACGGCCACCGTACCCTCCAGCGCTCCTGTCATGCCCTGCCCGCGGGTCAGAACGGCCAGAAGGGCTTCCCCTCCCGCACCCGGAAGATGCCGGCAAATCCCAGCAGCCCGCCGGCGAAACCGCCGAGGAAGACGACGGTGGCCACGAAGTCGGTCGTGGAACCCGGTGTCAGAACCGCGTACACCACCGCCCGGGCCGCCAGCCCGACGACAATCGCCGCCACCAGCCCCACCGCGGTAAGGGTCCTGTACTTCATGGAATCGGCTCCTCCCAGGCCCGGTTCGGCGCTGTCCGAGGCAATGTTGACAGCGGTTGCAGAATTGCATACCCTTTCCGACCGTTGCAAGTCGGGCTTCCGCACCCGACACGGACAACCCGCCCTGTGCGGCAGCGAGCCCTCGAAATGGACGCCATCAAGCTCGAGGTCATCTACAACGCCACCAACCAGATCGCGTACGAGTTGACGCGGAAGCTCATGCGCAACGGCTATTCGTCCATCGTCAAGGAGAGTCAGGACCTGGCCCTGAGCATCTGCGACCGACAGGGACGCAACGTCGGACAATACTCGCCCAATCCGGTGGGGCTCGGGGTGGTGGGCTCCCAGCTGAAGGGGATCCTCCAGGACTTCTCCGGCGCCATCGGCGAGGGCGACACCTTCATCCTGAACCACCCCTACCGCTACTGCCAGAACCACCCCAGCGACGTCACGCTGATCTCTCCGGTATTTCACCAAGGGCGGCTCATCGCCTTCGTCGGCAACACGGCCCACAAGCCGGATATCGGCGGCAAGGTGCCGGGCACCAACGCCGGCGACGCCACCGAGGTGTTTCAGGAGGGCCTCCTGATCCCGCCTCTGAAGCTCTACGAGGGAGGCGTTCTCAACGAGGCGGTGAAACAGCTTCTCCGCGCCAACACCCGCACTCCGGAGGTGACCTGGGGCGACATCCACGCGCAGGTGACCTCGAACCTTCAGGGCATCGAGCGGATTACCGCCTTGGCCCACCGTTTCGGCCTGGACGACGTGCTGGCCTGCTGGGAGGAACGCATCGCCATCACCGAACGGGAACTGCGCGCGCGCATCGCCGCCCTGCCGCCCGGCACCTACGGGCCGGTCACCGATCACATCGACGATGACGGCGTGGAGCTGGACCGACCCCTGGAAGTGACGGCGACGCTGCGGGTGCGCGGCGACGAACTGGAGTTCGAGTTCGCCTCGGCCCGGCAGTCGCGCGGCCCCCTGAACCTCCGGCCCTGCGTGGTACGGGCGGTGGTGGAATACTGTGTACAGGCAGCCATCGGACCGGATCTGCCCAAGAACCAGGGCTGCTCCGCGCCCATCCGCATCACCCTCCCCAGTCCCGGTCACCTGCTGAACCCCGAGTTCCCCGCTCCGGTGAACATGTACGCCACCACCTGCCACCGGCTGGCACCGGTGGTCATGATGGTCTTGGCCCAGGCCCTGCCGGACCGCGTGGCCGCGCCTCAGAGCAGCTCCGGCGGTGCGGTGTCGTTCAACGGCGTCGAGCCCGGAGGGCGGCGCTACTCGCAGTACGAAATCCTGTGGGGCGGCTACGGCGCCCGGCCCGGCAAGGACGGCATCAGCGGCTGTGCCGCCGACATCAGCAACGTCATGAGCACACCGGTGGAAGCCTTGGAGAACGAGTTCCCGGTGCGGATGCAGTGCTTCGAGATCAATCCGGACTCCGCGGGGGCGGGAAAGTTCCGTGGCGGCCTGGGGATCCGACGCGGCTGGCAAGTGCTGAACGACCACGTCACCGTCAACCTGCGGCTGGACCGCTTCAAGTTCTCGTCGCCCGGTCTCTTCGGCGCCCGCCCGAGCGCACCTGCCCGCTGCAGCCTCAATCCGGGCACTCCCGATGCCCGGACGCTTCACTCCAAGACGGCCAACCTCCGGTTGTCCAGGGGTGACATCCTGCTGCTGGAGCTGGGCGGCGGCGGGGGTTGGGGCGATCCGCTGGCGCGGAACCCCGAGCTCGTGCGGGACGACGTGCGCGACGGCTACGTATCGCCGGAGGCGGCCCGGGACGTTTACGGGGTGGTCATCGACGCGGCCACCCTGAACGTGGACACCGCAGCCACCGAGCGACAACGCCGGGAAACGGGCAGCCCGCGTGCTCCGCATCGGAATTGACACCGGCGGCACGTTCACCGACCTGAGCGTGTTCGACGAGGACAGCGGACGGGTCTGCTTCACCTGGAAGGTGCCATCGCAGCCCCGGGACCCCACCGCGGCCATCGCCGCCGGCCTTGGCGAAATCACCGCACGGCTGCCGGACGCGGCCCGCTATGTGCTCCACGGCACCACCATCGGGCTCAACACGCTGCTGGAGGGACGGGAGCCGGCACCCGGGCTGCTGGTCACCGAAGGGTTCCGCGACCTCCTGGAACTCGACCGCCAATGGCGCGGCGATCAGGTCTACAACCTGTTCTTCGACCGCCCCCGGCCGCTCGTGCCGCGGCATCTGATCCAACCGGTGCGGGAGCGCGTGGACTCCCGAGGCCGCGAGGTGCTTCCCCTGGACGCGGAGCAGGCCCGGGCCAGGGTGAGCGCGCTCCTGGACGCCGGTGTTCGCTCGGTAGCCGTGAGCCTGCTCTTCTCCTTCGCCGCTCCCGATCACGAACGGCAGCTTCGGGCGATTCTGGAAGAGCTGTGTCCGGACGTCTACGTGACGCTGTCGTCGGAGGTGGACCCACAGTTCCGGGAGTTCGAACGCACCAGCACCACCGTGGTCAACGCATTCATCGGCCCGCGGGTCAGCGGCTACGTCGGCACCATCGAAACCGCCGTCCACGAGCTGCTGAACGGTGCCCACGTGCTGATCATGCAGTCCAACGGCGGTGTGGCCACGCCCGGAGTCATCGCCCGGGTGCCGGTGCAGACGCTCATGTCGGGACCGGTGGCGGGCGTGGTGGGGACCCGGCGGCTGTGCCGGGAGATCGGCCGCGAGAACGCCATCACGCTGGATATCGGCGGCACGAGCTGCGACATGTCGGTGATCCCCGGCAAGCTTCTGACCGCGTCCGAGAGCAAGGTGGCGGGCTATACCGTGCGCGCCGCCACCGTCGACATCGAGACCATCGGCAGCGGCGGCGGCAGCATTGCCCGGGTCGAGTCCGGCCGCATACTCAAGGTAGGCCCCCGAAGCGCCGGCGCCGTGCCCGGGCCCGCCTGCTACGGCGCCGGCGACCAGCCCACCCTCACCGACGCGCTGGTGGTGCTGGGACACCTCAACCGGGAGGCGCTGCTGGACGGTGCCATGCCCATCGATGCCGCGGCGGCTCGACAGGCCATCGCCGACACCATCGCCGCGCCCCTGGACATGACGCCGGAGCGGGCCGCCGCCGGCATCGTCGAGGTGCTTGCCGCCCAAGTGGCCATGTCCATGCGCTCGGTCACCATCGAGAAAGGCTACGACCCCAGGGACTTCATCCTGATGGCCTACGGAGGTGCCGGACCCGCGGTAGCCTGCCCGGTCGCCCGGGAACTGGAGATTCCCGAGATCTGCATCCCTCGGGATCCGGGCAATTTCTGCGCCGCCGGCATGCTGCGGACCGACCTGATACGCAGCAACTCCGTCACCCGCATCAGCGCGCTGGACGAAACCCCCGCGAGCGCCATCCGTGAGACGATGGCGGAACTCCGGGCCAAGGGCGTCCAGGAACTCCGGGAGCAGAGCGTGACCCCGGACTGCATCGACACCGAGGATTTCCTGGACATGCGCTATCCCGGCCAGTCCTACGAAGTCACCGTGCCGGCCCGGGACCTCCGCCCGGAGGAGCTGCGCCGGCTCTTCCACGAGGCCCACGGACGCCTGTTCGGTCATACCGCCGGGGACGAGTCCCTGGAGATCGTCCACTACCGCGTGCGCTGCATCGGTCGCCTGCCGGAGATGACCCTCGCCGCCGCGCTCCCGGGCAGCGGCCCGGCGCGGCCCGAGCACCGGCGGCCGGCGCTCTTCCCGAGCAGCCCGACTCCGGTGACAGCGGCCGTCTACCGCCGCACCGACCTCGCCCCGGGCTTCCACGTGCCCGGCCCCGCCGTCGTCGAGGAGTACGGTTCCACCACCGTCGTGTACCCTTCCTTCGACCTTTCCGTGGACGCCCGGGGCAACCTCAGGCTGGAAAGCCGCCAGGGAAGTTCCGAAGGGTCCACCTGGTCTTAGCAGGTCCATGGGTCATGACTGGCAAATGCGGATGGACGGCACCCGGTCGGACACCGAGCGTTGCACCATGAACTGCGAGAACGACGGAGCGGGCGCGGCGGAAACATACAAGGCCCTCCATCGCCTGTGCGGACCGCGGACGCAGCCAGACCCGGTACGGGGGAACTGGATCGACGCTCCGCTCGTCTTGACAACCTTCCAGGACTTTAATAAGGGTCAGCACCGGATCGGGCTTCAGCCGAGGCATCAACCGGTCGGGGAACATGCCCCGGCAAGGGAGGGTACACGATGAGAAGAATCACGCTTGGGGCGATCGTCGCGCTGACGTTCGCCCTGTTGTTTCTGGCCACCTCCGCGCAGGGTGCGGTCACGCTGCGGGTCATGTCCTGTCTGGCCAAGACCCACGACCAGGTGGAGTCCTACTTCGAGGGCTTCTTCGAGCCATTCAACAAGATGGCCAAGGGAGAGGCCAGGCTCCATTACGTGGGCGGTCCGGAAGTGACGCATCGCTCGAAGCAGGCAAACTCCCTCAAGCGCGGTCTGGTGGACATGATCTTCTGTCCCATGGGCTACTTCGAGGGAATCGTGGCCGAAGCCGGCCTGACGTCGGTGACCAATCTCTCCACCCGGGAACTGCGCGAGAACGGCGCCATCGACCAGCTCCAGGATCCATGGGGCGCCAAGATGAACGCGCGGATCCTGGGCTGGTGCTGCTATGGCGTGGACTTCCACATCTACACCACGTTCATGCCGAAACAGAGCGAAGCCACGGGCCTCGACCTCTCGGGCCACAAGATGCGCTCCACCGCCACCTACAATCCGTTCTTCAAGGCCATGAACGCCACGCCCATCAACATGTCCGCCGGCGAGATGTACACGGGCCTGCAACGGGGTCTCGTCGAAGGGCTCGCCTGGCCCGAGGGGGGACTCACCAAGTATGGTGTGCAGAAGTTCCTCAAGTACCGTTTCTACCCCGGGTTCTATCGCAGCGGCTCCATGGTCGTGATCAACCTCGACAAGTGGAAGGCGCTACCCGAATCCGTACGAGCCATGCTCGACAAGCAAGGCCTTGCCTTCGAGGAGAACAGCGTCACCATCCTCCGGAAAAAGGCGGACATCGACAACGAAAAACTGTGGGCCGCGGGTGTCCAGAAGATCGAACTCAAGGGCAAGGTCGCGAGCGCTTACCTGCGAACCATCTATGAGCGCTCCTGGGATGCGCGCAAGGACAAGAAATATACCGTCCCCTTCGCGAAGCTGAAGGAGAAGATGTACTCGGCGCCCTGAGGCCGGTACCGACGCGCGCGTCAAAAGGCCCCCGATCCGCGGAAGCCGGATCGGGGGCCTTTCATTTCGGCGCCGCTCACTCCATCAGGTCGGGAAGGAACAGGGCGAGTTCGGGCCACGCGATCAGGATCAGAATCAGGATCAGGTCGCACACCAGGAACGGGACCGCGGCGCTGGCCACCTGCAGCAGGGTGGTGCCCCGGGGCGCCACGCCGAGCATCACATAGAGCAGCAGTCCGAACGGCGGCGTGGTGCCGGCCATCTCCAGGGTCATCAGCACGAACAGGCCGAACCAGATCAGGTCGAAGCCCAGGGCCTCGGCGAGGGGAAAGAAGATGGGGACGGTGATGAGCATCATGGATGTGGCGTCCATGAACATGCCCAGAATGATCAGCACCAGGAACATCACCGCCAGCACCACAAGGCGGGACACCTCGAAGCTCGTGGCCCACTCCAGCATGCCCGCGGTGGCACCCGAATAGGCCAGGAGCTGGCTGAACACGGTGGAGTTCATGATGATGAAGAACACCATGCCGGCCACGCGCACCGTGCCCGAAAGCGAAGTGCGGATGGACTCCCACTTGAGCACGCGAAAGCCCGCGGCCAGGAGGAACACCCCGAGAACGCCGCAGGCGGCGGACTCCGTGGGGGTGGCGATCCCCAGGATGATGAAGCCGATGACCATGAAGATCACGATGCTCACCGGAAGAATGTTGAAACAGACAAGCTTGATCCTGTGGAACCAGGTGGTGGGCGGTACGTCGTAGGCCGGCGCGCTCCCGGGGTTGACCAGGAGCTGGAGATACAGCATCGCCACATACAGCCCGGCCAGCACCACGCCGGGCAGGAAACCCGCGATCAGCAGACGTCCCACGTCGATGTTGGCCACGCTTGCCAGCAGCACCGCCAGCGCCGACGGCGGGATGATCATGGCGAGGCCGCCGGTGCCCAGGATCGGTCCCATGGACATGCGCCAGTTGTAGCCCCGCCGCTGCATCTCCGGCACCAGCAGCGACCCCAGCATGGCGGTGTTGGCCATGGAGGAGCCGGTGAGGGTGGAAAAGACCGTGCCGCCGGCCACCGTCAGGTAGCAAAGCCGGCCCTTGAGCTTGCCGAACAGCGTGTCGAGGCCGTCGAAGACACGGATGGCCAAGCCGGTGTGAAAGAACAGCGCGCCCATCATGATGAACATGGGCACGGGACCCAGGGTGAACCGGGTAATCAGCGCGGTGGAGTTGTCGGCCACCTGGATGAAGCCGTGGGCGCCGGCAAAGATGAAGATGCCGATGAAGTTCGTGGTGATGAAGGCAAATGCCACGGGAACCCCGATGGCCATCAGGCAGACCACCATCCCCACCAGAAGAGCGAAAGCCCAGTACCATTCCATCACACGTTCTCCCGAACCTCGGTGCGCGAGGTGTACAGGGTGTCGACGCCCACCAGGAAGCGGAGAAACTCGACGGTCACCAGGGAGAAGGACAGCGGCATGGGCAGGAACAGAAGCCACAGGGGCTGGGGCTCACCCCGGATGTCCATTTCGCCCGAAACGAAAGCGTCGATGGTCAGCCGCAACGAATAGTAAAGAAAAAAGAGCGAGCCCGCGGTGCAGAGGAGATACACGAATTTGGCCAGCACATACTGCACGCTGCCGGGCAGAAGCTGCACCAGCGAGTCCACGAACACGTGCCCCTTCATGCGCACCAGCCACGGCGCTCCCAACATGGTGAACCACAGCAGGCTGTACTCCACCACGCCATACGTGTAAGTCGACGGCTGCAACCCCGCCAGACGGATGAACACGTCGGTGACGATGAGAAAGAAGATCAGAAAGACGACGAGCTCGGCGCCCACCTTGAGCGCATCGAGAAGTCGTTCGTAGGCCCGTGCGACACTTTGCATCCTGCCTCCGTCCAAACTTCGGGAACCTCCGCCCGCTGCCTGCCGGCGGAAATCCTCTGCTTTTACCGCCTCCCCGCCCCGCTGTCAAAGCAGCCAGCGGGCACTGCCCGGGGAAACGGCCCGTCCTGTTGACGAAAAACGTGACCCGGTGTTACCACCTGGACCGGATAACCCATCCTGCGGATAAGCGCACTTCAAGGAGGGTCACCGTGAAGATTCTGGTTACCGGCGGATTGGGCAAGGTCGGTCGAGGCGTGGTGGACGAACTGCTCCGCGGCACGGTCTGGACCGGTTGCGGGGTCCCCGGGAAGGCGGCGGCGCCCGGTTTCTGGCAGGCGAGATCCAGGACCTCGGCCAGGTCCTGGAGGCGGCCGCGGGAACCGACGCCATCGTCCATCTGGCGGCGGTTCACAATCCCGACGTCGCTCCCGCCGGCGTCGTCTTCGAGACCAACGTCAACGGCACCTTCAACGTTCACCACGCCGCGTTCCGGCTCGGCATCCCGCGGGTGGTCTCCACCAGCAGCAACGCGGCGGTGGGATGGGCCTACAGCGGCGGTGCGTTCATGCCCGACTACCTGCCCATCGACGAAGCGCATCCGTTGAGACCCATCGATCTCTACGGCCTGTCGAAACAGCTCGGCGAAACCGTCGCCCGGTCCTACGCCCTGAAGGGCGTGGAGACGGTGGTGATCCGCCCCAGCGGCGTGGTGACGCCGGAGGCGCTCGACGAGATGCGCCGCACCGGCGGCCGGCAGCCCGAGGGTTGGCGGGAATACAGCTATATCGACGTGCGGGATCTGGCGGTGGCGTTCCGTCTGGCGGTGGAGCGGCCCGTGCCCGGCGGCACGGTGATGTTCGTGGTGACCGACGACAGATCCGTATCCGAGCCCCTGTGCGAACTGCTGCCCCGCCTCAATCCGGCCATCGGCGACCGCGCCCGGGCGCTCACCGGCAGCCGCGGCGTCTTTGCCAACGCCCGCGCCAAGGAGATCCTGGGATGGGCGCCAGCCCATTCGTGGCGTGGTCCGGCCGGGAGCCCTGTCGAGACCGGCGGAACGTTGAGCCGTCGGGGAACGACCGGGACGGGCGGACGGGAAGCGGGGCGTCCCTGACCGCCGCGGCCCTTGCGCGGGAGACCGGGGAGCCCCGCCGGCGGCGAACCACCGTCGGCCTCTTCCCACAGATCGCGCGCGGCGCCACCGGGAACCGACGGGATCTCCGCTTCGGTCAAGGCCGCGCAGACGGCGCGCGTCCTCGGGCCGTGCGGTTCGCCGGCGCCGCGGACGGACCGTCGTCGTCTGATCGACGCATCGTCGGGTATGGACGCAGGGTGGATCTCCCCGATGTCGCCGGGTTCGCCGCGGGGCTCCGGCGCGGCGGTGTCTTCAGTCCTGTCCCGCGGCATCCACCAGTTCCAGAAGGTAGCCGGGCTTGAGCGGCAACCGCGTGACCTCCACGCCGAGGGCATCGGAGACGGCATTGGCCAAGGCCGCGCCGGCGGCGGTGATGCCGCCCTCCCCGGCTCCCTTGACCCCCAGCGGGTTGTGGGGCGAGGGGAAGTCCTCGGTGGAAATGAGCTCGCTCCGGGGCACGTCCATGGCGGTGGGCATGAGATAGTCCATGAAACTGGTGGCCTGGGGCTGTCCGTTCTCGTCGAAGGCGAACTCCTCCAGCAGCGCGCCGCCGATGCCCTGGGCCAGGCCGCCGGCCATCTGACCCTCCACGATCATGGGGTTGATCTTGCGTCCCACGTCCTCCATCACGAGGTAGTCGAGGATCTCGATCATGCCGGTCTCCCGGTCCACCTCCACCACCGCCACGTGAACGCCGTAGGGGAACGGCCGCTTGTCGGTGGCGAAGAAATGCTCTTCGGAGATGCCGGGCGTGAAACCCCGGGACAGGGCTGACCCGGGCAGCGCCAGCCGGGCCAGCGCGGCGAAGTCGAGGCTCCGCTCCGGCGCGCCCTTGGCATGGATGCGGCCGTCCGCCCGCACCAGGTCGCCGGCGTCGATCTCCAGTTCCCGGGACGCCAGCCGCAGGAGCTTCTCCCGGACCTTGCGGCAAGCGCCCACCGCCGCACTCCCGCCCATGACGGTGGAGCGGCTGGCGTTGCTGCCGTTGCCGTAGGGCACCCGGGCGGTGTCGCCGTGCACCACCCGCACATCCTCGATGGACACGCACAGTTCGTCCGCGACGATCTGGCTCAGGGCCGTGGCGATGCCCTGCCCCACCGAGTTGACGCCGCTGTAGAGCACCACGCCACCGTTGTTGTCCACCTCCACCCTGGCGTATTCCCAAGGTCCGATGCCGCTGGTCTCCACGAAGCAGCCGATGCCCACGCCCACCGCCCGGCCTTCGGCCCGGGCGGCGGCGCAGCGCCGCTGAAGCTCAACATGGCTCATGCGGCGCAGGGCGGCGTCGAGTTGCCCCGGCAGATCGCCGCTGTCGTACACGTTGTAGTGGTACGGGTGCGCGCCGAGGTCGTAGGGCATCTCCTCGGGGCGGATCAGGTTGCGCCGCCGCAGTTCCGCGGGGTCGAGCCCGAGGCGGTGAGCCGCCATGTCCACGAGCCGCTCGCGCACGAAGTTGGCCTCGTAGCGGCCGGGGCTCCGGTAGGTGCCCACCGGCGTCTTGTTGGTGAGCACGCAATGGACCTGACAAGCATAGTTCTCGATGCGCAGCGGGCCGCGCAACATGGCCGAGGACGAGACCACCGGCACGCCGCCGTGGGTGCGGGTGTAGCCGCCCATGTCGAACAGGATCTCCGCATCCATGGCCACCATCGTGCCGTCCTTGCGCAGCCCCAGCCGCACCCGGTACGACTGCTGCCGCGACTGGTTCATGGCCTTGAGATTCTCGGAGCGGTCCTCGATCCAGCACACCGGCAGGCGGAAGTGCATGGCCGCAAAGGGAATCAGGAAATCCTCGGGATAGAATTCGCCCCGGGCACCGAAACCGCCGCCCACCGCCGGCTCGATGAAATGGATGGCGCTCTGGGGCAAGCCCATCAACTCCGAGAGGATGCGCCAGTTGGCGTGGGTCATCTTGGTGGGCCCCCACACGGTGAGAATGCCGCGGCCCTGGTCATACTCCGCCACCAGACCGCGGGTCTCCAGCGGCACGGCGGCATGACGCTGGGTCTCGAAGGTTTCCTCGACAATGAGATCGCACCCGGCCAACGCGCGTTTCACGTCGCCCGTCTCCACCTTGAACTCGGCCGGGACGTTGCCCGGCACCGCGTCGTGGAGCCAAGGCGCCTCCGGTGTCATGGCGGCGCGCGCGTCTGTCACCGCCGGCAGCTCCTCGTAGACCACATCCACCCGCTCCAGCGCATCCTCGGCCACGTACCGGTCCCGCGCCACCACCACGGCCACGGGCTCGCCCACGTAGCGCACCCGGTCGGTGGCGACGGGGGGCTGCTGCGACCTTTCCAGACCGGGTATCTGTCCCATGCGCATGGGAATGGTCCCGAGGCCCGGCATGTCCGCAGCCGTGAGCACGCCGGCCACGCCCGGCAACTCCAACGCCCGGGAGGCGTCAAGATCGGCAAGCCGCGCGTGGGCGCGGCTGCTCCGGAGCACCGCGGCATGCACCATTCCCGGCCGCCGGATATCCCCGACGTACGTGCCGACGCCCCGCAGCAACGGCACGTCCTCCTTGCGCCTGACGTTCGAACCGATGTAGGCCACGGCCGTTCCTTCAGCCCTTTCGGAGCGCCGCCGCAGCCTCCCCTGAGGACAGGGCCGCCGCAGCCTCGCGAATGGCGGTGACGATGTTCCGGTAACCCGTACAGCGGCACAGATTGCCGCTGATCCACTCGCGGACCTCGGTCTCACCCGGGTCGGGGTTCTCCCGCAACAGCGCCCGCGCGGTGAGCAGGATGCCGGGGGTGCAGAAACCGCACTGGAGCCCATGCCGTTCCTGGAATTTCTCCTGCAGGGGATGCAGCGTGCGCGCGTCCGGTGCCAACCCCTCCACCGTGTCGATCTCGGCCCCGTCCGCCTGCACCGCGAACATCAGGCAGGAACGCACCGGGTCGCCGTGGAGCAGCACCGTGCAGGCGCCGCAAACGCCGTGTTCGCAGCCCACATGCGTGCCGGTCAGACCCAAGTCGTCGCGAATGAAGTCGCTCAGGAGTTTGCGCGGCTCCACCACACCGGCGTGCGCGACGCCGTTCACCCGCACCGTGATCCTGCGCTTGCTCATGGGCCTGTCTCCTCGAAGGCCGCGGCCGCCCGTTGCGCCGCCCGGGTCAACGCGCGCCGGGCCATGGCCGCGCAGGCGCGGCGGCGGTAGTCGGCGCTGGCATGCATGTCCGCGTCCTGTTCGGTGCCGGCCACTGCGCGCCCGGCGGCTTCCCGGAACAGGGCCTCCGACGGCTTCTCCCCCAGCAGCACCTCCTCGGCCGCATGCGCTCGAACCGGCGCCGCGCCGGTGAGGGTCAGGCGGACGGCGGCCACCGCGCCGTGCCGGTCCAGGGTTACCCGCGCCGCCGCCGCCGCCAGCGCAAAGTCACCGTAGCGGCGGCTCACTTCCTGGAACGAAACGCCGCTGCCCGGGGCGGTCTCCGGAACCCGCACTTCACGGAGCAGTTCGCCCGGCTCCAGGACCGTGGTCATGGTGCCCAGGAAGAATTCCTCCGCCGCCACCGCGCGCTCCCCGCTCTCCCGCTGCAACAGCAGGACAGCGCCCAGCGTGACCATGGCCAGCGGCAACTCGGCCGAAGGGAAGGCGTGGGCGAGACTGCCACCCACCGTGCCCCGGTTCCGTATCTGGACGTGGCCGATGAATCCCGCGGCTTCACGCAGCAACGGCCAGCCCGCCGCTACCGTGCCGGAGCGCTCCAGCACCCGCTGCCGGGTCATGGCGCCGATGCGCAATTCCGCCCCCTCCACCGCAAGGAAGTCCAACGCCGCCACCCGCCCCAGGTCCACCAGGTGGGCGGGCCGGGCCAGGCGGAAGTTCATCAGCGGCACCAGACTCTGGCCGCCGGCAAGCACCCGCGCCTCCTCCCCCAGAGCGCCCAGCAGCGCGGTGGTCTCGGACACGCTCGTCGGGTCGTGATACTCGAAGCTGGCCGGTTTCACGTGGCCTCCAGGAAGGGGCTGAGCGGAAACACCGCCCCCGGCATGCACATGAGAGCGCTCTCGGCCAGATGAACCTTCTGCAGGAAAATCCGGATCTGTCCCCTCATCCGCCACATCCCGAAGCGGCCTGCGACGCCGCCTCCGAGGCCTGCGCTCACAACACTGTCCCGAAAGGAAGGCATGGGCGAGACGGCCCCACCGTGCCCCGGTTCCGTATCTGGACGTGGCCGAGGAATCCCGCGGCGTCACGCAGCAACGGTCAGCTCGCCGCGACCGTGCCGGAGCGCTCCAGCGCCGGTTGCCGGGTCATGGCGCCGATGCGCACCCGCCGCCGCAAGGACGCCCCCGCTCTCATCATCCACAAGACCGGGTTCGACACCGCAGCCTGCCGCGGGCCCTCCTACCACAGGGCCTGAAGTTCGAAGTCGATGCGGCCATCGGCGGGCTCCAGCGTGTTTTCGCGCCGGACCGCCCGGATCGTCATGTTGAGATCGGGCGCGCCCGCCGCCGGCGCCAGGCGCCAGCCGACGCCGACCTCCGGTGCGCCGGACCAGACGCCGTAGCTCACATGCGGGGTGCCGACGAACCGTCCGCGGAAGGCCGCCAGGCCGTAGCCCGCCTCGGCCGTCCAGCGACCGCCGTTGCCGCCGCCCAGGCGCTGCGTCAGCGGCGCGTCGGCGAACAGCGCGTCCAGGCCGCCCGTCGCCGCACCCCCCAGGTCCGAGCGCAGCGCCAGGGTCAGCCCCAGGGCCGACTCCGGCCTGGGGTCATAGGCAAGCGACGCCGAAAAGCCCCGGTCCTTCAGGGCGCCGTCCTCGTGGGACAGCAGCGCGCGCCCCTCCACGTTGAAGTCCAGGCCCAGACCCGGCGCGTCCCACCCGATCCCGCCGCCCACCTCCAACCCGAACCCGGTCTCCGCGTCGCCGCCATCGTGGCGCCCGCCGATTCCCAGCTTCGGCGTCAGGCCGCTGCCGCCGGGCAACTCGAATCGCCGGCTGCCCTCCAGCCCCAGCCGCAGCCGACCGATGTCCGCCTCCGTACCCGCCAGACCCTGCGCGCGGTCCGACGTCGTGCGCGCCCACAGCGCGTCCGACACCAGCGACAGCGAGCCCCCGTCCCCGAACACCCACAACTCGCCACGCGTTCCCGCCGCCGCCATGGTCCAGCTGATGTCCGTCTTCACCGACTCGCCCGCCCCCGGCTTGAGCGTCACCGCGCCGGCCCCCCGGCCCGCCGCCCCCCACACCGCCACACGCTCCGTGGGCCGCCACGAGGCATACGGAATCGCCGCCGTCAGCGAGGCCTCCATCTCCCCCTCCCCCGCCGCACCGCGGTAGTCGCCGTCGCCGCGGCTTTGTGCCACCGCCACTCCCGCCCGCCAGCGGTTCCGTGCGTAGTCCGCCCCCAGCAGGGCCGTGGTCACCTCCCCGTCAAGATCCACTTCCCCATCCTTCCCGTCGAACGATGTCCGCGACCCGCGGCCCCAGAACCCCAGAACCCCGCCCACCGGATCCTCCCCGCGCGTGTAGGTGAAGCGGCTGTCCGCCAGCAGGTGCCCCGGACCCGGCTCCCTTGCGCCCTCACCCAACCCCGCCGGATAACCCGAGAACCTCCTGGCCCCGCCAAGACCTGTCCACCACCGATACCCCCCGTAGCCGTCGAAAATCCCCGACCCCGGCTCTCCGCCCATGGCCTCGCCCGCCATCAGGTCGAAACCGCCCGCCGCGCATCCCCCTTCCGCCCCCGCACCGCCGCCGGCACCGCAGCCATCCTCCTCCAGCGGAATGCCTCCCAGCACACCCTGGAATCCCGGCACGCGGACCGCTTCCCCCACCCGCTCGGCAATGCCCTCCAGAGCCCGCTCCGCCACCGTGCGACCGAAACGACCCAGCCACGCACGCGGCATCGGGTCCGTGTTCACGATGGTGCCCGTGGCCTCGCCGTCCGCGATGCTCCCTCCCTTCGCCTCCGACAGCAGCACCGCGAAGCTCTCCCGCCCCTCGTCGTGCGCATCGTCGAGGGTCTGGATGCGTATCTCCACCCGGGTGGCCCCCGGACGGAACCGCACCACACCCGAACCCTGGACGAAGTCCGAACCCCCCTCCGCGCTCCCGTGCTCCCCGCCCCACGCCGTGCGCCACGAAACCCGAACCTTGCGCGCGGACGCCTCCGACAGCGTGATCCCGAAGACCATCGCCTCCCCCTCACCGGCCGAGGCGTCGGCAATGGAAATCTCCGGCTTCCTCAACGGCGTCGCGAACACCCGCCCGGACTTGACTCCCGGACCCGCCTCATTCACCCCCCGAACCCGGAACCGGTACTCCGTGCCGTTCTCCAGACCCGTCACCCGGTGCGTCACCGTCCCCGCATCCGACCCCGCCATGTCCGTCCACGCTCCCCACCGCCCGACGCCGCGCCGCACCCGCACCTGCCAATGGCTCAGCGTCCGATCCTCCAGATCCTCCCAGAAAAGCCGCACCTCCCCGTCCCCCGCCTTCGCCCTCAACCTCCGCGGCCGTCCCGGCCGCTCCGGCGCCGACTCCGGCGGTGGCCCCGCCGACCCCGGCGCATTGCCCCCCGCCTCCGCACCGCCCGGAGACATCGTCTTGTCGTTCTCCACCACCGTCACCGTCACGCTGTCGATGTTCACCCCGTCGTAGCCCCCGCCGCTCGCCGTCAGCGTCAGCACCACGTCCGTGTCGTCCTCCATGTCCGCGTCCTCCCGCACCCACACCCGCACCCATTGCGGAACCTCCCAGTTCCCCGTCGTGAACGTCAGCCTCCCCCAGTTGCCGCCGTCGTCCCCCTGTCCCTCGGTGGTGAAGGTCACATCCCCCGACACCCCCGACACCGTCACCGTCACGTCCTCACTCGGCGCCGCGTCCAGCACCACCATAAAGCCCGCACCGCCCCCCTCCGCCGCCGTCAGCTCCATCGGGATGACCGTCACCCCCTTGGTCGTCCCCGGCGTCGTCGGCGTCCCCGAAGCCGCGTCGTTCAGCCTCCCGTCCGCCGTGGTGTCGCTCCCCAGCTTGTAGCCGTTCTCCGTGCTGTCATCCCCCAGGGTCACCGTGTAGGTCTCCACTCCCTCCGAGGTCAATCCGTCCCGGTTCGTCGGTATCGTCACCGTGCCCGTGGTGCCCCCCTCTTCGCCGAAGTCCGCCATCCGCGTCTGCACCAGCCCGCCCGGAAGGTCCGCCGCCGCAAAACCGCTGCTCCCCCGGTCCGCAAAGCTCAGACTCACCGGCAACGCTCCCGTCAGGGCACGGTCCGAGGTGATCTCCAGACTGATCTCCTCCCCCTCCGTCACCGCCGCAGGATCCGTCGCCAGCGTCAGCGTCGCCGTCGTGTCCACCACCGTCACCGTGACATCCTCCGCCTCCACATCCGCGTAGTTCGTCCCCGGAGCCTTCACCTCCAGTTCCTGCGTGACCTCGTAGCCCTCCACATCATCCAGCACCCGACCGTATATGCTGACCCGCCGCGGATCGTCCCAGTCCGTGGCATCGAACATCAACTCGCCCACTTCCACGTCGTCCCGCCCCTGGGCCACCGACGTGATCTCCACCCTCACCCTTCCCGTCGGCGCCACCCCCGCCAGCACCACCGTGTAATGGTTGCCCCCTCCCTCCTTCACCGTCAACTCCGTCGGCGTCACCACCACACGCGGCGTCGCCGAACCCCTCGGCGTCGCCCTCACCCAGCCCACATTGTTGGTCACGCTCTCCGCCAAGGTCGTACCGTTCGTATGCAACAGCACGATCCGGATGTTGTACGTCTGACCGTTGAGAACCTCCGGCCCCCCCGAAAGGGGAAGCGTCGCGCTGCGCGCCGCCACACCCCCCGGCAGATCCCGCAACTCGTCCCCCGTACTTCCCGTGAAGTACTCCACCTGCCACTTCGAGGCCCCCTGGGTCGGACCGGTATAGACCCACGTCAGCTCGATCGTGCCATCGCCCCCCTTGGCTCTGAGAATCACCGTCACCCCCGGGGCCGGCGTCACCGTGATCGTCACCGTCGCCGTGTCCTCGTTCCCCTTCCCGTCCGATGCCGTCACCGTCATCGTGTACGTGCCCGCCGCCGCCGTCGTGAACGTCAGACGCGCCGCGTTCAGCCCCGTGCCCCCGGGTAGCGCCGGCAACGTCTCCCCCGCCTTGCGCTCCCACGAGTAGCTGATCGTGTCGTTGTCGCCGTCCGTCGCCACGGCCGTCACGTCCACGTCCTCGCCCACCGCCACCGTCTGCGCCGTCAGCGACGCCAGCACCGGCGAAGCGTCGTCGTCCGTGATCGTGCCGCTCGCCGTCGCCCTCGTGATGCTCGCGTTGCCCGCGTTCGACAGCTTCAGCACCACCGTCTCGTCCGCCTCGTCCAACTCATCCCCCCTCACCGCCACCGTCACCGTCTGCGCCAGGGCCGCCCCCGTGCTGCCCGCCGCAAAGGTCAGCGTCCCTCCCGCCAAGGCCGTGAAATCCGTCCCCGATGCCGCCGTCGACGTGCCGTCCACCGCGTAGTCCACCGTCACCGCCCGACCGCTGGTCGCACCCAGCGTCACCGTGAACACCATGTCCGTACTCCCCGAATCCCCCTCCGTCACCGCCCCCGGCGCCCCAACCGACAGACCCGGCAACGGGTCGTCATCCGTGATCGTCCCCGTCCCCGTCGCGTCCGAGAGCGTCACCCCCGACGACGGCTCCGACAGCGTCACCGTGAACGTCTCGTCACCCTCGTCCAGCGCGTCGTCCGTCACCGCCACCGTGATCGTCGTGCTCGTCGCATTCGCCGCAATCGTCTTTGCCACAGCCGTCGTCACCGCCGTGAAGTCCGCCCCCGCCGTCGCCGTGTCCCCGCTCGCCGCCGTCACCGTGTACTTGAACGTCACCTCCGAAGACGAAGCCGGCGACGCCGTCACCGTGAACGTGAACGTCCCGTCCTCCGCCGCCGTCACGTCCGCAATGCTCAACGCGGTGGACTGCGCCGCGCCATCGTTCAGCGTACCGTCCGCCGTCTTGTCCACGCCCAGCGCGTAGCCCGTCCCGTCGTTCAGCGTGATCCGGTAGGTCTCCGCACCCTCCGCTTCCGAATCCGTGCTGGTGGGGATCGTCACCGTCCCCGTCCTGCTGGCACTGTTGCCGAACGACGCGGTGAAGTTCCGCGGACCCAGCGTGCCCGGGATGTCCTCCGCGTCGAAACCGCTCGATCCTCGGTCCGAAAGCGTCAGGCTCACCGTCAGATTGCCCGTCAACGCGCGGTCCGACGTCACCGTCAGACGGATCGCCGATCCCTCCGTCACCGCCGCCGGATCCGTCGTCAGCTGCAATGTCGGCAACGGCGCCGGCTCGGTCACCGTCACTTCGACATCGTCGATGTTCAATGACGGGCCGTAGTTCGTGTCGCTGCTGGCCGATGCGTGCGTCAAGGTCGCGCTGTCGTTGGTCGTGTCCAGGTCGGTAGCCGCATTCACCGTCACCGTCTGCGCGGTCTTCCAGTTCGACGGCGTGAACGTCAACGGCGAACCCGTCACCGTCACATCGCCCGATTCGCCGCCCACTGTCACCGTCACGTCCGACGAGGGCTTCGTGTCCAGCTTCACCGTGTAGGTATTGCTGCCGCCCTCCGCCACCGTCACAGTGCTCGGCGTGATCGTCACCCCCGCCGTGTCGTCATCGGTGATCGTGCCCGTCGCTTCGAGTCTCGTCCCGCCGCCGGCAAAGACCACGCGATGGTCATTCGTGCGGATGTTGTTCAACCGCAGCGTAAAGGTCTCGTTGTCCTCATCCGCCTCATCGCCCAGAACATCCACCCTCACCGTCTGGCTCAGGGCCGCGCCGGTCGCATCCGCCGCGAATACCACCTTCCGGTTCGCCTGAAAATGCCTGAAGTCCTTTCCGGGACCCGCCTCGGCCGTCCCCTCCCGGGCAACCGCGTCCACCTGAACCGGGTGACTCGGAGAACCGCTCAGCGTCACCGTGAAGTTCAGCGCCGTCCGCCCCGAGTCCCCTTCGACCACCTCCGCGTCCGCCACCGAAATCTCATGACCGGTCGCCGTGGCGTCGTCATCGTCAGTGATCGTGCCGGTCGCTTCGAGTCTCGCCTCGCCGCCGGCAAAGACCACGCGACTGTCGGCCGTGCGCAGGTTGTTCAACAGCAGCGTAAAGGTCTCGTTGTCCTCGTCCACCTCATCGCCCAGCACCTGCACCGCCACCGTCTTGCTCAAGGACGCGCCCGTCGCATTCGCCTCGAAGACAATCTTCCGATCCCTGAAACCGATGAAGTCCTGGCCAGGCCCCCAGCCTCCCTTGGCCGCATCGCCCGAATCCTTGGCCCAAGCCGTCGCCTTGATCTCGACCTGATGACTCGGCGAACCGCTCAACGTCACCGTGAAGTTCATGGCCGTCTTGTGAGAGTCGCCCTCCATGACACTCGCATTCGCCACCGAAATGGTGTGGCCGGTGGAAGTCGTGTCGTCGTCGTCCGTGATCGTACCGGTCGCTTCGAGTCTCGTCTCGCCGCCGGCAAAGGCCACGCGACTGTCGGTCGTGCGCAGGACGTTCAACCGCAGCGTAAAGGTCTCGTCGTCCTCTTCGACCTCGTCGCCCAGTATCTTCACCGTCACCGTCTTGCTCAGCCCCGCGCCGGTCGCGTTCGCCGCAAACACCAGCTTCCGTCTCTGGAAACCGATGAAGTCCCGGCCAGCCCCCCTGCCTCCCTTCGCCGTATCGCCCGAGCCCTTGGCCCACGCCGTCGCCTGAATCTCCACCTGATGACTCGGCGAACCGCTCAACGTCACCGTGAAGTTCATGTCCGTCTCGCCGGAGTCGCCCTCCATGACACTCACGTCCGCCACCGAAATCGTCAGAGCCGCAGCCACGGTCTGCGTCACCGTCAACACCACATCCTTCGTGTCCGTGTTGCCGTTCCCGTCCGACGCCGTCACCGTCATCGTGTACGTGCCCGGAGCCGTCGTCGTGAACGTGAGCTGCGCCGCATTCAGCGCCGTACCGTTCGGAATCGCCGGCGTCGTCTCGCCCGCCTTGCGCGTCCACGCGTACGTCACCGTGTCCCCGTCGCCGTCCGTCGCCGACGCCGTGATGTCCACATCCTCGCCCACCGTCACCGTCTGGGCCGTCAGCGACGCCAGCACCGGCGAAGCGTCGTCGTCGGTGATCGTGCCGGTCGCTTCGAGTCTCGTCCCGCCGCCGGCAAAGACCACGCGATGGTCATTCGTGCGGATGTTGTTCAACCGCAGCGTAAAGGTCTCGTTGTCCTCATCCGCCTCATCGCCCAGAACATCCACCCTCACCGTCTGGCTCAGGGCCGCGCCGGTCGCGTCCGCCGCGAATACCACCTTCCGGTTCGCCTGAAAATGCCTGAAGTCCTTTCCGGGACCCGCCTCGGCCGTCCCCTCCCGGGCAACCGCGTCCACCTGAACCGGGTGACTCGGAGAACCGCTCAGCGTCACCGTGAAGTTCAGCGCCGTCCGCCCCGAGTCCCCTTCGACCACCTCCGCGTCCGCCACCGAAATCTCATGACCGGTCGCCGTGGCGTCGTCATCGTCAGTGATCGTGCCGGTCGCTTCGAGTCTCGCCTCGCCGCCGGCAAAGACCACGCGACTGTCGGCCGTGCGCAGGTTGTTCAACAGCAGCGTAAAGGTCTCGTTGTCCTCGTCCACCTCATCGCCCAGCACCTGCACCGCCACCGTCTTGCTCAAGGACGCGCCGGTCGCATTCGCCTCGAAGACAATCTTCTGATCCCTGAAACCGATGAAGTCCTGGCCAGGCCCCCAGCCTCCCTTGGCCGCATCGCCCGAATCCTTGGCCCAAGCCGTCGCCTTGATCTCGACCTGATGACTCGGCGAACCGCTCAACGTCACCGTGAAGTTCATGGCCGTCTTGTGAGAGTCGCCCTCCATGACACTCGCATTCGCCACCGAAATGGTGTGGCCGGTGGAAGTCGTGTCGTCGTCGTCCGTGATCGTACCGGTCGCTTCGAGTCTCGTCTCGCCGCCGGCAAAGGCCACGCGACTGTCGGTCGTGCGCAGGACGTTCAACCGCAGCGTAAAGGTCTCGTCGTCCTCTTCGACCTCGTCGCCCAGTATCTTCACCGTCACCGTCTTGCTCAGCCCCGCGCCGGTCGCGTTCGCCGCAAACACCAGTTTCCGTCTCTGGAAACCGATGAAGTCCCGGCCAGCCCCCCTGCCTCCCTTGGCCGTATCGCCCGAGCCCTTGGCCCACGCCGTCGCCTGAATCTCCACCTGATGACTCGGCGAACCGCTCAACGTCACCGTGAAGTTCATGTCCGTCTCGCCGGAGTCGCCCTCCATGACGCTCACGTCCGCCACCGAAATCGTCAGAGCCGCAGCCACGGTCTGCGTCACCGTCAACACCACATCCTTCGTGTCCGTGTTGCCGTTCCCGTCCGACGCCGTCACCGTCATCGTGTACGTGCCCGGAGCCGTCGTCGTGAACGTGAGCTGCGCCGCATTCAGCGCCGTACCGTTCGGAATCGCCGGCGTCGTCTCGCCCGCCTTGCGCGTCCACGCGTACGTCACCGTGTCCCCGTCGCCGTCCGTCGCCGACGCCGTGATGTCCACATCCTCGCCCACCGTCACCGTCTGGGCCGTCAGCGACGCCAGCACCGGCGAAGCGTCGTCGTCCTCGATCGTGCCACTCGCCGTGGCCGGGTCCGGCAGCGTCGCGCCGACCGCATCGCTCAGCTTCAGCACCACCGTCTCGTCCGCCTCGTCCAACTCGTCGCCGGTCACCGCAACCGTCACCGTCTTTGCCAGGGCCGCCCCGGTACTGCCCGCGGCAAAGGTCAGCGTGCCCGCCGTCAGGGCGGTGAAGTCCGTGCCCGAGGTCGCCGTCGAGGCGCCGCTGTCCACCGCGTAACCCACCGTCACCTGCCGGCCGCTGGTCGCGCCCAGCGTCACCGTGAACACCATGTCCGCGCTGCCCGAATCGCCCTCCGTCACCGCCGCCGGCGCTGCGATCGACAAGGCCGGCGGATCGTCGTTGTCGGTGATCGTGCCCGTCGCCGTCGCGTCGCCGAGCGTTACCCCGGACGACGGCTCCGACAGCGTCACCGTGAACGTCTCGTCCGGCTCGTCCACGGCGTCGTCCGTCACCGACACCGTGATCGTCGCGCTGCTCGCGTTCGCCGCGATCGTCGCTGACGTCGCCGTCGTCACTGCCGTGAAGTCCGCGCCCGCCGTCGCGGTATCGCCGCTCGCCGCCGTCACCGTGTACTTGAAGCTGATCCCCGAGGCGGGCGCCGGCGCCGCGGTCACCGTGAACGCGAACGTGCCGTCCTCCGCCGCCGTCACGTCCGCAATGCTCAGAGCCGGCGGTATCGGCGTCGCCTTCACGTGGTCCGACCACGAGGACTGCGCGCTGCCCGCACGCGCGAACATCCGGAACGTGTACTCCGTGCCGTTCGTCAGACCCGACACCACCGTGCTCGTCGTGCTCCCGCCCGTCACGGTCTGCGTCGACGTCCAGCTCGTGCCGCCGTCGCTGCTCGACTGGTAGCCCCACGCCGTCACGCCCGAACCCGGCTGCGCCGGCCAGCTCAGCGTCACCCGGCCGTCGCCCGCCGTCGCCGTCACCACCGGCTTCACCAGCACCAGGGGCGTCGCCGTCACCACCGGCGACGGCACACCCACGCCGCCGCTGTTCTTCGCGCGGATACGGAAACGGTACGTGCTGCCGTTGTCCAGACTCGTCACCGTGTGACTCGTCGTGCTCGCGTCCGAACCCGAGATCGGTGTCCACGAACCCCAGGTCTCACCCTGCTTGCCGTAGCGCAACTGCCAGACGCTGATGCTCGCGTCTTCCGGATCGTCCCACGTCAACTCCACCCGGGCGTTGCCGGGACTCGCACTGAAGTTCGTCGGCGCGGCCGGCGCCGGCGGCTGCGGCGTCGCCGTCACGAAGTCCGACCACGCCGACTGCACCCCCGGACCCACCGCCGCGAACATCCGGAACGTGTACTCCGTGTCGTTCTCCAGACCCGTCACCACCGTGCTCGTCGCGCTCGCGCCCGTCACCGTCTGCGACGCGCTCCACGTCGAACCCCCGTCGCTGCTGTACTGGTACGTCCAGGTCGCGATCGCTATCCCCGGCTGCAACTGCCAGCCCAGCGTCACCTGCCCGTCGCCAGCCGTCGCCGTCACCACCGGCTTCGCAGGATTCGCCTGCGGCGTCGCCGTCACCACCGACGACTGCGCGCCGCTGCCGCTGGGGTTCACCGCACGGATGCGGAAACTGTACGCGCTGCCGTTCTCCAGACCCGACACCGTGTGGTCCGTCGTCTCCGCGTCCGAATCGGCAATCGCCGCCCATGAACCCCAGGCGGCGCTCCCCTCCTTCTGCTGCAGCTCGTAACCCGTGATCGAAGCGTCCTCCGGATCGTCCCACGACAACGCCACCTCGGCGTTGCCGCCCGTCGCATCCAGACCCGACGGCGCCGACGGCAGCGAGTCGTCGTCGGTGATCGTGCCCGTCGCCGTCGCATCGGAAATCGTCACTCCGGAGGACGGCGACGACAGCGTCACCGTGAACGTCTCGTCGCCCTCCACCAAAACATCGTCCGTCACCGACACCGTGATCGTCGCGCTGGTCGCCGACGCCGCGATCGTCGCCTCGGTCGCCGTCGACACCCCGGTGAAGTCCGTACCCGCAGTCGCCGTGTCCCCGCTCTCCGCCGTCACCGTGTACCGGAACGTGATCAGCGAACTCGGCGCCGGAGTCGCCGTCACCGTGAACGACATCGTCCCCGCAGCCTCCGCCGCCGTCGCATCCGCGATGCTCAGCGACACCGCTGTCGTTGTCGCCGTCGGCGTCGCCGTGATCCCGGCGGCAGGCTTGCCGAACTCACCCAGGGTCTCCGCCCGAACCTGGAACGTGTACTTCGTAGCGTTCACAAGACCCGTCACCGTGTGGCTCGTCGTCCCCGCGTCGCCCGGAACGGCTCTCCATCTGCCGTACGCGCCGGCGCCCGCCTTCTGACGGTAGTTCCAGCGGCGGATGCGGTCGTCATCCGAACTGTCCCACGACAGCGTCACCCGACCGTCGCCCGACGTCGCCGTGAAACCCGTCGGCGCCTCGGGCGGACCCCGTACCGGCGTCGCCGTCACCTCCGACGACGCACCCTTGCCGCCGGCGTTCTCCGCCCGAACCTGGAACGTGTACTCCGTGCCGTTCACAAGACCCGTCACCGTGTGGCTCGTCGTCCCCGCGCCGGAACCGTCGATCGCCGTCCAATCGCCGTATGCGCCCCCATCCGGCTTCAGACGGTACTCCCAGCCGGTGATCGTCGTATCCCCCTGATCACGCCACCGCAACGCCACCTGACTGTCGCCGTCACTCGTTGCCAGGCCCTGCGGAGCCCCGGGCGGCGTAAGCGGCGTCGCCGACACCCGCGGCGACCAGTGGCCGCCCACGGTACCGAACGCGCGCACCTGGAAGTGATAGGCGGAACTGTTCGTCAGGCCCGTCACCACCACGCTCGTCGTCTCCGCATCGGAACCGGACACGTCCATCGCCGCGCCCCAGGCGCTCGCGCCGGCCAGCTTCCTGCGGTACTGCCACTTCGTGATCGAAGCGTTGCCCGGGTCCGCCCACGACAGCGTCACCTGACCGTTGCCCGCCTTCGCGCCCACCCCCGTCGGCCTGGCGAACGGCTCGGCGCTCGGCGTCGCGCTCAGGCCCGTCGAAGCCGGACCCGCGCCCTGGTCGTTCACTGCGCGGACCTGGAACGTGTACGGCGTACCGTTCGTCAGACCGGTGAACACATGACTTGTCGTCTCCGCATCGGAACCCGGGATGTTCGTCCACGTAGCAGGCCAGGCGCTGGCGCTGTCCAGCTTCCGCCGCGACTGCCACTTCGTGACGCTCGGGTCCCCGAGGGCGCGCCAGATCACCCGCACCTGACCGTCGCCCGGCTCGCTGGACGTCAGCTCCGGCTGCAAGGGAACACCCGCTGTCGGCGTCGCCGTCACCGCCGAAGAGGCCGCGCTGGCGGCGGTACCGCTCCTTGAGCGAATCTGGAACGAGTACTCCGTACCGTTGCTCAACCCCGGCGCCGAGTAGCTGGTCGTGGCCGCCCCGGAACCGCTCATCGCCGTCCACTCGCCGTAACTGCCGCCATCCGGCTTCTGGCGGTACTCCCAGCCCGTCAGCGTCGGATTCGCCGCGGCCGTCCAGCTCAGCTTCACGTGCCGGTTGCCCGCCGCCGCCTGCAGACCCGCCGGCTGCGCCAGCGGACCGAACCAGATGTGAGCGACCACCGATTCCGGACCCGCCTTCGCCCCGTTGAGCGCGCGCACCCGCACGTTGCGCAATCCCGTCAGCGCCGGAAGGCCCGGCGGCGCCAGGTTGAACAGTCTGGTGACCGTCTGCGGCTGATCGCTGTTGGACAGGGCCAGGTTTCCCAGGGCAATCCAGGACACGTCGCTCCACGCCTGAGTGGCGGTCTTGACCTGCATCTCCGCCTTCGGAACCGGTCCGCAGTTGGCCGGCACACTCATCGTCACCTGCAGTATCCGCCGATTCCGATGGCTCAACGACGAAATCGCAATCCTGCACGGCGCCGCAATGGAAGATGTTGTCGTGTCCGTCACCGTCACCGACACATCCTCGATGCTCAGCGATGAACCGTAGTTCGTGTCGCTGCTCGACGCCGCGTGCGTCAGGGTCGCCGTGTCGTTCGTCGTGTCCGTATCGGACCCGGCGTTCACGGTCACCGTCTGCGCCGTGCCGTAGTTCGACGGCGTGAACGTCAGCGGCGAACCCGTCACCGTCACCTCGCCCGACTCACCGCCCACCGTCACCGTCACGTCCGCCGTCGGCTCCGTGTCCAGCTTCACCGTGTAGCTGCCGTTGCTGCCTTCGTTCACCGTCAGCGACGTCGGCGAGACCGTCACCCCCGCCGTGTCGTTGTCCGTGATCGTCCCCGTTGCGGTGGCATCGCCGATCTCCGCGTTGTCGGACGGCTCCGACAGCGTCACCGTGAACGTCTCGTCCGACTCGTCGATGTCGTCGTCCGTCACCGACACCGTGATCGCCGCGGTCGTCGCACTCGCCGCGATCGTCGCCGCGGTGGCCGTCGTCACCGCCGTGAAGTCCGTGTCCGCCGTCGCCGTGTCGCCGCTCTCCGCGGTCACCGTGTACTTGAACGTCACCTCTGCCGAAGGCGCCGGATCCGCCGTCACCGTGAACGTGAACGTCCCGTCTTCCGCCGCCGTCACGTCCGCGATGCTCAGCGACACCGCATCCGCGTCGAGCGTCACCGTCACCTCGGCCGAGGCCGCGCCGGCGCCGACCGCGTTCACCGCGCGAAGCTCGAAGGCGTACGAACTCCCGTTCGTCAGATCGCCGACCGTGCCCGTCAGCGTCGGCAGCGCGCTGCCCGTCCGGCTGTGCGCAAGGTCCGTCCACTCGCCGTACGAGCCGCCAGCGGCTTTCTGGCGGTACTGCCACTTCGTGATCGTGTCGCTCTGCGGGTCGGTCCAGGACAGCGTCGCCTCGCCGTCGCCGGCCGTCGCCCGCACGCCCGTCGGAGCGGGCGGAACCGCGGTCGCCGCCGTCGGCGTCGCCGTCACCGTCGACGAGGCCGCGCTCAGACCGTTCTCGTTCCGAGCCTGCAAGCGGAACGTGTACTCCTCCGCCGCCAGACCCGTCACCGTCGCCGTCGTCGTGCTGCCGTTCCCCGCATCCGCCACGTGCAGGTTCCGGTACGACTCGGAACCCCGCTTGTACTGGATGTTCCAGGACGTGACCTGCTCCCCGGACTGCGCATTCCAGGTCAGCGTCGCCGAGCCCGCGCCAGGCGTCGCGGCCAGACCGCTCGGAGCGGACGGCACTTCGAACGTCACCGATACCGCGTCGGACGCCGGACCGGCTTTCGCGCCGTTCAGCGCGCGCACCCGAACCTGGCGCGTGCCGCCGCCGGATGGCAGGAACACCAGTTCGACTGCCGACGGCGTCCTGGCCGTCGCGCTGTTCGCAAACGTCCGCAGACCCGCGTTCTCCAGGTCCACCCACTCCACATCGGCCCAGCCCTGACTCGAAGTCCTGATCTGGCGCTGCATCCCCGTGATCGCCCCGCAGTTCGCCGGTATCCGCAGACCGAACGAGATCGAGTAGACCGGCAGGAAACCGCTGTCGTCGATCGCGCGGTAGTTCGTCACCGACACCTTGCACGGCGCCGCGGTCGACGTTGTCGCCGCCGTCACCGTGATCGCTACCGTCCCGGTGTCCTCGTTGCCGTTGCCGTCCGAGGCCGTCACCGTCATCGTGTACGTGCCCGGCGCCGTCGTCGTGAACGTCAGTTGATCCTCGTCCAGCGCCGTGCCGTTCGGGAGCGGCGGCGTTGTCTCGCCCGCCTTGCGCGTCCACTCGTAGCTGATCGTGTCGCCGTCGCCGTCCGTCGCCGACGCCGTGATGTCCACGTCCTCGCCCGCCGTCACCGCCTGGGCCGTCAGCGCCGCCAGCACCGGCGAAGCGTCGTCGTCCGTGATCGTGCCGCTCGCCGTCGCCGGGTCCGGCAGGGTCGCGCCAACCGCATTGCTCAGCTTCAGCACCACCGTCTCGTCCGCCTCGTCCAGCTCGTCGCCGGTCACCGCCACAGTCACCGTCTTTGCCAGGGCCGCCCCAGTGCTGCCGGCGGCAAAGGTCAGCGTGCCACCCGCCAGGGCCGTGAAGTCCGCCCCCGAGGTCGCCGTCGAAGTGCTGTCCACCGCGTAGTCCACCGTAACCTGCCGGCCGCTGGTCGCGCCCAGCGTCACCGTGAACACCATGTTCGTGCTACCCGAATCGCCCTCCGCAACCGCCGCCGGCGCCGCGATCGACAGGGCCGGCGGATCGTCGTTGTCGGTGATCGTGCCCGTTGCGGTGGCGTCAGAGAACGTCACGCCGGAGGACGGCTCCGACAGCGTCACCGTGAACGTCTCGTCCGACTCGTCGAGGGCGTCGTCCGTCACCGACACCGTGATCGTCGTGCTCGTCGCGTTCGCCGCGATCGTCGCCGCGGTGGCCGTCGTCACCGCCGTGAAGTCCGTGTCCGCCGTCGCCGTGTCGCCGCTCTCCGCCGTCACCGTGTACTTGAACGTCACTTCCGAGGATGACGCCGGCGCAGCCGTCACCGTGAACGCGAACGTCCCGTCCTCCGCCGCCGTCACGTCCGCGATGCTCAGCGCGGGGGACTGCGGCGGGTCGGTCAGCGTGCCGTCGGCGGTCTTGTCGGTCCCGAGCGCGTAGCCGGTCCCGTCGTTCAGCGTGATCGTGTAGGTCTCCGCGCCCTCCGTATCCGAGTCGGCGCTGGTCGGGATCGTTACCGTCCCCGTCGTGCCGGCGGTGTTGCCGAAGGACGCGGTGAAGTTGCGCGGGCCCAGCGTACCCGGGATGTCGTCCGCGTCGAAACCGCTCGAACCCCGATCCGAAAGCGTCAGGCTCACCGTCAGATCGCCCGTCAGCGCGCGGTCCGACGACACCGTCAGGCTGATGTCCGAGCCCTCCGTCACCGCTGCCGGATCCGTCGAAAGCTGCAGCGTCGGCGTCGTGTCGGTCACCGTCACCGAGACACCGTCGATGTCCAGGGAGGCGCCGTAGTCGTCATCGGTGCTGGACGCCGCATGCGTCAGCGTCGCCGTGTCGTCCGTCGTGTCCTCGTCGGACCCGGCGGTCACCGTCACCGTCTGCGCCGTGCCGAAGTTCGACGGCGTGAACGTCAGCGAGGACGGGTCCACCGTCACCTCGCCCGATTCGCCGCCCACCGTAACCGTCACGTTCGCCGACGGCGCCGTGTCCAGCTTCACCGTGTACTCGCCGCTGGCGCCTTCCTCCACCGTCAGCTCGGTCGCAGAGATCGTCACGCCGGGGGCGGGGGGCGCGCCGACCGTCACCGCCACCGTGCCCGCGGGATCGAGCAGCGCGAGCGCCGGGAAGCGGACGGCGTGCTCGATGGCGGCGCTGCCGGCGGCAACGCCCGTGATCGTCACCGGCTGCGCGGTCCGGGCGTCGGCCCGGGTGAACGTCAGCGAGGACGGGCTTGTCCGCACACCGCTGCCGCTCTTCAGCGTCACCTCCGCCGTCCGGTCCAGGTAGGGCAGCGCCGCGGCGCTCAGCCTCACGCCGTAGGTGATGCTGGCGCCCTGCGCCACGCTGGCGTTCCACGCCACGCTGGCGCCTCCCGTCCTCGTGATCCCGTCGCCGCTGAACTCCAGACCCAGGTTGTCGGTGTTGACGACGCTCACCTCCGCCAGCTCCGACCACGGACCGAAGGTCTCCTTCTCGCCTCCGCCAAACTCGATCCGGATCGGGACGACTGTCACCGCCCGGACCTGATACTGACCCACGCCCCCGTGCAACGTGGTCCTCTTGTTCAGGGTGACGGATCGGGTCGACGCCGTGCTGTTCCTGACATCGAACGGGTTCCAGCCGCGCCAGCTTCGCTCCTTGTTCTTGAACCGGTACTGCCACTTGTCGATCTCGGAGTCGGTCCGGGCGGTCCACCGCAGCGTGATCGCGTTCTCGACCGCCGTGATGCGCAGCGAGGTCGGCCTGGCGATGCCCTCGTCGTCGTCGCCGATCGTTCCGGTCGCGGTGGCGTCCGTGATCGTCACGCCGGACGATGGCTCCGACAGCGTCACTGTGAACGTCTCGTCGCCCTCGACCTCGGTGTCCTGGAGGAGCGACACGATGATCGTCGTGCTCGTCGCGTTCGCCGCGATCGTCGCCGTTGCCGCCGTCGTCACCGCCGTGAAGTCCGAGCCCGCGGTCGCGGTGTCGCCGCTCTCCGCCGTCACCGTGTACTTGAACGTGATCGGCGAGGACGGCGCCGGATCAGCGATCACCGTGAACGACATCGTTTCGCCCTCCGGCGCCGTCTTGTCCTCGACGATCAGCGCGACCGCACCGGTGCTCAGGACCGGCGTGCCGTCGTTCAGCGTGCCGTCGGCCGTGTTGTTGTCCTCGTCGACCGCGTAGCCGGCGCCCTCGTTCAGGGTGATCCGGTAGGTCTCCTGGCCCTCCGTGCTGTAATCCGTGCGGGTCGGGATCGTCACCGTCCCTGTTGTGCTCAAGGCGGCGCCGAAGGACGCGATGAAGTTGCGCGGACCCAGGGAGCCCCGAATGTCGTCCGCGTCGAAACCGCTCGTGTCCCGGTCCTCAAGCGTCAGGCTCACCGCCAGACCGCCCGCCAGCGCCTTGTCCGACGTCACCTTCAGACGGATCGCCGCCCCCTCGATCACCGCCGCCGGAACGTGAGACAGGGACAGCGTCGGCGTCGTGTCCGTCACCGTCACCGATACGGACGGGGCCGCGCTCACACTGCCGTAGCCGGTCACGGCATGACTCACCGTGACGCTCTCGTCGCCGGTGTCGCCATCCGGCACCGCCGTGACCGTCACCGTCCGGGGCCTGTTCCAGTTGAAGCGGGTAAAGGTCAGCGGATCGGACACCGCCGCCGCTCCGGTGTCGCTGCTGCCCGGCGTGACCGTCACATCGCCCGCCGGACGGGAGTCCAGCACCACGGTGTAGTTGGCGGTGCTGCTTTCCGTCACCGTCAGCTCGGAGACGGAAACCGTCACGCCGGGCGCCGGATCGTCGTCGTCCGTGATCGTGCCGCTCGCCGTCGCCGTGCCGATGCTGGCGTTGGTCGCGTTCGACAGCTTCAGCACCACCGTCTCGTCGTCCTCGTCCAGCTCGTCGCCCGTCACCGACACCGCGATCGTCTTGCTGGTGTCGCCCGCCGCAAACGTCAGCGTGCCGGCGCCGCCCGTGAAGTCGGTGCTCGCCGTCGCCGTCGAAGTCGTATCCACCGCGTAGTCCACTGTCACCGCACGACCGCTGGCCGCGTCCAGCGCGACCGTGAAGGTCATGTCCGTGCTGCCGCTGTCGCCTTCCGCGACCGCCGACGGCGACGCGATCGACAGGGACGGCGAGGGGTCGTCGTCCGTGATCGTCCCCGTCGCCGTCGCCGTGCCGATGCTGGCGTTGGTCGCGTTCGACAGCTTCAGCACTACCGTCTCGTCGTCCTCGTCCAGCTCGTCGCCCGTCACCGACACCGCGATCGTCTTGCTGGTGTCGCCCGCCGCAAACGTCAGTGTGCCGGCGCCGCCCGTGAAGTCGGTGCTCGCCGTTGCCGTCGAAGTCGCATCCACCGCGTAGTCCACTGTCACCGCACGACCGCTGGCCGCGTCCAGCGCGACCGTGAAGATCATGTCCGTGCTGCCGCTGTCGCCTTCCGCGACCGCCGCCGGCGCCGCGATCGACAGGGACGGCGAGGGGTCGTCGTCCGTGATCGTCCCCGTCGCCGTCGCCGTGCCGATGCTGGCGTTGGTCGCGTTCGACAGCTTCAGCACTACCGTCTCGTCGTCCTCGTCCAGCTCGTCGCCCGTCACCGACACCGTGATCGTCGTGCTGGTGTCGCCCGCCGCGAACGTCAGCGTGCCGGCGCCGCCCGTGAAGTCAGTATTCGCCGCCGTCGAAGTCGTATCCACCGCGTAGTCCACTGTCACCGCACGACCGCTGGCCGCGTCCAGCGCGACCGTGAAGATCATGTCCGTGCTGCCCGAATCGCCCTCCGTCACCGCCGCCGGCGCCGCGATGGCCAAGGCCGGCGGATCGTCGTTGTCCTGAATCCTGCCCGTTGCGGTGGCGTCAGAGAGCGTCACGCCGGAGGACGGCTCCGACAGCGTCACCGTGAACGTCTCGTCCGACTCGTCGAGGGCGTCGTCGGTCACCGAGACCGTGATCGTCGTGCTGCTCGCGTTCGCCGCGATCGTCGCCGCGGTCGCTGTCGCCACCGCCGTGAAGTCCGTGTCCGCTGTCGCCGTGTCGCCGCTCTCCGCGGTCACCGTGTACTTGAACGTCACTTCCGAGGATGACGCCGGCGCAGCCGTCACCGTGAATGTGAACGTCCCGTCCTCCGCCGCCGTCACGTCCGCGATGCTCAGCGCGGGGGACTGCGGCGGGTCGTTCAGCGTGCCGTCGGCGGTCTTGCCGGCGCCGAGCGCGTAACCGGTCCCGTCGTTCAGCGTGATCGTGTAGGTCTCCGCGCCCTCCGCATCCGAGTCCGTGCTGGTCGGGATCGTCACCGTGCCCGTCGTGCTGGCGCTGACGCCAAACGAAGCAGTGAAGTTCCGCGGCCCCAGCGCGCCCGGGATGTCGTCCGCGTCGAAACCGCTCGAACCCCGATCCGAAAGCGTCAGGCTCACCGTCAGATCGCCCGTCAGCGCGCGGTCCGACGTCACCGTCAGGCTGATGTCCTCGCCCTCCGTCACCGCTGCCGGATCCGTCGAAAGCTGCAACGTCGGCGTCGTGTCCGTCACCGTCACCCTGACATCGTCGATGTCCAGGGAGGCGCCGTAGTCCGTGTCGGTGCTGGCCGCCGCATGCGTCAGCGTCGCCGTGTCGTCCGTCGTGTCCTCGTCGGACCCGGCGTTGACCGTCACCGTCTGCGCCGTGCCGAAGTTCGACGGCGTGAACGTCAACGGCGAACCCGTCACCGTCACCTCGCCCGATTCGCCGCCCACCGTCACCGTCACGTTCGCCGACGGCGCCGTGTCCAGCTTCACCGTGTACTCGCCGCTGGCGCCTTCCTCCACCGTCAGCTCGGTCGCAGAGATCGTCACGCCGGGGGTGGGGGCCGCGCCGACCGTCACCGCCACCGTGCCCGCGTCGGGAACCGCGTCGGCGCTGGCGCCGGTCACTCGGAACGAGTGGTTGAGGGTCGCCGTGCCGGCCTCCACGCCGGTCACCGTCACATCCTGTGGGGTGAACCAGTCCGAGCTCGTGAACGTCAGGGAAGCCGGGTCCACCGTCGCCTTGCCCGTGGCGTTGCTCGTGATCGACACCGTGCCCGCCGCATAGGGCTTGGTCAGCCGGACCGTGTAGGTGGCGTCCTCGCCCGGCGCCACCGTGACCGGAACACCGGTGAACTTGAGAGCGGTATTCGCGTCGTCGACGTCGCTGAGGGTGACCGTCGCCGTGTTCGACCAGGGACCTGGTCTCGCCGAGACCGAGGCGCCGGAGGAACCGGTCGGCCGAATCTGAATCTCCACGATCCCGCCGTGCGGAATGAGATCCGACATGTTCGTCGAGACGGTCCGCGAATCGCCTCCGGTGGTTGTGTGGCGGACGAATCCGTTCCAGTCCTGTCTTCCTTTCAGCCGGTACTGGCTTTCCCACCCGCTGACACGTTCGGCGCCCTCAACCAGCCGATCGGGGGCGCTGCTCTTGACCGTCCAGTTCAAGGTCACGGCGCCGCGCGCCCCGGCCGTGGCGGTCAGGGTGACAGGTTCCACGATCGTCGGCATCGCCCGCACCACCGAAGACTCCGCGCCGTTACCGACGTCGTTCACCGCCCGGATGCGGAAGCGGTACTCGGCGCCGTTGGTCAGACCCGTCACCGTGTGGTTCACGGTGTCGGCGTCCGAACTGGCGATGTCGATCCAGCGGCCCCAGCCACTTCCGCCGCGCCGCCGCAACTGATACCCGGTGATGGAATCGTCGTCCGGGTCGTCCCAGGACAACGTCACCTGGGTGTTGCCCGGGGTCGCCTCCAGACCGGTCGGCGCGGCGGGCTTGGTGGCGGCAGCGACCGTCACCGCCACCGCGCCGGCGTTCGGAATCGCATCCGCCGCGGCGCCAGTGAGGCGGAAGGCGTGGCCGATGGTGGCGCTGCCGGCCTTGACGCCGGTCACCGTCACGTCCTGCGCCACGTTGTAGTTCTGCGCCGTGAAGGTCAGGCTGGGCGGATTGACCGTCGCCGTCGCCGTGTCCGAACTCGTGATCCTGAGCGTGCCCGCAAACGCCTCGGTCAGGGCCACCGTGTAGGTCTTGCTGGAACCCGGCGCCACCGCCACCGGCGCCCCGGTCAGTGTCAGCGCCGCCAACTCGCTGTTCTGCAGCGTAACTTCCCGAACGTTCGACCAGGGACCAACCAAACCGCCGCCGACCGAGGCCCGCACCCGCCACTCGACCGTCGCGCCATCCGGGTAATCGCTCACCACGGTGACCGCCATGGTGCGCCGGGTGTTGCCTCCGCCCACACTGGGGCTGGCGTTCGAGTAGTCGTCCCAATCGCTGTCGCCGGCGCCCTTCAGCCGGTGCCCCGCCTCCCAGTAGATCTGCGGAGCGCCGCCGGGGTCGCCGATGAAATCGCCCGGGGCCGTGCCGGAATGCGTCCAGGTGAGCGTGACCACGGCGGCGCTCGACGAAGTGGCGCCGGTCAGTACCGGCGGCGTCACGGCCGCCACCACCCGGATCGTCACCTCCTCGGTGTCCGTGTTGCCGTTGCCGTCCGAGGCCGTCACCGTCATCGTGTAGGTACCAATCGCAGACGGCGTGAATGTCAGGCGCGCCGCGTCCAGCGTCGGGCTGCCCGGAATCGCCGGCGTCTCGCCCGCCTTGCGCGTCCAAGCGTAGGTCACCGTGTCCCCGTCCTCGTCCGTGGCGGATGCCGTGATGTCCACGGCCTCACCCAGCGTGATCCTCTGGTCCTTGATCTCCTTCAGTACCGGAGAGTGGTCGTCGTCGGTGATCGTGCCCGTTGCGGTGGCGTCGCCCAAGAGCACGCCGGCGGACTGCCCCGACAGCGTCACCGTGAAGGTCTCGTCGTCCTCGTCGAGGGCGTCGTCCGTCACCGTCACCGCGATCGTCGCCGTGGTGGCGCTCGCCGCGATGGTCACCTCGGTCGCCGTCGCCACCTCCGTGAAGTCCGCGCCCGCCGTCGCCGTGTCGCTTTCCGCCGGTGGTGCCGCCGTCACCGCCGTCACCGTGTAGCTGAACGTGATCGGCGCGGCCGGGGCCGGGTCCGCTGTCACCGTGAACGACATCGTGCCCGCGTTCTCCAGCGCCGTCACGTCCGCGATGCTCAGCGAAACCGGCTTCTCCGGCGTCGCCGTGACCTCGGCCGAGGCCGCGCCGGCGCCCGCCCCATTCACCGCGCGCACCTTGAAGCCATAGAGCGTGTCGTTGGTCAGACCCGTCACCGTATGGCTCGTGGTCTCGGCGTCCGAATTGGAGATCGCCGTCCAGGCGCCGTAGCTGCCGGCGGCGCCTTCCTTCTGCTGGAACTCCCAGCCGGTGATGCTGGCATTGACCGGATCGGTCCACGACAGCTCCACCTGCGCGTCACCCGCTGTCGCCGTCAGGCCCGCCGGCGCCGCGGGTGTGGCGACCACCGTCACCGCCACCGTGCCGGCGTTCGGAATCGCATCCGCCGCAGCGCCGGTGAGACGGAAGGCATGGCCGGTGGTGGCGCTGCCGGCCTTGACGCCGGTCACCGTCACGTCCTGCGCCACGTTGTAGTTCTGCGCCGTGAAGGTCAGGCTGGGCGGATTGACCGTCGCCGTCGCCGTGTCCGAACTCGTGATCCTGAGCGTGCCCGCAAACGCCTCGGTCAGGGCCACCGTGTAGGTCTTGCTGGAACCCGGCGCCACCGCCACCGGCGCCCCGGTCAGTGTCAGCGCCGCCAACTCGCTGTTCTGCAGCGTAACTTCCCGAACGTTCGACCAGGGACCATGCGAACCGCCGCCGACCGAGGCCCGTACCCGCCACTCGACCGTCGCGCCATCCGGGTAATCGCTCACCACGGTGACCGCCATGGTGCGCCGGGTGTTGCCTCCGCCCACACTGGGGCTGGCGTTCGAGTAGTCGTCCCAGTCGCTGTCGCCGGCGCCCTTCAGCCGGTGCTCCGCCTCCCAATAGATCTGCGGAGCGCCGCCGGGGTCGCCGATGAAATCGCCCGGGGCCGTGCCGGCGTGCGTCCAGGTGAGCGTGACCACGGCGGCGCTCGACGAAGTGGCGCCGGTCAGCACCGGCGGCAGCGCACCGTTCGGCGTCTCCGTGACCTCGGCGGAGGCCGCGCCGTCGCCCGCCAGATTCACCGCCCGCACCTTGAAGCCATAGAGCGTGCCGTTGGTCAGACCCGTCACCGTGTGTCTCGTGGTCTCGGCGTCGGAATTGGAAATCGCTGTCCAGGCGCCGTAGCTGCCGGCGGCGCCTTCCTTCTGCTGGAACTCCCAACCGGTGATGCTGGCATCGCCCGGATCGGTCCACGACAGCGTCACCCGACCGTTGCCCGGCGTAGCCGTCAAGTCCGCCGGCGCCGCCGGCTGACCGACCACCGTCACCGCCACCGTGCCGGCGTTCGCAATCGCGTCCGCTGTGGCGCCGGTCAGACGGAAGGCGTGATTGATCGTTGCGCTGCCGACATCGACGCCGGTCACCGTGACCGCCTGCCCGGTACTGTAGTTAACCGCCGTGAACGTCAGGCTGGGCGGACTGACCGTCGCCTTCGACGTGTCCGAACTCGCGATGCTGAGCGTGCCCGCGAACGCCTTGGTCAGGGCCACCGTGTAGGTCGCGCTGGCGTTGTCGCCGCTGGACGCCACCGCCACCGGCGCCCCGGTCAGTGTCAGCGCCGCCAACTCGCTGTTCTGCAGCGTAACTTCCCGAACGTTCGACCAGGGACCAACCAAACCGCCGCCGACCGAGGCCCGCACCCGCCACTCGACCGTCGCGCCATCCGGGTAATCGCTCACCACGGTGACCGCCATGGTGCGCCGGGTGTTGCCTCCGCCCACACTGGGGCTGGCGTTCGAGTAGTCGTCCCAATCGCTGTCGCCGGCGCCCTTCAGCCGGTGCCCCGCCTCCCAGTAGATCTGCGGAGCGCCGCCGGGGTCGCCGATGAAATCGCCCGGGGCCGTGCCGGAATGCGTCCAGGTGAGCGTGACCACGGCGGCGCTCGACGAAGTGGCGCCGGTCAGTACCGGCGGCGTCACGGCCGCCACCACCCGGATCGTCACCTCCTCGGTGTCCGTGTTGCCGTTGCCGTCCGAGGCCGTCACCGTCATCGTGTAGGTACCAATCGCAGACGGCGTGAATGTCAGGCGCGCCGCGTCCAGCGTCGGGCTGCCCGGAATCGCCGGCGTCTCGCCCGCCTTGCGCGTCCAAGCGTAGGTCACCGTGTCCCCGTCCTCGTCCGTGGCGGATGCCGTGATGTCCACGGCCTCGCCCAGCGTGATCCTCTGGTCCGCAATCTCCGCCAGCACCGGAGAGGCGTCGTCGTCGGTGATCGTGCCCGTCGCCGTGGCGTCGCCCAGGAGCACGCCGGCGGACTGCCCCGACAGCGTCACCGTGAAGGTCTCGTCGTCCTCGTCGAGGGCGTCGTCCGCCACCGTCACCGCGATCGTCGCCGTGGTGGCGCTCGCCGCGATGGTCACCTCGGTCGCCGTCGCCACCTCCGTGAAGTCCGCGCCCGCCGTCGCCGTGTCGCTTTCCGCCGGTGGTGCCGCCGTCACCGCCGTCACCGTGTAGCTGAACGTGATCGGCGCGGCCGGGGCCGGGTCCGCTGTCACCGTGAACGACATCGTGCCCGCGTTCTCCAGCGCCGTCACGTCCGCGATGCTCAGCGAAACCGGCTTCTTCGGCGTCGCCGTGACCTCGGCCGAGGCCGCGCCGTCGCCCGCTCCATTCACCGCGCGCACCTTGAAGCCATAGAGCGTGTCGTTGGTCAGACCCGTCACCGTATGGCTCGTGGTCTCGGCGTCCGAATTGGAGATCGCCGTCCAGGCGCCGTAGCTGCCGGCGGCGCCTTCCTTCTGCTGGAACTCCCAGCCGGTGATGCTGGCATTGACCGGATCGGTCCACGACAGCTCCACCTGCGCGTCACCCGCTGTCGCCGTCAGGCCCGCCGGCGCGGCGGGTGTGGCGACCACCGTCACCGCCACCGTGCCGGCGTTCGGAATCGCATCCGCCGCAGCGCCGGTGAGACGGAAGGCATGGCCGGTGGTGGCGCTGCCGGCCTTGACGCCGGTCACCGTCACGTCCTGCGCCACGTTGTAGTTCTGCGCCGTGAACGTCAGGCTGGGCGGATTGACCGTCGCCGTCGCCGTGTCCGAACTCGTGATCCTGAGCGTGCCCGCAAACGCCTCGGTCAGGGCCACCGTGTAGGTCTTGCTGGAACCCGGCGCCACCGCCACCGGCGCCCCGGTCAGTGTCAGCGCCGCCAACTCGCTGTTCTGCAGCGTAACTTCCCGAACGTTCGACCAGGGACCAACCAAACCGCCGCCGACCGAGGCCCGCACCCGCCACTCGACCGTCGCGCCATCCGGGTAATCGCTCACCACGGTGACCGCCATGGTGCGCCGGGTGTTGCCTCCGCCCACGGCGGGGCTGGGGTTCGAGTAGTCGTCCCAGTCGCTGTCGCCGGCGCCCTTCAGCCGGTGCTCCGCCTCCCAGTAGATCTGCGGAGCGCCGCCGGGGTCGCCGATGAAATCGCCCGGGGCCGTGCCGGAATGCGTCCAGGTGAGCGTGACCACGGCGGCGCTCGACGAAGTGGCCCCGGTCAGTACCGGCGGCGTCACGGCCGCCACCACCCGGATCGTCACCTCCTCGGTGTCCGTGTTGCCGTTGCCGTCCGAGGCCGTCACCGTGTACGTATAGGCGCCGAGCGCGGGCGGCGTGAACGTCAGGCGCGCCACATTTTCCGCCGTGCCGTCCGGCAGCGACGGCGTCGTCTCGCCCGCCTTGCGCGTCCAGACGTAGGTCACCGTGTCCCCGTCCTCGTCCGTGGCGGATGCCGTGATGTCCACGGCCTCGCCCAGCGTGATCCTCTGGTCCGCAATCTCCGCCAGCACCGGAGAGGCGTCGTCGTCGGCGATGGTCACCGTGGTCGCGAGGTTGCCGGGCGCGAAGCCGGCCGGCAGGGAGGCTCCCTCCGGCAGGGCGACGGTGACCGTGAAGGTCTCGTCGTCCTCGTCGAGGTCGTCGTCCGTGATCGGGACCGCGATGTCCTTCGTCGTCTCGGCGCTCGAGAACGTCACCGATGTCACGGCGTCGTTCTCGTAGTCGCCGTTCGCCGGATCGGCCGCGCCGGTCGCGCTGGCGCCGCCGTAGCTCACGTTGAAGGTCACGTCCTCGCCGAACGCGGCCTCCGTGGTCACCGTAACCGTGGCGTTCGCGTCCGTGCCCTCGGTCACCGACAGCGCCGCCGGCGCCGAGACCACGTGCGCCCGGACCACCGTGAGGGCCACCGTCGCGGTGTCGGTGTTGCCGTACGGGTCGCTCGCCGTCACCGTCATCGTGTAGGCGCCGGTCTCGGTCGGAGTGAAGAGGAGCCGGGCCTGATTCAGGTTCGTGCCGTCCGGCAGCGGCGGTGTGGTCTCGCCGGCCTTGCGCGTCCAGACGTAGGTGATGGCGTCGCCGTCCTCGTCCGTCGCCTCGGCCGAGAGATCCACCGCCTGGCCCACCCGGGTCGTTCCGGTGGGTGGATAGTCGGGCAGCACCGGCGAGTGGTCGTTGTCGACGATCGTCACCGTCGTCGTGAGGTTGCCGGGCGCGAAACCGGCCGGCAGGGCGCTGCCCTCCGCCAGCACGATGGTGACCGTGAAGGTCTCGTCGTCCTCGTCGAGCCCGTCGTCGTTGAGCGGGATCGCGATGGTCTTCGTGGTGTCGGCGCCCGAGAACGTCACCGATGTCACGGCGTCGTTGTCGTAGTCGCCGTCCGCCGGATTGGTCGCCCCGGTGGCGCCTGTGCCGCCGTAGCTCACGTCGAAGGTCACGTCCTCGCCGAACGCCTCCTCGGTGGTCACCGTCACCGTGGCGTTCGTGTCCGTGCCCTCGGTGACGGACAGCGCCGCCGGCACGGACACCGCGGCCTTGCCGACCACGGTGATGACCACTTCCCCGGTGTCCGTGTTGCCGTGCTTGTTGCCGTTGCTGTCGCCGTCGCTCGCCGTCACCGTCATCGTGTAGACGCCGGCCTCGGTCGGGGTGAAGCTGAGCCGGGCCTGGCCCAGGTCCGGGCTGCCCGGCAGCGGCGGCGTGGTCTCGCCGGCCTTGCGCGTCCAGGCGTAGGTGATCGTGTCGCCGGCGTCGGCGTCCGTCGCCGTGGCGGTGATGTCCACGGTCCGGCCGAGCCTGAGCGTGAGGTTGTCGATATCGGCCAGCACCGGCGAGGCGTCGTTGTCGGTGATCGTGCCGGTCGCCGCGGCGTCGCCGAGCTGGGCGTTGGCGGACGGCTCCGACAGCGTCACGGTGAAGGTCTCGTCGTCCTCGTCGAGCTTGTCGTCGGCCACCGTCACCGTGAACGTGAAGGTGGTGTCGCCCGCCGAAATGGTGGCCGCGGTCGCCGCCACCTCGGTGAAGTCCGTGTCCGCCGTCGCCGTGTCGTCGTTCTCCGCGGTCACTGCGTACTTGAAGGTCACGTCCGCCGGCGCCGCCGGATCCAGCGTCACCGTGAAGGTGAACGTGCCGTCCTCGGCCGCCGTCACGTCCGCCACGCCCAGACTCGGCCGCCCCGCGGTCGCGGTCGCCTCGTCCGACTCGGCGCCGTTGCCGACGGCGCTCACGGCGCGGACCTTGAAGCCGTACCGCGTGCCGTCCGTCAGCCCCGTCACCGTGTGGCTGGTGGTCTCAGCGTCGGAACCGGAAATGGCCGTGAAGCTGCCGTAACTGCCGTCGCCCGTCTTCTGCGCGAACTCCCAGCCGGTGATGTCGGGATTCTCCGGGTCGTCCCAGCGCAGCATGACCTGGCCATTGCCTGCGATGGCGCGCAAGTTCGCCGGTTTCAGGGGCGGGTCGTTCTCCGCCAGCGTCACCACCACCGAGGCGATGTCCACATGGTCGTAGCCGCCGCCCCGGGCGCTGTGGGTCAGGGTCTGCGCGGCATCGGTCTGCGCGTCGCCGTCCTCGGCCAGGGTCACCGTGACCGTCTGCGCTTCCATCCAGTTCGTGCCGGTGAAGGTGAGGGTCGCCGGCGCCGCGCTCAGCTCGCCGGACGCGCCGGCCACGGCGATCACCACCTGGCGGCCCAGGGGCGAGGTGTTCAGTTTCACCGTGTACTCGCCGCTGCCGCCCTCCTCCACGGTCAGGCTGGAGGTCGAGACGGTCACGCCGGGATCCGTCGGGCCGGCGAGCGCCTCGTCCGACGCGGGCCCGACGCCGGCATTGCTGACAGCACGCACCTGGAAGCGGTGGATCTGGCCAGACGGCAAGCGCCCTACTTCGTGCCGCGTGGTGGTCGCGCCGGAACCGCGGATGTCCAGCCAGTTCGAGTTCGCATCCTGGAACTCCTCTGTCTCCGGCAAGAACCGGACCTGCCAGCGCGTGATGCTGCTGTCCTTCGGGTCGTCCCAGGTCAGGATCACGCTGCGGTGGTCCGGCGTCGCCCGGAAGCCCGACGGCGGCGCCGGCACGGCGACCGGCGTCGCCGTGACCTCGGAAGACTCGGCGCCGTTGCCGGTCGCGTTCACCGCGCGCACCTTGAAGGCGTAGACGGTGTCGTTGGTCAGACCGGTGACCATGTGGCTGGTGGTGGAGGCGTCGGAACCGGGGATGGGCGCCCAGGGGCCGTAGCTGACGCTGGCGCCTTCCTTCCCCTGGAAATCCCAGCGGGTGATGCCGGGGTTGTTCGGGTCGTCCCAGCGCAGCAGCACCTGACGGTTGCTGGCGATGGCGCGGACTCCGGTCGGTTCAGCGGGCACGACGGCCGGCAGCGTCACCGTCACCTCGTCCGACGCGGGGCCGGCGCCGGCCTCATTCAACTCGCGCACCCTGAAGCTGTAGGTCGCGCCGTTGGTCAGGCCCGTGACCACATGGCGCGCCTCGTACCGAAGGCGTCCCAGATCTTCCCGAACGATGTCGACCCGCGTCCAGGCGCCATAGCTGCCGCTGGCGCCTTGCTTGCGCTGGAGTTCGTACTTGCGTAGATCATTCGGAGGGGGGAGAAGGGGATGATCCCAGGCGAGAGCCACCTGCGCGTTGCCAGCGGTCGCTTTCAGCGCCGCCGGCTTCCTAGGCAAGGGAGGGAGAGGCTTCACGGTCAGTTCGGCGGCCTCCCCGGGGCCGGCGGCATTCACTGCGCGCAACTGGTAGGTGTAAACGACGCCGTTTTCGGCGGTGAGCGGCCCCAATTCCGTTGTTGCGGCGCCGCCCGGGATCGGCGCCCACGGTTGTTGGTAGTCCTCACTGTCCTTCCTGAACCGCACTTCCCAACGAAGGATGCCGGAGTTGTCTGGGGCAGCATCCCAGAACAGCTCTAGCTGCGCGTCGCTTGGGGTCGCCCTGAAGCCAGTGGGCGCGGCGGGAACCGCTCCCGGCGTCACCGTCGCCTCGGCCGATTCGGCGCCGTTGCCGCGCGGGCTCACCGCGCGCACCTTGAAGCCGTACTCCGTGCCGTTGGTCAGGCCCGTCACCGTGTGGCTGGTGGTGGCGGCATCGGAACCCGGGATGGCCATCCAGCCGCCGTAGCTGCCGCCCGAGCCTTCCTTCTGCTGGAACTCCCAGCGCGTGATGCCGGGATTCCCCAGGTCGTCCCAGGTGAGGAGCGCCTGTCCGTTGCGCGGCGCGGCGGCGAGGCCCGTCGGCGCGGCGGGCGCCACCTCGTCGTCGACGATGGTGATGGTGGCCGAGTCCCCGGTCCAGCCATCGATGGCGGGCACGACATTCAGCACGAGGGTCTCGTTCGGCTCGATCGCCCGGTCGCCTCGGACAGCGACTTGATGCACGGCAACGTCCTGGGCTGCGGGCACAAGAACACGGGCGCCCCGCGGCCAGCACATGTCCGCATCCATCGGGTTCGGCGCCGAGCAACTGGTCGCGACCGGCGCGCTCGCCGTTGCCGTCGAGGTTCCATCGACCTCGAAGGCGAGGCCGAGCCCGCCAGCGGGCGCCGGCTCACCGAGAACGAGACGGATCAGGACAGGTGTCGTGCCGGCCTGTCCTTCTTCAATTTGTGCGTCGGAGACGAACAGGGTGACGTTCTTGCCCACCCGGCGCGGCAGCGCGCTGATCTCGTCGGAGCTGACGCCCTCGGCGTCTTCCTTCTCCCCCCTGAGGGACTCCCGGAGCTGGGCGACGGCGCGGAGCTTGAAACTGTAGAAGACGCCGTTGGTCAGACCCGTGACCGTGTGGCTGGTGGTCGCGGCGCCGGAATCGGGGATGGGCGTCCACGCGCCGAAGCTGGCGCCGCGCACGGCCTGCTGGAACTCCCAGCCGCTGATGTCGGGATTCTGCGGATCGTTCCAGGACAGCGTCACCTGGCTGTCGCCCGCCGTCGCGCTGAAGTTCACGGGCTTCCCGGGCGGATCATGTTCCAGCACGGCCACCGTGAGCGCGCCGGTCACCGAGCCGTAATCGCCGCCGGACGCACTGTGGGTCAGTGTCACCGCAGGATCCGTCTTCGCGTCGTCGTCCTCGGCCGCGAGGACAACCACCTGCTGCGCGGCGCTCCAGTTGAGGGCAGTGAAGGTCAGCGACCCCGACTGCACCGTCACGTCGCCCGGCCCCGGCGTGATGGTCACCGTCACATCGGCGGTCGGCTCGGACGTCAGCGCCACCATGTAGTTGCCCGACCCGTCCTCGATGACCTCCAGCTGGCTGATCTCCTTGTCGCCATCCGAGAACGTCAGCCCAGCCGTCTCGTTCTCGGTCACGGTCAACGCAACCGAGGCGGTGAGCGAGCCGTAGTCGCCGCCGGACGCGCTGTGGGTCAGCGTCACCGCGGGCAACGGCGCCGCGTCTTCATCGTCGACCGTCGCGACCGTCACCATCTGCGGCGTCTGCCAGTCCGCGGCCGTGAACGTCAGCGTGGGCGGAGTCACCGTCACGCCGCTCGGGGCGCCGCTGATGGTGACCGTCACATCGGCGGTCGGCTCGGAGGTCAGCGCCACCGTCCAGGAGCCGGACTCGCCCTCCTCCAGCTCCAGATCGGACTCCGACAGGGCGAATCCGGCCGTTTCGTTCTCCGTCACGGTCACCACGACCGCGCGGATGGGCACCGAGTCCAGGCCTCCGCCGCTGGCGCTGTGGGTCAGTGTCACCGGTTCGGAAACCGCGTTGTCGTCCTCGGCCGCGGAGACCGTGACCGTCTGCGGCTGGTTCCAGTTCAGCAGCGAGAAGACCAGCGACGGCGGATTCACCGACACGCCGGCCGCAGCGCCGCCCACGGTCACCGTGACGTCGGCCGACGGCTCGGCATCAAGCACCACCGTATAGGTGCTGCTGCTACCTTCTTCTACCGTCAGCGCGGGTTGGGAGATCGTCACGCCGGTCGGCGTTTCGGTCACTTCTTCGGAAGCCCGACCGTCGCCGGCGGCGTTCACCGCCCGAATCTGAAACGTGTAGTCGACCCCGGACGTCAGCCCGCTCGCCGAATGGAGGACGGTGTTCGCGCCGGAACCCGTAATACGGCCCCATTCGCCGTAACTGCCGGCGCCCTCCTTCCTCCGAACATCCCATCCGGTCACCTTCTGTCCTGACGCCTGCTGGTTCCAGGTGAGCTGGATCGCAGCCTGAAAGGGCGCGGCTTTCAGCCCGGTTGGAGACCCTGGAGGACCGAGCCACAGAAGAGTTTCCGAGGACGGCGGGCCGGCGACGCCTTCCTCGGACGTGACGGTGAGGCCTTCGTTGACCGCGCGGACGCGCACATGGTAGCTGTTGCCCTCGGCAAGACTCACCCGCAAGGTGTCGTCCACGGTAAATGCGACACCGGAGTTTCGATAGAAATTCGTGGACAGGGTTTCCCAGACACTCCCGCTCCAGTCCGGGCTGCTGGCGAGTTTCTTCTGAACCTGCGTCCGGCTGATGTCGCCGCAATTTGCCTTGGTGGGCCCCCAACGGAACGCGACCGTCGGACCCGGCCCACTGACACTGGCAATTCTCAAAGCGCAGGGAGCGGGCCGTGGCGTTGCGAACACGGAGGCCGACGGGGCGCCGAGACCATCGCTTGCCGCGCGGACCCTGAAGCCGTACCGCGTGCCGTTGGTCAGACCCGTCACCGTGTGGCTGGTGGTTGAGGCATTGCTCGCGGAGATCTTCTTCCAGTTCCCGGTTGTGCCCCCGCTGGTCTGCTCGTACTCCCAGCGCGTGACGCGCGAGTCGTTATGAGCGTCCCAGGACAAGGTGACCTGGCTGGTTCCCGGCGTCGCGGTGACGCCCTTCGGGGCAATGGGATAGCGCGACGGGGTCGCCCTCACCTCCAAAGCCGTATTAGGAATATGGGCGTGTACCTCAAACACGTACTCGACCCCATTGGTGAGTCCGGTAATCGTCTGGGTGCGATGATGAGCCCCAATCAGGTTGTACTTTGAGTCGTAAATGGAGCCGATCCCACGAACGACGTTATACTCGTGATAAGGTTGGCCAGCTCTTACATACCTGAACCACCACCAGCTGGTGTTAGGTCGTGAGTGCGTCCAGGTCCAGTTCAGCGTAACCTGCCCATCGCCCGGGGTGGCCGTCAAGACCCCCCACGTGGCATGCGCCGCCTGGGGCGCAAGGCCCGCGCTCAGCGCGAACAGGAGAACGGCGGCCAGCGCCGGCGGGCGGAAGGCGGCGCTGCCCGCGCGGCAGCGGGAAGAAAGCGGCCGCAGGCGGCGGAACGTTGCCGCCGCCAGCCGCCCGAGCGGTCCGGGGCTACTAGCACTGGCAGCCAAGTGATCGGCCGCCACCCTGCCTGGCTGCATCGCCTTGCCGCTCCCGGCGCGACGTTCACGCCCACCATGGACTGCTGGCGCTGGCGCGGTCATCGGCTCACCCGCGACGGGTTTCTGCGGACGCGATTCTCCGCGGACACGACGTCCGGCCGCCGCCTGTCCAAAATATCGGGGGGGGGGGGGGGGGGGGGACAGGGTTCGAGAATCCTGGCCGAACAGCCATAAACTTGTCAGGCCTTTTGTCGTCCATTTGGTTACCTGAGTGGTTACCTGAGCCGGTTGCCTGAACCGAATCTGAACCGCGTTTTGAACTGCGTCCAGCCCTCGCTCGAACGCGCATGATTACCCGAAAACGGAAACTGTCTACCGATATCGCAACCGGATTGCAAGCCCCGCCGGGTCCATGCATCGCCACGGCATTGGCGAGTCCCTCGCGATTCAGTTCGTCTTGCCAAGCTTCCCGATGCAAAAGGCGCCAACCACACCGACCGGCCATGAGTGACTCTCGTGATTGCCATGACTCTCCGCCGCACCTGTCACCTGGCGAACAAAGGGTTTCTCGAGGCCTCTCCAAGATGGTGTTGCCTGCCCATGTGGAATGAAGCCTGCCGGCACGGACAACCTGCGCCTGCGACAGGTGATCCAGGATGTCGGTAGCGACGCAACACTCCGCGCTCAGATCTTGAAGGCATCACGGGTGTTGGGCGCGTACAGGCTTTCCAGGTCCACGGGATTCCTGATCACCTCCTGCTCCAACAGATAGGAATGGAAGGTCTCCAGGGTCTTGCGGTTGCTCTCGAAACCGTAGGGCCAGTAGTCCTCGCCCATGAGATCCACGGTGTCCTCGTACTCGAACAGGTACCAGAGATGGTGCGTGCGCAGCACGTTGGTGTCGTAGATCTGCGACACGCACAGTTCCTTGGCCTCACAGAACGCCTTGTAAAGGTTCTGGGTCACCCAGGGATGGGCCTCGTAGATATCCCGGCGCACCACCACGCAGTGCATGATGGGGAACAGACCGGTGCGGCGGAAGTAGTCCATTTCGGCCGCGCGGCAATCCTCGAACAGCCGGGCGATGCCGGAAACCCGCCGCACGAAACAGCCAGGCATGCGCGCCGACACCAGCGCGTCGATGTCGCCCTTCTCGAGCATGTCGTCGAGGGTCCGGGCCTCCTCGGTATCGATCTCGACCCCTTCGGGGGCGTCGAACGGCACGCGGTCCCTGCGTCCGGGCTGCTCGACGCCGCCCTGGACCCAGTGGACATCCCGGGCCGCCACACCGAAATCGTGCTGCAGCATGCCCCGCACCCACACGGACGCGGTCATGGTGTATTCGGGTACGCCCACGCGCCGGCCCTTGAGATCCTCGGGCGTTCGGATCCCCGAAGCGGTGTTGACGAAAATGCAGCGGTGCCGGAACATGCGGGAAGGGAACACCGGGATGGCGATGAACGGCCGATGGCCCCGGGAGGCGTCCACGTGGTACGCCCCCATGGACATTTCGGCGGCATCGAACTCCTGGAAGCGGAGCATGCGCCAGAAGATCTCCTCCACCGGCAAGGTCACGTAGCGGAGATCGATGCCCGCGGGCTTCACCCGCCCGTCCTTGAGGGCCCGGGTGCGGTCGTAGTCCTCGCATGCCAGCGTCAGTTCGATGTTTGCCATGGTTCTCCCTGCCGTACAGCCCGGGCGTCATCCTATGTCATCCTCTCAGGAAGCAGGTTCCGGAGAGGGGCGCGCCGACGCCAGCGCCGCGTTCACCCGTCCCACGAACTCCCCGGCCCGGGCCACCAGGCCGCCGTGACCTTCCCGCGCCAGCACTTCGGCCAGAAAGGCGCTGCCCAGCACGATGCCGGTGACGCCCAGCGCCGCGTACTCCGACACGTTGTCCTCGTGGACGCCGCCCGAGACCATGAAGCGGGCCTCGGGGAAGGGTCCCCGCAGCTGCCGAATGAAGCGCGGCCCGCCCACGCAGTCCGCCGGAAAGATCTTCACCAGGTCCGCGCCGGCACGGATCGCCCGAACCACTTCGGTGGGGGTCGCGCCCGCGGGGATGGACGCCACTCCGGCCTCGCGGCAGAGCGGCACCAACTCCAGTTCCAGGCTGGGCGAGACGATGAACCGCGCACCCGCTTCGATGGCGGCGCGCGCCTGCCCCTCGGACAGCACCGTGCCCGCGCCCACATGCACCTGCCCCTCGTCGGACAGCGCGCGCATCACATCCACGGCGCCCGGCACGCTGAAGGTGACCTCCACGAAGCGAACGCCCGCCTCGCCCACGGCCCGCGCCGTGGCCAGCGCCTCTTCGGCGGTTCTGGAACGAATCACGGCCACCAGGCGATGCGCCTGCATGGCGGTCATCAGTTCCGTCCGGTTCATCGTGTCTCTCTTGGCCGGTTGCACACCCGCTGGCACTGTGGTGGATCTCCGTTCCGTGAAAATTCTCCGCGGCGCGGGCTGCTAGGCCAGGCTCAGGCCGCCGTCCACCAGCAGGGTCTGGCCGGTAACGAAATCCCCGCCCGTGATCAGGCCCATGATGGCGCCCGCCACCTCTTCCGGCCTGGCCACCCGCTTCAACGGGTAGTTGGCGGAGGCGCGCCGGATGACGTCCTCATAGTCCTCGCCGTAGTGGCCGCGCATCCACGGGGTGTCGGTGAACGCCGGCGCCACGGCGTTCACCCGGACTTCGGGGCCCAGGGCCACGGCGAGTCCCCGGGTCAGATAGATGAGCCCGGCCTTGGCGGTGCCGTAGGCGAGAGACGACATGGTGGCAGGGGCGATGACGCCGGAGATCGAGGAGACGTTGACGATCATGCCCCCCGTGGCCTTCAGATGCGCCGCCGCCGCCCGGGCACAGCGGTACGCGCCCTTGACGTTGACGTCCAGGGTCACGTCCCAGACCTCGTCCGTCAACGCATCCATGTCGGTGATGGGCACCCAGCGGGTGACGCCGGCATTGTTGACCAGGACGTCCAGACGTCCGAACCGTTCCACCGTCTGCCGGACCATGCCGCGGACGTGCGCATCATCCCTCACGTCGCCGTGCACGCAAAGGGCCTCCGCGCCCAGTTCCCGCACTTCCGCCGCCAGCGCCTCCGCCTTGCCGCGGGCCGACCGATAGTTGACGGCGACTGCCGCCGCTCCGGCCCGGGCCAGGCCCAGGACCGTGGCGCGGCCGATGCCGGTGGCGGCCCCGGTGACGAGGGCGATGCGTTGGGAGAGAGTCATGAAACTCCCCGCAACTCCCGGGTGGCGGCCTCGTCGATCACCCACTGCTCCGGCAGCCGCACCCACTCGCCGACACCGCCGGTGAAACGCACCACCACGCCATAGTCCCGCGCCGCCTTCTCCGGGGTGATGTAGCCATGGACCACGTCGGCGCGCACATGCTCGGGATCGCGCTTGAAGGGTTCGCCGTAACCGCCGCCGCCGGGTTGATGGAGGTGCACGCTCCGGGATCCGTCCAGATGGGTCTGCGCCTTGGGGTTGGGGCGTTCGCCGCCGTCGAGGATGAACTCGCCGGGGAGCCCGGCACCGCCGCCCATGATGCCGGGGGCGGCATGACGGGTGCGGTCGAGGATGCCGTTGACGCTCCATGGGCCGCGGGCGCGGTTGGCGAACTCGGTGAACTGTCCCAGGCCGCCGCGCCAGGTGCCGGCGCCGCCGGAATCCACGCGCAACTCGCGCCGGCGCATGACCAGCGGCGACAGACTCTCGATGACCTCCGCGGGCACGCCCGCCACGCCGCTGGGGAAGCCCACCGCACTGAGCCCGTCCTTGGTGGGGCGGGCGCCGGTGCCGCCGACCTGGAAGACCGTGAGATTGAACGCCGGATCCTGGCCGCGCCACACGCTGAGCCAGATGGGGTCCGCGCCCGGGGCCATGAGCCTGCCCGGAAGCGCCTTGGCCAGGGCCGTGAAAACCGCCGTGGGGACGAAGTGGCCCACCGTCTGACGCGCCGCCACCGGCGCCGGCTCGTTGGCGTTCAGGATGCTGCCCTCGGGGGCGATCACGTGCACCGGCCGGAAACTCCCCTCGTTGTGGGGCACGTCGGGATAGATGGCCGCCTTGGCGGCGAAGCTGGCGTATGCGTGGGTGTAGTTCATCACCACGTTGATGCCCCGGCGGCTCTGGGAAGAGGAACCGGCGAAGTCGATGAAGATCTCGTCGCCGCGCACCTCCAGCCTGGTCTTGATGAGGATCGGCTCCTCGAAGCCGTCGCTCCAGGTCTCCCCTTCCCACGCGCCGTCCTCGAGTTCGGCGATGGCGGCTCGCACCGCCTTTTCCGAGCGGCCGATGATCTCCTCCGCCACCGGATCGAAGCTGGCCAGCCCGAATTCGTCCATGGTCTCCACAAGCGCCCGGCCGCCGGCGTCGTTGCAGGCGGCCTGGGCGTAGAAGTCGCTCACGACTTCGTGGGGAAGCCGGACGTTGGCGCGGACCATCTTGAGCAGGATCGGGTCGGGCTCGCCCGCGGCGAACAGCTTCATGATGGGAATCCGCAGCCCTTCCTCGTAAACCTCCCGGGCCTCGGCGGAGAGGATGCGTCCGCCGATGTCCGCCGCGTGACAGGTGTTGGCGAAGAACGCCGTCAGGCGGCCTTTCCGGAAGATGGGTGTGGTGATGGTAATGTCGTTGACGTGGCCGGCGGTCTGCCACGGGTCGTTGGTAATGAGCACGTCGCCGGGTGCCAGCCTGCCGGCGGGGAACTCTCGCAGGAAGTGCCCCATGGACGTGGCCATGGCGTTGATGTGGCCCGGCGTGCCGCTGACCGACTGGGCCACCATGCGGCCGCGGGTGTCGAAAAGGCCGCAGGCCAGATCCTGGCTCTCCCGCACGATGGTGCTGAAGGCCGTGCGCATGAGCGCGTCCTGCTGCTCGTTGGCCACCGACAGGAGGCGGTTCCAGATCACCTCCAGGGTGACCGGATCGATGACGTCCCTGCTCATGGGCACGTCCCTGCTCATGGGCGCACTCCGCGGTTCGAATCAGTCGGCGTGGTATCCGTCGGCGTTTTCATGGTTGAACTCGACGATCACGTTCCGGTGTTCGTCCACCCGGGCGCGGCCACGGGCACTGATGACCAAGGTGGACTCGCGCTCTTCCACCACCGCGGGCCCGGGGAAGGTCATGCCCGGCGCCAGCGCGTAGCGGTCGTAGACGGTGGTGTCGACAAACGCCCCCCGGGCGTGCGAGAAAACCGGCCGGGCGCCCTTCTCCGCCCGGGCGCCGCCGGCGCTGCCGTTCCCGGACGCGAAGTGCAGCGGCTGCTCCGGCCCCCGCGCCACCACGCGCCAGTTGATCACCTCCACCCCCACGTCGGGAACCGTGCGGCCGTACATCTGTGCGTAGGTGCGCTCGAAGGCTTCGGTGATGGCGCCGAGATGGCCGCCGTGCAGCACGCCGTCCGGGATCGGCACCGACACCTCGTGGCCCTGACCCGTGTAACGCATGTCCGCGGTGCGTTCGTAGACGATCGCATCCGGTCCCAGGCCCGCCTGCTCCAGGATGGCGCGCCCCTCGGCGTGCATGTCGTCGAACAGCCCGTTCACGAAAGACCAGTCCAGCGCGTCCAGAAGACTGTAGGCGCTGCGAACGAAGTCGAAGGCCAGCGGTGCCGCCAGCAGCCCGAAGGTGGACCCGACGCCCGCTCCCACCGGAGCGATGAGCGTGGGCAGACGCAGCAGTTCCGCCACGTGGCAACCGTGCACCGGCCCGGCGCCGCCGAAGGCGTACATGGGCAGCGCCCGCGGGTCCGCGCCGCGTTCCCCCAGATGGGCGCGTGCGGCGTTGGCCATGTTCTCGTTGACGATCTGGTGGATGCCCCAGGCCACCTCCTCCACGCGCATGCCGAGCTTTCCGGCGATCTCGCCGAGGGCCCGGCGGGCCGCGTCCACGTCAAGCTTCATCTCGCCGCCGAGGAAGTAGTCGGGATCGAAGTAGCCGAGGATCAGATTGGCGTCGGTGACCGTGGCGCCGGTGCCGCCGCGGCCGTAGCAGGCCGGCCCGGGGTCCGCCCCGGCACTGTCGGGGCCCACCTTCAGAAGCCCCAGGGCGTCCACCCGGGCGATGCTGCCGCCGCCGGCGCCGATCTCGATCATGTCGATGACCGGGATCTTGATGGGCAGGCCGCTGCCCTTGCGAAAGCGGTAGACCCGGTCCACCTCGAACTCCCGGGCCTTGAGCGGGTGGCCGTTCTCCACCGCGCAGAGCTTGGCGGTGGTGCCGCCCATGTCGAAGGAGAGGAGGTCCGGATAGCCCGCGCGCCGTCCCAGGGCGGCCGCCGCCAGCGCCCCCGCCGCCGGACCCGACTCCAGCATGCGCACCGGGTAGCGTGCGGCCGTCTCGGGCGTACCGATGCCGCCGCTGGAGAGCATCACGAAGAAGCTGCCGGTGAAGCGCAGGCCGTGCAGCCGCTGCTGGAGCTCCTGGAGATAGGCGGCCACCCGTTCCTGTACGTAGACGTTGGCGGCGGTGGTGCTGGTGCGCTGGAACTCGCGGATCTCGGGCACCACGTCGGCGCTCACCGACACGCGGATGTCCGGTGCCACCTCGGCGATGAGCTCCCGGGTGCGCCGCTCATGGGCGGCGTTGCGGAAACTGTTGAGATAACACACCGCCACCGCGCGCACGCCCTTGTCCCGGAGTTCCGCCACCAGGGCGCGCACGAACGCCTCGTCCAGCGGCTCGAGCACGGTACCGTCGGCGGCCATGCGCTCGGGCACGTCGAATCGAAGGTAGCGCGGCACCAGCGGCCGGGGAAACTCGAGATCGAGATCGTAGAGCTCGTAGCGGTGCTCGCGTCCGATCTCCAGCACGTCGCGGAAACCCGCGGTGGTGAGCAGCGCGGTGACCGCGCCCTTGCGTTCGATGAGGGCATTGGTGACCAGCGTCGTGCCGTGCACCAGCGTCCCCGTCCTGGCGCGGTCCGCCGCCGCGGCCGCCAGGCCCTCCCTCATGGCGGTTTCCACCGCCGCACTCGGATCGCCGTGCGTGGTCAGGGTCTTGCCGATGAAGGAGGTGCCGTCATCCGCCACCAGGAGCAGATCCGTGAATGTTCCGCCGATGTCGACGCCGATGCGGCATCCGGGGGGGGAGTCGGGTGCGGGCGCGGCGTGGGTAGATGTGGCGGGTGTGGAGGTGGATTCGGAGCCGGCCATGATCTACTGCTATTACTCCGTAAGGCCAACCTTCGCAACTCCCCGTCCCCCGGACGGACGCGGCCACGAGACCCGAGGGGGCATCGGTGTTCCGGTTGCCTGATTCCGGTTGCCGCTCATCTTGCCCCGCTCGTCAAGGCATCGTCTCCGTGGGACCGATCCGTGGCTTGAACGAGCTATGCGAACCGGGTAGCGTGAACGGCATCCGACAGGCCGCGCGGATGCGGTTCGGTCATCGCCTCGGTCATCGCCTCGGTCATCGCCTCGGTCATCTCGCTTGCGCAAGCTTGGCCCGAAGAGGAACCGCATAGTGCTCGGACCCATGCCGGACAAACCCCGCCTGTTGGCAGAAGCTAGTGATGTGTCTCATGAATGGCCTTGCAGTCTTCGATTTCGCGCAGGATGGTTTTGCGCAGGATGGAGTGGACGGATGTGTTCCGGACGAAAGGCCTGGGGTTGGCATTGTGGCAAGCCAGGGAGTGCTTGATGACGGCAATCCGTTCCGGGACGCTGCGAAAGACGCCGGGGAACCCGCCCGGTGAGCCTTCCGACGACGCCCCACGATGCGCTGTTCCGGGCACTGGTCTCCGAGCCGGCCCGCGCCGCCGCGCTGCTGGCGCAATACCTGCCGCAAGAAGTCGCCGCTCTCCTCGACCCCGAGGCCCCGCCCGAGGCGGTGGAGGGCCACTTCGTGGACGAGGACGCCGCGCGGACCCAGTGCGATGCGCTGTTCCGGGTGAGACTGAGGAGCGGCCACGATGCGCGGCTCTATGTACTGCTCGAACACAAGAGCCGCGTCGACGCGGACACGCCGCTCCAACTCCTGAAATACATGGTCAACATCTGGCGCCGCGAGGTCGAGAATGGCGCCGCCGGGGACCGGCTGCCGGCGATCATTCCGCTGGTTTTCTACCACGGTCGGGGCCGCTGGACTGCGGCGCCCTCGGTGCCGGGGATGATCGACGCGCCCGGGGAGTTGGAGCCTTTCGTCAGGGAGTTCGCCTATGTGCTGCATGACCTTGGCGAGATTGCGCCAGGGCGGTTGTCGGTCTCGCCCGAAGTGCGGGCCGGGCTTCTGGCGCTCAAGGTGGTATATGCCGAGGACATACCGACGGACCTTCTGGACCAGATGACGGGCGGGCCGGTTGCGGGGAGCGCGTTCGAGCGTCATATTGTGCGTTACATGGCCGAGTGCATGAACCTGACGCCGCCATTGCTGGAGGCGTCGCTGCGCCGGACAAAGCCGGACCGTTGGGAGGCGCTGATGGGCACAGTCGCACAAGCCTGGATCGAACAGGGAAGAGCTGAGGGAATGGAGCAGGGAATCGAGCAGGGAATCGAACAGGGAATCGAACAGGGAATCGAACAGGGAATCGAACAGGGAATCGAACAGGGAATCGAACGCGGCCGGAGACAGGCCTTGGCGGAACTTCTTCTTCGTCAACTGGCGTTGCGCTTCGGTGATGTGCCGGATGCGGTGGGCGAGCGGGTTCGCGGTGCGTCGGCCTCCGAACTGGAGGCTTGGGCGGAGGCCGTGCTGGTGGCGGCGAACCTCGACGAGGTGCTGGCCGCCACGCCCGGGCGCTGAGACCGCAGCCGCCAGCGGGCCGCGGCGCGGTCGGGGTCGGTCGTATCTGGACGCAGCGCCTTCATCGGTCCGTATCGGCATCAGGAGTTCCTGAAGTTCCTGCGACGCCTCCACCCTGCCTTCCCGCGCGACCGGACCCTGCACATCACCCTGGACAACCATGGAACTCACAAGCATGAAGCGCTGCGCCGGTGGCTGGCTGCTCACCCGCGATTCCGACTCCATATCACGCCCACCCGCACCTCCTGGCTCAATCTCGTCGAAAGTTGGTTTGCAGGCTGACTCACCAACGTCTGCGCCGCAGTGTCTTTCGCAGCGTCCCGGAACTGATTGCGGCCATCAAGCCTTTCGTCCGGACCACCTCCGTCACCTCAAAATCTCGAGATGCAAGGCCATTCATGAGACGTACCACTATGTTCAATGTGCATACGGGACTGAAGGACCCGTGGCCCAACGGATGGACCCAAGGATCGACCCAGGCCAACCCGGACCATGGACGACTTGACTGCACAAGGAACTCTTGAACTCGATGTGGCGAATTTCGGGCCGATCATCGAGGCCAACATCGATCTGCGCCCGCTGACCGTGTTCGTGGGGCCGAGCAACACCGGCAAATCCTGGCTGGCGATCCTGGTCTACGCGCTGCACCAACACTTCGGCAACAACCATGGGTTTGGTCGCCGGCGTTCCTCAATTCCGTTCCGAATGATCCGGGGCGACAGGGAACAATTCTTGGGTCAGAGAACCATTGATGCGCTTGCTCAATGGGCGAAGCAGACGTTCGCCGACAGGCAAAGACCATTGGACGGCCGAACCCTTGTTCTTCCTGTCGCGGTCATGGACGAGATCCGTTCCCTGCATCGAGCGCGCGGGGATGCGTTCGGTAGAGCGTTCGGCGGAGAGATGGTTCGATGCTTCGGCACCGAAGAGTTGGCGCCCTTGGTCCGCAAGGGGAACAAGGAGGGTGCACGCGTCACCTTGAAGAGGCATCTGAACGATTCCGCGTCGCTTGAGCACGAGTGGACCCTGAAGGCGCCGGGGATCGAATATCGATCGACGATACCCGGAGAGACACAGGTGCGAATCAGTACCGAAGACCGTGCGTATCCGATGGAATACTTGGCCAGACTGGCGGAGAACAACGCCAATCGAGGAGAACGGAGGTTCCTCGCCGAGCGGTTGCTGGATATCCTGCACGCGCTCGCCTTGCCCCAACTCGTCGGCTCCCTGCACCTTCCCGCATACTATCTGCCCGCCGACCGGACGGGCGTGATGCATGCGCACAACGTGGTCGTGAGTGCCCTGATCGAGAGCGCGTCCATGACCGGCCTGCGCCCGGCCACGCGCACGCCCATGCTATCGGGTGTCTTGGCGGACTTCCTCGAACACATGATCGATCTCGACCACATGCCACCGTATTCACGGCATCGGCAACACAAGCGTCCACCCGACGTCGCCACACAAATCGAGAACACCATTATTGCAGGGTCGGTGCGCATCAACCGATCCGAGGCAAGCGGCTATCCGCGCTTCACCTATCGGCCCCGGGGATGGAAGGACGAACTGCCCTTGATGAGAGCCTCTTCCATGGTTTCGGAACTCGCGCCGGTGGTGTTGTATCTGCGCCACATGGTCTTACCCGGCAACCTGCTGATCATCGAGGAGCCGGAATCACACCTGCATCCCGCCATGCAGGTCGAGTTCACCCGGCAGATTGCGGCGCTCGTCCAATCAGGCATCCGGGTAATGGTCACGACACACAGCGAATGGGTTCTTGAGGAACTGGCCAATATCGTGCGGCGGTCCCGACTCCCGGCGGCCCGCCGGAAGGAGGCCGGCAGCGAAGTTGCCCTGCCGCCAAGCCAAGTCGGGGCATGGCTTTTCCAACCGAAGCGCCGCCCCAAGGGATCGACGGTGAAGGAAATCCGTCTCGATGATTCCGGGCTTTATCCGGCCGGATTCGATGAGGTGGCGACCGCGCTCCACAACAACTGGGCCGAGATTTCGAGCCGGATGGAAGAGGCCAAGTGACGGGGTTGGTGGAAAGGGTCCGGGCGAAGGTTCCAAGTGCCTGTGTGATGAACGGAAAGCTCCAAAGGGACGGATGCTCCGTCTCCCTCAGGGATGCACCGAAGAAGCGCCTGATCATCGACTTCGACGCATCAGGCTCGCCTCTCGGTCCGGACCAGAACCGCTGCGACTACCTGTTCATTGCGGAGGTACCCGGCCAGCCGGGCCTGGTCGTGCCGCTGGAACTGAAAAAGGGGAAGTTGAACGCCAAGGATGTCGTCGGACAGCTTCAGGCCGGTACGAAGGCCGCCGAGAAGCTTGTTGCCAATGACGCGGCAGTTGCGTTTCGTCCCGTCGTGGCCTATGGCGGACACCTTAACAAAGCGGAACGGGAGATGTTGAGGAAAACGCCAGTGCGGTTTTTCGGGTGCTCCGAATACGTGCGCCTGATCAAATGCCGTGCCCCATTGGCCGAGGTGGCTCCGTAATCCCGGATCCATGATCTCCGGACAGATCCCGCCGATCCCACCGCCGCCGCGATGCACGGATCCGCATCAATGGACCCACATCGTCGTGAACGAGACGCCCGCCGTCGGCGCACCGCGCCGCGCGCCGCGGAAAACACCCGCCGGGGCCTGAAGCCCGCAGCTACTGTGCGAACAGGTCCATCAGGGCATCGGTCTGGTCCGCGGCGGCCGGCCGCAGGAGCGGGATCTTCACGCCCGCGTCACGGTACTGCTGCACCCGCGCCTTGACCTCGTCGGGCGTGCCGCTGGCGGTCATGCCTTCCACGTAGGAGTCGGGGATCGCCTTGATCAACGCCTCCATGCCGCCCCTGGCATGGGCTTCCTCGAACCTGGGGATGTCCTCTTCGTGGATGTAGGGCTCGCCCACGCGCATCTTGGGGCGGGCGATGAACGGAAGCTGGATGGGGTCGAGCTTGGTGGCCACTTCCCAACGGATGGCGTCCAGGGCCTTCTGGTGGTCGTCGGCGATGGAGCAGTTGATCAACTGGGCGACCTCGAATTGGGAGAAGTCACGTCCCGCCTCCTCGGCGGCATCCTTGATGATCCTGATGGCGTTGGCGGTGTACTCGGGCGAGCAGACCGCATTGAGCACCACGCCGTCACCGATCTGCCCAGCCAGCTTCAGGCCCGGCCTCGCGGTGGCCGGGATGTAGAGCGGAATGCGGCTGCGGAGCGGCTTCCAGCCGATGCCGACGTTCTTGAACTTCACGAACTCTCCGTCGTAGTCCACCTTCTCGCCGGTGAAGAGCAGCCGCATGGACTCGACGTACTCCTTGAGCACCTGAACCGGGTTCTGGTGCTCAAGGGCGTGAACCCGGGCGTGGCTTCGGGTGCAGGAGCCCGGCGCCAGGGTGAGGCGGCCGCCGGTCAATTCGTCCAACGTCATCAACGACTGGGCCATGCAGACGGGCGTGCGCAACCGGACGATCTGGGTCGCCCCGAGCGTTACCCTGGACGTGGCCATGCCCATGGCCGCCAGGGCGGAGACCGAGTCGCGCATGAGTTCGATGGTCTCCGAAAAGAAGCCCATCTCGAAGCCCTTCTCCTCCGCGCGCCGCATGAGATCGGCAATCTCCCGGACGTTGGTGAACTTCCCGTACCCCAGTGCGAATCCGACTCTGGCCATGACACTCTCCTGAATTGTAGAACGCAACCGCTCCCGATCCGTCCTTGTAAGTACGGTGGCGCGTCCGTGCCGGCAAAGGCGACATGCCGCCACCGGCGACCCGATGGCCCTGCGCTTCGAACTCCCGTTGATTCAGAGGCAAGCGGGCGGGTATTGCGATGGGCCTGAAGAAAAAGGGTTTGTATCCGACCGGTTGTGGTTCGTCAAGGACCGGCGGCGGCGTTGCGGCCCATCCCCCGATTGCGTATGTTGGGCGGCACGATGGTGGGGCTGGACATCGACGGCGTGGTGGCCGACTTCCTCTCCCCCTTTCTCCTTCGTCTGGAACGGCGCCTGGGCAGGGGGCCGATCCCGGCGGCGTCGCTCCGGAGCGTACGCCTTTCGGCCCATCCCGCCCTGACCGAGGAAGCGGTGAACGAGTGCGCAGACGCGGTGCGGCGGGATCCCGAGTTCTGGGACGGGCTGGATTCGCTCCTGAGCGCCGACCAGTGGCAGCGGCTGGAGCGGCTGAGCCGGTGCGGGCAGCTTTCGTTCATCACGCACCGGACCGGCCACGAGAGCTGGGACATTCATGCCGTCACCTCGGAATGGTTCCGGCGGCACGGCATCACCGACCCGGACATCTATCTGGTCGAGAACGAGAAATCCGCGGTGGTGGAGAAGCTCGGCGTGGTGCTGTTCGTCGATGACAACTACGAAAACTGCCAGGATGTCGCCGAGCGTACCCATGCCCGGGTGCTGATGCCGCACCACCCCTACAACCGGTCGTTCTCGCATCCCGGCGTGACGCGAATCCGGCATTTCAACGAAGTGTTCCGGCAGATCAAGCGCTGTCCAGACTCGGGTGCGTGAACTTCGGTTCGAGAACACCCGAAGCGGACCCGCACCGGGGAGAAGATGGCAGGGCTATGGCTGCGCGCCGTATTTCTCCCATTGCCCGGGCGTGAAGGTCTTCAACGACAGCGCGTGTATGCGTTCGTCGCCCAACTCGTCCTTGAGCGCCTCGTAGACCATCTTGTGCTGGTCGATGAGACCCTTGCCGGCAAACGAATCATGCACGATGACCACCTGGTAGTGGTCGCCGCCGCCGGTCAGATCCTTGATCATCGGCACCGCGCAGCCCGGGAAAACCCGCCCCAGCGTCTCCTCGATTTCCTGTGGTTCGATCATGGCCCTGGAACTAACACAAAACCGGGGTATCGACCACCCGGCGCCCCTCTTCAGGCTTGGGAGTCGTAGTCGCCGCGGCAGCGCTGGATCATGGCCCGCATGTCGGCCCGCAACTCCTCGTTCGTGGGCCGTCCCACGTAGTACCAACCGTTGTAGATGCGATGGACGGTGAGATCCGGCAACAGAGAGAAGGCGTACGGAATCGCGAGGGTCCCGTGCTTGCGGTCCGAGGTGTCGACGATGTCCAGCGCCTTGATGGCCGTGTGCTTCTGGTCGCTGAGAAACGGGAACGACGCCCCGAGACCGTTCCTGAGAGCGCCGTTCACCGGGGGTGGATCGACGCTGACGGCGGCGGCGCGGCAATAGGCGGCGGGAAGCTCTTCCTGCAGGATGACCAGATGGCGCAACTGCACCAGGCACTTCCCTCACCAGTAGCCGCGATAGAACACCACCACCAAGGGAAACCGTCCCTCGGTGATCTCGGAAAACTTCACTTCCTGGCCCGATGAGTCCTTGAGGGCCAGGTCAGGAAACTGCGCACCTACGCTTTGATTCATGATGTGCCTCAATTCAACGCGGTTCAACGCGGCAAGGAGATTCGTCGGTTACTCGGAGAACACGCGGTCCCGCGCGGCCGATGCCAAGGGCCGGGCGCAATACGCCAGGCGCAAGTGGATCCCGGAGGGACCGAACGGCTGGATCAACCCCGTGACCCTGTTACCCGATCATGACACAGTCAGCTTGTTCAGACCCTTCCCGAAACCAGGCTGCCGATGCATGCGCCGCCGCGGGCCGTGCCGCCGTCGGGAACCGGCGGCTATTCGCCCGTCCGGGCACCGCCGAAGCCGGCGAGCAGCTTGACATCGTCCCGAACGTCATTGAGCACGCCGGCCATCTCCTGGTGGGCCGGGCCGTAGAAGCTGCCGCTCACCCTGTCATCGGCGTCGGCGAAGTCGTTGCCGGTGACGGCGATGGCATAGCTGAGTTCCGACTTGCGGAACGGCAGGTTGTAGGCGCGGCGGCGCAGTACGTTGTTGCCGCCGAGATGCACTTTGAGGCCGCTGAAGCGGGCCGTGCCAGCCAGCGTGGCAAGGTCGACGCTCAGTTCCGCACTGCCAACCACTGGAGGCATGCGGCTTCGGCCCAGGTCGACGCCGACCAGGCTCCCGTTCCACACGACGGTGCCCGTGAGCGCGCTGTTGGCGGAGAGGGTTGTGTCAGGAGCGGTGCCGAAGGCCTCGGCGTGGGCCTGCACGAAGTCGCCAGGGGTTCCGATATAGTTGTCCTGCAAGTCGCGCCCCACGCTGGCGCCCCATACCGCCCATTCGCCCCAGGAGAGATGTCCGTAGCGCTCGGTCTCGGCGGCGGTCTTCGCGTCGACAACCTTGACGCCGATATCCTGAAGGAAGGCGAAGTCGATCTCCGACGGGGCGCCGCCGCCATACCGGTTGTTGCAGTAGGCCATAATGGAGGAACAAAGGGCCAGATGCGACGTGTCGCGCCTTGCGCCCTCGGCATGCGGTTCCATGACCGTCGTCCACGAAGTCTCACTCACCCACTGCATGGGGACCGGCTTGCCGCCGTTTACGCGCATCGCATTCGGCCCCTTCCAGGTATGGGCCTCGGGGTCGTAATACTTTTTGAAGTATTCCGTGCCTTTGTGTGCCACCCCGAGGATATGGCCGATCTCGTGGGCGATGGTCTGGACCCAGCCGTCGTGGAGACCATTGCCGTTAAAAGAGATCGGCAGGCGAATTCTTCCATTGTAGACCTTGTAGGCCTCCTCATCCTGACCACCTTCATAGTCCAGTACTTTCGCACTCGCTGCGTCGCCCCTGTTATGAAATCGGGTCTGAATAACGACACCGTGGACGTTCCTGACTCTGGTGCCGTCCAGAAGCGTGACGTGGTTTTTTCGGCCATCGTCAACCAGCCGCTTCGACCAGATTTTCCCCGAGCGGCGCAGAGAGGCCTTGAAATGGGCGGAAACTTTCGGGTTCAAGTCGTCGTCGTGCGCTTTGAAGTAATTCTTGATGGGGAGGGTTCCGGCCGGGCCGGCCTTCCAGGTGCCGTAGGCGATGCCGTTGCGCTCACCCAGCAAGACGATGGAGTCGGCGGGAACGGCGTGAAACGCCGTCTTCGATGCTTCGGTACCGTCATGGGCGGTGCGCAGCCGCAAAAGGGTGTTCTTCCTCGCCTCTCCGGCCTGCGCCGTCTCCGGCGGCGTGAATCCCACCTTGGCGGCCAGGGAGTTCAGATCGTTCCAGCTCGGCTGCAGGTCGGCGGCGCTCCTGTTTCTCGTCCGCGTGCTGTCCTGCCGCAGATACCGTCCGGGCGTTGCGGGGGGCGGCGCAGTGCTGTCGGTTTGCGCAGCGACAGATGACGCAGCGGAAACTTGTGGGTCCGGGCAGGCAGACAGCAGGCTGTCGGGGCGGGCGGGCGCCGTCTGCGCGCCCGGACAGACGGCCTGGGCGGGGTCATCCGGAGGAAATTCCGCCCGCGCGACTGTTGCCAGCACCAGCGTGCCCGCCAGCACCAGCGTGCCCGCCAGCACCGGCAGGCCCGCCAGCACCGGCAGGCTGCTAGGGAAGGTCTGAACAAGGGGTCCAGACAGGCACGATTGGTTTGAAGAGGAGGATACGGGAGTGTGGAGAGGGGAGAGAGGGCGTTGCCGTGATGAATATCGAGCCGCGTTGGCGGCTTGGATCGACATGAGCAGGTTGGTGAAACCCAGCAGCAGTGCGATGGGCCGGGTGTTCTTGGCCAGTCCTTGGTAACGCACCTTGCGGTAACCGAAGTGACGCTTCAGGTACAAGAACGGGTGCTCTACTTTCGCCCGTATCGATGCCTTGCGTTTCTCGGCGATCCCCTCGGCACTGTCCCTGTCAAGCTTTCGCCGCAGACTCGGCTTCATCGCCACCCGCCACGTCACCTTGTGCGAGCGGTTCTCCTCACGCTGGCCCACTCCTTGGTAGCCGGCGTCCCCCCACACCGCGGTCTCGCGGCCGTGCAGCACTTGATGCGCCTCCGAAACGTCTGCCTTGTGCGCTGCCGTCGTCGCCACGCTGTGGGTCAGACCCGACTCGGCCTCCACCCCGATATGCACCTTCATCCCGAAATACCACGGGTTCCCCTTCTTCGTCTGGTGCATCTCCGGATCCCGCTCCTTCGCCTGGTTCTTCGTCGAACTCGGCGCCTCAAGAAGAGTCGCATCCACGATCGTTCCCCGCTTGAGCCGGTGACCCTGCCACGCCAAGTGCGCGTGGATCTCTTCAAACAACTCTGCCCCCAGTTCGTGGCTCTCCAGCAAATGACGAAAGTTCACTATCGTTGTCTCGTCCGGCAACGCCCCGCTCAACCGCAATCCCACAAACCGCCGCACCGACTCCAACTCGTAGAGCATGTCCTCCATCCCCGGATCGCTCAGATTATAAAACAACTGCACGCAATGCACTCGCAGCATCGTCCGCAAAGGGTACGGTCGCCGGCCTCGCCCCGCCTTCGCGTAATACGGCTTGATCCGGCTCTCCAAACGTTCCCACGGTATCAATCTCTCCATCTTCTCAAGAAAGACTTCCCGCCGCGTCACTCGCTTCTTCGCATCATACTCCAACTCCCCAAACGGCACCTCCTTCCTCTCCTTCCTCTCCTTCCTTTATCCTTCCCCATCTACCACTACCTTATAGGACTTGTTCAGACTATCCCAAGCGGCGAGCCGACACGTACCGCGGAAGACCCGGCCGGGGAGGATGCGTACCCAAAGACAGCCGGTCTGCGGTGTCGTGACGTCGTGTTTTGTTGTCATGGTCCCTCCATCCCTGTCACTTGGTCAGATAAGCGGAAGGCATTACCTGCTGCTGGAATACTTTTTTGTCACACGGAACCAAATGTCAAGCCGAGGTACTGCCTGACCCGTTGCCGCCGCGCTTTTCCCCCACCCGCCTCCGCCCGCCTCAGCCCGGCCCAGGGCGTCAGCACCGCCAGAGGCCCCGGACCGGCAAGGCCGAACCCGTGGCCCACCTCGGCCTCCAGAAGGCCCTCCGCCTCTTCCGACGCTTCGCCGGATGCGGCCGCTGGCAGGCTGTGGTCGAACCACTGCCCGAGACCGCTCTCCGTTCGCCCGTGCGCGGGACCCAAGCTCAGGTTCGCGCGCAGGGCCGCCAGGGCGGCTCTGCACCGCAGGAGTTGCGGTGTTGGGCAAGGGGGTGTGGGTTTCTGATGGCCGGGTTGGGCAGGGATGAAAGAGGGAAAGTGGGAGCTTGGGAGAGGTCGCCGCGTCAGCCCCGACAACACGGCGGTTCGTTGGCTGACGATTAGCGTGAGCGGCAATGGCTCTCATGCCAAAGGTGCAGGTCCGCAACGGGTTCAACACGGCACCCGTTCCCCCATGCGCTTGAGGTTCAGCGCCAGGCACAGCAAGTGACACTCGCCTCGCACCTTCTCCAACCCGCGCAGGCTGAATCGCCGGAACCCCAGCACTTCCTTGATTCAGCCGTCCGGTCCCTCCGAGATCCACTATCACTGCCGCCTTTTCTGCGGCGCAGCCTCCCAGGCTTTTGGCACACCATTCAAGGAGGATCATGATGGCGCAAGCTGTTTCAAGGACCGGCGGCGACGGAGACGACACGCTGACCGGCAGCCGTGGCAACGATACCCTGGACGGCGGCGGCGGCCATGACACCCTGACGGGCGGCGGCGGCGACGACACCCTCTATGGCGGCAACGGGGACGACACGGTCGAGGGCGGTTCGGGTGCGGACACCCTGTTCGGCGGCCAGGGCGCCGACATACTGAGGGACGGCAGGGGTAACGACACCCTCTACGGTGGCTTGGGGGCGGATGTCTTCGCGTTTGAGGTTGGCGACGGTGCCGACACGATCACCGACTTCGAGGCGGGGGACAGGATCCGCCTCGACGGCCTCTCCGGCGGTTTCGCGGCGCTGCGCATCGAGCAGGACGGCGCCGATGCCGTCATCGTTTATGGAGACGACGACGACACGATCACCCCGTTGGATGTTTCGGCGGTTTCCCTCAGCGCAGACGACTTCATCCTGACGGCCAGCGTCACCATGGATGGCGGCGACGGCGACGACACGCTGCGGGGTGCAAGGGTAATGATACGCTGCGGGGTGATGACGGTGCCGACACGCTGTGGGGCGGCGCGGGCGATGACTGGTTTTCGGGCGATGGCGGCGATGATGTGCTTCACGGCGGCAAGGGTAACGACAGGATCCATGGCGGCGATGGCGATGATGTATTCCATGGCGGTGACGGCGATGGCGTGTTTTGGGGCGATGTCGGGGATGACGAACTCAACGGTGGCGATGGCGACGATACGATTCTTGCTTGCCTCGGCGATGACACGCTCAATGGTGGCGCTGGCAATGACATACTTGCATGCGACGCCGGTAATGATACGCTGAACGGAGGCGCTGGCCATGATCTTGCGGATTATACCCATTCGACAGCGGCCGTTACGATAAATTTGCAGACCGGCGAGGCTCGGGGTGGGGACGCCGAGGGCGATACGCTGATCCGTATCAAGTCTCTCTACGGTTCCAAATATGATGACGTATTGATCGGTGACTCGGGAAATAATACCTTGATGGGCTTCCATGGTGCTGACAGGATTGATGGTGGCGGCGATGATGATTGTTGGGGTGAGGGTGGCAGTGATATTTTTGTTTTCGCCCCCTCTCGTGTTGGGACCACTCACATAGTCGATTTCGGCAAAGGGGACGACCAGATTGATCTGACCGCCTTTGACCTGGACAACCTTGACGACATCCGCATGACAGTGAGCAGTAGAGGAGATGTAACCATTGATCTGACGCCGCTGAACGGAGGCATCATCATCCTGGAAGGACTGTACGACATACCGGACAGTGACAGCCTTCTTGTTTGACGAGGATGGCAGATCGAGTTGAGACAACGGAAGACAGGCACCACACGACCGCCGGGACACGCAGCAGTCAGAGCACGTGTTCAGCGAAGCGTTCCGCGTAGCAGGGGTCGCAGCCACGGGTGATCTTCGTGCAGCCCGTCACCGGATTCCAGGTTGCGTCGGTCCACTCGATTGAAGATTCAGCGCCCATGGTGCGCGAACTCGAATCTGAGCGTGCCCTTGGCGCGCAGAACGGAGGCGCGATTGGTGCGTGTTTTCACGCAACCGTACCGAGGCCGTTCTTCGCCACCAGCGTCAGCAGCTTCAGCGAGGCTCCCCGCGGCCGCTTTTCGCCGCGCTCCCACTGGCTCACCAGACCGGTCGTTACATTGAGGTAGCGGGCGAACACCGCTTGGCCCGCGTTCTCGCGCAGCCGGAGCGCGCGGATGTCTTCCGGCGCCATCTCCTCGACCGGCGTCAGGCACATCTCGTCAAACGCCCGCATCGTCCGCTTCGACATCAGGCCGACCTCGGCCAGTCCGAGCACCGCCTCGTGCGCGGCCGCCAGCGCTTCACTCTTGTACTGCCGGGTCATCGCATTTCACCTCGATTATCGCCCCAACCGCCTGCGCCGCCGCAAGGCCCGCCCGGTCAAGGGCAAGATACTCGTCCGCAACCAGGCGGTCCTTGTGGTCACGACCGCGCGGGATGCGGCGTTGGGTCGAGCCGTGCTGCCCAGCACCCGGCAGGCCCCGGCCGTGCAGAACCTCGGCCGCCGCAACAGGCTCACGATCTCCCCGGCTTGTAGCGCTTCCTTGCCATGATCGGTCCTCCTCTTCCCGAATGTCATGGTCGAAGCGGGCCGCATGCGCACCCCGTATCGCCCACACTTCGGAAAGGATCGGATCAGTCGGGGTCTTTCCCATGGTTTGTCTCCATCAGTTCGTTCGGCGTGCAGATCACCGGCGGTTCGCTCTTCCGCCGAGAGTCCCTCGGCGGCGGCGATACGCTCGCGGACTTCGGAAAGTGACGGCTCCCCACCGCCGGCGAACGCCTTGAGAGCGGGGAGCATCGACGACTGGAAATCAGGAATGGGCATCGGCGGCCGCACTTGTTGTCGCCACCTCCCGCGGCGTCACGCTTTGCGCGACCTCGCGGCCCACCGCGGTCTCCGCTTGGCGAAGCTCCCAGGTCTTCTGCAAGTTCATCCAGAGTTGCGGTGTCGTCCCGAAGTACCGCGCGAGCCGCAGCGCCGTGTCCGCGCTCACCCCCCGCTGACCGTTCAGGATCATCGTCACCCGGTTCACCGGTACGCCCAGCGCCTTCGACAGCGCATTGGCCGACAGGCCGAGCGCTTCGATTTCGTCGCGTAGCATTTCGCCGGGATGTACCGGCGTCATGCCGTTCCTCGTGTTCATGTGCGGCCCCCTCAGTGATAGTCCACCATCTCGACCTCGCATGGCCCGTCGTCGGTCCAGTGGAAGCAGACGCGCCCTTGCGCGTTGAACCGAATGCTGTGCTGCCCGGCATGGTGGCCCGGCAGCGCCTCCAGCTGGTTGTTCGGCAATGCGGCACGGTCTCCGAGCGTCTCTGCGCGGTCCAGCAGGATCAGTCGACACCCCGCCTGATTGGCGAAGCCTTGAAACGCCGCGATGCGTCGCCCCTCGAAGAAGTGCCGCGTCTCCCGACCCTTCAAGCTCCGAATCATGCGCGCCGATCATGACGCATCTTACGCTTTCCGTAAAGGATGCTGCGGACCAACTCATGCCCGCGCTCTTGCCGGTGTGGCGTCCGTGCCCTCCGACGGCGCAGACCGAGTGAATGACGCTGCCGGCGCACGCGGCTTCGTGCATTGTCCGCTGCGGAGACATGGTGAGGGAGGCCCGGCACCGCCGGACCTCGCAGTGATCCGTGAAATCAGTCGAGAAGCTGCCTGATGGCACTTTTCGATACAAGTCCCTTCCAGATGGCGGGAATGGAGCGTACTCCGGCCCGCCGGCACCGCGGAGCCTCGACCCACCGGAGCCCGGAGTTCCAGCGTCCTCGCCGGCACCCCCCGCCGGCCCATTCGCGTGGCCGCGGACAAGACTGGTGATTGCACAACCGCGGCAAACCGTGTAGTATCAGCTTGAACGAACTGGACACCTTATCCAGAGTGGTGGAGGGACAGGCCCGCAGAAGCCACAGCAACCGCGTTCTCCCGGGAGCGCAGGTGCTAATTCCGGCCCGCAAGGGACAGATAAGGTGAGGAGAAAACCTCTTCTCATCTTGGAAGAGGTTTTTTTTCGTCCGCATGTCCGGACTTTGGTCTGGATCTTCGTCCGGATCGTTGTCTGGCCTTTGCTTTTGGCCTTTGCTTCTGGCCTTTGCTTTTGGCCTTTGCTTCTGGCCTTTGCTTTTGGCCTTTGCTTCTGGCCTTTGCTTCTGGCCTTTGCTTCTGGCCTTTGCTTCTGGCCTTTGCTTCTGGCCTTTGCTTCTGGCCTTTGCTTTTGGCCTTTGCTTCTGGCCTTTGCTTCTGGCCTTTGCTTCTGGCCTTTGCTTCTGGCCTTTGCTTCTGGCCTTTGCTTCTGGCCTTTGCTTCTGGCCTTTGCTTTTGGCCTTTGCTTTTGGATTTTCACTTGGACTTTGGCTTGAATTGCCGTCCGGACTATCTTCCGGGCTTTCTTCCGGACTCTGCTCCTGGAGCCTGCGGTCCATGCGTCTGACCCCGGTTCAGATAGAGCGGTACAGCCGCCAGATCATGATTCCCGACGTCGGCGGGGCAGGTCAGATCCGGCTGCGGCAGGCGAGCGTCCTGGTGGTGGGAGCGGGCGGCCTGGGGAGTCCGGCGGCGTTCTATCTCGCGGCCGCGGGCTTGGGGTGCCTGGGCATCGTGGACGGCGACACGGTGGAGCTTTCCAACCTCCAGCGGCAGATCCTCCACACCACCGCGGACCGCGGCCGGCCCAAGGTGGAATCGGCCCGGTCCCGGCTGGTGGAGCTCAACCCGGAGGTGGAGATAAATATCCACCACGCGCGCCTGACCGAAGAGAACGCCGCGGAACTCATGGAACCCTACGATTTCGTCATTGACGGCAGCGACAACTTCGACACCAAGTTTCTGGTGAACGATGTGGCCGTTTCCCTTGGCCGGCCGTTCTCCCACGCAGGGATCGTGCGCCTTCAGGGCCAGACCCTGACGGTGGTGCCTCCCGACAGCGCCTGCTACCGCTGCCTGTTCGACGCGCCGCCGGCACCGGGCGAGGTGCCCGGGTGCCAGCAGGCGGGCATCCTGGGCGCGGTGGCGGGCACCATCGGCGCCATCCAGGCCACCGAAGCCATCAAGTACATCGTCGGCCTCGAAGCGTACCTGCTGGTGAACCGCCTGCTCACCTACGACGCCAGAACCATGGAAACCCGCAGCGTGCCGGTGCCGCCCAACCCCCGCTGCAAGGCGTGCGGCGCATCCCGCGACGCGCCGCTGGCCCAAAGGAGTCATGCATGAGCTTCGTTCAAGGATTGAAATGCCGGGAGTGCCACCGGAACTACCCCACGGCCCCCCTGCACGTGTGCGAGGACTGTTTCGGACCTCTTGAGGTCCAATACGACTACGACGGCATCCGCGAAAACGTGAGCCGGGAGACGATCGCCTCCCGCCCGCGCAACCTGTGGCGGTACCGGGAGTTGCTGCCCATCGAAAAGGAGCCCGCCGTCGGCCTCTACTCGGGCTTCACGCCGCTGATTCGGGCGCGCCGCCTCGGCGAGGCGCTGGGCGTGGACCAGCTCTACATCAAGGACGACTCGGTAAACCACCCGACCTTCTCCTACAAGGACCGGGTCGTGTCGGTGGCCATCTCCAAGGCCGTGGAGTTCGGTTACGAAACCGTCTCGTGCGCCTCTACCGGCAATCTCGCCAACTCGGTGGCGGCCCACGCCGCCAGAGCCGGGCTCGACTGCTATGTCTTCATTCCCGAAGGGCTGGAAGAAGCCAAGATCGTGGGTTCGGCGATCTACGGTCCGCGCACCATCGCCATCAAGGGAACCTACGACGACGTCAACCGCCTGTGCAGCGAAATCGGCGACAAGTACCCGTGGGCGTTCGTCAACGTGAACCTGAGGCCCTACTACTCCGAGGGCGCCAAGACCCACGCCTTCGAGGTCGCCGAGCAACTCGGTTGGAAGCTGCCCCGCCACATCGTGGTGGGCACGGCCGGCGGGACCATTCTGCCCAAGCTGGGCAAGGCGTTCCAGGAGCTTCGGACGACAGGGCTGGTGGACCCGGAGGAGCCGTGCCGCATCTATTCGGCCCAGGCCGCGGGCTGCGCCCCGATCATCCACGCCCTGAAAAAGGGCCGGGATGTGGTCGATCCGGTAAGACCCGAAACCATCGCCACCTCCATTGCCATCGGCAACCCGGCCGACGGCTACTACGTGATTCGAACCGTCAGGGAATCCGGCGGTTGGGGAGAAAGCGCCACCGACGAGGAGATCCTCGCGGGCATCAAGCTCCTGGCCTCCACCGAGGGGATCTTCACCGAACCGGCCGGCGGCACGGAAGTTGCGGTGACGAAGAAGCTGATCGATCAGGGCCGCATTCCCCGGGACGAATCCATCGTCATCTCCATCACGGGAAACGGCTACAAGACCGTGGAGACGGTGGCCCCGGTCATCGATCGCCCCTACGGCATCGACGCCACCCTCGGCACCTTCGACGAGCTGTACGAGGCGCTGTCGCGGGAGCCGCGGCAAGAGGCCAGGGCGGGCTGAGCCGCGGCCGACCGGGAGGGACGCCGACCGGCCCGGAAATGCCGGCATGGCGCCGGCGGTGTTTGACAAGGCCGTGTTTGGTAAAGCCATGTTTGATAAGGCCGCAGACAGGGTCTATCCTGTCAAGGAAGGAGGGCTTTCATGAGTATTCGTGTACGCGTGCCGACGCCTTTGAGAAAATTCACCCAGGGATCGGACGAGGTGGATGCCAGCGGCGACACCGTGCTGGCCATGCTCGAGGATCTCGAACGAAAGCATCCGGGAATCAGGGAGCGCATCATGGACGAGTCCGGCAAGGTGCGCCGGTTCGTGAACGTCTATGTCAACGGCGACGACATCCGCTTCCTGAAGAACGTGGACACCGCATTGAAGGACGGCGACAGCATCTCCATCGTGCCGGCCATCGCCGGCGGCGTGTAACCGCCGCGCCGCTACCCGTACGTCCATGCTCGCCGCCATGACGCAACCCGCACCGCCGGCCCGGGTTCCCGCCAAGGTCGACGCCGTCACCGGGCTTGTCGGCAACACGCCGCTCGTCGAGATCAGGAACATCACCCGCGGCCTGTCCCGGGGAGTGCGCATCCTGGCCAAGCTGGAGGGGTTCAATCCGGGCGGATCGGTAAAGGACCGGCCCGCGCTCGGAATGATCCGGGAGGCGGTCCGCTCGGGCCGGCTCCAGCCGCATCAGACCCTCATCGACTCCACCTCGGGAAACACCGGCATCGCCATCGCCATGATCGGCGCGGCACTGGGCTACCGGGTGCGCCTGGTGATGCCGTCCAACGTCAGCGCGGAGCGCAAGGGCATCATCCGGTTCTTTGGCGCGGACATCGTGTACAGCGATCCCATGGAAGGCTCCGACGGGGCCATCCGACTCTGCCGCGAGGTGGTCGCCGACGATCCGGCCCGGTACTTCAAGCCGGACCAGTACTTCAATCCCATGAACAGCCAAGCCCACTACGACACCACCGGCCCGGAAGTCTATCGCCAGACGGGCGGGCGCATCACCCATTTCGTCGCCGGGATCGGAACCGGCGGAACCCTCATGGGGACCGGACGTTTCCTGAAGGAACGGAACCGGCGAATCCGGATCATCGCCGTGGAACCCGACGCGGCACTGCACGGACTGGAGGGGTTGAAACACATGGCCAGTTCCATCGTGCCCGGCATCTACCACGAGGAGGAACTCGACCTGAAACTCCCCGTGTCCACCGACGACGCCTACGAGATGGTCTACCGGCTGAGCCGGGAAGAGGGGCTGCTGGTGGGTCCGTCGGCCGGGGCCGCCATGGAAGGGGCGTTGCGCCTTGGCCGCCGGCTGTCGCACGGCACCGTGGTCACGGTATTCCCCGACTTCGGCAGCCGTTACATGACCACCACGCTCTGGACCACCCGAAAGGAGCGGCTGGACGTGGGCGATCTCGACTTCTCCATCTGACGAGGGGGTGTTTCGACGTCCGGCCATCGCGGGCCGGACCCGCACCTTGCGAGTTCCAGACACCATGATCATTCGCTGTCCAAACTGTTCCACCACCTACCGGGTGAACGGCAGCGTCCTCGACGCGCCCAGGCCCACCTTCCGTTGCTCCCGCTGCAAGCACGTCTTCACCATCCACCTGCGCCTGCGGATACACGAAGAGGGATCGCCGGCGACGGAGGCGGCGCCCGGCCGCGGCCAACCGCCCGTCGCACCCGCAGCCGGAGGAGAACGCGACACCCGCGGCCACGTGCATGACGACGACCGGAGCGGCGCGGACACTGCCGACCGCGACACCGCGGACACCGCCGGCAGGGACGCCGCCGAACCGGACCCCGACGCGGCCGAACCGGACCCCGAAACGGCGCGGGACACCCCGGCACCGCCGCAACCACCGACTCACCCGGAGAGCCGACCGCCGGCAGCCGCTTCTCTCCCCGACACCGAGGCGACCGAAAACGCTTTCGAGGAAGTGGAACCTGCCGACCCGGACTTCGATCCGGCGACCACCACCGGGGACGACAACGTTTCCGCAGGCGGTGCGCGGAAGCCGGACTTCGAGATCGACGACGATTTCCTGTTTCCGACCCGGCCCACGCCCGCCCCGGCCCCGGTCGAAACCAGAGGCTCCGTCGTACCCTTGGCGAGCCTGGCGGTTCTCTCCGTGATCGCCTTCGTTCTGATCGCGCTGATCTATCAGGTCAACCCGAAACCGCTGGATTCCATGCTGGGAGGGATACCGTGGTACGGCACCGCCGTGTTCGAGAACCGGCACTTCAAGAGCACCCTGGTGCTCGAAGGGCTGGCGTCGGGCGTACAGCCGGTGCAGAACCGGAAGGAGGTCTTCGCAGTCTCGGGGACGCTGGTCAACCGCGGTGACAGGAGTATCCGCAAGGTGCGGATCGAGGTTCAACTTTTCGACGCCGAGGGGAAGCAGGTGGGCCGGCAGACCGCGTTCGTGGGTAACGCCATTTCGGCCAAGATACTGCAAGACATGTCGCTGCGGGAGATTTCGCTGCTCCAGAGTCTCGAGCCCGTCAACTCCTATGGCATTCCCGCCAACGGCTCCGCGAATTTCACCGTCGCCCTGCCCAAGCCGAAGACGGCGGTGAAGTCCTTCAACTGCCGGGTTCTTTCGGCGGACGGCGCCGCCTGACCCGTCCATCCGAACCCGTCAGTCCTTCCGGGAACTCTCCTTCCCGGAACTCTCGCCTTCGCCCTTGTCGGAAGCGGTCACGTCGATCTCGTCGGGCTCGTGAAGGGACTTGCGAAAGCTCTTGATCCCCTTGCCCAGCCCGCCGCCGATCTCCGGCAGCCTGCGGCTGAAGAGCACGAGGACGATCACCAGGATTATCAGCAGTTCCCAGATGCCGAGTCCGAACATGTCGCTACCCTAGCAGACAATATCCCGCAAGGACAGGACAGGAGCAGCCGACGCGGTTTCCCGGGCGCGAAGGGTCAGGCGTAGGCCGAAACCGGCGCGCAGGTACAGACCAGGTTCCTGTCGCCGTAGGCATTGTCCACCCGGCCCACCGGCACCCAGAACTTGCGCTGCCGCACCCATTCCAGCGGAAACGCCGCCTTGTGGCGGGAATACGGGTGCGCCCAGTCTTCGCTCAACAGGTGGAAGGCACTATGGGGCGCGTTCTTGAGCACGTTGTCCCGGGGGTCCGCGGCACCTGTCTCGATCTCCCGGATCTCTTCCCGAATGGCGATCATGGCGTCACAGAAGCGGTCCAGTTCTTCCAGCGATTCGCTTTCGGTGGGCTCAATCATCAGCGTGCCGGCCACCGGCCATGACATGGTGGGCGCGTGAAAGCCGTAGTCCATGAGCCTCTTGGCCACGTCGTCCACCGTGACATTGGCCGATGCCCTGAACGGGCGGACATCGACGATGCACTCGTGGGCCACCATGCCGTGTCGGCCGCGGTAGAGGATCCGGTAGTCCGACGAGAGCCGGTGGGCGATGTAGTTGGCGTTCAGAACGGCCACCCGGGTGGCCTGGGTCAACCCCTCGGCCCCCATCATGGCGATATACGCCCAGGATATCGGCAGGATGCCGGCACTGCCCCAGGGGGCCGACGACACCGCCGTGATCCCCTGGCGCGGGCCGCATTCCGGCACCATGCCGTGCGCGGGCAGAAACATCCGGAGATGTTCCCCGACGGCCAGGGGGCCGACACCCGGGCCGCCGCCGCCGTGCGGGATGCAGAACGTCTTGTGAAGGTTCAGGTGGCACACGTCCGGCCCGATGGTGCCGGGACGGCACAGCCCCACCAGCGCGTTGAGATTGGCGCCGTCCAGATAGACCTGGCCGCCGCGCTCGTGGACCACGCGGCAAATGTCCGTGATGGTCTCCTCGAACACCCCGTGGGTGGATGGATAGGTGACCATGAGCGCGGCGAGGCGGCCGCCGGCCCGGTCCGCCTTGGCGCGCAGGTCGTCCAGGTCGATATTGCCGTCGTCATCGCAGTCCACGACCACCACGGTCATGCCCGCCAGCACCGCACTGGCCGGATTGGTGCCGTGAGCGGAGGCGGGAATGAGGCAGACGTCGCGTTCTCCCTGACCGCGGGCCGCGTGATACCTGCGGATCACCAGCAGCCCCGAGTACTCGCCCTGGGAACCGGCATTGGGCTGTACCGACACCGCGGCAAATCCGGTGATGACGGCCAGCCACTCCTCGAGCCGGGCGATGAGCCGGCGGTACCCCCGGGTCTGGTCCGCCGGCGCGAACGGATGCATCCGGGCAAACTCCGGCCACGTCACCGGAATCATCTCGGTGGTGGCGTTGAGCTTCATGGTGCAGGAGCCCAGGGGGATCATGGACTGCACCAGGCTCAGGTCCTTCGCCTGAAGCTGCGCCATGTAGCGCAGCATCCGGGTCTCGGAGTGGTGCCGGTTGAACACCTCCTCCTCCAGGAAGACGCTCTGCCGGACGTATCCTTCGGGCAGGCGCGCCCGCGGCTCCGGCATCGCGGCTCCCACGCCGAACACCTGCAACAGGTCGCGCACGTCGTCGTCGCCGGTGGTCTCGTCCAGCGAGACATGCAGTTGACCGGCGGCCGGCCGGCCCAGGTTGATGCCGCGCTCCGCCGCGGTCCGCTGGATGGCGTCGGCCCGGCGGGCATCCACGCTCACCCGGAGGGTGTCGAAGAAGTGGTCGGCGGCCAGGGGGAAACCGGCGTCCGCAAGACCCTGCGCCAGAACCGATGCGTACCGGTGAACCCGCGCCGCGATGTTCCGGAGACCCGACGGACCGTGGTAGACCGCGTACATCGACGCCATCACCGCCAGCAGCACCTGCGCGGTACAGATATTGCTGGTGGCCTTCTCCCGGCGAATGTGCTGTTCGCGGGTCTGCAGCGCCAGCCGCAGCGCCCGTTGTCCGTGCGCGTCCCGGGAGACCCCCACCAGCCGCCCGGGAATCATTCGCCGGTACTGGTCCCGGGCGGCGAGAAAGCCGGCGTGCGGGCCGCCGAACCCCATGGGCACGCCGAAGCGCTGGGCGCTGCCGACCACGAGGTCCGCGCCCATCTCTCCCGGGGGCTTGAGCAGGCACAGGCTCAACAGATCGGCGGCGACGATGCTCACGATGCCGCGGTCCTGGCAGCGGCGGATGAACGCCTCCAGGTCGGGAATCGCCCCGCTGGCGGCGGGATACTGGATGAAGGCGGCAAAGGCGTCGTCCGGCGGTTCGGCACCGGCCGCCGCCGTGACCGGCTCGACGCCCAGGGGCGCCGCGCGGGTGCCCATCACCTCCAGGGTCTGCGGGAAGACGTCCTCGGAGACGAACAGCCGCCGGCGTCCCCGTTTCTCCAGATTCAAGGCCAGGAAAACGGCCTCGGCGGCGGCGGTTCCCTCGTCCAGCAGGGAGGAGTTGGCGATATCCATGGCCGTGAGGTCCATGACCATGGTCTGGAAGTTCAACAGGGCTTCCAGACGGCCCTGGGCGATCTCCGGCTGATACGGCGTGTAGGCGGTGTACCAGCCCGGGTTCTCGAGGATGTTCCTGAGGATGACGGCCGGGGTCAGACAGTCGTAGTACCCCATGCCGATGCAGGACCGGACCGGGCGGTTGGCCCCGGCGATATCCCGGGCTTCGCGCAGAAGCTGCGCTTCGGTGAGCGGTTCCGGCAGGCTCAGGGTGCCCGAAAACCGGATGCTCTCGGGCACCGCCCGCTCCACCAGCTCCTGGAGGGACCGCAGGCCCAGCGCCGCGAGCATCTCCTGGATCTCGGACGCGCCGGGTCCGATGTGCCGCGACGAAAACAGCTCTCGAAACGAGTTTCCCTGCTCTTTCCGGTCCACGGCCTGATCCTCACGCGGCGTCAAGCGCCGTCGTCGTCGTCCTCCGGAGGCTCCTCGCAGTACCGCTGGTACTCATCCGGCGACATGAGATGGTCCAGTTCGCCGACATCCGACAGGCGCACACGGATGATCCAGCCGTCTCCATAGGGGTCCTCGTTGACAAGCTCCGGCCTCTCCGCCAGCGTCTCGTTGACTTCGACGACCGTGCCGCTCACCGGCGCATACAGATCGGACACCGCCTTGACGGATTCCACCGCGCCGAAGGGACCCTCCTTGCTGATCTCCTGGCCCGGCTCCGGCGCCTCCACGTAGACCACGTCGCCCAGCTCGTTCTGAGCGAAGTCCGATATGCCGATGACGCCGTGGTCACCCTCTTCCATCATCACCCACTCATGCTCCCTCGAATACCGCAGACCCTTCGGGTACTTCATCGGTTCCTCCTCGACCACGGTATGCCGGCGCGGGCGCCTACACGAACGGTAGCCGAACGATGCGGGCGCGCACCCGGCGATGTCGTATCGCCACCCGTACCTCCGTGCCCGGGGCCGCCGCCTCGGGCGGAACGTAACCCAGCGCGATGGCCTTGCCCAGGGTGGGCGACAGTGTGCCGCTGGTAATCCGGCCGACCTCGCGGTCGTCCTGAAATATCGGGTATCCCTGCCGGGCGATGCCCGTCTCCTCCATCGCCAAGCCCACCAGGCGCCGCCTGGGCGGCTCTTTCCGCGCCAGTACCCCGGAGCCGATGAAAGGGCCCTTGTCGAGCCGGGTGACCCAACCTAGGCGCGCCTCCGGCGGCGTCGTGGTTTCGTCGAGTTCGTGCCCATAAAGAGCGAACCCCTTTTCGAGACGGAGCGTCTCCCTGGCCCCCAGTCCGGCGGGCTCCACCTCGCCCGTGCCCATCAGGGCGTCCCACAGCCGGCCGCCGTCGTCGGCCGCGCAATAGAACTCGAAGCCGTCCTCGCCGGTGTAGCCGGTGCGCGAGACGATGCACCGGACTCCGCCGACCTCGCCGGTCACGAAGTGGAAGGCCTTGACGGCGGCGAGTTCGAGGGCGGTGAGCGGCTGCACGACCCCCTCGGCCGCGGGTCCCTGAAGCGCCAGCAGGGCATGGTCGTCGCTCACGTCGCTCACGGTCACGTCCTCGCCCGCGTGGCCGGCCAGCCACGCGAAGTCCACCGGCCTCCGGGCCGCATTGACGCAGAGCAGGTACCGGTCCGGCTCCAGCCGCAGGATCACCAGGTCGTCGATGACCCCGCCCCGCTCGTTCAGCAAGAGCGTGTACTGCGCCTGCGAGGGCGCCAGACGCTCGACGTTGTTGGTGGTGACATGTTGGCAGAAACGTGAAGCGCCGGCACCCCGCACGTCGATCTCGCCCATGTGGCTCACATCGAAGAGGCCAGCCTTCGATCGCACCGCAACGTGCTCGGCCCGGATGCCCCGGTACTGCACCGGCATCTCCCAGCCGGCGAACTCCACCATGCGGGCCCCCAGGGCCTTGTGGCGGTCATGGAGGGGGGTCTTCCCGAGAGCGTGCGATGCTTCCGCCATGATACCGGTTCCTGCCTGTTGCGGTTACGGCCGCGGCGCTCCGGGATCCGTCACGACTCCAGCGACCGTTGCGCCGACAACAGCGTGTTCGACAGCAGCATGCAGATGGTCATGGGGCCGACGCCCCCCGGCACCGGCGAGATCCACGACGCCCGCTGCCGGGCCGGCTCGAACTCCACGTCGCCCGCGAGCTTGCCCGTGGGCAGGCGGTTGATGCCCACATCAATGACCACGGCGCCGGGCCTGATCCAGTCCCCGCGAATGGCGCCGGGCCGGCCCACCGCCGCCACCACCACGTCCGCCCGCGCCACTTCGGCGCCAAGGTCCCGGGTGCGTGAATGACACAGCGTCACGGTGGCGTGGCGCGCCAGCAGCATGAGCGCCACGGGCTTGCCGACGATGTTGCTGCGACCCACCACCACGGCGTTTTTCCCCTTGAGGTGGCAGTCCGTGGAATCCAGCATCCTCATGATGCCCAAGGGAGTACACGGCTGGAAGCCGGTGCCGCCGGAAAGAAGCCGCCCCTGGTTGACCGGGTGAAAGCCGTCCACATCCTTCTCCGGAGAGACGGTCTCCAGAATCCGGTCGGACCGGACATGATCGGGCAGCGGCAGTTGCACGAGAATGCCGTGGATGGTTGGATCCTCGTTGAACCGGACGATGGTCTCCACCAGCTCGGCCTCGGAAACCGACGCGGGAAGCAGGAGCTCCACCGACCGGATTCCCACTTCGGCGCACGCCTTCTCCTTGTTCCGAACGTAGATGCGGGACGCCGGATCGTCTCCCACCAGCACGACGCCGAGTCCGGGCACCACCCCGTGGTCCCTGCCGAGCCTCTCGGTCTCCACCCGCACCTCGTCGCGAACCTGCTGCGCCACCGCCTTGCCGTCGATGATCATCGTCCCACCGCCTCGTACATGGCGAAATCCGGTTAACACGCCCGGAGAACGAGGTCAATGACGGGTTTCACGAACCGGCCCGTATCCCGATGCCCGTGTCCGGATACCCGTGGCCCGGCTTCAGACGGGCCGGCCGCCGGAGCCGGTCGCGGCGGTCGGCCGGCACTGTCCCGCGCCGTGGGGTTGGAGATGATCCGGGCCGGCTGTGCACGGGCGACTCGAAAGTCGCTTCCCGGATCGCCAACCGAAGTTTGCGCGGGATGGTCGCGGCGGCCGGCCAGGGCGATTGCGTCGTTACCGCAAACGCAGACGGGGATGGCGCACCCTTTGCCGCGGCGTGCGGTGCGCCAGTGCGGTCACGCACATCAACGGCGCGGACGGAGGCGCGGGCAGTCTTGCGGAGCGTGCGGCCGGACGCGGCTGCAGCAGCGCCAACACGACTGCAGGTGCCGGTGCGCGGCAAAGCCGTCACCGGCGAGGACTGCGGTGCAGGGGTCGATGTGTCGAAGCGATGCTCGAAGCAGGCGCACGGCCGCCCGCGGCGAGCAAGGCGCGGAACACCGACGCGCACCCCTTGTCAGGCGCGAGTTGAACAGATAGTCCAGATCCGCCGCCTCGCACGACGCAATGTTGCCCTCGCTACTCCAATCCTTGTCGCCCCGTACCAGACGCGGCCAGTGATCCCGGCTGAGACGGTCGGGCAACCCCCCCGAGGACAGCGCCGCGAACGGTGATGGTTGCCCGGTGCTACCTCGACATCCGGAACAAGCCGCGTGCCCGCCATCAGAAACGCATGGCAGGCATGCGAGGGACGCCCCGGCTTCTTCGGGTTGTAGCTCGCCAACGCCCTCTCCTGATGGCCGTAGAGCGGCTTGATCGTCGTGTCGCAATCCAGTACCTACGGCTCGCTCAGCAGGGGACAAACCGTGTCGCCGCGATGACCCTGAAGCCAAGCCGACCCGGCCTGTGAACCGACCCGCTCCAGACCGCGGTGAACCGAGTTCTCTCTCACAACCTTGCCCATTCCCGACAGCGGCGGGTTGACCCCGTCGCGGCGCAGTGCCGTGATATGCGCATACCGCGATTGCCCCGCCAGAACCGCCAGAAGGACCGTGCCCGGAATGTCCTGCTTCGACGGCGCGTGCGGGCTCGTGTAGTGCAGTGGTGAGTCTGCCACCAGCGTGATGGGTGACTATCGCGGGCTCCTTCAATCCGCTCATCCGCCCGATCTACAGGGGCTTCAGAGAATCCAGACCAACATCAACCGCCGGATTCAGGTTGACATGTAGGGAGCCCGATGCTCTAATGCGGGCAAGTCTGCATCTGTGGAGGAGGGGGCGCCGCAGAACCCTCGTCTACCCGGCCCCGACGGGGACCTGTGGAACCGATGCTCCAGAATAAAACCGCCGGTAGCATTGACAACCACTGGATGATGTCTCAATTTGAGATCACCTATATGGCGATGACACCGTGAGAACATTGAACCTCTTCATTGGCCATTCGTGGAATTATAGTGACCCGCATGACCGGCTCTTGGCGTTATTGAATTCGAGACCGTATCTCGACTTCAGGAATGATTCGGTCCCCTGGAATGATCCAGTCCATAACGCGAATTCCCCTTCTGCATTGCGAAACGCTATCCAGAGACAGATGGCATCGTGTAGTGTCGTATTGCTTTTAGCCGGAGTATATGCGACCCATAGTAAATGGATAAATGAAGAAATTCGTTTGGCAAAGGAAGGATTCTCTATTCAAAAACCAATCGTCGCAATTGAACCTTGGGGGAACGAGAGAACATCCAGAATTGTAAAGACTAATGCGAATAAGATCGTAAAATGGAATACCGAAAGTATAGTAAGGGCAATTGGAGAAGTCGTGTGATGGCGGGTGAAAACGTGTGATGGCGGGTGAAAATTCCACAATCATCGAATTATACAAGCTTCACGCTGAGCTTGCCGACAGGGTAAGTCAAAGGCGGGAAAGAGCGAACCAACTTTATGTCAGCCTGCTTTCCGGTCTTTTTGTCCTTGCCGGTTTGGTAGCGCGATTCGGGGTAGGTGGTGATGCCGTTACTATCACTATCGTGATGTCATTTTTTGCCCTTATGGGGTGCATCGTGGCGATCTCTTGGGGCGTGGTTATCCGATCCTACCGTCAGCTCAACAGCGGCAAATTCAAAATGCTGCACGAGCTTGAGGAGCAGCTTCCCTATCGACCCTTCGTACGCGAGTGGCATTTCGTGGGAGAGGGCAAGGATCCAAAGCTCTATTCAAAGCTCACCACGGTAGAAACTCTCTTGCCGGTTTCATTCGGCGTCCTGTTCCTCGGCTTGCTTGCGTGGTTTCTTTGGGAAGCGATTTGTCTGTAAGCAGGCTCGGGTCCACCGCAAGCCGCCGTTACTCTCGCCATACCAGACTTGCATTGCGCCAAGCAAAGTTCGTAGCATGGGTTTTGTTGGACACGGAGGCAGAACCACTTGACCGCGGCGAGGACTTCGTCGGCATATTCGGTCCATTTGAAGGGCTTTGGTTCTGGTTATGCTTGTCGATGAAGGCGCGGATATCAGCTTCGAGTTGCCGGGTTGAACGGTGTACCCCGCGCTGCAGTTGCTTGCGCGTCAGTTCGGCGAACCATCGCTCGGCCTGATTGATCCAGGAGCCGGGTGTCGGCGTGAAGTGGACATGCCAGTGCGGCCCTCGCGCCAGCCAGGCCCAGACCGCCGCGGTTTTGTGGGTTGCGTAGTTGTCCATGACGATGTGGATGTCGAGGCCTGCGGGAACGCGGCGGTCGACCTGCTTCAGGAAGTCGCGGAACTCCCTGGCCCGGTGGCGGCGGTAGCATTTGCGATGACAAAGCCGGTGGCGACTTCAAGGGCGGCAAACAGCGAGGGGGTGCCGTGGCGCTTGTCGTCGTGTGTGCGTCGCTCGGGTATGCCCGGCAGCATCGGCAGGACAGGCTGGGTGCGGTCGAGCGCCTGGATCTGGCTCTTCTCATCGACACAAAGCACACTTCCACCTCCGACAGCGAATACCCTTCCGGAGCCTCACCGTGGATCGCGCTCGACCCCTTGCAGCTGCGTTCCCACATTCCCGAAACATGACTGCCCCGGCGCAAGAACTTCAGTGCCTGCCCCCCTCCCCCACGTAAACACGCAGCGTGGGACAGCCCCGCAAGGCCGGCGGTGCCGCGGTGTCGTCTTGACACTCCACAGGTGCTCGCGTACCAATGACATCGATGGTCGTGGGCGTACCCCGAGAACGGAAAGTCGAAGAGAACCGGGTCGCTCTGACCCCGGCCGGGGCGGCCGCCTTCATGGCTCACGGACACCAGGTGGTGGTGGAGCGCAACGCCGGCCGGGGCAGCCATATCACCAACCGCGCCTACACCGCCACCGGCGCCACCGTGGTGGATCGGGCGCAGGACGTCTGGGCCCGGGCGGACCTCGTGATGAAGGTCAAGGAACCGATTGCCGACGAGTTCGACTGGCTGAGGCCGGACCAGATGTTGTTCACCTATCTCCACCTGGCCGCCCAACCCGAACTGACGCGGACGCTGTGCGAGCGGAAGGTGGCCGCCATCGGCTACGAGACCATCCAGCTGGACGACGGCTCGCTGCCGCTGTTGACGCCCATGAGCGAAATCGCCGGGCGGCTGTCGCTGCAGGTGGGCGCCTGGTGCCTGCAGGCGGAGCATGGCGGCAGGGGCGTGCTGCTGGGCGGCGCCTCGGGGGTCCGTCCGGGCAAGGTGGTGGTGCTCGGGGCCGGCACGGTGGGAACGGCCGCGTGCCAGGTGGCGGCGGGAATGGGGGCCTACGTCAGCGTGCTTGATGTCAACCCGGCCCGCCTCCGCTACATCCACGACATCCTCGGCGGCCGGCTCACCACTCTCATGTCCAATCAGGCCAATCTGGAGGAGGAGGTCGTTGACGCCGACCTGCTGGTGGGTTCGGTTCTCATCACCGGCGACAGGACTCCGATGCTGCTGCCGCGGGACCGGATCCGGCAGATGAAGCGGGGGGCGGCCATCGTCGACGTGTCCATCGACCAGGGAGGGTTCGCCGAAACCTCCCGGCCCACCACCCATCGCGACCCGGTCTACGTGGAGGAGCGGGTGGTGCACTATTGCGTGACCAACATGCCGGCCCTGGTGCCTCACACCGCCACCCACGCCCTGACCAACGCCACACTGTCCTACGGCCTGGCCCTGGCCGACAAGGGGCTGCGGCGGGCCATGCGGGAAAGCCGCTCGCTGGCCCGGGGCCTCAACGTCTGCGCCGGCCAGGTGACCCACGCGGGCGTCGCCAGTGCCCTGGGAATGCCGCAGACCCCCGTGGACGAGGTGCTTTGCGCATGAGGCTGGTAACCCGACCGGATTTCGACGGCATCGTCTGCGGCGCCCTCATCACCGCCCTGGAGGAGATCGATTCGTACCTCTTCGTGGAGCCCAAGTTCATGCAGGACGGCGCCGTCGAGATACGCTCCGGGGACATCATCGCCAACCTCCCCTACCACCCGGCCTGCAGCCTCTGGTTCGACCATCACTTCACCAACGGCGCGGCCGGCTTCGACCGCCCGGTGGTGGCCGGGCGCGGCGCCTTCCGCCTGGCGCCCAGCGCGGCCCGGGTGGTGTACGAGTACTACAGCGAAGTGCCCGGCGCCTCGCCGGCGCGCCAGCGCTCCGGCCAGAGCCTGCTGCACACCCACCGCATGTCCCGGCTGCTGCGGGAAACGGACAAGATCGACGGCGGCACCCTGACCCGGGACGACGTCCTGCAGCCGGCGGGCCATGTGCTGGTCTCCATGACCCTCCACGGCAAGGACGACGCCGAGGAGCCCTACTGGCGGCGCCTCATCGATCTGATTCGCGACCGCACTCTGGACGAGGTGCTGGACGACCCCGAGGTCAAGGCGCGCGGCGCGCGCGTCCTGAGCCTCCAGGACCGGCTGCGCCGGCAACTGCTGGAGCGGGCCGAACTCCGGGGCAATGTCATCCTCCTCGATCTGCGCGATACCGAAGACCTGACCGACGCCAACCGGTTCCTGCTCTATACGCTGTTCCCCGACGCGAACATCTCCATGAAGGTGTCCCGGGATCCGCAGCGGCCCCGGACGACGGCCATTTCGGTGGGCTACAACATCTTCAACACCACTTCCACGGTCAACGTGGGCGAACTGCTCAGCCACTACGGCGGCGGCGGCCACCGGGTCGTGGGGTCATGCCGGCTGCCGGACCGAGAAGCGGACCGGGCCATGGACGCGATACTGGCCCACATCACGGAACCCACGGACTGAGCGGAGGTTCGTTTGGCCGAATGCACACCGTCCGGCCCCAAGGTCGTGGACATCAACGAGGCCCTGGCCGCGCTGGCCGCCGTCAACTCCGAAATCCGCCACAAGGGCTGCATCAAGGGCGAGGGCTTCGACGTCGGCCTGGTTTCGTTCAGCGCCACCGCCGCCAGCGACCCCAGGCAGATCGTCCATGACGACAAGGACGTGGTCTGCCACGTGCTCCAGGGGCGGGGCCGGCTGCGCGCCGCCGGAGCCACCACCGCGCTCGGCCCGGGCATGCTCTGTCACGTTCCCCGGGGGGTTCCCCACGACTTCGCGGCCGACGAGGGCGACCTGATCCTGTGCTATTCGCTCATTGTCACAAGACGGTAGCCGCCTCCTGCCTGTGGGCGCTGATGCTTCTCGGCTGCGCGCGCACCGAAGCGCCGGATCCGCGCTACGTGCAGCCCGCGAACCTGCTGGAAATCGTCAACGAGTTCCAGCGGCTGGCGCGGGAGGACATCTACCGGTTCGACGTCCCCAAGGACGTCACCGGGACCAGCATCCTGAAGGCAACGCTGCTGCGCCTGGAAGACCATCAGCGCAAGCACGGGAACGGCTACAACGACATCGTGGAGTTTACGCGGGCCACCGCCTACGAGCGGCTCCGGGACTACGGGCTGGCCGTCCGCCACTACCGGAACGTGGTGCGGGGCGGCGGCGAACTGGCCGGGGCGGCGGCGCGCCAGCTCGAAGCGCTGCGAACGTTCCAGCGCATCTCCGGCGCGCTCCTTCCCAAAGACGACCCGTTCGAGTACATTCGGGTGCTTGACGACGTGGTTGTGGCCTGGAACGCGTCGATCCGGGAACACGAGGGAACGCCGCTGGAGTATCTGGCTCGGGTGGAAGCGGAACGCATCGACCGCGCCAAGGTCGCGTTCGTGGAGCTCAACCGCCACCGACTGAACCAGGGCAACGAACTGGTGGTGCTCGGCTACAGCCAACTCCTGTCGCGGCACGTGCGCAGCAGGAACTACCACCGCCACGTGCTGGATTTCGGCGACTACTACGTGACCCTGGCCAGGGAGTACGCCCTTCGGAACGATCCGCAGGGCCTCGATTTCGACATCGAGACCTTCGAGGGCTTTGTCCGGTCCGCCATGAAGCTCTACGCGGAGGTGGCTCAGCAGGACGGGGTGCTCGAGAAGCTCGAAGCGGGCGCCCGGCTCGAAGGACTGAAGGCGCTCATGGAACGGACGAGGAGACTCAACCGATGAAGACCGGCGCGTGGCTGCTCTGCCTGCTCCTGGTGCCGGTGGCCGCGGCGGCCGGCACGCCGCACCCGCGGATGCTGGACCCCTTGCATGGCTTCGATCCCTTCGTCCCGCCGGCGACGGCCGAGCGGTACTTTCCCGACGAGATGGAGCGGCGCGTGCGCACGGCCATCGTGGACGCCCTGACCCGACGCACCGACCGGCTCCGAGGGCATGTGCGTTACTTCGAGGACCAGGACCGGCAACGGGTGGCGGACGGCGGCCACGCGAGCGGACTGACCCACCACGTGAGAGACCTGCACCAGAGCAACCTGTCCGACCGGGAAACATACCGCGAGGCACAGCAAAAGGCCCTGGCCGCGGCCCCGCCCGGGGCGGCGCGGGAGTTGATCCGCGCGCGCCTGCGGCAGGACGAACTGGAACAGGCCGAGTCGCTGGTGGCCGAGCACCGCATCGGGCGCTGGAACGCGCTTCTGAACCGGCTGCTCGCCTCCGTGGATCTGATAGGGCTGGCGTCGGGCTCCCATGTCACGGCGGCGGTGGAAACGGCGTTCACGGAGGTGCAGCGCACGCGCGCACCGCGCATGCCCGAGGCCGAGCGCAAGGCCCTGGCCCTCTACAAGCGCTTCGTCGACCGTTTTCCGGACGACCCGCAAAGCCCCGAGGTGGCCGCCAAGGTGGCCGCCCTGGAGGCGGATCGAAAGCAGCTCTGGATTCACGGGCACGTAAAGCGAGCCGGCCAGGCGCTGGACCGGGAGCGCCTTGAGGAGGCGGCGTTTCACGCCGAGCTGGCTGACGCCGTGGATCCCGACGCCGGCAGCGTGAGAGAGCGGCTCGCGGAAATCGCGTCGGCCCGGGCAGCCCGCCGGGAGACCCGGCGACGGCAGCTCGCGGCAGCCGCCACCGACAGCCTCGCCAACGCGGCGCCGCCGCAGTCGAGGGACATCCGCGCACTGCTCCACGCGCTGGTCAAGGGGGACGCCGCCGCGGCCGAGGAACAGGCCCGCGCCATGGAGCGTCGATACGCCGGCGCGCCCCTGGGCACCCTAGCCAAGGACGCCCGTGCCGTGGCCCAGGAGATGAGCGGCCGCCACGCCGAGGCCAAGCGCACCCTCGGCGAGATCGCCCGCACCGGTTCGTCCGAGCGCCAGCGGCGGCGCGCCCGGATCCTGCTGGACAGCCCGGAGTACGATCTCCTGGGAGTCCTGGACCGCGCCCGTGCGCGATACCGCCTGGAGCAGGTGCAGTTCGTGATGCTCGGGCGAAACTTTCTTGAGAAGAACGTGCTCATCGGAACGGCGCCCCTGATCACCCACGGCATCGCCGGAGCGACCACCCTCGGCGCCGCGAATATACTGATGGTGAGCAGCAATCTGCTGGAGGTTCTCAGCGGCAATCCGGTGTCGGATCAGGCGATCATGGACGCCGCCGCCCGCCATGTGCGTTTCCGGTCGGACTCCGAAGAAACCGGCGATGTCTACCAGACACTGGGTAAGGCCTTCGAGGACAAGGGCCACTTCCACAAGGCGCTGTACTACCACCGGCTGTCCGGCCGGTTGTCGGCGGACGAGATGCGGGAGCTGGAGGAAAAAGCCGGCCGCGCGCTGCTGAAGGCCGCCGAAACCACCGAATCCGAAGCGCGGCAACGAACCCTGTACGCCGCCATCGTCCAGCACTATCCGGAGACGCCGGCGGGCCGAAAGGCCCAGGGTCTGCTGGCGCAGCGGGTGGCCATGAAGAACCGGGGACTCCGGCTCAGCAAGCAGTTCCTCACCGACAACCCGGGACTCCACGGGCCTGCCGGCCTCGGCCTCAAGGCCGTGCTGCTGGACGGCAGATCCGACAACATGGAGCTGGCCGACGACGGCATCAATGTGCTGGGCCGCCATGCGCTGATGTTGCACTACGACACCCCGTGGGGCGTGCGCAGCCGCAGCTATCCGGTGGCCGAGGAACGCATCGAGAATCTGGAAACGCTGCTGCGCGAGAAGCACTACGAGCTGGCGGCGCTGAACGCCAACGAACCCGACCCGGCCGGGGCCGACGGCCTCCTGGGGGACTTCCCGACCCGACTGCTGAAGGTGGAGGCGGGTGACGACGGCGACAGCGGCCTTCGGTCCATCCGGCGTACCGGCCAGCCGGAGGACAAGGATTCGCCGATCCTGGACCATCGGCTCCTGAGCGCCAGGGAAACCGATCCCCAGCGGGCCCTCGGGCTGCCCACAATGCGCGGCAGCGTCACCGCCTCGGGGGTCAGCGTACGCGCGGACGCACCGGAGTCGTTCCCGGCGGAGGATCTGGTGGTGGGGACCGACTCGGTGAGCCCCTACGCCGGCGTGCGCATGCCCATACCGTTGCTGAAGGACTTCATCCCGGTGGACTTCATGCTGCGCGGCCGACCGGGCCTGCCGTCCCTCACGCCCCAGATCCGTGAGCCGAAATCGTCCGTGGACGACCCGCGCCTTTACCGATAGTCCGCTGGCACCGCCCAGCCCGGGAGGAGATCATGAAAAAAGAGCTTCAGCCCCAGACGATTCCCGATCCCCGGCCGCGTTACTCGCAGGGTATTCTGGCCGAGGGAAAGCGCCTGCTCTTCATCGCCGGCCAGACCGCGGTGGACGCCGGCGGCAACATCGTCGGCAAGGGGGACGCCAAGGTGCAGGCCGAGCAGGTACTCAAGAACATGAAGGCGGTTCTCGACGAGGCCGGCGCCGAGTTCGCCGACATCGTCAAGATCACCACCTACATCACCGACCCGCGTTGTCGGGACGACCTGAGCCCGGCCCGTCTCAAGTACTTCAGCACCGACCCGCCCGCCAGCACCCTGGTGGTGGTCAGCGGCCTGGCCAGACCCGAGTTCCTGGTGGAGATCGAGGCCATCGCCGTGCTGCCGGATTGAAGCCGGCTACGGCTTCACGATGAGGGAGGGCTCTTCGTCCGCCTTCTTCTCGTCCTGCCAACCCTTGTACAGAACGAAGCTCCGCATCACCATGGCTTCCAGCAGCGGAACCCCCAGGCTCCCCAAGTCGCCCCGGCGAATGGCCAGGGCGATGCCGAGAACCGCCCTCGCCTTTTCTTCCTCGCCGGACACTTGCAGGTGAAGGGCCGCGTCCTCGAAGCGACCCGCGAAGATCGGACGCAACTCCGGATCCAGGAAGAGGTCCTGGACGACTCCCCGAACGATACTGCGAAACCGTTCCTCTTTCTGCATCGGATTGAGCACGATGCGGCTCTGCTCGATCCCCTCAAGGCGTTCCATGAAGGGTTCCATCAGGTCGCGCTCCACGGACCAGCTGAGGAGCCCGGTCTCCTCCAGAAGCTTTTCCGGGGTCTCGGACAAACCGGTGGCATCGATTGTGTCCGCGTCCACCCGATCGAAGACGGGATGAGCCCGCGGCACCGGCCGGGCGGCCGTCAGCCGGGTCCTGAGCCGGGGGTAGTCCGCCACACCCTCTGCCGGAGAATCGGCCACCTTCCCCCAGGCGTCGTGCATCAGCCAGTCGGCGTATTCCCAGGGCACCGGGGTCATGGAGACTCCGAGCCGGGCCTTGAACTCCTCCATCAGTTGCCGGAGTTCCCCGCGGCGGAGCAGGTTGCCCGAGAACAATTGGAGGCCGCGCCGGTCACTGACCGAGGCACGCATGACCCACAATCCGCCAGGTTGCGGCCGGGCCAGGATCACCAGCCGCAAGCCGCCGCTGGTCACCGGCGACAGGTATCCTTCGATCTCCGGCGCAAGACGGAAGCGAACCCCGGCCGTCCCCGCCTCCGATTCCCCGGACCCGGCGGCCACCAGACCCTCCTGAGCCAGCTTGAACAGCGACCGGCGAATCTCCCGGCGGATTTCCCGGTTCCCGGCGCGGCCCTCAAGGGACTTGAGCGCCTGCACCGAGGCGGCGTCCCGGACGCGGCCCAGCAGATAGACCACCGCGAGGGACTCCCCGGGGTCGGCGCCGAACCGCTCCACCAGCGGCGCCACCATGGCGGCGTCCGGCGATTCCGTCTCCAGGCCCCGGCTGCGGAGCCCTTCCAGGCCGCTTCGAATGGTCTTCCGCCGCGTGTGTCGTCTGTCCATCCCGACACTCTTGCCATACGGAAGCGGTTTTTCCAACGAAACACCCGGGATCCGCGAGTACCGGCGGCCGCCGCCGGACGGAGTCTCCCCGGGCGGGCGCCGCCGCCATCGGTTGACTTGTCCGGCTCCGGCGGCTAATTCACTTGAATCACCTGGATCGGCGAACCGGACGCGGCCCCCGCTCCGCGACCCGTGATCCGCAGTCCGTACTCCGTGATCCATGCGGCGTGATCGATTATTTCCGTGACCTGTTCCGTGACCCGTGACTTTCGAAGCGTCTCAACCAAGAGCGTCTCAACCAAGTGTCCCAGTGCTCCGGGTATCCCCTTTCGACTCGAATCCGGCATGACGGGACGGCAGAGCCGCATTCGCGGTGCGGCCGGCGCAGCGGCGCGGGTGGTGCGACACGATCTTTCAGGCAACCCTTTTTCAACAAGCACTTTCCCAGGAGGCAGACATGGCAGACGGCACCGTTGACCAGAAAACAGAAGACGGCATCTCCCTGATCGAGTTGAACCACCCGCCGGTCAACTCCTACACCCACGAGATGTTGCGGGAACTCGACGACGCGCTGCTCAAGGCGCGTTTCGATGACGACACCCACGTCATCGTGATTACCGGCAAGGGAGACAAGTTCTTTTCGGCCGGTGCCGACATCAACATGCTGGGAACCCGGCCCCTGTCCTACAAGGCCAACTTCGCGCTCCACGGCCACGAGGTGCTGATGCGCATGGAGAACACCCCCAAGCTGGTCATCGCCGCGCTCAATGGCCATGCCGTCGGGGGCGGGCTCGAGATCGCCATGGCTGCGGATATCCGAGTGGGCAAGAAGGACGGCGGCCGCGTGGGTCTGGCCGAGGTGAACCTCGGGGTCATGCCGGGCATGGGCGGGACACAGCGCCTGCCGCGCCTGGTGGGCCGTGCCAAGGCTCTTGAACTCTGCGCCACCGGCAGGCAGGTGGCTTTCGAGGAGGCCCTGGACATGGGTCTCCTTCATTACGTCTATGAGCGCGACACCTTCATGCAGGACGTCATGGACTACGCCAGACAGTTCGTCCCGCCCAACAAGGCCAGCATGGCCGTGGGCAAGATCAAGCGCGCCGTCCACAGCGGCGTCGAGAGCTCGCTGCCGGAGGGTCTGGCGTTCGAGCGGGAGGTGCTGACCCAGACCTTCGCCAGCGATGACGGCAACGAGGGCGTAACCGCCTACCTGGAGAAACGGACCGCCCGGTTCACGGGTCAGTAGATGACAACCACGGCGCCGCCCGTCGGTCGCCCGCGGCGCACCATCCGGAGGTATCGAATGTCCAAGCTGTTGATCGGCGGCGAACTCGTCGACGCCGTGAAGAAGGAAGTCTACGAAGTGCGCAATCCGGCCACCGGCCAAGTGGTGGACCACGCCGCCAAGGGTTCCGAAGAGGACGTCCGGCAAGCGGTGGCGGCGGCGGAGACGGCCTTCGGGGAATGGTCCGACACCACTCCCGAGGACCGTGGCAAGGCGCTGGAGAGTGCCTGCGCACTCATCCAGGAACACAGCAAGGACATCGCCCGGCTGCTGACCCAGGAGCAGGGAAAGACGCTGTTCGAGGCGGGGCTCGAGATCCATCACCTGATCCACGGCCTGGAGTTCTACGCCGGGCTGGCCTCCAAGGTGCGGGGCTCCCATGTGCCGCTGCCCCAGAAGAACGCCTACGGCATGGTGGTGCGGCAACCCATCGGCGTGTGCGGCGCCATCGTGCCGTGGAACTTCCCGTTGACGCTCATGGGCACCAAGGTGGGTCCGGCGCTGGCGGCCGGCAACACCGTCATCGTCAAGCCCGCCACCACCACGCCGCTGGCCACGGCGCTGTGCCTGGAGCTGATCGCCCGGGCCACCTACGCCGGCGGCAAGAAGCGCCTGCCCGCGGGCACGGTGAACCTGGTCAGCGGACCGGGCGGCACGGTGGGCGAGGAGCTGCTGGGCAACCCCCGCATCCGCCGCATCGCCTTCACCGGCTCCACTCCCGTCGGGCGCCACGTCATGGAGGTGGCCGGCAGGGAGATCAAGCGCGTCACCCTGGAACTCGGCGGCAGCGACCCCATGATCGTCATGGAGGATGCCAACGTCGACATGGCGGTGAAGATGGCGGACATCGGGCGGTACTTCAACTGCGGCCAGATGTGCCTGGGCGTGAAACGCCTGTTCGTCCACGAGTCCATTGCCGAGGACTTCGTCGGCAAGCTGGCGGCGGGCCTGCGGAAGAAGACCGTGGGCGACGGCATGAACAAGGAGAGCCGCATGGGGCCGCTCCACGTGGACTACCAGCGCACCGAGGTGGAGGAGCAGGTGGAGGACGCCCGGGCCCGCGGGGCCAAGGCGGTGGCGGGCGGCGCCCGACCCGAGGGCGACGCGTTCAGGAACGGCCACTTCTACCTGCCGACGCTGCTCACGGACGTGCCGGACGACGCCCGCATCGCCACCGAGGAGTGTTTCGGGCCGGCCCTGCCGGTGTTCACGTTCAAGGACCTGGACGAGGCCATCGAACGCGCCAACGCTTCGGAGTTCGGCCTGGGCTCGTCCATCTGGACGAGCCAAATGGGATACGCCAACAAGGCCATCGACAAGCTCGAGGCGGGCAATGTGTGGGTCAATTCGCTCCACTACGGCTACGACGAGCTGCCCTTCGGCGGTGTCAAGTCCAGCGGCGTGGGGCGCGAGCACGGGCCCGAGGCGCTGGACTACTACCTGGAGCCCAAGGGCGTGGTGGTGGTCAACGTATAGAAACCGGGTCCGACGCCGGGAACGGGCGCCACTGCCACGCGGTGGCGCCCGTTTTCGCATGGAGTGGAACGAGCGGGCCCGCCGCCGATGCAAGCGCCAGCCAACGTTTCCGATTCTCGACCTGCCAGCCGCAATGTGCGGCCGCTGCGCCGGCTTGCCGCCTTTCTGAGGCCCTACCCGGTCCTGCTGGTGCTGGCGGCACTGTCCCTCCTGACGGCCGCTGCGGCCACGCTCATCCTGCCCATCGCCGCCCGTCAGATACTGGAAACCGGTTTCACCGAAGAGAACCGCGAACTGATCAGCCAGCGTTTCCAGTTGCTCCTGGGAGTCATCGCCGTCCTGGCCGCGGCCTCCGCCAGCCGCTTCTATTTCGTTGCCAGGATCGGCGAACGGGTGGTGGCCGACATCCGCAAGCGGATCCACGGCCATGTGCTGGACATGAACCCCACGTTCTTCGAGATCACCCGCACCGGCGAGATCCTTTCGCGTCTGACCACCGACACCACGTTGATCCAGACGGTGATCGGCTCTGGTGCCTCCATGGCGTTGCGCAACCTGCTGATCTTCGCGGGCGGCCTGATCATGCTGATCGTCACCAGCCCGCAGCTCATGGGCGCCGTCATGGTGCTGATCCCGCTGGTCCTGTTGCCGATTCTCGTGCTGGGCCGGCGGGTGCGGCGGCTGTCCCGGCTGAGCCAGGACCGGGTGGCCGACACCAGCGCGCTTGCGGGCGAGAACCTCCATGCGGTGGAGACGGTGCAGGCCTTCACCCAGGAACACAGCGAAAGAGAACGCTTCGGTGCCGCCGCCGAGGCCGCCTGCCACACCGCGCTGGTGAGAGTCCGCAACCGCGCCCTGCTCATCTTCCTCGTGATCGCGCTGATGTTCGGCGGTGTGGTGGGGGTACTGTGGCTGGGGGCGGAAGCGGTGCTGAGCGGCCGCATGTCCGCCGGCGTGCTGATCCAGTTCGTGTTCTACGCGATCTTCGTGGCGGGTTCGGCCGCGAGCCTGAGCCAGGTCTGGGGCGAAGTGCAGCGGGCGGCCGGTGCCGCCGAGCGATTGTTGGAGCTGTTGGACGCGCGCCCCGCCATTGCCCCGCCCGCCGCGCCCCGACGGCTGCCGGTACCCGCAGAGGGCCGCGTCGAACTCGATGACGTGGAGTTCCAGTACCCTTCCCGGCCCGACGCGCACGCACTGCACGGCTTCACCCTGGCCATACGGCCCGGTGAGACCGTGGCGCTGGTGGGTCCGTCGGGAGCCGGCAAGAGCACCGTGTTCAAGCTGCTGCTGCGGTTCTATGACCCGGGCCGGGGCGCCATCCGGCTGGACGGCGTGGACCTGCGGGAGGCCGACCCCGGGGCGGTGCGGCGGCGCATCGGCCTGGTCCCCCAGGAAACGGTGATATTCGCCGCCAGCGCCCGGGAGAACATCCGCTACGGCCGCCCCGAGGCCACGGACGCCGAGGTGGCGGCGGCGGCCCGGGCCGCCTTTGCCGACGACTTCATCCAGGGGCTGCCGCAGCGCTACGACACCTTTCTCGGCGAGAAGGGCCTGCGCCTCTCCGTCGGCCAGCGGCAACGCATCGCCGTCGCCCGCGCCATCCTGAGGGATCCGGCCGTCATGCTCCTGGACGAGGCCACCAGTTCCCTGGACGCGGAAAGCGAACACCTGGTGCACCAGGCCCTGGAGCGCCTCATGGCCAACCGCACCACCGTGATCATCGCCCATCGCCTGGCCACCGTGCTCAAGGCCCACCGCATCGTGGTCATCGACCAGGGCCGTATCGCGGCCACCGGCACCCACGAGGCGCTGATGAGCGGCGGCGGCCTGTACGCCAGGCTGGCTTCGCTTCAGTTCGCGCCCGAGGCCCGGGAGCCGCTCTCGATGGCCCGGAACACCGCGTCGCGGACCCGATCATAGTCGGCGGGGACGTCGATGGGCGTGTTGGGATGGCGGGTGGTCACGTCCGGCAGGCGGCCTTCATGGTACTTGATCTTGAACTCCGGGAACTTGAGGCCGTTGGCGGTGGAGAGCACCACCACCCGGTCCCGGCTGTCGATGACGCCCTGGTCCACCAGCTTGAACAGCGCGGCCAGGGCCACGCCGGTGTGGGGGCAGTTGAACAGGCCGGTGCGGTCGGCGCGGTCGGCGGCTTCGGCCAGCTCCTCCTCAGTGGCCTGCTCCACCACGCCGCCGAAATACCGCAGGGTGCGGATGGCCTTCTCGATGCTCACGGGGTTGCCGATCTGGATGGCGCTGGCCAGGGTGGGCCGGGCCTGGACCGGCTCGAACTCGTCGAAGCCCTTCCGGTAACTGCGATAGAGCGGGTTGGCCCGTTCCGCCTGGGCGCAGGCGATCCGCGGCAGCCTGGAGATCATGCCCAGATCGCGCATCAGCTTGAACCCCTTGCCCAGGGCGCTGACATTCCCCAGGTTGCCGCCGGGGATGACCACCCAGTCCGGCACCTGCCAGTCGAACTGCTGCGCCAGCTCGATGCTCACGGTCTTCTGCCCCTCCACCCGGAGCGAGTTCATGGAGTTGGCCAAGTAGATGTCGTGGCGGGTGCACAACTCCCGCACCAGCGCCATGCAGCCGTCGAAGTCGGTGTCGATGGCCAGGGTGACGGCGCCGTGGGCAATGGGCTGGATGAGCTGGGCGGTGGAAACCTTGTTCTTCGGCAGGAACACGATGGCGCGGAGGTCGGCCACGGCGCAGTAGGCCGCCAGCGCCGCGGAGGTATCACCGGTGGAGGCACACGCCACCGCCGGGATCGCCGCGCCTTCCGAGATCATCTGGCGCACCATGGACACCAGCACGGTCATGCCCAGATCCTTGAAGGAGCCGGTGTGGCTGTTGCCGCAGAGCTTGACCCAGAGGTCGGGGACGCCGATCTCCCTGCCCAGGCGTTCCGCCCAGAACAGATTGCTGCCCCCTTCCAGGGTCGACACCACGTTGGCGTCCTCCACATCGGGGCAGACCATCTCGCGCTTGCCCCAGACCGAACTGCCGTAGGGCCACTGGGTGCGCATCAAGCGCTGGTCGAAAAGATCCCTCCAGTATTGGGGCGTGTGCTGGCGCAGCCGCTCCAGGTCGTGGCGCACCTCCAGGAGGTTGCCGCACCGCGGGCAGGCGTAGATGATCTCCTTGAGGCTGTGGCGACCCGGGCAGCCGGCGATGCACTCGAACCAAGCCTGGTAGGGGCCGGGTGGAACCGCCTTGAGCTGGCGCGCTTGCATGAACCGTCTTCTACTTCCAACCGCACCCGGACGCAAGCCTCGACGGGCCGTGCGGGCGGACGGGAGCTACGAGCGGATGGCCGCGTTCTGTTCCGCGTTGGGAAACACCAGCGACTTGATGACCACGGGCACAGCCCCCGACGACGGGATCAGCGCGCCCACGTCGATGTAGTCGAACTCCTGCAGCGCGATGCCGTCCACCGAAATGATCGACGTATCGAGCTGCATCTCCTCCTTGAAATGGAGGCCGAGGATGCCGCCGATGTCGCCGTCGTTGACCAGCACGAGCGGGTGTCCGTTGTCCAGCACCGGCCTGAGGCCCGCCGCCACCGCACCGCAGAAGGCCTGCAGGCGCGCGAACGTGGCCGAGCCGTCCCAGTGGAATGCCAGCGCCGCGGGCTGGCGGCCCGTCTGAAGGTCCAGCCGCCGCAGCGCATGGTCGATGGCGCCGGCAACCTTCGCCCCGTCGATGACGTCGCCCCACTCGAAGTCGACGCGCACCACCGGAACGTTCCGGACCGGCACCGCGTCCGGCGGTGCGATGAAGATGGTGCTGCCGCTCACCTGGATGGTGTACTGCGACGCGCCGATGACGGTGGCCCGGATACGCGCCGCCGGCTCGAGAATGGGTATCCCCAGCCCTTCCACCCGCTGGCGCAGCTCCCGGCCCAGGACCGCGCCCATGTCGCCGAAGCCGTTGCCGGCGTGGCCGTAGATGAACTCGGACACGCCGCCCGAGAAGGTGACGGCATCGATCCCGCCCCGGTAGGCCAGCGGCGGCAGCCGCAACAGTTCCCGGGTCTCCGGGGCGAGTTCCCGCCGGTGGATCACCTCGAACAGGCGGTCGGCCATCTCCGCGGCCATGGCCCGGAGGGCGTCCTCGCTCAGACACCGGCCAAGCTCCAGTTCGACGCCGACCGCGCCGCCGTGGCGCCGCCCGGCCTCTTCCACCCGCACCACCGCATTGGCGTCGTCCAGGGCCACCAGCCGCGCGCCCACGTCCATGGCCGTGACCTCGCGCACCCTGCCGCCGGCGCACACCGCGATCTTGCTGGTGCCGCCGCCCACGTCGATGTTCAGCACCACCGCGTCTTCCCGACCGGAGCGGGCCACCGCCCCGGAACCGTGGGCCGCCATGGTGGTCTCGAGTCCGTCGCCGGCGGTGACCGAGACGAAGCGGCCCGCCTCCTCGGCAAACAACTCGGCGATGGCCCGGGAGTTGCGCCGCCGCACCGCCACGCCGGTGAGGATCAGCGCGCCGGTATCGACATCCTCCCGCTTGAGCCCGGCGCGCTGGTACTGCGCATTGATGAAGCGTCCCAGGCGCTCCGTGTCGATGGTCAGATCGTCGGTGTAGGGGGTGAGCAGGATCTCCGATTCGCTCAGCACCGTGCGCTTCCTGACAACGTAGCGGGTGCCTTCCTGGCTCAGTTCGAGACGCGAGAACACCAGATGGGACGTGGACGAGCCGATATCCACGCCCACGCTGGTGAGCTTGATCTCGTCTTCCTCGACGATGTGTCGGCCGGAACCGGTGAAACCGGCGCTGCCCGCCTGGGCCACGATCAGGCTTCCGGCTGGTATATCTCGGTGGGCATCTTGGACTTCATCCCCACCTTGGCCAGGGTCTCCTCGAACTCCTTGCGCAGGAACGGATCTTCGTCCCGATAGGCGATGGCGGTGCCGCCGTCCTTGATCTCGATGGCGCCGTAGTCGATGGCCTTCTCGCCCGGGCGCCCGCGCTCACGGCCGGGCGCGTTGGGGCCAAACCACGCCGACAGGCGCAGCGGCTCCGCGCTGACGCCGAAGTGGGCGTGGAACCAGTTGCCCCCCATGGGAGCCGCGCTCACCATGCCCACCGGCTCGTAGTCCTGCCGCCTCACCCCTTCGGCCTTGCCATCCTTCCACGGGGTGGGCCCCAGGGTGGAGGGCCACGTGTAGGTGTAGCCCTTGCCCTTGACGCAGATCAGCACCGCGGCCGAGCCGTGGGCGTGCGCCTTGGAATACCGGCCGGTCTCGTGCTGGCCGATCCAGAGGTAGAAGCTGTTGCCCACCATGTGCGGTTCGATGCGGCGGTAGCCGGGGGAGCGGCGATTGTCCAGCGGCAACTCGCAGGTGACGATGTCCGGGATGATGTTGGTCTGACGCATGGCCAGTCCGCGCACCGGATCGGGCTCGATCTCCTCATTGGGCCGGTAGTAGTCCTCGCTCTCCTTGTAGCGGTCGCTGAAGACGTACGGACAGTTGAAGATGAAATCGGTGTTGTTGAAAAGATTCATGATGTTGGGCGCCGTGGTGCCCGCCAGCAGCAACGCCGGGCTGGAGGTGGCGTTGACGATGCGGTGGGTGGCATTCATCGGAATCGCGAACAGCGAACCCTGCTGCCACTCGAAGGTATGCTTCCGGTCGCTGCCCTCGGCCCACACTTCCGTGGTGCCGCGGCCCTCCACCACGAAGAACTGCTCCTCGTACAGATGCTTCTCGGCGTTCAGGGCACCGGCACCGGGAACCTCCACGACATAGGAACCCCACAACCCCTCGGTCCCCAGGAGCTGGATGAAGCTGGCGTTTCCCCCCACCCGCTTCCACGGCTTCATGGGCAGATTCTGGACCTTCTCCACCCCGATGTCCCGGTAGACGGGGATCCCCTGCTCTTCCATGAAGGTATCGTAGGCGGTGTTGGGACGAAGGAACTTCCCGTAACCCGCCTTCTGCATCTCGCCCGTGGGCTCCTGCCACTTCTCTTTTCCGTTTCCAGCCATGGAATGCCTCCTGGGATGTGTGTGATGAGCCGGTCAATATAGACAAAGGGCGGCCCAGGGTCCAGCGACGGCGGCGACCGGTCCTGCGGCGCCGTGCGGTCCCGCGCGAAGCACCACCCTCATCTCGTGGACCCACGCTCGGAACTCTCCCGAACCAACTACCCTGCAAGTCATCACCTCGCTCATCCCGATCCCGCGGCCAGAACTGCGCTTGAAGCCCGGATTGCTTTTCTGTACTACCATGATCGGGCCGTCAGATTTCTGACACCCTGCGTTGGAAACATGAACATGCGCGCACTTTCCCATCGCATCGTGGATCATGCCGAGGCCCTGCCGGAGGCCTCGCCGCCATGTCCGACCGCCCTGTTTCATCTCGGCAATCGCGGCAACTGATGGACGTTTTCGCATTTCGCAACGAACTCGTCGCCGAGTACAGCCGGTTTTCCCGCAGCTTCACCCACATCCGGGCCGAGGACATCTCCGACGCGGTGGATGCGGCCGATAAGGAGAGCCGTTTCTGGCCGGCCCCGCTCATCCAGTTGAATCCGAACTTCAAGCCGGGCAAGTGGGTCGACGAGCTCGTGGCCGACGGCACCCTGGACAGGGAATGCGCGAAAGTCTTCCGGCTCAAGCACGCCGGCGACACCTTTGGCGAGCGCCTCCGGCTGCACCGGCACCAGACCGACGCCATCGCCATCGCCAAGCGCGGGAAGAGCTACGTGCTGACCACCGGCACCGGTTCCGGCAAGTCCCTCGCCTACTTCATTCCGATCGTTGACGATGTGCTGCGGCGCAAACGCGCGGGCGACGCCGGCAAGGGCATCACCGCCGTCGTCGTCTACCCGATGAATGCGCTGTGCAACAGTCAGTGCGAGGAATTGAAGAAATATCTCCAGTTCGGTTACGGCGAGGCCGGCGAGCCCGTCACCTTCGCCCGCTACACCGGACAGGAATCGAACGAGGAACGCGAGCGCATCGCCAGCAACCCTCCGGACATTCTGCTGACCAACTACGTCATGCTCGAACTGGTCATGACGCGGTTCCAGGAGACCGACAAGGCGATCCGTGAACACGCCGCCGGACTCCGGTTCCTGGTACTGGACGAACTGCACACCTACCGCGGTCGGCAGGGCGCCGATGTCGCCATGCTGGTCCGCCGGGTGCGGGAACGCTTCAACCAGCAGCTTCTCTGCATCGGCACTTCCGCGACCATGGCCCCGGAAGGGTCGCAGGAAGGCCGGAACATGGCGGTGGCGCGCATCGCAAGCCGCCTGTTCGGTGACACGGTGGATCCCGGCAACGTTGTTTCCGAAACACTGCAACGCGTAACCCGGTCCGAGGCAGGCCCCGCCGGCGCCGACCTTCGCGCCGCCATCGAAAAAGGCGTGCCGGACAGTCCACCCATGACACATGACGCGTTGTCCGGACACCCCGTCGCTGCCTGGGTAGAGCACAATCTGGGGCTGGAAGAGCGCGACGGCAGGCTGGAACGCACTTCGCAGCCCCTGACGATACGCGAAGCCTCGCAGGCGCTGGCCAACGAGTGCGGTCTCGACGCCGACCTCTGCGGCCACTATCTTGCCAGGTTCCTGCTGGCCGCCCACGCGAGCCGGAACGAGCGGGGCCAGAGCTTCTTTGCGTTCCGCCTGCATCAGTTCATCAGCGGATCCTGGAACGTCTACTCGACGCTGGAGGCAAAGGGCGAGCGCCATGTCACCCTGAACGGACAGCAGTTCAAGCCGGGCGACCGCGAACGCCGCCTCTATCCGCTCTGCTTCTGCCGAGCCTGCGGGCAGGAATACCATCCCGTGTGGGCGAAGTTGGCGGGCAGGACACCTCAGGGGTTCGACCCCCGCGACCTGTCCGAACGCGCCAGCGAGGACGAGGAGATCCAGTTCGGCTATCTCATGCCCGATCCGTCGGGGCTGTTCGATTCCGCGGATGTGAAAACCCGATACCCGGAAGAGTGGCTGGAATACCGCGGAGACGAACCACGCCTCAAGTCACATTATCGCCGCTACCGTCCCGTCGCCGTGCAGGTGGACACCACCGGCAGCGCGGCCGCCGGCGGCTTGCCCGCCTGGTTCATTCCCGGATCGTTCCGTTTCTGCCTGCACCCGGAGTGCAACGCCTGGTACGAAAGCGGCAAGCGGAGCGATTTCTCCAAAGTCTCCGGGCTGTCGAGCGAAGGCCGCAGTTCCGCCACCACCATGCTCGCGCTGTCCTCGCTCAAGCACCTCATCCACACCGATCTCGACGAACGGACCAAGAAACTTCTCGCCTTTACCGACAACCGTCAGGACGCGAGCCTGCAGGCCGGCCATTTCAACGATTTCGTGCAGATTCTGATGCTGCGGGGCGCGTTGCTGGCGGCCATTCGGGCCGACGAGGGCGGCCTGCTCACCGACGATACCCTGACCCGGAGCGTGCTTGCGCACCTGCACCTCGCCCCCGAGGACTACGCCGCCAATCCCAAGGCCAAGGGCATCAAGAAGGAGAGCACGCGCAAGGCGCTGCGCGACGTGCTCGGCTACCGGATGTACTTTGACCTGCAACGCGGCTGGCGCATCAACAATCCCAATCTCGAACAGTTGAACCTCCTGAAGATCGGTTACAGGGGACTCCGGGAGTGCTGCGGGGACGAGGAGGAATGGCGTGCGCGGCATCCTCTGCTCGGCTCCATCACGCCGGACCGCCGCTTCGAGATCATCTGCGAACTCCTGGAGCAAATGCGCCGGGGGCTCTGCATCAAGACCATCTACCTCGACCCCAACTTCCAGGAACAGGTGCGCAACCGGAGTTTCAACGAGCTCAGGGAACCCTGGGGCCTGTCGGAAGACGAGCGCCTGTTCTCGCACGCCTTCATGGTTCCCCGGCCCGGCGGCCCGGGACGCCGGCGGGACTACCGGGCTCTGCACATCTCGTACCGCTCCGCATTCGGCCACAGGGTGCGGTCCCGGCCGTTCTGGGGCCAGCGCAACCCCCATTGGCCGTCCAGGTTCGACGAGGATGTCTACAACCACGTGATGGACGACATCCTCGGGGTGCTGACGACCTACGGCCATGTCGAGCCGACGGACCTTGACGGCGCGCGCACCGGCTACCGCATCGACAGTTCGGTCCTCGAATGGCGCCTGGCGGACGACGCCGGCAGCAAACCGCAAGAGCCGAACGGGTTTTTCCGCGACCTCTACCGGAATGTGTCGGGAATGCTCGACGGCGGCGACCGTCTTCTGCACCAGCTTGAGGCGCGGGAACACACGGCGCAGGTGGATGCGGACACCCGCGAGAAGCGCGAGGCGCGATTCCGCAAGGGGCTGGCGGGCGAACGCGTCGTCGACGGCACGGTCGAACCGGCGGGACTGCCCATCCTGTTCTGTTCGCCAACCATGGAGCTCGGCGTCGACATCTCCATGCTGAACGCGGTCTACATGCGCAACGTGCCGCCGACACCTGCCAACTACGCCCAGCGCAGCGGACGGGCGGGACGGAGCGGCCAGCCCGCCCTGGTGGTCACCTACTGCGCGGCGCGGTCGCCGCACGACCAGTATTTCTTTTCCGATCCGAAACGCATGGTGGCCGGCGCGGTCAATCCACCGAACATCGACCTGGCCAACGAAGACCTGATCCGCAGCCATCTGCAGGCGGTCTGGCTCGGGGAGACCGGCGTGCAACTCGGCTCATCGGTGCCCGATGTGCTCGATCGGGAGAAGTCCGATACGTTGCCGCTCCACGCCGAGGTGGCGGACCAGATCGGCGCCTCCCGGGTCGTGGACAACGTGCAGCGGCGCGCCCACGGCGTTCTCGCAACGCTCGCCACCGATCTCGGGGGCCAGGCCGCGCCCTGGTACACGGACACCTGGTGCGACGCCGTGATGAACTCCGCCGCTCGCCGCTTCGACGAAGCGTTCGAGCGCTGGCGCTCGCTGTTCCGCGCGACGGCGAGTCAGATGAAGTTGGCCAACGATGTCATCAACAATGCCGCCGCCGCCGAGGGGGAGCGCGGCGAGGCCAAGGCACGGCTCGACGAAGCGTTCACGCAGCAGAACCTGCTGCTCGGCCACCGGGCGACGATGAACTCCGACTTCTACACCTACCGCTATCTCGCCGCGCAGGGATTCCTGCCGGGCTACAACTTCCCGCGCCTGCCGCTGATGGCGTTCGTTCCCGGCCGGCGCGAGAAGGTGGGCCGGGATTCGTTCCTGAGCCGGCCGCGATTTCTTGGACTCAGCGAGTTCGGCCCCCAGTCCATCATCTACCACGAGGGCAGCACCTATCGCGTGCGCCGAGCCATTCTCTCCCTGCGCGACACGTCCAGGGTAACGGTATCGGCCCGTCTTCCGGTACAGGCCGCCCGCATCTGTCCGGCGTGCGGCTATGGACACTTCGGGGACCAGAGGGAGTACGAGCGCTGCGTCAACTGCGGTCAACGCCTCGACGGTGGGCGCTCGATCCTGAACCTCTACCGTATCGAGCAGGTGTCCACACGGCGGGCGAACCGCATCACCTCGGATGAAGAGGAGCGCCAGCGCCAAGGTTACGAGATGATCACGACCCTCCGCTTCAGTGAAGAGGGGGGTCGCGCGCGGGTCCAGGGCATCGCCGTCGTGGAAGGCGGCGACACCCTGCTGGAATTGCACTATGGCCCCGCCGCCTGGCTCTGGCGCATCAATCTCGGCTGGCGCCGGCGCAAGGTAAAGTCCATCTACGGCTTCAGCGTCAATCCCCATACCGGCGAGTGGACCAAGGATTCGCAGGCCCCTGACGATGCCGAAGACGACAGCGTGAGCGAGGGCAAGACAGTCGAGCGCGTCACACCGTTCGTGGCAGACACGCGCAATGTTCTGATGCTTCGTCCGCCCGCCCACCTCTCCGAAACCGCCCGAGTCTCGCTGCAATACGCCATCAAGCGCGGCATCGAGCAGGAGTTTCAACTGGAAGAGGCCGAGCTTGCCGCCGAGCCGCTGCCCGACCGGAACCACCGCACCACGATTCTGTTTTACGAGGCCGCCGAAGGCGGCGCCGGCGTGCTCACGCGTCTGGCCAACGCCCCCGGGACCCTTGCGCGCATCGCTCGCCGGGCGCTGGAAGTCTGCCACTACAGATCGAAGTCCGGCGACTGGTCCGGGTCCGGCGACCTTGAGAATCTCGACGACGAGTGCGAGGCGGGATGCTACCGCTGCCTGTTGAGCTACTACAACCAACCGGACCATCCGCTTGTCGACCGGCGGGACGACGAGATGCGGAGCCTGCTATGCCGGCTCATTCACAGTTCGGCAAAGGCTCTGGCGTACGGGATCACCGACGGCAACAGCTACGATGAACTGACGAACGCTTCATCGTCTTCCCTGGAGAAGGAGTGGCTCAAGTTCATCAAGTCCAATGGTTACCGCCTGCCCGACCGGGCTCAGATCAATCTGAAACTCCATGCAACCCGCCCCGATTTCGTCTACACGGCTTCGCAGACCCTGGTCTACATTGACGGCCCGCACCATCAGACACGGGTGCGGGAAAGCGCCGACGAGGCCATCGACCAACGCCTCGCCGATGCCGGCTATACCGTGGTCCGCTTTCCGGCGGACCGGTGGTCCTGGCCGTGCATTGCGGCCAGATACACCTGGGTGTTCGGACCCGGCGCATCGTCAAGGAGCGAGCGGCCATGATGCAACGGTTGGCGGCACCGACTCCGGTGGAGTTCAGACCCGGGAATCTGGTCCGGGCGCGTGGTCGGGAATGGGTGGTGCTGCCGGAGACGCGCGAGAATCTCCTGAAGCTGCGGCCACTGGGCGGTGCGGAGGACGATGCCACCCTCATCTGGCTCCCGCTTGAGCCCGAGGCGCCGGTACCCGCGACCTTCGATCTCCCCGACCCCGACACGCCGGGTTCCCGGGAGGCGGCCCTGCTGCTGCGCGACGCGCTGCGTCTCAAGCTCCGCTCCGGGGCCGGACCCTTCCGGAGCTTCGGCAATCTCAATGTCGAACCGCGCACCTGGCAACTGGCACCCCTGCTCATGGCCCTCAAACTGGACACCGTCCGGCTGCTGGTGGCCGACGACGTCGGCATCGGCAAGACCATCGAGGCGGGCCTCATTGCGCGGGAACTGCTGGACCGCGGCGAGATCGAACGGTTCGCCGTCATCTGTCCGCCGCATCTGTGCGAACAGTGGCAACGGGAACTCGCGGAGAAGTTCAGCATTGATGCCGAAGTCGTACGCACCGGCACGGCCGCCCGACTCGAACGCGGGTTGCCGCCCGGCGAATCGGTGTTCGAGGTCTACCCCTTCACGGTGGTGTCCCTCGACTACATCAAGTCGGACCGGCGCCGCGGCGACTTCCTGCGCGCCTGCCCGGAGTTCGTCATCGTCGACGAGGCCCACGCCTGCGTGCAGTCGAACACGAATACCCGCCACCAGCGCTACCAGCTGCTCAAGGGTCTCGCCGAGAGCGAGCCCCGGCGAAACATGGTGTTCCTTACCGCCACGCCGCACTCGGGCGATGACACCGCCTTCCACAATCTGCTGGGCCTGCTGGAGCCGAAGTTCGCCGGACTGGCCCACACCCCCGAAGGCGGCCAACGCCGGCGCCTGCGCGAAGAACTCGCGCTGCATTTCGTGCAGCGCCGCCGCGGCGACATCGCCGAATGGAAGGACCAGGCCGGCTTCCCCGCTCGGGAGAGCCGGGAGGCCACCTACCGGCTCACCGGCGACTGGGGCCGAATCGTCAACGACGTGCTCGCCTACGCGCGAACCATGGTGCGGCGTGCCGAAAGCGGCTCGAAACTCCAACAGCGCATGTCCTGGTGGGCGGCGCTGGCGCTTCTGCGCTGCGTCTCCTCAAGCCCGGCGGCCGCGGCGCTTGCGCTTCGGACCCGCCTTGAGGCCGCCACGGGCGAGAGCGCCGAGGAGCAGCTTGCCAATCTGGAGCATACGGCGGTCGAGACGGTGATGGACGAAACCGCCGACGACTCCCTCACCCTTGACGAGAGCATTCCTGCCGGCACCGTTGACGAGGTGGAGGACACCGCGGCGCTGCGCGAACTCATCGACCGCGCGGAGGCGCTGCGCGGCCCCGGCAAGGACCCCAAGCTCGACACCCTTGTCAACGAGGTCAGGAAACTCCTGCGGGACGGCTTCCGCCCGGTGGTGTTCTGCCGCTACATCGCCACCGCGCACTACGTAGGCGAAGCATTGAGCGACGCCCTGACGGGAGCGAAGGCGCACCTCACCGTGGTCACCGGGGAGCTCACCTCCGATCAGCGCGAAGAACGCGTGGAGGCTCTTGCCGACCTTGACGGGAATGTCGCGCCGGTGCTCGTGGCCACCGACTGCCTGTCCGAAGGCGTCAATCTCCAGCGCCATTTCAATGCGGTGGTGCACTACGACCTTACCTGGAATCCCACCCGCCACGAGCAGCGCGAAGGCCGTGCGGACCGCTTCGGACAATCCTCTCCGATCGTTCGCGCACTGATGCTCTACGGCGAGGACAATCCCGTGGACGGCGCGGTGCTGCGCGTCATCCTCCGCAAGGCCGAAAAGATCCGCAAGGAACTCGGCGTTTCCGTGCCCTTGCCCGAGGACAACCACAAGGTGGTGGACGCCATCATGAAGGCCGTCCTGCTGCACGGCGGCCCCCTTTCCCCGAACGTCCAGACGGAACTCGGTCTGGGAGACACCGAAGCCCAGGTCGACGACGCCTGGCGGACGGCTGCCAGCAGGATGACACGGACGGTCTTCGCCCAGCAGCGTCTGAGGCCGGACGACGTGCTGCCCGAATGGCGCAAGGCCGTTTCCGTCCTGGGGGGACCGGACGACGTCGCCCGCTTCGTGTACCTGGCGGCCGAACGGCTCGGGGCACCGCTCGACGCACGGGACGGCTGGTGCCGGCTGCCGGCGGCGCACCTGCCCAAACCGCTTCAGGAGCGCCTTGAGGCCATCGGCTTCACCGCCTCGGCGAAGCTGGCGTTCCGTCAACCCGCACCCGCCGGAGCGGCCTATATCCACCGCACCCATCCGCTGGTGGCCGCGCTTGCGGACTTCGTTGCCGAACAGGCCCTCGACGCCGGCAATGCGGCGGTCGGCGCTCGCACCGGCGCCATGTTCACGAGCGGCGTCACCGCGCGCACCGTGCTCTACCTGCTGAGGCTGCGCAGCCAGCTCCTGGTGGAGCGGCGGGACGCGGAGGGCCGCTACGCGCCGTTCAAGTCCCTGCTGGCCGAGGAGTGTCTCGGGATCGCCGTCCGGGGCGGCGACGCGGCCGAGCTTCTGACCGACGACGACGCGCTTTCGCTTCTCTCCCTCGAACCGGCGCGCAACATGGCCGGCGGCCAGAAGACCCATCTCGTTCAGGCGGCTCTCGCCGCATTGCCGGGCCTGGAAGAGGTTTTCGAGCGCGTGGCCCGGGAGCGGGCGGCGCGGTTGCTCGCCGACCACCGCCGCATCCGCGAGGCCAGCGTTACCCGGGGCCTGCGCTACAACGTCGTCCCGGCCCTGCCCATCGACACCATCGGCGTCTACGTCTTCATGCCCGTGGCAGGAGTGTGACCGTGGCGAGCGCGCGGCGAAGCCGGGGATTTACGGCATTGAAGATCGAAGGCGGCATCCTGCCGCCGGAGTTCCTCCAGACCGTGGCCGCGCTCAAGGCCCCGAGCCAGACGGGTGCCCACTACGGGCTGTCGAAATCCCTCGCCGTCAGGGAAGAACTGGCCAGGTACTGGCGCATGGCCAGCGACCTCCACGGACGCTATGCCGAGCGACATCCACGGCGCGACATCCCCCGGTCGCGGGTTGGCGTCGCGAAGTGGCTCGACCCGCTCCTGCGCAAGGTTCTCGGCTATGACGACCTCACCGCCGCCGGAGCGATCGTGCGCGAGGACCGCGTCTTCAGATTGACGCACCGCGCCTGCGGCGGCACCGTGCCCATGCTGCTGGTGACGCGCGATTTCGACCTGGACAAGGCCGATCCGCGTTTCGGGCAGGACGGACGCGGGCGGGCACCCCACGGCATGATGCAGGAGTACCTCAACGCCGAGGAGGGAGCGCTGTGGGGAATGGTCTCCAACGGATCGAAGCTCCGCCTTCTGCGCGACAACGCGAGCCTGACCCGGCCCGCCTGCATCGAGGCCGACCTCGATCTCCTCTTCGACGAGAAACTCTATTCCGACTTCGCCGCACTCTGGCTCTGTACCCATGCCAGCCGCCTTCGCCCCGACAACGGCGACCCGTCGCAATGCATCATCGAGTCCTGGCGCAAGAAGGCGCACGAGACCGGCGAGCGGATCCGGGAGAATCTCCGCCACGGCGTCACCGACTCCCTGCGCCAACTCGGCAACGGCTTCCTGCAGCATCCCTCCAACGCCGAACTGCGCCAGAACCTCGCACTGGGCGAAGAGCGCGAGTCCGGCGACCTCCCGCCCGAAGGGCGCTTCCCCTCCTCCGGGGAAACGGACTCCCCGTCGCGCTCGCGCCAATCCAGCGCGCTCTCGCCCGAGCGCTACTTCCAGCAGATCCTTCGCCTCGTCTACCGCCTGCTCTTTCTCTTCGTGGCCGAGGAGCGCGATCTGCTCCACGCACCGGAGGCCACCAGGGAACAGCGCGCCGTGTTCGCCGAAGGCTATGCCCTCTCCCGGCTGCGCGAACGCGCCCTGCGCCGCCGGCACTACGACCGGAACCACGATCTCTGGCAAGGACTTCAGGTCACCTTCCGGGCGCTGGCCGAGGGCGCTCGCGACCACCTTGGCCTGCCGGCTCTGGACGAGCTGTTCCGGGCCGACCAGTGCCCGGACCTCGACGGTGCGGCCATCGCCAACGAGCACCTGCTGGAAGCGATTCGCACACTCGCATTCTTCCGCTCCGACAAAACGCTTGCCCGCGTCAACTACCGGGACATGGACACCGAAGAGTTGGGGTCGGTATACGAAAGCCTGCTGGAGCTTCGACCCGTCGTCCATGTGGACACTTCGCCGTGGACATTCACCTTCAGCGGCGACGACAACCGCGAACAGACCAGGGGGTCCGAGCGCAAGTTGACGGGTTCCTATTACACGCCCCCCGCACTGGTGAACGAACTCGTCAAGTCAACGCTCGATCCCGTCATTCGCCAGGCCGTTGCCAACGGTGCAGCTACCCCCCCCCCCCCGGGATGCCATTCTCGAATTGAAGATCCTCGATCCCGCCTGCGGTTCGGGCCACTTCCTGCTGGCGGCGGCGCGGCGCCTCGCCACCGAGATCGTCCGCGCCGAATCGAGCGGCGACACCCCGGACGAAGCCGCCCGCCAACATGCCCTGCGCGAGGTGCTGCAACACTGCATCTACGGCGTGGACCGAAATCCGCTCGCCGTCGAACTCTGCAAGACCGCCCTGTGGATGGAAGCCGTCGAGCCGGGCAAACCGCTCACATTCCTTGATGCCCACATCCTTGAAGGCGATAGCCTGGTCGGCATCCTCGATCCGGCGATCATGGAAAACGGCATTCCGGGCGACGCCTACAAACCGTTGACGGGAGACGACAAGGGTGTTTGCCGTGATCTCAAGAAACACAACAGCCAGAGGGGGCAGGAATACCTCTCGTTCACTGACGACCCCGTGCCGAAGATCGACAACGCAAGCCCCGATCTCAATGCCATGCCCGAGAACACGCTGCGTGACGTCGAGAACAAACGAGACACGTACCAGATGGTGCTCAGCGACCAAGCCCGCGAATCCCTGTGCGCCGACCTCTTTGTGGGTGCGTACTTCGCGCCCAAGACACCGAAAACCCTGGAGATCGTGCCCCAAACCCGGGACCTCTTGCGGCTGAGAGAGAACCGCCTGCAGCGCCGTGACGTCGTAGACCTTGCAAAAAAGAGACTGGCCTACAAGCACAATTTCCGGCACTGGCATCTGGCGTTTGAAAAGATCATGAAGGCAGGCGGTTTCGATGTAGTTCTCGGCAATCCGCCGTGGGAGCGCATCAAGCTGCAGGAACAGGAGTTCTTCGCCTCGCGGTATTCGGAAATCGCCGCCGCTCGCAACAAGGCCGCACGGGACCGATTGATCCGGCAACTGAACCACGAGGAGGCTCCGCCATTTGAAAAGGCCCTCTTTCGGGAATTTGAGACCGCAAAACATGACGCTGAGGCGGCCAGCCAGTATGCACGGACCGGCGGCAGATTCCCGCTGACCGGGATCGGTGATCTCAACACCTATGCCGTATTCGCGGAGACATTTCTGCAACTCCTCAACCCGCAAGGTCGTGCGGGGATGATCGTGCCCACCGGCATCGCCACCGATGACTCGACCAAGAAGTTCTTTGGCCACATTGTTTCAGAAAAAAGGCTTGTCAGCCTGTTCGACTTCGAGAACCGGGAGAAAATCTTTCCCGGGATTCATAGTCGGATCAAGTTCAGCCTCCTCACGCTGAGCGGCGAGGCCAATCCTGTTCCCGCAGCCGAGTTCGCCTTCTTCCTGCACCAGCCCGAACAGTTGAAGGAGGCTGAACGGCGGTTCACGCTCAGCGCGGAAGACTTCTCGCTGTTCAATCCCAATACTCGGACCTGCCCCATTTTCCGCACGCGGCGCGACATGGAAATCGCGTGCAAGATGTACCGCCGCGCCGGGGTGTTCTGGAGGGAAGGCAACGATTCGCAACCGGAAGACAATCCGTGGGGCGTGTCATTCCAGCGCATGTTTGACATGTCCAACGACTCCGGGCTCTTTCGAACACGAACGGAGATGGAAGACGACGGGTGGATGCTTGATGGCAGCGTGTTCGTGAAGGAGGATGAGCGCTATCTGCCGCTCTACGAGGCCAAGCTGTTCCATCAGTACGACCACCGGTTCGCCACCTTCGATAACGTCTCTGACAGTGACATCAAGAAGGGCAACGCCCGCCTGATGACCGCAAAAGAAAAGTCGGACCCGGGAACCGTTGCCGTTCCACGATACTGGGTTTCGGAAAGGGAAGTTGCGGAAAGACTTGACAAGAGCGAAGTGAGCACAGGATTGTTCATCGACAGATCGACAGATCGACAGATCGACAGATCGACAGATCGACAGATCGACAGATCGACAGATCGACAGATCGACAGATCGACAGATCGACAGATCGACAGATCGACAGATCGACAGATCGACAGATCGACAGATCGACAGATCGACAGATCGACAGATCGAATTCGACGCTCTTGCCGCCTTGGCTGGCAACTCGCTCTGCGGGATGTCGCGCGAGCGACCGACGAGCGAACCGGGGTCATATCCATGATGCCGAGCGTCGCAGTGGGCCATACGGCAACGATACTGTTCCTTGGGTTTTCTCCTTCAGGAACATCACAAACGCAACAAATCGGCGAACGGCGATTTTTGCCGTTTGTCGTGGACCCTCAGCGATGAACGAAGGTGCTCCGATCATCCGACTCGACCCGGTGAAGGTTCTTCAAGCGTTTCGCGATATCACGAATTCGACCAACGAGCGGACACTGCTCGCCGCTTCGCTGCCTGAGAGCGGCACAGGTCATACAACTTCGTTGATGAATTTTGACCGGGCAAGGGCAGTGGCTTCACTCCTGGTCTTGGCGAACATGAACAGCCTGCCACTCGACTGGGCCGCCAGAGTATCTGTTGGCGGGAGTCACATGAGCTTCTTCATCGTCAAGCAACTCCCCGTATTGCCGCCAGAGGAGTACTTGAAGCACAGCACCGTCGGCCTGCCATACGTTCAACACATCGTGCCGCGGGTCTTGGAGTTGACCTATACGTCGGAGGATATGGCTGGATTCGCCGGCGACCTGGGTTTTGAAGGTCCGCCCTTCCCTTGGGACGAGCAGCGCCGCCATCGCCTGCGGTGTGAACTCGATGCAGTCTTTGCGCACATGTACGGATTGAATCGTTGCGATCTGCAATGGATCCTGGATGCCGAGCCGCCAAGCTCCTCGTTTCCGTCACTCAAGCAGAACGAAATGAAGCAATTCGGCGAGTACCGCACACAACGTTACGTGCTCCGGGCTTTCGACCAGTTGGAACGCGGAGAAATGCCTGACCTTGGCGCCGGCGCCACGTAGAGCGGTCTGCTGTCGTATTCGTTCGTGGTGTTCGTTCAGGCAGCGGAACAGCCAACTGCAATGCAAGCAGGACTGCGATCCAGCGGGCACCCGCCTCCCGGACCGGCAGAACGCCGTAGCCCCTCCCGCGTCCGAATCAATCGAAGCAGTCCAGGCCCGCGGCGGCGACGCCCACCCGGGCGATGTCTTCGTCCTCGTCGGAGGTGCCGCCGCTCACGCCGACGGCGCCCACCACTTCGTCTCCGTCGCGGATGAGCAGGCCGCCGGCGGCGGGTACCACCTTGCCGTGGGCCAGGTCGGTGAGGGCGGCGAGGAACGAGGGGCGGTCCTTGAGGCGGTCGGCGATGGAACGGCTCGAGCCGCCCATGCCCAGGGCGCCCCAGGCCTTGCCGATGGCGATCTGCGGGCGCAGGATGCTGGCGCCGTCCTCGCGCTTGAGCGCCTTGAGGTGGCCGCCGTCGTCGAGCACGGCCACGCACATGGGCTTGAGGTCCAGTCGGCGGGCCTGGGCCAGGGTCTCGTCGACGATGACCGCCGCCTTTTCAAGATTCAGTCTCGAACTGCTTCGTGCCACGGGGTTCTCCCTCCTTCTGCTTCTCCGCTTCCGGCGCACCGGGGGGCGCCGTCGGCGCCGGGCTCCTGTGCTCCACCTGCAGCGGAGGCTGTCCCTGCTTGGTCTCGCCCCAATAGACGGTGCGGTGCGGAAAAGGTATCTCGATGCCGCGCTCGTCAAAGGCCTTCTTGAGACGGCGGTTGTACTCGCGCCCGATGCGCCACTGTTCCACCGGACGGGTCTTGAGCCGGCCGCGCACGATTACCGCGGAATCCTCAAACCGGTCCACGCCCAGGATCTCGATGGGCTCCAGCATGTCCCGGCGAAACTGCGGATCCCGGCGCATGGTTTCGTCCACCTCCTTCATGACCGCCACTACCTCGTCGGTGTCCTCGCGATAGCCCACCCCCACGTCGAGCAGATAGCGGGAGTAGTCCTTGGTCATGTTCTGAACGTGCTCGATGGTGCTGTTGGGAACGAAGTGCACATTGCCGCTCAAGTCGCGGATGCGCACCGAGCGCAGCGTCACCTTCTCCACCACGCCCGCAACCCCGCCCACGTCCACCACGTCGCCCGCACCCAGGCTGCCCTCCGTCAGGATGAACAGGCCGTTGATGACATCCTTGATGAGCGACTGCGCGGCAAAACCCACCGCCAGTCCGAATATCCCCACCCCCGCCAGCAGCGGTCCGGTCTCCACCCCCACCAGTTGCAGGATCAGCAGGAACCCCACCAGTACCACCAGCAGCTTCACCGATGTCTGCGCCAGCGGCGCAAGGGTCTGAAGCCTTCGCCCCGCCTCCCGGCTGCCGACAAGATCCAGAACCCTCGGGCGCAGCAGCGACAGCACCGTGGCGTTGCTGAGGCGTATGAGGCCCAGCCCGGCGGCGATCACCAACGCGATCAGCCCGGCCCGCGCCAGCACCGTCCCGCCCGCCGGCGTGCCGAAGAACTCCATCACGGAGACGCCCCATGTCTCCAGCAGCACCACCGCCGCCAGCAGAGCCAGCGGCAGGTCCACCAGCGTGCACAGCAGGCCGGCGTGCGCAGTGTCGGCCCGGCCACCCTGCGGTGCCGGTGCGCCGCCCCCGGCAACGACCCTCTGCCACACGGCCCGCACCGCGCTCTTCAGATAGAACGACAACCACAGCGCCACCAGCACCACCAGCCCGGTGGCCATGATCCTCTGCCAGATGAACTGCGACGCATACTGGTAGCCCGCCAGATTCAGGACCACGGTGCCGGCCAACACCGCCGCCGCCACCAGATGCACCAAGGGCCACACCGACCACAGGAACCCTTCCTGCGAGCGGCTGTGTCGGAGGACCGTCTGCATCAAGGCGCCACGCCGGCGCAGCCCCACTGCCACCAGCGCCAGCACCACCAGTGCAAAGGCCACCATCAGCAGGCGGGCCAGCGCCAGGCTCTCGGCCACGTCGTCTCCCGGGGCATTCAGCAGCACGTGGCGCGGAACCAGCAACACCAACGCCGCCGCGCACCCCGCAACCACCCCGGTCCGAAGCAACCGTCCGGCTTCCGGAGTCAGCCCCCAGCGCCGCTCCCCGTGGCCGTCCGATCGGAAGAGCGCCCGACCGAACAGCGCGATCCAGAGCACCAGCGCGGCCACCTGCAACGCCCCGGCCAACGCCGGACCGAGGGCGTCGTTGCGAGACAGGCCGAACTGCGGCAGCGACCAGGTGACGAGGATGATGAATGCGGGCCAGACCGCGGCGCGGCCGGCCAACAGCAAGGCCGCGCGATGCGCCGGCACGGCCCGCGGCGCCCCGAGTAGCCGGCGCGCGTGCACCGCCAGCCAGGGGGCCACGGCAAACACCAGCACCGCCGCCGCCCACGGCCACGACGACGCGGCGAATCGGATCTGGACAATCTGCCATTCCCGCCAAGGCCAGCCGGAGAGGCGTCCCGCCAGTGCCGCCGCGCCATCCAGGGCATGACCGAAGAGCGCCCGATGGAACACCGGCTCGCGGTTGCGCAGCCACAGCATCCTGCCCAGGACAAGGGTGTAGAGCCCCTCGAAGTGGTCTTCCCGCTGGCGCACGAGGTCCGCCAGCCGCGTGGTGTGCACCGCCAGCTCGTCGAGGACACGCTCCTGGGCCTGAAGCGCCCGCTTGCGGTCGCTCAGCAGGCTGTCGAGCCGGGCGCTGACGGCCGGCGTCGCCCGCATCTCCGCCGACAGCGCTTGGGCAAGGTCCCGGGCCTCCGAGTCGACGCGGAACAGCCGCGTACCGAGTTCGAACAGGGACTGGCGGTACTCCCGAAGGCGCTGGCGCAACAACTCTTCATCCGTGGCCCGGACCGGGCTCCGTTGCGTCCGATGGCGGAATTTCTCCAGTTCCACCTTGATGTGGCGCGCCACCCAGTCGCCGGCGCCGTAACGCTCCACCAGCTCCACCAGCCGTTGCTTGTTGCGCAGATCCTGGGCGGTGAGACGCTCCTGCTCGGAAAGCCGGCTCCGTATCGCCTCAAGTTCACGGCGGCGCCCGAGGGTCTCCTTCTGTACCTTCAGCACCCCCAGTTCCAGCGCCGTGAACACGCTGTCTACCCGCGATGTCGTCTCGGTGAGATGTTCTTCGATGATGGCGATGCGGTCATCCAGGACCGCCTCCTCGAAATCGAGGCTTGCCGCGGTGCGCGGGCCGGTCTCCCGGGAGCCCTCGGGCTCCCCTGCGGGCCGGGCCTGCGTCGGCGTCCGGGTCTCGGCGGCCGACTCCGCGGGCGGCGGTTCCACCGGCCGCGGGAACTCCGCCGCCGGCCCGGGCTCCTGCCGTTCTTCGGCGGTGCCGGGCGGCGTCTGGCCGAGGCCGGGCCACACCCCGGGTCCGGCCAGGACCGCCGCCGCGGACACCCCCAAGGCCGCGAAAAGGAATCGCACGCGCATTGCAACCACCTGTGAAGCTCGAACACCCGCGGCCGGAGCGCGCCGTTCCTCGCACCGCCCGATCCGATCTGCTACGGAAGGTCTGAACATGCGCCGGGGCTGGGCTGATCCGCCAAAGCTGAATCAATGGAAACAGCAGACGGCGAGCAGTTCCGCGGCTCGCCATCGGCTTGTTCGAATCTTCCCCGGCTACACGTAACTGTCTACTGTCCTGTTTCCTATTTTTCAGAAAAATAACGGTTTTATATCAATGAGTTGAAGTTGTATCACCTGATATGTCTTCAAATCGAGAGCTGATGTTTTCTATCCCGCGCGGCCAATTGTCCACTTGTGAAGCCGGAAGTGCAACCATTTCGTCAATGTTCCCGTAACCGTTCCGTCGGCCCGTGACGGGCGGGCCCGGAAGTGAGGCAGACGCGCGCTATCGGCATGCTTGAGGGATGTGGCGATTCGCCCGGAAGCACCCTGCAGCAGATCGTCGGCGAGGTGGACATACACTTGGCGGTTGTCCGGGTCCGGGCAGGGCTTGCCATGTATCTCGTAGTGCAGTGCCACCGCGTCGTCGCGCGCCAGCGCCGTTACCTTGACCCGGCTTCCGCAACTCGGGGTTCGTGAGGATGCCAACTCATTGAATAGCCTTGATCGGCTCCCCAAAGGTCGGCACTACAAGGCGCCGAACGGAGAGGCGCCGCCGTGTGCCGTCAGGTGGAGATCCGGGGTGCGGGTTGCTGCGGCCAAGTCATGCCGAGCTGTTGCAGCAGTAGCTCATGCTCCTTGTTCGGCCGAGTGTGGCGCGGCAGGACGAGGTGCCGGCCGTCGGTGGTTGGCAGATGGACGTCCACCATCCGGATGGTGGCGAAGGCCTCAAGCATGGCCGCGGGGTGAGGCCCGAGGCGCGCGGCCGGGCGAGGTTCTTCAGGGTCACCAGCAGGCAGCAGGCGATGAACGAGACGAAGATATGCGCCTCGATACGCTCCTGGCGCTGATGGAAGATGGGGCGGATCGCGAGATCGTGCTTGAGTTCCTGAACGCCTGCTCGATCTCGATGAGCTGCATGTACAGATGCCACAGCGTGGCGGGGTCTTCGGCGACCATGCTGGATCGCAGCAGGTAACGGCCCTCACGGCGGCGGACCCGGCGCAGCCGGTCGCGCTGTAGACGGATCCGGCCATTCGGGGTCTCCGGACGATGGAAGGAGAAGACCTCCAAGAGTGCGGATTTGGGTCGCGCCCGTTCGTGAACCGGGCGACCTGCCCGGTGCTCTCACAGAGACAGGGCAAAGGCTCGGCGTGCGACGCGATGCTCAAGACTGGCGGCCGGTCCAGGGATCCACCGTTTCGACGCCGGTGTTCCGAAATTCCGCCCGATTGCGGGTGATGACGGCAAGACCGCGCACGGCCGCCGCGGCGGCGAGGAAGGCGTCCGGAACATGCTCGTCGAGCGGCTCGCCGCGCCGGCGCTTGTCCTCCATGATCCGCGCGCAGGCCTGCGCATCCGCTGCAGAACACGCGACGACCCGGTCCTCGAACAGGTCGTCGAGAAGATCCCGGAACCGTTCGGCGAGTTCGCGTCGGCGCCGGCCGGGATCGAGCCGGCCGATACCGTTGAGAATCTCCCAGACGGTGACGGAAGCGATGCCCAGCCCCTCGTCGGCGATGGAATCGAGGAAGGCGGCGACCTGCGGGTCGGGCCGCGGCCGCATCATTTCGGAGACCGCATTCGCGTCGACCAGCCATGCAAGCCGAACCGTCATTCCTCCTTCGCTCCGGAGAACGACAGCGGCCTGTAGCCAAGGCGGGCCGGCGGCGGAAGCTCGACGCCGTGCTCCTCCCCGAAATACCGCGCGAAGGCTTCGGACGGTTTTAGCTGGCGTTCGCGTTTAGCGCGCGTTTCGCGGATCAGGCGGCGCACCAGTTCTTCCATCGACACCCCGGCCTGCCGGGCCTCGCGCCGCAGCCAGGACTTGTCTCCGGGGTCGATGTCGCGGACGACGATGCTTGTGCTCATGCCGATGCCTCCGGTTCGATAACGGCCCATGTGCTATCAAATCATGCTATCCAATGTCAATGGCCAACGCTGGCGGCCTGTCGAAAGCCGCCGGCATCGGGCTGTTCGCCTGTGGGGACATGACAGGCCGCTGTCGAGGCTGCCCGGGTCGGCGGACAATCCCGTTCCAGCAGCCCCTCGATCCTCGCGGCGACCCGCTCTCCGGCCTCATGCACGGAGTCCCGGGCGAGATGCGCGTAGCGCGCGGTCGTCTTCACCTCGCTGTGGCCGAGCATACTGCCGATCATCGGCAGGCTCTCGCCGAGCGCCAGCGCCCGGGAGGCGAAACTGTGCCGGCAGTCATGCAGGTGCATGTCCTCCAGCCCGGCGCGCTCGCGGATTCTCGCGCGCCCCACCGTCACGCGAACGGGGTGCGGGCCGCCCGCGCGCGTCTGCGCCACATGGACCTTGCGCCCGCTCGCATGGACGCGCACCCCGAAGCCCTGCAACTCGCTGTCCCAGAACACCCGGTTGCCGCGTTCCACGGTCAGGCCGTCTATCGCCCGCCTGTTCAGCTTGACAGTGCCCAAGGCTCCAATCTCCGGCTCCGCAGACTCTCTGCCCGTCCGAAACCCCTGGCTCGAAGGGTGACGGCGATGAAGCAGACGACGGCCACGCCGCAGCCTGCCGGGCCGTGCCCGCCCTCGTCCGGCGCCACCGGACCTTCCATCACCGCCTGGCCGAACGCTTCCCGGATTCCGGACATTGTGCAAGAAGCCCTGTCTTCACCCAGAAATCGACCGGCATGCAATTGGCGGGTCGCTCCGCTCCCGCCAGACCCCTCTCCGGGTGATACGACGAATCGTCGGGAAAGGCAAAATTTTTTATTGGCAACAGCTTGTGGTCGCCGAGAGCAGGCCGGTTCCTGCTCCGCTCCCGTCTGTCCCAACGATCCGGAAAGGTGAATCTGCCTTGTCATGTTGTGTCATGTTCTGTCATGTCTCTCGTTTTGCCAACTGCTCACGATTCAGCATGACATCCCGCACCAATGCCCTGCTGCTGGCCACGACCCTGCTGGTCACCTTCACCACCGGGACGGCCAGCCGCATCTTCGCGGTCTCCATGCCGTCGCTTGCCACCGGGCTCTATACCGGCATGGTGGGGATTTCGTGGGCGCTGATCTCCTTCCAGCTGGCCACCGCTTCGCTGTCGCTGGTCTTCGGGCGGATCGGGGACGTCCATGGACGCCAGAACGTCTACCTCCAGGGCATCGTGCTCTTCACCGCAAGCTCGTTTCTGTGCGGATTGTCCGGGAACATCGGCCAACTGATATTCTACCGGGTGCTCCAGGGGCTCGGCGCCGCCATGATCCAGGCCCAGGGCCGGGCGCTGGCCATGGACGCTTCGACCGAGGAGTCCAGGGGCCGGGCACAAGGGCTCATGACCACGGCGCACCACGGCGGCTTCCTTCTCGGACCGGGGCTGGGCGGATTCATCATCCAGTACATCCACTGGCGCGGCGTGTTCTTCTTTCTGGTTCCGCTGGGCGCGGTGGCAACGGCGCTGGTACTGGCCTTTCGGCGGCGCCGGGAGGGGCCGGTTGCGGAGCGTCCGAAGCACGAACGTCCCGCCATCGACTACCCCGGAGCCGCGCTTCTGGTGGCGGCGACCCTGGCACTCATGGCGGTTCTCGACCGTCAGGCCATGGAGTCGCTCGCCCCAGCCGGGCGCGCCGGCGCGGTGATCGGCCTGGGGGTGCTGATGGCCGGCTTCGTCTGGCGCGAGAACCGCGCTCCAAGCCCGATCCTGCACCTGGCGCTCTTCCGCATCCGGATGTTCGCCGTCAGCACGGTGACGCTGTTGCTGATCTCCATCGTCATGACCCTGACCGTCTATCTGCTGCCGTTCTACCTGCAGGACGTGCTGCGGCTGACCCCGTCGTTCATGGGCATCCTGTTCATCAGCGCGCCGCTCTTCGCGGCCACGCTGTCGCCGGTGGGCGGCATCCTCTCGGACAGGGCCGGCCCGAAGATTCCCGCCACCGCCGGCGCGGCGCTGTTCGCGGTGGCGTCCGTCCTCGGGGTCTGGTTCCAGCCGAACTCCCACTGGATGCTGCCAGCCGTCGTGCTGGCGCTTGGAGGACTGGGGACCGCCCTCTTCTTCCCGGCAAACCATACCGCGCTGATCGCGTCGGCCCCCTTCGAACACCGGGGCGTGGCCACCGGCACGCTCTACACCATGTTCGGGCTGGGCAACGTCCTGGGCGTGACCGTGGGGAACTTCATCATGACCGTGGCCTTCCGGATGCACGCCGGCGACCCGGACGCGCTGCCCGCGGCCGCGCACCCGGTGCACTTCACGCTGGCACTTCAGGACACCTTTCTCGTCACCACGGCCATCGCCCTGGCGGCCGTGACCTGCTCGCTGCTGCGGGGAAGAAAGGGACGGCGGAACTGAGGGTGGAACGGCCCGGCGGCCCGGTTACAACAACCGCTGCGGCAGATTGACGAAGGTGCTCATCTCGGTCGGCAGCATCGCCGGGGGCGCCTTGCAGACGTGGGCCGGCGTGAGCTGGTCGATCCGCGTCACCCCCAGAAGGCCCATGGCGATGACGATCTCGTTCTCCAGGAGCTGCAGCGCGCGCACCAACCCTTCATGGCCGGCCGCTCCCAGGGCCCAGCCCTGCAGCTTGCCGATGGTCACCGCCCTGGCGCCCAGCGCCACCGCCTTGAGCACGTCGGTGCCTCTCAGGAAGCCGCCGTCGATGACGATCTCGGCCCGGCCGCCCACCGCCTGGACGATCTCCGGAAGCATCTCCATGGTCCCCTGCCCGTGGTCGAGCTGGCGGCCGCCGTGGTTGGAGACATAGACGACGTCCACGCCGTGCTCCAGGGCCAGAGCCGCGTCCTCCGCGGTGGCCACGCCCTTGAGGATGAACGGCATCCCGCCGATCTCCCTGATGGCGTCCATGGTCTCCCAGGTGAGCCGGGCCTGCCACAGCCGGTCCTGGTTGGCGGCCTCCCGCCGCTTGCTGGGCGGCAGCCAGCGGTTCATCAACTGCCGCTCCCGGTTGCTGTAATGGGCGGAGTCCACGGTCAGGCACAGGGCCTTGTATCCCGACCGCCGGACCCGTGTCAGGATCTCCTCGACCCAGTCCAGGCCTCCGCGGATGTACAACTGGAATATCTTGTCCGACGGCGTGGCGGCCGCGGTCTCCTCCAGGTCGGGCTGGGTGACCGAACTGACGAAGTTGACCGTGCCGAACTCGTCGGCCGCCCTGGCGGCGGCCACGGCACCCTCCGGGGTGATCTGCTGAAGCGAGCCTATGGGGGCCAGCATGACGGGGATGCGCAGCTTGTGGCCGAGCACGGTGGTGGAGGGGTCCACCTCGGAGACGTCCACCAGCACCCGCGGACGAAGCGCCAGCGAGTCCAGGGCCAGCCGGTTGCGGCGCATGGTGGTCTCCGACTCGCTGCCCCCGCTCAGATAGTCCCACACCGGCTGGGGCAGGTTGCGCCTGGCCTCGACCACAAGCTCCTGGTTGCTGACGAACGGTTCACTCATGTCGGTTCCTTCCGGCGAACGGGACGCATCCGTCCTTCACAAGATCCCGGTTCCGACCTCGCAGGCCGCCGCGAAACAGGCCACCTTGAAGCACGCGGGGCAGGGACCCTGCGGAGCAAGGATGATGCGATGCCTGGCAAAGGTGCAAAGCACAGGGTCCTCGGCCGGTGGGGTCCGTATCCGCGGCGGACCCCCGCCCGTCCTGACGACCGGCGATCCGCCGCGGCCCCGCACCCGCCGCGGTCCGGCCGGCGACTACTTCGCCCGCTTCGGAAAGAGCTTCGGCAGGAACGTGTTGGTATAGACGTTCTCCACCGCCGTCTCCCTGGGAAGCTTCATGTGCTTGGTGATGAGATTGTTGGTGAACACCATGCGGTCCCGGGTCATGTGGCCGATGCCTTCCTTCATGGCATTGGCGGACAGCAGCGAGTCCACCGCGATGTCGAAATGCGCCCGCGCCAGATCCGGGCTGATGGCCGGATTGTGCTTGATGAAAATGTCCACGGCCTCCTGGGGATTCTCCACCGACCAGGCGATGCCCTTGTAGGTGGCGGCCAGGAACCGGGTCACCAGGTCCGGCTTCTCCCTGAGGGTCTTCTCGGACACGAGCAGACCGTTGCCGTAGGTGGACATGCCGTGGTCCGCGTAGAGCATGTACAGCGGCTTCTTCCCGGCGACCTTCGATGCCTTGTCCACGGTCGGCTTCTCCGTGTAGAAGATCAGGATGGCGTCCACCCGGCCCGCCATGAGGCTCGGGGTGGTGGCAGGCACGGTCATGTTGACCCAGGTGACCTTGCCGTCATCGAACTTGTTGATGTTGGCGAAAGCCGGAAAGATGACCCGGGAGGCATTGGCCTCGGGCGAGCCGATGCGCTTCCCTTCCAGGTCGGACGGCCTGGTGATCCCGTTGCCCACCAGCGTGGCGACGGTCTCCAGGGTCTTGTCGTGGATCATGCCCACCATCTTGAGCTGGGCGCCCCGGGACCGGGCGGCAATCATGTTCCCCACGGACGCGAAGCCGAAGTCCTCGGTGCCGGAGGCCACCCGCTTGACGGTGTCGCCGGAGCCGAATCCGCGGGTCATGGCCACGTCCAGGCCGGCTTCCTTCCAGAATCCCTTGTCGATGCTCGCGTAGAACATGGCGTGCTTCCCGTAGGGGATCCAGTCCAGCGCGAACTTCACCTTGTCTGCGGCCGACGCGATGGCGGCACCGACCAGATACAACAGGAATATCGCCAGCGCGATGTATGTGCGGTTCATGTCGTGTCCCTCCCGAGTCTTTCTGTGACTCCATTACGGTCCCTGTCACGGCTCCGTTCCGTCGCCGTCACAGATACTGCAATCCAATGGTCTTTCCCACCTCTCGCACGCATTCGGTGAATTCCGCCGACAGTCTCATCTCCGGCGTCCGCGGCCGCGGCAGGCCGATGTCGATGATGTCGGCGATATGGCCCGGCCGGGGAGTCATCACCATGACCCGGTCGGCCAGAAAAACCGCCTCCGGTATGCTGTGGGTGATGAGCAGGCTGGTCTTTTTCTTCTCGCTCCAGATGCGCTGCAACTCCATGTTCATCTCGCCCCGGGTCATGGCGTCCAGGGCGCCGAAGGGCTCGTCCAGCAGCAGCAGCGACGGCTCGTGCACCAGCGCGCGGCTGATGGAGACGCGTTGCTGCATGCCTCCGGAAAGCTCCCTGGGGTACTTCTCCCTGAACTCCGTCAGCCCGGTAAGCTCCAGCATCTCAAGCGCCCTGGGATAGTATTCCTTCCTGGAAAGGCCCAGGATTTCTACCGGAAGCAGCACGTTCTCGATCACCGAGCGCCACTGGAACAGCACCGGCGTCTGGAACACGATCCCGGTGCTGGATCGGGGCCCGGTCACCGGCGTGCCGTTCACCAGCACGTCGCCACGGGTCTTGTCGAGCAGGCCCGCGATGATCTTCATGATGGTGGTCTTGCCGCAGCCGCTGTGGCCGACCAGCGAGATGAACTCCTGATCGTAGACATCGAAGGTGGCCTCTTCCAGCGCGACGATGGGCGCGTCCTTGGAAGGATAGATCTTGGTGAGGTGCCTGACCTCGATGGCCTTGCTGGCTTCCGTCATCCCTTGCCGTCCCGATTCAGCGTCCTGGCATCCGATGGCGCGCGGCTACATGCCGAAACTTGCCGGCTGATCCTCTTCGCCGATGCTCCACGGGATCAGCCACAACTCCAGCAACACCAGCACACCGTAGAGTACCAGGCCCAGCACCGACAGCACGATGAGGGCCGCGAACATGAGCGGCGTGTTGACTTCGTAGTTGGCGACCATGACCAGGTAGCCGAGGCCCGTGTTGCCACCCACGAACTCGCCGATGATGGCGCCGATGACCGCCAGCGTGATGGCGATCTTGAGGCCGCCGAAGAAGTGCGGCAGCGCGTTGGGCAGGCGCACCTTGGTGAAGATCTGCCAGTCCGTGGCCTGCAGCGACTTGACCAGATCCAGCATCTCGGGCTGCACCATGCGCATGCCCTGGACCGTGGTGACGATGATGGGAAACCAGGAAACCAGGAACGCGATGAGCACCTTGGAGATCTCGCCATACCCCACCCACACCAGCAGGAGCGGCGCAATGGCCACCTTGGGGACAATCTGGGCGACCAGGATCAGCGGATAGAGAAGGTTCTGGAGCAGCCGGGAGTAGACGATCATGACCGCGGAAATCACCCCCAGCACCAGCCCCATCAGAAATCCGTAGACGGTTTCCCGAAAGGTCACGAGGCAGTGTTCGAGAAGTGGACCGATCTTGAGAACCAGGGTGACGAGCACCTGCGACGGCGCCGGCAACAGAAACTCGGACACCGAGAAGAGCCACACCGAGAGTTCCCACAGCGCCGTGAAGAGCGTGAGACTGAGGGTGATGGTGCCGAGCTCCTTGAGTTGTTCAACCATTCGCTGCCCTGACCGATATTACGAACGATGCTCCGAAGTGGCGACAACCACCGCCATGGCGGCTGGACGAGAACCGCCGGGAAAGCACTGCAAAACCGCCGCACCCCCCAAACGGCATTCCGCATCCTGTCGCAGGCTCCCTCGCATGAAACCCCCAGTGTTGCCCAAGGCAACGTGAGCCGGAAAACGTGATGTTTCCCACCCGGCCCCATCCGGCGCGTCCATCGCCTTGGCAACGTCTGCACGCCCTACGCCAGGTTTCGCTCCCTGCCCGATGCCGCAGCTTCTCTCAAAGCCGCCCGCTCGGTGAACCACTGCCGATGACGGCGGCCTGTTACTCCCTGCGGCCACCGAAGGAGCCGCGAAACTCGCCGCTCTTCTTGTCCTTGGACGTGACATCGAACACGCCGCCCACCTCTTCGCCGTTCGGTCCGAAGAAATGGCCGCTGTACTCCCTCACCTCATACAGGCTGCCGTCTTCGCTCGGGGTCAAATTCAAAATGCCACGAAGTTGTTCGACGGTATTTGCGAATCCGCCGGGAACGGCGTTCACGGTGTTGACATTGGTCACTTTACTGCCCGAGAACCGGTTCCCGTCGATGGTGCCGTGGAGTGTGGCGAAAGGGATGAGATGTCCGTGGACAAGTTTGGCCCTATTCGGATAGATAGACACTATGTGCATTTCCGTCTTGATGGTGCTTTCCTCGAAATCCACCGTTGTAGTTGCGTTTCCAGCAAAACCGCCGACGGTTCGAGCGTTGTTCTTGGCGCGGATTTGATAATATGCATGGCCCTCGTAGGTGGCGGTGCCGAAGCTTGGCATGTTGGCGGTCGGGGTCGGCCCCTTGCCCGGCAGCGCCTGGACGAATGCGATGCCAAGGTGGGTCCGATTTGACTTCTTGGTCCACATGCCGAAGTTCATGTGCTCGTAGGGCTTCGCCTCCGGGAAATCCGGCACATCGTAGACGAGCAACGGACGGTACTTGAGTCCCGTGGCACCCTCGGCTCCGGTGCTCAGAAGATAGACCTTTTTCCCGCTGCTATCCGTGTAGTAGTAGACCCCCACGCCCGCGTTCGCGTCCGTGTGCGTCACATTGATCCAGTCATTGGCATTCGTCTTGTCGAATTTCGTATGCTCCTCGGTGTCGACACGATAGAACTCCCCCTCCGCCCGCATGATCTTGTAGGTCTTGCTGTCAACGGTGCGCGAGCCGAACGGATTTTCTGCCGTGACCGGGGCCGTGAACTCGGCGCCGTTAGTACCGCTGTCCTTGCGGTAGGCCTTCACCGCCTTGGTGTTGGTGATATATTTGTCCACCAGCCAGAGACGGAACTGCTCCGATTCGGTGGTGGAACCCAGCTCCTCCGAGTCGATGCTGGAACCGACCTGCTCCGAGTCGGTGTAGGAACCGATCTTGATTAGGCGACCATAGAATCCCGTCCGGGCAGCCACCTCCGGCTTGGTATCCGTTGCCGCCACGTAGGCGACGGGGGCCTTTGAATAACGAGTTGAATCGTCTGAGATGTCCCCGGCCTTGCCGCTCTCCACCGTCTTGCCCCCGGTCTTGACGGTGACCTTGGGGGCATCGGCGGTGATGCGCGTGCCGCCGTACTCGTAGGTCATTCCCTCGACATGCCGGACCTCCCTGGCCGCAGCTTCCTTCGCCATCTTCGCCTTTTCGGCGGCTGTCGCCGCCTGAGCCTCGGCCTTCGCCTGAGCCGCCTCGGCTGCGACTTTGGCCTTGGCGGCCGCACGCACGTCGCTCGTGGCCGCGGCCTTGTCCGACTCCATCTTGGCCTTGTCGTACTCGGCCTTCGCCATGTTGGCCGCGGTCCGGGCCTCCTCCGCGTAGCTCTTCGCCGTCATCTCCCTCTTGGGAACAGGGTGGAACACCAGACCCATGGTCGCCGTTTCCGCCTCATCGGCCGACGTCCCGGCGTTGTCTGACGCCGTCATGGCCTTGCCGGATGCCGTCATGGCCGCCGTCCGAGCCTCCTTCAGGATCGTCTCAACTTCCGTCAGCGGGGGGGGGGGGGGGGGGGGTAGGAGTGTCCGGGGTCCGGTTGTTGCTGCTGCCGCCGCATGCCGCAAGACCCATGGCCAGCACCACCGCGCACAAGACCGTCGCCACATTCCCGTACATCATCCTGTACATCAATGTCCTCGTCCTTTCCATTACGATCTCCTTTGCCGCCTTCAAAAGCCTTGGCACGATGGGCCTTGGTAGGATGGGCCTTGGTACGATGGGCCTTGGTACGATGCCACGGAACTGCCCTCCTGCAACATCCGCAGGCACTCAGCAAACGTCAAGCTTCGTTCGTCAAGGCGTCCTTCTATTTCATCTCGGGCAGTCACTACTACAGAGCGGCTGACCGTGCAAGCACTGATCTTGTCCAATGCAAAGTCAGCCCGAAAACGTGAAGCGGATCCAATGCAAAGTGAGCCTGAAGCAGAGGAGTCGGGGATCATCAGGAAATGATCGTGGCACTTCGAACGGAACGCATGGGGACTATCGAGCAGGTCGCGGCCTTCGTCGAGGCGAGCATGCCTTTGGATTTTCACCCGACCGAGCGAGCCGACACCTGCGAGTTCGTGAAGCGGACCCTGGTGCGCCTCGGCTACTACAGTGGGTTGGACAGGCCGTCAATCTTCCTTTGGAACATGCTCCCCGGAGCGGGTTTTTCGCCGCCCGCGGTCCGCCGGCTCCGCCCCGCCCGGGGCGAACCGCCGCCGCCCGTCCCGGGCGATTGCCAAAAGCCGCGTTTGGCGATACGGGTAAAGACAATCCCCAAACGCCGCCGGAAAGGATGCGCCATGCCGGACAAGGTATCGATCTTCGGCCACGATCACTGTGACTACACGTCGAGTGCCCGTCGGGACTACTCGGACCGCAACGTGCCCTTCGATTATATCAACGTGCTGGATGACGAGGACGGCCTCCGTCGCATGATGGCTCTCAACGGCGGACGGCGCGAGATCCCGGTCATCGTGGAGAACGGCCGGATCACCATCGGCTTCGGCGGAAGCTGAACGGTGTAGCGGCCGCGGTCGCGGCCGGGAAATCGACTCTTGACTTGTACCGCCGGCTGACTTGTACCACCGTCACCGGATATTTTCCGTCCCGGCGGCAGCGCGGTATCGCCCGATCCGCCGGAACGTTGCCATGACCCGGCACGCCGGGAACCAGGAACCGCACGGAAGAGAACACGCCGCGGTCCCGAAGGAGACGCCAATGGCCACAGCCGCAGCGGAAACCCTTGATGACACCGTCGAGGCCAGCTTCAACTACATGACCCACACCGGCCCCAGGCCCGTCACCACCTTCGACAGACCCAGCCTCGGCTATCCGCACAAGGAGCGGAAGTACGAGACGCACCAGGTGCGGGTCCGAAACGGGCGCCGCCACCCCGAACTCTCCATCGAACGCAACGGTTTCGCCCTGAAGCCGCAGTCCACGAAGATGACCGACTTCTTCGACGAGGACGAGGTGCGGGCGGTGTACTATCCCGAAGTGGAAGCGCTGATCAAGGAGCACACCGGGGCGCACCGGGTGCTGGTCTTCGACCATACGCTGCGGTCCGGCCATGCGGAAAGGGGAGCCAAGGGGCCGGTGCGGAGCGTCCACAACGACTACACCGAGTGGTCCGGTCCGGAGCGGGTGCGGGATCTGCTGCCGGACGAGGCGGCGGAACTGCTCCAACGCCGCTTCGCGGTGGTGCAGGTCTGGCGCGGCATGCGTGAGCCGGTGCTGCGCGCGCCGCTGGCCATGTGCGACGCCCGGAGCATCGCCGCCGAGGATCTCATTCCGACCGTGCGGCCGCATCCCCACCGGCTCGGCGAGACCTACCACCTGACCTACAATCCCGACCACCGCTTCCACTACTTCCCGGAAATGCAGCCGGACGAGGCCATCGTCTTCAAGTGCTACGACTCGAAGAAAGACGGGAGGGCGCGCTTTTCCGCCCATTCCGCCTTCGACCCTCCCGGCACCCCGGCGGATGCGCCGCCGCGGGAGAGCATCGAGGTGCGCACCCTGGCCTTCTTCGAAGCGTAGCCCCCGGTCAGGCCTCGTCGTCGAATCCGCGGTTGAAACGGCGGCGCCAGCAGACGTCGAGGGCCTCGTACAGGCCCGGGTCCGCCTTCCTGTTCTTGATGAACCAGTCTCCGAGGATGTCGACGCTGTGGTCCAAGCCCAGCATCGGATTGGACGCGAACAGCGCCAGCCGCGACAGGGCCTTGCGGCTCGCGTTCTTCTCCAGCGCGTTTCCCAAGCCGACCAGGAAGACCTCCCGCTGGTCTTCCCGAAGGCGGTGGTAGAGGCTCCACAGGACGGACGCGGCGCCGTAGCGCTCCACGTCCGCGGCCGTGGCCGGGTCGAGGCCCAGGGCCACCCGGACGATGAGCCGCTCGCAGCCCCTTATGTCATCGTACTCGTACGGCATTGCCGTCAGAACCGCCCGGCAACGCAGGGATGCGGCAGGGAAAAGGCAGAGATACCGCAGCCGCGGAAACCGGTGGTGCGCCGTTCCCCGGCAGACCGCATGGCGCTCCGGTTCAGCGCCGCTGGGTCACGGTGTCCACCAGCGCCGGCTTCCCGCGCCGGACCTGCTCAATGGCCCGATCCAGCGCCGGCCGCAGAGCGTCGGCGTCCTCGATGGGACCTTCGCCGTACCAGCCCATGGAGCGGGCCAAGGTCGCGAAGTCGGGATCGGGTCCGCACAGATCCATGCCGATGTGCGCGCGCGACGGATCGGTGCCGCGGTTCCGTGCCATGACGATCTGGTGGTTCCAGTCGTTGTAGTAGGCGCGGTTGTTGTACATCACGATGAGCATGGGGATCTCGTACTTGGCGGCTATCCAGAGGCTGCCGGCATCGAACATGAGGTCGCCGTCGGGCTGGAGATCCACCACCAGCCTGCCGCTCCCCTTGTGGGCCAAGGCCACGCCCAGGGCGAGGCCGATCTGCGTGCCGGTACCCAGCTCGCGCCCGCCGTGGCGGTAGGGCCGGTCGAAGTTCCACAGCCGGCGCGCCCAGTCGTGCAGCGTGCCGGAGGTCAACACCCAGTCCTCGTCCTTGATGGCTTCCCACACCTCCAGCGCCAGGCGCGGCACGGTCATGGGCACGGCGTCCCAGCGATCCTCCCGCGCCTGCCGCCGCCACTCGGCCCGGACCTCGGCGTGGCGTCGGCCCACCTCCTCGGTCCGCCTGGCGATCTCCCCGGCTCGGCCGGGTATCCGGGCGATGCGCTCCTTCAGGAGCTTCGTCAACGCCGGCGCCGCCGTCACCGGGTCCGCGGTCATGCGCTGGTGCGCATGGAACGGCCGGGCGTAGGTCATCGCCCACTTGCTGATCTCGGTGTCGGTGTAGCCGATGTCGATCCAGGTGGCGTCGTCCGGCACCATGCCGACCACCGTGCGGGTGGCGATGTCGCGCACGTGGGTGGGCTTCTCGAAATCCGCGATGTCCAGCGTCAGCACCACGTCCGCGTCCTTGTAGCAGCCTTCGCTGTCCATGCTGAGATTCAGCGGATGCGCGCTCGGAAAATTGAGGCGCGAATCACAGTCCCACACCGCCGCCCCCAGGGTCTCCGCCAGTTCCACCACGTGGTCCCAGCCGTGGGGCGGGCGGGCGGCAAAGTCCGCCACGATGACCGGGCGCCTGGCCGCGGCCAGCGTGTCCGCGGCCTTCTCCAGCGCCGCCGGGTCCGCCATGGCCGGCGCGGGTACGCGCACATTGTCCTCCGGCGGCATCGCCACGTCGTGGTCCAGCACCGCCTCCTGAAGGCCGGCGTCGTAGCACATGTAGATGGGGCCCTGCTTGCCGCTCATCATGACGGCGTAGGCGCGGGCGAAGGCGCCGGGGACGGCGTCGATGGTGGTGGGCTGGGAATCCCACTTCACATAGTGGCGGACGGCCTCGCCCTGGACGCTGGCTGAATGGATCCAGTCGATGAACGGGCGCCGCTTGGGCTCTTCCATGGGGCCGGTGGCGCCGATGATGAAGATGGGCGCCCGGTCGAGATAGGCGTAGTAGATGCCCATGGGCGCGTGCAGCAGCCCCACCAGGTCGTGGACGATGGCGATCATCGGCTTGCCGCTGGCCCGGGCGTAGCCGTGGGCGATCTGCACCGCGATCTTCTCGTGGTTGCAGAGCATCATGGGCGGATCGTTCTCGCCGTAGTTCACCAGGGAGTCATGGAGTCCCCGATAGCTGGCGCCGGGATTGAGCGCGATGTACTCGAACCCGTAGCGCTTGACCATGTCCACGACGACGTCCGACTGCCACCTGCGGTCCGACTTCTTGATGGCGGACGCCTCGATCCTCTCGGCTTTGCTCATATCGGCTTCCTTCGTTCGTTCGGGAGAACCCTCGTTCCCGCCTTGCCGGGAACGAGGGTCGGTGGATACGGAACGGGCGAGACCCCGCCGCTCAGGTGTCGATGTCACGGCGCCAGACGATGGGATCCACCAGCGCCGGCTTGCCGGCCTTGACCTGCGCGATGGCCCGGCGCACCGCCGGCGCCACCTCCGCGGGGTCCTCGATGGGGCCTTCGGCGTACCAGCCCATGCCTCGGGCGATGTGCGCGAAGTCCGGCGGCGGCGCCTCCAGGTCCATGCCGATGTACGCCCGGGCCGGGTCGGTGCCGCGCTGATGGGCCATGTGTATCTGGTGTGCCCAGTCGTTGTAGTAGGCGCGGTTGTTGTACATGATCACCAGCATGGGAATGTCGTACTTGACCGGCATCCACAGCGCCCCCAGGTCGAACATCAGGTCGCCGTCGGGCTGGAGATCCACCACCAGCCGCCCCTGTCCCTTGTGAGCCAGGGCCACACCGATGGACATGCCGATCTGGGTTCCGGTCCCCAGCTCCCGGCCCGGATGGCGGTAGGGCCGGTCGAAGTCCCAGATCTTCTGCACCCAGTCCTTCAGGGTCCCGGCGGTCAGCACCCAGTCTTCGTCCTTGATGGCCTGCCACACCTCGCAGGCCAGCCGGGATTCGGTCATGGGCCGCTGGTCCCGCTCCGACTCCACCTGCTGCTGCCACTGCCGCCACTGACGCTCGTGCTTGTCGGCCAGGCACTGCCGGCGTTCCTCCACCCGTTCCCGCAGCGCCGGATCGGCCTCGATGAGAGAGCGGCACGCCCGGGTGAGCTCGGGGATGGTGATGGAGGTGTCCCCCATCACCCGCAGATCCCAGTTGTTGTGCTTGTTGTAGTCGGTGGCCCACTTGCTGATCTCGATGTCGGCGAAGCCGGCGTCGACCCACTTGCAGTCCGGCGCCGTCACCACCGTGATCTCGCGGGTCCGGGTGTTGAGCCGGTGGGAGCCCCGGGTCCAGTCCACCACGTCCAGCGCCATCACCAAGTCCACGCCGGCGAAAGCGTCCGGGTTGAAGCTCATGTTCAGGGGATGGCGGTTGGGGAAGCCCAGCCGCTTGCAGACGTCGAACACCGACGCCCCCACCGTTTCCGCCAGCGCCACCGTGGGCTCGAAGCCCTCGGGCATGCGCGCGGCGTACTCGGTGAGCAGCAAGGGGTTGTCGGCCCGCACCAGCAACTCCGCGGCCTCGGCCACCGCCGCCGGCTCGGGCGCGATGCGCGACGGCACCTTGACCGCGGACGCCGGCGGAATCGGCACTTCCTCGGTGAGCGGGCTTTCCTGCAGCACCGAGTCGTAGCACATGTAGACGGGACCCCGGGGCTCGGTCATCATGATCGAGTAGGCCCGGGCGAAGGAGTCGGGCACACCGTGAATGCCGCCGGGCTGATAGTCCCACTTCGTGAAGTTCCGCACCGCGTCGCCCTGGGCGAAGGCCGTGTGGATCCAGTCGATGAAGGGACGCCGGTACTTTTCGTCCATGGGGCCGGTGGCGCCGATGACGAACACCGGGCATCGGTCGATGTAGGCGTAGTAGATGCCCATGGGCGCGTGCAGCAGTCCCACCACGTCATGCACGATGGCGGCCATGGGCTTCCCCGAAGCCTTCGCATAGCCGTGGGCGATCTGCACGGCGATCTTCTCGTGGTTGCAGAGCAGCATCTCCGGCTCGTTCTCGCCGTAGTTCACCATGGAGTCGTGGAGCCCCCGGTAGCTGGCCCCCGGATTGAGGGCGACGTAGGGGATTTCGTACAGCTTCATGAGATCGACCACGATGTCCGACTGCCACCGCTGTTCCGATTTCCGTATCTTCGACATGAAGTGCCTTTCTGAAATGCCTTTCCGTGACCGGGTGGTACTCCGTGGTGTTGAAAGGACCACGCACCAAACTTCACGCGATCTCCAAACTTCACGCGATCTCCAAACTTCACATGGTTTCTCTGCATATCATGTGATGAGCCAAAGCGGCGAGCGGCACCCCATCGGCCCGCCCGAGGAGATGTCAACGGCATGCGTGTCGAAATCGGCGGAATCAGCCCGGGTCCCTGCCCAATCCCGACTCCAGGTGGTAAAGTTGAACTGACAATGCAATTTCAGAACCATTCGATTGGATGAGAGCGGGATGAGAGCGCGACCTGGAAGGCCTGCAAGGGAGTCCCCAGACCTCAGGGCGGGATGAGGTCCGGGGCATGCGTGCGGAAAGAGGAGGGAAAACCATGAACTGGCGAGACCACATCACCGTGGACCCTGAAATCTGCCACGGCAAGGCGTGCATCTCGGGTACTCGCGTTCTGGTGACAACCGTGCTGGACAATCTGGCGGACGGTCTGGACGCCGACAGCATCGCAAGGAGTTATCCTTCGGTTTCTCGCGAAGCGGTGCGTGCAGCGCTTTGCTATGCCGCCGTCCTGGCCAACGAGCGGGTCGTAGCGCTCCGGCAACAGGAAGGTCGGCATGCGGTTCAAGCTGGACGAGAATCTTCCCGTCAATCTGGTGGATCTCTTCCGAGCAGCCGGGTACGACGCGGTGACGGCATTCGACCAGGATCTCAAGGGAGCGCGGGACTCAACCCTTGCATCGGTCTGCAGGCGCGAAGGCCGGGCCTTCGTGACGCTTGATACGGATTTTGCGGACATCCGGACATATCCGCCCGACGCCTATTCCGGACTTGTCGTGTTTCGACCAAGCACTCGGTCTCGCAACCCTATCCTGGAAATCGGAGCCCGGCTGCTCCATGCGCTGTCCGACACAACGCTCGCCGGTCAGCTTTGGATCGTCGAGGACTCGCGTATTCGGGTGCGACAGTGACATCAAGCAGACCGGCCCGAATGGCGGAGGTCCCGGTCACGGTGTGCGCGTTCGACGACCGGGCCGCAATGGAGCCCGTATTCGGCGGGGTAGCGCAGGGGATGGAATTTCGGCAATTCCTGTTGAGGGGGGCTTGAGCAACTGGAGGTCGAGTGGTCCTTGGTAACACTGGCCTGCAACTGCAGGCGACTGAACCATGCGCCGCGCCGCCGCGCATGGCCGGCGCGGTTGCAGCCAGGCTTTGAAGAGAAAGGAGTTCACCATGAACGGGCCGGGAGTGCGTCGATTCGCGGTGGTGGCGCTGGCGGGATTCCTGTCGCTGGCGGGTCATGCGGCGGGAGCCGAGCCGGAGAAGCGGGTCTTTTTCATCGAGCCGAAGGACGGGGCGGAAGTCCGGAGCCCGGTGAAAGTCGTGATGGGAGTGGATGGCATGGCGATCAAGCCCGCCGGCGGCGTGGTGGCGGGGACCGGGCATCACCACATCCTCATCAACAAGGGGCCCATGCGCGGGGGAAAGGTGATCCCGACGGACAGGACCCACTTGCATTTCGGCAAGGGCGAGACCGAAACCACGCTCACTCTCGACCCCGGCGGCTACACGCTGACCCTGCAGTTCGCCGACGGCCTCCATCGCTCCCTTGGGGCGAAGATGGCGCACACCATCCGCATCAAGGTGTTGCCCGCCCAGTGAGGCCTGAGGTCTTGGCCGTCCCCGCGCCATGGGCCGGGGCCGCTTGACCTGGAAGCAGCCTGCCGGCGTGGGACTCGGGATCATTTACGCCCTGGCCGGGGGCATCGTCTGGGGGCTGGTGCCCCCGCTGGTGAAGCGCGGCCTGGTCCACTCCAACGTGGATGCCGCGGTGACCGTGCAGCAACTCGCCATGGTGGCGTTCCTGCTGCTGGTTTGGGTGGTCGGCTACGGCGCCGGGGGCCTGCCGGTCCCTCTGGCCGCGGTCGCCACCTTTGTCCTCCTGGGCGCGGTGGGCGCCTTCTTCGGCCGCGTCTTCCTGCTCCGGGCCATCGACCAGATCGGCGCCTCCCGCGCGCAGTCCATCAAGAACGCGTCGCCGCTGCTCACCGCGGTGATCGGCGTCACCTTCCTGGGCGAATCCGCCACCATCGGAACCTTCGGCGGGGTCGCCGTCATCGTTGCCGGCATCCTTCTCATCACTCGCGCCACGGGGGCCGCCGCGGAATCCGCCGCGCCCCTGGCGGGCCTGGGCAATGCCGCCCTCTCCTTCGTCTTCTACAGCCTGGGGCCGATCCTCAAGCGGCTCGGCGTGCTGCAGGGCGGCGACCCCATCGTCGGCGCCGTGATCACCCAGGTCACCGGACTGCTGTTCCTCGGGCTGCTCGGCCGGGCCGTGCGCGTCCGCATCGTCTGGCGCGGGGTGCCCCTGGCGGGCACCGTTTGCTTCGCCCTTTCCGGCATCGTCCACGGCATCGGCACCCTTCTCACCTTCCTGGCGGTGGTCCACGCACCGGCAGTGATCGTGGGACCCATCTGGAACATCCAGCCCCTGGTCACCTTCGCGCTGGCGCACTTCACCCTGAAGGGCATCGAGGTGGTGCGGTTACGGGACGGCGCGGGCGCCGTGCTGATCGTCGGTGGGGTGTTCCTGCTGGCGTGGACGTGAGGCCCGCTCAGGGCAGGTCGGTGCCGCCCATGAGATGGCGGTCCACCTCCCGGGCGGCGCCGCGGCCTTCGTGGATCGCCCACACCACGAGGCTCTGGCCGCGCCGGGCGTCGCCGGCGGCAAACACGTTCTCCACGCTGGTGACGTACTTGCCGTACTCGGCCCGGGCGTTGGAGCGGGCGTCCCGTTCCACCGCCAGTTGCGCCAGCACCTCCTCCTCCGGGCCGGAGAAACCCATGGCCAGGAGAACCAGATCGGCGGGCCACTCCTTCTCCGTCCCTTCCACCGGGCTGAAAGGGGCGCCGCCGGCGGGCCGGCTCCAGTCGAGGTCCACGGTCCGGAGGGCCTTGATGCGGCCGTGGCCGTCGTCGATGAACCGGACCGTGCTGGTGTCGTAGCGCCTGGGATCGGCACCGAAGCGCGCCTCGCCCTCTTCCTGGCCGTAGTCCAGCTTGTAGACCACCGGCCACTGGGGCCAGGGATTTTCCGGCGCCCGTTCCGGCGGTGGCTTCGGGATCACGTCGAACTGCTGGAGGCTGGCGCAGCCGTGGCGCAGCGCGGTTCCCACGCAGTCCGTTCCGGTGTCGCCCCCGCCCAGCACGATGGTGTGCCTGTCCCTGGCCGAGATGTAGTTGCCGTCGGCGTGGCCCGAGTCGAGCAGGCTCCGGGTGTTGGCGTGGAGGAACTCCATGGCGAAGTGGATGCCCGCCAGCTCACGGCCCGGCGCCTGGCGCACGAAGTCGTTGGGCCGGGTGGCGCCGGTGCAGATCACCACCGCGTCGAATCCGCGCGCCAGCTCATCGGCCGCCACGTCCTTGCCGACCTCCACGCCGGTCACGAATGCGACGCCCTCGGCCTCCATCTGATCGAGGCGCCTGCGGACGACCTTCTCCTTGTCGAGCTTCATGTTGGGAATGCCGTACATGAGCAGGCCGCCGGGCCGGTCCGCCCGTTCGTACACCGTGACCTGGTGACCGGCGCGGTTGAGCTGCGCCGCGCAGGCCAGACCCGCGGGCCCGGAACCGATGACCGCCACCCGCCGGCCGGTTCGCACCGCGGGCGGCTCGGGCACGATCCAGCCCTCTTCAAAGCCACGGTCGACAATGGCGCACTCGATGGCCTTGATGGTCACCGGATTGTTGTTGATGCCCAGGACACAGGAGCCCTCGCAGGGGGCCGGACAGACGCGGCCGGTGAACTCGGGGAAGTTGTTGGTCCGGTGCAGCTGCGCCAGGGCTTCCTTCCAGTGGCCCCGGTAAACCAGATCGTTCCAGTCCGGTATGAGATTGTTGAGCGGACAGCCGGAAGCGCCCGGACCCCGCCCCATGGGCACGCCGGTGTGGCAGAACGGAATGCCGCAGTCCATGCAGCGGGCGCCCTGCTTCCGCAAGGTTTCCGCCGGCATCGGCCGGACGAACTCGTTCCAGTCCCGCAAGCGTTCGAGCGGGTCGCGGTACGCCTGCCGGCCGCGCTCGAATTCCATGAATCCGGTGATCTTTCCCATAACGACAACCCGGAGACGTCTCCCGGCAACGCCCCCTGCCCTTCGATCCTGAACCTGTATGGCTTGGGTGGGCGCGACCGCTCAAGCCGAAGCGGACGCCGCCGCTCCGGCGGATTCGGCCACCTGCGCCGCGCGGGCGGCCATCTCCTGCAAGGCCCGGCGGTAGTCCACCGGCATGACCTTCACGAACGACCCTCGCGGCCAGCGCTCCAGCACCCGGGCGCCCCGGTCGCTGCCGGTATGCTCCACGTGGGCCTCGATGAGGCGACGGAGGTGTGCGACATCCTCTGCGTCCTCCAGAGGCTCCAGGTCCACCATCTGCCGGTTGCACAGCCCCGGGAAGACGCCGTCCTCATCCAGCACGTAGGCGACGCCGCCGCTCATGCCGGCGGCGAAGTTGCGCCCCACCGGCCCCAGCACCACCACGCGGCCGCCGGTCATGTACTCGCAACCGTGGTCGCCGACGCCTTCGACGACGGTTTCGGCGCCGCTGTTGCGCACCGCGAAACGTTCGCCGGCGCGACCGCGGAAGAAGGCCTGGCCGCCGGTGGCGCCGTAGAGGGCCACATTGCCGATGATGATGTTCTCGGTGGGATTGAACGCGGCGTTCTCGGGGGGATAGACCGCCATGACGCCGCCGGACAGCCCCTTGCCGGTGTAGTCGTTGGACTCCCCCTCAAGGAAGAGCGAGACGCCCGGAGCCAGGAACGCGCCGAAGCTCTGCCCGGCGGAACCGAAGAGATCGACCCGGATGGTGCCCCGGGGCAGTCCCTCCTCGCCGTAACGGCGCGACACCTCGGCGCTGAGCAAGGTCCCCGCGGTGCGGTCGATGTTGTGGATCTCGTGGCGGATGACCACCGGGTTGCGCTCCTCGAGAGCTTCCCGGGCCGCTTCGATGAGCCGCTGGTCGAGCTTCTTGTCCAGCCCGTGGTCCTGCGTCTCGCGGCAGTACCGGGCCACCGACGACGGCACCTCCACCGATGCGAGCAGCCTGGAGAAGTCCAGTCCCTTGGCCTTCCAGTGTTCGATGGCCTTGCGGGTGTCGAGGCAGTCGGCGCGCCCGACCATCTCGTTGACGGTGCGGAAACCCAGCTCCGCCATGACCTCCCGCAACTGCTCGGCGATGAACATCATGAAGTTGACGACATGTTCCGGCTTGCCGGTGAACTTCTTTCGCAGCTCCGCGTCCTGCGTCGCCACCCCCACCGAGCAGGTGTTGAGATGGCATTTGCGCAGCATGATGCAGCCGCTGACCACCAGTGCAGTGGTGGCGAAGCCGAACTCCTCCGCGCCCAGCAGGCAGGCGACGGCCACGTCCCGTCCGGTCTTGAGCTGCCCGTCGGTCTGCACGACGATGCGGCCCCGCAGATCGTTCCGCACCAGCACCTGCTGCGTCTCGGCAACCCCCAGCTCCCAAGGGACGCCGGCGTGTTTCATCGAGGACTCCGGAGAGGCGCCGGTGCCGCCGTCGTAGCCGCTGATCAGCACCACGTCCGCCTTGCCCTTGGAGACGCCCGCGGCCACCGTGCCGACGCCCACTTCGGCCACCAGTTTGACGTGGACGCGCGCACGGTCGTTGGCGCACTTGAGATCGTGGATCAACTGGGCCAGGTCCTCGATGGAGTAGATGTCGTGGTGCGGCGGCGGGGAGATGAGCCCCACGCCCGGGGTGGATTTCCGCACCCGGGCGATGGCCTCGAACACCTTGTGACCGGGCAGTTGTCCGCCCTCGCCCGGCTTGGCCCCCTGGGCCATCTTGATCTGCAGGTCGGTGCAGTTGACCAGATAGTTGCTGGTGACGCCGAAGCGCCCGGAAGCGACCTGCTTGATGGCGCTGTTGCGCCAGTTGCCGTCGGCGTCGGGGTGGTAGCGGTCCGGGTCCTCGCCGCCCTCGCCCGAGTTGCTGCGGCCGCCGATGCGGTTCATGGCGATGGCCAGGCTCTCGTGGGCCTCCTTGCTGATGGAGCCGTAGGACATGGCCCCGGTGGAGAACCGCTTGACGATCTCCGACGCCGGTTCCACCTCGTCGATGGGCACGGACGGCTGCGCCGACCTGAACTCGAACAGGCCCCGAAGCGTCCCCAGCAGCCGGGTCTGGTCGTCGATCTGCCGCGAATATTCCCGGAACAATCCGTAGTCGCCGGTTTGCGTGGAGGTCTGCAGCAGCGCGATGGTATGCGGGTTGAAGAGGTGGTGCTCCCCGTCCTTGCGCCATTGATAGTAGCCACCCACATCCAGTGCGCCGTCGCCGGCAACCGTGCGCTCCGGATAGCCGTGATGGTGGTGCAGGCGGTACTCCTGCTCGATTTCGTCGAGGCCGATGCCTTCGATGCGCGAGGCCGTCCAGGTGAAGTAGCGGTCGATGACCGCCTGCTTCAGCCCGATGGCCTCGAAGATCTGCGCGCCGTGATAGGACTTGATGGTGGAGATGCCCATCTTGGACATGGTCTTCAGCACGCCCTTGCACAGGGCCTTGAGCAGGTTTTCCCGGGCCTTCTTGCCGTCCACGTCCGGAATCAGGCCGTCGCGGCACATCCACTCCACCGTCTCCAGGGCCAGGTAGGGGTTCACCGCATTGGCCCCGTAGCCGACGAGCAGGCAGCAATGCATGACCTCCCTGGGCTCGCCCGACTCCACCACCAGGGCGGCGCGGGTCCGGAGCCCCTCCCGGATGAGGTGGTGATGGACCGCCGCGGCGGCCAGCAGGCTCGGGATCTGGACCCGGTCCGGGCCGACACCGCGGTCGGACAGCACCAGCACCGTCGCGCCCCGGTCCTTGACGGCGCGGCCGGCCTCGGCGCACAGCGCCTCCACGGCATCGGTCAGCGCGCCGGCGGACGCCGACTTCGGGAACACCGCGGCAAGAGTCTCCGCCTTGAGTCCGGGGCGGTCCAGGGACTTGATGCGGGCGGTCTCGCCATTGGACAGGATCGGCCGCGCGAGCTGGAGCTGGCGGCAATGTTCAGCGGTCTCGGCAAAGAGATCCCGCTCCGAACCGACCGAGGTCCGCAGGGCGGTCACCAGCTCTTCACGGATGGCGTCCAGGGGCGGATTGGTCACCTGGGCGAAGAGTTGCTTGAAGTAGTGAAAGAGCAACTGGGGCCGGTTGGACAGCACCGCGAGCGGGGCGTCGTTGCCCATGGAGCCCACCGGTTCCTCTCCCCGGACCGCCATGGGGCCGACGAGGATCTTCAGTTCCTCGCTGGTGAATCCGAAGGCCCGTTGGCGTTCCGCGAGCGTCTCCATGTCGAGGCCCGGCGTCTCTTCCGGCTCGGGCAGGTCTTCCAGCGCCACCATCTCCCGGGAAAGCCACCGGCGATAGGGGCGGCGCGTGCTGATCTCGTGCTTGATCTCGTCGTCGGCGACAATGCGGCCTTCGAGCGTATCGATCAGGAACAACCGGCCCGGCTGCAGGCGGCCTCGTGTCAGGATGCGCTCGGCGGGCAGGTCGAGCACCCCCGCCTCCGAGGCGCCGACGATGAAGTTGTCCCGGGTGACCACGTAACGGAAGGGCCGCAGTCCGTTCCGGTCCAGCGTGGTGCACACCCGGTCGCCGTCGCAGGCCGCGATGAGCGCGGGACCGTCCCAAGGCTCCATGAGGCAGGCGTGATAGGCGTAGAAGGCCTTCTTCTCGTCGGACATGGTCTCGTGGTTTTCCCAGGCCTCGGGAATCATCATCATCAGGGCATGGGGCAGGGACCGGCCGGTGAACACCAACAGTTCCAGGGCGTTGTCGAATCCCGCGGAATCGCTGGCCCCCTCGCGGATGATCGGCATCAGCTTGGCCATGTCGTCCCCGAACAGCGGCGACGAGAACAACGCTTCCCGCGCGCGCATCCAGTTCTGGTTGCCCCGGATGGTGTTGATCTCGCCGTTGTGGCACAGCATCCGGTAGGGATGCGCCAGCCGCCACGAGCCCAGCGTGTTGGTGCTGTAGCGCGAGTGCACCAGGGCCAGGGCCGAGACGATGGAATCGTCGGAGAGGTCGCGGTAGAAGGAATCCAGTTGATCGGCCCGCAACAGGCCCTTGTAGACCACGGTCCTGCTGGACAGGCTGGAGATGTAGAAGTCGTCCCGGACCTCGGGAGCGAGTCCGCTGTCCACCGCGTTCTCGATGACCTTGCGGATCACGTAGAGCTTGCGCTCGAACCGGTCCCGGGTGGCCGTCTCCGGGCCGGCGCCGACAAAGAACTGCCGGATCAGCGGCGCCACCCGGGTGGCCACGTCTCCGGCCTGGGTGAAATCCACGGGTACGTCGCGCCATCCCAGAAACTCCTGGCCTTCGGCGCCGACGGTCTCTTCGATGACCCGCTCGCACCACCGGTGCGCTTCCGTCTGCCGCGGCAGGAAGACCATGCCGACGCCGTACTCGCCCGGAGCGGGCAGGGCGATGCCCATGGGCCGGCAATGCCGATGAAAGAAGGCGTGGGGAATCTGGAACAGGATACCCGCGCCGTCACCGGTATGGGGGTCGCATCCGCAGGCCCCGCGATGCTCCAGGTTGACAAGCACCTCGACCGCGTGGCGAATGATGTCGTGAGACTTCCGGCCGTCGAGATTGGCCACCACCCCCACGCCGCAGGCATCGTGTTCATACGCGGGGTCATAGAGTCCCTGGTACTGCTTCTTCATGTCCAACAGCTCTCTGCAAGACGGCTGACAGGAGTCTTGCCGGTATCCGAAACAAGCCCGAGAAACAAGCCGGAGTAGCACAAAACCATCCGGGTTTCAGTAGCTGGCACGTCGTTTCCTGTCAGGGAGACGCCCCGCGGCCCGCCGGTTTTGACGACACCGCCGGTCTCACCGCGAATTCCATGAATTCCGTGAATTCCTCGGACCTCCCCGAACGCAAGGCAGGCAGTCGGCTTGTCATGCCGAACCCGGGAGTCTATCAACATACGGTTGCTTTCGCCACGGCCGGGACATGTCTGGCGAACCGGCCCGCCGGCCGGACGCGTCTTGAACGCGCCGTTTTCACGGTCGCAGCGGTTTCGGCGCGGCGGCGGGTTCGCTATAGAAGACGGACACCCCGGTTCCGGTGTTCCTTCCATGACGGAGTTCCTTCGATGAATCGTTCCATGAAATACGTGGGCCAATCGGTGCGCAGCCTCGATGCGGACGAAAAAGTGACCGGCAGCGCGGTCTTTGCGGCGGACCTCACCCTCCCGGGGATGAAGTTCGCCACGGTGGTCGGCAGTCCCCATGCGCACGCGCGCATCGACGGAATCCACCTCGAGGCCGCACTTGCGGCCCCGGGCGTGCGCGCTGTCGTGACTCATGACCGCCTCGACTTCAACAGGCTGGGATGCCTGCGGACCGTCAGGCCGTACGGCCAGGCCGTCAAGGACCGGCCGGTGCTGGCCCATGACAAGGTGCGGTTCCAGGGCGAGCCGGTCGCCATCGTGGTGGCCGACAGCGAGACCGAGGCCGCGGCGGCGGCAGCGCAGGTGGAGGTCCGCTACACGCCGCTGCCGCCGGTGTCGGAGATGATGTCGGCGCTGGCAGGGGGCACGACGGTGCACGACGCCGATGCCGCCTACGACCGCGAAGGCGAGGACGACTTCGACCACGACTACGGCCGCAACAACTGCGGCGGCACCCATTTCGTGGCGGGCGACCCGGAGCGGGCCTTCCGCGAGGCCGCCCGCGTCATCGAGGACCATTTCTCCTTCCCGTCCCTGTTCCACTATCCCATGGAGCCCCACTGCGCCGTCGCCGCCGTGGACGACAGGTCCGTTACCGTGCACACCTCGTCGCAGGCTCCCTTTCCGGTGCGCGACGAACTGGCGCGCATGTTCGGCCTCCGGGAGGAACAGGTGACGGTGAAGGTGCCGTACGTCGGCGGCGGCTTCGGGGCCAAGGGCCACATCGGTGTCGAGCACCTGGCGGTCCTGGCCGCCGCCGCCTCCGGGGCGGCGGTGCAGCTTCGCCTCTCCATGGAGGAGACCGCATTCACCGCCCGGCGCCATCCCGCCGAGATCGAGATCCGCACGGGACTGCGGCAGGACGGCACCCTGCTTTGCCGGGAGGCGAAGATCCACCTGGATACCGGCGCCTACGCCGACTTCGGCATCCAGGTGACGCGCAAGGCGGCGTTCCGTTCCGTGGGACCCTACCGGGTCGAGCACGCCCGGGCCGACTGCTTTTCGGTCTACACCAACAAGGTGCCGGCGGGCGCCTTCCGCGGCATCGGCAGTGTGCAGCTCGGATGGGCCTGCGAGGCCCACACCGACCACATCTGCACCGAGCTCGGCTACGACCCCATCGAGTTCCGGCTCAAGAACCTGCTGCGGGCCGGGGAGAAATACGTGCTCGGCGGGCCGCCGCTGGACGGCAATCCGCATGGAGCGTTCACCGCCTGCCTGGAACTCTTCGAACAGGCCCGTCGGACGCGGGCCCCGGAGTCCCTGGCGCAGGCCGGCGAAAAGATCGGCACCGGCGTCGCCTGCGCCATCAAGGACCTTTCCACTACCCGGTACAACGCCCGGGTCGTGTTCAACGAAGACGCCCGCTTCACCGTCTACGCCAACGCTCCGGAGATCGGCGGCGGTGCCAGGACGGTACTGGCCCAGACCGCGGCCGAGGTGCTCGGGGTGGCCATCGACAGGATCACCATCGCCCCCTACGACACCAGCAACACGCCCGGTGCCTCCGGCGTCTACGGCAGCCGCATCACCGTGCTCATGGGCAATGCCGTGAAGCGGGCGTCCGAGGAGTTGCGGGAGCTGTTGCTGGAAAAGGCGGCGGCGCTGTCGGACCGGGACCGCCGGAGCCTCGCCCTGGAGGGCGGGGCGTTCACGAGTGACGGCGAGCCGGTGTTGAGCCTCGAAGAGCTGGCCGAGGGAACCACCGGCACGCTGGTGGGCCGGGGCATGGACAAGGCCCTCACCCGGGACCGCATCGATATCCGCACCTGGGAGATCAACGCCGGCATCGCGGTGGTGGCGGTGGATCCGGACACCGGCAAGGTGCGCTGCCTGAACTACGTCTCCGCCGCGGATATCGGACAGGCCATGCATCCACTGCGGTGCGAAGGCCAGGAGCAGGGCTCCATCATGTTCGGCATGGGCAACACGCTCACCGAGGAACAGGTGTTCGACGGCGCCCTGTTGCAGAACCCCGGCGTCATCGACTACGCCCTGCCCCGGTTCAGGGACCTGCCGGCGGTGCTGGACTCGGTCCTGATCGAGAACCGGGACGGCCCCGGCCCCTTCGGCAGCAAGGGCATGGCCGAGGGCGGCCTGGCGCCGGTGGCCCCCGCCGTCGCGGCCGCGTTGAGGAAGGCCGTGGGCATCGTGGCCCGCGACCTTCCCATGAACCCCGAGCGGGTGTACCGGCTGATGGAGCCGGGCGGCTGATGGACGTTTCCACCGGCATCGAGGCGCGGGTCCTGGCCGTCCTGGGCGAACTCGGGGTTTCATACGAGCTCGTCCGCATCGACCCCGCATTCGCCGACACCGCCGCGTTCTGCGAGCGCTACGGCTACCCGCCGGAGACCAGCGGCAACACCATCCTCGTGGCCTCCAGACGCGGCGAACCCAGCTACTGCGCGTGCGTCGTGCAGGCTTCCGCGCGACTCGACGTGAACAGGACGGTCAAACGGCTGATGGGTGTCTCAAGGGCGTCGTTCGCCTCCGCCGAAGCGACCCGGGGACTCACCGGGATGATGATCGGCGGGGTCACCGCGTTCGCGCTGCCTGCCGGACTTGCGGTCTATGCGGACCCGAACCTGCTGTCGCGGGAGTACGTCATACTCGGCTCGGGGAGCCGTTCGTCCAAGCTGAAGATCGCTCCGGCCGAGCTCCACAGGATACCCGGCGTCGAATTCGTCGACGGGCTGTCGATGCCGGCACCGCCGCCGTTTGGCGTTCGCACCGAGACGCGTTAGACTGAGGGCATGGCTCAACCACGAACCACCTTTGCCAAGCGGCAACGGGAACGCGCGAAACAGGAGAAGAAAGAGGAAAAGGCCAGGCGGCGCGCCGAACGCAGGGAAGCCCGGCAGGACCGGCCGGAACGCGACGATGATGTCGATCCCGACATCGCCGACATCGTCCCCGGTCCGCAGCCCCGCATCGACGAACTCTAGGGCCTGGATCCTGTCGTCGCTTTCTGTCACCCATTTCATCGTCCTGGAGGGCGCGACGGGCGGACAAGGCTGCCGGCCGTCCACCCTCGCCGTGCCCGGCGGTTGACCGAGCCCCGCCACTTCAATCGCTTCGGTCAATCGCCGCGGGTCGATCGCTTCGCCCGGTTGCATCGACAAGACGGCGCCCCGGAAACCGAGGCCGCAGCGCCGCGGACACGAGAATCCAGCCTCAGTACGGAACATCTTTCATGCCGGAATCAGACAGTACGAATTTCAACGCCTTCGGTTTGTCCGACCCGATGCTCAAGGATCTCGCCAAGGTCGGCTTCGCCTCTCCCACTCCCATCCAGCAACTGGCCCTGCCCTCCGCCCTGGAGGGCTGCGACATCCTGGGCTGCGCGCAGACCGGCACGGGCAAGACCGCGGCCTTCGTGATTCCCATGGTGGAACGGCTCGCCGGCTCGCCGCCGGGGCCGCCCCGTGGATTGATCCTCGCTCCCACCCGTGAGCTTGCCTTCCAGATACAGGAGACCATCGACCAGCTCGGGCGCTCGCTGCGTGTCTATGCCACCACCGTGGTGGGGGGTGCCGACATGCAGGCCCAGATCCGCGGTCTCAGGCAACATCCCGAGATCGTCGTGGCCACACCCGGCCGGCTGCTCGATCTCATGTGGGACGGCCACCTCGACCTGAGGGAGGTCGAGGTGGTGGTGCTGGACGAGGCCGACCGCATGCTCGACATGGGATTCGCCGACCAGTTGAACCAGATCATCGACGCGCTGCCGCCGGGCCGGCAGAGCTTTCTCTATTCCGCGACGCTTCCCACGGACCTGGAGGAGTTGGCGCGCATGTCCCTGCGCGATCCGTTTCACGCCGTCGTGGCCAGGCCGGCAACCCCGGCGGACGGCGTCGCCCACACGCTTCACACCACCACACCGGGGGCCAAGACCTCCCTGCTGCTTTCCCTGCTGAAGAACAACGACGAATCGGTACTGGTGTTCACCCGTACCAAGAACCGCGCCGACCTCATCGCCGAAACCCTGCGGCGCAGCGGTCACCGGGCCGCCGAGATCCATGGCAACCTGTCGCTGGAACGACGCCGGGCCGCACTGGAGGGATTCCGCCGGGGCCGCTACCGGATCCTGGTGGCCACCGACATCGCCGCCCGGGGTCTGGACATCGACAACATCGGCCACGTCATCAACTACGATCTCCCCTACACGCCCGAAGACTACGTCCACCGCATCGGCCGCACCGCGCGGATGAGCGCAGTGGGACGAGCCACCAGCTTCGCCACCGACGCCGACAGCCAGTCGGTGCGGGCCATCGAAAACATCCTGGGCAAGCCCATCCCGCGGCCGTCGGGCAGCCCGGCGGACCGGAAACGGGGTGCGAAACCGGACGCCGCCGAAACCGCACGGAAGCGACCGGCCCGCAAACGCCGCGCCCGGAAGCGCGGCGGCCAGGCGGGCGCGCACGCCGGCAACCCCGCGGAACCGGTGAACGGCAAGGCGGTGCCGGTGAACGAGCGGTCCTGACCCGCCGGGTCACGCGAAGCGCCGGCGGCCGGGTCCATGCGCCGCTCCTCCGGGAAGACGCGCCGCTGACGAGGAAACCATGGAACATCCCGCAATACCCATCCAGATCACCGTCAACGGAGAGGGCCGCGCGGCCGAGGTGGAACCGCGGCTGCTGCTGGTTCATTTCCTGCGCGAGCACCTCGGGCTCACCGGCACCCATGTGGGTTGCGACACCAGCCAGTGCGGCGCCTGCACGGTGCACCTGAACGGTGCCGCGGTGAAGTCGTGCACGGTGCTCGCGGTGCAGGCCGACGGCGCCGCGGTCACGACCATCGAGGGCATGGCGGACGGCACCACCCTGCATCCCGTGCAGGCGGCCTTCCAGGAGCAGCACGGACTTCAGTGCGGCTACTGCACGCCGGGCATGGTGATGACCGCGGCCCACCTGCTGGAGACCGATCCGGACCCCGACGAGGACGCCGTCAAGCACGCGCTGGAAGGAAACCTGTGCCGCTGTACCGGTTATGTGAACATCGTCAAGGCCATCCGCCGAGCCGCCGAGCAGATGAGGGGAGCACATGCATCCCGCTAGCTTCGGATATCACGCGCCGCACTCCCTTCAGGAAGCCTTCACTCTGCTGCGGGAACACGGCGAGGACGGCAAGGTGCTGGCGGGAGGCCACAGCCTGATTCCGGCCATGAAACTCCGGCTGACCCATCCCGAGGTGCTCATCGACCTGCGCCGCATACCGGGCCTGAGCGGCATCCGGCTGGAAGGGGAGGCGCTGGTCATCGGCGCCCTCACCACCCACGCCGAAGTGGGCGCGTCGGAAATCGTGCGCGACCTGCTTCCGGGACTGACGGACACGGCCTCGGTCATCGGCGACCTGCAGGTGCGGAACCGCGGCACCCTGGGCGGCAGCGTGGCCCACGCCGACCCGGCCGCCGACCTGCCGGTGACCCTGACCGCCCTCGACGCCTCCTTCGTGCTGGCCTCGTCCGGGGGCGAGCGGACCGTGGGGGTTGACGACTTTTTCGTGGATTTCTTCACCACCGCGCTGGAACCTCACGAGATCCTCACCGCGGTACGCATCCCGTTGCCCGCCCCCCCTGCCAGGACGAGCTACGCCAAGCTGCCTCACCCGGCCTCCGGTTACGTGGTGGTGAGCGCGGCGGCGGCGCTGTCGGTGGACGGCACCGGCGCCTGCACCGGGGCGCGGCTGGTGCTGGGAGGCGTGGCCGGCACCCCCCACCGGGCAACCGCGGCCGAGGCCGCCCTGGCGGGCCGGGCGCTGACGCCGGAGGTGGTGGAAGCGGCGGCCGGGCGGGCCGCGGACGGCATCGATCCGCACGCCGACTCCTACGCCGACGCCGACTACAAGCGCCACATGGCCGTGGTCTGCGCCCGCCGCACCATCAAGGCGGCGCGGGAACGGGACCTCGGCGGGGCAACGTGACGCTCGCCCCAACCTTCGAGGACGATCCATGAGCACAGAGCAAAGCAGTTCCCGCGGCCTGATCGGCGCCGCCATCCCCCGGGTCGAGGATCCGCCCCTGCTCACCGGCCGGGGCTGTTACGTGGATGACGTGAAGCTGCCGGGCATCCTGCACGTGGCGATTCACCGGAGCACTCATCCCCACGCCCGGATCCTGTCCGTTGACACCGGCGAAGCCGCTTCCATGCCCGGCGTGGTCTGTGTGGTGACCGGCGGCGACACCGGCGACCTGCGCCTGCGCGCGCCCATGCTGACGCCGGACATGAACATGCCGGAGCATCCCGTGCTGGCCCGGGGTGTGGTCCACGCGGTGGGCGCGCCGATAGCGGCCGTGGTGGCCGAGAGCCGCGCCCTGGCGGAAGACGCCGCCGCCGCCATCGGCGTCAGCTACGAACCGCTGCCGGTGGTCACCGACGCCGAGGCCGCGCTCGAGGAAGGCGCCGCGCTGGCACACGAGGAACTCGGCACCAACCACTGCTACACCCTGAAGCGGGAGAACGGCGACGTGGACAAGGCGTTCGCCGAGGCGGACCACATCGTCCGCCTGCACATGAAGAGCCCGCGGCTGGTGGCCATGTCAATGGAGGCGCGGGGAGTCCTGGCAAACCCCGACCCCATCAGGAACGAACTCACGGTATGGCTCTCCACCCAGGGGCCGCACCGTTCACGCGCGGACCTGGCCAACTCGCTGGGCTTTCCCGAGAACCGCATCCGGGTCATCGCCCCGGACGTGGGGGGCGGTTTCGGCAGCAAGGGCTGCGTCTACCGGGAAGACGTCCTGGTCTGCCATCTGGCCCGAAAGCTGGGGCGGCCGGTCAAGTGGATGGCCACCCGCAGCGAGGATTTCCTCACCACCTGCCAGGGCCGCGACCAGGCCATGACCTCGGAACTGGCGCTGAGCAGGGACGGCAGGATGCTCGGCCTCAAGGTGCGGGTGGTGGCGAACCTCGGCGCCTACCTGCACTCCGCCACCGCCGGGCCGCCCCAGCGCATGCTGGTCATGGCCCCCGGCTGCTACCGCATCCAGGACGTCCGGGTGGAGGTCGTCTCCGCCTTTACCAACACCGTGCCCACCGGGCCGTACCGCGGCGCCGGCCGTCCCGAATCGGTGCTCAACATCGAGCGGCTGGCGGACAAGGCGGCCCGGGATCTGGGCCTGGACCCCCTGGAACTCCGCCGCAGGAACTTCATCCAGCCGGACCAGTTTCCCTACCGCACCGGCGTGGGCGTCACCTACGACTCCGGGGACTACGAGAAGTCCCTCGACGAAGCGCTGCGTCTGTCCGACTACGACCAGCTCCTGCGCCGGCGCGACGAGGCCCGGGGGCGCGGCGAACTGGCGGGAGTGGGGGTCTCCACCTTCGTGGAGCCCAGCGGCGGTGCCGGGTTCGAAAGCGGCGCCGTTCGGGTGGACCGCACCGGCGAGGTGACCGTGCTGACGGGTTCCAGTTCGCACGGGCAGGGGCACGAAACCGTGTGGGCCCAGGTGGCCGCCGAGAAACTCAAGGTACCCGTGGAAAGCGTGGTGGTACGCCACGGCGACACCATGGCCATCCAGCAGGGCACCGGCACCTTCGGCAGCCGCAGCGCGGTCATGGGCGGCGGCGCCCTGAGCCGGGCCGTCGAACGCGTCATCGCCAAGGCTCGGGCCGTCGCCGCCAACCTCATGGAAGCGGCGCCGGACGACGTGGTCCAGGTGGACGGGGGCTTCGCGGTGGCCGGCGTGCCGGAACGAAACGTGAGCTGGCGCCAAGTGGCCGGAGCGGCTCACGCCAAGGGGACGCCGGCGGGGATGGATCCCGGTCTCCACGAAGTCGCCTTCTTCGACCCCGACCGGGAGGCTTGGGGTTTCGGCGCCCACGTGGCGCTGGTGCGCATTGATACCGACACTGGCGAACTGACCGTGGAGAAACTGGTGCTGGTGGACGACATCGGCGTCGTGTTGAACCCATTGATCGTGGAAGGCCAGGTCCACGGCGGCCTCGCCCAGGGCCTCGGCGAAGCGCTGTGCGAACAGATGGTCTTCGACGAGGCGGGCCAGCCCAGGACCGGCACCCTCATGGACTACGCGGTACCGCGCGCCTCCACCATGCCGCCCCTGGTCCTCGGCGAGACCGAGACTCCCAATCCCTTCAACCCGCTGGGCGTCAAGGGCGTGGGCGAGGCCGGCACCAACGGTGCGCCCCCGGCCGTGGCCAACGCCGTCATGGACGCCCTCTCCCCCCTGGGCATCGACCACATCGACATGCCCTACACCGCACCGAAGCTGTGGCAGGCGATCCGGAAAGCGCAAGGACCATCACCTGCGGAATGATCCCGCCGGCGGGGGATGGACGAGCATCCATCGGTGGCGCCGGCAACGCCCGGACTCAAGGGCACGGACACGAGGGCAACCCGCCCGAGGGCGGTGTTCTCTTCGACCGGCCTTCGCGCCGCCGTTCCGCCGCCGTTCTACCCCGCAACGTCACACGCCGCCGAAGCCCCGATCCTGGGCGTCGGTCAGCAGCCATGGGTCGTCGATGGCGGTGGTGGGAGGCTCGCCCCGGAGCACCCGCACCACTTCCCGGGCGGCGTGGGTCTGGCAATCGACATAGGACTCGTTGGAGTTGGCGGCGGTGTGGCAGGTGACAATGACATTGGGCAGCATCAGCAGCGGATGGTCGGCGGGCAGGGGTTCGGGGTCGGTAACGTCCAGGGCCGCCCCGGCGATCTGACCGGTGGTGAGGGCCTCGTGGAGGGCGCCGGTGTCCACCAGCCCGCCCCGGGCGCAGTTGATGAGATAGGCGCTGTTCTTCATGGCCGCGAACTGTTCCCGGCCGAACATCCGGCGGGTGGCCGGCACCAGCGGGGCGTGCAGGGTGATGACGTCCGAGCTGCGAACCAGTTCGTCGAAGGCGACCAGCCGGACGTCCATGGCCTCGGCAATGACCGCGGCCACATAGGGGTCCGCGGCCTGGACGTTCATTTTCATGCCCTGGGCCCGGGGCGCCACCTGGCGTCCGACGTGGCCGAGGCCGACGATCCCCAGGGTCTGGCCGGCAATGCGCGCCACCGGACCGCGGTAGGCATGGAGTTCGGCGGTGTGGCGGCGCCAGCGGCCCTCGCGCACGTACTGGTTCATGCGCACGAGCTTGCGGGAGATGGCGATCATGAGCCCGATCATCTGCTCCGCCACCTCGATGGCGTTGCAGCCGGCGGCGTTGCACACGACGATGCCGTGCTCCCTGGCCGCGGCCAGGTCCAGTCGGTCCACGCCCACGCCGGTGCGGCAGATGACCTTGCAGCGGTCGAGCTTCGAGATGATCTCGCGGGTGAGCGGCAGGGCGCCGTGAAAGATCATGCCGTCGGCGTCGCGCCCGGCCTCCGCCACCTCCTCGTCGCTGGTGGGCCGGGCCACCACCATCTCCGCGTCGGCCTCCCGCAGGACCGGCTCGATGAGGTCGGCGGGCACATCGTTGCTGCCACAGTAGACGACCCGGAATCGCGCCATCCCTACGCCTCCAGACCGTACATCCGCGCCGGATTGTCCCACAGGATCTTGCGGCGGGTCTCCTGCGACAGCTTCTCGTTGGCGCTCAGGGCACCGACGGTGAGGTCCGGCCACTTGTCGATGCAATCGCTGTGGGGATAGTCCGTGGCCATGGTCAGGCGGTCGTTGCCCACGTGCTCCACGAAGCTCGGCACCAGCTCTTCCCCGGCCTCGCAACTCACCCAGCACTGTCGGTGGAAGTAGAAGCTGGGTTTTTCGGGGGTGGTTCTGGCGGAGCCGTGGGACTCGTGCTCCCAATGCTCGTCCATGCGCTCAAGCCAGAACGGCACCCAGCCGCAGCCGGACTCCAGATAGGCCACCTTCAGGGCGGGAAACCGCTCCAGCACGCCGTCGCCGCAAAAGCTCAGGCACGCGAGCATCTGCTCCAGGGGATGACAGGCCACGTGGCGACCGAATTCGCTGTAGCGGTCGCTGCCGGCCTGTTCCAGCACCGTGCGCGCGCCTTCGTGGACGCAGACGGTGACGCCCAGATCCTGGGCCGCCTCGTAGACGGGAAAGTAGTCGGGACTCGCCAGCGTGCGGCCGCAGAGCTTGTTGGGACGCCAGAAGATGCCCAGCAGGCCAAGGGTCTCGCGGGCATGCCGCAGCTCCTCCACGGCCCGTGCGGGATCCTGCAGCGGCAGCAGCATGACGCCGCGCAGCCGCGACGCGTCGTGGCTGCAATACTCCGCGAGCCAGGTGTTGTAGGCCCGGCAGATGGCCGCGCTCAACTCCGGGTCGATGTCCGAGCGCCACATGACGTAGAGGCCCATGGTGGGGAACAGCACGCTCAGGTCGATGCCTTCCCGGTCCATGTCGCGGAGGTTGGAAGCGGGATCGAAACCCGTGGCGATGGCTTCGGCAAATGTCTCCCGCCAGGACTTGTTGCTGGCGAAGATGAAACCATGGTCCGTGACCTCCCGGTCGGGGCGCCGGTCCGAATCCGAGACGGCCTTGCCGTCCACGAAGCGCCCGGACTGGTTGGGTCCGGTGATCTTGACCCTCCCGCGGAACTTCTCCGGCATGTAGCGGTCGTAGACGTCCGACGGCTCCATGATATGCCGGTCCGAATCGATGACACGAAATCCATCCCTCATGGCTCAACTCCTTCCTCGAAGGGGCGGCGCACCGCCCCTTGCCCCATGTCCTGCTCCGCGTCTCCAGCTTCCCGCAAGTCCCGGGTATGTGTCCCGGCGGCGGTCCGCCGAAACGGTGCCACCATGGTAGATCAAGCCCAGGCCCTATCAAATGCCGCAATCCCGCGAATCCGCCGGCGACGGTGCGCGTGGACGCCCGCGCCCTGCTCGAACGCACGGGGAACCACGGCTGCCATCCCCACCGACACCGACCCGGGATGCACTTCATGGGAGCGAAGCCGGGCACGGAGCGGCGGCTTCTGATCGGGTTGCTGTCCGACGACGGGCAGGGCCACGTCATGGTACAGTGCCGGCTGGAAGGAGCGGCGTGTTCGCGGCGTCGCATCGTCATCATTCGCTCCTCGACATGATCGGGGCGGCCGACGCGGCTTGACGAAGGAAAGGATAATGTCATGGTCGCGCGATACGCACACGCCCTCGCAAACCCGGTTTCCCCCTGTCCGGCCATCCTGGCACTGGCGGCGGGATGCGCGAGTGGTGCGGGCGCACAAGCGAGACCTGACGCCGACCAGGGCGACAGAAACGGGCTCGCGCCGCCGTGCCCGACCGTTCGTTCTCCGGTCGCCCACACTTTTGCGGTTCGTACGGTCATGCCGTACACATGGGCATGGTCATCCCTTCCATCCGTCATCGGGGACTGCGCCAGCTTTTCGAGAACGACTCCTCTCGATTGCTGAAACAAAGCCTCATGGAACGGGTGCGCGGCATCATGACCGCGCTGGTCCTGGCCGAGAACGTGGAGGGCTTCATCCGGGAAGCGCCGCCCGGCTGGCGGGTTCACCGACTGTCCGGTGAACGCCGCAACGAGTGGAGCGTATCGGTGTCGGCCAATTGGCGGGTCACCTTCGAGGAACGGCACGGCGGGATCGAATACGTGAACCTGGAGGATTACCACTGATGACCGATCACGGCATCAAGACCGGGATGACCCCTTCGCATCCTGGCGCCTTTATCCGGATCGAAGTGATCGAGGAGTTCGGATTGAGTATTGCCGCTGGGGCGCGGATTCTCGGCGTGCGCCGCGCGACGCTCTCGGACCTGTTGAACGGCAACGCGTCGCTGTCGCCGGAAATGGCTTTGCGGGTCGAGAAGGCCTTCGGCGTGAGCATGGATCTGCTGTTGCGGATGCAGGCATGGCACGACGCCGCGCGGATGCGAGCACGCGCCGATGAGATCGACGTCCGGCGGTATCAGCCGGCGTGATGGACCCGGCACGCGAATTTTTTGATCCTCCCGTCACGCCATGTCCGGACTGGGGGTGACGGAAGAGCACAAACGTATGATTCCGTCCCCTTCATGAGTGATCCGACAGGACCGGCTGCGTGGTACGGATCGACTCCCGGGGGCGTCTTGCCGCGGGCGGCGGGGTGTCAATCCTCCCACAGGTGGCGGAATTGCACCGCCGCCACCTGCTCGTAGGGCACCAGCCCCGGCAGATGGCCGGCGGACCGGGCAAAGGCATTGAGCTTCGCCACCGCCGTCTCGGAGATGGCCGGCTGGTAGAACCGCACGTCGCGCTCGACGATGCCGGTGATGAGTTCGGCCGCGTCCTTCGGGAAGAGTCCCCGGCCCACCCGGGCGGCCCGGGACGGGTCCGCGCGCAACGCCTTCTGCGCCTTCACGATGGCGCGGACCACGGCCGCCGCCTGCTCCGGTTCCCGCTCGATGAAGGCGTCCGTGGTGCCGACACCGGCGAAGGTGCAGTGACGGATCTCCCCGGGGTCGTCGCCCCGGCGCACGTCCACGTGGAGCTTGCCGACCCCCAGCGACACGGCCACGGCACTGCCCATGGCGTTGGACCAGAAGCCGTCGATCCGCCCGGACTCCAGGCCGCGGGCGGCATGGACGCCGAACGACACGTCCCGGGCCTCGGAACCCGGCAGGTGCACGAGGCGCACGTCTTTCGCCGGATCCAGCCCTGCGGCCGCCAGCAGCGCCTTGAACACCAGATCCGGCCCCTCCGCCGCGGTCAGACGCAGGCCCTTGAGTGCCTGGATGTCTCCCCGCTCCGCCGCCAGGTCCGCCCGCACCGTCAGCAGCCACGGGGTTCCCTGAGACAGCGCCACCAGCAGCCTGGCGCCGCGCCAACAGGGAAACTCCCGCAACAGGTCGTGCACCGACCCCGCGATCATGGCGTCCGCGCCGCCCTCCCGGAGTGCCCGCGTGGCGCCGATCTGGGACACCAGTTCGATCTCCACGTCGGCGCCCTCTTCCCGATAGAACCCCAACTCCTGAGCAGCCAAGGCCGGGAAGCAGGTGTTGCTGACCAGATCCACTGCGGCAATTCGCATCTCACCGATACCTTGCGGTTGACCCGGAAACGCTCCCGGCAACCCTTTCATGTCCCCGGGACAGGGAACCCCGCTGGCGCAGGAAACCCCACCGTCGACTCCACGATCCCGTCCGCGCAGGTCCGGTCAGAAGCCTGGCCAGACGATTCTCCCTGGGAAGGTCTGAACCCGGGGCTGAAACAATGGGATCCACAGGTTGCGGGCCGCTCACTGTCGAGCCATCACCCTGTTCAGACCTTCCCTTGCACGGGCGATCCCTGCGAGACCATCCGTAGCCGCCTCCCGCAACAGGACATTGCAACCGGCAGGGACGGACACCCGAAAGGATGTACCTGTGCGGCGGCCGAAAGCCAAGTCACGTCGGGCAACGATCCGCTCGACCGGAACACCGCGGTTGATTCACGACCGGTGTGCGCTTAGGCTCACCGTGACCCGGCGGGGTGCCGGCGACAGCCCGTCTCCCGGAGGAACCATGACCGACCACGACCTGACGGAGTTGACCATCGACGCGGCCGCAGCCCGGATCAGGAACGGCGACCTCTCTCCGGTGGAACTCACCGAACGCATGCTGGCACGCATGGACCGCCTGAATCCGGAGCTGGTGGCGTATGTCACGGTGGCGCGGGAGCGGGCGCTGGCGGATGCCCGGGCGGCGGAGGCGGCGATACGGGGCAGAGCGTATCGCGGCCCGCTGCACGGCATCCCCCTGTCCATCAAGGACAACCTCGCCACCAGCGGAATCCGCACCACCGCGGGATCCAGGGTGCTGGAGGGGTGGGTTCCGGATCACGACGCCACGGTGGTGGCGCGGCTCCGGGATGCGGGCGCGGTGATCCTGGGCAAGACCAACATGCACGAGTGGGCCAACGGCGGCACCACCATCAATCCGTTCTACGGCACCACCCGAAATCCCTGGGACACGGAGCGGATCGCCGGGGGCTCCAGCGGCGGGTCGGCCGCGGGGGTGGCCGCGAGCCTGTGCCTGGGCTCCATCGGCACCGACAACGGCGGCTCGGTGCGAAACCCGGCGTCGCTGTGCGGCATCGCGGGATTCAAGCCCACCTGGGGGCGCATCAGCCGGTTCGGACACGTGCCAGGGGACGGCGGTTTCAGCACCAATCATGTGGGGGTGTTCGGCAAGACGGTGCGGGACTGCGCGCTGATCCTGCAGGCCGTTGCCGGCCGGGACCCCAAGGATCCCGTCAGCGCGGACGAACCGGTTCCGGATTACGGCGAAGAACTGACCGCCGGCATCGAGGGCCTGCGGGTGGGCGTGGTCAAGGACTACTTCGACCGGTACATGACGAAGGCGGTCCGGCAGGCGTTCACCGAGTCACAGCGCCTGATGGAAACCCTGGGCGCCCGCCTGGTGGAGGTGGAGGTGCCCCATCTGGACATGACGCGAGTGGTCTGGCCCTGCATCACGCGGCCGGAGAACGTGGGGGAACACCTGCCCTGGCTCGCCGCGAGGCCGCGTGAGTACAGCGCGCGCCTGCTGTTTCAGAACATCGGCGCCATGCTGATCCCCGCCCATGCCTACGTTGCCGCCCAGCGCCTTCGTCGCCTCCTGTGCCGGGAGTTCGACGAAGCCTTCGCGAACGTGGACCTCATCGCCGCACCCACCGCCCCGGTGCCGGCCCCCACCATCGAGGAGTCGCAGCGCGCGGTGATGGAGGTGGACGGAGAGGAGATCCGGCTGGAAAGTCCGGGCGTGAACTTCCGTTCCCTCTTCACCACGCCGTTCAACCTCACCGGGCTGCCGGCCCTCAGCGTCAACGGCGGGTTCTCCTCCGGCGGCCTGCCCATCGGGCTCCAGCTGGTGGGGCCGCGTTTTCGGGAAGGACGGGTGCTGCGCGCCGCCCACGCCTGCGAGCAGGCCGCCGGATGGCACCGGCGCAGACCGCCAGCCGCGGTCTGACGGTTTCGCCCGTTTCCCGGTTTCCCGCTTCCGCACCCGTACGGGCATCGGCCGCCCGCGGTGTCCGCTCCCCGGAGGGTCAGGCAATCGCGTGCTTCCCGATGGCCGCCGGCTCCCTTCCCAGCACCCGGTCCAGAAAGTTCACGGACAGCGGCCAGATGAGTTTCGCCAGCGCAGGATCGTAGGCATCGCCGTCGGCCAGCGCGAAGCCGTGGCCGGCGGGCGGGAAGAAGTGCCACTCCACGTCGGGCGTGCCTTCCAGGAAGGCGGCCCGCAGCCGTTCCTGGACCGGCACCGGAGCGACCCGGTCCCGGCCCCCGAACAGGATCAGCGACGGGCAGTGGATCTCCCGGGCGGATTCATCGGGATGCCGCGGCCGGAGCTCGCTCGGCCCCTCGTCCCGCACCGAAGGATAGTAGCCCAGGAACGCGGCGACCCGGGGCGTGGCCGCGACGAAGTGGATACCGATGCGCCCGCCCATGCACAGACCCATGACCGCCACGCGGTTCTCGTCCACGTCGCCGCGCCCGCAGAGGTATCGCCAGCCCTGGTCCAGAATCTCCACGAAGCGCCCGTCGGAGATCTGCTGCTGGACGCCGTGGTGGTCGGGGAAGCCCAGCAGGTCGTAGAGAGCGGGCACCATGGCGCTGTACCCGGCCTCGGCGAACTCGCAGGCCATGTGCTTGAGGTGGCCGGTCACGCCATAGTGGTGATGGATGATGAGCAGGGCCGGGCCCGGACCCGACCTCTCCGGCGAGGCGATGAAGCCCGGTACGCCGTCCCGCTCCTGCGCAAGCGCGCGGGCAATGATCTTCGACATGGTACTCCTCCCGGACTGCGGTCAGCGGTCGCCCGCCCGGGGCGCGGCACGTTTCCGGCATGCTGGACGCGAATCCGGGCATCCCCTCCCACCGGCCACCTCCCGGAGCGTCCTGTGACGCAGTCTCCTACAGGCCGTAGAGACGCCGGGGGTTGTCACTCAGGATCCTGGTTCCCAAGCCTTCGGGAAGCATGCCCTCGCCGGCCAGCCTGGCGATGGCCTCCATGTCGTTGGAGTAGTCGGCGTGCCCGTAGTCGGTTCCCACGATGATGTTGTCCTCGCCGGCGTGCTCGATCACATAGGGCAGGTCATCGGTGGTCTGACAGGCCACGTAGATGCGGTTGTCCCTCAGCAGGTTCCCGTCGGCAAGCTCCCGGGGGGCACCGCGCACCCCGGCCAGGCTGCTGCCGGCGTGCTTCCGGCGAAAGGCCAGTTCGGCGGTCGTGCGGATCCGAAGGTCGTTCAACGCATAGGGAACCCACTGGGACGTGGTCTCCACGAAGCACCAGCGAAGCTCCGGGAACATGTCGGGGACGCCCTTGTAGATGAGATTGTTGAACGCTCCCACCGCCGGGAGCTTGAAGCGCGAGAACACGTCCTGGGCGAACAGGTCGTAGTGATCCAGGTTGCCGCCGCCGGCGTGGATGCAGATGGGCATGTCGAGATCACTGGCCTCCTGGTAGAGGGGGAAGAAGGTGTCGTCCGAGAGCAGCCGGTCCCCCTCGAAGCCGTGCATGAAGACGCCGCAGGCGCCGTGGGCCTTGCCGAAACGGATCTCCTCGATGGCGCGGTCCATGGACCGCGCCGGCGCCAGCACCACCCAGCGGATGCGCCCGCCCCCCTGCTTCCAGATCTCCGCAAGCCAGCGGTTGTAACCCCGGCAGAGTGCCCGTTCCACGTCGGCCCGGGCCGTCAGGGGGCGCAGGAACAGCGTCGGATAGATGACCTGGACGTCCACCGACAACGCGTCCATGTGCGCGATCCGCGCCCGCACGTCGGCGAGCTCACGCGACCCGGCGGTGGTGTTGAGGCCGATGTTGGTGTTGGGCACCACCCGCTCGTCGATGCGCCAGTACTGCAGGCCGCTGCGCCGGGAGACCAGCAGGTCCGGCGCGAACCGCCGGTCCCCTTCCTCCATGAACTCCCAAGTCTGCTCGGTCTCGATCACGTGAGCGTCGGCATCAATGAACATGGACATCGGCATACCCCCGAAATACGAACGGATGCCATTCTCGCCCAGGATGCGCGACAGTTCAACCCGAATGCCCTCGTCCTCGCGCGCCGTCGCGTCATCTGGTACAGATGCGACACGCTGGCCCGGTTCCCTGCGGCCCTCCCGTCGGGGGAGCGCCATGCGCCGGACCGGCGCCACCGGGAGGAATACGGATGACACAGGAAGGCTACGCACGCCCGGAACTGCTGGCGGAGACGGACTGGCTGGAACGGCACCTCGACGACCCCGGCCTTCGGATCGTCGACTGCGACCCCTTCGACGCCTACCGACGCGCCCACATCAAGGGCGCCGTGGGCATGCGCGTGCACCACTACATCAAGCAGCCGGAATTCGCCCGAGACCCCCACCGGTATCCGCGGGTGGCGCCCCCGGACACCGCCAGGGAGGTGATGGAGAGTCTGGGCATCGGCGCGGGCACGCGGGTGGTGGCCTACGACAGCAACGGCTCCCTGTGGGCCGCCCGCCTGTGGTGGGTGCTGAACTACTACGGCCACACCGACGTGACCGTGCTCAACGGCGGCTGGCGCAAGTGGTTCCATGAAGGGCGGCCCACGACCCTGGACGTGCCCGAACCCCGGGGCGCGCTCTTCAACCCCAGGACGAACCCCGATCTGGTGTGCACGCTGGACTACGGCAAGGCCAACCTCGGCAATCCGGACCTGGTCTACCTGGACGTGCGGTCGGACGGCGAGTGGACCGGGGCCAACGACCGCGGCAACCGGCGGGCGGGCCACCTGCCGGGAGCGGTGCACCTGGAATGGCTCAACTTTCTCCAGGAAAACCCCTACAAGACCCTGAAGGAGGCCGGGGAGCTGCGGAGCCTGCTGGAACGGGCGGGGGTGCCACCTGACCGGGAAGTGGTCACCTATTGACAGGGCGGCATCCGTGCGGCGCACGGAGTCTTCGTCCTGAAGCTGCTGGGTTACGAGCGGGCGCGCAACTACGATGGCTCCATGGGCGAGTGGGCCAACCGCGACGACACGCCGCTCGTCCTGGATTGAACCCCACGCTTCGCCCATGATCGTCCCGGGCCCGGAGTTTCTTGCCCTGACGTCGTCCATGGCCTGGGGCTCCGAGGCGATCCTGGTGCGCCGGGGCTCGCGTTACGCCAGCGTGGCGCTGGCCGCGCTCATGGGGTTCGCGCTGAGCACGGCGGCGATCTGGATCGCCATCTGGCGCCTCTTCCCCCCGGGCCTGCTGTACACCGGCGCCACCCGGTACTTCGTCATCAGCGGGCTGATCCAGCCCGCCGCCGTGCGCTTTCTCCACTATACCGGCATCGTCCGGCTGGGCGCTTCCCGCGCCGGCCCGGTGCGCAGCGTGACCCCGCTGTTCGCCATCGCCCTGGCCTTCACCTTTCTCGGCGAGCGACCCGCCCTCGCGGTCTATCCGGGAGCGCTGCTGAGCGTCCTGGGGGTCTGGCTCACCGCGGCCCGGCGGGAGGGAGAGAGCGAGTGGAAAGCCGTTCACCTGGCGTATCCGCTGAGCGCGGCCCTGCTCACGGCGATTTCGCAGAACTTCCGCAAGACCGGGCTGCGGATCATGCCCAACCCTTTCGTCGCCACCGCCATCACCATCACCACCTCTCTCGTGGTGTTCTCGCTCAGCCTGGTGGCCACCGGGCAACTGCGCCCCACATTCCGGGGCGACCGGAAGTGCCTGCCCTTCTACGGCGCCGCCGCGGTGGTGTCCGCCACCGCCCAACTGCTGGGTTACATCGCCCTGAGCCAGGGCGATGTGTCGGTGGTGGTCCCGCTCATCAATACCAACCCGCTGTTCATCGTGCTCTTCAGCGCGATCTTCCTGCGCGACCTCGAGACCCTCAACGCCCGGGTGGCGGCCGGAGCGGCGCTGATCGTCACCGGCGTCGCCCTCATCACGTTCCGGTAGGGCTCCCCGGTTGAAGCCGCCGCCCGTGTTCGATATTTGAAACGGAGACGCGCAGCCGCCATGATACAGTCACAACGGGAAATCATCGTACGCAGGACGTCGGACCTGCGCCAGATCGAGGAATGGGCGCTGGTGCTTGAGGCGGAAGGGCTGGCTCCGCGTCTGGCGCACACCTCCAGCGGCTGGGTCCTGTCGGTCCCTTCCCGACACCTGGAACAGGCGGTCACCGAACTCTGGGACTACGAAAACGAGAGCCGGACCCCGATACCGCAGGAACAGCCCTGGCCCGGCCAGGCACCCCTCTACACCGGTGCGGCAGTGGCCGCGGGGCTGCTGGCCTTTTTCTCCCTTGCCGCATGGACCCAAGGGTCGGTGCCCTGGATCGAGCGCGGCAGCGCATCCGCCGACCTGATCCTTGGCGGCGAGCTGTGGCGCACGGTCACCGCCCTCACCCTGCACGCCGACCTGGCCCACGTGGGCGCCAATGCCGTCGCCCTGCTGTTCTTTCTCACCGCGGTCTGCCGGGCCGAAGGGCCCGGAGTCGGCACGGCCCTGGTGCTGGGCGCGGGCGCACTGGGAAATCTGTGCAACGCCTGGTTTCACGGCTTCGACCATGTTTCCATCGGCGCGTCCACCGCGGTCTTCGGCGCCCTGGGCGTTCTCGGCGGCACGGGAGTGGTCCGGCGGCAGCGGCGCGGCCTGCGGGGCAAGCTGGCCTGGGTGCCGGTGGCGGCCGGCCTGGCGGTCCTCGCCATGTTCGGCACCGGAGGACCGCGGGTGGACATCTGGGCCCATCTCTGGGGATTCGCCGCCGGCGGCGTCTCCGGTGCCCTGCTGGCACGGACCATGGACCGCCCGGAGAGCATCCGCGTCCAGACCCGGACCGGTCTGGCGGCGGCCGCGGTGGTGGCGCTGTGTTGGGTCGCGGCCTTGGCCTGAGCGGGGGTGCCGGGGTGGAAAGAGCGAACGCGCCGGACCGCGCGGCGGTTTCCGGGACGGACGGGGGGACCGCGGCGGGTGGCAAGGCCGCGGAAGGTCGGGACCGCAGGACTATTCCATGCCGGGAATGTTGTGTTGAGATGAAGGCGGGGCGGAAGGGTGTTGGGCGCCTTCCTGGTGGTTGTCGGTGTAGGGGTAATGTGGAGGGATGATCGCCGGCGGGGCGAGCGGGGGATGGGTTTGGGCGGTCGGGTAGCCTCTCGGCCTGGAGTACGTGTACCCACCGCAGGATCGGAAGTGCGCGGTCAATACCACCGAGAAGCTGGGAGAGCCAGCCGGTGCAACACTCTGGCGCTTGCGGGTGTTGTGGTCGTAGCCGCAGCGGCAAGCGCCGATCCGAAGAATCTCGAGATCTTCGGCATAAGACCGTCGGATGAATGGGGCATGATCGTTCTCGGCGTAACGGTGGTTCTCGCCCATGTCGATTGGTACGTCCTGAGATACTTTCACCTGCAGGACGATGGGAAGATGGAGGAGGAGCTTAAAGTGCACGGAGCCCGGGTTTCATACTTGAAGATCAACGGGAGAAGATCAACTGGAATGATTTCCGGCTTGTTCGAAGGGGTGCAGACCTGTTCTCGAACTGGGCGGCCTTCGTGTTGACTGCCATGTCGTGGTGTGCGATCGGCTCCTGGCTGTTTCAGTAATCATCTTCAACGGCAGTTCCAGCATCGCGCATTCCCGGCATTCATGGCCGCACGCCGCGGCAGGGATGTATCGTCCGGAACTGCTCCTGGCATCATCACTTGGCTCCAGTGGCAGCCGCTACCAGGAATGCCGGGCGATGTTGCGCAGATATCGGAAGACGGATCGCGCCATAATCAGAGCCCCATGTCCATCTCCATGGGCTTGCCGCGGGCTGGCGGTTCGGGTGCCCTGCCCCGCGACGGCTCGATTTCCCGCTCAAGGCGTATGCATTACGCGCTTTTCTTCGCCTCGTAATGCACAAAGTCGAGTTGGAAATCTGCCCGATTTTCCGGCGCCACTTGACAATCATGTGGCGAAGATCACTGTCAATACAACTGCAACTGCTGTCCAAATCGTCGCGCAGAGGGAGAAAAAGATAATCTCCCGGATCGTCATGTGCGGCCCAGTACTGGCGCCCCGGCGCGTTCCGGCCCCGGAAGCGCGTCGCGAACTCCGGGTCAAGGACTTGAGCACCTTCGCACGCTGGTCTTCCAGCTTCGACAGTTTCCGGAGCGCTTGGCGTGTCTGCAGTGATTCGTCCATACCGTACCGTATCACCTCATCCAAGCGCGTTTGCCAGCTTCCCGGGTCGGGAGGAGCAGGTTCCGCCTCCGGTGGCGGCGCGCAGAACTGCGCGAGCAAGCCTTGGCCAACCTCTTTGGACGTAAGGGTCACCGATCCGGATTGGCCGCTGTATGTCCCTCGGCCCGCTGCGGCCTGACAAAACAGATCAGCCAACCGGGACCGATCGACCTGGTCACGATCCAGCACTACAAGGTTGGGTGCCGCGTATTCAGGCAATTGAAAGTCGGGGGAGAACGAATCGGTGTCCGGGTCGCGCCTCTCCGCAAGATCGCGGTGGACGTCCTCGATACGGAACAGGGCTTCCATCGCCTGATCGGGCGTGAGTGCCGCATTCGACCAGCAGCCCACGGCGATGAATGCGCCACGGTTGTGATCTGCGTCGTTGGGATGGATTGAGCGATACTCGGCGTACATCGCCCAGCCCTCATCCTTGTCGCGAAAGAAGAAATGCGTCGCATCTCCTCGCTTGGGAAATTTCTCAGCCGGGATGTCGTCCAAGTATCTGGCAAACCCATCTGGAACCTGCGGTCCGTCGAGCGTTCTGCACTCGAATCCGTATCGATCGCTAGGCGTGCCGCAGACAAAAAGGGCCGGAGACTTCAAGTCGTTGCTGCCCATCGCTTGATCTTTTGCCAAAGCGTCAAGCGAACCGTTGGGTAGCCCGGCAAGGATCGCTCGGTCGCGTGTGTGTGGATCCACTGGATCACGCGGCTGATGGGTAGGAAATCGTGCTTCTCCACGATTGGGGTTCGCGCGAAACCCTCCGTTTCGTCTCCACTGATCCGGACATTTCCTACTGTGAATCGAATGTATTGAACCTGAGCTTTTTCGAAGCGACGAAGAGCGGACCTGGCCTGAGGAAAATGCTGTCCGAAGAACCGCTTTGGATCGAGGTTACGGTTCGGAGCAGCATCCCATTTCGCGGCAACGAAAAGAAGCTTGATTCGATTCAGGCCTAGTTCCCGCATATAGGTGATCAATTCGCTGAACACCATGTCTTCGTAGAGACGTTGGTCCCGCTCGTCCGACGACTTCTTCAAGGCCGTCGCGGGATCGTGCCGAGTCGTATCAGCTACCAGGATAAACAGCTTATTGATATCCTTTGCTGTCAGAAGGTGCTCCAGCTCCGAAGACAGGCGCGGTTCGTAATCAGGTCGGCCCTTCTGCGGCAGAATGGCCGAAAAGTCTTCGCCCGGGATCTCGACGAAGCTAAGCTTGACCGGTCGGCGGCTCTGGCCGCTCTGGCCGAATTCGATGAAGAAGGTCTGGAGTGTACCTTTGGGGGTGCGCTCGGGAAATTCGCCACGGTCGAATCTGTTGATCCAATCCAGGAGTTCGCCATTGGGGCTTGTTTCTCCGTCTTCATTCTTGAACGTGAGATCGACGCGCTCGTCCGTGTAGAGCCGGTGAACCAGAGCGTGTTGGAGCGTGGACTTTCCAGATCCAACGACGCCAGCAGTAAACAGGCAGTACCCGCCCTGCGGGAGAGGTGGTACGATACGATTCGGGTTCAACCTGTCATTTTCGTCGACACGTATCGGCCGGATGGGGACAGGCATCGGCTCATTCTGAGGATTCGTCTCGGGCATCCAATGAACCTCCTAATCGTATTGAGGACGGTAAAATGCGATGGACATCATCGGGGCCAGGATATCGAGCAGGGCACCCAATATAACGGAAAGGGCGATCGCAACCGGGCTTACCGCTTGCACGAAATTTCGCCAAGTGTATTTGAATTTTCCAACTTCGTCCGCTTTGTCGTTGATGTCATCGAGCTCCAGTTTCGGAACCGGAGACAAGTGCCGGTTAACCTGATTCTCGATGGATTTCAGATCGCGGTGCATTTCATCCGTATGGCCTCTGTGCCAGTCTTTCTCATCCACACGCTTTTGGTGAGCATTCCTTTTCCGTGAGACATCGTCGTGGAGGGACACATGTTTGTGGACGTCCCCTCGACGCTGGCGTTCGTCGACAAGCTCTCGAATGTGTCTCTCAAGCTTCTCTGCGTATTGCTCGTGCTCCCGTTCAGGCCGCTCCGGCGAAGGGGGCACCGTATCGGTAGATTTGGTTTCCAGAAGCTCTTCGATCCGTCTCAAGTGCGCTTGGGCACGCGGCCCGAGTCCCAGGTTGCGCGGGTCGGTAATCTGTTCCCTGAGCTTGGTGAGTTCGTTTTCTACCTCCGCGATAGTTGCAAGCTCGCTCTGGTATTGCGGATTATCGTCGATCAACGAGAGCGCCTTCATACTCTCTCTGTCGAACATAGACCACGCTTCTTCCTGCGCTTCCCGCACGATATCGTCCTCGATGAGTCGCGAGTAAAACGCGTTGGTATTGCTGATGAAACTGAACACGAAGACGATAGAGAATACGAGGAACGACCAACCGAGAGGGTTATCGGCGATTCTTGCCTCCCGGATCTTGAAGTTGATCCCCAAAAGTCCCAAGCCAATGATTGCCGCGATCGGGAGGCTCATGTAGAGCGGCAGATCCTTCGAGAAGCCGAGATAGGTCGTGTATGCGCTGAACCCGGAAACCAGAAAAAGGATCACCGCAAATATGACATCAAAGAAAGTTCCTCGTGGTACTTCACGATCCAGGTATTCGAATTCGGGGCTCATGGCCTCTCCGGTTCCATTATTGCTCGTACATCGTCGATAAACCGCTATCGCTCCAACCGTCTGCCCCAGCGCCCCGGACAGCCTCGCACAGGCAGTGTCGGCGATTCCCTCGCCATCGGCGAAACGGGCCACCATCCCGGCAACGTCCCGGTCTTGAACCTCTGCAATCCGGACTTCCGCGAACGCCTGTCACCATGCGTGTCACATATTACCTGGCGCGGCCTTCGTCAACCCACCCCGGGTTCCCCGGCAGGACTTTCCCATGCCGGGGAGGTTGTGTTGAGATGAGGGCGGGGCGGAAGGGTGTTGGGCGCCTTCCTGGTGGTTGTCGGTGTAGGGGTAATGTGGAGGGATGATCGCCTGCGGGGTGAGCGGGGGATGGGTTTGGACGGTCGGGTAGCCTGCGGGCGTGGTTGGGGCCGGGATCCTCCGACGGCGGTCTGGGGCCGGGACCCTCCGACTGCGGTCGCCGGTCAGGGCCGGGTAACGGCGGCGATAGCTTGGCTGCTTCGCGATCAGACCCGGACGCTGGAACTGCTGCTTCGACCGCCAGCCCGTCCAACGGTCCCGCGATCGGCACTTGAAGGCGCCGTTCTGCCACGCCGCCAAGCCCAGCCAACGGCATCTGAAGGTCGCCACATCACGAAGGCCGCGGCCTGCCAGACGGCGAAAGCCCAGATAATGATACCTGTCCATCAGCACGTCCCAGTCCGGACGCTCCTCCGGCTTCACCAGACGTACCTCCACCTCCGACAGCGAATACCCTTCCGGTGCCTCACCATGGATCGCGCTCGCCCCCTTGCTGATGCGTTCCAACATCCCCCAGGTAGGACTGCCCCAGCGCAAGAACGCCGGTGCCTGACACAAACCCGCCCCCCTCGCACAAACACTCAGCGTGGGATAGTCCTGGTCGGGACCCTCTGGACGGTTGACAAACGATGGCCGTTGGTCGAACTTGACGGTGACACGCCCGCCGGCGGGCCACAGGGTGCCGGGAACAGCACTTGCGATCCGGGATGCCCGGCCGCGTATCAAGGAGTCGCGCCATGTCCAGCCAGGAACAGGTCCCTGTCATCGATGCGGATGCCCATGTGATCGAAACCGAGCACACATGGGACTATCTGGAGCCGTCAGAGGAGAAATACCGCCCCGTGCTTTTCGCGTCACCTCAGGAGCCCACGCTCCAGTACTGGGTCATCGACGAGAAGATCCGCGGATTCCGCTTCCCCACCTACAGCGAGCAGCAACTGAGGGACCTGTCGGACCAGTTCGGAAGAAACGTCGAATCGTCCCGGGCCGCCCGGGAACTGGACGACGTCCAGCTCAGGCTCGACCATATGAACCGGCTGGGGGTGGACGTACAGGTGCTCCACAACACCTTCTGGATCGAACAGATCACCACCCGGCCGGACAAGGAAGTCGCCCTGTGCCGGAGCTGGAACCGCTGGCTCGGGGACATCTACCGGCAGAGCCAGGGCCGGCTGCGCTGGTCCTGCGTGGTGCCGGTGCTGGCCCTGGACGAGGCGGTGTCCCAGATCAGGCAGGCCAGGGAGGATGGCGCGGTGGCGGTGTGCATGCGTCCTCTGGAGGGAGAGCGGGACATGACCGACCCGTACTTCTATCCCGTCTACCAGGCGGCAAGCGACCTGGACATGTCCATCGCCGTGCACATCGCCAATGGCAATCCTGCCAACTGCGACACCTACCGCCCGACCGCGGCGGGCCGATTCGCCATGTTCCGGGCGCCCACGGTCACCGCATGCCTGGGCCTCATCATAAGCGAGATTCCCCAGGTCTTTCCGGACCTCCGGTGGGGCTTCATCGAAGCCTCCTCCCAGTGGGTCCCCTGGATCTACCTGGAGGCCGAGAACCGCTACCAGGCGGCCGGGCGGGAATTTCCCCGGGATCTGTTCGCCCGGTACGGCATCTACGTCACCTGCCAGACCAACGACGACATCCCCTACGTCCTCAAGTTCACGGGCGAGGGGGGCCTGGTCATCGGCACCGACTACGGCCACACGGATCCGTCCAGCGAAATGGACGCCATCCTCGACCTGAAGAAGATGGACGCCATCAGCCAGGAACGGAAGGACAACATCCTGTATCACAATCCCAAGGCGCTCTACGGCCTGTAGGCGCGGGCATCCAGGGGAACGCGGGCAGCGCGTGGGACAGACTCGCGATCCGCACAGGGGTCGGCCCCGTCCGCCCTTTGAGCGTCCGCCCTTGCCGAATCCCGACCCTTCGAACCCCGCGGCTCTCCGCCTACCACGACGCGGCGCCCCGCGACGGCACCCCGCGGCCAGGCGATTCCGCCGGAAACGCGGCTGCCGCGCATGACCCGCCAGGCCGGCCCTGTCGCCCGGCATCCGCTCACGCCCGTGAGAAAAGCATGAAACTCCCCCGCATCGCCATCGTTATCATGTCCGCCGTGGTCGTGGTCATCACGTCCATCAGCATGAACGCCTTCAGCCTGTTCCTGACTCCCATCGAGACGGCGTTCGGCTGGTCACGCACCACCGCGACGATCCCCTACGTGTTCGCGATGGTGGGCTGGGGCGTCGGCGGCGTGCTGTTCGGCAAGAAGGCCGATGACCTCGGCACCCGCCCGGTGATCCTGGGCGGTGTGCTGCTCATGGCCGCCGGCTTCCTGGGCATGGGCCTGTCACAGAACCTCTGGCAACTTTCCCTCACCTTCGGGATCATGACCGGCATGGCCAAGGGGGCCTGCGGGCTGGTGATCCTCTCGCTGCTGGTGGCGAAGCACTATGACGCCGGCAGCCGGGGGCTGGCGGTGAGCGTCGTCCAGACGGCGTCGCCGTTGAGTCCCTTCTTCCTGGCACCGCTGCTGTATTTCCTCATCGAGCGCCACGACTGGCGGGTGGCGGCCATGGCGTGCGGCGTGCTGCTGCTGGTGGTGGCCTTCCCGTTCGGCTGGATCGGCGCGCGCGATCCGGCCCCCTCTTCCGGCGGCCGGCGGGAGGCCGCGAACTGGGGAAGCTGCCTCCCCTACCTGCGGGACCGCAACATGCTGCTGCTGTTCGCGGCGCGGTTCTCCTGCGGCATGGCCCTGTTCCAGAGCGTGCACCTGGTGGGGATCGCGCTCAGCAAGGACTTCGACCACGCCACCGGAGCCATCGCCGTCAGCGTCTTCGGGATCGCCGCCGCCGTCTCCGCGGTGACCTTCGGCTGGCTCTCCGACCGTTGCGGCCGCGCGCCGGCACTGGCCCTCACCTATGTCTTCCGCGGCGTCGGCACCCTGGCCCTGTCTCTCGACATGGCCAACCCGCTGGTCTTCTACGCCGTGGTGGCGCTGGCCATGGGACCGACCTTCGGCACCATCGGGGTTCAGAACGTCATGTTCTTCGAGATGGTGGGGCCGCGGCTCGCGGGACTCATCCTGGGCCTGAGCTTCATCGTGCACCAGGTGGGTTCCGCCGGAGGACCGATACTGGCGAGCGTCTACTTCGACATGTACGGCGACTACGACGGCTTCCTGCGGATCATGAGCCTGATCCTGCTGGCGTCGGCCGCGCTCATCTATATCGTCATCCGCTCGGACAACGTCCCGGTCCCGGCGACCGCGCGGCCCTGAGTCGCCGCCCGCCCGCCGGGAGACCGCAGGGCAATGCCCCGCCGGCGGTGCGGGTGCGTTCACGGGCGAGGCGGCAGGCCTCTCCCTCGCTGATGCGTGACGGCACGGGTGGTCACAGGGTGCCGGAGGCCTGTCCGAACCAACGGATGGACGGGAGAGAATGGACGAGAGAGGAATGAGTGGGCCCACCTGGACTCGAACCAGGGACCTTCCGGTTATGAGCCGGTGGCTCTAACCAACTGAGCTATGGGCCCGGAGGAGTTCGTGCGGCCGGCGAGGGGAACCCGCGCGGGGCAGGAAGGCTCGGAGCCGGAAGGCGCGGCGTCCTAGCCTTCCATGAAACTCTTGAGTCTTCTGCTTCTACTAGGATTGCGCAGCTTGCGCAAGGCCTTGGCCTCGATCTGGCGAATGCGTTCACGGGTGACGAGGAATTTCTGACCCACCTCCTCCAAGGTGTGGTCCGACTTCTCGCCGATGCCGAACCGCAGCCGCAGAACGTGCTCCTCGCGCGGCGTCAGGGTGGCCAGCGCCTTGCGGGTCTGTTCCTCGAGGTTGAGATTGACAACCGCGTCGGAGGGCGGCGCCACCCGCTTGTCCTCGATAAAATCGCACAGGTGGCTGTCTTCGTCCTCGCCCACCGGCGTTTCCAGGGAGATGGGTTCCTTGGCGATCTTCAGGACCTTCAGAACCTTGTCCAGCGGGATCTCCATCCTGGCTGCGATCTCCTCGGGAGAGGGCTCGCGGCCGATCTCCTGCACGAGATGGCGCGAGGTGCGGATCAGCTTGTTGATGGTTTCGATCATGTGCACCGGAATGCGAATGGTGCGCGCCTGGTCGGCGATGGCCCGGGTGATGGATTGACGGATCCACCAGGTGGCGTAGGTGGAGAACTTGTAGCCGCGCTGGTACTCGAACTTTTCCACCGCCTTCATCAGGCCGATGTTGCCTTCCTGGATCAGGTCGAGAAACTGCAGGCCCCGGTTGGTGTACTTCTTGGCGATGCTCACCACCAGACGCAGATTGGCCTCGATCAACTGCTGCTTGGCGAGGTCGGCCCGGACCTCGCCCTCTTGAATGGACCGGACCCGCTGCCGGATCTCCTCGCCCGACATCTCCAGCCGCTGCTCGGTCCCACGCACATCTTCCCGGGCCCTGCGGATGTTCTCCTGCATTTCCCGGAAAGCCTTCAGGCTCATTCGAAAGGTACCGACGGTCCTTTGCCATGTCTCCTTGCCGCCGTTCCCGGGCGCCATGTCGAGGATCTCCCGGGCGGACCTGCCCGTCTGTCTTTCGTAACCCTCGACCCTGGATTTCGCCGATTCGATGCGGCGCAGGTCGCCCTTCAGCCTGTTCACCACGGCGTCGATCTGATGCCGGTTGAGGCGCAGGTCCTTCAGGTACCGGAGCATCTTCGTGCGACACCGCTTCAGTTGGCGCTCGAATCCCGATCTGACGGCCGCGGTGTTGCGCTTGCGAACCTTCTGCCGCAGCCCCTCGCTCTCCCGCACCGCACGCCGCAGCTTGTCGATGCGGTCCAGGAGACGGCGCTCGTGCACCTCTTCCTCCACGCAGCCTCCCTCCACGTCCACGTCCTTGATCACCTCGTGGACGCGAACCTCACCGCGTTCGATCCTCCCGGCCAGATCGAGCACATGCTGGACCGCCACCGAGCACGACAGCGCGCAGTCGGCCACGACCCCTTCGCCCTCCTCGATCTTCTTGGCGATCTCCACTTCGCCGTCACGGGTGAGCAGCGACACGTTGCCCATCTCCCGCAGGTACATGCGCACCGGGTCGCCGGTCTTGTCGGCGGCCTCGGCCTCCGCGTCGAGTTCGACCTCCGCCTCCGCCAGCGCACCGGCGGCTCCGTCCTCCGCCCGCGCACTCAACGCCACCCGCTGGTTGGTGTCCACAACCTCGATATCCATCTCGTCGAAAATGGACATGACGTCATCAAGCTGCTCCGGCGTCACCGCCTCCGGGGACAGCATGTCGTTCACCTGATCGTAGGTCAGATAGCCCTTCTCCTTGCCGAGATCGATCAGCCGCCTGACGTCCTGCTCCCGCTTCGTCTGGCGGGTTCGGGATGCGCCCCCCGGGGCGGTTCTGACCGGCCTGCCGTCTACAGACCCGGCCTCGCGCGTTCCAAGCGGAGTTTCCTTTGCATGACCTCCTGCCATTGCCGCATCCTCTCTTTCTTGGCCTTGTCGTCACGGGTCTCTTCCGCCACACGAATCGCTCTGCACAGTTCCTGATCGAGCCGGCTCAAATAGCGCCGCTGCAAGTGAAACAGACAGTCCGCGGTCATTCGATCCCGCTCTTTCTCGTCGATCTCCTGACCCCAGAGCACCAACGCACTGATCTCGGCCGCCAACTCCGGTTGCAGGCCCTCGGTGAGCGCGCCCGCCGCCGGCGCGCCGCCGGTCCCGGAAGTCTCAAGGATCCGCCGCATCACCTCGCGCCACCTGTCGGTCACCAGCTTGTCCAGGGGTTCTTCCCGCAACGCCCGCACCACCGACGGAAACCGCAGCATCAGGGCCACCAGCACAGCCTCCGCGCGGTCTTCCCCCAGGGCCCGGTGCTCCGGCCGCCGGCCACGGCCTTCCGGGCGGGCCGCGGCTTCCGCGCCGGCATGCCGGCGCAAGGACTCCTCGCGAATGCCCAGCAGATCCGCCGACCGCCGCGCCAGCAACTCGCGATCCAGCGGGTTGGTGACTTTCGCGAGCATCCGGCTGACCTCGTTGGCCAGACGGCTCCTGCCGCCGAGGTCACCGCCATGGCGCTCCCGCAGCCAGTTCAGATAGAAGTCCACCACCGGCACGGCGCGTTCCAGCACGCGGTCCAGCGCATCCTTTCCCTGGCTCCTGACGAACGTGTCCGGGTCCGAGCCTTCGGGGAGGAACGCCGCATGGCCCCATAGGCCCGCCTGCTGGAACACCTCGAAACTGCGGGCCGCGGCGTTGCGTCCCGCGGCATCACCGTCGAAGAGCGCCGTCACGTTACGGGTGTAACGGCCCAGGAGCCGCAGATGATCGGCCGTCAGCGCGGTCCCCAGGGTGGCCACGGCGTCGGTCCGTCCGAACTGCGCCAGCGCCAGCACGTCCAGATAGCCCTCCACCACCACGACACGGTCATTGGCCCGTATGCCGTCACGCGCTTCCCTCAGGCCGTAGACCTGCGCACTCTTGCGGAAGAGCGGCGTCTCCGGCGAGTTGAGATACTTGGGGGTACCGCCGCCCATGACCCGGCCGCCGAAGCCGACGACCTTGCCGCCCGGTTCCGTGATGGGAAAGATGATCCGGTCGAAGAAGCGGTCGCGGTAGGTGCCCGGCACCGGCTGCGCCACCAGCCCCGCCTCCAGCGCATCCCCCGGCGCCACTCCCTCGCGCCGGAAGCGGCCGGTCAGCACATCGCCCCGGGGTGCGAAGCCGAGCCGGAAGCGCGGCCACAGGGATTCATCCACGCCGCGTCTTTTCAGATAGGCGCGCGCGCGCGTCCCCCCGGAGGGTTCCGCCAGCAATGCATGATACAACTCCGCCGCCGTCTCGTTCAGCCGGAACAGGTCGCGGCGCCGGCTGCCGCCGGCGGATTCGGAAGCCGCGACGGGGATGCCGTAGCGCTCCGCCAGCCGCTCGATGGACTCGGGAAAGGTGAGCCCGTCGTAGAGCATGAGGAACTTGAAGACGTCGCCTCCGGCCTGGCAACCGAAGCAGTAGAAAACGCCCTTCTCCTCGTTGACGGTGAACGACGGCGTCTTCTCGGAATGGAAGGGACACAGTCCCGAGTAGTTCTGACCGGCCTTCTTGAGGGTAACGTAGTCGGAGACGACCTCCACGATGGAGGCCCGCGTGCGAACCTCTTGAGTGGTCCGATTCGAGATCATGCCTCACGTTGCGGATCGTCCGCGGTCGAATCCGGTTCGGACGCACCGGGCCACTCGACAGCCGAACCCCGTGCCACCACCCATGCGCCGAAGCCGGAGAGGGGAGCGACCAGGGTCGCCCTGTCGAAATGCGGCTGGATGCTCTGCGGAACCCAGGACTGGGATGCCACGAAGAACAAGCCCACGCCCAGGAACAGGGCGCCCCTGGAACCTCCCGCCAGCAGCCCCCCGAAACGGTTGTAGCCGCTGAGAGCCATGGGAACCGTCGACCTGTGGAGCACATGCCCCACCCATTTGGTTGCGATGTAAACCAGGAGGAAAAGAAGAACCAGGACTATGCCCTGAAGGACGAGCGGAGAGTAGGGCCAGAAGTCGAACCAGAAGGAAACCTGCTGATGGTACTGAACGGATACGATGAAGCCGGCCGCAAGGCCCAGCAGAGCGAATACTTCCCGGAACAGTCCTTTGACGTACCCCCTCGCGGCAAATACGCACAGGACTGCTGCCAGCGCTGCGTCGACGGTGTTCACAACGGCCTATGGGAGTCGCCGTTCGGAGACCTCGTTCTTCGGGACAGAGGACACACGGCAAATCCTCCAGGCCCCTCTCCGATCAAACTCGACAGGTCACCGCCATCGTGTTGTCCCGGGTTGCCACGCGGGCCGCCTAGTACCACTGATGACTGCGGGCACGCTTCATGGCACGCTTCTTGGCTGCGATGGCCTTCCTCTTCCGCTTGACGCTGGGCTTTTCATAGTGTTCCCGCTTGCGCAATTCCGCCAGAATCCCGGCTTTCTCGCACTGCTTCTTGAAACGCCGGATGGCGCTCTCGATGGACTCGTTGTCCTTGATTCGAACCCCTGTCATACGATGTGGTCTCTCCTTTAGTCAGTCGAACTATAGCCAATCCGTTATCCAAGTCAACCCCGGAAACCGCTTTCGGAGCGCTCCCCGAAAGGCCCCGCAACGCAGTGGATGAAGAACTCCCGGTTCCCCTTGGGCCCGGTCAGCGGCGACTGGAAAACCGGACGGTGCGCCAACCCCAAGGCGTCCACCGCCCTCTCGATCTCGCCGATGACCCGACGGTGCTCCTCCTCCGAACGCACCACGCCGCCCTTGCCCACCTTGCCCTTGCCCACCTCGAACTGCGGCTTGATGAGAGCCATGATCTCGAAAGTCCGTGACAGGAGCAGGCAGACCCGCGGCAGGACCAGCCGAAGCGAGATGAACGAAACGTCCACCACCGCCAGGGACGGCCGCTCCGGGAGCGCATCGGGCTCCAGGCGGCGGATGTTGGTGCGCTCCCGCAGGACAACGCGGGGGTCCTGCCGGAGCCGCCAGTCGAACTGCCCGTAACCCACGTCCACCGCATAGACCCGGGCGGCGCCATGGGCCAGCAGGCAGTCGGTGAACCCCCCCGTGGACGCCCCCACGTCGAGCGCCACCCGCCCCCCGGGTCTCAACCCGAAATGTTCCAGGGCGGCGTCAAGCTTCTCTCCCCCGCGGCTGACGTAGCGGGACGCGGCCTTGACCCGCACCCGCGACCCGCGCCGGACCAGCGCCCCGGCCTTGGTTACGGGCTGGTCATCCACCAGCACCGCGCCGGCCAGAATATACCGCCGGGCCTCCTCGCGGCTCCTGGCCAACGACGACTCCAGCAGTACCCGGTCCAGCCGTTCCCTGCCCGACGTGGCGCGCGTCACCGCTCTCGCGCTCCCGCGGCGGACGGCGTCAATCCGACGCCTCCTCGCCCACCAGCGCCTCCAGCCGGGCGCGGCCTTCCGCGTCCTTCGTGAGCACCTCGACGCGCCGCTCGACGTCACCGAGCTTCCGGTCGCACGACTGGACCAGCCGCACGCCTTCCTCGAAGGCCGCCAACGACTCCTCGAGATTCAACTCGCCGCCCTCGATGCGCTCCACGACCTTCTCGAGGGCCTCGAGACAATCCTCGAAGCTCCTCTCCTCCTGCGCCTTTGCCTCCTGAGACATCCTGACTCCCCCCGGCTGCGATCCTGGCTCCCCCTTGGCTGCGCGTTTCCCCGGCCCGGTGGCGCCAGCCTATTCTTCCACCTCCTCGACCCGGCATGTCGCCCGCCCGGCCGCGAAATCCACCCGCAGGCGATCACCCTTCCGGAGCGACGCGGCCTCCTTCACGATGCCGCCATCCGCGGCCCGGTACACGATGCTGTAGCCGCGCCTCAAGACCGCCCGCGGATCGACACCGCCCAGCCGCTCGGCGAGATGGCCCAGCCGCTCCCTCAACCGCGCCAGCCGGTCCTCCTGACGGCGCCACAGGCGCATCGCCATCTCGTCGAGGCGCAACTGCCCCTGGCGGAGACGCTGGCCGGGATCGGCGAGACGGCGGACCCAGTGCCGCAGGTTCTCGCGCCGCCGCTCCATGCGGCTCGCCGTGCTGCGGCGCAGCCGGCGCGCGAGCACGGCCACCTGGCGCGCCAGTTCGGGCCGCAGAGGGACCACCATCTCAGCCGCGGCCGTAGGGGTGGCGGCGCGCTGGTCGGCCACGAAGTCGGCGATGGTCACGTCGATCTCGTGGCCCACCGCGGACACGACGGGAACCCGGGCCGAGGCGATGGCCCGAGCCACCACCTCCTCGTTGAAGGCCCAGAGGTCCTCCAGCGAGCCGCCGCCCCGGCCCACGATCATGACGTCCACCACACCGGCGGCGTCGAGCTCGCCAATGCCCCGGGCGATCTCGTCGGCGGCGCCCTCGCCCTGCACCCGCACCGGCCGGATCACCACCCGGCGGTCAGGGAACCGTTCGCCGAGGATGCTCAACATGTCACGCACGGCCGCCCCGTGAAGCGACGTGACGATGCCGATGGCGCGCGGCAGGAACGGCAGCGGCTTCTTGCGATCGGGGTCGAACAGACCTTCCCGGGACAGCCGCGTCTTCAACTGCTCGAAGGCAACGGCCAGCGCTCCCCTGCCGCGGGCCTCGACCTCGGCCGCGTAGAACTGCAGCGCACCGCGCACCGTGTACAGGCTCACGCGCCCCGAACACACCACCTCCATGCCGTCCTCCATGCGGAAGCGCAGGCTTTCGGCGTGGCGGCGGAACAGCACCGCCGAGATCTGGGATTCGTGGTCCTTGAGGGTGAAGTAAACGTGTCCGGACGGGGGGAACCGCACGTTGGAGAGCTCGCCAGCCACCCACAGGGCGTCGATTCCCGTTTCCAGACGGTTCCTGATGATCTCGTTGAGCTCGCTGACCGTGAGGGGCGCGGGCGGGCGGGCGGCGGGTTGCCGGGAGAATGGAAGGGAACTGGCACCGGGCCGCATCAGGTGGCCTTGTCCGGGCCCGCGAGCCCGCGAAACAGATCCCAACCCTTGAGCAACTCCAGCGCCCGTCCCACCTGCGGATCGTTCCTTGTCCGCTCCACGATGCCCTCCCCGCGCATGGCTCCCGGTTCCGGGCCGCCGGTCTCGGAACTCCCGCCGGACGCTTCCGCCCGGTCGGACGGCCGCGCCTTCCGGTCCATGACGATATCGGGCCGGATTCCGGTCTCATGTATCGAACGGCCGTCGGGCGTGAAGTATTCCGCGGTGGTCAGCCGCAGCGCCGAACGGCCGTCCAGCGGGAGAATGGTCTGCACCGATCCCTTGCCGAAGGTCCGGGTACCCAGAATCAGCGCCCGCTTGTGATCCTGGAGAGCCCCGGCGACGATCTCCGAGGCACTGGCGCTGCCGCCGTTCACCAGCACCACCATCGGAAAATCGGTCCGGGAGCCTTGCGGGCTCGCGGAGAACTTCTGCTTCTGCTGGCCCGGACGCCCGTCCGTGTACACGATCAGACCCGATTCGAGGAACAGGTCGGAGACTTCCACGGCCTGGCCCAGAAGCCCGCCCGGATTGTTCCGCAGATCGAGAACGAGGCCTCTGACGGCTTCGCCGTCGGGCAGCTCCCGCGCCAGGGCCGCCTTCAGGTTCTCGCTCGTGCGATCCTGGAACTGGGCGATGCGCACGTAAAGGAACCCACTCTCCAGGACGTGCGCGCGCACGCTGTTGATCTCGATCACATCCCGCACGATGGTGAACCGCAGCGGCTTGTCATGATCCACCCTGCGGATCGAGATGGTGACGCTGGAACCCCGGGGCCCCCGGAGCCGCGTGACGGCGTCGGCAAGCCCGATGTCTTCGGTGGATTGATCGTCGATCTCGATGATCTGATCGCCCGGCTGCACGCCGGCCCGCGCCGCGGGGGTGTCCTCTATGGGCGATATCACCGTCAGGAAGCCGTTGCGCACGGTGACTTCCAGTCCCAATCCGCCGAAACGCCCTTCCGTCTCGGTCTGAAGCTCCCGGTACGCTTCCTCGGCCAGATAGGCGCTGTAGGGATCCAGCGAACTCAGCATCCCCTCGATGGCACCGCTGACGAGCGTTTCGGTCGTCACTTCCCTGACGTAGTTCTGCCGGACGATGGCGACCACGTTCGCAAAAGTCTCCAGGCTCCGATACCCGCCGGAACCCACGGCGGCGACCCGGGGCACCAGCAGACCCGCGAGCAACAGTATCCAGCCCAAGGCGAGAAACCACCCGGGCAGTCGGTACTCTCCATTCCACAGTCGTCTCATCGCAGGCTCTCCTCGGGTTGATTCTAGTGCTCGGGCAACACCATCGCAAACCGCGGCTACCTTCTTCGCACCGCCAGGCGGCGGAACCAGGGAGCCGGGTCGACGGGCTTGCCCTCTTTTCTGATCTCGAAGTAGAGACGCGACGGTCCGGACCATGCGCGGTCGCCGATCCATGCGATCCGCTCGCCTCGCCCTACCCGGTCGCCCACCGCCTTCTCAAGCTTCGACAGATGGCCGTATACCGTGAAATAGCGCTGGCCATGGTCGCTGATGAGCAGCTTCCCATAGCCCGACAACCCATCGGCATACAGCACCGTGCCGCTCGCCACGGCCCGGACCTCGGCGCCGGGCGGAGCGGCGATGTCGATCCCCGGACGGTGCACCTCGACGTCCAGGTCCGGATGCCTGTGGACTCCGAACCCGCTCACGATCCTGCCGGCCACCGGCGGGTCCAGGCTGCCGCTGGCCGCGGCAAAGCCCGGCTCCCCCTCCCGGACCGGCTCGCGGTCCTCTTCGGAACCGGTGATGACATCCTGGAGACGGCGGGCGGCCTGCTCCAGCTCCCGCAGCGCCCGCTCCCGCAGGGCACGCTCCCGGCGCAAGCCCCGGAGGGCCTCGTGCCTGCGCGCGCTCCTCCCTCAACTCGTCCCGCAACGCCGCAACCGCGTCGCGCTCCCCGGTCAGCTCCCGGCGCCGGGCTTCCGCCGCGCTGCGAAGCTCCCGGCTCCGGCGGACGCGCCGCGAAAGCCCGGCAACGAGATTGCGGTCCCGGGCCAGCACCGTGTTCAGGCGCCGCTTCCGCCGCATCAGCTCCGCCGCCGAAAACCCGCCGTTGAGCAGCACGAACGGTGTTCCGGCCCGCTGCCACTTGTAGAGCACCCGCACCCGGCGGGCGAAGGCGGTCCGGCTGTTGTCCAGGGCCGCCGCGGCCGAACGCGCCGCCCGTTGCGCCCGCTCCAGATCGCGTTCGCGCCGTTGCAGCCGCGAGTTCAGCGTATCCAGTTGTCGCCGCCCGCGTTCCAGCGAGGCGTCGATTTCGTCCAGCACCTGCAATACCGACGACTCTCCACGCCGCAAGCTGTCGAGCGCGGCCCTTCCCTGCCGGAGATCCGCAAGGTCGTCGGCCAGCACGGCCCCGGGCCGCCCCATGCCGGTGAGCGTCAGGCAAAGAACGGCGGCGGCCAGGACGTGGCGCCTGATTCCGCAGCCCCTGGTTCGCAAGGCATGCATGGCGCCAGGTCAGGAGTCTTTTCACCGACAGCATGCTGCCGGCGACTCCCGGCAGCCATCCCGTCAGGAACAACAGCGCGCACTGCCAGGCGTCGAGGAAGACCAGATCCCCGGTGCCCACGAGAGACCCGAACGGAGCCAGCAGGTCCGCGGCGAGGAGCGAGAATGACGCCTGGAGCAGCGCCACCGCCAGGGCCGCCCCCACCAGCCCCTGGATCATGCCCTCGATGACGAAAGGGGCCTTGATCAACCCATCCGACGCCCCCACCAGTTGCATGATCTCGATCTCGTCCTGCCGGGCCGCGGCGGAGAGCTTGATGGCGCTTCCCACGATCAGGAAGGCCACCAGAAAGAGAAAACCCCCGAGGGCCCATTTCAGCCATTCGATTCCGGCCATCAGGAGCCGCACCTTGTCGAGCCAGGTTTCAGGATACTCCACGTCCTGGACACCGTCGAGGGCCGCAACCCGGCGCACCACCGCGTCGCGCGACCCGTAGGCGGGCCGCAACTCGATGTCCAGGGAGGCGGGAAGCACGCCGGGATTCAGGCCTTCCAGAATCCCGGCCTGGGACCCCAAGGTCTTCCGGAAGGCATTCCAGGCCTGCTTCCTGGAAACGTAGCTCACGGCCTCCACTTCGGGAAAGGCCGCCACCCTGGCCCGCATGACGTTCGCAGCCGCCGGGTCGACGCTGTCCTTCAGATAGGCAACACCTGAACCTCGTCGATCCAGCCCTTCACCAGCCGGCCGATGTTCCCCTGCAAGATCAGGAAGCCGCCGAACACCGACAGCGTCATGGCCACGATTCCGGCGGTCAGCAGGTGGGTCCAGAAGAGCTGCCGCAGGCTCCTGGCGACCCGGCCCGCCACGAACAGGACGCCGGCCCATCTCATGGCGCCGGAGCCGCCCGCGCCGGTTCGTCCACGCCGGCCAGACGCCCCTGGCGCATCATCAGGACGCGCCCGCCAAAACGCCGCGGGAAGCGGTGATCGTGGGTGGCCACGAGCACCGTGGCGCCCTGCCGGTGGATCCGCGCGAACAGGCGCATGGTCTCCTCGGCCATTTCCGGATCCAGGTTGCCGGTGGGCTCGTCCGCCAACACCAACTCCGGATCGTTGACGAGGGCTCGGGCGATGGCCACCCGTTGCTGTTCCCCGCCGGACAGGGCCGGCGCCGGCACGGCGTATTTCTCCCGCAGCCCGAGCTCGGCCAACAGCCGGAAGGCCTTTCGCCGGCTCGCGCGCCAAGGGACGCCGGTGACGTCCGCGGCCAGCGCGACGTTCTCCAGCGCGGTCATGTGCGGGATCAGCTTGAAGTCCTGGAAGACCAGGCCCAGGCTGCGCCGGAACGCCGCCAGGGGTCGGCCCGCCAGGCGCGAGATATTGCGCCCGCTCACGACGACCTGGCCGTCGGTGGGCTGCTCCGCCCGGAAGAGAAGCCGCAACAACGTGGTCTTGCCGGCCCCGCTGGGCCCGCACAGGAACAGGAACTCTCCCGGCTCCACCTGGAACGTGATCTCCCTGACCCCGGCATGATCCGGCGGGTACACCCTGGAGACCTTGTGGAGCTGGATCATGGACATCGACGGCGTTCCGCGAGATTCGGGAGACTCGGTTCGGGAAAGTCCGTTCGGAAAAGTCAATGCGGAAGAGTCAATTCGGGATAATCATCTTGACACCGCCGCCGGACGGCTGTTAACGTGGCGTTGGTGCGTCTGCTGACGGCACGGGCGGCCTTTCTCGGCGCAGATTATCACCAATCCATCCCGGGACAAAGAGGAAACACGGAGCACATCAGGGACATCGACCCGATGAGGAGTCTCACACCATGAAGATCCTGTTCGTCAATCCGCGCTTTCCGAACTCGCTGTGGCGCCTGACCGGCATTACCGACATCCTGCCGCAGCGTTGCGCGCAGACGCCGCTGGGGCTCCTGACGGTGGCGGCCCTGACGCCGCCGGACTTCGATGTCGCACTTCAGGACGAGAACGTCCGGCCGCTGCAATTCGACACCGATGCCGACGTGGTCGCCATCGCCTGCTGGAACATCCAGTACGAACGGGCGCGGCATATCGCCCAGGCGTTCCGAAAGCGGGGCAAGATGGTGGTGACAGGAGGCCCCTATCCCTCCCTGTGTCCCGAGCGCTTCACCGACGGACTGTTCGACGTGGTCTTCAACGGCGAGGTGGAGATCACCTGGCCGCAGTTCTGCGACGACCTCCGGACGGGCCGTCATCAGGCCCTCTACAAGCAGGAGGGCAACGTCGACATCACGCTGTCGCCGGTGCCGCGGGTGGATCTGGCGTCCCGGGACGACTACCTGTACTACTTCCTGCAGACCACCCGGGGCTGCCCCTTCAAGTGCGAGTTCTGCGACATCATCATCACCGACGGACGGGTGCCGCGGACCAAGAGCGTGGACCACGTCATCAGCGAGATCAAGGCGGTGGAGTCCGTGGGCGGAATCCACATCAGCTTCTCCGACGCCAACCTCATCGGCAACATGCGCTATGCCGAAGAGCTGCTCACCGCGGTGGCGGACTTCGGCCGCGCCCGGAACTATCCCATCAACTTCTCCGGGGAGATGACCATCAACGTGGCGGAGAAGCCCAGGCTGCTCCAGTTGCTGCACGACGCCAACTTCACCAGCATGTTCCTGGGCATCGAGTCGCCCCGGGTGGCCAGCCTCACCGAGACGCAGAAGCGGCAGAATACCCATCGCCCGCTGATGGAGAGCATCCGCAGGATCCAGTCCCACAACATGGCGATCCTGGCGGGCATGATCGTCGGCTTCGACAACGACGACAAGGACATCTTCCGGGAACAGTTCGAGTTTCTGCAGGAGGCCGGTATCGCCTTCACCACCAGCGGCGTGCTGACGGCCATCGAGAAGACGCCCCTCTACGAGCGCATGGAAAGGGAAGGCCGGCTGATTCCCTACGACTCCGCGCAGATGATGGGGCACGGCTCGGCGGACCTGAACTTCGTTCCCAAGCGGATGTCCATCGAGGAGATGCAACAAGGCTACAACTGGCTGATCCGGAGCCTCTACAAGTACGAAAACTACGGCGCCCGGCTGGCCACCGGGGTGTCGGCGTTCCGCCCCGAATACACCCGCCGGGGCCGCGGCCACGTGAGCCGCGAAATCCTCGGCATCCTGGCCAAAACGGTCCGGTACTACATCTTCACCACCGACCGCGCCCGGCGCCGGTTCTTCCTCAGGACCCTGCGCCAGGTCATGTGGCCCCGCCCCAACTTCGAGAAGCTGGATTACGCCATCAGCTACATGATCTCCGAGAAGCACTTCCACGACTATGTCAACCACACCCACGGCGACCCGGAGACCGTGGCTGCCGAACCTTTCGTGGAGACCACCGATGCGGCCCGGAGCTGGGGCGAGTTGAGCAAGGAATATCTGAGGAAGCTGCGGCGCGAGGTCTACCCCGGCGCCACCCGCTGGCGCTGGATGGGGCGGCGGCTGCGCCACGCCGTGGCCATGCCCGAGGCGTTCCTGAAGGACCAGGTGGGCCAGCGTCTGAGCCACTTCCTGTCCGACCTGGGCATCGACGTCGTACCGGTGGCCAGCGCCGCCCTGTCACGCATTCAGGACAAGGCCGACGTGCTGGTGCTTCCCATCCTCAACAAGGTGCTGAAAGGGCGCGAGGAACTGCAGCAGGCGGTGGAGCACCTGACCGAGGCGTCCCAGAAGGAAGTCAAGCGATTCCGCAAGGTCGTCCACTTCCCCATGGACCAGGGGGACGGTGCCGCGCTGGAGGCGTTCGCACGCATCGGCCTGCTCTACACGAGCCGGGTGGAACGGCTGCAGCGGGCCTACGTCCGGGCCTTCCAGTAAAAGGGGGCGGGGAGGTGCGGTCGGAGTCGAACCCAGGCCATGCCTGGTGAAGCGTCCGCGACGGCTTCCGAAAACCGCTTCCGTCCCCAGGACTGCCGCCGTTCCGAAGATCGCTTCCGAATCGCCCTGACCGGCTCCCGCCCGGCGCGACTCCGGCGCCAACCCCGGAAACCTCTCGAAAATCCGCCAGTGAGGGTCTGAACAACCCCGAGTGCGCCGGGGCTGGACCAACAAGATCAACAGGGTGCGTGCGGCTCAATGCCGCGCCATCACCTTGGTCAGACCTTCCCCGGGGCTCCCGCGCGACCTTCCAGGTCCGTGTCCGGCCCCGAGTCCGACTCGGCACCGCGCACTCGCCCCTGTCCGCCCCGGAAACGGGACCGCGGCACCGGCGCGGCCCGCGCGGGGTTCGTCAGCGCGGCTCCGAGACCACGTCCACCAAGGCGGGAAGGCGCTGTTCCCTGACCACCTTGCAGGCCCGTTCCAGCGCCGGTCCCAGGTCCGACGGCCGGGTGATGGGGCCCTCGCCCCACACGCCGAAGCACTCGGCCATCTTGGCGTAGTCCACCAGAGGATCGCTCACGTGGGTGCCGATGCCGGCGTTCTCCACCGGGCGGTTGCGAAACTCCGCCAGCTTGATGCCGTGCTCTTCCGAGTTGTAGAAGGACTGATTGTTGTGGATGACGATGAGCAGCGGAATCCTGTGGTGGGCCGCGGTCCACAGGGCGCTGGAAGTCATCAGCAGGTCGCCGTCGGACTGGATGTCAACGCAGAACTTGTCCGTTCCCATGTGGCCCAGCGCCACCCCGATGGCCGCGCTCATGCCGTAGCCCACGCCGGCGCCGCCGCTGCGCCCCAGATACTGGCCCGGCCGGGTCCAGTCCCACAGCTTGCGCGCCCAGCCGTTGGCGCTGCCGTTGGCCAGCACCCAGTTCTCCCGCTTGACCGCCTCGCCCAGCGTATAGGCCAGACAGGCGGTGGAGATGTCGTTCCGGGTGAGGGTCTGCCGCGCCTCCTCCTGCCAGCGGGCGCGGGCGGCGTCGTGCACCGCCTTCACCTCCCTGGCCCGGGCCTCCACAGCCGACCTGTCGGGGCCCATCCGCTCGCGGCACAGGCGGGTGAGTTCGGGCAGGGCGATGGCCGTATCGGCGCTGATGGGAACGTCCACGGGCTGCAGCGGCTGGACGTCCGTGGCCCAGCTGTGGACCAGCATGTCGTTCAGGTTGATATGGATGATCCGGGCGCCGGGCTGGATGACATAGCCCATCTCCCGGGTGGTGCGGTCCACATGGGTCAGCGAGCCGTAGAGGTCCTGGACATCCAGCGCCAGCACCACGTCGGCCTTCTTCAGGAACTCGCCGGCGACGTTGGTGACATCCAGCGGATGGGTGTTGGCGATGTTGTGGCGGTTGCCCTTGTCGATGACCGGGATGGCCAGCAGCTCCGCCAGTTCGGCCAGCGCCGCCACCGCCGCGGGCTTGCGTCCCATGAAGTCCGCGATGATGAGCGGCGCCCTGGCGCCCACCAGCAACTCCGCGGCCTGGCGCATGGCATCCGGATTTCCCTGCACCGGGGCCTGGGGCGCGAACCGGCTCACGTCGGGTATCTCCACCTGCTTCGCCACCGCCATCTCCTGCAGGCCGGCGTCGTAGTTGATGTAGACCGGCGCCGTGGGTTCGGTCACGGCCAGCCGGTAACCGCGAATGAAGGACTCCGGAACGCTCTCCAGCGTGGCCGGCTGGTCGTCCCACTTGGTGTAGTCCCGCACCTGGTTGCCCTGGGTCAGGGCGGTGTGGATCCAGTCGATCCAGGGGCGGCGGATGGTCGTGTCCACCGGGCCGGTGCCGCCCAGGCAGATCACCGGAACCCGGTCGCACCAGGCGTTGAAGATCCCCATGCTGCCGTGCTGAAGGCCCACCACGTCGTGCAGGATCGCCACCATGGGCTTGCCCGTGGCCTTGGCGTAGCCGTGGGAGATGGCCACCGAGATCTCTTCGTGGCAACAGAAGATCACCTCCGGATGGTGGTTGCCGCCGTAGTTCACGATGGAGTCGTGGATGCCGCGGAAGCTCGCTCCGGGATTGAACGCCGTATACTCGATGTCGAAAGCCTTGAGCATGTCGACGACCACGTCCGAGCCGTACTCCGCCCGCTTCTTCTCCGCCCTGCCGTCCTTCGCCATGGTGGTGCTCTCCCCTCGGTATGTCCTGGTGTTCGCGTGCCTTGGCAGGACGGACCGCGCCGCCAACCGCCTCCGCACCCATCCGCGCCTGCGCACGATGTAGCAGGCCATAGCCCCTTTGCATGGTCCAGGTCAACCGGACGCCAGAACGACGCGGCCCTGGCCCATGGCGGTGCTCACGTCGTCTGCCGGGCTCAGCAGGGCGGAGTCGGTCGGGCGGAACCTGCGGCTCGGCGCCCGCTACCGCCCGGGCGAAGGCCTCCCCGGCCGGGCGGGGAGGCTTCGTTGCCCGGCGACCGCGGGAAGAGCCTGGAAGCTCCACACACGGCGGGCGGGGTTTCTACCGTGTCTGCCTTTCGGCTGTATACGCGCCGATGAGAACTACGTAGGTAGAGTCGGTGACTTCTCTCTTACCGTATCGGGCATTGAGAAAGCCCATCAACAGCTCGGGTTGATGGCCACTGGGTACGAAAGGACTGGTGGTGACTCCGTCGGTGAACAAGGCTGACCAGATGCCCCTCCAGCTAACACCAGCAGCAGGACCGGTACCACTGATATCACCTCTGTATGGCCAGCCTTCTTCGAGGTTCATCGGATTCAGTCTCAACATCCATCCTGGGATGGCAGATCCCTCCTGGTCTCGGAAGTTGGTGATGGAACCTCCAAGCTCTCCGGTATCGAAGTTCGCCGTCAGGTTTGCCGTGGCAGTAAATGGCCCTGACCGTATCGAAATTCCTGTTTCGCTGACGGGGCGCAAACCGAACCGCCCGACTGCGTGGCCGGCATAAGTGGCGGTTCCGGTTACCTCACTCAAGCCTTCATCCACGTAAGCGTCCCCAAAGACAAAGAATGGGCTCGTGTACCAGGTGCCGTCAACAGCCTGAGGCTCGTTCGTCCACCAGCCCAGCACGGAGTAAGTGTCGTCGGCCTGGCCTCCGCTGGGAGTTGCCTTCCGATCCGTGTACACAACGAGCTCCTGCGTTCCGCCCTGCGGTAGTGGGCGCCTGAACACACGTCCGGTCAAGCCGCTGGCCGCCGGCGCTTCCCCGACATCCTTGAGTTGCTGGGCAACCGGACGGTTGCCGGCGTCGATGGTCGGTATGCCTTGCTCGTTCGCATCGATTTGCACGATATGGACTTTGGTGGCCGAATCGCTGTCTTCGGAGTTGGTCGTGACGGCTATGACGTTGTCCGGCGTCGCGGTGACCATCGCCTTGACCAGGCCGTCCGCCCGGGGGCCGGTATGGGTGGCAAAGGGCAGCAGGTCTACGGTCACGAGTTCATCGTCGTCGTCGTCAAGGCCATCGCCACCACTACTGGACGAGCAGCCGTAGAGGGCGGTGGAGAGGGCCAGGATGGAGCAGGCAACGACTAGCTTGCGAGGGATTGTGAATGTACGAGTCATGACAAAAAGCTCCTTCAGGTGATGGTCCCGGAAGGAGAGTACAGGAGGTTCCGGGACAGTCCAGATACGGGTGCCTGATGGACGACGAGGAATTATGGCGGATGAAGGGAGATTGGCCGTCCGAGCCATGGCGGCGCCCCGCACGGAGGGTGCCGCAGAGCGGATGGGAGCGAAGCGGTAACAGGGAAGAACGAAGCAGTAGTGGAGGAAAACGAAGTTGAAACGGGAGGAGGTTTATGGGGTGGCGAGATGCTCAGGCCGGCGTGTGGCCCGCGTCTGCAGGTTTGCCCCCCTTGTGTGTGTCGGGGGGGGGGGGGGATGTGAAAGGGTGCCGGGAGGGGCACGGACCGAAGCACAGGAACTGGCCGGGGGCTCCGGCCGGAGGGCACTGCATGCGCGTTGAGAATGTAGGGATCACAGCATGGACCACGCGACCCTGCCTCGTTGCAATCCCGCCGGCTCCGAGTCGCGATTCTGATCCGTCCAGCGAGACGCAGGTGAATTTTTCCGGACTCATAATCCAATCGTGGAGAACAGTCAAGCCGGAACAGTCAACCCGAAGTGTCCAGAGTGAACGTTGGCCGCACCATCGCGGTGGACGGGAAGCGCATTCGCGGCGCCCATCGCACCAGGAAGCCGCGTGGACCACGCAGCCCCGCTCGCAAATCTCGCGTTCAACGATGCGAACAACGAAACCGCCGCCGTGCGCGCACTGCGCGCGACCGTCCTGGACGGACGCGGTTTGACACTGCCGGCCGCGTTCGGCTATCCGTGTCACGGACGGACCGATCCCCTTCGAACGGAGCCACATCACGAAAATCGGAGTTTTCCTGCCCATTTCAGGGCGCGCCGCCGGTCCCGAGACCTTGCGCCAGGCGGCCCGGAGCGCCGAAGCCTGGGGCTTCGACTCCATCTGGGCGGCGGACCGGATCATCATCCCCTGGCGCATCGACACGCCCTATCCCTACGGCGGGGACGGGGCCTTCATCGTACCGCCGGACCGCCCGTTCCTCGATTCCCTGACCTGCCTCACCTTTCTTGCCGCCTGCACCAGCCGCGTGGAGCTGGGCATCAGCGTTCTGGTGCTGCCCTACCGCCAACCCCTGGTCTGGGCCAAGATCGCCGTTACCCTGGACCACCTTTCCGGCGGCCGGTTCATCCTGGGCGTCGGGGCGGGATGGATGGAAGAGGAGTTCACGGCGCTGCAGGTGCCGTTCGAGGAGCGGGGCCGCCGCACCGACGAGCAACTCGAAGTCCTGAAGGAGATCTGGAGCACGGATCATGCGAGCTTTTCCGGCGAGTTCCACGAGTTCCGGGACATCGCCTTCCTGCCCAAGCCCCAGGGCCCCCGGGGCATCCCCGTCTGGATCGGCGGCGAGGGACGCCGGGCCCGGCGGCGTGCGGGACGCTACGGCGACGCGTGGTTCCCTTATTTCGTGCGCATCCGGCCCGATGCGCTGGCCGCGCGCTTCGACCACGCCCGGCGCTGTGCCGAAGAAGCCGGACGTTCACCGGAGAGCCTGCGGCTCCACTGCTGCCTTCCCGTCGAGGTAACCCGGGAGCCGGTGGCGCAGGAGCCGGACCGGCTGGCGGGAACTCCCGACCAGCTCGTGGAAGCCATCGGCCGCTACCGTTTGGCGGGGGTGGAGCACCTGGCGCTCCAGTTCATGGTGCCGCGCTGGCCCGACCGTCTGGAGCAGATGCAGCGGTTCGCCGAGGAGGCGCTGCCGCATATCCGGACGCGGTCCTGAGTCCCATGGCGCGGCGCCCCCTCTTCTACGGCTACGTCATCGTCGCCATCTGCCTGTTCAACATGGTGCTGATGCGGGGGATCCTGGCCTCCTTCAGCGTCTTCAACATCGCGCTGGTGGAGGCGTTCCGGTGGTCCCGGGCCTCCACGGGCGCCATCGCTTCGGTGAATGGCGTCATCTACAGCTTTTCGTCGCCGCTGGTGGGCTGGGCCTACGACCGTCTCGGGCCGCGTATCCTCATGCCCGTCGGCGGCGTTCTCATCGGCGTCGGCCTGCTGGTGTCGAGCGCCAGCCGGACCCTGTGGCACTTCCATGTCGGCTATGGCCTGCTGGTGGGCCTCGGCATCGGCTGCATCGGCTTTGTCAGCAATACGGCCCTGCTCTCCCACTGGTTCCGGCGCAGGCGCGGCGCGGCCATCGGCGTGGCCACCATGGGACTGGGCTTCGGCACCCTGCTTGTCCCGGTGATGCAGGCGGTGATCACCCGCCACGGCTGGCGCGCGGCCATGCTGCTGCTGGGAGTCGCCGTGCTGGCCACCATCGTGCCGGTGAACGCCCTGTTCCAGAGACCCCGCCCCGAGGACATCGGGCAACTTCCGGACGGCGACTCGGCGGCGGCCGGGGACACGCCGGCGGGGCCGCCGGAGAGCCTGGTGCCCAAGCGGGAATGGACGCTCGCGCAGGCGCTCTCCTCGTTTCCGTTCTGGGCCATCGCCGTGGGCCACTTGGGAATCGGCACCGGCCTGGCGCTCATGTACACCCACGCGGTGGCTCATCTGGTCCACGCGGGACTGTCGAAGCAGCTGGCCGCCAACGTCTTCAGCCTGGTGGGGGTGGCGCGGATTCCGAGCACGGCCATCTGGGGATTCGTCTCGGACCGCCTCGGGCGTGACCGCGCCTACCTCCTCGGCACCCTTTTCACTCTGGCCGGAGTCGGTGTGCTCATGGCGCTGCACGACGGCGCCCCCGCCGGGTGGTTCGCGGCCTTCGCCGTCCTCTACGGCGTCGGCCACAGCTCCGGCAATCCGACCTTCGGCTCCACCATCGCCGACATCTTCGGCGGCAGGAACGTCGCCACCATCTTCGGATGGCTGGAGATCACCTTCGGCATCGGCGTGGCGGCCGGATCGTGGTTCGGCGGCTACGTCTTTGACGTCACCGGGTCCTACCGGTACGCCTGGATTCTGGGGCTGGCATCCTTCACCGTGGCCTATCTGAGCATCCACGCGTGCATGGCATGGAAGCGGCGCTCCCACCCCGCCCCCGCGTGAAGGCCGCTGGCTCAAACCGAAGGTTGACAGCGTACTGGCCTTTGGCTAGTGTGGGCAGACTCCGCTCGCGAGTGCATCCCGCGAGTGCAGGGTTCCCCGACGAGTTCCTTTGCAGTGTCCTTTGCAGTGTTGAGGAAGCGTTCGCCACCGGCAGGCCGCCGGTGGCGGTCAGGGAGTCACTCACACGCACGGGGCCGGGACGCGGAACGAATCCATCGCAAATCACACAAGAGGAGTTGGAAATGGCCAAAGCAGCAAGGAAAGTCGGAGCCGCGGCTGAGCAGATACAGGATCTGCGCAACGCGCTGGAGTGGCTCAAGGCCGAGGGCGACCTGATCGAGACCGACAGGGAGGTCGATCCCGACCTGGAGATCACCGCGATTCAGAAAAACCTCGACGGCGGCTGTCCGATCCTGTTCAACAACGTCAAGGACAAGCCGTATCACCGGGCGGTCACGAACCTGTTCGGCGACATGGGCGTCATCAACAAGATGTTCGGCTGGGAGAGCCACACCGACCGCACGCGCAAGCTCGCGGACGCCATCAAGAACCCGCTGCCGCCGATGGAGGTGAGCTCCGAACAGGCGCCGGTGCACGAGGAGATCATCAAGGACCCCAAGGAAGTCAACGAGTACATGCTGCCCATCCGCCACACCGAGTACGAGCCGGAACTCACGGTGGGCTCGGGCAACCGGCTCATCTCCGGCGAGCACTTCGATGGCGGCACCGACCTCGGCTACAATCGCATGAACTTCCGCTGGGGCAACGTGGCGACCTTCCAGATCTCGCCCGGATCACACATGTGGCAGGTGGTGTCCAAATACTACAAGGCGGACAAGCCCGTTCCCATCACCATGTGCTTCGGGGTGCCGCCCTCCTGCACGCTGCTGGCGGGGGCCGGCTTCGACTACGTGGTGCTGCCCCAGGGCTGTGACGAACTGGGTGTGGCCGGTGCGGTACAGGGTTCGCCGGTGCGCGTGGTCAAGGCCAGAACCGTCGACGCCCTGGCCCTGGCCGACTGCGAAGTGGTGCTGGAAGGCTACGTGAACCCGCGGGACCGCCGCTACGAGACCGCCGAATCGGAGCAGGCGGACATCCAGGGCCGCTTCCACTTCCATCCGGAATGGGCCGGCTACATGGGCAAGGCCTACAAGGCGCCCACCTTCCATGTGACCGCGGTCACCACCCGCAAGCGCGAAGGCAAGCCCATCATCTTCCCGCTGGGGGTCCATACCCTGGACGACCACAACATCGACACCACCGTGCGCGAGGCCTGCATGTACCTGCTTTGCGAGCGCATGCAGCCCGGCATCATCCAGGACGTGAACATTCCCTATTGCATGACGGACTGGGGCGGTGCCATCATCCAGGTCAAGAAGCGCAACCGCATCGAGGAAGGCTGGCAGCGAAACTTCATGTCCGCCATCCTGTCCACCTCCCAGGGCTCCCGCCTGGTGGTGGCGGCCAGCGAGGACACGGACATCTACGACATGGACGACATCATGTGGTGCCTGACCACCCGGGTGAATCCCAAGACCGACATCCTCAATCCGATTCCGGGCGGGCGCGGCCAGACCTTCATGCCGGCTGAGCGCATGACCGCCGGCGACCGCCAGTGGACCGCTTCCAACACCGTGTTCGAGGGCGGCATGGGCATCGACGCCACGGTGCCGTTCGGTTACGAGAGCGACTTCCTGCGCCCGGTCTATGCGGTGGAGAAGGTGGACCTCAAGCACTTCTTCAGCGACAAGGACATCGCCAACGCCAAGTCCCGCATGCACGGCTGGGTCCACTCGCTGGCCCGCACCGGCCGGTAACACTTGCCGGCAGCGAAAAGGCGGCCTTCCGGGGCCGCCTTTTTTCGCTGGACCTTGTCCGCGCCGCTCGCCCGAAGCCCGGCGTGCGGTGCGGACAAGCAGACCCGGAATCCGTTCCATGGACCCCACGAGATGACCGACCCCGCGCGGCTCGAGCGAATGTCCGCGCTGCTGGCGGACCGCTACGGAGCGGCCGGCCACGAGGCGGCCGCTCAGTTGCGGCTCTGGACGAGCGGCGCGATCCCCTACGCCGCACCGGAGATCATCCACCGGCACCTGGAAGCCGGCAGTCCGGCGCTCGTGTTCGACGCCTTTCGTCAGGTGCTGCCCTTCGGTACCGGCGGGCGGCGCGGTCCCATGGGCTACGGCCCCAACCGGATGAATCCGGCGACCGTCGCCATGACCGCCCAGGGCCATTCCGACTACCTCAAGGACAACTTTCCCGGCCGGCCGCTGAGCGTGGTGGTGGCCAACGATGTCCGCGTCTTTGCCGACAACGCCGGCGTGTACCGGTTCCTGGGTCCGGACCATCCCCTGCGGGGGGTCTCCTCCCGCTCCCTGGCTCGGCTGGCGTGCGGCATCTACGCCGCCAACGACATCGTCGCCCACCTGGCGAGGCCTGAAGACGATCACGCGGTAACCAGCACCCCGGAGCTGTCCTTCTTCATCGTCCAGTTGGGCAGCGACGGCGGCGTCAACGTGTCGGCGTCCCACAACCCTCCGGACGACAACGGCATCAAGGTCTACGACGCCTGGGGCGGCCAGCCCGTCGCCCCAGAGGACCAGCAGCTGGTGGAGGCCATGGAACAGGCCGCCGAGGTGCGCACCGTCCCCTTCGGGGAGGGGCTCCGGTCGGGGATGATCCGCCCGTTGCCGGAGGGCCTCCGAACCGCCTACGTCGACACCTACGTCCGCCTCTACGGCGGCCTCCATCCGCCCAGGGCGGATGCGCCGGTGGTCTACACCCCCTTGTGCGGCTGCGGCGTGAACACGGTCAAGGAGGTGCTGGAACGGCTCGGCTTCACGCTGCGGATCCCTCCGGACCAGGGCCTGGACGGCAGCTTCTCGGCCATTCCCTTCAAGGCGCCCAACCCGGAGGTGCCCCACGCCACCCTGCCGGCCCGGGAATTCGCCGACCGGCAAGGCGCAGGCATCGTCCTTTCCAGCGATCCCGACGCCGACCGCGTCGGCCTGGAGGCCCGCCTTGCCGACGGCTCCTGGTACCACTTCGACGGCAACCAGATCGCCGCCATCCTCTGCCACCATCTCATGCTCGACCCCCGGGGACCGCAACGCCGGGGGCTGGTGATGGAGACCCTGGTGACCACCCGGCTGCTGGGAAGGATCGCGGCCGAGGCGGGGGATTCGTGGCTCATCGACGACCTGCTGGTGGGGTTCAAACATGTGGCCCACGTGCTCAAGATCCTGGAGCGGTCCGGCCGCTACCGGGACGTCGCCTGCGCGCCCGAGGACCTCGTGATCGCGGCCGAGGAGAGCCACGGCGTGGTCATGGCCCCGGGGATCCGGGACAAGGACGCCACCCCCGCGTGCATGGTGCTGGCGGGACTCTACCAGCGCCTGCTGGACGAGGACCGGACCCTGCTGGACTACTACGCCGGCATGCTCCGGGAACTGGGGTGCTACGACAACGTCAACCGCGGCATCACCCTGGCGGGAGCGGAAGGGGCGCGCCGGAAGGAGCGCATCATGGCCGCCCTCAGGGAAGCGCCCCCCCGGGAGCTCGCGGGACATGCGGTTCGGAGTTTCGTCGACTACTGGGACCCGGGACGCTTCGGCGCTTTCGCCAGTGACACCGATCGGTTGCCGCGGAACCTGCTGCAGGCCCGTACCGACCATTTCGTCATCACCGTCCGGCCGTCGGGCACGGAGCCCAAGCTGAAGCTGTACTGTCAACTGCTGCCGGACGACGAACCCCTTGACGCCGCCGGAACGGACCTGCTTGAAGAGGTGCGAAGCAAGGCGAACCGGGTGGCGCGGGCAATCTACAACGAGTTGCTGTCGCATATCGGCGTCTCGCTCGACGACGCCGCACTGCGGCTCCCGGACATCATCGACCTGGACCACAAGCAACGTTTTGCCGGAGAGACGGTACCGCGCCTTCATGATGCCTTGCGGGGCGGAAGGTTCGCCGGCCTGGATCCGCTTCTGGACTGGCTTCGCGCCGAAACGGCGTTCCTGACTCCGGCGGCCGATCCGCTGCCCGCGCTCAAGCACTCCCTGGCCGGTCTCTGCCGCGACTGGCGTGACGAGCCGGGCATGACCTTGCTGGAAGAGCTGGACAGGTGGGCGGGGCGTCCGTGAAGGCGACCGTCCGGAAAGGAACCGAAAGGGGTTTCAAATGAAGAACAGGATCAACGCGAGCCTGGAGATCGAGCAGGGACAACTGGACTGGCTGGAAGCCATGGCCGGAAAGTATCAGCTTCCCGATCCGTCAAAGGCCCTTCGAGTCGTGCTGGACCACGCACGCACCGCCGGCGACGAGAAGGTTCTCTTCGAGACCATCCGCTGCCTCGGCTGCGAGTGAGCGGGAGGGGTTGGAGGTCAAGGGGTGGAGGTCGACGGCGCGCCGGCGGCCTCCGCCCGCATCAGCAGGAGCGCCGGGTGGCCAGCGCCTCGCGCCGGATGGCCTCGATGGCCTCGACGTCCTTGGGGATGGCGCCTGACAGCACCTCGTGTCCCCCCTCGGTGACCAGCACGTCGTCCTCGATGCGGACGCCGATGCCGCGGTAGCCGCCGCTCACGTCCTCCAGGTCTTCGCCGATATAGAGACCCGGCTCGACGGTCAGGACCATTCCCGGCTCCAGCGGCCGTGAGGCGCCGTCCACCCGGTACCGGCCCACATCGTGCACGTCCAGGCCCAGCCAGTGTCCGGTCCGGTGCATGTAGAAGCGGGCATGCTCGCCCTTCTCGATGAGACTTCCGGCATCTCCCGACAGCAACCCGATGCGCAGCAGGCCCTCCACCAGCACCTCGGTGGCCCTGCGGTGGATGTCCTCCATGGACGCCCCGGGCCGAACCGCGGCGATGCCTTCCTTCTGTGCCCGCAGGACGATCTCGTAGACCCGCCGCTGAGGCGGGGAATAGGCCGCGCCCACCGGAAAAGTACGCGTGACGTCCGAACAGTAGCCGTCGAATTCCGCACCGGCGTCGATGAGCACGAGTTCCCCGTCACGCATGCGGCGGTCGTTCCGGGTGTAGTGGAGGATGGTCGCGTTGGCGCCGGAGGCCACGATGGACGGATAGGCCGCGCCCGAACCGCCCGCCGAGCGGAAGTGATAATCCACCAGCGCCTCCAGCTCGTACTCGAAGGTTCCGTCCCGAACCGCTTTCATGGCCGCCACATGGGCGCGGGCGGAGGCGGCCGCGGCCTTGCGCATGAGGGCCAGTTCCTCCGCCGACTTGCGGAGCCGCATCTCGTGCAGGATCGACGCCGGGTCCACCACCGACACCACCCCCCGCCCGGTACGTGCCCGCGCCAGCCTGCTGCCGTCGATCAGCTCCCGGATCAGCGCATTCATGCGCTCGTCCCGGCCCGGTGCAAAGTAGACCGTATCGGTCTGCGCCAGGTGTGCCGGCAGGATCTCCCGAACCCGTTCGATGGTATAGGCGCCATCCGCGCCGAACACGCCGCGGGCGCCGTCGACGCCATACCGCTTTCCGGTCCAGGTCTCCTTGGCCGGGTCCCGGGGCTGCACGAACAGGATGAAACGCTCCCGCTCGTGCCGCGGCGACAACACGCACAGGCAGTCGGGTTCCGGGAATCCGGTCAGATACAGGAGGTCGCTGTCCTGCCGGTACCGGTATTCCACATCGTTCGATCGGGTGGCCTGGGGGGCGGCCGCGATAATCGCCACGCCCTCCCCCATCCGCTCCGAGAACACTCCGCGCCGCTCCGCGCAACTCGTGACGCTCATGGCGTCTGCTTACGGCATGCTCCGCCGGTTGGCAAGCCACCCTGCCCGCTCGCGCGGTGCAACGGTCCTGTCGATCCGTGAAGCCGACGGTTGACGGAGGAGTGCCGCCGGAACGCCACCACCGGCAGAACCTCCGGAACCACACGCGATCCCGCACCGCGCCGGACGGAAAACCTCGCGCCACGCCAACGAATCTGCTATGCAGGACTGGTCACGCGTACTCGGGATCCCGGCAGCGCGGGCGCGGTCGAGGAGCATCGACGGGGGAGTTCCCATGGCGGAAACGGTCTACAAGGACTTCAGACGGGAGGAAATGGAGTACCAGTTCAATCCACGGGTCACCGTCACCGACCATGCGCAACTGGCGGTGGAACGGGAGCAGGCCAGCGAGACCACCCGGGCGAAACTCCGGCACTTTCGAGACGTGCGCTACGGCGACGGACCCGGGATGCGACTGGACATCTTCCCGGCCCGGCAGTCCGGGGCCCCGGTGCAGATTTACATCCACGGCGGCTACTGGCGCGGCGGCAGCAAGGACGCCTGCAGCTTCCTTGCCGAACCGTTCGTCGAGGCGGGGGCCACCCTGGTGCTGCTGGAATACGACCTCTGCCCGCAGGTCACCGTGCCCGACATCATGCGCGAGACCCGGCAGGGCATCGCTTGGGTCTATCGCCACATCGCGGAGTACGGCGGCAATCCGCAACGACTCTACCTGTCGGGGTCCTCCGCCGGCGGACATCTGACGGCCCGGGCCCTGAGCCACCCCTGGGAGGAGGACGGCCTGCCCGAAGACATCCTCAAGGGCGCGGTGGCGATCACCGGCGTTTACGATGCGGACCCGGTCTTCCACATCTCGACCAACGAGGATATCCGCCTGACGCCCGATACCGCCCGGGAGATCAGTGCCATGCGCCACCCGCCCCGGGACCGGACGCCGCTGGTGGTGGCGGTGGGCGGAGCGGAAACCCGCGGGTGGATCGGCATGTCCAGGGACTTCTTCGCCCTCTGCCGGGAGCGGGGCGTCGACTGCCGCTATCTGGAAGTCCCCGGAACCCACCACTTTTCGGTTTCGAGTCAATTGGGTGAACGCGGCAGCCTGATGTCGTGCACCGTGTTGTCACAGATGGGTTGCCTGGAAGACACTCCCCCGGCGGCCCGGCCGGAACCCGGCGCGTAGCCGCGGGTATCACCGCGTCGCCCCGCGCCTCCATGCCCATGCTCGTGAATCCCATGCCGGTGAATGGTGACCACCGTGAACCCGGGCGCATCCGCGGCCTGGCCCGCGCAGGCTGGCTCATGAGCCTGGGAATGTTCCTGTCCGCCGGCCTCGCCCACCCGGAGACGGTCTACGTCAGCGGCTACCGCGAGGTCATGGTGCGCACGGGGCCGACCGTGAGGCACCGGATCATCGCGGTGCTGAAGACCGGGAACCCGATGCAGACCCTGGGACAGGAAGGCGACTACGACCAGGTGTCGCTGCCGGACGGGCGGCAGGGCTACGTGCTGAGGAGCTTCCTGACCCGGGAGCCGCCGCTCCAGCGGCAGGTGGAAGAACTGAACGCCAAGGTCGAAACCCAGGCGACGGAGCTCGAGCAGCTTCGCGGCGAGAACCAGCGCCTCATGGCCACCCACGACAAGCTCACCGAGGACCACCTGAGCGACCGGCAACGCCTCCGGCAACTCCAGCAGGAAAGCAACACCATCCAGCGGGACATGCGGCTGTGGTGGTTCGTGACCGGCGCGGGGGTTCTGTTCATCGGCTGGCTGATGGGATGGACACGGGTCCGGCTGTGGAGGAAGGCCCGCTTCCGAAGCTTCACCTGAGGGAGGCGGTCCGTCGCCACCGCCCCACGCCCGGAGGAAACATGCACCCGGTACAGCTCTTCTGCTGGCATTTCATGGCTTATCCCCATCTGCCCCGGGACTTCGACGAGAAGTACGACACGGGCTGGGTCACGGTTCCGAACCGTCTGTGGGATTCGGACAAGTCCCGCGGCCTGTTCCAGGAGTACATCGACCAGCTTGCCTGCGCCGACGAACTGGGGTTCGACGGCCTGGTGCTGAACGAGCATCACCAGAACATCTATGGCCTGATGCCCTCGCCCAACCTCGTCGCGGCGGCGCTCACGCAGCGCTCCAGCAAGGCCAGGATCGTCGTGCTGGGCAACCTGTTGCCGCTTCACATCAATCCGCTCCGGGTGGCCGAAGAGTACGCCATGCTCGACAACATGAGCAACGGACGCATCATCGCCGGTTTCGCGCCCGGCGGCGGACCGGAGAATTACAACTACAACATCCCGTCGGTGACGTCCCGGGAACGCTTCTGGGAGGCCGTGGACCTGGTGGTGCGCGCCTGGACCGAAGACGGTCCCTTCAACCACGAGGGCCGCTACTATCCGTTGCGTTACGTGAATCCCTGGCCCAGGCCGACTCAGAAGCCTCATCCTCCCATATGGGTGCCGGGCTCCCGGAGCGCCTCCACGCTGACGGAGGTGGCCCGGCGCGGCTACGGCTACTTCCTTTCGTCCCGGAGCCATGGCGGCGAAACCTGGAAGGCCCGCGAGCAGTTCTCCAGGGTGCTGGAAGAGCACGGCGACCGCTACCATCCGTACCGCATGGGCATCCTGATGTCGGCCTACGTGAGCGAGACCGACGCCCAGGCCCGGGAGGAATGCGAAGAGGGCGTCTGGTACTTCCTGCGCAACTGTCTCAAGGGACACCTCCGCAAGGAAGGTCGCCAGCTCACCTTCGGCGCCGGCGTTCCCTACATTCCCGCCCCCGCCTGGAAGGAGTTCCTGAAGCATTCCGACCCGGAGCGTTCCATGCTCGGTGACGCCGCCGACTGGGACGAACTGGACAAGGCCCAGTCCATCGTGGTGGGCAGTCCGGAAACCGTGCACCGGAAGATTCTGGACATCATCGAGAAGTCGCAGGCCGGCAACCTGCTGATCCAGTTTCATCTCGGCAACATGCCCGGAGAGCTGGCTCGCGAGAGCCAGCGCCTGTTCGCCACCCGGGTGGCCCCGGCCCTGCGGGAGGACTCCGCGAGAGTCTTCGCCAAGGCCTATCCGGGGATGGAAGAAACCCTCGCAGCCGGAGCGGGCACATGAGCGGCCGCACCCTCGACATCCGCGGGCGGAAGACCTGGGTGCTGGAGGACGGCTCCGGCCAGCCGACCCTCTACCTGCACGGCTTCGCCGACATTCACGCGGTCGCGGAAGGCTGGATGCGGTTCCACCGGAAGCTTCTTGAATCCTGCCGTCTGACCGCCCCGGCCCACCCGGGGTGTGCCGCGTCCGACGAGATCGAGTACCTGGAGTCGGCCGAGGATCTGGTGTTCCACTACCTGGAGGTCATCGACGCACTGGGGCTCCAGCGGTTCGACCTGGTGGGCACCTGCGTCGGCGGCTGGGTGGCGGCCGAACTCGCGGTGCGCCATCCCGAGAAGGTCCGGCGGCTGGTGCTCATCGACGCATCCGGCCTGTTCGTGCCCGGAGCGCCCACCGGCGACATCTTCATGATGTCCCACCCGGTGCGCGGCACCGACTACTCCGAATTGCGCACCATGCTGTTCGAGAACCACCGGACGCCCGCGGGACACGCGCTGTTTCCCGACGGCCGGGCCGAGAACATCGAGGACGAACTGCGGCGCTACCAGATGCTGCGCTTCACCAACCGCTTCGGCTTCAATCCGCCCTACTTCTACAACCGCTCGCTGCGGAGCCGGCTGCACCGCATCGCGGCACCGACGCGCGTGGTGTGGGGCGAGGCCGACCACATGGTGCCCCTGGCCCACGGCGAAGCCTACGCCGCCGGCATCCCGAATGCCGGCGGCGTGAAACTCGTGAAGGGTGCCGGCCACAGCCCCCAGGCGGAGCAGCCGGAGGCCACGGCCGCGCTGGTGACGGGTTTCCTGAAGAGTTGACCGGAACGAGCCGGTTTACCGCCTCCGCTTCCCCACCCACGGGATTCCGGTAAGCGCCGGTGGCGCGGTCCGCCGGCGGCACGGTCAACTTCCGGCGGGATCGTAGCCCAGCACCGGCCCCAGCCACCGCTCCACCTCCGCCACCGTCATGCCCTTTCGTTCCGCGTAGGCCCCCACCTGGTCCCGGCCCAAGGCGCTCACCGCGAAGTAGCGCGCCGCCGCATTGGCAAGGTAGAGGCCGCAGATCGAAGCCGCCGGCCACATGGCGAAATTCTCCGTCAATTCGATGCCGGTGGCTCGGCGTGCGTCAAGCAACTCGAACAGCGCCGGCTTCTCGGTGTGGTCCGGGATGGCGGGGTAGCCCGGCGCCGGCCGGATGCCGCGGTACCGCTCCCGGATCAGATCCTGGTTGCTCAGCTCCTCGCCTCTGCCGTAGCCCCAGTCGCGCCGGGCGCGGGCATGGAGGTGCTCCGCGAACGCCTCGGCCAGACGGTCGGCCAGGGCCTTGGCCATGATGGCGTTGTACTCGTCGTGCTCGGACTCGAACCGCCGGGCGAGGTCGTCCGAGCCGTGTCCGGCGGTCACCGCGAACGCTCCCAGAAAATCCTCCCGGCCTGAATCCCGCGGCGCCACGAAGTCGGCCAGGGCATATTGCGGTTTGCCCTGGCGCGCTTCCTTCTGCTGGCGCAGGGTGTGGAACCGGGTGAGTTCCACCGTGCGGGTATCGTCGGCAAAGAGCACGATGTCGTCGCCTTCGCTGTTGGCCGGATGGAAGCCGTAGACGCCATGGGCCACCAGCAGTCCCTGTGCCACGATCCGGTCCAGCAGCTCACGGGCGTTGGCGAAAAGCTCCCGGGCCGCGGGGCCGCGCACCGGGTCGTCCAGCAGGTCCGGATAACGTCCGGGGATCTCCCAGGTGTGGAAGAAGGGCGACCAGTCGATGCAGGGGACCAGTTCGGCCAGTGGATAGTCCCGCAGTACCCGGCGGCCGGTGAAGTCGGGAACATCCATGTCGCAGGTCTGCCAGTCGATGCGGCAGCGCCGCTTCCGCGCCTCGGCATAGCTCAGGAGCCGCGTGCCGACCCGGCTCTCGTACTCCTGCCGCATGCGTTGCTGTCCGCTCCTGTTGGCAGCCGCCAGTTCGGCCCGGGCCACCGGGTCCATGAGGCTCTGCACCACCGGCACTGCCTGTGACGCATCCAGCACATGGACGGTTTCCCCGCCGTAGGCCGGAGCGATCTTCACCGCGGTGTGGCGCTTGCTGGTGGTGGCGCCGCCGATGAGCAGCGGCAGCCTGAGACCGCGCCGTTCCATCTCGCCGGCGACATGCACCATCTCGTCCAGAGACGGGGTGATGAGACCGCTCAACCCCACGGCGTCGGCTTTCTCGGTGACGGCCGTGTCGATGATCCGGTCCGCCGGCACCATGACGCCGAGATCGACGACGTCGTAGTTGTTGCAGCGCAGCACCACGCCCACGATGTTCTTGCCGATGTCATGGACGTCGCCCTTGACGGTGGCGAACACGAGCCGGGCGCGCTTCATGCCGTCGCCCCGCTCCGCGCTCTCGGCCTCCATGAGGGGTGTCAGGCGGGCCACCGCCTTCTTCATCACCCGGGCGCTCCTGACCACCTGGGGCAGGAACATCTTGCCGGCTCCGAACAGGTTCCCGACAACGCCCATGCCATCCATGAGCGGTCCCTCGATGATGTGAAGGGGGCGGTCGTAACGCTCCAGGGCCTCGTCGACATCCTCGTCGATGTAGTCGGCGATACCCTTCACCAGCGCGTGCGAGAGCCGGCTCTCCACCGGTCCGTCCCGCCAGGCCTGCGCCTCCACCGCGGCGGCGCCGGCCTCCCCCACCTGCCCGGCCAAGGCCACCAGCCGTTCGGTGGCGTCGGGGCGGCGGTTGAACAGCACGTCCTCCACCCGGTCGCGCAAGTCGTCCGGTATCTCCTGGTACACCGCCAGTTGACCGGCGTTGACGATGCCCATGTCCATGCCCGCCTGGATCGCGTGGTAGAGGAACACCGCGTGCATGGCCTCGCGAATGCGGTCGTTGCCGCGGAAGGAGAACGAGATGTTGCTGACCCCGCCCGAGAGGTGGCAGCGGGGAAAGAGCGCCTTGAGGCGCCGGGCGGCCTCGATGAAGTTGATGGCGTACTCCGCGTGCTCCTCGATGCCCGTGGCCACGGTGAGGATGTTGGTGTCGAAAATGATGTCCGCCTCGTCGAAGCCCACCTCTTCGGTCAGGATCCGGTGAGCCCGCCGGCATACCGCCACCCGCTCTTCCACCGTCGTGGCCTGCTTCTCCTCGTCGAAAGCCATGACGATGACCGCGGCGCCGTAGCGTTTCACCACGCGGGCGCACTTGCGGAACGCCTCCTCGCCCTCCTTGAGCGAGATGGAGTTGACCACGGCCTTGCCCTGTACGCACTTGAGCCCGGCCTCGATCACCGAGAAGTCGGAGCTGTCCAGCATCAGCGGCACCCGGACCACCTCGGGTTCCGCCGCCACGTGGTTGAGGAACACCGACATGGCCGCGGCCGAATCGAGCATGCCTTCGTCCATGTTGATGTCGAGGATGTTGGCACCGCCCTGCACCTGCTCCCGGGCGATGGCCACCGCCTCCTCGTACGCGCCTTCACGGATCAGCCTGGCGAACCTCCGGGAGCCGGCCACGTTGGTGCGTTCGCCCACCATGATGAAGTTCGTGTCGGGGCGGATCACCAGCCGCTCCAGCCCGCTCAGATGCGTGAAGCGGTCGGCTTCGGGAGTGCGCCTCGGCCGAAGCCCCTTCACCCGCGCCCCGAGCGCCGCGATATGCTCCGGGGTGGTGCCGCAGCAGCCGCCCACCAGGTTCAGCCAGCCCTCTCGAGCCCACTCCTCCAGCGCCTCCGCCAACTCGTCCGGCCCCATGTCGTACCCGCCGAACTCGTTGGGCAGGCCGGCGTTGGGATAGGCGAAGACCGGCAACTCCGAAAGCCGTGACAACTCCTCCACGAAGGGAGTCATCTGGTGCGGACCGAAGGCGCAGTTGATGCCCACACCCGCCAGGTCGGCGTGACCGATGGAAGTGAGAAACGCCTCCAGGGTCTGGCCCGAAAGCGTGCGGCCGCTCTGGTCCGTGATGGTCACCGAGGCGAGCACCGGCAGCCGCGCGCCCCGCTCCTCCAGAAGTTGCGCGATGGCGAGCAGGCAGGCCTTCAGGTTCAGGGTGTCGAAGGTGGTTTCCGGCAACAGCAGATCGACGCCGCCATCCACCAAGCCCCGGGCCTGGTGGTCGTACGCCGCCACCAGTTGATCGAAGTCCACGGCCCGGAACCCCGGGTCGTGGACTTCGGGGGACATGGACGCCGTGCGGTTGGTGGGCCCCAGGGAGCCTGCCACCAGCCGGGAAGCGCCGTGCGCCGCGTTGAACCGGTCCACCGCCTTCCGCGCCGCCGCGCCGGCAGCCCGGTTGATATCGTAGGCGAGGTCCTCGAGACCGTAGTCCAGCAGCGATATGGCGTTGGCGTTGAAGGTGTTGGTCTCGACGATGTCGGCCCCGGCCTCCAGATATTCCTCGTGGATCGCCTCGATGGCCCCGGGTTGCGTCAGGCACAGGACGTCATTGCACCCCTTCAGCGGCTTCGGGTGCGCGGCGAAACGGGAGCCGCGAAAGTCCGCCTCGCCGAGACCGAGAGCCTGGATGCGCGTGCCCATGGCGCCATCGAACAGCAGGATCCGGTGCGCCAGAAGGTCTTCCAGCGTCTTCGGCGGCATATTCCTTCTCACCCCTTCCCTTGCGCGCTCCGGGCCGGTTCCGGGCGTGACCGCCCCGGGCGCGGCGCATTGAATCGGACAGGAGCGCGAGCGTGCATTATCGCCGCCTCACCGCGTCGCCGCCTCACCGCGGGCCCGCCGCCTCCACGAGCGCATCGAACAGACGCTGTTGTATGGGGTCCGCCGCCGCCGTCAACTCCGGGTGCCACTGCACCGCGAAAAGCCACGGATGGGCCGGCATCTCCAGGGCCTCGACGGTGCCGTCCGGAGCACGGGCGGCGACCTCGAAACCGGGCGCGACCCGGCGGACGCCCTGATGGTGCCAGGACAGGCACGAGAAGTCGGTGGCGCCCAGCACGCCCGCCAGCCGGGTTCCCGGCAGCACGCACACCGGGTGGGCGACGGGCTCCCGGGGCGGCGCGCGATGGACCACCGTCTCTCCCACGACGTCCGGCAGATGCTCGATGAGGGTCCCGCCCCTGGAAACGTTCAGAAGCTGCGCCCCGCGGCAGATGGCCAGCGCAGGGACCTCCAGATCGAACACGCGCTCGGCCCAGGCCATCTCCGTGCGGTCCCGTTCCGGCTCCACCAGGTAGACGGCGTCGTGGTGACCGCCGCCGTAGAGGCCGGGATCGATGTCACCGCCGCCCGTGAACACCACGGCCCCCAGCAGCGGCAGGATGGCATCCACGTGGTCTTCCCCCGGGGGCAGCAGCAGGGGAATGCCTCCGGCACGGCGCACGGCGTCCACGTACTGGGCGGGAAGCGTGAACCGGTTGTGAGGACCGCGGCCGTAGGTGGTGACCCCGACCAGGGGAGGACTTTTGCGGGATCCGTTCGAGATGACGCTTCCTTTCCGCCGAACGTTCATGGCGGTGTTATTCCTGGACGCCGCTGCCGCACGACATCCGCAAAGATGAACCGGAGACGAACCGGAGATGACCTCAAGGATGACCCGGCATCGCCAAACCGGCCACCCGGCCCCTCGGGCCTTCCGGATTCCTATATCAGGACGCCGCAAATATCCACCCGGAACCGCAGAAGGCCGAGGCGGAGGAACAGGCCGAGTAGCGGACCTGGACAGGTGACGACCTTGCACACCGGGGCTTCTCCGGCGTCGAGTGTGTGAACACCACCGCGGGCCTTGCGTGAACCCCGCCTGGCGTTCCTCGACCTCGCCTGCGGCGATATCGGCAGTGACCCCGCCGAGCCGATTCACATCGGCCTTGGTGGTTGCATTGCCGCATTCGTTGTGGCATTCACACGGCTGTCGAGTCCACAAAGAACGGTCCAGCGACCTTAACCAAAGGAGGATCCCATGAGGCATCGGTATCTGCTCGTACTGTCATTGGCCGTGGCGCTGTGCGGTGGCGTCGCCATGACGGCAAGGGACGCCGCCGCACAGACCTTTCTGGTCGTCGGGGGCGGCTCCACGACCGGCGTCTACTACCAGGTGGCTCTGAACGTCTGCAAGATTGTCAACGACAAGCTCCGCAGCCAGGGATACAACTGCATCGGCCGCGCGGCTCTCGGATCGGTCTTCAACATCAACGCCATCAAGCGGGGGCTGCTGAACTACGGCGTGGCCCAGTCCGACCGTGTCTGGCAGGCGACCAACGGCACCGCCGACTGGAAAGGCAAACCCCAGACGAATCTTCGCACGGTCTTCAGCGCCCATCCCGAGACGGTCATGCTCGTCACCCGCGCGGACACGGGCATCAAGTCCATCGCGGACCTCAAGGGCAGGCGCGTGAACATCGGCAACCCCGGATCGGGTCAGCGGGGCAATGCGCTGGACGTGCTGCGACTCTCGGGCATCGACAAGGACAAGGACATCAAGGCTGAAGGGTTGCAGCAGCAGGAGGCCAGCCGGGCGCTGGTGGACAAGAAGATCGACGCTTTCTTCTACACCGTCGGCAACCCCTGGGGCGGCGGCCTGGAGATCGCCAACAGCACCGCCATCCGGATGGTTCCGTTGAACACGGCACCGATCCAGAAGCTCGTCAAGGACAACTCCTACTACGTCATGACCGCCATCCCCGGCGGCATCTACAAGGGCGTGGACAAGGACGTCCCGACCTACGCGGTGAAGGCGACCTTCGTCACCGGCGACAAGGAACCGGCCGACCAGGTTTATCAGGTGGTCAAGGCCGTGTTCGAGAATCTCGACACGCTGCGCGGTCTGCACCCGGCGTTCAAGATCCTGACTCCGAAGGACATGTTGAAGGGGCTTTCGGCTCCGATGCATCCGGGCGCGGTCAAGTACTACAAGGAGAAGGGTTGGCTGTAACCATCGTTCCCCCCGGGGGAACCGACCATCGGCCCGGGGCCGGCAGAGCGACGCCGGCCCCGGGCCGACCCTCCGGACGGAAGAAACTGGAATGAAACCGGGCAGCAGCCAGGAAGCTCCGTGAATTCCCCGGAACGCGGCGAGACTCCGGGCCAGACTTCGAGGGAGGCCGTCGACCTCGAAGCGTTGGCCGAACTGGGAGAGGGCGAAGGGAAGACCCGCTCTCCCGGCGGCCCGGTGGGAGGCTTCCTCTGGCTCCTGGCGCTCTGCTGGTCCCTCTTCCAGCTCAACATCGCCTACCACCCCATCAATTCCATCATCGCCCGCAGCATTCATCTGACCTTCGCGGTGCTGCTGGTCTATCTTTCCTTCCCGGCCATCCGGCGGGCGGCGACGCTGGAGCGGTTTCATGCGCTGATGCGGCAGTTGTTTCCGGGAAGGCGCAAGCGGGATCCGGTCAAGATACCCTGGTACGACTTCGGGATCGCGGCCCTGGCCGGTTGCGGCACCGCCTATCTGGCCTGGGATTACGTGGGGATCATCGAACGCTCCGGTCTGCCGCTGCCGCGGGACGTCTACATCGGCACGGCGTTCATCCTGCTGCTGCTGGAGTCGGCGCGGCGGTCCCTGGGGCTGGCGCTGCCGGCCCTGGCCGTTCTCTTCCTGCTTTACTGCTTCATCGGCCCGTACCTGCCCAGGTTCCTTGCGCACCCGGGTATCCCCCTCGATTTCGTGGTGGACCACATGTATCTCTCGGACAGCGGCATCTGGGGCGTGCCGCTGGGGGTATCCACCGACTTCGTGTTCCTGTTCGTGCTGTTCGGCGCGCTGCTGGACCGGGCGGGCGCCGCGGAGTACTTCGTACAGGTGGCTTTCGCCATGCTGGGCCGCTTCCGCGGCGGACCGGCCAAGGCCGCGGTGCTGGCCTCGGGCCTGACCGGCATGGTGTCGGGATCGTCCATCGCCAATGTCGCCACCACCGGGACGTTCACCATACCGCTCATGAAACGGGTGGGACTGCCGGCCTACAAGGCCGGAGCCGTGGAGGTGGGCGCAAGCACCAACGGACAACTCCTGCCGCCGGTCATGGGAGCCGCGGCGTTCATCATGGCCGAGTTTCTCGGGTTGCCCTACATCGACATCGTCACCGCCGCCGCCATCCCGGCGATCCTGTCCTACATCGCGTTGCTGTACGTGGTTCACCTGGAGGCGCTCAAGCTGGACCTGATCGCGCTGCCGGAAGAGGAGTTGCCGAAGTTCTGGCCCACGTTCCTCCGCGGCGTCCACTTCCTGATCCCCATACTGGCGCTGATCTACACGCTGGTGATTCTCCGATTCTCCGCGGTCTCGGCGGCATTCAACGCGATCCTGCTGACGCTGGCCATCATGGTCATTCAGCGGGTGGTGCAGAGTGGCGCCGCCGTCCTTCGGCCGTCGCCCGGCAACCCGGCCGCCGGCTCCCTCGGCGAGGCCCTGTTCCAGGGTCTGGTGCTCAGTATTCGCGAGATCCTTCAGGGCTGCGTGTCCGGGGCCCGCAACATGGCTCCCATCGCGGTGGCCACCGCGGCCGCCGGCATCATCGTGGGCACGGTGACCCTGACCGGTCTCAGCAGCCGCTTCATCGAGGCCATCGAAATCATCTCCCTGGGCAACGTCGCCCTCATGCTGATCCTGACCGCCCTCACCAGCCTGATCCTGGGCATGGGCCTGCCCACCACCGCCAACTACATCGTCATGGCCACCCTGACCGCGCCGGTGATCGTCGGCCTGGGCGGGCAGGCGGGCCTGGTCATTCCGGTGCTGGCGGCCCATCTGTTCGTATTCTACTTCGGCATACTCGCCGACGACACGCCGCCGGTGGGTCTGGCGGCCTTCGCGGCCTCAGCCATCGCCGGCTCCGAACCCATCAAGACCGGCATCCAGGGCTTTACCTACGACCTGCGCACCGCCATCCTGCCGTTCGTGTTCATCTTCAATCTGGAGATCCTGCTGATCGCCGGAGTGGGACCCGACGGCTCGATCATCTGGCTCGACGACATGTTCCGCATCGTCTGGGTCATCCTGAACGGTCTGGTGGCCATGATGGCCTTTGCCGCGGCCATGCAGGGCTTCTTTGCCGACCGCTGCGGCTGGCCCGAACGCGCTCTCCTGGCGGTGATCTGCATCGCCGCCTTCCGCCCCGACCTGCTGGCGGGCAACACCGACTCCCTGCGCATGACCGTACAGTTCGGCGCCTGGATCCTGTTCGCAGGGCTTTATCTCCTGCAGACGCGGCGGCGAAGGTTCCGGCTGGCGACGGCGTAGCGTGACCCTGTCCAGTCCACGCCGGCAAACGGCGCAAGGGCTGCGTCCGGCGTGTCCGCGTACCCTCGGAGCGTACGACGCGGAGGGGTCCGGAGCCGCGATGCGAAAACCCGGGATCGAACAGAGGAACAAGGCCTCCGGGGCGAGGGGGCACGGCCCCGGCCTGGTCTTCGCCCACGCGCGCAACGGAGGGAACCGGCCATGGAGACGCTGGCGGTCCTTCTCGGTCTGATCGGTCTGGCGGGGAGCGTCCCCGAACCCGCCACGCCCACCACCAGCCAGCGCCCCGGGCGGATCGTCAGCCTCGACTACTGCGCCGACCAGTACGTTCTCAAGCTGGCCGACCCGGAGCAGATTCTTGCCATCTCCCCCGACGGGACAAAGGCGTTCTCCCACATGCGCGGTGCCGCCGGCGGCATGCCGGCGGTGCGCCCGGTCGCGGAAGACATCCTCATCCTCAAGCCGGACCTGGTCGTCCGCTCTTATGGCGGCGGTCCGAACGTGGCCGCCTTCTTCGAGCGCGCGGGCGTGCCGGTGCTGCAGCTCGGCCCGGTCTTGACCATCGATGGCGAGAGCGGCGGTTCCATCCCGGGACTGATCCATCAGGTGGCCGATGGACTGGGCCAGCGGGCACGCGGCAAGGCGCTGGTCAAGGAGTTCCGTACACGCCTTGCCGCCGTCAAGGTGCGCGCCGGTGATGAGACGGCGCTCTACATGACGCCGGGGGGCGTGACCACCGGGCCCGGTTCGCTGATCCACGAAATGCTGCACGCCGCCGGACTCGAAAACTTCCAGAAAGAGCCCGGCTGGCGCTCCCTGCCCCTTGAGCGACTGGCCTATGCACGGCCGGACCTCGTCGCCGCCGCTTTTTTTGAAACCCTTGCGAATCCGCCTCGTTCCTGGAGTGCTTCAAGGCATCCCGTCGCCCGGGCACAACGGACCGGCCCGGGTGTCGTGCCCTTGCGGGGTGCGTGGACGGCGTGCGGCGGCTGGTTCATCCTGGACGCCATCGAGGCGCTGGCCCAGGGTCCGGGGCGATGAGCGCGGCGCGCTGGCTGCTGCCGTGCCTCGTGACCGCCAGCGTCGCGGCCCTTGCCGCCGCCTGCCTGCTCGGATCGACGCCGCTGGCGCCGGAGCGCGTCCTGGCGGCCTTTTTCGGCGGTGCGGATGCCGGCGACCGGCTGGTGGTCTGGGCGATCCGCCTGCCCCGCGCACTGGCGGCCTTCCTCGTGGGCGCGGCGCTTGGAGTCAGCGGCGCGGCGCTGCAGGGCCTGCTCCGGAACCCGCTGGCCGAACCCGGCGTACTGGGCGTTTCGGCATCCGCTTCACTGGCGGCGACCTTCGCGATCTACTACGGCCTGGTGGCGCTGAGCCCCTGGATCCTCCCCGTCGCGGCGATTCTCGGGGCGATGGCGGTGACCGGGCTGCTGGCGCTGACCGCCGTCCGCACCCGCTCGGTCGTGACCTTGATCCTGATCGGCGTGGGCCTCTCCAGCTTTGCCGGTGCGGCCATGACCCTGCTGCTGAACCTTGCGCCGCATCCGTTCTCTCTGGCGGACATGATCAACTGGATGCTGGGGTCCGTCGCCAATCGCAGTTTCGACGACATCGCACTGGCGCTGCCCTTCCTGATCGCGGGCGCCGCGGCCCTGCTCGCCACCGGGCGCGGCCTTTCCGCGCTGACGCTTGGCGAGGAAGCGGCCTGTGGCGTCGGTCTGAATCTGCACCGCCAACGCATCGTGACCGTGCTCGGCGCCGGGCTCGCCACGGGCGCCTCCGTGGCACTTGCCGGCGCCATCGGTTTTGTCGGCATCGTGGCACCGCATGTGGTCCGGCCACTGGTGGGGCACGACCCGGGCCGGGCACTGGTCCCGTCGGCCGTGCTCGGCGGCCTGATCCTGGTGATCGCCGATATCGGGGTACGTCTCCTGCCAACCAGCAATGAACTCAAGCTGGGCGTGGTGGCGGCCCTGATGGGCGCGCCCGCCTTCGTATGGATCGCGATGCGGCGGCAGGGGGTCCGTTCATGACGGAGCTCGTGGTCACCGACCTTGCCGTCAAGACCGGAGCGGCGACGCTCGTGGACGCCGCCAGCTTCCGTCTCGCCCCGGGTGAGTTGGTGGCCCTGCTCGGACCCAATGGTGCCGGCAAGACCAGCCTCATTCGCGCGAGCCTCGGTCTTGAAAAGCCCACCAGCGGTGGCGCCACACTCGGTGGGATGGACACGCGGCGCCTTGGTGCCGCGAGACGCGCACGCGCGGTCGCCTATCTGCCCCAGGAACGGCCACTTGCCTGGCCGAGCTCGGTACGGGATGTAGTCGCCCTCGGCCGCTTCAGTCATGGCGCGGCGCTCGGACGCCTCAAGGAGCCGGACGCCGAAGCCGTGGAGCGGGCGGTGGCCGCCTGCGACCTCTCCCATCTCGCCCACCGCCGAACCGATACGCTGTCGGGCGGGGAACTCGCCCGAGTGCATTGCGCGCGCGCCTTCGCCGCCGAAGCGCCGCTGCTGGTGGCCGATGAGCCCGTGGCCGGGCTCGACCCGAGCCACCAGTTCCGCATCATGGACTTGATCCGGGCGTTCGTGGAAGCCGGCGGCGGCGCGCTGGTGGTGCTCCACGACGTGCCGTTCGCGGCGAAGTATGCGTCGCGCTTCATGTGGATGAAAGCGGGGCGCCTCCTCGCCGACGGCCCTCCGGCGGAGACCTTGACCGCGGCGCGGCTGCAATCCATCTACGGCGTGCGGGCCCGCGTCGAGGACGGACGGGTCGACATGCTGGGAATTCCATGACGGCACGGGCACTCATGCTGCAAGGCACGGGATCGGATGTCGGCAAATCCGTGCTCACCACCGTCCTGTGCCGGATGGCGAAGCGCCAAGGCTTTCGCGTGGCCCCGTTCAAGCCGCAGAACATGTCCAACAACGCCGCCGCCTGCCCGGGCGGCGGCGAGATCGGCCGCGCCCAGGCATTGCAGGCGCTTGCGGCCGGCCTTGAGCCGCACGCGGACATGAACCCGGTGCTGCTGAAGCCCCAGACCGACCGGACCGCCCAGGTGGTGGTCCAGGGACGTGCGCTGGAAGCGATGGAAGCCGCCGACTACATGGCGAGCCGTGACCGGCTGATGCAAGCCGTCATCGAGAGTTTCGCGCGTCTGGCAGCACAACACGACCTTGTGCTCGTCGAAGGCGCGGGCAGTCCGGCAGAGATCAATCTGCGCGCCCGGGACATCGCCAACATGGGCTTTGCCCGCAAGGCGGGCGTTCCCGTCTGCCTGATCGGAGACATCGACAGGGGCGGTGTCATCGCCAGCGTGGTGGGGACGAGAGCCGTGCTCGCCCCGGACGATGCGGCCATGATCCAGGGCTTCCTCATCAACAAGTTCCGGGGCGATCCCCGACTCTTCGAGGACGGCGTTGCCGCCATCAAGGCGCGCACGGGCTGGCCCTGCCTTGGCGTCATCCCTTGGCTGTCCGCCGCCACACGACTGCCGGCCGAGGATGCCGTCGTCCTGGAACCGCCGCAGCCAAGGCACGGCGGCGTACTGAAAATTGCCGCGCCGCTGCTTTCCCGCATCGCCAATTTCGACGATGCCGATCCGCTCAGGCTGGAACGCGGTGTCGATTTCCAGTGGGTTTCACCGGGCCGGCCCATTCCGCGAGACACGGACGTCATCATCCTGTTCGGCACGAAATCGGCGCTCGGCGACCTTGCATTCCTGCGTGCACAAGGCTGGGACCATGACATCATCGCCCATGCGCGGGCGGACGGACGGGTACTCGGCGTGTGCGGCGGGTATCAGCTGCTGGGCACCCATATCGCCGACCCCGACGGCGTCGACGGCGCGCCCGGGGAGGCGGCGGGGCTCGGCCTGCTGAATGTCCGGACCGTGATGAGCGCGGAAAAACAGGTCTCCCCGGTCACCGCCGCCTGTGCCCTCACGGGCGAATCCATCAGCGGCTATGAAATCCACATGGGACGGAGCACCGGACCGGACAGCCGCCGGCCTTTCGCATGGGTGGATGGGGCACCCGACGGCGCGCGCGGCGCCAACGGCTTGGTGGAAGGTACCTATCTGCACGGCCTGTTTTCCAGCGACGGCTTTCGCCGCGCCTGGCTGGCCCGGGCGGGTGCGCCTGTCGACGCCCGCTTCCGGTATGGTGCGGAGATCGAGCACACGCTCGAACAACTCGCCGACTGCCTGGAGGCGGCCGTCGATATGGAGGGCCTGCTGGATATCGCAAGGACGCCCGGATGGTCGCCGACAGCGTAGCGCCGGCACTCCGCCGGTCTGTCCACCTTCACGAATTTCGCACGGCAGGGTGTCCGGCGAGATCGACGCCGCGAACCCTGACGGAACCGTGCGCCGCGCACCGGGACCATCCTTGCTCCACCGGCAGGTACGCATCGGTCCGCGCACGGGATCGATCCCGGCTCCGTGCGGACAGGACGTTGCAGCCGGCCCCGGCAGAGGCGGCCACGGATCCCTGCTGTCCGGCGAAGCGACGGCAACGTGTCCTGGACCGGCGGGCACCTTGTGCCGGGTCGGGCCGTCTGGTACAAGGGCTTGCCGACACACGGCCCCCCTCGGGGAGACCCATCGGAAGGCTCACTCAACGGGTGCACAGCGGCCCTTGCCGTCAGCATCAGGACATCCGTCTTCGTCGTCCGGAGACCGCCCTGGAATCTGCACCCCATGTGAAAGGAGATATCCACCTATGGCAGAAACCCTGTCCCGTCTCGTCGACGAGAACGACCCCGAGCTGGAATCGGGAACGGTCCGGTACGGAAGCTGTACGGGCTACATGTCGCGGCCCAGGGGCGGCACCGACCTGGGTTCGGTAATCGTGATTCATGAAAACGTCGGCCTCGTCGACCACATCAAGGACGTGGCGCGGCACTTCGCCAAGGAGGGCTTCGCCGCCCTTGCGCCGGACCTGCTCCAGCGCACCGGCGGCACCGGGCAGTACGCCACGTCGCAGGAGGCCATCGCCGCCATCCGGAGCCTGGATCCCGAAGGTTGCGTGGAAGACCTGACAAGCACCCTCGAGTATCTCAAGGGCCAAGGCTTCACCAACGGCAAGGTGGGTGTGGTCGGCTACTGCTGGGGCGGCGGCCAGTCCCTCAATTTCGCCACCCGGTGCAATCGGCTCCATGCGGCCGTGGTGTACTACGGGCGCAACCCGGACCCGCTGGAGGCGGTGGCCAGAATCACCTGCCCTCTCATGGGCAACTACGCCGACGACGATCCCAACATCATTCCCGGCATCGAGCCCTTGAAGGAGGCGCTGGCAAGGAACGGCAAGACCATCGATCTCAAGAGCTACGGCCATGGCGCCAGGCATGCCTTCAACAACAACACCAACGCCGACCGCTACCACCCCGAGGCCGCGGCCGACGCGTGGCGACGAACCGTGAATTTCTACAGAATCCACCTTGCAGGCTGAAGGGTCGCCGCCACGCGGCGTCTCGTGCCGGTCCGGGGGCAGCCGCTTCGGTCGCCCCGTTCCACGGCCTCAGCAGTCCTCGGGATCGAAGCAGGCCAGGAGTTGGCGGCGGATGCCGCCGGGGCCGGGGTCGTCGTAGTGACGGATGCCGAAATAGTAGCAGCAGCTCTGATTGTCGAGATCGTTGTGGAAGACGCGGAGACGGCCATCCTGGAAGCGGATGCGGGCGAGACAGGTTCCGCCGGGGACGCTGGAGGTCATCACCTCCTCCACGATGCCCACGCCCCACTGGAGGTTGCGGTGGTGTTTGACCTCGTCTCCCGCCCGCAGGAACAGTCTCACGTCGTGCCGCACGATCGCTCTCCCTGGCCCGCACGGTAGCAACATCGTGCGGGCATTTCAAACCTGAATGGTTCGGGGCGACCATCCGGAGAACACCGCCGGCGGCGGCGTCAACGGGCCGGGATTCTCTTGAGTGTGGTCTCGACGTAGTCCCCGACCTCAGGGTCCCAGACATGGACCGCGACCCGGCCGACGTGGCCGCTCACCACCGATATCACGATCTGCGCGGTGTCCGGATAGGTGGGTTCTCCGAAAGGCGTGGCGCAGGCCCTGTCCTCGGCGGAGAAATAGGCATCGTGGTCGGGATGGGAATGATAGAGTGCCCTGAAGGCCAGACCCCTGTCCCCGGCCGCCTCGAGAACCCTCTCCAACTCCTTCGGGTCCATGGTGTAGGCAGTCCGGGCGTCCCTGGGAAACGTCTCGGGATCGTTGGCGTGAAGCGTGTTCTGGATATTGACGAGCCGATGGACCTCGCCGCCGGCGAGGATCACCCCGCAGCACTCCTCGGGATAGCTCTCCGCTGCATGCGCGCGAACCGCCGCGAAGGCGGCTTCGCTTAACTCGAACGGCTCAGGTCTCTTCATGGGCCGGAATCCGCAAGCTGCGGCACTGGCACCGAGGGTTTCCTAGGAGTCTGCGCCGCAGAAAATTTTCGTGGGACAGAGATCCACCAGAATCCCACTTGGCGCCCGATTAATGTCCAATAATGGGACAAGGCTACGCGTTTCTGGCATTTTGGACGAAAATCTGGTCATGCTATCCCACCGGTCACATCCCGAAGCGTCCTGCGGCACAGGCTCCTAGTCGATAACCCCCTGCTTCGCGAGGGCATCGAACTCCTCGTCCGAGAGCCCCAGCAACTCGCGGTAGAAGTAACCGTTGTGCTGGCCCAGCAAGGGGTCCGGGCGGTCCGGGCCGCCGTCGCTCCCGGACAGGATGTAGGGTGCCCGCTGATAGGACATGGGACCGATTTCCGGATGGTCGAGGCGGTTCCATTGGCCCCGGTGCACGAGCTGGGGGTCGTCATGGACCTGGTCCATTCCGTTCACCACGCCCGACGGGACGCCGGCGGCCTGAAGCTTCTGCACCAGCTCGCGAGCCTCGAACCGGCGGGTCCACTCGCCGATGCGGGCTTCCAGTTGGTCTGCCCGCTTCCGTCGCCGCTCGGCGGTGGCGTACTCGTCCCGTCCACCCCACTCCGGGCGCTCCATGGCCTGGCACAACGCCTGCCACTGGTCGTCCGACGCGACGCTGAGGACACACCAGTTGTCGTCGCCGGCGCACGGGAAGGCACCGTGCGGCGAGGCCTCGGGATGGCGGTTGCCGTCGCGCATGGCGATGTGGCCGTTGACGGTGTAGTCCAGCAGCAACGGTGCGAGGTATTGGAGCCCGGTCTCGTACTGCGCAAGGTCGATGTACTGCCCGCGGCCGGTGGCCTCCCGATATTCCAGCGCCGCCAGCACGGCCACCACGCCGTAGCCCACGGCGATGTAGTCGATGTAGGGGCCGTACAGGATCTGGGGGGAACCGTCCCGGTATCCGGTCAGATTGGTGAAGCCCGCGAGGGAGGAAAGCTGGGAACCGAAACCGGGATGGCGCGCGTGGGGTCCGGTCTGTCCGAGGTTCGAACTGCTCAGCATGATGAGACGCGGGTTGACCTCCCGCAAGGTTTCATACCCCAGGCCCAACCGCGCCACGGTGCCGGGGCTGAAGTTCTCCACCAGGACATCCGCCCACTTCACGATGCGCTTGGCCAGCGCCACGGCCTCCGGCCCCTTCTTCAGATTCAGGGTGATGCCAAGCTTCTCGCTGTTGCAGAGCGCGAACAGACCCGAGCGGTTGAGTCCGTGGATGTTGTCCTTGTAGGGCGGATAGTGGGTGCGGAAGCCGTCGGGACGCGTCCGCGATTCAATGTGCACCACCGTGGCCCCCTGGTCCACCAGATGCTTGCCCACCACCGGCCCGGCCGCGTAGGCGGCGGCCTCCACCACCTTCAGACCTTCCAGTGCCTTCATGCCCTTTCCACTCCCGCGATTCTCCGGAACCTTGCCGTGCCCCATCGGGTCACACCAGGCCCTGGGCCTCAAGCCGGGCCAGTTCCCCGTCGTCCAGTCCCATCTCCCCGTAGACTTCCCGATTGTGCTCGCCGATGAGCGGCGCCCGGCGGTTGATCCGGCAGGGGAATTCGGAGAAGCGGGCGAATCCTCCGGGGTAGGTGATGGAGCGGTTCAGCTCCGGATGTTCGACCTCCTGCCAGAAATCCCGGGCCTTGAGTTGCGGGTCGGCGAGGAGTTCCTGGGCCGTGGACACCGGATAGCCCAGCATGCCCCGGGCGGTCACCGCCTCGAAGAACTCCTGCTTGGTCACCCCGGCGAAGAATCCGGCGATGGGCTCCTCCATGACGTCGATCTCGTCCTGTGTCACCTGTTCGATGTTGAAGGCGCGCCAGTCCTTCTCCCGCAGGAACGCGGGTGCCGCCCCCTTTTCGGCCATCCACTCCACCAGCGCCTGGTTGGTCTTGCGTCCGGCCTCGCCGCCGTAGATGATGAAGTTCAGGTAGCCGTCCCTGCAGGGCCAGAACACCCGCATCCTGGCACCGGTAATGGTGCGCCCGGTCATGAACGAGCCGGCCCGCTTCTCCACCGACCGGTTGAGGTCCCAGAAGGTATGGGCGTGGGAAAAGCCCCAGAGCATGCATGCCTGGGCCGACACGTCCACGTGCTCGCCCCGGCCGGTGCGCCGCCGCTGGGTGTGGGCCACCAGCGCCGCCATGGCGGCATAGGAGCCGGTCCACTGATAGGACTGGGGGAAGGTCACCCGCAGCGGCGGCTTGTCCGGATCGCCGGTAAGCGACATGCAGCCGCTCATGGCCATGATCTCGATGTCGGTGGCCCGGTACCGGCTGTAGGGGCCGGTGAGGCCGAAGGGGGTGATGGACACCAGCACCGTGTTCGGGTTGGCGGCCCGGATAACCTCGTGGCCGAGGCCGATCCCGTCCAGGTAGCCCGGCCGGAACGTCTCCAGCACGAAGTCCGCGGTGGCGACCAGGCGCTGAAGCAGCTCCCGCCCCGCCGGCGCCTCCAGATTGAGCGTTATCCCGCGCTTGTTGTTGTTGAAAGCGAACCAGTAGAGGCTCTTCTCCGGGTCGCGGCCGCCGTCGAGATACGGCCCCATGTGCCGGGCGGCGTCCCCTCCCGGGCGTTCCACCTTGATGACGTCGGCGCCGAGATCACCCAGCGTCTTGCCGCAGAGGAAACCGAGCTCGTCGGTCAGATCCAGAACCCGGTAGGGAGCCAGCGCCCCTTGTTCACTCAGATTCATCGCACCTGTTCTCATACCAGGAGGCACGTCAGTATTCCATGTAGTTGGTCACCCGCCAGCCCGCCGACTCCTGGCGCACCCGGATGAGCAGCCTGCGGGAGAACTCGCCGGCGTCGTCCGGCCGAATGGTGAGCCGATAGACGAAGGCCGTGCGCCGGCCGGCGTCCCTCTGTTCCAGCAGATTGTAGTAGACCCGGGGCTTGCGGGTGCCGGCGTCGATGGCATGGCCGGAGGTCAGCCGGATCTGCTTGTCCACCTTGCTCCGGGCCAACCCCACCGTGTACTCCCTGGACCGGAGCAGGTCGATCTCCACGTAGTGCCAGTCCAGGAAAGCCTCCGCCGCTCCCCGGGCCGTGGCATCGCCTTCGCTCCCGCAGCCGGCCAAGGCCAGCAGGCCCGCCACGCACAGGGCGCCGAGCCGGGTCACCCCGCGGCCCTCCTCAGGTGCCGGCCAAGCCACTCTTCCGCCAGGCCCAAGGCCGCTTCGCGATGGTCCGGTGCGGTAAAGCGGTGATCGGCATCCGGGAAGATGTGCAACGCCTTCTCACCGGGAAGCGCGGCGTGGAGCGCCCGGGCCTGTTCCACCGGCACGGTGGCGTCGGCGCCGCCGTGGATCACCCGCACCGGACAGGTGATCCGCGCCACCGCCGCGGCGACGTCCAGGGTGAGCGCCTCTTCGAGGAAGTCCGTCTTGAGGCGACGGTCGCCGAACTCGATGAATCCCCGGGCGCGCCAACGCGCCACCGCGCCGGGGGGAAAGTCCCGTTCCAGCAGCGCCCGCGGATCGAACGGAGCCGCCAGGGTCACCAGCGCCGCCACGCCGTCCGCGGCCGCCGCGTAGAGCAGCGCCGTGGTGCCGCCCATGCTGGAGCCGACGATCCCCACCTCGGCGGTCCCGCGTTCCTTCAACCGTTCGTGGGCGGCCGCGAGGTCGTCCACCTGCCGCGTACAGGTGATGGACTCGAAGTCGCCGGAGGACTCACCGGCGCCGGTGAAATCGAAGCGCAGCACCGCGTGGCCGGCGCCGCTCAGGGACGCGCTCAGTTGCAGGAGCTTGAGACTTTCCTTGCTCGACTCCATGCCGTGGCACAGGATCACGCCGAAACCGGTGGCGGTTCCCCGCGGCGGATGGAGCACCCCCGCCAGCCGCTCGCCCCTGCCGTTGCCGAACGTAACCTGCTGTTCCATGAGCATGGGCCTCAGGTGCCGCTCCGCGGCGGCGGAGCGAACGGATCCCGGCCCCGGGTCCGCAGGAGGCAACAGGCGCACAGCACGGCGCCGACGGTGATGAAGCTGTCCGCCACGTTGAACGCCGGCCAATGCCAGGCATTCCAGTAAACGTCGACGAAATCGATCACCTCGCCGTGGAACAGGCGGTCCACCAGGTTCCCCAAAGCCCCCGCCAGAATGAACGTCAACGACAGGATGAGCCCGGTGTCCGTGTCCGAAAGGCGGCGAAGAAGATGGATCAGGAAACCGACGGCCACCAGCGAAAAGGCGATCAGGAAGTAGGAAGCCAGCGCCCGGCGGCCGCCCGCAAGCAGACCGAAGGCGGCCCCGGTGTTGCGGACGTGGGTCAGGTCCACCCAGCCTGCCACCACAGGAATCGAGTGATGCAGCGGAATCGCCTGATGCACGAGCAGCTTGGTGCCCTGATCGAGCAACACGATGGCCGCCAGCAGGGCGACTATGCGTGTGCGCTTTCGGCCTGCGGTAAAGATCGTAACACCTCCGCGCAACGGGGACAGACCTGCGGATGGGCGGCATCCGCTCCCACCGCGGCGTGGTACTTCCAGCACCGCTGGCATTTCTCGCCCTGCGCCGGGTAGACGGCGATGGCCCCGCCCAGAAAGGCGCTCCGATAACCGGTCCCCGGGCCGGCGGCGGCGTCCACGCTCCCGTCCCCTGCCGCGGGCTCCGGATAGACAAGGGCGGCCGGCGGCTCTCCCGCGGCCACCGACACCTGCGAGACGATGAACATGTCCTCCCAGGGCATCGGCGCGCCGCCGCGCAACAGCGCCTGTATGGCCGGCACCCGGCCGTAGGCGTCGGGATACAACATCACCCGCGCATCCAGGGAATGGCCGATGGCACCGCACTGGCGCGCCACCTCCAGCGCCTTCAGCACTTCGCCGCGCAAGTCGAGGCGCCGCTCCCAGTCGGCGGCAAACGCCGGGGTGGCCGACAGGCTCTCGTCCGGTTCCGGCATGGGCGAAAGCAGGATGCTGTCCGGGCCGCCCACATGCTCCCAGATCTCCTCGGCGGTGAAGGAGAGGATGGGCGCCATCAGATGGACCAGGGTCTGCAGGACATGGTGGATCGCGGTCTGGGCGGACCGCCGGGCGGGCGAACGGCGCCCCTCGCAATAGAGTCGGTCCTTGACGATGTCCAGGTAGAGGGAGCTCAGGTCCACGCTGCAGTAATTGTTCAGCGCATGGTAGACGGTATGGAACTCGAACCGGTCCAGGGCCTCGAGGCAGCGTCCCAGCAGCCGCTGGGTGCGGTCGAGGACCCAGCGGTCCAGAGGCTCCAGCGCGCCGGCGCTCACCGCGTCGGTGGCGGGATCGAAGTCGTGCAAGTTGCCGATGAGGAAACGGGCGGTGTTGCGCAGCCGCCGGTACGACTCCACCAGCCGGCTCAGGATCTCATCGGAAATGCGCACGTCGTCGCGGTAATCCTCGGCGGCCACCCAGAGCCGGATGATGTCGGCGCCGAACTTCCTGATGATCTCCTGGGGCGCCGTGACGTTGCCCAGGGACTTGGACATCTTGTGTCCCTTGCCGTCGAGCACGAAGCCGTGGGTCAGGACGGCGTCGTAGGGTGCGCGGCCCCGGTTCGCCACCGACGTGAGGAGCGAGGTGTGGAACCAGCCCCGGTGCTGGTCGCTGCCTTCGAGATAGAGGTCTGCCCTGCCGCCCAGTTCCGGGCGGCGTTCCACCACCGAGGCGTGGCTCACGCCGGAGTCGAACCAGACATCCAGGATATCCTCCTCCCTGGAGAAGCGGGCAGAGCCGCAGCTCCGGCAACGGAACCCCGGTGGCGCCAGCTCTTCCGGAGACCTCAGAAACCACGCGTCCGATCCTTCCTTCTCGAACAGTCCGGCGACATGCTCGCACAGCTCCTCGCTCAGGTTCGCGCCGCCGCAGTCCCGGCAGTACAGCACCGGGATCGGCACACCCCAGCAACGCTGCCGGGAGATGCACCAGTCCGGGCGGTTGGCCATCATCCCGGTGATGCGGTCCCGCCCCCAGGGAGGAATCCACTTCACCTGATCGATGGCGTCGAGGGAGCCCTGCCGCAGACCTGCGTGAGCCATGGAGATGAACCACTGGTCGGTGGCACGGAACAGAACGGGCTGCTTGCAACGCCAGCAGTGGGGATAGCTGTGGTCGATGTCCTCGGACCCGAGCAGCCGCTCCGCTTCCGCCAGCCTGGCGACGATGCGCGGATTGGCGTCGAACACCATCTCGCCCTCGAACTCCCCGACCTCGGCGGTGAACCGGCCGTTGCCGTCCACCGGCGCGTACGCGTCCAGACCGTAGCGCCGGCCCGCCTCGAAGTCCTCATGCCCGTGTCCCGGCGCCACGTGGACGCAGCCCGTGCCCTGCTCCGCGGTCACGAACTCTCCGAGAATGACCCGGACATCCCGCTCCAGCCACGCGTGCGCACACACGATGCCCTCCAGCGCGGCTCCGGACCAGGAACCCTCCAGCACCTCAAAGGCGCCGGCCTCATGTCCCAAGGCTTCCATCAGCGACGGCAGCAGCTCCTCCGCCGCCACCAGCACGCCGGCGCGGGTGCGGACCCGCCGGTAGCGCATCTGCGGGTGCAGGGCGATGGCCTGGTTGGCCGGGAGTGTCCAGGGGGTGGTGGTCCAGATGGCGAAGGCGCCGTCCGGGTCGTCCGGCAGCTTCCCCTTTGCGTCCTTGATGGGAAACTTGACGTAGACCGCCGGCGTCCGCTGGTTGTCGTACTCCACCTCGGCCTCGGCCAGCGCGGTGGCGCAGGAGGCGCACCAGTAGACCGGCTTCCTGCTGCGGTACATGGCGCCGCGGGCCATGAACTTGCCAAGTTCCCGGATCTCGGTGGCCTCGTACTCGAAGTCGATGGTCCGGTAGGGCTCCGCCCAGCGCCCCAGCACCCCCAGCCGCTTGAACTCCTCCCGCTGCACGCCGATGAACTTCTCCGCGTGGGCGCGGCACAGCCTGCGCACCTCCACCTTGCTGAGCCGGTTCTTCCTGTCCCGGCCCAGGCTCTTCTCCACCTGGAGCTCGATGGGGAGCCCGTGACAGTCCCAGCCCGGGATGTAGGGCGTGCGGTAGCCCCGCATGCTCTTGTACTTGACGATGATGTCCTTGAGGATCTTGTTGAGGGCGTGGCCGATGTGAATGCGCTCGTTGGCGTAGGGCGGACCGTCGTGCAGGATGAACCCGGGAGCACCCCGGCGGGCCTCCACCATCTTGTCGTGAATCCCCTCGCGCTCCCACTTCTCGACCCGCGCCGGCTCCTTCTGCGGCAGGTTGCCGCGCATCGGGAACGTGGTCCTGGGAAGATTGAGCGTCTCTTTGTAGTCCATGAACTTCGTCAACCTGGTCCGGAATCTGGTCCAGAGCCTGGTCCAGATTCGTCCCCTGCCTGCCGGCAAGCGACTTTCGGAGCGCTGAAACCCTGCAGGAGTATTGATCCGGGCCGATGAGGCGGGCGTCGAGAGGATCGTTCCCTTCCTGAATCCCTGCCGGAGCATTTCTAGCACAAAGGCGCGCCGGGAGTCCACGGAAGCCGGCTGGATTCACAAGACCCCGTGTGATATGAAAAGCCGTTTTCCGAGGGTACTCCGCCCGGTATCACTCCCGCCGAAGCAGCGTTCCGCCTTGCCGTTCGTCCCTGTGAGCAGCCAGTCCGGACGCGGGGCCCGGTTCGGCATTATCGAGGAGGTACCTCCATGGCCAAGTCACAACAGAAGAGACGCGGCACGCGCGCACTCGGGCGGCTCAGGAAGACCGTGGCGCTGGCGACGCGCATGCTTTTCGACCAGGGTCTTGCCGACTACCACGGCCACGTCAGCGCGCGGATTCCCGGCACCAACCGGCTGCTGATCAAGCCTGTGCTGGCACCGCTGGGATCGATCCGCGGCAAGGACATCATGGAGGTGGACATCGACGACTACAAGAAGAACTGCGAGGCCAACTGGGCCAAGGCCGGCGACCAGAAGGCCGCGATCAAGCTCAGGACCCCGCCCCGCGAGACCATGATCCACGCGGCCATCTACGAAGCGCGGCCGGACGTCGGCTCGGTGGTCCACACGCACCAGCCGCTGGCCACGGCCTTCGCCATCGCGGGTGTGCCCATCCGGCCCATCTACAATCAGGCTGCCGCCTTCGCCCCGGAGACGCCCATCTTCCACAGCCCCCGCCTGATCTATACCGTGCGGGACGGGACCGAGGTGGCGGCGACGCTTGGCGACCGCATGGCACTGCTGATGCAGGGACACGGCATCACGACCGTGGGCGACACCGTGGAGCAGGCCGCCTTCCACGCCATCTACCTGGAACGCACCGCCTACATGCAGTGGGTGGCCAGCAGCGTGGGCCAGGCCGCCTCCATGCCGGACCGCAACACCGCCATCATGGCGGCGACCAACCGCGGCCGCGCCCATCATGCATTCGCATATTTCGCCGGCCTCATGCCGGACGAACTGAAAGACTGATGTCGGACTCACCCCCGGAAGCGGGATGCGGCCGACCGGGAACGGAACCATCGAAACGACGAGGAAGGTGAAACATGGCCGAGGCGAACAGGCCGGCGTCGGCGTCCGGCGCGCATCCGATTCAGGACATCCGCGAGTGGCTGGACCGCGCGGAAGGAATCAACGAACTGATCCAGATCGACAAACCGGTGGACCGGGACGAGGAGATGAGCGCCATCACCTACCTGGTGGCCAAGCAGAACCCGTCCCCGGCCATCCTGTTCGAGAACCCCAGGGGGTATGACGACAGCCCCATCGCAGCGCGGATGCTGTGGAACATCCTGGGCCCCAGCCCGAAACGCATCGCGCTGACCATCGAGGAGCCGCCCGAGACGCCGACGCTGGAGCTGATCCGGCGGCTCAAGGACAAGATGAAGCAGCGGATTCCGCCGCGCGAGGTGTCGCCCGCCGAGGCGCCGTTGTTCGAGAACACCCTGGCAGGGGCCGACATCGACCTGGAGCAACTGCCGATCCCGCGGCACTGGCCGCTCGACGGGGGCCGCTATGCCGGCACGGCCGATGCGGTCTTCACCCGCGATCCGGACTCCGGATACCTGAACATCGGCACCTACCGGATGATGTTCCAGAGCCGGAACCAGGTGGGGCTCTACCTGTCACCGGGGAAGGACGCACGGCTTCACATCACCCGCTGCTGGGAAAAGGGCGAGTCCGTGCCCGTGGCGGCGGCCTGGGGCATCGATCCGCTGTTCATGCTGGTGGGCTCCCAGACCTTCCCCAAGAATGTGTCCGAGTACGAATTCGCCGGCGGCATCAAGGGCGAGCCGATACCGGTGGTGCGGGCACAGACCAGCGACCTGCTGCTGCCGGCCAACGCCGAACTGGTGGTGGAGGGCGTCATCCATCCCGACTCGGTGAGGACCGAAGGGCCTTTCGGAGAGTTTCCCGGATACTACGGCAGGCCGGAAGCCGGCTGTCCGCTGGTGGACATCACGCGCGTGCACCACCGCACCCGGCCCGTACTCACCAACGCCATCATGGCGGACTATCCATCCAACGAACAGAGCGGCTTCTTCGCCATCATCCGGTCGGCCCGCATCTGGGACGACCTGGACAAGCTGGGCGTGCCCGGGGTTCAGGGTGTCTACGCCCATCCCGCCGGCGCCGGCGGCTTCGGCATGACGGTCCTCAGTCTCGAGCAGCGCTACGCCGGCCATGCGGCCCAGTGCCTGGCGCTGGCGGCCCAGGTGCCCGGCGGCGCGTACTATACCAAATGGATCATCGCCGTGGACGAGGACATCGACCCCACGGACATGGACCAGGTGATCTGGGCCATGAGCAGCCGTTGCAATCCCATTGAGGACATCGATGTCCTGCGCAACACCTGGAGCACCTGGCTGGACCCCACCCAGAACCCGCCGGAAGAGCGTCCCTACGGCTCCAAGGCGCTGATCAACGCGTGCAAGGAACACCGCTACCTGCCGGTCTTCTCGAAGCGGACGACGCTGAGGCGGGAAATGTACGAGCAGGTCGCGCAACGCTGGAAGGAGCTCGGGCTGCGAGGGACGATCCCCTCGGTTCGGGCCTTCGAGGAAGAAAAAAAGGTCGTGTACCACGAGCAGGGCGGCTTCGAGCCCGGAAAGTCGTGACCGTGCGCCGGTGGCACGGAACCGCCGCCACCGGCGAATGCGTCAGCGGACCGCCGGGTTACGGCAACTGATCGTGTTGCCCGCGCCCCGTTGGTGTGGTAGGGTTGATCCCGCTGATTTTCGCCCGTCGGTCGACCGCCCACCCAAGGCGGGGCGGCAACCGTCGGAACGTTTTATTCGTGGCGTTTCTGTGGCGTTTTTGCCGTTTTCATTTGGTTGTACAGACGTTCTTCGAAATCGGAAGAAAAGGGTGACGGATGGAGATTCAGGAGGAAAGCAGAGGGTCGCTGGTGGTCGTGGCACCGAGCGGACGCGTCGACGGTTTCACCAGCCCGGAGCTCGAGAGTCGGATCTCCGGAATCATTGAGCGCGGCGACCATAACGTACTGCTGGATTGCGAGAACATGGAGTACATCAGCAGCGCCGGGCTGCGCGTGATTCTCACCAGCGCGAAGAAGTGCCAGAAGGAAGGCGGCAAGCTGACGGTATGCTCGTTGCAGCCATCGTGCAAATCGGTCATGGAGGTCAGCGGCTTCCTCAACATGCTCGAATACCACGAAACCCGTGACGCCGCCCTGGCGGCAGAATAGGTCCGGGGACGCCATGCTGACATTCACCCAGGAAATCCTTCTGTTGATGCTGGATGACGACGGACTGTTCCTGCCCATCCGGGGCGGGGCGGTGGAGCACATCCTGGCAGGCGCCGTGCTGATGGATCTGGCCTTCGCTCAACGCATCGACACGGATCCCGACAAACTTCAAGTGATCGACGCGACCCCCACGGGCAATCCGTTGCTGGACGGAGCCCTGGACCGAATCGCCCGCTCGGGGGAGGAGATGGGCACCAAGGCGTGGGTGGAACTGCTGGCACGGGAACAGGCCGCCGACATCCGTCAACGGGCCATGGAAAGCCTCATTGATGCAGGCATCCTCGAAGCCCGGGACAAGAAGTTCCTGTGGGTGTTCCATTCCCGGCGCTATCCCACCATCGACGGGCGCGTGGAACGCGGGGTCAAGCTGCGCATGGAGGACGTGCTGCTGTCCGAGGACATGCCCGACCCCCGGGACGTCGCCCTGATATGCCTGGTGGACGCCTGCGACATTCTCAACGACATCTTCTCGGAACGGGAGATGGAGCGGGTCCGCCCCCGCATCGAGCAGCTCCGCATGATGGATCTCATCGGCCGCGAGGTCGGCAGCGTCATCGCCGAAATCGAAGAGTCCATCACCATGGCCATTGCCCAGGTGTCGCACTAGGATCCTGTCGAACCTCCCTGCCCGGCGGACGCCCGGCCGGCTCATCCCGCTTCTTCGACGTCCAGCAGCTTGCGCGCTTCGCCCTCGAAATCGGAATCGATGGAGTCGGGCTTCGTGTCGACGCCGTCCGTCAACCGCTTCACCACCGCTTTCATGGCCACAAGGCGGCCGTACCGCTTGTCGTTCCCGGGGACGGCCGTCCACGGTTGAGGCACCGTCGAGGTCCTGCGGAACATCTCCTCGATGGCCGCCTCGTATTCCCCCCAACGCGACCGGTTGCGGAAGTCCTCGGGAGAGAGCTTCCACTGCTTGAGCGGGTCGGCCAGGCGCTGGCGAAACCGCACCCGTTGCTCCTCGGACGTAATGTGGAAGAACAGCTTGACGAGCCGGATGCCATCGTCGTCCAGCATGCGCTCGAACTCATTGATCTCGTCATAGGCGCGCTGCCACTCGATGGTGCTGGCGAAGCCCTCCACCCGTTCCACCAGCACCCGCCCATACCATGAGCGGTCGAAGATCACTATCTGTCCGGGCCGCGGCAGCCGCTTCCAGAAACGGTAGAGATAGTGCTGGCCCTGCTCTTCCGCGGTGGGGGCGGCAATGGGCCAGACCTTGAGCCCGCGCGGATCCAGCGGCCACGCCATGCGCCGGATGGTGCCGCCCTTGCCCGCGGCGTCCCACCCCTCGAACACGATCACCGCACGCCGCTGCTGGGCCCGATAGGCGAGAGACACCTCCCGGAGCCGGTCCTGCCATTTGGCAAGCTTGCGTTCATACTTCTTCTTTCCCACGCGTCTGGCCATGTCCAGGCGGGCGAGGCTGGGGGGTGCGGCCTGCAACCGGATCGGCGCGCGCTGGCTGAACTCGTCGGTCTTGCTACCCATGAACGGCCTCATTCAGCTTTCCTCTCGTTCCGGCACGAGGTGAAGGGGGTCGGATGAAGGCTTCCGGCCCGGACACCACTCCGCCGGAACGTCACGCTCCGGGTCTCCACCGGGCGATATTATGGCGCAAAGCTCTCGCGATGCCAACGGCCACCGATTCCGCGACCGCCGGCCCTGGACCGGCATCGGACAAATTTGCCCTTTGAGTGAAATCATGTTTAAAGTTCGCGCCCATCAGGCCGACTCATGGTATGTGGGCGACGAAATGACTCTCAACCAACCAACGAAGGAGGAAACACCGTAATGGAACAGCATCACATTGCCATCGACGAAGCGGCGGCAGCCGTCCCTTGGCGGCTCGGTGCCCAGGAGGGCGAACTCGACCTGGAGATTCACGGATGCGGATGCGGGTGTGGATGCGGTTGTGGATGCGGGTGCGGTGACTGTGGCTGCGGTTGCAGCTGCACATGCTCGGACTGTTCGGACTGTGCCGTGGCCAATCCGGAGGCCCTCGCTGATGCCGAGGAAGAGGACGAGCAATCGTGCGTGGACGACGTGACCCATGCTGCGGCAGTGGGTGCCGCCGTGGGCGCGGCCAGAGCCGCCGTCACCGGCGGCGGCGTTGTCGTGGGCGCGGTCGTCGGTGCGGTCGCCGGTGCGGCGGAGGCGGCCTTGACGAGTCCAAACTGCAACGGCCCGACATGACGCATCACGATTGCGCCCTCGGCGCGCGGGAAGTGGTCACGGGCATGTCCCGGGCCATGGCCGCGCCGCAGGGTCGGTCGCCGTCACCCGACGGCGGTTGCCGGGCCGAAACAGGGTTCGGGATGGAACGCCGACGGGGTCACGCAAGGCCCCGTCGGCCAACCGGCTCGACACCGTATCATCGGCACGTTTTCAAAGGAGACACGGATGCGATTCGAATTCATGGGCATCTTCCATGACCGGGAAGGGGACGACCGTTTCAGCAAGTACCTGAGGGTGTCGAGCGCCGTCTGCCATGGCATCGTTGCCGGAGCGTTCTGGCTGATGGGACAGACGGCGTGGCTGATGAAGTACCGGGGCGACTCTCCCTCCGGTGCCGTGGTCGGCGCCGCGGTGTTCTCGATCCTCGTGTTCGGCGTTGTGGCCTCCACGGATGAGATACGGCGACCCTACGCCGCCCCGGCCGTCATGCTGTTCGCTCTCGTCGCGGGTGAAGCGGCCATGTGGCTCGGTCTCTGGGATCCCCGGGGACTGCTGGCATGGTGGCGGACGGCCATGGTCCTTGTCGCGGTGGCATGCCTGATCCTGTGGGCCGGCGAAAGGATCGTGCGATCCCGCCGCACGAGGCATGAGAATCCCGGGAATTCGGCATGACCACGCCGCGTCGTGTCGATATCCTCCTGCTCGTGGCGCTTTGCGTCTTTCTCATCGCCACCCTGACATGGGCGTCCGTGGCGGAGGTCGAACTGTCCGCCATGGCCCCGGGCCGCATCATTCCCACCGGGCAGGTCAAGGTGATCCGCTCCTTCGAGCAGGGGAAGATCAAGCGCATCGCCGTTGAGGAAGGGAGCGTCGCAAGGCGGAACGAGGTCCTGATCGAATTCGACACGACCCTGGTGGATGCCGAGATTTCCAAGCTCACGGCCGAACTCCGCATCAAGTCCGTCGAGGCGGCGCGTCTCGAAGCCGCGCTGGCCTGGCACCAGGACCGGCCCTTCCATCCACCCCCCGACGCTCCGCCGGAGATCGTCGCGATCAACGAAGCGCTCCTGGCGGATCAGGTGGCGGCACACCGGGCCCACCTTCACGAACTGGACGGCATCCTGGCGGAACGGCGCGCGCGGCTCCACACCATCAAAGGCGCGCTCATCAAGCAGGGAAGGCTGTTGCCCATCCTGCGTGAGCGGACCGCCATGCACGAGACTCTCTACCGCCGGGATCACGCCTCCCGCCTCGCCCTGTTCCAGGAGCAGGAACGGCTGGTGGAGCTGGAGGGCGGCATCACGCTCCGCCGCCGGGAGTTGGCCGAGGTCCAGGCCTCCCTGACGGCGGTCCGCGCACAGAAGGAACGGGCGACCGCCGAGTTCTACCGTGAACTTCGGTCGGCTCTGGCAAGGGTCCGGGAGCGGATGATCGTGTTGCGGGAAGATCTCCGTCAGGCGCGGGAATTCCGCGCCCGGCATACCCTGTTGTCCCCGGTCGACGGCGTGGTCCAGGACCTCGCCGTGCACACGGAGAACGGCATGGTGGAGCCCGGCGCCCGGCTCATGGTCATCGTGCCGCGCAATACCGGTATTCAGGTCGAAGCGTTCGTCGCCAATACCGACATCGGATTCGTGAAGCCCGGCCAGCGGGTCACCCTCAGGGTGACCACCTTCGACTTCCGCCGTTACGGCGGCGTGGACGGAACCGTGAAGCACATCGGCAAGGACGCGGTGAACGCGGGCACGCATGCCGGCACACCCGTTCCCGAAAACCCCGCGGCCGGCAACGCATCGGCAACCACATCGCAGCCCACAGCGGCCGGTCCCGTGTTCAAGGCGATCATCGAACTGGACCAGAACTATATGGAGATCGAGGGGCGGAGAGTCGAGCTGTTGCCCGGAATGGCAGCGGAAGCCGCGCTGATCCTCGGCACGCAACGGGTCATCGAATACCTTCTCCAACCTCTTCGGGGCTACCGGCAGGACGCCTTCCGGGAGAAGTGACGCCCCCCAAAGGAGCAACAGCCATGGATGACGGAACAAAGGAATCGGCACCGGCGGTGGACCCGGCGGCCTGGAGTCCGGATGATGTCGAGAAGTCCGGAAACGGGTGCCATCATTTCACCGCCGGCGAACTGGAGGAGCTGGCGGCGTTGGCACGGGAGAGGTCCGACGACGGGCGCGGCAAGCGCCTCGACCGGCCGCTGCTGACTTCACGGATGGCGGCGACCGCACGGGAACTCAAATCGGGCGTCGGCTTTCGCATTCTCCGGGGTCTGCCGCTGACCGGCCTGAACGAGTCGGAGGTGGCCCATGCCTTCTCGACCCTGAGCCGGCACATCGGCGACGTCGTGGAGCAGCCGGGAGGGGTCCATCTGGCGCACGTACGGGCCGAACCCGAGAATCGCGACCGCGTCGGGTTTCGCGCAGCCGGCGAGCTCCCCTTTCACGCCGATCCGGAAGATGTCATCGGCTTCCTGTGCATGAACCCCGCCCGCACGGGCGGCACGCGCCGGTTCGTCAGTGCCGCCACCGTCTACAACATCCTGGCAAAGCAACACCCCGACGTGCTGGACGTCCTGACCCGGCCATTTCACGTGGCGTTGCAGCATCCGCACCCGGACCACGGCCACCGATGGAGCCAGCTGCCCTTCCTGGGCTTCCAGGACGGCGTGTTCAACGCCTGCGCCTTTCCGGTTCACATCAAGCGGGCCCAGAAGCAGGCCGGGGTTCCCGAGTTGACCGAAGCGCAGAGACACGCACTGGAAGTCTTCAACAGCGTGGCGAACACGGCAGCGGCGGCAGTGGAACTCCAACCCGGCGACATCGAGTATTTCAACAACCACGTGGTCCTGCACACGCGCACCCGATTCGCCGACGCGGGATCCGGGCGTCATCTCCTGCGGGTATGGCTGTCGGTGGCCGGCTTCCGGACGCTTCACCCGGAGCATCCGGTGCGGCTGAAGGAGAGAATGAAAGGTCGCCGTATCGGGCGACCCGGGGCGGTCCGCCGTCAGTCGTTGGCCAACAGACGCCCCCGGCCCCACTCCTCGTGACGGAAGATCAGCGACTTGATCACCACCGGCACGGCCTGGGCGTCCGGCAATTCCTCGCCGATGTCGATGAAATCGAAGTCCTTGAGGTCGATGCCGTCGATTGAAATGACACCGCAGCCCGGAAGGATCTCCTTGTCGATGATGTGGCCCACCAGCCTGGCGATGTCGGCATCGAACACGAGCACGAGCTTGTGTCCCTGGCGAAGATACTCCTTCATCCCCTCCACCACGCCGGCGGCCAGGGTGCGGATGAGGGGATAGGAAGGTCCCAGATCCCAGTGAAGCGCCAGCGCCGCGCCACGGTCGCCCTCGGTCATGTCGAATCGCTGCAGCGCGCTCTCGATGGAACGGCGAACGTCCTCCGTGGTCAGCGGCTCGGTCTGGCGGAAGTGCGGCGTGACCACTTGCAGATTCCGCAGCGGCAGCATGGACTCGTCTGAAAGGAAGATCGTGTTGCCGCTCACCTGCACGGTGTACTGGGAAGCGCCGATGACCGTGGCGCGGATGCGCACCGCGGGCTCCTTGAACTCCCATGATTCACGCGTGGCCAGTTCCACGGCGCCAGCGCGGATCCGGCGGCCGACATGGTTGCCGAGATCGCCCTTGTCCGCGGTCTCATGGCCGTAGACATACTCCGAGACTCCGCCGGAGAACTGGATGGAATCAATCGGGTCCCGGCAGGAAAGCGCCGGAGTGAGCATCAGTTCCCGGGTCAACGGCGACAGCAGCCCGCGCCCGAGCACCTCCAGCAGACACCCGGTCAGCGTGGCCGCCATGCGTTCCTTGTCGGCCTCCCCGAGCACCTGGCCGAGGGCCAGCGACAGGCCGCTCGCTTCGCCGATGCGCACCCCCGCGTCCTCAAGCCGGTTGATCGCCCGGTCCTCGTCCAGGGCCACCAGCCGGGCGCCCACCTCCAGGGCCGCCGTGTCCACCACCTGTCCGCCCCGGGTGATGGCGATCTTGCTGGTGCCGCCGCCCACGTCCACGTTCATGCACGCGACGCCGTCGTCACCCATCGAGGCCGCCACCGCGCCCGAGCCGTAGGCGGCGAGGATCGCCTCGAGATTGTGGCCGGCGGTGGCGCACACGAACTTGCCCGCCTCCTCGGCGAACAGGGCCGCGATGGCCTCGGCGTTCTTCTTCTTGGCCGCCTCACCGGTCACGATCAGGGCACCCGTGTCGACATCCCGCCGGCTGAGGCCGGCGCTGGCGTAGGCGCCGTGAATGAACGCGTTCAGCTTGCTCGTGTCGATGGTCCGCCTGTCGACGTAAGGCGTCAGCAGGATCGGCGACTCGTAGACGATCTCCCGGCTCACCACCACGAAACGGCTCGACAGCGAGAGGCCCTGCCGGCGAAGGACCAGCCGGGAGAAGATCAGGTGGGACGTGGAGGAGCCGATGTCGATGCCGACGGAGGTCAGCGCGATGCGCTCGGACCGCCACATGGCGTGATCTTCATCGGGCAGCGGTGCCGCGTGTTCTTCGTGGCCTTCATGACAGACGAGCGGCAGTGCCGTGGGGTCGCGGTCCATTCAACGGATCCTTTCAACGGAATTGTCTCAACGGAACTGTTTCGAGGAGTGCGGGTGACGCAGGGGTCATAGCACAAGCCCCGGCGAGTTGCCAGAATGGGCCCTCGGCGGCGATGCCCGAAAGCGTCCGCCCCCGTCCCCGGGCCGGTCTTCACCCAGCATAATCCAACAAGAAGATGAGGCTATGCAGGGGGCGGCGGGAGGGTTGAGGGGTTGGTCCACGAGGTTGATGAGGTAGGCGCGCTTGGCACGGTCGCGGTCGCTCTGGTGGAGGTGTCCCCGCGCAGCGGCGGTTGGGCTGCGGGGCGCGCCGTTCGCCCACGGCCCCGGCCCGCACGGGTGCCGATGACGACCGTGGGTTGCCTCCGGCAGATGCGGGAGGCAGTGGAGGTGGTTCGCCGACGTCGCCGCCCGCCGCTGAAGCGCGGATCCCCGAAGAGATGGAATTTGCGGTGCAGCACCACCGGTGTCGTCAAGTCTGACAACTGGCCGAGGTTTTCGTCCACTCGCGCCAGTAGGCGCATGTCCGCCGGCGCGTAGAGGTGGGCGAAGGGGGGTTGCCCTGGCGTCGGTCCACGGCCCGGGCGGTTTTGCGGAAGGGGCGAATCATCGGCGAGCCCGAGAGTAGGGGTGTTTTTTTCAGAAAGCGTTGCACCCGCGTATTGGAGGGTTTGTCCAATCGACTGTAGCCGAGTCGCACCGAGGTCGGCATGAGGAACTGGGAGGTGTGGGCACGGTCGGTCGGGAGAAAGTCTACAGGGTTGCGCGCCTCGACGCCGGTCGGAATCTGCTGGATAGAACCCAAGGGTACCGTTCGAGGTGACACGATCGTCTCCTGACGATCTCCGGCACCGCTGCTTCAGGCTCACATTGCGTTGGAGTGACTTCACGCTTTCAGGCTCATTTGCGTTGGACAAGGCTGCTGCTTGACAGTGGGGGGGGGGGGGGGGGTAAGGTCTGTGTCCGTGACAGGATCACGAGGGGGTAGACGTAGCGGCGCTGGCCGAATCCGACTTGGGGAAGGTCCGAACGACCCCGGATTTGCTGGGGCTGAATCAATACAACCCACAGGTTGCGAGTAGCTCAATGTCGCGCCATGGCCTTTTTCGGACGTTCCTTGGACTTCATGGGGTGAGGCGCGCGATTGCGAAGGAATTCAGCCTGTTTATCCATGAGGAAGTGGGAAGAACGAAAAGGACGAGGAGAATATTGATGTACGGAATGATGCACGGGATGATGCACAGGAACCTGGCGGCGGTCTTCTGCGCGGTGGTGTTGGCCTTCGGGCTGGCGGCATGCGGAGGCAGCAGCAACAACAACCGGACCCCGGCGACGACCCCGGATCCGCCGCCGGCGGGGCCGACGGCAGTGGAGACGGCGATCAAGGAGGCCCGGACGGCGGCGATGGCGGCGTCGGGCAAGGCCAAGACGGCGTCGGACAACGCGGGGACGTCGGCGGATGAGGCGGAAGCGGCGATCCTGGGTGTCGTGCCCGTTTTCACTCCCAAGGGGGAGATGACGGCGAAGAGCTACGCGGATGCGGCCCGGACGGCGGCGGACATGGCGAAGGCGGAGTACGACAAGGCCAAGATGGAGTCGGACAAGGCTGCGGCCACGAGCGACTTGCGTGTGGCGGCCCAGGCCGAAGTCGCAGCCGAGGCGGCGCAGGCGAAGGCCGAGGCTCAGGCGGCGATGGCCGCGGAAAAGGCGAAGATGGCGAAGGAGGCCGCGGCCAAGGAGGTTCGGCGTGTCGAGGGCATGACCTACAGGTACGGCGACACGACCATCACGGCGGGTGCACCCTATGCCAAGCTCACGACCGGGGGCAAGACCATCGAGACCGGCAAGCGCGGCAACATCGACGAGAAATCACGGAATTACCGAAAGGAACCCGTCCAATACGTGGCGGCAACGGCAAACAAGCCGGAGGTGGTTTCCCGGACGGGAATCCATGCACGGACCATCCCCGTCGGTTCCTACAACGACTCGGAGAAGTCCCGTTTCTGGCTGATGGACAAGTATGTCCGCAACACCAAGGGGGTGAAGGCCTACCGCAGGGCGAAGGACGCCAGCGATCAGCCCATCAACGTGACCGCCCCGATCACGGTCGAGAACCCGTTCGGTTCGGTCACGGTAGGGGAAAAGACCTACAAGGTCATGCGGGCGGAGGGGGAGTTCCATATTCTTGATACCCCGGAGTCGAAGAAACTGGACAAGACGAATGCCTGGGACTGGATCAATGGGGGCACCAAGGACGCGAATGCGGGCGTGGGCGTCTACTACTACAACAACGGCAGCAAGGACATCTATCTTCTGCGCACCGGAACGAGCGGGACCGACAACTTCACCTACCGGCAGATTTTCGTCTACGATGTGCCGGATTTCCCGGAGGCGAGGCCCTATGAGCACATGAACTACGGGATGTGGCACACGCAGAAGTCAGGCAGGACCAACCTTGGCATCTCATTCGTCACGGTGCTGCCCGATGGCGAGGGCATGACCCCGGCGGCCAACATGCCAGGCTTCGGCAGTGCCACCTACAGGGGTAATGCAATTTGGCAACACCGCGCACAGCACGCTCAAGGCGAAGGAGGTATCTCCGGTCTTGACGGAACCTCAACCACAACGGTGGATTTCGGGAAAAGCACCATCAAGACCGATATTTATCGCGCGCACTTCTTGTTGCAAGGCGGATATGACGGGATTATCGCCACATTCCACGGCACCATCGACGGGAACGGGTTCTCGGGCAGCAAAGTGACCAATGTCAACGCCGAAGGCGCCGGCTACGATACACCGGGATTTCTGGCTGGCTATCAGGCCCGCCATCGTACTGCATTGAAGCTGGCCACGAGCGTGGACGGCAGCCTGTACGAGGTGAGGGAGTACAGCGGCCATTTCTTCGGGCCGGACGCCGAAGAGGTGGGCGGCGTGTTCGACATCACGTCCAAGGACAAGAAGAACGGCGAGTTGCGCGGCTCCTTCGGCGGCCGCAGGTAGTAAACAGGTCGCCGTCACCGGCGGTGGTTCACGGAGCGGGGCGCCCGATCCATCTCCGGATCGGGCGCCCTTTTCTTTTTCGACAGCCGCGCGGGGAGTGGCGGGAGGCGATGGCACGGTTCCGGGCGATGCTGGCGCGCAATCCCGATCTGCCCCGGGTGCGGCTCGCGCTTATTTTCAGGCGGAGGATGACGGCAATGCGGCCTGTCATTTCCGCCTGGCGCTGGGCGCGAAGGACCTGCCCGAGACGGTGCGCGCCTCGGCACTCGCCTTTCTCGACCGCATCCGGCGGCGCAAGCGATGGTCGGTTACCGGCTTGGTGGCGCTTGTGCCCGACACCAACAGCAACGCCAGGACCGATGCCCGGGAGATCCTCCTGTTCGGCCAGCGGGCCACGCTGTCGGAGGATGCGCGCCGGACCAGCGGCGTCGGGGTGACGGTCAGCCTGTCGGGCGGTTACGAAGGGCGGATTTCGCCCGACCTGCGGTTCCGGGTCGGCGGCGGGCTCCGGACGCGAACCTGCCGGGAGAGCGATTTCAACGAACAGATCGTCGAACCTGTACGCCGGGCCGCGCTTCCTGTTCGACAAGTTCGACCTGCGTCCCGACGTGACCGCGCGGCAGCGCTGGCTCGGCGGCACCGCCTGCAGCCGGGCGCTGGGTATCGGGCTTTCGGGCGGGGCAGACATGGCGGCTGGGCGCGTCGCTCAGCCGCGAGCGGATCGACTACGAGGAGGGCAATCTCGGCGAGGGCAACATCGATTCCGTCGGGCTCGACCTCACCCATGCGCTGGACCAAGCGACGCTGTTGCGGGCCGACACCGCATGGAGCAGTGAGACGCTGGACCTGGACACCCATTCCTGGCGCGAGTTCCTCGTCGGATTGACGGTTTCGCGCGAGTTGCCCTTGGTCTTCGTGGCCAGGGGGGGGGACGACCTGGTCCTTGGCAGATGGCTCAGCATATTCCAACAAGAAGATGAGCCTGTGGATGGGGCCGCGGGAGGGTTGAGGGAGGCAGAGTGGAGGAGTTGCCTCGTGAGGGTAATCCATGAGCTGTTTTCGGGAGAGGTCTCTGGAAGAGACAGGGTATCGGAGGGGGTGCGGAGGGGAGAAAATGGCGGCTACGACGCCGAAGAACTCGTACGGGTGAGTGCGTCCACGAGGTTGATGAGATAGACACGCTTGGCACCGTCGCGGTCGCCCTGGTGGACGGTGTCCACGCGCAGGAAACCGGGCCGACCGTTGGGCTGCGGGGCGCTCCCTTCGCCCACAGACCCGGCGCCCGCATGGGTGCCGACGACAACCGTGCGTTGCCTCCGGTAGATGCGGGAGCCACGTAGAGATGGCTCGCCGAGATCCCCGCCCGACGCTCGAAGCGCGGATCCCCGAAGAGATGGAACTCGCGCTGCCGCACGACCCGTGTCGCCAGGCCTGACATCGGGCCCAAGTCCTCGTCCACCCGCGCCAGTAGCCGAATGTCCGCCGGCGAGTAGACCCGGGCGCAGGGACGTTGCCTTGGCGTCGGTCCACGACCCGGCCGGTCTTGCGATACTGCTTGCGGTACTGGCGAATCAGCCGCGTGCCCGAGAGTAGCCGGTGGTCTTTTCCAGAAAGCGCTTCACCCGCGCCTTGGACGGCTTGTCCCACCCACTGTAGCCGAGCCGCACCAAGGTCCGCTTCACGAACTCGCAGGTGTCGACTCGTTCGGTCGGGTAAAAGTCTACAGGCTCGCTCGCCTCGACGAAGGCCGCAACCTGCTCGATAGGCCCCAAGCGTTCCGTTCGAAGTGTCACGATCATCTCCTGATGATCCCCGACACCCCTGCTTCAGGCTCACTTTGCGTTGGACAAGACTCACTCTTGTGATCCGGGAGAAAAAAGGCCTAGAATGAGGTCAGAGAACGAAAGCGTCGGTCCAGCACTCCCCGAACGCCGTGAGGACGCTCCATTGCACGAAGACGACCACCGTTCGATAGACGACTACCGTCCGATAGACGACTTCCTGCGCCGCTTCGTGGAACGGCTCCGAAGAGTCCAGGGTCTGGAGTCGCTGTGCCTGGCCGGAACCGCGCTGGCGGCGCTGGCGGCGCTGGGGTTGGGCGTCGACGCGGTCAAGACGTTCCTGCCCTACGCCCCCTTGGCGTTCAGCCTGTTGTCCATCGCCACCCTGCTGGTGGTCACCGGGGTCACCCTGCTGCGTTTCCTGCGCTCCCGGAGCCTGTCCTGGGCGGCTCGGGCCATCGAAAGGCAACGACCGGAGTTCCGCAACAACCTCATCAACTCGCTGCAACTCTACCCGCAGGTGGCGGATCCGGCCCGGCCGGCCGGGGATTCCGCCCCCATGATCCTGGCCCTGCTCCGCCAGACCCGCGAGCAGATACGGGGCGTGCGTCCCGACACGCTGGTGGATACCCGGCCCTTGCGGAACAAGGCCCGGGTGCTGGCGCTTGCCGCGGCGCCGGTGCTGGCCCTGGCGGTCTGGCTCCCCGACTTTCCCGGCCGCACCCTGGCGCTGGTGGCGCATCCGCTGGAGCATCTGCCGCCGGCGGACATCTTCATTCACGTGGTCACCCGGGACGTGCGGGTGATCCGGGGCGCCGCGGTTTCCGTCGAGGCCGGCACGTCGGGAGCCCGGCCGGACGTGGTGGAACTCGTGTTCAAACCGGCGGCCGCCGGCGGTGCGGAGCAGACCGTGGTCATGGACCCGGGCGAGACCGGCCGGTACGCGGCCGTGCTCCCCGAGGTCACCGGGGATCTCCTGTACCAGGTCGTCACCGGACCGTTCGCGTCGCCGTGGTACACCATCACGGCGGTGGACCGGCCGGCCGTGACCGGCCTGACGGTGACGCTCTATCCGCCCCATTACACGGGTCTCCCCCACCAGACCTTCGGCGGCGGCAACGTGCGCGGCGTCAAGGGCTCGACCCTGAACTTCTCCGCCACCACCAACAAGGGCATGGCGCAGGCGGTGGTGGCCCTGGCCGACGGCCGGGAGGTTCCACTGAAGCTCACCGGGGACAACGCCCAGGGAAGTGTCGTCCTGTTCCGCTCGCAGCCGTACCGCATCCGCCTCAAGGATCCCTTCGGCTTCGAGAACCTGCCGGTCCCCTACGAAATGGTCGCCGTGCCCGACAGCTTCCCGCGGGTGGAGTTGCTCAAACCGTCGGAAGACCTGGAAGTGAACGGAGACGAGCGGCTGGCTCTGGAATACCGCGCCAGCGATGATCACGGCATCCGGCAGGTCACGCTGGTGGCGGCCGTCGGCGACCGGGAGGAGCGCATCCCGGTGTGGCGCGGCGAGGTTGCCCGCACCCTCCAGGAGACCTTCATCTGGGATCTGGAGACCGTTGGCCTCAAGGAAGGCGATGTCGTGACCTACCATCTCGAGGTGCTGGACAACGACACCATCTCGGGCCCCAAGCGGGTCCGGTCGCGTCCCCTGAGCCTTCGCCTCAAGAACCTCGAGGCCGAGCACCGTGAGGTGGCCGAGATCATCCGCGACATCTCCGACAAGATGGTGGACCTTCTGGGGGACCATCTGGAAAACCCTCCCGGCGCATGGACCTCGGACGACCCGGCCGCACCGCTGGTGGCGGGACTCGACAGGATGTTGCAACGCGTGGACGAAGCCATGCGGCGTACCCGCGAGGACCGCCTGAGTGATTTCGCCACCTGGTCCGACCTGGAAGTCCTGAAACGAAACCTCCAGCATGCACGGAGCGGTCCCGCGGACAGGATGCGCCGGGCGGTGTCGGCGGCGGAGCAGGCACAGGCCCACGACGCCCTGTCCACGGAACTGGAAAGGCTGTCCCTGCTGAGCGAAGACCTGAGCCGACGACTCGCGGGCCAGAACATGGCCGCCACCGCCCGGGACGCGGTCAAGGACCAGGAGCGCTTCGTGGACTCCCTCGAGAAGCTGCGGAGCGGCCACAAGGAGCTCGACGAGGTGCTGGAGGAACTGTCGAAGCTGGCCCGTCAGCTCCAGGAGTTGCAGGCCTCGCTGATGCGGTTCGCCCAACAGGTCCCGGACCCGTTCATCAATCCGGCGAACCTGCGCGACATGCCCTTCGCCGACATGCAGTCCATGATGGACCAGATCCGCCAGAAGCTCATGGAAGGCAAGATCGAGGAAGCCATGCAGTTGGCGCGGGAGTTGTTCAACCAGATGGCGCAACTGGCGGCTTCGCTCCGGGGCGGACAGCAGCAGGCCCAGGAGTCCATGATGACCCGCATGCAAGGGGCCATGAACCGTTCCAGCGACGAACTGCAGCAGATCCTCCAGGAACAGCAGGAGATCCTGCTGGGAACCGAGAGTGCCCACAAGGAGGCCAATGCGGCCGTCGACGCTTTGCGCGCGGAGGCCCTCGAGCGTTTCGCAGGCGGCCTGCAGGACGACCTGGCCGTGCTGGATCCGCTGCTGACCCCGCCCGGCCTGGGGCACGACCGCCGCCGGCCCCCGGCCGAACGCCACCGGTACGCCGCCGTCCGCGGGCTCCTGTCGGAGCTGCGGGACATGATCGGGAACCGCGACTTCGACGCATTCGTCAAGCGGTTCGGGGCGGTGTCCGAGGAGCTTGCGGCAATGGCTCCCCTCCAGTCCCCCCTCAAGGGGGCGCTGGCGACGCTGGCGGCGCTGGCCCGGGAGTATCAGGCCCTTGCCGACATCCCCGGCCCCGGGTGGACCTTGCCCGGAAAGAGTACGGTGCGGGCACTGGCCACCCGTGAAGACGTGCTGACCACCAGAACCCGGGATCTGGTGGCCAGACTTCGGTATCTGTTCCAACTCTTCCCGTCGCTGGATCCGAAGATCGTCCACAAGATCGCCGAGGCGGGCGACTTCATGGGCGAGGCCGCCCGCGAACTGGGCTCACTGCGGCCGGGACGGGCCATCCCGCCCGAACAGGAGGCCATTCGCCTCCTCTCCGAGTCCGGCGCGCAGATGCAACAGGCCATGCAGCGGCTGGCGCAACGGGGGCGCTTCGGGCGGGTACCCCTGGTGCGCGTGTTCCGGCGGGGCCGTTTCCTGCCCTCCGGCCAGTTCCTGCCCCCGACCGGCACACCGGAGTTTCCCTACCACGATCTCGACGAGAGCCTCAGCGGTCTGGACACGGAAAAGTTCAAGCTTCCCGGCAAAGACGACTACAAGCCCGAGAGGTTTCGCCAGGAGGTTCTCGAGTCGTTGAAAGAGGCCGTGCCGGACCCGTACAAGGAACAGGTCGAGCGCTACTTCAGGGAGTTGTCGCAATAGCCTCCTGCAAACAGACTTGCCGCATCCTGTGGCTGGCGGCGCTCCTCGCCCTTGGCGCCATCCACCACGGCCAGGGCGCGGAATCCGTCCCGAACGGTTCCGAGGTCAAGACCGCGCGGGAACTCATGGCCGCGTGGCGGGTGGAGGAAGCGCGGCCGATCATCCAGCGGCTTGTGGAGGCGCGGCCGCAATCCGTGGAGGCGCTGGACCTGGCCGCGCTGCTGGCCTACTACGAGGGCGCCTACCCCCGGGCCTTGGCCACCGTGGAGAAGGCCCTGGCCATTGATGCCGGGGACGAGCGGCGGCAAGCCCTGCGGCTGCTGCTGCAACAGACCCGCGACGTCACCCGGCACTTCAGGCGCTACGAAAGCGACCACTTCCTGCTACACCTCCACGAGGAAGACGACGCCATCCTGGCAGAGCCGGCGCTGGCGGCGCTGGAACGGGCGCGCGAGGAGGTGGGACGGGCGCTGGGCTACCGGCCGCGCGGCAAGGTGCGGGTGGAGATCGCCCCGGACGTCCAGTCCTTCACCGCCATCACGACCTTCACGCTCCGGGACATCGAGGAGACCGGAGCCATCGGACTGTGCAAGTTCAACAAGGTCATGATCCTATCGCCCCGGGTGATGGCCCACGGATTCCGCTGGCTTGATGCCCTCGTCCACGAGTACATCCATCTCGTCATCGTCCGGATGACCCGCAACAAGGCGCCCATCTGGCTGCACGAGGGCATCGCCCGCTACTACGAGACGGTGTGGCGCAATCCCGTGCAGGGGGCGAAGCCGGACTACCTGACCCCGGCCAACGAAAGCCTGCTGGCCACCGCCATCGAGCGGCAGGAGTTCGTGAGCTTCAAGGAGATGGAGCCGTCGCTGATCCGGCTGGACACGCCGGAACAGGTCCAGCTCGCCTATGCCGAGGTGGCCTCGGCCATTGACTACGTCCGGCGGGTCAAGGGGCTGGCGGGCGTCCGCGACATCCTCGCGCTTGTGAACCGGCTGTCCACCGCCGAAGCCATCGAGGCGGTCATGGGCGTGCCGCTGGACGGCTTCGAGGCCGACTGGCGCCGTTTCGTCCAGGGACAGGGGCTGTCGGTGATCCGGGGCAGCCGCATGCGCCGCTACAAGGTGGCGCGGGACGGCGAGACGCAGCCGGCCGTGGAGTTGAGCGAGATCCAGTCCGAGGTCGCCAGGAACCGCACCCGGCTGGGCGACCGCCTGCGCCAGCGCGGCCGCCTGCGGGCCGCCAGCGCCGAGTATCGCCGGGCGCTCCGGGCGGGGCCGGACTCCACGGTCATCCTGAACCGCCTGGGCGAGGCCCTGATTCACTCGCGGCGCTACGACGAAGCGCGGCCGCACCTGGAGAGAGCCCGGTATCTCGATCCCGACCAGGTGCACACCCACTATCTGATGGGCCGGCTTCACTACGAGGCCGGCAACTACACGCAGGCTCGCACGCCGCTGCTGGAAGCGCTCCAGATCAATCCGTTCCACCCGGGCGTGTACCACATCCTGGGCGGGGTCCACGAGGCCTCCGGCGACCACGAGGCGGCGCGCAAGACCCGGGCGACCCTGCGGGCGCTGCGCCGCCAGGGCCAGGATCCGAGCCGCGCGGAAGGAACCTAGACGCCATGGACGAAACCCAGCTCCTGGACCAGGAACTCCAGGCCATCGAGGAGTTCGGACAGAAACGCCGTGCCATGATTGCGGAGATACGCAAGGTCATCGTCGGCCAGGACAAGGTCATCGACGAGGTCCTCATCGCCCTCTTCTCCAAGGGTCACTGCCTCCTGGTAGGCGTACCGGGTCTGGCCAAGACCCTGCTCATCAGCACGTTGGCCGAGGTGCTGGACCTGAGTTTCAACCGCATCCAGTTCACCCCGGACCTGATGCCCTCCGACATCACCGGCACCGACATTCTCCAGGAGGACGCCGCCACCGGCCAGCGCCGGTTCCAGTTCCTGAGAGGGCCGATCTTCACCAACGTCCTCCTGGCGGACGAGATCAACCGGACGCCGCCCAAGACCCAGGCGGCGCTGCTCCAGTCCATGCAGGAGTACCGGGTCACCGCCAGCGGCAGCACCTACCCCCTGGATCTGCCGTTCTTTGTCCTGGCCACCCAGAACCCCATCGAACAGGAGGGCACCTATCCGTTGCCGGAAGCGCAGCTCGACCGTTTCATGCTGAACATCGAGGTGTCCTATCCGACCCTGGAGGAGGAGGTCCGGATCGTGCTTCAGACCACCTCGTCCGAGCGGCCATGGCCGGCCAAGGTCATGGACGGACCGGCCATCGCCGCCTGCCAGGAACTGGTGCGGCGGGTCCCGGTGTCGCCCTTCGTGGTGAATTTCGCCGTCACCCTGGCCCAGGCCACCCGCCCCGGCAGCCCCCTGGCGCCCTCGGTGGTGAAGGAGTGCGTCGAATGGGGTGCGGGGCCGCGGGCGTCGCAGTTCCTGGTGCTGGGCGCCAAGGCCAGGACCCTCCTCGACGGGCGTTTCGCCGTGTCGGTGGAAGATGTCCAGGCCATGGCGCCCTCGGTGATGCGCCACCGCATCATTCCCAACTTCAAGGCCCAGGCCGAGGGGCTGTCATCGCTGGACATCATCGCCCGGCTCATGGCGGAGGTCCGGCCCGCGGCCGAGGGCAACGCCGCGGCCTGAATCGCGGCCCTTGCCGTTGGAACAGGCGCCGGCTCCTTCAGTACGGCGGCCGATCGGCGGTGCGCCATTGGAGCAATATCGTCTCCAGCCCCTCCGCCAACGGCTGAAGGTCGCTCTCCGGTTGCTCCGTCTTCAGCCGCCCGATCGCGCGGGCGATATCCGGCACACTCCGGCGCACAGCCTCGGCGAAGCTGCGCAGCTTTGTCTTGGCGATCCGCGCGGGCGAATCGGACGCAGAATCGTAAATCGAGTCCAGTTGACTCATCCGCGTCGCAAGATCGGTTGCTTCGAGCCCCGCCCGGGCGGCATCTTTGGCGGACAAGCCCTTCAACATGCCCCACACCCAGGCTTCCGGCACCTTGCCGGGGAGAAACAACAGGGGACTGCTTGCCGCCTGACCGCGCAGCTTCATTTCGGCAGCGCTTCCGCGCTTGTCGCCGTCCAGCACGAAAACAAAATTGTCGATCTGGCCGAATTTCCGGAATGCCGCCGCATGGGACACGAACTCGTCGGCTCCGGTATCGCGGCCGATGCGAACCGATTCCATCCTTGTTCCCAGCCGGAGAAGCAGCACATCAAACACGCCTTGCAGAATGCCCTCGGCCGCCTCGTCTTCACAGAGCAGATGGAGTGCATCTCCCGATCGCCCATAAAGCGCATTCTGAACAATATCGCGATAGGCAGGGCGAACCGTGACCCGACCCGTATCGCCGCGTTCGAGAAAGATACGCCCGTTCGCCGGCACTGCGTCAAGCACCACCGGGCTGTGGGAGGTGACGATCACTTGAAGGTCGTTGCGCAGCGCAAGTTGCTGCAATTGCAACATGAGAAGTTGCTGCACCCAGGGATGCAGACCCGCCTCCACCTCGTCGATCAGGACCAATGCCTCTTTCAATTGAGCGATTTCCCGGGAAAGACGGAGAATGGCCCGTTCGCCAGCGGACATGTGCAGTTCGGAACAGGCGGCGCCGCCTTCCTGGGCAGCGAAAAGCAGCTTCTTGCTCCCGCTGGACAGATCCACGACCTCCGAATACCGAAACGGGAGCATGAGATGCGCGAACTCTATCTGCGACGCGGGCAGCGCCGTTTCCCGCGGCGCACGATCGGAACGCGACATGCTCAGGACGCCGCGCACTTCGGACGGGTTGCTCAGATTGCTGAGGGTTCTCAGATAGACGGGCCGTTCCGGCTGGCTGGCATTTTTTCGGCCGAGGAAGCTCCGGTTCCAGCCCTTGGAGCGCCGCCAGCGCATGGAGCGCCGACCGTCAGGGGTCGCATAGTCGAAGTCGATGACAACTTCGTCCTTGTGGTCTTCGCGCTGCCCGGCCCTGGGGCGATAATCGGGAAACAGCGTGGACGGCACGAAATCCTTGACGCCGGCACCGGGGACCCGGTAGGCGCAGGCCGCCGCGAACAGCACGGTCGATTTTCCGCTGGCATTGCCACCCGCGATCACGCTCACCGGATAGTCGAACATGGTCCTCAGGTTGTCGATGCCCCGTATTCCTTTCAGACAGACTTCGACGAGAAAATGCGGAAGGTGGGGTTTTTTTCCCTGCAACTGCTCCCACAGTTCTCTGAGACGTCTTTCGATCATGGAAGGTCTCCGCTCCTGTCGACCATGGCGACTGTAGCGCCCCTCGCCGCCTTTGTTCATCACGACAACATGATGTGCGGCGAGATTCCTGATGGATGGCAACGCTGCCCTACGGACCGTGGTGCGTGGCCAGGGGGCTCGTGTCGGTGAGGGCCATCATCTTGCGGGCCAGCGCCTCGGTGAGTTCGTGGCGGCGGGAGCCCGGCTCGTCCCACAGGTTGCGCATCTCGTCGGGGTCGTTTTCCAGGTCGTAGACCTCGCCCCGATCCGCCCCCTCGTAGAGGGTCAGGCGACGATGCGGCGTGATGAGCGTGCGGGCGCGGAAGTTGTTGTCGAAGCCCATGTATCCCCGGCGCTGGTGCTCCTCGATGAGGAGCGCGTCACAGCCGGTGTCGGAGCCGTCCATGGCCGCCAGCAGGCTCATGCCCTGCATGCCGTTATGCCCCGCCAGACCGGCCCGATGCAGGATCGTGCCGGGCAGGTCCAGGGTGCCGCACAGTCCCGGGTTGACGACTCCCCTCGTTTCCGTCTTCGGATCCACCCAGATGAACGGCACCCGCACCAGACCGCGATAGTGCAGCGCGCCCTTCAGCAAAAGCTGGTGGTCGCCCATGAAATCGCCATGGTCGCTGGTGAAGACGATCACCGTGTCGTCCGACAGGCCCAGCGCCTCCAGTCGGGTTCGAATGCGCCCGATGGCATCATCGATCATGGTGATCATGCCGTACGTGAGCGCGATGGCCTCGCGCGCTTCCCGCTCGGTGATGGCGAAAGTGCGCTGGCCGTCGCGGTTGGCCTCGCCCCGGTCCCGTTCCTCGTGGAGCCGTGCCAGATGCGGCGGCACCGGATGTTCGCCGTGATGAAACGAACCCGGCAGCGCGATGGCCTCGGGGTCGTAGATGTCCCAATACCTGCCGGGAGGCGTGAACGCATGATGCGGGTCGGGAAACGAGCACTGGATGAAGAACGGCCGCTTCCGGCCGGAGCGCGCGTGCTCCTCCAGGAACGCCAGGGTGCGCTCGGCCACGTAGGTGGTGGGATAAAGCTCCTCGGGCATCCGGGTGCGCCATGCCTGGGGTGCCTGACGGCGGTTGCCGGGAAGCTGGCAGGCGCGCCCGCGCAGGGAGTCGGGGTCCGGGTGACGCGCACGCAGCCATCGGTCGTAGTGTCCCACCACCTGGTCTGCATGCCTGATGCAGAGTTCCACGTGCTGGAACCCGTAGTAGGGCAACACCGGCTCGAACTCCGGATCCCGCGCCCAGGTGGACGGAAGCTCCTGGTCATAACGCCCGCCGGCATCCTTCCGCGCCTCGCGGAGCCCCTCGGGCGGCCGGGTGCGCTTCGGGTCCGGCTCCGGCATGCCGACCACCGGAAGGTCGTCCTTGATGCTCTGGAGATGGCACTTGCCGATGAGCACCGTGCGGTAGCCGGCCGCGGACAGGATGTCGGTGAAGGTGGTGGCCTGCAGGGAAAGCGGGATGCCGTTATGACGGACGCCGTGGAGCGACGGCATCCGGCCGGTCATCAACGTGGCCCGATTGGGCATGCAGATGGGCGTGGCCGCGTAGAAGCGGTCAAAGCGGGTGCCCGACGACGCGAGTCCGTCGATGTGCGGCGTCCGCACCACCGGATTGCCGTAACAACCGAGATGGTCCGCCCGGTGCTGGTCGGTGATGATGAAGAGAAAATTGGGTCTGTCGCTCTTGGGTCTGTCGCTCATTGCGCTCCGTCCGTGTCTTCCGCCGCGCCGGTGCGACGCTCCCGCCGCGCCGGTGCGGCATCCTGACGTGTGCTCGCCGGTCCGGCACGGGAGCCGGCTCGTTCACGGGGTGAGGTCGGCCGGGTGGCATCACCCTGTGAAATGGCCCTGGCCGCGAGTCCGGCGAAAGGCGGCTGTCACGGTGGTCTGGAACCGCGCGCACCCAAGCGCTGACGGCCGGGGACGAGCGTCCCCTCACCCGGATCCCCGGGAGCGGGGATGGCGCCTCCCTATGGATCCAGCGGCTTCTCGCCCTCCGCCGGCTCCACCTCCATGGAATTGAGGACGCAGGCCAGCAACACATAGTATCCGATGAGGGACGAGAGCTCCACGCAACCCGCGGCCCCCAGCCTCCGCTCCACGGCGGCGAAGGTCTCGCCGCTCACGCGGCGGGACCGCAGCAGCTCCCGTGTGTAGCGGCGGACGTCCGTCTCCTCCGGAGTGAGGCCGGCCGGTTCCCGCCGGGTTCGCAGGGCCTCGATACAGTCGTCGGGAACCCCCGCCGCGCGCGCATGCCCGGCGTGCACCGACCACTCGAAGCGGCAGTCCAGCTCCCGCGCCACGGTGAGGATCACCAGTTCCTTGAGCTTCCGGGACAGTCCCATCTCGAAGCGCACATGGGCGCCCAGATGCGCCACGCGGCCCGCCAGCTCCGGGCTGTGCAGCAGCATGGGAAACGGTCCCTGCACCCGGCCGCGGCTCTCCGCGATGGCATCGAACACCCCATGGTGTTCCGGGTCCAGCTGGTCCTTTGTCTCGATCTTCGCGATACGCGCCATGCGATTCCCCCTTCCTGCCCGTCCTGCCTTCTTCTCCTTGAGCGGACCCACGTCAGATCACGCCGTCGCCGGGATAGTCCCCGCACCACAGGTCCCATCCCTCTCCTTCCACCACCAGCGCCGCCCGGTAGCCCTCGCCCGCGTCCAGGGCGCGCATGGACCACCGTGACGCCGCCGCCGGATCGCCTTCGAACCGCAGCAACGCCGCCGACTCGTCCGGCCGCAAGGTCACATCGAACCGCCGCAGCCCCAGCGCGACGCCCTCCCCGCAGGCCTTGATGAACGCCTCCTTGCGGCACCAGCCATCGAAGAAGGCCGCACGCCGCCACGCCGACGGAAGGCTTGTCAGGGCCTCCAGCTCGGCGGGCGAAAAGGAATGCCGGGCGACGCCCATGATGTCGGTGTCCGGACGCATGCGCTCGATGTCCACACCCACCTCGCGGCCCACTGCAAAGGCATGCAGCGCCAGCCCATGGGAATGGGACAGATTGAAGCGCAGGTCGCCGCCGGCGGCGGCTTGCGACAGCGCCGGCTTTCCATGGGCACCGTAACGGAACGCGAGCGCCGCCGGCTCCACGCCGAGGTAACGCCCGAGCAGGCTTCTGAGAACGCCCCGGGCCACCGTGTACCGCCGCCGGTCCGCCTCGCGGCGGAAACGGGCCGCCCGCTCACGTTCGTCGGACGCCAGCAGTTCGTACAGGCGAGCCAGGCGAGACGCGGAAACCTCGGTCGCCGCACGCCACACGTGGATCGCGCCGCGCGCGAGTTCCATGTTCCGTTCCGGAGGGAACCGGGAAGTCACGCTTCGTTCCCGCCGCCGGGCCTCCGGCCCGATCCGAAACAGACGCCCGGCCGTCATCGTCCCCAGCCCCGGTATAGCCGCAGCGGGAGGATGACGGCGGCGGCCGCCAGCATCACGCCGCCGGAAAGGTAGAACACCGCGCCCATGCCGTAGTGCCCGACCAGGTAGCCGGCGATGACCGGGCCGGGCAGGGTGAACATGCTGTTGAACAGGAACGTGATCCCCAGGGACGTGGCCTGGATTCGGGAGCCGGCCACATCCACGATGGCGGCGGCGGTGACGTTGGTGAGGGTGTAGAAGAAGAGGCTGATGAGGGACACCACGATCCCCAGGGGAACCCCCGGCGGCACCAGCGGGATCAGGATGTAGAGCACCCCCAAGGCCAGAAACGCCGGCAACAACACTCCCTTCCGCCCCAGCCGGTCCGACAGATAGCCGAGGGCCAGTTGGGACACCGTGCCCAGGACGTGCAGCAGACCGAGGTAGACGCCCAGTCCCCTGGAGGTGTAACCGAGGGTTTCCTGCACGTACAAGGGAAAGAACGTGTAGACCAGCACCCGGCCGGTGTTCATGAGGCCGTTGGCGAGGGCCATGCCCAGGAAGCTCGGATTGCGCAGGAACGCGCCCAGCCCCGACGCCTGCGCGCCCCGGGCCGTGGACACGGGCGGCGGCGTGGCCAGCACACGGCGCAGACCGAGCCACAAGGGAATGCCCAGCAGCACGGCCAGCAACAGTTGCAGCACCATGAGTCGGTGCCAGGGGTACAGAATGAAAAGGAGCCCCACCGCCACCGGTGTGAGGGTGTCGCTGACGGTGGCGCCCATGCCGTGGATGGCAAAGGCGGTGGCCCGGTGCTCGGGGAAGCGGCTCGAGAGCGACGCCATGGCCGTGGGATGCCAGAGTGCAATGCCGACGCCCACAAGGCCGGCCGCAACCAACGCGGAGAGGTAGCCGGGGGCGAGGCCGAAGAGCAGGTAGGCCGCCCCCAAGGCCAAGAGCGCCGAGGAGAGAATCGCGGTTCGATGGCGCGCCAGCCGGTCCCCCAGGATCCCCGCGGGCAGATTCATGAGCCCGGTGGTGAGTTCCCGCAGGGTCATCAGGCTCCCCACCTGCACGTAGCTGAGACGCAGGGCGGCCTTCAGGGGCTCCAGGATCAGCGGAAACAGCTGGATGAACCAGTGCACCGCAAAATGCCCGCCCGTCATGTATCCCAGCAGCGCCAACCGGTCCCTGCCGATGGCGCCAAGTATGCTGTTTCGTGTCACGAATGGATACGTCCCCGTGCCGGTCACCGCCGTCTTCCCGCCCGCCGCAACGACAACCGCGCATCTTAGCATACCCGACACCGCGCACCGCCACGCCAACGGCTCGGCGATTCGGGCACCGGTGCCCGGACCGCCTTGAGTTCACCCGATGAAGGTGATTAACTGACGCGGTATTCCACTATCGCTTCGGCGTTCATGGCAACCCCTGAACAAGGCTACTTCGACCCGGCGGTGCTGGCGAGGCTCTCGAACCTGCACCTCAAGGCGCGTTGGGTCGTCGAAGGCGTCATGGCCGGGCTCCACCGGAGCCGCGCCAAGGGCTTCAGCGTCGAGTTCGAGCAGCATCGCGAGTATGCTCCGGGGGACGAGATCCGCCGCATCGACTGGAAGGCCCTGGGCAAGCTGGACCGATACTTCGTCAAGGAATTCGAGGACGAGAGCAACCTCAGGACTCACCTGCTGCTGGACGTCAGCGGCTCCATGGACTACGCGTCGGGCGAGGTCACCAAATTCGAGTACGGCTGCATCCTGGTGGCGTCGCTGGCCTACCTCATCCTCCGGCAGCAGGACGCCGCGGGCCTGACCACCTTTTCGGACCGTATCGATTCGCAACTGCCGCCCAGAGCCACCCGAGGCTACATGGTGGAGCTCCTGCAGCGGCTCGAGGCCGAGACCGTTCGGGGCGAGACCGCCGTGGGCAGGATCCTGCACGAAGTGGCCGGCGGCATCCGGCGGCGCGGCCTGGTGGTGCTGGTGTCGGACCTGCTGGACGACGCCGAGTCGGTGCTCCAGGGGTTGCGCCTGTTCCGCTTCAAGGGCAACGATGTGCTGGTGTTCCACCTGATGGACGAAGCGGAGATCACCCTCCCTTTCTCCGGCAACACGCGGTTCGAGGACATCGAAGACCCGGGCCTTCGGGTCATCGCCGACCCCAAGGCCATCCAGGCGGAATATCGCCGGGTCGTGGAGCAACACATCGACACGCTCCGGTCAGGCTGTCACGAGTACGCCATCGACTACCAACTGGTCTCGACGGCGACGCCGCTGGACCAGGCTCTGGTGAGCTACCTGAGCTGGAGGAAATAACCTGGGATTCCTCTACCCCTTGTACCTCGCGGCGCTGGTGACGGCGGTGATCCCGCTGGTGATCCACCTGCTCAACCGGCGGCAGCAGAAACGCCTGCGCTTCCCCGCGGTGCGTTTCGTGCTGATCTCGCAACGGCGCGTGGCCCGCACCTACAACCTGCGGAACTGGCTGCTGCTGGCGGTGCGGACACTGGCCATCATCCTGCTGGTGCTGCTCATGGCCCACCCGCTGTGGGAGACCGGGGTGGGGCTCTCGGCCAGGGGCGCGCCCTTGGCCACCGCCATCGTCGTGGACAATTCCCTGAGCATGCAGGTGCGCGAACGGGGCGCGCCGTTCAACGAAGCGAAACAGGCCGCCGGCCGCATCCTCGAGGCGCTCGACGAAGACGATCTCGCCGCGGTCATCGCCACCAACCCGGCGGGGCGCCGTCAACCCCTGCTCAGGGATCCGCGGGAAGCGGCCCTCAAGGACCTCGGGGCATTGGCCGTCACCGCCGGCACCGCCGACTTCACGGCGGCCCTGCGCACCGCCTACGGACTCCTGGGAAAAAGCGGAGGGCAGAAGGCGCTGTGGGTGATCACCGACCTGGGGCTTTCGGGTTGGGACCGCCTGTCGCTGCCGGCGGTGGGCGCGTACGACCCCACGGTCCCCGTGAAGATCGTTACCGTGGGCTCGTCCGATCCGCCGCCGAGCGCCACCATCACCGCGCTCGCCTCCCGGGCCGCCCATGTCGCTCCGGGAATGGACATCGGGCTGGAGGCCACCCTCGAGAGCTTTGCCGACGCCGCCATCCCCGACCTGACGGCTCGTCTCAGCATCGACGGCGAGGTGCGGGACGAAAAGCCGGTGACACTGTCGCCGGGTGCGGCGTCCACCGTGGACTTCCGGTTCAGGCTCGACCGGCCCGGCAGCCACTCCGGCCGCGTGTCGCTCCATGGAGCCGGACTGTCCGGCAGCCTGCGGCACTACTTCACCCTGCACACCCGGGACCGTCCGAACATCCTGCTGGTGGACGGCGACCCCCAGAGGGCGCTGGCGGTCAGCGAGACCTTCTTCCTGAGCCGCGCGCTGAACCCCGCCGGGGACGTGGCCAACTCGGTGCTGTTGCCGGAGGTCGTGCTCCCGGGCGCCATCGACCGGATCGACCCTGACGGATATCAGGCGGTGGTACTGGCCAACATCGCCACGTTGCCGGCGGCGTTCGCGGCCCGGCTTGCGGCCTTCGTCGAGAACGGCGGCGGGCTGCTGCTGGCCCTGGGCGACCGGGTAACGGCCGAAGGCCACAACCGGGCATTGTGGCGCAACGCATCGCCTCTCCTCCCCGGCCCTCTGGGGCAACAGCGGCGGGTGCCCCTGGACCGTAATGTCGCCGTGGGCGCGGTGGATGTGACGCACCCCGCCCTGGCGGCCTTTGCCGACCCGCGCCTGCTGGATTCGCTGCGCTCGGTCAAGGTATCGTCGTACTTCACGGTGGCACCGGCCGGGGGGCGCACCCTGATGCGCCTGAGCAACGATGAGCCGCTGCTGGTGGAGAAGGAGCACGGCAAGGGCCGCGTTCTCCTTTACACATCCACCGTCGACAGTGCCTGGAACGATCTCCCCCTCAAGATCGGCTACGTACCGCTGATGCAGTCGCTGGCCGCTCACATGGCGGGAGGCGGCGGCGGCTCCCTTGACACCGGGATCACCGCGGGCACCGAGAAGCGATGGACCGTCGATGCCGCTCACGCGGGGAAGCGGCTGCGGGTGGTGGATCCCAACCGCAGGGAGCGGGAGGTCCTCCTGGAGCCGGCGGAGGGAGGGGCGTCCGGGGCCTTCGACGGCAACGACTTCGCCGGGATATACCGGGTGGTCTCCCCCCGTGGAGAGTTGGACATCGCCCCGCTGTACGCGGTGAACCCGCCGCCCCTGGAGTCGCGCCTGGAACGCATCGGCGCCGGCGAACTGGAGCGAAAGCTCGGACCCGTGAGCCACCAGGTCCTTGCCGCCGGCGCCCTGTCCGAGGGCGGCACCCGCACAGACCTGGCGCTGGCGCTGGTGGTGTTGCTGGTGCTCACGCTCCTGTTCGAAAGCTGGCTGGGACAGCGAAACCATGAATAGACGACGGTTCCTGCGAGGCGTCCTTGGAACGGCCGCCACCACGGCCTGGGGTCTGCCCGCGCCACTCGAAGCGGCGGAATCGACGCCGTTCGTCTTCGCGCAGGTGCGCTACCGCGGCGGCGACTGGGACCCGCGCCCCCGGGCGGCGACCCCGTTGATGGAGGAACTCATGCGCCGGACCAGCGTCCACGCGGCGCTGGAACGCCGGGTGGTGCGGCTCACCGACCCCGAGCTCTTCTCGTTCCCGTTCCTCTACATGGCCGGCAAGTACGACTTCGAGCCGTTCTCCCAGGACGAGACCCTGACCCTGCGCCGCTTCCTTTCCTTCGGCGGGTTCCTGCTGGCCGACAACACCCTCGGCCAACTGGGCTATGGCTTCGACCGGCGCTTCCGCGCGGAGATGCAGCGATTGTTCCCGGGACGGGAGATGCGCAAGATACCCCTGACCCACGCGTTGCTGCGCAGCTACTACCTGCTCCGGCGGATAGGCGGGCGGGTGGCCACCAGCCCTTATCTCGAAGGCATCCAACTCGCGGAGACCACGCCGGTGGTCTATTGCCACAACGATCTGGCGGGTGCCTGGGAGCGGGACGGCCTCGGACGCTGGAGTCATCCCTGCGTGCCCAACGGCGAAGCGCAACGGCGCGACGCCTTCCACCTGGGCGTCAACCTGATCCTCTACTCCATGACCGGCAACTACAAGCAGGACCTGATCCACGTGCCGTTCATCCGGCGCCGGCTCACCCAGTAGGATGCCATGACGGGAATCTCGGACATCGTCTTCGGCGGAGGGCTCCCCCCGTGGCTGGTGGCAGGGCTGACGTTGGCCGCGGCGGGTTTCCTCGTCCACCAGTTCCGCTTCCTGCACCGGAGCCTCGGACCGGGCCGGGGCTCGCTGTTGACGCTGCTGCGGGGCATGGTCCATCTCCTGCTGTTGTTGTTCCTCCTGGGACCGGTGCGCACGGCGGAGGATCCCACGCCGCTGCGGCGGCCGCTGGTGGTCCTGATGGATACCTCCGAGAGCATGGGACTCCCGGCCGGGCACGGCGGCGGCAGCCGGCTCGACGCCGCCAGAGAGGCACTGGCGGCCGCGGGACTGACCCGGGACCTGGCCGAAAAATACGATCTCAAGCGCTACGCCTTCGACCGCGAGACCACGCCGCGGGATCCTGACGCGCTTGCGGCCGCGGCTCCGACGGGAGATGCCAGCCGGCTGTTCGACGCCCTCGAACAGGTGGCGGCAAACGAGCCGGACGCCGCCGGGATCATCGTCGCGTCCGACGGCATCGTCAACCCGGCCGATGCCCTCGACGATTTCGAGGGCCACCCCAGGCCGATCCTGGCCATCGGGGTGGGACGGACGGACGGCTTCAGGGACCTGCGCCTTGCCGGACTGCGCGCCCCGGAGATGGCCTTTCGCGGCCGCGCCATCACCATCGACCTGATCATTCAGGCGTATGGCCTGGCCGGCACCGAGGTGCCGCTCTACTTCAACCTCGGGCGCAACCTCATCTCGACCCATCCCATCACCATCGATCGAAACGTCTACGAGAACCGTGTCACCCTCCACTACACGCCGCGGGAACTGGGGACCCACAGCTTCACCCTGACCCTGCCCGAACTCGCGGGCGAGAGCATTGCCGGAAACAACCGCAAGGCGTTCCGGATGGATGTGCGCCGGGACAAGCTCCGGGTGTTGACCCTGTCGGGAGCCCCTTCGTGGAACTACCGGTTCCTGCGCTTCGCGTTGAAGCAGGATCCGTTTCTGGAACTGGTGTCGTTCGTCTTCCTGCGCACTCCCAGCGACGTGGTGGATGTGCGCGAGAACGAGTTGAGCCTGATTCCCTTTCCCATCGACGAGATCTTCGTCGAGGAGCTCCAGAACTTCGACGTCCTGATCCTGGACAACTTTTCGCACCGCACCTACTTCAACCCGCTCTACTTCGAGAACATCCGGGACTTTGTCCGGAACGGCGGCGGCATCGCCATGATGGGCGGCGCCCGCGCCTTCGACCGCGGCGGATACCACGAAACCGCTCTGGCCCCGGTGCTGCCGGTGAAGCTGGACGGACGCGGCGCCTTCAGGACCGGCGTGGCCGCGCGCCCTGTCCTGACGCCGGCCGGCAAGGCTCACCCGCTGACGCGCGTGTTCGCCGATCCCGCGGCCAACGAGGACGCTTGGCGCGCGCTGCCGCCGCTGACCACCCTCAACGAGGTGGCGCAGGCCAATGGCGAAGTGCTGCTTTCGGCGCGGGATCGGGGACGCGAGGCACCGCTGCTGACCGTGGGTCGATACCACAAGGGACGATCCATGGCGTTTGCCAGCGACGATCTCTGGCGCTGGAACTTCGATGCGGTCGGCCGCAACCAGAACCCCCAGCTCCATCTGAAGCTCATTCGGAACGGCGTGCGCTGGCTGGCGCGGGAGCCGGCCTTCGACCAGGTGCAGATCCTGGCGGTGGGCGGCTCCCGGCGGCCGGGAACACCCCTCGAGTTCCGCATCCGGGTGTTGCGGGACGACCACGCCCCGGCCGAGAATCCGGCCCTGCAGGTGGTGGTCACCGGGCCGGAGGGTGAAAAGACCCCGCTGGAAACGGCCGTCACCGACCAGCCGGGGGAGTACCGCTCCGAGTTCACGCCGCGGCTGGAGGGCTCTCACCGCATCGTGGCGCGCGCGTCGTCCTCGGGACAGCCCATTGGCAACGCCGCCGCCAACTTCCTGGTGGCGCTGCCGTCGGAGGAAAACGACGACGGCCGGCCGCGGCCGGAACTGCTGGAAGCCGTGGCCGCCCGAAGCCAGGGCCTGTTCGTCAACGCCGGCGCGTTGACCGAGGCCCACTGGTCGGAGTTCGAGGAGTTGATGGAGCGGGCCGCACCATCCAGCATCGTGGCGCGAAGGCAAGTGGCACTCTGGAACGAACCCCTGCTGTTCACCTTGGCGGTGCTGCTGCTGGGGACGGAATGGTGGCTGCGGCGGACCTGGGGGTTGGTGTGACACGGCAGGCCCGGTGATGACGACGCACGTTTGTGCCGGAAATACGCCGGACCGGAGCGGCGGGCCGCGCCGGGACGAAGACGGGCCGCGGCCGGCGGCGGCCCGGGAGCCCGGTTCCCGCTTGCGGTGCGGCGATGGCGCCCCGGCGGCCCGCGCCCACCACCGGACCCGGACGTGAGCCAAGGGGCAGGGGCCTTGCAGGGAGGTGAACCGATGACCCGACCTCGCATAGCGGTATTCTCGGGACCGCGAGCCACCATCACCAATACACCGGCGCTGGTTACCAGCAACAAGGGGCGGATGGCGGGGGAACGGCAACTGGAGGGGCGGTTCGATCACCTCGTACCACAGCGCCTGCACCGGCCCGTGCGGGTGCGCATCGAGAAATTCACCGCGCACCCGCTGGAATCCGACGCCGCCGAGGTCTATCACGACGACGGGAAGCCGTACCACGAGGTGGAGTTGCGCCCCGAGGACGGCTCGTATCCGCTGCCCTACATGGCGCGCCGCGCCGACGGCTCGAAGGACGGTACACCCTTCGAGGATGCCGACCTGCGGGATGCGGGCATGGGTTACGGCGGTCGGCAGACCTTCTTTCCGGATGCCTCGCGGCTGTTCGAGGAGATCGACCGCGGGCTGAGCGGGCGCGGCCACGACGGCGCAGCGAGCGCGTTGGACCGGCTTGCGGAGTTCGACTTCGTGCGCGTACTCCCACCGTCGGGCTATGTGAAGCGGGGCGAGTTGGCCGGGCGCGACTTCTTCCCGTACAGCCCCCGGCCCCTCGGCAAGTTTCCGCCCCATTCAGCCATGGCGCGGGCGGTCAACGTGGTCCAGCAGACCATCGACTCGGGGCGCCACGACGGCTTCATCTGGCTGGAGGGCAGCCCGCATCTGGAGGAGACGCTGTACTGGTTGAGCCTCGTGCTGGACACACCCCTGCCCTTCGTGGGCATATCGTCGCAGCGCGCGCACGGAACCCTGGCCAATGACGGCGACCGGAACATCGTCGACGCCACACGCTATATCGCATCGGGTCTCGGGGCGGGATTGGGCGCGGTGGGCATCGTGGACGAACAGATATTCGCGGCGCGTACCTTCAAGAAGGGCGACGCGCGTCCGGGCGGATATCGCGCCACCGGCGGACACGGGGGCGTGCTCGGCAGCGCCGGTCATGAGGTGCGGGTGTGGTTCCGCCCCGCGTACCGGACCACGGGGGCATCCGCGCTGGCGGTGAAGAACCTGCCCGCCGAAGTCCGCTTTCAGAAATACGGCGACAGCCCCGAGGCGACGGGCATCCGCATCAAGGACGGCCACGGCGCGCTGCGCGGCGATGTCATCGCGCCGGTGCACGTGGTGAAGTACGGCCACTACATGGCGGAGGACGACGCGGACGACGCGGACGCGGAAGTGGACATCATGGCCCGCATTCAACGGGGACTCGCGCAGCAACGGTCCGCGGAGCCGGGCGCGCCGCGGTTTCACGGCTTCGTCCTGGAGGGAGCCGCAGGCACCGGCTCGGCACTCCCGAGCCAGACCGCCGCCCTCGCCATCGCCGCCTGCGGCGGCATGCCGGTGGTGCGGGTGAGCCGGGGCGATCCGGAGGGCGCGCTGCCCTCCGACCCCGACGATCTGACCATCGAAGGGAACAACCTGGACGCCACCAAGGCCCGCGTGCTGCTGCGCGCCGCCATGCTGCGCCTGGGACGTCTGCCCAAGGCGCGCGACCCCCGCTGCCCGACCGGGCGGGAGCGCGAGGCCTTGCTCGCGGCCATCGCGCGGTACCAGGAGATATTCGACTCGCACTAGCAGCCAGTTGCGTCAAAGGCCCGGCCGGCCATCCGGGCCTCGAACGGAAAGCCGCCCAACACGGCTGCGGCGTCCACATGAGGCCCTGCCGCTGGCCGGGAAGGACCACGAACCGCACCCGATAGCCAGCGCATCGGCAACCGCGACAATCCTGCAGGCCCATCCGCCCCGGGAGCGCCCGAGCCCCCGGCCGCATGCGCCGGCGGCCTTCGGGTGCGCTGGCACGATGGTGCCGGCGATGAACACGTGCTCGAAGTCGAACGGTTCCGAAAAGTTGGCCGAGGCCGCAGCGCGAAGCAAGCCTTCGCCCGCATGGCCGGGATTGTGCACCCCGACAAGCACCAAGGGCATCCCGAAGCCAACCGCCTCATGCGGCTGCTGACCGAAACGAAGGACGCCCTTGCCTGACCAGCCCGGCAGATAAAGAAAGGGCGGCCCATGGGCCGCCCTTTTGTCTGGTCATCAAGGCGTGTCAGCAGAAATCAAGATATCCCTCAAGCAGGTCCGCTTGGGATACCTCCTCAAAAGTCACACTCCAGCGTGTCGTTGCCGGCGCTGCGTGATATCTTGTCCTTGCCATCCTCAAAGTTCCATATTTTACCGCGGCTGCCCTTGCTGAACACAAGCTGCCCGCGTCCGGTGGCGTCAGCCCACCGTGAAATCGAAATCGGCCTCGTTGATTTGCGACGCCAGGATCCCCTCCAGCGTGATGGATCCGCCACTCCAGGTGATGATCGTGTCGTTGCCCGATTGGCTTATGGTGAAGTCTTCGAAACTCAAGGAAGCGCGCAAGTGCCACGGCCAATTGCTGAAATTCTTGATCTCAATGACGTCCAGACCGAACGGTCGCTGCCGTCGCCGCCGGCGAGGATGTCGTCGCCCTTGCCGCCGTAGAGGGTGTCGTTGCCCTTTTCGCCGGCGAGGTTGTCGTCGCCACTGCCGCCGTAGATGATGTCGTCGCCGTCGAGGTAGTCGTCGCCATCGTCGCCGTCGCCGCCGTAGAGTTTGTCCTCGCCCTCGTCGCCGTAGATCGTATCGTCGCCTCCGTGGCCTTTCAGCCTGTCGTCGTCCTTGCTGCCTTTGATGTAGTCGTCGCCGCTGAGGCCCGGATCCTCCGGCGGCGTCCCGAAGAATCGCTCACTGCCCGTGGAGTATGCCATGTTCTTGCCAAATTCCAGAGAATCCACCGACACACCCGACACGGTGATGGTGTCGTCGTCGCTGTAATGGATGACGGCATCGCCGCCGTCCTCTTCGATACGCAGCGATGTGACGTCGACGCCATACAAGTGAATCCTATCGCCTTCTCCGAAGTCGGTGATGATATCGTTCCCGTCTCCCGAATCGAAGACGAACGTGTCGTCGCCCTTGCCGCCCTCCAGCGTGTCATCCCCGCGGCCACCGGTCAGCCAATCGTCGCCCTTGCCGCCCCTCAGCGTGTCGTCGCCCTTGCTGCCCCTCATACTGTCGTCGCCCTTGCCGCCCGTCAGCGTACTCTGCGCAGGGGCACTCTGCGCAGCGGTGTCCTCCTCGCCGCTCGCCTGCGGGGTCTTCTCGGCGTCGGGAAACAGGAAGTCGTCCGCGCCCAGCGAGGACGCCGTCACCCCCTCCACCGTGATAGCGTCGCCCTCGCCGTAGCGGATGACCGCATTGGCGCCCTCCTGCTCGATCACCAGCGCAGAAAAACCGCCAGACACCCCGGCAATCTCGATCGTGTCCCCGGCCTCGAAATCGGCGATCGTGTCGACGCCGTCCCCCACCGCGAACGCGAAGGTGTCCGCCCCCAAACCGCCATACAGCGTGTCCACGCCCGTGCCGCCCCTCAGCGTGTCATCGCCCGAACGGCCATACAGCGTGTCGTCATCGGCGCCGCCGTCCAGCACGTCATCGCCCTCTTCGCCCCAAAGCCAATCGTTGCCCGCCCCGCCCTCTATGAGCGGGTCATCACCACCGCCGCCATACAGCCAGTCGGACCCGTCGCCCCCCGACAGCCTGTCCCCGCCGTCGCCCCCGTAGAGAATGTCGTTGCCCTTGCCGCCGTCCAGCGTATCGTCGCCAACACCGCCCCTCAGTTCATCATTGCCATCGCCGCCGGTTCGCTCAATACCCATGGTTACGCCTCCTTTTCGTATGTGCCCGTATGCCGGCCCATCCAGACCGTCCTGTCATGAATAGTACTTTACCCCCCTCCCCCCCCCCCCCCATCAAGTCAAGGTCTTGTCCAATAAACCGTGCCTGTCAAGGAAAGCGGGGTGGGCCGGGTGGCGGCCTCGAATGGCCTGGCGTCAGGCAAACGAGCCTGGAACGTGTTCACGGTTAGGGTCGCCAGATCGTCAAGCAGAGTGTGAGCGGTTTGCGCCGGGTCGCCCCGGGTTCGGACTGGAACAGATGCTTCAGGAACCTGAGCGTTCCGCCCGGTTGCGCACTCTGTCAAGAACAGGCGGCTATGGAGCCTTGCCGCGCCTGGTACATCGCTCCGGACGATCATGGCTGAATCGTCCTTCCGCGTTCCGGTACACCAGGGCGGCTGGAGCCTGTCCACCCGGAATGCGGACGTTATAGAGCAAACACCCCTGCGGTCCTTGGCTCACAGGCGTGTAGATGGTGCCATCCTTTACGACAGGAGAACCAAGCCTCCTCGGGTCGGGGGCGTTGTCCTGTGCATCCGGACCCGCGCAAGCGGTGCAGAGAGCCACCGCGGGGCCAAGCGTCAGAGTCAGCAATCGGTTCACTGGATCACCCTGTCATGCGGTACGCAAAACCGGGACAGGCGAGTCGACCCGTGCATACGGCCGGGGTGACCGGCATCAGCGCCATGACAAGACAAGGAGACGCTCCCGCGGTGCCGAGACCGCCAGCAGCCGGTGGAAGCGCTCACGGTCGTCCCCGGCTTTCGGCACCCGTATCGTGAGACGAATCAAGCCGGTCATGATCACCATCGTGCCTCGCCTCCTCGTGGAGATCGGGCAAGGACAAAGACGTTCCTGGAGACACTCTCGGACAGACAATCGAGGATGGAAGACATCGGACAAAAGACTTCGGGCAAGGAAGATATCGCTCGGCCTCCGTCCACGTTCGGCTTTCGTCAATATTCGGGGTATTGTAGGCAGTCTCGACCAGGAAGAGCAAATCCTCAAGGTGCCTTTGCCTGCAGTGTCTGCCCGTTCCGGATGATCCGGATGAACTGATTCGAGACCGATGCTGCGCCATGCTTGATGCTTCGCCATGTCCACGTTTCGCCATGTCATGACAGTATGCGGATTCACCCTTGGCGGTCTCGAATCTGCCTTTCGAAACCTCCGGGGACCATGGACCGTCTGCCGCAAGCGCGATGCTTCGAGCCAGCTGTCCGCATGACGGGGAAACCACCGGAGTTCGGCAAGATCGAGGAAGCACCATGACCGACGCGCTTTTTCAAAAGGCCGCGCAGCCGGATTCCCCTTGAATCGCGCGCAGGAGACGATCCATGACACGCACACTCCGTTTCAGCGGTGCCATCCCGGCCAATCTGCTCCCGTTCCAGGAAGACCTGTCCTTCGACGAGGCCAACTACCGGAGACACCTTTCATGGCTCGCCTCCGTGGATGGCGTCGACGCCATTGTCTGCAACGGCCACGCCGCCGAGGTGTCGTCCCTGGACCGGGAAGAGCGGCGCCGTGCGCTGGCCATCGCCGCCGACGCGGTCGGCGACCGGGTGGAACTCATCTCCGGCATCTACACGGACAACACCCTGGAAGCCGCCGAGCTTGCCAAAGACGCCAAGGTCGAAGGCGCGGCCGGGTTGCTGGTCTTTCCGCCGACGCTCTTCATGTGGGGCGCCCGACTGCGTCCCGAGATGGCCGTCTCCCACTTCGAGACCGTGGCCGCGGCCACGGACCTGCCGTTGATCGTCTTCGAGTATCCGCCGGCCAGCGGCATCGGCTACGATCCGGACACCCTGGCGCGGCTGGCGGAGGTCGATCCCGTGGTGGGGGTCAAGGACTGGAGCAACGACATGGTGGCGCTGGAGGCCAATCTGCGGGCGCTGCGCGGCACCGGCCGGCCCGTGGCCCTGTTGAGCAGCTACACCATGTCGCTGTTGGCCAGCTACGTGCTCGGCGCCGACGGTTCCATCTCGGGTATGGGGAGCGTCACCGCGGACCTGCACGCGGAGTTGTTCCGGGCCGTTCAGGCCGGAGACCTGGAAGCCGGCCGCCGCCTGAACGACCGGCTTGCGCCACTCGTGGAAGTGTTCTACGCGCCGCCGTTCGTGGACATGCACAACCGCATGAAAGAAGCGCTGGTGCTGCTGGGAAGGATCGACAGGGCCGTGGTGCGTCCGCCTCTCAGACGCATCGGCCACGAGGAGCGCGAGCGCATCCGCCGGGCGCTGCTGCGGTCCGGGTTGTTGCTTCCCTGACCGCCCGCGGCCTTCCTAGGACCAACGATCCTCGTACACCCAGCGGTCGAGGTTGTCGAAGTACTGGCGCCGGAGCATCAGGCTCATCTCCACGCCGCGCGCGACGCGGTCCTGCGTTTCGGGGGTGGTGGCGTACTTGACGAGCAACTCGAAGGGATAGTTGCCGTGCTCCTCCTCGTCGTCGTGGATTTTCTGGTAAGGCCCGGTGACCCACTCCGGCACGGTGCCGGCCTCGAGACTCTTGCCGATGAGGTAGTCGGCCACGCCCTCGCCGGCGAACGGGAAGGCCGCGATCCGCTCGCAGGTGTCCGACAGCGCCTCGAAGCTGTTGAACATCGCCGTCTGGGCCGGTAACGGACGGTAGTCGTAGGGCACGGCGCCCTTGCGCTTCAACGCTTCCGACAGATACTCCGCGTGGACGAACTCCTCGTGGATGGCCTCTGCCAGAGTCGCCTTGACCTCGAGTTGCGGGGTGGTCTTGAGCCATGTGCCGAAGACCTCCGCGGCACGCACTTCGTTGAAGAGCCGGCTCTGCATCACCTTGATGCGCATCTCGTCGGTGGCGAGCGGAATGTAGCTGTAGGCGGGCAGGTTGTCGTCCAGGCCCTTGCAGAACTCGGCGACACGCTGCTGTACCTTCCGGGTGAATTCGTGACTGTCCATCAGCAACCCCTGTGCGGAAGATTCCGGTGGACACGATTCCGGTGGACACCGGTGCGGACTCGTTGCGGGCAGTGATAACAACCGCCGGAGCCACCGTCAACCGAGCGGCCGGCCTCACGGGAAATCGGCAGCGCGGCTGCGTCCAGGGGAAAGGCGTGCGCGGTCGCCGGTCCGGCCGACCGACGCCCCCGCACCCGCCGGTCTCATGAATCCAGCGTGGATTCGACGAACAGTTCCTCCACCGTGAGGGGCCGGTCCATCAACCCCTGGTCTCGGGAGTAGCCCATGAAACGTTCCAGATTGGCGCGGTTGCGCCGGAGTCCATAGGGCCAGTAGTCCTCGCCCAGCACCGCCCGCTCTTCTTCGTAAAGATGCCGGGTCCAGACCAGGCTGGACCAATTGGGGTCGGCATAATATTCGCGGCAGGCCGCCTTGGCCTTCTCGAAGGCATCCGTGACGCTCCGCACGGCGAAGGGGTACCGCTCCAGCACCTCGTTCCTGAACGCCACCACGTGCATGATGGGGTAGAAGCCGTTCTTGCGGAAGTAGCGGAGCTCCTCGGCGCGCGGGTCGCGGAACAGGCGTCGGATCTTCTCCGACCCTTGCACCACCTCGTCGGGCGGATGGGGCATCATCAGCGCGTCGATGTCGCCCCGCTCCAGCATGGCGCCGATGCGCCGATCCTTTTCGAGGTAGCGCAGGCTCACTCCCTCAAGCTGGATGGACAAAGCCTCCGGCTTGTCGATCACCCACTGGATCTCGCGCCACGGAACGTCGTACTCGCTCTGGAGATCCCCCTTGGCGAGCACCGAAAGCGTGGTCTGGAACGTGCTGAGCCCCACCGTCCTGCCGACGAGGTCCTTGGGCGACTCGATGCCCGCGTCCACGTGGACCCACATCTGCGACAGGCTGAACAGACGGCGCGGAAAGACCGGAATGGCCGTGATGGGCAGGCCGCGGCTCCGGGAGATGAGGTACGACGACAGCGAGAGCTCACAGATGTCGAACTCTTCGTTCCGCAGCATGCGCTCGTGGCGGCGGTCGCCGTGCCGGAGCGGGTGCGACTGGCCGACTTCCAGCACCTTGAGGTCCAGGCCGTCGGCGGTGACGCTGCCGTCGAACAACGGCACGTGCCGGTCGTAGTGGGACAGGGCCATGGTCAATCCGGGTTCCGGCATGAGGGGGTCACCTCCTTGAGCCGTTTGCGAGTCCGCGCCGCCGGAGACTATACACCATGAGCGGCCGGCGGGGCCAGGCCGCACCGGCGGGCGGAACCGCGGCCATGATCGCAGGCATCTTTGAAACGCTGGAAACGCGCGCCGAAGTTCGTTTCGGGAAAGGAGAACGTCATGGCCATTCAAGTCATGGATCTGATCGAGAAGGCGCACAGGGACAAGAAGCGCGAGGTCGTCATGAACACCCGGCGGTTTCACAGCTGGGTGCACGTCTATCCCGAGCCCGGCGACAAGGACGACATGCACTGCCACAACGCCGATCAGAGTTTCTATGTCATCGAGGGCGAATGCACCATGCATTTCCCGGACGGCGGCGCGGCGGTCCTGAAACCGGGCATGGTGGCGCTCATTCACGGCGGCGACTTCTACCAGCTCGAAAACACCGGCGCCGGCCCGATGGTCCTCATGGGCAACCGATCCGGTCCGTCCGAGGACATCAAGCACATCAACTACGAGCTCCGGGTGGACATCAAGGAGTTGCCCAAGGAGGACCGGGAACGCATCGGCAAGGGCGGGCCGGTGCACGTGGACAAGGCCGGACAGGGCCGGCGCGCCCTTTCAGGCAGCCGCCATGCCACTTGACTATCTGCCCATCCTGGCGGAGCACGCGGCTCCGCGACCGCCGCGCAGACTCCGGCGCCCGCCCGGGACCGCGTGGCAACCCCTGACCCGCGCGCTGGGGGAACTGCGTGTGAGCCTCCTCACGAGCGCGGCCGTTCGTCATCCGGACCAGCGCCCGTTCCCCTTCAGGGGCGACGCCAGCCACCGCCGCGTGGCCCCGGACCCATCCGTGGAGCTGTCTCTCGATCACCATTCGCCGGTGGGCGCCGACGCCCGCAGGGACCCGGAAGTGGTCTTTCCCAGGCACGCGCTCCGGGAACTGGCGCGAAAAGGCCTGGTGGGCGGCGTCGCGCCCGGCCATTTCTCAATGTACGGCGGCATCGCCGACCACGACGGCGTCATCAACCGACTGGGGCCGGCGCTGGCCCGCAAGCTCAAGGCCATGAAGGTGGACCTGGCCGTCATGGTCCCCTATTGACCCTATTGCCACGAGACCGTGAGTCTCGTCGCCAACGTCGTGGAGGAGCTGGGCGTGCCGACACTGTTGATCGGCACGGTGCGGGACGTGGTGGAGCGGGTCAGGCCGCCCAGGGCGGTGTACGTGGACAACCCCGTGGGCCGCACCTTCGGCCGGCCCCGGGCGCGCCGCCGGCAGGAGGCGCTGCTGGCCGAAGCCCTGGGCCGGGCGCACGCGTTCCGGCGCAAGGGACGAATCATCGATCTGCCGGGCAACTGGACCGACCGCCCCGGAGCCTCCTGGCAAGAGATGGTCCGGCGGGAGATCCTGCGGCTCAGGCAGCGGTGACGCCCGTTCGCCCGGCCCCTCCCGGACTGCCGCTTGCGCGGGAACGGCTTTGCCGCGTGATGTCTCCGCCAGCCACGCCTCCACCGCATGGATGGTCTGGGCATGGGGATGAGGGTCTCAACCGGCGTCTCCTTGAGGGACAGCATGAATCCGTGCACGATGGTGTCCCGCGCGCATGGGGCCAAGGCGGCCCGGAAGCCCGCCGGGACAGTCTGCCATCCCTTGAACTGCCAGTCCGGGAACGCTATTCAACAGCCGTAGCGCAGGACCTTGCGGCGCACCGCGGTCGTGGGGCTGCACCGCGGTGCGGGGCCGAACCGGCGCGGCCGGGGGGCGCGTTCCGGAGACCGCCGGTACGCGCGGCACCCGCGCGGCACCCTTGTCCAGCCAGGAGGAATCCCATGGCCATCAACGGTATCCGGGTCATCGACCTCGACAGCCATCTGGTGGGCGATGTGGGCCAGTGGCCGCACTGCATCGAGGAAAGATGGAAGCCACACCTGCCGCGGGCGCTTCCGACCAGGCCGGACGAACGGCGCAAGACCTTGGTGGGCACGCGGATCATGGTGGGTTCGGAGATCACCCGGCAGAGTGACGAGAAACCCAACTGGCACAAGGCGGAAGACCTGGCGGCCGGGGGCCGGGTACGGAATCTCGACAAGGACGGCATCGACGTGGCGGTTCTGTCACCCAACTCGCCGGCGCTGGACCTGGTGTGGTTTCCGGACGATCCGGAGTTGGCGGCCGCCTATTGCCGCGCACAGAACAACTACATGCAGCAGTACGCCGGCGAGTATCCCGAACGGCTGCAATGGGCCGGCGTGATCCCGCTGCAGGACGGGAAGCTGGCGCTCCGGGAACTGCACCGGATGGCGGACATGGGCAACCGGGCCCTCAACATGAAGGCGGTGCCGGTGGCGGGCCGTCCGTGGTGGGATCCCTGCTACGACCCCGTCTACGCGGAGTTGGAGAACCTGCGCTGGCCCATCATCATCCACGACACCAAGCACGAGTCCATGGGCCAGGAACGGTTTGCCGACAACTTCTTCTTTTCCCACATGGTGGGACGCGTGTTCGAATCCATGGTGTGCATGATGACGTTCATCTGCGGCGGCGTGCTGGAGCGATTCCCCGGACTGAACCTGGTGTGCCTGGAAACCGGCGCCTCCCAGATGCCGTGGTGGCTGGGGCGCATGGACGAACACTTCGAAAAACTGCCCCACTTGGTGCCCTGGCTCAAGATGAAGCCGAGCGAGTACTTCAAGCGGCAGGTGTACGTCGGCTGCGAACCGTTCGAGGACGAGCACTTCGAGGTGGCGGTGGAGATGCTGGGGGACGACAATCTCGTACTGGCCACGGACACGCCGCACTGGGACTCCTCCCCTCCCGGCGAGGTGACCCGGCCCATCGTCGAAAGCGACAGGCTGACGGAAGAGAACAAGCGCAAGATCCTGGGCGGGAACGCGGCCAGGATTCTGAACTGAAACGTACCCGGCCAACGACCCGGAGGTGAACCTTGGCCTTTCAGACAGTCGGAAAGCCCCTGCCGCGCATCGAAGGCGCGGACAAAGTCACCGGCGCCACCCACTACGCGTCGGATCTGCCCATCGCCGAATCCCTCCACGCCAAGGTGCTGCGCAGCCCGTTGGCCCACGCACGTATCCGCGGCGTGGACACCGCCGAGGCCCGGGCGCTGCCGGGAGTGCATGCCGTTCTCACGGGCGCGGACCTGCCCGAGGTGTACGTCGGGCTGCGCATGAAGGACATGCCGGTGCTGGCCAGGGACAAGGTCCGGTTCGTGGGGGATCCGGTGGCTGCGGTGGCCGCGGACACGCCGGAGAGCGCCGAGGCGGCGCTGCGCCTCATCACGGTGGACTACGAGGAGTTGCCGGGGGTCTACGACCCATTGGATGCGGTCAAGCCCGGTGCCACGCCGCTGCACGTCGCGCCGCGGGACTACCGGAACGCGCCGCCGCTGGCGGAGGGCGTCGACCCGGACCGGCCCAACGTCCAGTCCCACAGCATCTGGCGGAACGGAGACCTGGACGCCGGCTTCGACAGCGCCGACCGGGTGTTCGAAGGCACCTTCGCCACGCAGCTGGCGCACCATGGCTACCTGGAACCCCACTCCTGCACGGTGGCCGTGGATACCGCCGGCAACGTGGAGGTGTGGGCCTCCAACAAGGGGCCGTTCGCCCTGAGAAACCGGCTCGCGCAAGATCTCGGCATCGATCCCGGGAAGGTCAACGTCCATATCCTCCCGGTGGGCGGGGACTTCGGCGGCAAGGCGTCGATGATCGACACCCCGGTGTGCTACTTCCTGGCCAGGGCAACGGGCCGGCCGGTGCGCATGGTGCTCACCTACACCGAGGAGATCGCCACCGCCGCCCATCGCCATCCGGCCATCGTGAACCTGCGCGTCGGGGTCCGGAACGACGGCACCCTGACCGCCATCGACGGCAAGGTCGCCTTCGCGGGCGGCGCCTACGCGGCCTGGAAGGCAAACCCCGAGATCACCGTGATGGGCGCCCGAAGGCTGGCCAGCTACTACCGCATCCCGGCCATCCGCATCGAGACCTTGTGCGCCTACACCAACCAGGTTCCGTGCACCCAGACCCGCACGCCGGGAAGCCCGCAGATCGTCTTTGCCGTGGAGTCGCAGATGGACGACATCGCCCGGGAGATGGGCATCGACCCCGCGGACTTCCGCCTGCGCAACCTGGTGGTTCCCGGCGACACCTCGCCGCTGGGCGCCCGGTGGGACGGCATCCTGGCCAGGGAGACCCTGGAGAAGGCGGTGGAGACGTCGGGATGGCGCAAGCGCCCGCCGGGACCCAACCGGGGGCGGGGCATCGCGCTCTACGAACGCGGCGCCGGCGGAGGCAACGCCAACGCCGGCATCGAACTCCATGAAGACGGCACGGTGACCGTTCTCGTCGGCGTGCCGGACGTGGGGCCCGGGATCCACACCGCCATCACGCAGATCGTCAGCGAGACCCTGCGCGTCGCGCCGGAGCGCGTGCGCATCCGGGTGGAGGACACCGATCACTCACCCTGGGATCCGGGCACCGGCGGGAGCAAGTCCACCAACACCACCGGGCACGCGGCCCACAAGGCCGCCCGGGAGGTGCACGCGCAACTCGTGGCATGCGCCAGCCGCAAGCTCGGCTGCGAACCCGGCCAGGTGGGCCGGGTGGACGGCCGTTTCGCCGCACCCGAGGGCGGCGAACTGTCCTTCGCGGAGGTGGCCCGGGCCGCCATTGCCGAGGCCGGCGGATCATTCCACCACGACACGGTCTTCGCCCCCGACGGCCAACCGCCGGTCACCTCCTTCGCCGCCCAGGTGGCCGAAGTGGCGGTGGATCCGGAGACCGGACAGGTATGGGTCACCCGCGTGACCACCGCCCACGACTCCGGCCGGATCCTGAATCACCTGACCTATCAGGGCCAGATCGACGGCGGCGTGGTCAACGGGGTGGGCTTCGCACTGATGGAAGACAACCCCATGGCCGACGGCCGGATCACCACCCTGAACCTCGGCGACTTCAAGCTGCCCTGTGCCAAGGACATCCCCCGACTCGACACCGTGTTCGTCGAGCAGGGCGAGGGGCCGGTGCCGTTCCAGGGCAAGGCCATCGGCGAGTTGCCCAACGTGCCCACCGCCGCCGCCGTCGCCAACGCCGTGGCCGACGCCACCGGCGCGCGCATCCACGACCTTCCGCTGACGGCGGAGAAGGTGTACGCGGCACTGAAGGAGGCGTAGGGGCGTAGCGGCCGGGACGGGACGGCTGCGGCCCGGAACCAACAGAAGACATGGATGGGCCGGAAGCCGCTCCCGGCAAGGGGTCGAACCATCCCGCGCGAGGGCGTCAGGTCAGGCTTGCAAGAATCACGTCGTCGGGCTGGTTGAGATCGATGGCCTTGCGGAACGGCTGGGGCCAGTCGATGCCGGTGGGCCAGTACACTTCCACGGTGTTGCCGTCGGGGTCGGCACAATAGATGCCGATGGCATTGCCGTGGCTGTGGACCTGCCGGATGGGCACCCCGCGTTCCAGGAATTCCCGGTGGAACGCCTTCAGGGCGTCCAGAGTTTCACACCGGAAAGAGATCTGCGAGACCACTTCCCCGTCCTTGCGACCCGGGCGCAACTGCAGTTCGTGGTGCTCGTGAAGGCGGTCCTGGGCGGTCATGAACACCGTGCCGGCGTCGCTCTCGTCGCTGACGGCGAGTCCCAGCACGTCCCGGTAGAAGGCCTTGGAGCGCTCGATATCATGAACCCGCAGACCCACGTGACCCAATGATGCAACCTTCGGCATGACGCGGTTCCTCCTGCCGCTCGCCCCGGCGTTTCCGCTCATCCGGCTCCCTCGCCCGTACCTTGACAAGGTCCGGCTCATGTGGCCATGTTGGGGCGGTTTTCGGGCCCGCCTTCGTCGGCCGACCCCTGATTCCGACCGTCACCAGGAGCGGTCTTCCCAAGGGAGGTTTTCTCTTCATGGCACCACGATACGCATCCAAGCTCATCTACGGCAACGAGACGTCGGACTGGCAGGAGCGGCTCAACACCCATCGCATGCGCCGGGAACGGGCCGAGCGGGCCAGGCGGATCATGCGCGAGCACGACATTCCCGCGCTGCTGGAAGCCAACTCCGCCAACATCCGCTACCTCACCGGCCTCAAGGGCTTCAACTATCCGATGTGCCGCTACACTCTTTTCTTCGCCGACCACGACCCCATCATGTACGAACACAGCGGCCATTTCCACCAGATGCCGGACCAGGCGCCGTGGATCACCGAATGGCGTCCCGCGCGCGCCTGGCTCACCGCGGCCTGCGGCATCGAGGCGGCCCGGGACGAGGCCCGGCAGTTCGCCGCCGACATCCACGACGAACTCAAGAGCCGGGGGCTGCTGAACGAGAAGATCGGCTTCAGCGCCTTCGACGGCCTTGCCCGGGAGGCCCTTGCCAATGCCGGCGTCAAGCACCTGGTGGACTTCAGCATGGTGATGAAGGAGATCCGCAAGATCAAGACCCCGGACGAGATCGATTGCCTCAAGAGCGCCGCAGCCATCGTGGAGGGCGTCTGGTACCGCATCTGGGAGAACGCCAGGCCGGGCGTCCGTGACACCGAGCTTTCGGGCATCGCCACCAAGGCAGGCTACGACATGGGCGCGGAGTCGGCACCGCCCGGAGGCTGGCGGTCCGGGCCCAGCACCTTCGACCGCGGCTTTCATCAATCCAGCCGGCTCCTGCAGACCGGCGACCTGCTGTACGGCTCGCTCTGCGGCCTCACCTATCAGGGATACGCCACCTGCACCTACCGGACCTTCATCGTCGGCCGGAAGCCCAACGCCAAGGAACAGGACTGGTACAAGCGGGTGCGGGACAGCATCGACGGTGTCATCGACGCCATCAAGCCGGGGGCCACCACCGCCGACGCCGCCAAGCACTTTCCGCCCGCGTCCAACTGGGGCTACCAGGAGGAATGCGAGGTGCTGGCCAGCGAGATCGGCCACGGCATCGGCCTCACCCAGGGAAGCACCAACTACGATATCCCCATCATCAACCGCCAGTGGTCGCTCAAGTATCCGCAGGTTTTCGAGGAGGGCATGACCATCGCCATCGAGAGCCGCGAGGGCGAGACCCGCGTGGGCGGGGTGCGGCTGGAGAACATGGTGGTGGTCACCCGGGACGGCGCCGAGATCATGGACCACTTCCCGCGGGAAGAGATCCTGGTGGCGCCGCGCTGACGAGCTCGCGCCGGCACGGGTATGGCCCGTGGCAAGCAGCCGCCTCATTCCGATGGAAACCGCACGGTTCGGCAATACCGGCGAAAGGCTGTCGCGCATCGGTCTTGGCTGTTTCTCCATGTCCGGGGCGTACGGTGCGGCGGACGACACCGAGTCCATCGCCGCCATCCACCGCGCCATCGACCTCGGGGTCACGCTGCTGGACACGTCGGCCAGCTACGGCCAAGGGCACAACCACCGATTGATCGGGGAAGCGCTGAAGGGCGGCAAGCGCCAGAAGGTCTTCATCCACTCCAAGACCGGCACCATCCGCGCCAACGACGGCTCGTCGGTGGCACGGGGCAGCGGCACGCCGGAACGGCTGCGCCGGGTCTGCGAGACCAGCCTCGGGAATCTCGGCATCGAGACGCTGGATGCGTTCTGTCTGTCGCGAGTCGACCCCACCGTGCCCATCGAGGACACTGTGGGAGCCATGGCCCGACTGGTGGAAGAAGGCAAGACCCGCTTCATCGCCCTGTCGGAAGCCGCACCGGAGACCCTGCGCCGGGCCGCGAAGGTCCATCCGCTGGTGTCGCTGCAGTACGAGTATTCGCTCTGGACCCGCGATGTCGAACAGGGCCACCTGCAGGCGTGCGGCGACCTGGGCCTGGGGCTCATGGCCTATGCGCCGCTGGGCTACGGCTTTCTGGCCGGCGCGGTGAGCGGGGGCAAAGCGCTGCCGGAAGGCGACACCCGGCGCAAGTTCCCGCGTTTCTCGGACGCCAACGCCGCCGCCAACCGAGAGCGCGCCGGCGCCGTGCGAAAGGTCGCCGATGGCCACGGGGCGACTCCGGCACAGGTCTGCCTCGCCTGGGTGCTGGCGCGGGGCGGCAACGTGTTTCCCATCCCCGGCTGCAAGCGGCGCACCCATCTGGAAGAGAACCTCAAGGCCCTGGACCTCGCCCTGACGGAAGAAGATCTCGCGGCGCTGGCCTCCGCCTTTCCGCCCGGCGCGGCGGCCGGCGACCGCTACCCGCCCGACGGCATGGCGCGGGTCAATCTGTAGGATGCCACCGGGTGGAGCCGCGGGTCAGCGAAACACCGGCATCACCTGCTTCGCCAGTGCGTCCACCGTTTCCTCGTATACGCTCCGGGGCGGCGTCAGCATGACGCGCTCCACGCCCGTGGCCGCCAGCTCCTCCAACTGCGCGACGCACTCCTTCGGCGTACCGGCAATGGCGAAACGCCGCACGAGATAGTCCGTGATGAGCGCGGGGTCGGATCGTTCCTCCATGGGCCTGGACTGATCGAAGGCGGCCATGAATTTCTCGACGCTTGCCAACTCCTCCTCGGGCACGGTCTCCAGCGTCGCCTGGAAATTGTGGTGCGCCCGGTTGGCGAGACGGCGGCGCACCACCCGGCGGGCCTGGTCGCCGTCCTCCGTGATGCACACCATGCCGGCGGCCAGGACCGTGATCTCGTCGGACGGCCGCCCGGCCGCGGCCGCGCCTTCGGCAATTCGCGCCAGCGCCCATCGCACGGCGCCGGGTTCCACGCCGCTGCCGAGGAACACCCCGTCGGCCACCCGCCCGGCCAGGCGCAAACCCTTGGGGCCTTCCATGGCAAGATACACCGGCGCCGGCACCAGCCGGTAGTTCACCCGCACGCGGCTGGTGGGCGTCACCAGCTCGCCCCCCTGCAGCAGCATGCGAATGGTGCGGACGCCGTCCTCGAACTCCTTGAGACGGGTCGGTTTCCGGCCCATGGCATGGACCGGGCCGTCCCCGGTGCCGAGACCGAGCACCGCCCGACCCTCGGATATTTCGCTCAGCGTCGCCGCCATGCCCGCCAGCACCGTGGGATCCTGGTACACCATGCTGCTCACGGCAGTGCCGAGTTTCAGGCGGCTCGTGGCCATGGCGCAGCAGGCCAGCACCTGAAAGGGATCGGGCGTACTGAGCTGGCTGGAGCCCAGAAAGACGCCTTCGAAACCGAACCGCTCCGCCTGCACGACACGCTCCCGGATCCGCGCCACCTCCTTTACACCGCCGTTGGGACTGTGAAGACTGAACTGCATTCGCATGGATGGAATCCTCTCGCCGAGGGGGTTCACCGGGGTTGAAACCGGGGTTGAGACTTGCGATGCACTCTGGAAGGCTTCGTCCGGTTCCATGAACGTTGTCGCCTCACGCACCGCATCATAGCGACTGCAAGAGGCCGATGCAAAGCGGCGGCGTCTGCGGGAACCGGGCCTGAAGACCGCGATTCAAGGCAATTGTGAACAGGTACGCGTGGAGCCGTACCCGCTCCCGCCACGGAGGAGATGAACTTGGGAAACCTTTCACTGACCCTGGCCACCGGCCCCTATGACCGGGTTGAAGCCATCGCCAGGGGCGAGGTGCGGCCCGAGGGCATCGACCTCACCTGCCTCCGGATCCAGTCGCCGCCCGAGATCTTCAACCGCATGATGAAGACCCGGGCCTTCGACCCCTGCGAGATGTCGCTGTCCACCTACGTGACCCGGCGTTCCCGGGGTTCGTTCCCATTCATCGCGCTGCCGGTATTCCCGTCGCGGCTCTTTCGCCATGCGTACATCTGCGTGAACCGGGATCGGGGCATCGCGGAACCCCGCGACCTCGACGGTGCGCGCGTCGGCGTGCAGGAGTACGGACAGACCGCGGCGGTATGGATCCGCGGCATCCTGCAACACCGCCACGGCGTGGACCTCTCCTCGATCCACTGGGTGGAGGGCGGCGTCAACACGCCGCGGCCGCCGGACCGCGACGTGGACCTGCGGCCGACTGGCGCCCTGGAGATCGAACCGGCACCGGCGGACAAGTCCATCAACGACCTGCTGCAGGCAGGCGACATCGTCGCCTGCCTGGGCGCGCGTCAACCCCAAGCACTGGGCCGGCACCCGGGCATCGTCAGGCTCTTTCCCGACTACCGGCGAGTGGAACGGGACTACTTTCGGGAAACCGGCGTCTTTCCGATCATGCACACCATCGTGATGCGGGAGGAACTGCATCTCAGGCACCCGTGGATCGCCGAGAGCATGTTCAAGGCCTTCCATGCGGCCAAGGCGTGGGCCCTGGATCACATGAGCTTCACCGGCACCATGGTGTACATGCTTCCCTGGCTCAACGCGGAGATGGACGAGATCCGCGAACTGTTCGGCGGAGACCCCTACCCCTACGGGGTGGAGGCCAACCGCACGACCCTCGACACCTTCATGCAGTATCTCGTGGAGCAGGGCTTCGTGGCCGAGCCGAGGCCCGCCCTGGAGGAGCTGTTCACTCCGATCGTGGGGTGGGCGGAATAGCAGGTGCCCGGCAGGCGCCGTTTCGTCCGGGCCCCTGCCTGGGTGGAATGACAAGTTCCGAGTGCGACCCGGAACGTATGGCAGAAGACGTCATGCTGCCGTTGGCGGCCCGTGCGGCGGGGACAGCCCGTCGTCGGTTGGTTCGAGTTGGCGGATGGCCTTGAAACGTTCGAGGGACACCACCGGCGAGACGAGGGCGAACGTTTCGCGCCTGGGGTTCAAGTCGCGGTCCGATGTCAAGGAGATCTGCGGGCTCGGCGGATGCGACGGGATGCGGTGATCCGGCTTGACACCGTCGCCGGCGATACGTACAAGGGCCTGGAACATCGAACCACGGGCCCGGAATCCAGTTCGGCGGGCCCCAATCAACTCTCCGAAGGAGTCGTGTCATGAGTCACACGCTGGAACAGTTTGCCGCCGACTGTCGTCGTATCCTCCAGGCGGAACCCGGCCCCGAGGGGCGCCGGAAGGTGGTTTCGCTGGTGGAAGAGGTCTGCCAGGACCAGGCGTTCATCGCCGAACATATCGAACAGGACCAGCCGGAGCGGAAAGTGATCTATGAGGATCCCGAGTTGGGTTTCTGCATCCTGGCCCACCACAACAAGGGCGCCAAGGGAAGCAACCCCCACGACCACGGTCCGGCCTGGGCCATCTACGGTCAGGCCAGCGGCGAGACCGAGATGACCGACTGGGAGAAGGTCGAGCCCGCAAGCGAGGGCAGGAAGGGCAAGGCGCGCAAGCTGCGCACCTACACCCTCAAGCCCGGCATGGCCCACCTCTACAATGAAGGGGAGCTTCACTCGCCGTGGCGGGCCGATACCACCAAATTGATCCGGATCGAGGGCAAGAACATGGAGAAGGTGAAGCGCTACCCCTACGAGGCGATCTGAACATCCTGTCCGGGAGACCTTCTCCGACAGGACCATGGGAGGTACCCGATGTACTTGAAGTCCTTTGCGAGAGTCTCTCTGCTGGCTCCATTGCTGACCGTGCCCCTGTGGATCCTCACCGCTGCCGCCCCGGCCGACGCCAGGGAGGTGGTGATCCGCGCCATCTCGGCCTGGCCGCTGAGCATCGACGGCAACACCTGGTACAAGAAGTACATTGAGGAAGTAAACAAGCGGGGCAAGGGCGTGGTGCGGATCCGGCTCTTGGGCGGAAACGAAGTGGCCTCCGCGTTCGAGCAGTTCCAGGCCCTGCGCACCGGCATCGCCGACATGACCAACACCGCCCCGGCGTACTATGTGGGCGAGACCATCGAAGCCGCGGCCATGAGTCTGATCCCGCCCGACAGCCTGGAGACGTACCTGGAGGCCCTGCGCAAGAGCGGCGTCATGGAGATCATCAACAAGGCCTACAGGGAGAAGTCATCCATGCGCTTCCTGGGCATCACCGTGGCCGGAACCGGCTTCCGCTTCCTCATGGCCAAGCCCATCAAGGACCTCGACGGTATCAAGGGCAAAAGGATCCGCGCCTCGGGCGCCCAGGACGCCGCCGCCATCCGGGCGCTCGGCGGCTCGCCCCAGACCATCAAGGCCAACGAGCTGTATACGGCGTTGCAGCGCCGCACGGTGGACGGCGCCTATCGTGCGCCCAACGACGCGTGGAGCTTCGGCGAACACAAGATCTACAAGGCCATGATCGCGACGCCCATCCAGTTCGCCCCGGGCGGCATCTACATGCCGACACGGGCGTGGGACAAGCTGCCGGAGAACGTGACGCAGTTGCTGGAGGGGACCATTGCAGAAATGGAGCCCACGATACTCCGCTACTTCCGAACCAACGACAATGCCGCGATCAAACGGCTTGAGAAGAACGGCATGAAGATCATCGAGGTGGACGCCGCCGCCCGGAAGCGGCTGGCCGACGCCCGCAATTCCTACTGGCCCGAGTTGCTCAAGCAATCGCCCCAGTACGGTCCGCAGATCCAGAAGGCCCTGGCGCGCTACAATTGATCCGGGACGCTCGCAGTTCACGCCATGCTGAACTCGCTGAACCGCGCCTTCGACAACACGAACCACGTGCTGGGCCATGTATCCGCCGCGTTCGTGGTGGTGATGGCGGTGACGGTTCTCTATGACGTGTTCGCCCGTCTGATCTTCCACGCTCCCACGATCTGGGTCATCGACATCAACGAATACCTGCTGGTCTACCTCACCTTCGTTCCGGCCGGGTGGATCCTGATGAACGACCACCACGTGAAGGTGGAGATCGTCACCGCGCGGCTCCGGCCGGCATCGCGACGCAGGCTGCGCCGCATCACCGACATCCTGGGCTTCCTCTACTGCGTTGTCCTGGCGTGGCAGTCCTGGGCGGTGGCGTGGCACGCGTTCGAGAACGGCCACCGATTCTCCACCGCGCTCAACCTGCCGAAGTTCCCGGCACTCGTGATCATACCGGTCGGCGCGGCGTGGCTGGGTCTGGCCTTCGTGGTCAGGATCCTCGCCGCTTCGCGCACCCACACGACGACGGCTCCCGAGAAGGGAGGCCTCTGATTCTCCTCGAGTGGTGGATCGTCCTGATCGTGATGTTCGGCTCCCTGGTCCTGCTGATGGCGTCGGGCATCCCGATCGCGTTCGCGTTCGGCGTATTGAACCTGGGTTTCCTCTACCTGCTGGTGGGCACGGGCGCGGTCCAGGCCGTGGCGTTGAGCAGCTTCACGAGCATCGGAACCTTCGCGTTCATCGCCTTGCCCCTGTTCGTGCTCATGGGTGAACTGGTGCTGCACTCGGGACTGGCCGCCACCGCCATCACCTCCATCGGCAAGTGGCTGGGCGCCGTGCCCGGCCGCCTGGCCGTGATGGCCGTGCTGGCGGGAACCGCCTTCGGAGCTGCCAGCGGCTCCAGCATGGCCAGTTCCGCCACCCTGGGCACCATCCTGATTCCGGAAATGCGCAAGCAGGGCTACGACACCGGCCTGGCCGTGGGCACGCTCGCCACCTCCGGAGGACTTGCGGTGCTCATCCCTCCCAGCGCGTTGATGGTCATTTTCGGCGGCATCAGCCAGCTCTCGGTCGGAGACCTGCTGATCGGCGGAATCCTGCCGGGCCTGCTGCTGGCAACGCTGTTGTTCGGCTACATCGTCGTCGCCTGTACCATCCGGCCGCAACTGGCTCCAGCCGTGGAACTGGAGAAGGTGTCCTGGGGCGAGCGGCTGACGGCCCTCAGGTACTTCCTGCCGCTGGTGGTGCTGGTGATGCTGGTGCTGGGATCGATCTTCATGGGCGTCGCCACCCCCAGCGAGTCCGCCGCCATGGGCGTGGCCGGAGCCTTCTTCCTGACGGTGGCGTACCGGCGGCTGTCGCGGGAAGTCCTGCGAAAGTCGCTGCTGGGGACGGTGGAGGTTTCAGGGTTCGCGCTCCTCATCGTCACCAGCGCAACCGCCTTCAGCCAGATCCTGGCCCATTCCGGCGCCGCCATGGGCCTGTCCATGTTCGCCACCGAACTGCCGGTGCCGCCGTGGGTCATCATCGCCAGCATGCAGATCGTGATCCTGCTCATGGGCTCGTTCATGGAACCCATCTCCATCATGCTCATCACGGTGCCGATCTTCTTCCCGGTCATCCGCTCCCTTGGCCTCGACCCCCTGTGGTTCGCCATCGTCACCATGGTCAATATCGAGCTCTCGCTCATCACCCCGCCCTTCGGCATGAACCTTTTCGTCCTCCAGGGGGTTTCTCCCCCCGACGTCACCCTGGGCGCCATCTACCGTGGCGTCGTCCCCTTCGTTCTCATCAACATCATCGCGCTGGCACTGGTGATGCTGTTTCCCCCCCTCGCCACCTGGCTGCCGGGGCTGATGGCGTAGGGCAGACGCATTCGCCCTTTCCTCCCCTTCCCTCCATCGGCCCGTCCTGTGCTGCCGGCTCGCACGGCGTCTTCGCGAAAGGCACACGCCGGAACGTCAACCGACTCCCGGCCAGCCTTTCCGGTGTCGGCGGGTTCATGCCTGAAGTCGAACCGCGCCGCCGGGGACGCGCGCCCGGCTCCCTACAACCTGGGCAGCACCTCCTCGGCCATCATCGCCATGGAGTCGAGAACACTCTTCTGATCCAGGCCGGCGAAGTTCATGGAAAAGATGATGTAGTTGGCGCCGGTGTCGGCGATCTCCCGTATCTGCTCGACGCAGCGGTCGGGGCCGCCGACCATCAGCATGCGCTGGCGGTCGAGTTCGTCGTAGCCGCGGGGGCGTATCGCCTTTCGCATCTCGTAGTAGCGGCTCATGGCGGGGCGGGCGCGGCGTCGGGCGGCGGCGTCGGACTCGGCCACGTGGGCATGGATGGTCTGGACCACGTCCAGCGCGCCGGCATCATGGCCCGAGCGGCCGAGGGTCTCCTTGTAGAAGTCCACCTTCCGCTTCACCTCCGCCATGTCCCTGCAGCTGGCGAAGGGGATCCCGAGGATGGGATAACCGCGCTCCCCCGCCACCTGGCAGGAACCCTGGCTCAGGGCGGCAAAGTACACCGGCGGCGTCGGCCGCTGCACCGGCATCACGTTCAGCGCAACGTCATCGATATGATGGAACCGCCCTTGGCAGGATACCCGCCCCTCGCGCCATGCCATTTCCACGACCTCGAGGCTCTCCACCAGCCGGTCCCGGTTGTCTCCCTTGACGCCGAAACCCGCGAGCTCGGGCGGCGTGCCGCGTCCCACCCCGAAGTCGAGACGGCCGCCGCTGAGCACGTCGACCATGGCGTACTCTTCGGCCGTGAGTATCGGGGACCGGTACGGCAGCAACGCCACCGCCACTCCCAAACGGATGGAATCGGTGCACGCGGCCGCCGCCGACAGGAGCACGGTGGGCGACGGGATGACGCCGTGGAAGTCGAAGTGGTGCTCGCCGAACCAGAAACCCTCGTAACCCAAGGACTCGCCCCACCGAACCTGCTCCAGCATCCTCTCGTAGTAGTCCTTGAGGTCAAGCTGGAGCTCCGGGTCGTCATCCCCGATGATGAACAGGCCGAATTTCATGAGCGCCCTCTTTTGTTCCGAACTTCCAGCGTCTAATATAAATGTGGATTGCGGGGGGCGACAAGCGACGACTTCGCGGACCGCGGCTTCCCCCGTCCGCGCGGCCCGGGTCCGCAAGACCCGTATTGGCAAGACCCGTATTGGCAAGACCCGTATTGGCGGCAGCCGGACCCTCGCGCCCGCCAGAGGCTGGCCGGGCTGTCACCTCCGGATCGAAAAAAGACTTGACATGACTGCCACACGCAGAGAGGTACTTTCCTTGACTGGAGCGGCCCTGGCGGCCTTGGCCGCGGGTCTGGCCGGTTTCGTCCCCGCCCGCATCGTCCGGGCAGCCCCCGCCGATACCTCCCACGCCATCGCCACGTTCACCAAGGGGAAGGTGCCGGTGAAGGGCGGCGTCCGCATCGAAGCCCCGGAAATCGCCGATAACGGAAACGCCGTGCCGGTCCGGGTTTCCGCCAAGGGTGCCCGGCGCATCGCCGTATTCACGGACCGCAATCCGTATCCCGGCGTCGCGGTCTTTGCTTTCGGGAAGGGAGTGACCCCCGCGGCAATGACCCGAGTCCGGCTGGCCCGGAGTCAGAGGCTGATCGCCGTCGCGGAGATGCCGGACGGCACGTTTCGCACGACATCCCGCCCGATCATCGTCACGGTGGGCGGCTGCGGGTAGGACCGGCCGGATGCTGAAACCCAAGCCGCGCATCAAGCTGCCGCGATCGGTGGCCGCGGGCGTCGCGTTCACCGTAAAGACGCGAATCACCCACCCGATGCACACCGGGCTGCGGCTCGGCCGGGACGGGAAACGAATCCCCCGCCAGATCGTCAACCGGTTCGTGGCCCGTTACAACGGCGAGACGGTCCTCGCCGTGGACCTCGAGCCGGCGGTGTCCGCCGATCCCTACATCCAGTTCGAGATGGCCGTCCAGGAGTCCGGCGAACTGGAGTTCGAATGGACGGATGACGACGGCTCGACATACCGCATCCGCAGACGCATCGAGGTCCGCTCGTGACCTTCCCGGTAACCGGCGCCCGATGACGGGCATCACGAAACCCGCGGGCTTCGCAATGCCCGTGCTGGCTCTTCTTGCGGTTCTCGCAGCCACCGTGGCCCACGGCGCGGACGCCCGACGCGGCAACGCCCTCTATCAGGAGTGCAGACGCTGCCATCAGGCCGGCCAGGGCGCGCAGCACCGGATCGGGCCGCACCTGAACGACGTATTCGGGCGCCGCGCCGGTTCGCTCGCGGACTTCCGTTACTCCTCGGCAATGAAGAAGGCCGGGGCGGGCGGGCTGGTCTGGAGCGAGGCAACGCTGAACGCCTTTCTGGCCAACCCTCGGGTGATGGTGCCGCGCTCACGCATGAGTTATGACGGCATGGCGGCGGCCGGGGACCGGGCCGACCTGGTGGCGTGGCTGCGCGCGCTCTCCGGCTCCCGGGCTGGACTGCGGGCTGCGGAACCGACCCTGACCGCGGCCGAATACGGCCTCGACTCGCGCCTTCTCGCAGTCCCGGGAGATCCCGAATACGGCGCCTATCTCGCCACCGAATGCACTACCTGCCACCGGACCGACGGAGCCGATGACGGCATACCCTCCATTATCGGTTGGCCGGTCCATGACTTCGTGATAACTTTGCAAGCGTACAAGCACGGCAAGCGGCGGCACCAGGCCATGCAGACCATCGCCAGACGCTTGTCCGACGAGGACATCGCCTCACTCGCCCTGCACTTCGCCGGGCCGGTCACCGGTCCGTGAAAGAGGAGCCGCCATGGAACAGCAAGACAAGAACCGCGACATGACTCGCCGCCGCTTCCTGGCATCGACGCTTGCCGCATCGACGGCATTGTGGACAGCCCCCATCCTCGGGAAGAGCCGTCCGCGGGTGGTGGTGATCGGCGGCGGCGCCGGCGGCGCGACCGCGGCCCGCTACATCGCCAAGGACTCGAAAGGGGGCATCGATGTCACTCTTGTGGAACCCGCTCGGCACTATTACTCATGTTTCTTCTCGAACCTCTACCTGGGGGACTTCCGTGATTTCGCCTCCCTCGGTCACAGCTACGGAACCCTGGCAGCGGCCTACGGGATCAACGTCGTTCACGACTGGGCCGTCGCCGTCGACCGCGACCGCCGGACGGTGGGCCTGGCGGGCGGCGGCAGCCTTGCCTTCGATCGGCTGGTGCTGTCGCCCGGCATCGACTTCCGTCCGAACTCGGTGCGCGGCTGGGACCTGTCGCAGCAGAACCGGATGCCCCACGCCTACAAGGCAGGCTCGCAAACACAGCTCCTCAAGGCGCAGGTCGCGGCGATGCGCAAGGGCGGGATCTACTGCATGGTGGCACCGCCGAATCCGTTCCGCTGCCCGCCGGGACCGTACGAACGGGTCTCGATGGTGGCCCACACACTGAAACGGGACAACCCCACGGCAAAGATCCTGATCGTCGACCCGAAGGCGAAATTTTCCAAGCAAGCGCTCTTCGAGGACGGTTGGCAGCGCCACTACCCGGGCATGATCGAGCGGGTCGGCCCGGACTTCGGCGGCGACCGGGTCGAAGTGCGGCCGGGCTCGATGGAGGTGGTGATCGACGGCGAGGTGACCCGGGTGGACGTCTGCAACGTCATTCCGGCGCAGCAGGCGGGGCGTATCGCCGCGGTTGCCGGGATCACCAACGAGGGCGGCTGGGTTCCGGTGGTGCCGCATACCATGCAAAGCCGGGCGGACGACAACATCCATGTGCTCGGCGACGCTTCGCAGCAAGGCGACATGCCGAAGTCCGGCTTCTCCGCCAACAGCCAGGCCAAGGTGTGCGCCATGGCCGTACGCGGGGCACTGACGGGCTCGAAAGTATTTCCGGCCCGTTTCTCGAACACCTGCTGGTCGCTGATCGGAACCGATGACGGAGTGAAGGTCGGCGCCTCCTACCGGGCCACCGACGAGAAGATCGCCAAGACCGACGGCTTCATCTCGCAGACCGGAGAGAGCACCGAAACGCGCAAGGCAACCTACGAGGAGTCGCTCGGCTGGTACTCGGGCTTTTCCCGGGACCTGTTCGGGTGACGGGCAGGCCCTTGGGGCCTGCCCGCGCTCACTCTGCCGCGAGAAGCCTTCCGACGACCCTTGCGGACACCGCCATGGCCGCCAGCGCCAGGACCGCGGCGATGCTGCCGGTCGATATCCCGGACAATCCGGCCCCCACCGTACAGCCACCCGCCAGGACACCGCCCGTTCCCATCAGTGCGGCGCCCGCAAGGTAGCGGCCGGTCTGACGCGGCCCTTCCAGGCTGCTCCAGCGGAACTCGCCCGCTGAAACCGCAGCCACCGCGCTGCCGGCGATCACGCCAGCCACAAGGCCCGTACCGAACCCCGCGGGAATGGCCGTCGCCGCCATGGTCCAGAACAAGGTGTCGGCCATGGGCCTGGTAAATCCCAGCGACTGCAACGGCACCGGATCGAAATCGTCCAGGAGGACAAGGCCGGTGCCGACCCATCCCGCCGGCACCAGAAGCCCGATCACCGCGGCCATCACCAGGTGGCGCGGCGATGCACCGGAGCGCCATGCCATGGCCGCGGCCGCGAGCGCCAGGCCCCAGATCCAGACGGCGCCGCCGGGCAAGGCGGTCAACGCCACCCTGCCTCCCGGATCAACGGTCCACCCGCCGAGTGTGGTGCGCAGCGGCGCCAGCACACCTTTCATCGCGGCGTAGGCGACGACCGCAAAGACCACCAGGACGAGAGCTGCCCGCAGGTTGCCGGTGCCGGCGAGAACCGTGAGGCGGGAGGCGCAGCCGCCGCTGAGCACCATGCCGGTGCCGAACAGCGCTCCGCCCAAGAGGACCGAAACGACCGGAAGGTCAAGAGCGAGGAACCGGTGCGCGTCGAAGGAAAGCCATCCCGCGGCCACCGCACCCTGGGTCCCGGCAATCGCCGAGGCCAGCCCCAGGATCCACACGCCGAACGCCGGCAGGCATCCGCCCCCGTCTCCGACCAGACCGCGGCGGAGACAGAACCGGCTGCGCTGCGCCAGCACACCGTAGATGGCGCCGAGCACAAGGCCCAGCACGACGGACGCCTGAAGCGGAGTGAGAGGCCCCATGCCCTCCTCTTTCGTTTCGGGTTTCGACGGACTACTATCTATCGGAATCGTGGTGTACGGCAAGCCCTGTCGGGCTGTGCCCCGACATCAGACGGCACCTCGACCCGAACGGAAGGGAGACGAACGATGAGCGCGAATGTGGTCTCGACCCCGACCCGGGAGCGGTGCGTCACCTCTTACGCGGCGCGCACCCAGTACAAGCCGGGAGTGGTCCATCCGGGGCATGTCCGGGTCAAGGACGCCATCGACATCCACGCCCACGCCCACGCCGGTCAACAGGATGCTCTGGACCTGGTGAAGAAGGCATCACGCGCCGAAATGAAGGGAATCCTGTTCAAGTCCATCGTCGGCAGCGCGGGAACCGCGGTCCGCGCGCTGCAGGAGCAACTCGACGAGTGGGCCGCGCGGGAGAGCCGGGCGCCGGTGACCCTGTTTGCCGGCTACGTATGCGGCCGGAATGACGATCCGGTGTCCGCCGCGCTCGCCGAGAAGGCCATCGACGCCGGCGTCGTCGCGTTGTGGCTGCCGGTGTTCAATCATGCCAACACGATGCACATCGTGGGCAGCCGCCGGGAGCTGATCGAGCACGACATGAACGCCCAGGGCTGGATCGGCCCCCTGTCCTGGGAGAAGGCCCTGGAGCACGGACACTACAATCTCGACGACTCGGGCGAACTCAAGCCCGAGGTGCGCGACATCATCCGCCTGTGCGTGGAGCGGGACGTCACACTGTTCTTCGGCCACGCCACCCACAAGGAGATCTTCAAGATCGCCGAGGCGGCGGACAAGGCCGGCCTCCGGCGGCTGGTCATCGACCATCCCTACAGCCCGTTTCTCGACGTGTCGGTGGCGCAGATGAAGGCCCTCGCCCCCTTGGGCGTGCTGTTCAACTTCACCTTCGACGAACTGTCGCCGCTTCTCGGCGTCGATCCCCAGATCATGTACAACACCATCCGCGAGGTGGGCGTGGAGCACTTCACCCTGTCGAGCGATGCCGGCGAGCCGCTGTTCCCCGACTCCGTGGAAGCCATGCGCCTCATCCGGGGCTACATGGAAGCCTTCGGCCTGACCGCGGACGAACTCTACACCGTCTGCACCCGCAACCCCGCGAAGGTGGTGGGCATGGACCTGCGGTAGCACCGCCTCGAATCGTGCGCCTCCCCCGCCTCGAATCCTAAAGTTCAGCGTCCAACGAGCGATTAGTATTGCTGCAGGCAGCGTCCGGCTCCACAAGGCCGGCGCGGGGCCTGCGGGCACCCGAGGTGCGCCGGCACCCGCTCCGCGCGCACCGGCGCGTGACTCACGAATCGAACCCGGAGGTCGCATGAACACGGCACTGCAGGAAGCATTCCCTCTCGTCGGCATCGGATTTCGCGTTCCCATCGCCCGTTGGACGCTGGCCAATCTGCACCGATTCGATGTCCTCGAAATCACGGTGGACCACTACATCAAGGGCGGCGAATACACGCGCAAGGCGATTCGCAACCTGGTGGACCGGATCCCGCTGGTGTTGCACGGGGTGGGCCTTTCCATCGGCACCGACGCACCCCTCGACGAGCGTTATCTGGACGGCGTGGCCGAGGCCATCGACGATCTCAAGGTACCCTCCTACAGCGAACACCTGGCATGGACCAAGGTACCGGGCATCGACCTCGCCAACCTGCTGCCGGTACCCAAGACCCGCGCCGCCTCGGACATGCTCATTCCCAAGATCCGGCGGGTCCAGACGCGCCTGCCGGTGCCGTTCTCCATCGAGAATATTTCCTACGTCTTCGACTTCCCGAACGCCGAGATGAGCGACGCGGAGTTCTTCAACCTGCTGTTCCGCGAAACCGGCGTCAAGATGTTGCTGGACGTGGAGAACCTGTTCGTCAACTCCAGGAACCACGGCGTCGATCCGGCGGCGTTCCTGGACCAGCTCCCCGGCGGCGTGGTGACCGGGATTCACGCGGCCGGCGGGCCGTTGGTCCGCCGGCCCTACCTCGACGCGCCGTTCCACGCCGACAGCCACAGCCACCCGGTGCCGGAGCAGGCATTGGACCTGTTGGGAAGCGCCCTTGACCGACAGCGTCCGGGAACGGTGATCCTGGAGCGGGACAACGACGTCGAGGAGGGCGAGGAGCTCCTGGCCGACGTGGCGCGCATCCGCCAGCAGGTGCGGAAGACCCGAATGAAAGAGAGGGCTGCGAACCATGGATAGACTCATCGGCATGCAGACGAATCTGCTGCGTCATCTGACCAGCCATGCCTTCATCTTCGGCACTCGCGACCTGGAGAGCGCGGCCCTGGAACCGGCCCTTCGGGGCATGGACTTGCGGCGGCTGCGACTGGAGGCGGAGTTTTCCTACAACAAGCGCATGAAGCGCATCCGCCAGACATTCGCGCGCACCGCAACCCTGCTGGGACACGGGTTCGAGGCGCTCCTGCGCGACTTTGCGGCCACCTGTCCGCCCGAAACCTACGAACGCTACCCGGACGCCAAGTGTTTTCATGACCACTTCGTGGCAAGAAGCGCCCAGGAACCGCCGACCCCGGCCTGGGCGGCCGACGTCGCGGCCCTCGAGTTGGCCCTGTCGGAAGCCCGAACCCTTCGGCCCACGGCCATGGAACGCAAGGCGCTGATGGCGCGTCCGCAACCGTCGGCCGGCCTGTGGTACCGCACCCATCCGTGCGCACTCCTGGTCCACTGCCGGTACGACGTGCGGCCGCTGTTCGAGCCCGCCCGAGCGGGCGAGCCGGTGTCCCAACGGCCTGGGTCGCTTGCCGTCCTTGCCTCGCGCGGAAGGCGCCAGCCTCTGGTGCTGGAACTCCGGCCGGGAGCCCTCGACCTGCTGGAATGTTCCAGACAATGGTCGCCGCTGGCGTCGAGTGCCACGGGACCAGACGACAACGCACGCGCCGCGCTCGTCAAGCGCCTCGCGGCTCAAGGTCTCGTGCTGGTGGGCGGCAACGACTCCCGGGACCCGAAGCATGGCTGACGGCGCGCCGGGTTCATCCTTCACGCTGCGGTCCATTGCCGACCATCTGCTTGAGCACAAGGCCGTCTTCGGGCCGTTGGTGGCGGCGTCCTTCTTCGTCAACCTCCTGGGCTACATCTACCCTTTCGCCTTCCTGATCATCATCGACAAGGTCCTGGCCAACCGCGGCACCGCCACCCTCGACGTCATTGTCGTGAGCCTGCTGTTCTTCCTGGGCTTCGAGGCGGTGCTCCGGTACGCCCGCCACAAGGCGCTGCGCCGGGCGGTGCGGGACATGGACCGCACGCTGCTCTCAAGACTCGTCCGCCACTCCCTGGAACTTCCCGCCTCGTTCTACCTGCGCAACACGGCCGTGGAGACCCTCTCCCGCATCGAAGAACTGCAGCACCTGCGCCGGTTCCTGACCAACGCGGTGGTGTTTGTCTTCGTGGACATGGTGTTCGTGCTGGTGTTCCTGGCGCTGATGCTCCATTTCAGCCTTGTCCTTTCCGCCATCATCCTGGCCTGTCTACCCTTGTACATCGCCCCGGCCTTCATGGTGATGCCCACCCTGCGGCGACGGAGCCAACAAACCAAGGGCAGCCGCCGTGAAAGCAATGAAGCCGTGCTCGACACCATCAACGGCATCGAAACCGTGAAGGGCATGCACGAGGAACAGGCCCAGGAGGCTTTCCTCGTGCGGCAGGTGGACGAGGCCGTGTCGTCCGAGGAGGATACGCAGAACCTGCGGGAGTCCATGACCCAGTACAACCAGTTCGTGAACCGCTTCGGCACCGCCGGTCTGCTGTGGTTCGGAGCATCGATGGTGCTCGACGGGCACCTTACCCTCGGACAGATGGTGGCCGTCAATCTGGTGAACATGCGTTTCTCCCAGCCGATGATGCGCCTGTGTCTGTTCGCCTACGACTTTTCCCGGCTGCGGGGCCTGGTGAAGGAGCTGTCGACGGTACTGGACGAACCCCCGGAGCACCCGAGCCGCCCTCACGTCCGGCCGCCGCCCTTCAAGGGAGGTATACGGTTTGAAGACGTGCGTTTCCGCTATCCGGACGGAGACCGGGCGGCGTTGGACGGGGTGACCTTCGAGGTGAAACCCGGTGAGACCCTGGGCGTCGTGGGCCCGTCGGGTTCGGGCAAGAGCACCGTCGGCCGCCTGGTGCAGAGACTCTATCTGGCGTCCGAAGGCCGCGTATTGCTGGACGGCGTGGATGCCACCGCCGCGGACCCCGCCTGGGTCCGCAGTCACATCGGCGCGGTGGAGCAGGACTATCCGATCTTCCGGCGCAGCGTCGCCGACAATATCGCGCTGGGACCGGCCCGGCAGCAGATGGTCCTGGTTGAGGCGGCGGCCAAGGCGGCATGCGCCCACGAGTTCATCACCCGGACGCCCAAGGGCTATGCCACCCGCATCGGCGCCCGCGGGATGCGGCTCTCGGGCGGCGAGCGTCAGCGCATGGCGCTGGCCCGCGCATTGTTCCATTGGAAGAGCCTGTTGATCCTGGACGAGGCCACGAGTTCGTTGGACAAGCAGCACGAGGCCCGGATCCAGGAGAACATCCGCGCGCTGGCGCGGGGACGGACGGTCATCGTCATCGCACACCGACTGTCCGCGCTGCGTCACGTGGACCGCGTCATCTGTCTGCGGCACGGGAAGATCGTGGAACACGGCACGCCCGCGGAACTGGCTCGGCGGGACGGATACTTTGCCGAAATGGTGCTCAGGGAAATGGAACTGGTGAGCGAACTGGCCGGAGAGCGGCCCCTGAAGCTCACGGTGTGATGGAGGGTGGGGAGGCGCCATGGATGGATCAGCGTGCAGCGACGGTTTCCCGGCCGGGCCGTGCCGGGGGTGGATGGCCCGCGCTTCGCAAGACGCGGCGCCGGCAGGCCCTTTGCGGCGCTCGCGTTGCTGACGGTCGTGGATCTCGGCATCAAGGGCAGAAGCGCCCTGGTCTTCGGCGGCTCCCGCGGCATCGGCCGGGCAGTGGCTGGAACTCTGGCGACCGAGGGCGCCAACGTCGCCGTGTGCGCCCGCAAGGACTGGGCCGCACGCCGCGTCGCGGCCGAGGCGGCGGCGGGCGGCGGCGTCCGGACGGCGGGATACCGGCTGGACGCGCGGGACGAACCATCGGCCGCCGCCCTCGTGGACCGCGTCGCAGCCGAATTCGGCGCCATCGACATCCTGTTCGGGATCGCCCGGCCGGTGTTGCCGGAAGACGGGCGTACGCTCTCCTGGAGTTCACAACTCGAAAACGGCTTCCTGCGGTTCAAGGCGGCGACGGAGACGGTCCTGCCCGGCATGCGGCGCCGGCGGTGGGGCCGCGTGCTCTGGATGATTCCGTACCCGACCGAACGCAATGGCATCGACAGACACGTCCATTCGGTGGCCAGCGCCGCGCTGCACGCATGGCTCCGCTCCGCCGCCGGGGAGGCGGCCCGGGAGAACGTGATCCTGAATGTGCTGGTGCCCGGGCCGGTGCGCCGACCCGTGGTCCCCGGGGCGGGGCCGGCGGGCTTTGCTCCGACCGCAACGCTCTCGGCCGTGGAGGTGGCCGCCGTGGCGGCGTTCCTTCTCAGCGACCGTGCGAGCGGGCTGTACGGCCGGACCCTCGAACTCGGAGACGCCGGCGTCCTTTCGCCACGCCGGCAGGATTTCGAACCGTGACCGGGCCGGTGTCAGAAGCCCTGCTCCAGAGTCCAGTTGGCGATCTCCAGCCTCCTGGCAAACCAGACGTCGGGAAAGCCCTTGGCGTACTTGATGAACTCGTCCACGATCCGGGTGCGGTAGGGCACGCCGGAAACGAACGGGTGCAGATTGAACGCGAAGAACTTCGGCGCACCCTGCTCCCCCTCCCAGTAGAGGTAATCGAACTGGTCCTTCATGATCTGAAGCAGGTCCCGGGGCGTGCGGCCGCCGCCGTAGGTCGAGTAGTCGTTGCACCCGGGCACGTTGTAGGGCACCACGGCGACCTTCCGGCCGCCGGACTCCACGGTGTAGGGAACATCCGAGTTGAGCGGATCGGCCCACCAGACGAACCCCGCCTCCGCCACCAATTCCAGCGTATTGTCCGTGGAGGCATGGCCGGGAGACAGGTAACCCGTCGGAGGCGCCCCCAGAACCTTCCTGAAGGCGGCCACCGTGTCCTGAATCGACTTGCGCTCCTCCTCCCGGGTATACATGAAAGCGTACTCGTGCTCGTAGCACTCCGAGGAAAACTCGTGCCCCCGGGACTGGAACTCCCTCACCTCGTCGGGGAACTGCTCCACCTTCTTGCCATTCATCAGGAAGGTGACCTTGAGATTGTGCCGCTCGAACATGTCCATGATGCGCCAGATGCCCACCCGGTCACCGTACTCCCGCTCGGTGACGGCGGCCATGTTCTGCTTGAATACCGCGTTCTCCGGCGGCAGCGGGTGACTGACCCGCTGAAGCGAGCCCCGTGTGGCGTAGTTGGCCGGCCACACCTCCCAGGGAATGATGAATGTGACGCATATCTTCGCATTGTCCGGCCACTTGATGGGACGCGGTCTGGGCATGGTGAGGTCTCCTCTCGCATGATGTGGCTGCCATCGGCGTGCGGAGCGCAACGCCGCTCCGAACATAGCCGGAACGGATGCGTTGGGCAAACCTGCGGCATGGCCTCGGAGGGGTCGCGCACGCTCGTCAAGGGTCTGTTGCTTTCGGTGGCGACAACGATCACAGTGACCCGAGGAGGTATCTGATGGCGGACGGAGGAGAAGGAATCTTCGGGCGCTTCACCGGAGCGGTGGAGCCGGCCCGCATGCATCCCGCGGCATGATCGCAAAGGACTTCTGCCGGCCCGCGATGGTTCTGGCGGCCCTCGTGCCGGCGGTCGTGGCCGCCGACGCCCCGGCGCCGGGGTTCGCGATCCGGCCGCCGATCTCCGACCAGGCGGCCTACCGCGTCTTCGTCCGTGAATTCCGCGTCGTGGCACGACGCCGGGGCATTCCCGAGGCACTCTACGACCATGCGTTCCGCGGCCTGACGCCCGACCCCGAGGTGATCGAGAGAAACAACCGCCAGCCCGAGTTTGTTCTGGCCGCCTCCCACTACATGGCACTGGTGGTGACCGATACGCGTGTCCGCCAGGGGCGGCGCAAGCTCTCCGAACATGCCTCCGCCCTGGGGCGAATCGAACGGCGGTACGGCGTGGACCGCCACGTGCTTGCGGCCATCTGGGGCATGGAGACACTGTATGGAGCGCGGCGCGGCCAGCACAATGTCATCCGCTCGCTTTCCACTTTGGCCTACAAGGGGCGCAGGACCCGATTCGGACGGAACCAGCTGCTGGCCGCCCTGGAGATCCTCAAGGCGGGGGACATCACCGTCGAGCGCATGACCGGTTCCTGGGCGGGGGCCATGGGCCACACGCAGTTCATTCCCACCAGCTACACCGCCTACGCGGTGGACTTCACCGGCGACGGACGCCGCGATATCTGGGAAACGCCGCAGGACGCGCTGGCGTCCACGGCCAACTACCTGCGCCGGAACGGCTGGCTCCCGGGCCGGCCCTGGGGGCACCGGGTTCTGCTGCCGGAAGGGTTTGACGCCGGCCTCACCGGCCGCCGGGGCGAAAGAGGGTTGGCGGCGTGGGAGCGAATGGGCGTTCGGCGCGCCGGCGGCGGAGCATTCCCCCACCGGGAGGAACCAGCCCGCCTCTACCTTCCGGCGGGAATTCAAGGGCCCGCTTTCCTGTTGCGCCGGAACTTTCGCGTCATCATGCGCTACAACCCGGCGCGGAAATACGCTCTGGCGATCGGACATCTCGCGGACCGCATGCGCAGCGACGAACCCGCCCTTGCCTGGCCCGACGGCGTCGCTCCCATGGCCGAGGCGGACCGCAGGGAGTTACAGCGTCTGCTGGCCGCCCGAGGATATGACATCGGCGAGATCGACGGCATCATCGGCCCCAGAACCCGCGCCGCGATACGGGACTATCAGGCGAAGAAGCGCCGGCGCGTGGATGGCTTTCCGCGGCAGGAGACCCTCGAACTGCTGCGCTCCGATGCGCCGGCCGCCGGCCCGGGGCGGCAGTAGCTGGGGTCCGGACGGTCCGCCTCCCGCCCTTGCCGGTTCCGGGCGCGGCCGTGCCACCTCTCCTGTCGACGGACGCGTGCACGGAGTGCCGGCGGTCCGGCCGCCCGCGCGGAACATTCGGATCGGAGACTGCAATGCCCAAGGCCACGCTGGACGGACTGGAACTCTACTACGAACGGCAGGGAGCCGGAGAACCGGTGTTGCTGGTTCCCGCCTCATGGTGGCCGTCGGACCCCTGGAAAATCCAGGTGGTTCCCACGTTGAGCCGGCACCGTGAGACCCTCCTCATGGACTGCCGGGGCACCGGACGCAGCAGCGCCCCGGAGGACGGCTATACCGTGAGCCGGTTCGCCGAGGACTGCGCCGCGCTGTTGGCACATCTCGGAATCACGCGCTGCCATGTGGTGGGGTTCGCCATCGGCGGCCAGATCCTCCAGGCCCTGGCCATCGCCCGACCGGACCTGGTGGCGACACTCACCATGGCCGCGACCGGCCCCGGTTCCCGAACCCTCGGTGGCGGCATGCGGGACTGCTCCCCCGAAACACACGCGCGCATCCGGGAAATGGGGTTCGAGCCATACATCCGCTCTCACGTGGACAACGACGGCATGGCGTTCAACCCCGTCCGCTACCAGGTCAACCGGGCGGTGGCCGCCGCCCTTGCGGACGCCCTCTGGTCCGGACAGTCCACCGTGGAGATGTTCCGCCGCCACGAACGCGCACGCGTCACTTGGGATACGCTGGCCGCCGCGCCGCGGGTCAAGGTACCCACGCTGGTACTGTGCGGCCAGGACGACAAGGTGGAAAGGCGCGGCAGCACACCGGTGGACACGGCCACGCGGCTGGGCCATGCCATACCCGGAGCGGAGCTGGCGTTGATTCCCGGCGTACGCCACATGACCTTCTGGGACGGCACCGGCGCACTGACCGCGCTGGAAGATTTTCTCGCGCGCCACCCCATCGGATAGTCGCCGCCAACGGCGCCCTGTCTCCTGCGGCGTGCCGGAGACCCCGGCGCTACCGGACGTCCAGGCCGTGACGGCGGCTGAGGCTGTAGAAGAAGCTCGCGAGCAGCACGGTGCCGGCACTGATGCCCAAGGCGAAGGCCGACAGGGTGCCCACGGCGCCGTTCTCCCAGAGCTCCCAGATGACCACGGAGATCACCTCGGAACCGGGGCTGTAGAGCAGCAGAGCCACCGACAGCTCCCGGATGGTGATGAGAAAGATGTAGATCCATCCGGCGAACAGGGCCGGCATCATCAGCGGGATCATGATCTTGCGGGCGACGTTGCCCCAACTCGCGCCGCTGGTGGTGGCACTCTCCTCCAGCTCCTTGTGGATACCGATGAGACCCGCGTGGCTGAACCGCATTGCGTACGGGAGATAGCGGGCGGCGAAGGCGATGACCATGATCCAGATGGTGCCGTAGACCGGAATCGGAACCGTCAGGTAGGTCTGCAGGATAGCCACCCCCATGACGATTCCCGGGAACACCAGCGGCACCATGGTGAGCCGGTCCAGACTCCAGCGCAGCTTGATCCGGGTGCGCGTCACCAGCCAGGCCGTGATGAACGCCACGCCCACGCAGGCGGTGGCGGAAACGATGCTGATGGTGAGATTGTTCAGGATGGAGCGCAGGATCTTGTCGTCGCTGAACGCCTCCACGTAGTTGTTCAGCGTGAACAGGGAGAGGGCCTGCCACGAGGGCACCACGAGGTAGGGCATGAAGCTCGCCCAGACGAGGGCCGTCAGCGGCAGGAGCTGGAGTGCCGGCAGTCCCAGCAAGGCGACGCCGCCCAGCCAGCGCCACCGGCCCAGCTCCTTGCGCCGCGGCTGGAACCCCTTGCCGGTGATGGTGGTGAATCGGTGTGCGTGCTGGGTCACGCGATAGTAGGGCAGCAGGCACAGCCCCACCAGGCCGATGAGCAGCACCGAATAGGCACTGGCGTTGCCGTACTCGGGTATGTACCCCTCGCTCAACTCAAGGTAGATCTGCGTGGTCATCACCTCGATGCCCGCGGGCAGGCCCACCAGCGCCGGAATCTCGAAGGCTTCCAGGCTGCGGATGAACGTCAGGATCAGCACCGACAGGACGCTGGGCATGGCCATGGGAAAGGTGACCTTCCAGAACACCTGCCAGTCCGTGCTGCCGGCCACCACCGCGGCCTCCTCCAGGGACGGATCCATGGACCGGAACGGCGTCGCCATGAGCAGAAAGACGATGGGCGTCCAAAGGAATCCTTCCACCAGCACCATGCCGCTCATGGAGAAGATGTCGAAGATCGGGCCGAACCCCGTAAGCCACTTCACGGACAGGTTGATGAACCCGGCCTCCGGCCCCAGCAGCAGGATCCAGCCGATGACCTTGATCAGCCCGGGCACGGCGAACGACACGAAGGCCGCCACATAGGTCACCATGCGGAACGGCGCGTTGGTCCGCTCCGCCAGCCACGCCATCACCGTTCCGAACAACAGTGCCCATAGGGCGCTGCCCACGGAGAACACCAGGGAGTTCCAGACCAGGGTTTCGAACTCCGCGAGGGACTCGAAGATGTTGAAGAAGTTCTGGAACGTGAGGCCGATGATCCCGGAGTCGAGGGACGGAACGAGGCTCGTATAGAAGATGAACGCCAGCGGCGGAACCACGAGGTACAGCAGCGCCAGTGCACAGGGGATGAACAACCACAGCGGGTAGTCACGCCCCTGCCTGTCTGGACGCAGCATGTCCAGGAGCATCCGGGAACCGCCGCCGGTCGTTCCCTGCCCCCCGGAAACTGCCTGATCCTTGCTCAAATGCTCAATTCCTCCACCGGCCTGCACGCACCAGCCCGCTCATTCGCACCCAGCGCGGCACGGGGCCAGGTCGTAGCTGCCGGCCCCGTGCCGGAACAGTTCGAGCGTGATCGAACGGAACACGGAAACCGGTCAGCCCCGGCGGCCGATGGAACGGAGCAACTTGTTCCACTCCTTGAGCTTCCTGTTGTACTGTGACGCGCTCAAACCCCGTTCGGGATACACGCGCTTGAACGGGTAGTCCTTCCACGCCATGCCGTAGTGGAACTTCTGCAGAACCTCCTGCCCCTCGGTGAGGACGAAGTGGATCAGCAGCAGCGCGGCATGGGGGTGCGGTGCGTTGGCGAACAGCGAGGAGCCACCGGCGTTGGTCGGGACTTCGTCCAGCGAATTCCACCCCAGCGGCGCCCCCTCGTTGATCTTCACCAGTGCGTGGTTGCGGAAGACCGTGGGTGAGGCGACGAACTCGCCCGAGATGATCAGGTCGCGCGTGGCCGTGCCCGAGATCTTCGCGAGCTTGACCTCCTGCTTCTTGAGCTTCTCGATGTATTCCGGCCCCTTTACCTTCAGCATGGTACCCAGCATCCGGTCGCCGGTGCTGAGAATGCTCATGACGATCTTGCCCTTGAGAGCCGGGTTCAGGAGTTCGTCGAAGCTCTTGGGCGCCTGTTCCCCGGACAGCTTCCTGGTGTTGTAGCCCAGCCCGATGAAGGACTCGCGGTCGGTGACCCACCAGACCCCGCCGCTCCCGGCCTTGGTCTGGTGCTCATCCGGCCACCTCGCGTGCTCCGGGCTGGTGTAAGGCACGATGATCTTCGCCTCGCGGAACAGCTGCAGGACCCCGGGCGTGGTCTCGGTGGCGTCCGCAAGATGTTTCCCGGCCTTGGCCTCGGCAAAGACCTTGGACGAAATGTCCTTGCTGCCCGCGCGATAGACCTCGATCTTCACGTCAGGATATTTCCTGGCGAAAGCCGCCCTGATGGTCTTCCACGACTTGCCGCCGAGCGACGTGTACCAGACCACCTTTCCTTCCTTCCTGGCGCCCGCATGCAGCATCTTCTCGTAGTCCGCCGCCGGGCCCGTGTAGTTGGCCAGCTCCTTGAGGGTGGCGCTCTGCCCCCACGCGACGGTGACGCACAGGAAGAGCAGCGCGACAATCAGACAGATCGACTTCATGGGAATTTCCTCCTCTCGGGTATGACTTGCGCGGAAGCCTGGGGCGGGCGGCCCGCACGCAGGCAAGGCCCTTCTAGGGCAGTGGCAAGCCGTTTGTCAACCGGAGCGCATTGCGGAATGATGCGTGCCGCCGGTGAATGACCCGGGTGAAGGTGAATGTGGCACGGGTGCCCATCGGCGGTCGCACCACCATGGGGCCGCACACCGCCCGCGAGGTGGTCGGGCAGCTCAAGCCGAAGGTGGCGACCCCCATGCACTACCGCGACGATCTCCATCGGGTGCGCCTGTTCGCCGACGGCTTTCCGGCGCGGATCGTGCCGGACGGCCCCTGGTCGTCAGCAAGGCAGCGCTGCCCCGGAACACGGAGGTGGTGGTGCCGGGCTATCCGGGTGGACCCTTTTGACCGGCGGCGCGGGGTTGACGGGCAACACCATCCATCCTATTTTACGCGCATTCGCCGGGGCGGCCGGGTGGGTCCCGGCCAGCCTTGGAACAACCATCTCAGGAGGTATGTCATGAGAAGTCCGAGACTCAAGGGGTTGTGGGTGGCGGTCGCCGTGGCGGCCCTGGCGTGGGCGGCGGGCCCGCAGCGGGCGACCGCGGCAATGCCGGCGAGCATGGAGATCGGCGGTGCCAGCATCGGCGGTGCCTTCTACGTGGTGGCGGGGGGCGTGGCCAAGCTGCTCGAGAAGGAGTTGAAGATCCCGGTAACCGCGGCGGTCACCGAGGGTTCACGCGAGAACGTGCGCCTGATCGAACGCAAGCAGATCTTCATGGGAGTCATCGCCTCCAACAACTCCTATCCGGCGTACCACGGCGTCATGACCTACAAGAGAAAATACCCGGTGGCTCTGGCCATGGGCCTCTTTCCCAACGCCTTCACGCTCCACACGTTGCCCGGGAGCCCCATCCACTCCTTCGCCGACCTCAAGGGGAACCGCGTGGGCGTGGGCACCGGCCGTACCTGGGACGCCTTCATGGTGCCGTTGATGAAAGCCCACGGCCTCACCTACAAGAAGGACTTCAGGCCTGTCTACGCGGGCATGAGCGACCTCTACACGCAGCTCGGCGACGGCAACATCGTGGCCATGCCGACCATGGTTTCGGGCCTGAGCCCGATTCCGGCGGCGTTGCGCCTTCATGCCGAAAAGGGCGCGCGGTACCTGCCGCCGGAGCCCCAGGCGGTGGACCAGATGCTCAAACAGTTCCCGTACATGACGCGGCAGACCATACCCGCGAGCACGCCCACCTTCGAGAAGGCCGTCGAGACCTTCGACATCGGCGGTCCCCTTCTCACGGTCCGTGCGGACGCGGATGAAGCGCTGGTCTACCAGGTCGTCAAGCTGATTCATCAAAATCTGAAGCAGCTCGCCGCCGACGTGCGCTATTTCAAGTACGCCGAACTCAACCCGGCGGTGCTGACGGCCCGGATAGGCGTCCCTTACCATCCCGGAGCCGCCCGCTACTGGAAGGAAGCCGGGCTCTGGCCCGGAAAGTAGGCACACCGCAGGCGTGCACCGCCGGTCCGAGGCCGCGGTTTCCGGAAGAAAGCCGCCAGGATGCATGTCATGAGACGTGTTACGCTGAAATCGCGCCCTGGCGGCGGTGATCGCCGCCAAGGCGCGGGTGTCCCCGGCAACCGCGCGAAGCATACCGTACGCTGTGGAGACCGGCGGCATCCGCACGGGCATGGCCTCGACAGGCGGCCGGTAATGTGCGCGGCATGGAACACGCACGGGGGCAGGCGGCGGTGCTGACCCAGGACGGCACCGCGCCCTTTCATCCCGGCGCGGTGCGCGACTGAAAGGAGACGGGGCACTGGAAACGCTGGGTCGGACCCTCATCCGGCTGCTGGCCATCGGACTGTCGGTCTACGCCGTCTGGAACGCCTTCAGTCCGTTGCCGCCCCTCCAGGAACGCAGCCTGTTCCTGCTGATACTGTTCGCCCTGGTGTTCCTGACCCAGGCGACGCAGCGCCAGCGCCCGGCCCAGGCGGCGGTGGATCTCTTCTGGCTGGCCCTCAGCCTGGCGACCTTCGGCTACGTGTTCATCGAGCACGAAGAGATCGCCTTCAAGTCGGGACTCGTCACCGAGACCGACCTGGTACTGGGGGTGGTGTGCGTCATCGTGGTGCTCGAGGCCACCCGCCGCATCGTGGGCTGGGCGCTGGTGATCACCGCGCTGGTGTTTCTGGCTTACTGCTTTTACGGCCAGCACCTGCCACGGTGGGTGGGCGGGCACGGCGGTTTCGACCTGGACCGCATCGTCACCACCGTCTACCTGTCCGGCAACGGTGTCTTCGGCGTCGCCACCTACATCACCTTCAAGTTCGTCTTCCTGTTCGTCATGTTCGGCAAGCTGCTGGAAGCCACCGGCGCGCTTGCCTTCATCATGGAGTTCACCCGCTCGCTGGTGGGGAGATACCGCGGCGGCCCGGCGATGATGGCGGTGGTTTCGAGCGGCATGATGGGCTCGGTCAGCGGCAGCGCGGTGGCCAACGTCATGGTCACCGGCTCCATCACGATACCCCTGATGAAGCGCGTGGGCTTCCAGCCCCACGTGGCCGGGGCGGTGGAGGCGGCGGCGTCCACCGGCGGCCAGTTCATGCCGCCGGTCATGGGGGCGGCGGCGTTTCTCATGATGCAGTTCCTGGCCGTGGACTATCTCGCCATCGTCAAGGCCGCGCTGATTCCGGCGGTGCTGTATTTCGTCGGGGTGCTGGCGGGGGTCTACTTCTACGCGTTGCGCTCCGGGCTCACGGGACTGCCGCCGTCGGAGTTGCCCCGCATTCGGGAAGTGGTGCGCGAACCCCAGGGCCTGACGTTCATCGCCGGCATCGGCCTCCTCATCGTGCTGCTGCTGCTGCGGATGTCACCGGTCCAGGCGGTGCTGCGAGCCATGGCCGTCATCGCGGTGCTGGGGGTGGGTATCGCCGCCCTCTCCATGTTTCGCCGGGACCGCGGCGGCTTCGCCTCGTCCGCACCGGCCGGGGCCTGGACCGCTCTCAAGAAGGGCATCCACGTATTCGAAAGCACCGGCAGGGACTTCGCGACCCTGGGAACCGCCGTGGCCTGCGTCGGCATCATCATGGGCACCATCCTGATGACCGGCCTGGCCACCCGCTTCTCGGGTCTCGTCATCGGCATGGCGGGCGGCGATCTCACCGTCATCCTGCTGCTGACCATGTTCGCGTCCATGATCCTGGGCATGGGACTGCCCACCAGCATCGCCTACATCATCCTCGCACTGATGGTGGCGCCCGTCCTCATCAAGGTCGGCGTGTGGCCCATGGCCGCCCACCTGTTCATCTTCTTCTCCGGCATGCTGTCCATGGTGACACCACCGGTGGCGCTGGCGGCCTACGCAGGCGCCACCGTGGCCGGCAGTGACTTCTGGCGCACCAGCCTGTTCGCCGGTCTGATCTCGCTGCCAGTCTACATACTGCCCTACGCCTTCGTTTTCGGCACGCCGCTGCTGATGCGCGGCAGCCCCATGGAAGTCATCCTCACCACCACCACGGCCGCGGCCGGGGTCATCCTCAACGCCTACGCGCTGGTGGGCGACCTGAAGGACCGAACCCAGGCGGTCGAGCGGGTCCTCGTGTTCGCGGCCGCCATCATGCTCATCGCCCCTGGCACGATGAGCGATATCATCGGCGCGGTCCTGGCCGGCGCCGGCCTGGCGCGACCGTTCATGCGGCGGGTGGCTACGGCCGGCGCCGCGGGTTGAGCGGTCGCCTGGCCGGTCCGGACGCACGCGGTACCCGAACCCGACCCTTTCCACGGCTGCCCGGCCACGAGGGGGCATCGAACGCCGGGAGGGGTTCGCGGCGGCGGCCGGCGCCATGCCGCGCGCGCCAGCGTCGAAGATGCCGCCGCCACGGATGCGGCGCTTTGCCTGAGACGTGCCTCCCGCCTTTTTCGCGCGGGCCGGAACCCGCCGCTGTCTAACGGTATGAAGCAGTCCGTTTGAGCGAGGAAAACGATTGAGGATGACGGAAGCTCTGCCGTGTCCCCTCACCCTGGAAGATGCCGAGAGGGATGTGGTGCGACGGGTTCGGGACGGTGATTCGGACGCCTATCGGCTCCTGGTGGAGCGCTACCAGGCGCGCATCCACCGGATCGTCGCGAGACTCCTGGGCCCCGATCACGGGGACGTGGACGACGTCGTGCAGGAGGTGTTCGTCAAGGCTTTCTTCTCGCTGGGCAAGTTCCGGGAAGATGCCACATTCGGCACCTGGATCACGCGCATTGCCATCAACCGCGCCCGGGACGAGCTCAAGAGGCAATCAGGCACGGTATCCCTCGACGCCGAGCCCGGGGAAGCGGCGGTACGGGGCCTGCGCGACCTGCTCTCCCTCGAGGAGCCTGGGGACGGCGGGGAGCGCGAGCCCCCGGACACCACGGTCAGCCGTCTGGTGGCACGAATCGTGGCCTCCCTGCCCGACCCCATGCGCGTGGTCGTGACCCTCAAGGACATGGAGGGGAACTCCTACCAGGAAGTCGCGGCTATCCTGAAATGTTCGGTGGGCACGGTCAAGTCACGGCACGCACGCGCCCGGGAGCGGCTGCGGCAGCGGCTCGCCCCCCATGTTGCCGAACGGGCCCGGAGGTGATTCGTGACCTGCAATGACTTCAGGCAATGGCTGGAAACAGCCGGCGCGAAGCTGACGGAGGGCGTCCCGGACGCCCACGGCGAACACGCCGGGTCGTGCCCGGCCTGCCGCACAGTCCTCCGGGAGGAGCAGCTCTGGCTGCGGTTCTTCACCGCCGCGCCCGAGCCCGCCGCCCAGCGGCCGGCATGGCCCGGGGTCGCGGCCAGGATCCGCGAGGAAGAGGGCCGGCGTGCATCCCTCAGCGACGCCCTGCTGTTGTTCAGCCGCCGGTTGGCGCCGGCCTTTGCGCTGGCGGTGTTGCTTCTGGCCGGCGCAGGCCTGTGGCGCGGCATGCTGCGCGAACCCCCGGAGCAGGCCCTGGCCGCCATCACCATGCTGGAGGGCGGGCCGGGACAGGAGAGCGTGCCCGCGGACGAGCCCGACGCGGTCCTGATGGCATGGGTGGGAGCTCGAAATCCATGAAACGCAAAGCCTTGATCGCAGTGGTGGGCGTTTTCCTCCTGGGGCTCGCGGGCGGTGCCCTGGTGGGTCAGGCCTACCCCGTGAAGTACCTGTGGAGCCGGGTCTGGCATGACACCGGCGACGGCGGGGAACACCGCCGGGGGAGGAGACGCGGCTTCAGCGGCCGGTACCTCCGCATGCTGCAACAGGAACTCGACCTGTCCGATGGACAGATGGCCGAGATCGGACCGCTGCTGCGTGAGATCCGGAGAGACCTTTACCGGGCGCGGATCCGCGCTCTCGAAGAGACCGACCGGATCCTCCTCGAGTTCCACGGCAGGATCAGGCCGGCCCTCGACGAGCTGCAGGCACGCAAGCTGGAACGACGTACCGGTCACTTCCGCGAGCGGCGGAGAAAGAACCGCGAGCGCATGATTTCCCGCCTCGAGTCGCTGCGCGACGGCAATTGACGCACTCCGGGAACCAAGCCGCGTCTAATCGATGTGACCACGATCCGGATCGAACCCGTCACGCAAGGAGAACCCGAAACAAGGAGGACCAGGATGAGGAGAACAAGGATGAAAGGAATCAGGATGAGAATCAGGATGAGACATCCCGGACGCACGGCATTGATGATGGTACCCCTGCTCCTGATGGGGCTTTCCGGGGGCGTCGCGTGGAGCCAGCAGGGCGAAGGGCGTCAGGGTGACGGCCCCCGCATCGGTCGCTCCGAGGGGGGCGAAGAGCGGGGGAGACGACACGGACACGGACATGAAGGCCGGGGGAGCATGTTCCAGGAGCACATGATCGAAGGCATGCTCACGAAGCTCACGAACCTGACGAAGCTGAAGCTGACCGACGAGCAGGACGAAAAGATCAAGAGCGTGCTGGCGGAAGCGCGGAAGAAGAACATCATCCTGCGCGCCAACGTCAAGGTCGCCCGTATCGAACTCCGGGAAATGATATCGCAGGAGACTCCGGACAGGGCCGGGATCAACGCAAAGGTCGACGAGATCACCGGGATGCGGGGAGACATGCTGCGCGCACGCACCGATGCCGCACTGGCGGTGCGCGAAGTCCTGACCCCCGAGCAGTCGGCCGTGGCCGACCGCATTCTGAAACGGCTGCTGCAAAGCAGCAAGGGCCGCAGGCACCGGTAGGGCCGACCGTTCCGCCAGCCGGGGAGGAGAGCGGCCGCCGGCGGCTGCCCTCCTCCCTCACCAACGCCGCCATCGCGGCTTCCCTCCCGAGGCTGCCCCTTCCGCTGCTGCCTTCCGCTTCTGCCCTTTCCATCCCCCTCCCGGCGTTCGCGATTGTCAATGAGCCGGCAACTTGTCTAAAGTGAACGCCAGCGCACCCGCATCCGAGGGCGTTCGCACCTCATGAGCACACCCACGACCTCGCCCGCCCGACAGCCGCCGGCGTTTGCCGCATTGCGAAATCGGGACTTCGCGTGGTTCTTCGTCGGCAACATGCTGTCGATGATGGCCGACAACATCGAGCATGTCATCAGCTACGGGATCATTTACCAGTTGTTTCGGTCGGAGACCCTGCAGGGCTTCGCCGTCATCGGCCACTGGCTGCCGGCGCTGATGTTCTCGTGGTATTTCGGCGCGCTGGCGGACCGCTTCGATTGCCGCCGGATCATGCAAGGGTCCCAGGCGCTGTTCATTTCGGTAAGCCTCACCTGGGCCGTCCTGTTTTACACCGAACGTCTCGAGATGTGGCATTCGGTCATCCTGTTGAGCCTTCACGGCCTGGCGGGCGCCCTTTGGAACCCGTCACGCCAACTCATGATCTACGATGTGGTGGGGGCAGAGACGCTTCAGAGCGGCATCCGGCTGCTGGCGACGGGGCGGCAGCTGGGAATTCTGTTCGGCCCCGCGGTGGGAGGCGGCATCCTGTTGTTGCTGAGGCCCACGCGGGCGCTGTGCGTCAACGCCCTCCTCTATGTGCCGCTGGTGATCTGGTGCCGGCGCGTACCCTACACGGGGCATGGTTCCGGACGACAGAGCAGGGGGGGAGGCTGGGCCGAGGCGCTTTCGGCGCTGTGGGGAGCATCCCACAACCGGGTCCTGCTGGCCATGATCCTGCTGGTGGGATTTTACGCCTTCTTCGTGGGCAATGCGTTTCAGGCCCTGATGCCGGCGTACGCGCTGGCGCTCGGGGCGGAGGAGCTGGGCTTCGGCTACGCCGCGTTGTTCGCCGCCAACGGCGCCGGCGCCGTCACCGGCGGTCTGCTGCTGGAAATACGCGGTCTGTTCAGGCCACGGGCCTCCACCGCCATCATCCTGGCCATGCTGTGGTGTTGCGCCATGACCGCCTTTGCCGTCACCTCTCACTACGTCCTGGCCCTGCTGTTCCTGTTCTGCGCCGGCGTGCTCAATCTCGCGTTCCTGTCCATGGCCCAGACGCTGGTACAACTCGAGGCCCCGGTGAATCTTCGCGGACGCCTGATCGGGCTTTACAACATGGCCGCGCAGGGGCTGCGGACCTTCAGCGGCATCACCGTGGGCTTTGCCGGCGCGTACTTCGGCATCAACGGGTCGCTGGGGTTCAGCACGCTGGTGGTGCTGCTGATCGCCGCGGTGCTGTTGGCGGTGACGGCAAGAGGGGCGAAAGACCCGGAAACCGCCGCCGTTTGAGCCCCAGTTTCCGAAACGACACGGAAGGAGCCAGTCCATGTCCAAACGCGTCAGTATCGAATTGCCGGGCGTGCCGCACAATGCGCCGATCCCCATGGGAGCGAGAATCGGCAACCTCGTCTGGTCCTCCGGCATCTCGGGCCGGGACGGTGCGACCGGGAAACTGCCGCCGGACCCGGACACGCAGGCGGAGGTGCTTTTCGACAACATCCGCAAGTTCATGGAGTTGGCCGGCGGCAGCCCCGACGACATCGTGCGGATGACGGTCTATCTCAAGGAAGAGGAGTACCGTGACGCCATCAACAAGGCCTGGCTCGCGATGTACCCGGACGCGCACGACCGACCCGCCCGCCACGCCATCAAGTCTCCCGTTCGCGGCGACATGCTGTTCCAGATCGAGGTGGTGGCGGTGCTGTAGCCGCACTCTCCGGCGCGCCCAAGCGTCACGCGCGGGCCAGAAGCCGGCGCGGCGGCCAATGGCCGCGGGAGGGAGAGCTGCCGGAGCCCCGATTCGCGCCCGGCGCGGCCAACCACGGGACGAGGCGGGGAGGAGGCGGCACATGGCCGCCATTCTGGTGGACGAAACTCCCGGCGCCCCCTGCCGAAGCGTCCGGCGGCACAGGCTTTCAGGCAGGCGCCGGTGCGGCAGGAGACCTGGAGAACGCGAACCACGACGTCGCCACGGCCGCAATGGCGAGCAGCGGGATGCTGCTCAGATTGACCCATTCCCAGCCGAAGAAGTGGAGCAGCGCCCCGGACGACAGCGACACCACCGCCACGAAGGCGTAGTTGATGAAGCTCATGGCTCCCTGGGTCTTGGCCCGCTCCGCCGGGTTGTAGGACGAGGTCAGGAGCGACGTGCCCCCGGTGAAGGCGAAGTTCCAGCCCACGCCCAGGAGCAGCATGGAAAGCCAGAACTCCATCACGCCCTCGCCCGAAAGCGCCACCCCGATGCACGCGAGCTGCAAGGTCAGTCCCGTCAGGATGACGCGCACCTCTCCGAAGCGCTTGATCAGGGAGCCTGTGACGAACCCCGGCGCGAACATCCCGAAGCTGTGCCAGCTTATGACGAACGCGGTGTCGGCAAACTCGAAATCGGCCTCCACCATGGCGATGGGGATCGCCGTCATCAACAGGTTCATGACCCCTTGCCCCATGGTGGCCGCCAGGGTGGCGGCGATGAACACCGGCTGCAGCATGATCCGGGTCAGGGAGCGCTGGGCGGCGGCACGCTCGCTCGGGGTGAGCTTGGGAATGTTGAGGAAGATCAGCGCAAGGGCGATGAGCACCATGAGCCCGATGAGGAAAACATAGGAACCCATGAACTCGCCCGCGGCGAGGAGATTCTCGCCGGTCTCGGCCAGGTAAGGACCGACGAAGGCCGCCACGACGCCCCCCGCCAGCACCAGGGAGATGGCCTTGCTCCTGAAGTGCCGGGGTGCGGTATCGGCCGCGGCAAAGCGAAAGTACTGCCCGAAGGCAGCGAAGATCCCGTAGGTGAGGCTGGCGAGGCACAACAGCCCGAACCTGGCCTGGATGATGGCGCCGAGGACCATCACGCCGGCCAAGGCGCCGATACCGGCGCCGATCATGAACCCCAGACGACGTCCGGTGACACGCATGAACATCGAGGCCGGCATGGTCGCGATGGCGGTGCCGACGATCACCAGTGCCGCCGGCACGGTGGCCAGCGCCTTGTAGCCCATGCCCAGGGCGATGACCGGCGTCGTGGCGATGAGAAGCGTTCGCGAGGACCCGAACAGCATCTGGCACGTGGCCAGGACGAGGACATTCCTGCGGATGCGGGGCTCGGTGGCCATACCGGCCCTACCCTACCGCAATTCCCGGGGATACGCCATGAACGCCCGCGGCTGCCCCGAGGCCGGGAACCACCCCCGGGACCGGGCTTCAGACCCGCCCGTGGCCGCAGCCCTCCACAGCCTGATGATGCGGCTGGAACACCTGCGGGCCGCCCCCGGGCAACACCCGGGGCTCGCTGAAGCGGGAGGGAGTCTGCGAATCAACGGATCAGTCGAAGACCGTGCTGGAGTACGGCTCCACGTCGATGAAGGCTTCGATGACACTGGGGCCGCCGAGATTCAGACCCCACTGAAGGGCGGCTTCGAACTGCTGGAGATTCTCGGCACTCCGGCACGGGACACCGAAGTAGTGCGGCGGCGAGAGGGGCCGGGAACCCAATTCCACACCCGAGAGCGGGAACTCCCGGCGCTCCTGCTTCACCTTCATGAGACCGAGCCAGCCGTCATTGAGGACGATGATGGGGACGGCCAGATTGCGCCGCCGGGCCACTGCCAGCTCCCCCGCGGTCATCTGGAAACAGCCATCCCCCACCACCCCCGCCACCGCGCGGCGGGGATGGACCATCCGGGCCGCATAGGCGGCAGGCATGCCGAAACCCATGGATGACCAGCCGTTGGTGGCCAGCAGGGTGCGCGGCAGGTCGGTTTGCCATTGGCTTGCGATCTGGTGGGTGTGGGCGCCCACATCGCAGGCCAGGATGCCGTCGGCGGGGAGGGCTGCGCGCAGGGCGTCGAGCACGTGATGCGCGGCGAACCCGCTCCCGTCCGGCCGGAGCTTCCGCGCCAGGCGGTTCCGGTGCGCGTCCCACTCCTCCGGAGTCCAGTCGTTGGCCACCGGCGCCGCCTCCTCCCAGCACCGTAGCGCCTGATCGAGGTCGCCGCCGCGGTTGAACACGAACCGGACGCGGGGATCGGTCTCGGCAGGGGTCGTACTCAGATGGAAGACCGGCGTCTCCCCGGCCCACTCCTCGTAGTTGATCTCGATGGGGTCGTACCCCACCGCGACGATGAGGTCGGCGCGGTCGAGGATGCGCTGCACGTCGGTGCGCCGGGCGCGCCCGATGACCCCGGCCCAGTTGGGATGACTCTCCGGGAGGCAACCCTTGGCGTGCATGGTCGAAACGAAGGGGAGACGGTGGCCTTCCACAAAGCGCAGCAGCGAGTCGGCGGCGGCGCAGCGCGCAAAGGTCAGTCCGGTGATCACCAGCGGCCGGCGGCTCCGGCGCAATGCCGCGCCGAGCACCGTCCGGGCCGCATCCGCAACGTCCGCCAGCGCCGGTGCCGGCGCCGGCGCCGGCGCATCGCCCCGGGACGGCGCCACTCCCACGTCCTCGGGCAGGTCGAGATGCACAGGGCCCGGCGGCTCCGCCGCGGCCAGGGCCAACGACTCCGCCATCCTGTCCGCAACGTCATCCGCGCCCAGGGCGAAGGTGGCCTTGGTGAGGGGCCGGAAAAGGGCGTTGTGGTCGATGCGCATCTGTACCCGGCGCCGGAGCCAGGGGCTGGAAACATTGCAGGTGATGGCCAGCACGGGCGCGCCGTCGAGCCAGGCGCAGCCCACGCCGGTGGCAAGATTGGTGGCGCCCGGCCCCACCGTGGCGGTGCAGATGCCCGGGGTGCCGGTCAGCTCGCCCACCGTGGCAGCCATGAAGCCCGCGGAGGTCTCGCTGGCGGTCAGCACGAACTCCACCGCGCTACGGCCCAGAGCCTCGATGAGCGGCAGCACCGGACCGCTGGGGATGCCGAAGACCCAGCGGACTCCAGCCTGCTCCAGCGTGCGGACAATGGTCTCGACGTTCGTCATGGCGTTACCGCGTCAACCCCCCGCCCTCAACCCTGCCCGCAAGACCGCTCAAGTGCCCACCCGGACGGGATCCAGGGCATCCTGAAGCGACCGGATCATGGACAACACGGTGAGACGCCCGGTGCGCGGGTTCTCGGTGGGAACATTTTCGATGTGCAGGGTCAGGCGGCCGAACTCCCCCTCCGCCTCGACGTCGTGGCAGTTCCGCTCAAGTCCCGGCACCGCCAGTATCCGTATCCGCGTCCGGTCCGGCCCGAGACCGGCCAGGCTCACCGCCGCCGACACATTGACGTTGGCTGGAAAGGCCCGGCAGGCTTCCCGCGCGGTGCCTGAAAAGAGCTCCCGGGGCTCGGTCATGCCGGCCAGGGAAATAGCGTTCTGCACCAGGTAGGGAGCGCCTTCAAGGCCGTGGGGCGGCTTCCGGGTGGTGATGGTCACGTGGGCCACCGCTCCGGCGCATGCCGACTTGATGCCGTCCAGTGCCGCAATGGCGCCGGAAGGCAGCAGCAACCGGCAACCGGTTTGCCGCGACCGCTCGATGATCTCGGGGTGGTCCAGCAACGCACCCACGCTGATGACCATGAGGTCCTTGCCGGCGTCGAACGCCCGCCGCGCCAGCTCCGGCACCACCGCGCCCCCGGCCGCTTCCACCACGATGTCGGCGCGCGCGACGAGATCGTCCAGAGGAAGAAACGGCACCGCCTTCTCCAGGGTCCCGAGGAACTCCCGGCACGAGCTTTCCGTGCGGCTGGCGACGCAAGCGTCGGCGGTGACGGCGCCCGAAGCGATGGCCTGCAACAGCCCTTTTCCGATGGCCCCACAACCCACGATACCGACGGTCTTCATGAAGTGGAACTCCCTTGATGGCAAGCGGTTGCCTGCCCTATAGCAGCCCCGTGGACACGGATTCAACTCGGCCGCGCCCTGTCCCCGTCCCCCGCACATGGATGACGGGCCAAGGCGGGAAGCGCGTGTCGGGTGCTCCCGAAGGACCCGGAATGATGGAGAGTCCACGTAATGCATCCATGCGACTGGTTTACAAACGGCGCATCAGATGTAGTATGGTCGTGACTCGAGAATACCGGCAAGACCGGCAAGAATGGCCGGGGAGCGGCACTCGTGAAGGTGGCGCCCCCACGGAACAGGGAGGACAGCACCATGAGAATTATTCGGCTTTCAGTGATTGCGTTGGTCATTTCGGGCTTTGTGGGGTCCGCCGCCGGCACGGCCATGGCCGCCGGCAAGTTGACCCTGTATTGCAGCCCCCAGATCGAGTGGTGCCAGCTCATGGTCAAGGAGTTCGAGAAGGCCACTGGCATCAAGGTCGCCATGACGCGGAAGAGTTCCGGCGAAACGTTCGCGCAGATCAAGGCCGAAAGGCGCAATCCGAAGGGCGACGTATGGTGGGGCGGCACCGGCGACCCGCACCTCCAGGCGGCCGAAGAAGGCCTGACCCAAGAGTACCGGTCACCGCGGCTGCCCGAGTTGCAGGACTGGGCGCGGCGTCAGGCCGAGCAGTCCGGCTACCGCACGGTGGGCATCTACGCCGGCGCCCTTGGCGTCGGCTACAACAGCGAACTGCTGCAGAAGCACGATTTGCCGGCGCCGAAATGCTGGAAGGACCTGACCCGGCCCGCATACAAGGGCCACGTTCAAATGGCCAATCCCAACTCCTCCGGCACCGCCTACACCACGCTGGCCACCATCGTCCAGGTCTTCGGCGAGGACGGCGGCTTCGACCTCATGAAGGGCCTGCACAAGAACATCAACCAATACACCAAGTCGGGCTCGGCCCCCATCAAGGCGGCGGCCCGGGGCGAGACCACCATCGGTATCGTCTTCCAGCACGACATGGTGACCCAGGTGGTCAAGGGCTTTCCCATCAAGATCGTATCGCCGTGCGAGGGTACCGGCTACGAGATCGGCTCGGTGAGCATCATCAAGGGCGGCCGCAACCCCGAAAGCGCCAGGAAATGGGTGGACTTCGCCCTTGATCCGAAGATCCAGACCATGGCGGCCATGGCCAGGGCCTATCAGGTGCCTTCGAACGGCAAGGCCTCGCCGCCACCGCAGGCGCCCGACCTTAGCCAGATCAAGCTGATCGACTACGACTTCAAGAAGTACGGTTCGTCCGCCGAACGGCGGCGGCTGCTGAAGAAGTGGGACGACACGGTCTACACGCTGCCGCGTTGAGCGCCTGACCCGAAAGGCTGATGCACCGGCCCGCCGTGTTCTGGCTCGCCGTGGGGTGGAGCGGTTTCGCGCTCCTCCCCTGGTACGGTGTGGAAGACGGATTCTGGTTCTTCGCATGGCTTCCCGAGTACCCTGCCGGCGCCGGCACGGCGCCGGCCTTGCTGCAGGTGCCGCTGATGGGCCGCTGGTGGCTGGCGCCTTTGCTGGTGCCGCTGGCCGCGCCCCTGCTGGTGCTACGCCGCCGGCGCACCGACCCGGTCTTCGCCATGGTCCTGCTGGCGGCGGGCAGTTTCGGCATGGTCTGTTTGCTGGGCCAGGGTTTCCTCATCGGCATCGGCGGCTGGGAATACGCATCCCTGGAGGTGCTTTTCGGTTCCCTCGGCGACCGCCAGTTCGGCATGGGCTACGGTGCCTTGCTGGTATCGGCTTCCTTCCTGTTCCTGTTCGCGCAGGGAATCGCCGCGCGCGGGGCCATCAACGGCGACGGCTTCGTCGTCGGCTCCATCGTCCTGGTCATCGCCCTCGTTGCCGCATTCATCTTCTTTCCGGTCGTTCGCATCCTGGCCAGCGCGGTTCAGGACAACGACTACAACTTCGTGCCCCATCTCTTCATCGAGAAACTGTTGAGCCGCGACATCTGGGGGCTGGGTTGCCTGACCACCCGCGTCAACTGTGGTGTCGCCTGGAACTCCCTGTGGATGGCCATCGTGGTGGGGGCCAGTACCACGCTCCTGGGCCTTGCCTTCGCGCTGCTGGCAACCCGCACCGGCTTCCGGGCCAAGCGCCTGCTGCGTCTCCTGAGCGTCCTGCCCATCATCACGCCACCTTTCGTCATCGGCCTTGCCCTCATCCTCCTGTTCGGCGCCTCGGGTATGGTCACCCAAGCCATCGAGGCCATCACCGGCACCACCCCGGGACGCTACATCTATGGCCTGCCGGGTATCTGGCTGGCCCAGACGCTGGCCTTCACGCCCATCGCTTTCCTGGTCCTGGTCGGCGTGGTCGAGGGGGTCAGCCCGTCGATGGAAGAGGCCTCGCAGACCCTGCGCGCCAGCAACTGGCGCACCTTCACCACCGTCTCGCTGCCGCTCATGCGCCCGGGTCTGGCCAATGCCTTCCTGGTGGGCTTCATCGAAAGCTTGGCGGATTTCGGCAACCCACTGGTCCTGGGGGGCAACTTCGATGTGTTGTCGACATCCATATTCTTCGCCATCGTCGGGGCCCAGAACGACCAGGGTCGGGCCGCGGTCCTGGCCATCATTCTGCTGGTCTTCACCTTGTCCGCGTTCTGGGCACAGCATCGCTGGCTGGGACACAAGTCCTACGCCACCGTCACCGGCAAGGGCGACGCCGGCCTGCATGTCCCGCTGCCCCGGCGCGTCATCTGGCTGGTCTACGGGTCGGCCCTGCCCTGGGCCGGGCTGACCGCGGTGATCTACTGCATGATCCTGTTCGGCGGCTTCGTCGAACTCTGGGGACGGGATCACAGCCTCACCCTGCGCCACTACATCGATGCCTTTTCCGTCACCACCGGAGCGGGCGGTCTGGTCTGGTCCGGAGCGGCCTGGAACTCCTTCTGGACCACCCTCTACATCTCCGTCCTTGCCGCACCCCTGACCGCGGCCGTGGGTCTGCTCACCGCCTACCTGCTGATCCGGCAGAAGTTCGCGGGCCAGAAGGCGTTCGAGTTCGGCACCCTGTTGAGCTTCGCGATACCCGGCACCGTCATTGGCGTCGGGTACATCCTGGCCTTCAACGTACCGCCCATCGAACTCACGGGCACCGGCATCATACTGATCCTCTGCTTCATCTTCCGCAACATGCCGGTGGGCGTCCGCGCCGGCATCGCCGCCATGACCCAGATCGACAAGAGTCTGGACGAAGCCTCGTTGACCTTGGGCGCCAACTCCTTCGCCACCGTCCGCAGGGTGGTCCTGCCGTTGCTCCGGCCGGCGGTGGTGGCCGCCCTGGTGTTCAGCTTCGTCCGCGCCATGACGGCCATCAGTGCGGTGATCTTCCTGGTCAGCGCCAACTACGACATGGCCACGTCCTACATCATCGGCCGGGTGGAGAACGGCGACTATGGCCTCTCCATCGCCTACAGCTCGGTCCTGATCGTGGTCATGGTGGTGGTGATCCTGCTGATTCAACTGGCGGTGGGCGAGCGCCGCGTCGGCCGCCGGGAGGCGTCCATGAACGTAGCCTTCGGCGCGGGAGGCGCGGTGGGATGAGCCGCCCGAAACCGGCCGCCGCCGTGCGGTTCGACAATGTCAGCAAGCACTATGGAACGGTCGTCGCAGTGGACCGGATCTCCTTCGAGGTTCAAGCCGGCGATCTGGTGACCTTGCTGGGACCGAGCGGCTGCGGCAAGACCACGACCCTCCGGCTCATCGCCGGGCTGGAAATGCCCACCTCGGGCAGCGTGTTCATCGGCGGCAACGACGTTTCCCGCCTGCCGGCCAGCGCGCGGGATGTCTCCATGGTGTTTCAGTCCTACGCTCTGTTTCCGCACATGACGGTGTTCGAGAACGTCTCCTATGGCCTTTCGGTGAGCGGCGTTGCCAAGGCGGAGACACGGGAGCGGGCCGAGGAAGGGCTCAAGCTGGTGGGTCTTGCGGGCTACGGCGCGCGCCTGCCGAGCGAACTTTCCGGCGGCCAGCAACAGCGCGTCGCCGTCGCCCGCGCCCTTGTCCTGGAACCCACGGTGCTGTTGTTCGACGAACCCCTCTCCAACCTCGACGCCAAGCTGCGGCGCCAGGTTCGCGAGGAGATCCGCGAGTTGAAGCAGAGCCTCGGCCTGACCACGGTCTACGTCACCCACGACCAGGAGGAAGCCCTGGCGGTGTCGGATCGCATCATCGTGATGCGCAATGCGGAGATCGCCCAGGAAGGCGTACCGAGCGAGGTCTACGAGGCCCCCCGGGACCTCTTCGTGGCCGACTTCATCGGCGATGCCAACGTCATCGACGCCGAGTTGATCGACCGCGACGGGGACGACGCAACGGTCCGCGTGGGCGACCGCCTCGAACTGCGTCTGCCGCACCGGGGTCTGCCCACCGGGCCCGTGAAAGTCGCCGTGCGCCCCGAGGCCATCACCCTGGAAGTGAGCGGGCAGGAGGGACTCACGGGAACGGTGACGCAGAGCACCTACGTCGGCAACCATGTCGAATACACCCTCGACACCCCGCTCGGCGGGCTCTTCGTGGCGAACTACCGGTTCGATGCGGTGATTCCGCCGGGCTCCCGTGTTCGGATCGCCTTTCGCGACCGTGGTGTGACGCTGCTCGAGAACCGGATCCGGACGGATGCGCGAGCCGGGGGCCGCGGATATGGATGATCAAGGGCAGGTGCGCCGTTTCCGGGCGGCAAGGGAGATCGCCTACGAGGCGGGCCGGACGGCGCTGGAGTATTTTCGCGATCCGGGCGCCCTCGAGGTGGTCTCCAAGGGTCGGCATGACTTCGTCAGCCAGGCGGACCTCGCCGTAGAGGCCCTCATCCGCAAGCGCCTTCACGCGCTCTTTCCCGACGACGGCTTTCTGGGCGAAGAAAGCGGCGGCGCTCCCGACCCGCGCGACAGCGGCGGCATCTGGGTCATCGATCCCATCGACGGTACGACCAACTTCATCAACCGGGTACCGGTGTGGTGCGTTTCCATCGCCTATGTGCGGCAGTGTCGAATCGAGGCCGGCGTCGTCTACGATCCGAATGCGGACGAACTCTTCGCGGCGCGCCGGGGCCATGGCGCCTTCTGCGGCGAGACGCCGATTTCGGTCAACACGGCCAAGAGCCTCGCCCAGGGCACCGTCGGCATCGGCTATTCGGCCCGGACCCCGGCGGCCACCGCGGTGGACAGCATCCGTCGACTCCTGGATGCCGGCGGGATCTACCAGCGCAATGGTTCCGGCGCCTTGATGCTGGCCTACGTCGGCGCGGGACGGCTGATCGGCTATCTGGAAGCGCACATCAACGCATGGGACTGCCTGGCCGGGATACTCCTCGTCACCGAGGCGGGCGGCTGGACCAACGATTTCCTCGCCAACGACGGCTTGCGGCACGGCAACCCCGTCATCGCCGCGGCGCCGGGCGTCGCGCCCGCCGTGCGTGCCGTTGCCGCCTTCGATCCGGAAACGGGGTGCATGGCCGGAGTCGATCAACGGGATCGATAGATCCTCCGAAAAAGACCTTGGCTAGAAGTCCATCCGGTACAGCATCCAGTACACGGCAACGCCGGTGGCCGATACGTAGATCCAGAGCGGCAGGGTCCAGCGCGCGATGGCGCGGTGCTGTTCGAAACGCCCGCTCAGTGCCCGGACGACGGTGATCACCACCAGCGGCACGATGACCGTGGCCAGCACCGTATGCGACACCAGCACCGCGAAGTACACCATCCGGAACCAGCCCTGGCCCTGGAAGCGGACGGAACCCACGTTGAAGTGATAGACGAGGTAAGAGATCAGGAACAGGCTCGAGCTGCCCAGCGCAGCCAGCATGCATCGCCGGTGCGCGTTCAGATTGCGCCGCCGGACGAAACCGTAGCCGGCGAGGAGCAGAACCGCACTGACCGAGTTGAGCAGCGCGTTCAGGTGAGGGAGGAACGTCACCGGAATCGACCCCGTGGTTCGTGGCGGCCCGCCTCCAGCCCCGCCAAGGGTGGAAGGCAGGCGAAGAGGTGTTCCCGGGACGATGCGCGGGCCGGATGGGACACGGCTTCGAACCGGCCCGTTCCGGCCCTCGGCGTCGTACCGGAACTCAGGCCAGTTCCGGAATCAGCATGAAGATCAGGAAGACGCAGAGAATGGCCGGGATCACGGCGATCCACCAGATCACCACCTTTTCGAACTTCAGGTGCATGAAGTAGATGGCCACCAGCGCGGCCTTGACCGATGCCAGCAGCACCAGCCCGGCAGCGATCATGAGCTTGGACACCGGCACGTAGATGATGCCCACTTCCACCACCGTGAGAAAGAAAAGCCAACCGAATACCGCGAGGTAGTTGGGCTCGGCGTGTGTTTCGCTATGGACTGCGGTATCTGCCATGGATGCTCTCCTACAGGAGGTAGACGAAAGTAAAGATCAGAATCCAGACGAGGTCGACAAAGTGCCAGTAAAGACCGGCGATCTCAACCACGGAGGCGTTGTCCCGGGTGATGCGGCCGGTCAGTCCTCCCACCAGGACAATCGCGAGGTACACGACCCCGCCGAACACGTGCATGCCGTGAAAGCCGGTCATGATGTAGAAAGTGTCGCCGAACACCGGCGAGCCGTACTTGTTGGCGGAGATGGTCACGCCCTCGTGAATGAGATGGGTCCATTCGTAAACCTGGCACCCCAGGAAAGCCACCCCTCCGAGGATCGTGAGCAGCATGAACTTTCTGAACTCCCGCATGTTGCCGCGCTTGATGCCGGAGAGGGCCAGCACCATGGTCACGCTGCTGCAGATGAGCAGAAAGGTCATGGCGGCGGTCAGGTTGATGCCGAGCACTTCCGACGGCACCGGCCAGTTGTCCGCGGCAATGCGCATGATGCCGAAGGTCACGATAAGGGTCCCGAAAGTCATGGCGTCGCCGCAGAGAAAGATCCACATTCCCAGCTTGCCCCAGCTTTCGGGGGTCAGGGGAGACTCCGCAGGCTCCCGGCGCAACATCGCAGCTTCGCTCATCTGGCATTCTCCTTTTTTGACGACATGGAGCCGGCCCTCCCCGTCCTCTGCGAACGCGTATAACGATAGACGAACCAGCCCAGGCAGCCGGCCAGGGTGGCGTAGGGCATGGCCATCAGAAACAGGACGGTCCAGCTCCAGGCGTCGGTGGTCCGCTCGGCCTCCGCCGCGAGTCCCTGCGGCGTCCACAGCGCGAGTCCCGCCGTCAGCGCAACCACCGGCGCGAGCCGTGACGTGTCCATCGAAACCCGGCGCATGTCAGTACAGGTACACGAGGCCGTAGAGCACGGGCCACAACGCCACCACGAACGTCCAGTACATGGTGCAGATCTCGATACCCACCGCAGGGCCCGTCGTGTAGCGCCCCTGCCGCGCCAGGATCCAGACCACGCCCACCCACACCAGCGCCGCGAAAACGTGGAGCCCGTGCAATCCGATGAGGGCGTAGAACGTCGATCCGTACAGGCCGCTCCGCATGGTCAGGCCGAACCCGATCAGCCGCACCCACTCGTACCCCTGGATGCACAGAAAGAGCGTCCCCAGGACAACGGTGGCGAGCAGTCCGCCGGACAGCCGCACCGGATCCCGCAGTCGGGCAGCCAAAGACGCCCGGTGCATGGCGAGGCCGCTCACCAGCAGCACCAGCGTGTTGAACCCCGTGATCCATACCGGCAATCGGGGCTGCGAGGGCGGCGGCCAGACCTCGCTGCTGAGCCGCAACACCAGAAACGCGCCGATCAACCCGGCGAAGAACATCACTTCCGCGCCGATGAACATCATCAACCCCAGCCGCGCGTTGCTGATCACCGGGCCCGGGGGGGAGGGCGGCGGGCCTCCGCCAGGAACGGACGCGGGCGCCGGCGTTTCCACGCGGTCGTCGATCAGGGCCCTGGCGGTCGCTTCCCGTGCCATGCGTACTTCCCGTCAATGCCGCGTCGATTCAATGGCCTGCCGGAAGGGGAGCCCTCAATAGACCACCAGGAACATCACCGCCGCCAGGATGTAGCTGACCGCCACGGCGCCGATGAGCCATCCCAGGCGGCTGTTCCGCCTCCGACTCGAGATGTCCACCGTCGATTCCATATCAGATCGGTATCCTGTCAAGGGCCATGGCCACGAACAGCAGCGGCAGGTAGAACAGGGACGCAAAGAGCAGATGCCGCGCGCTCGTGACCGACCTCAGCACCGCGAGCCTCACCGCGTAGACGAGAAAGCCCGCCCCCAGCAGGATGGCCGCGAAATAGTAGACCGCGCCCGCGAAACCGGTGAGGGTCGGCATCAGGCTTACCGCCAGCAACGCCAAGCAGTGGCTCATGGCCTGCCGGCCCGTACTCTTCCCTTCTTCGTCCACCACCGGCAGGAAGCGGATGCCCGCGCACTGGAAATCGTCGCGATGGAGCCGGGCGATGGCCAGATTGTGGGGGATCTGCCACAGGTAGAGTATACCGAAGAGGATCCCGGCCTCCAGGCCGAGGGTGTCCTGTGCCGCGGTCCAGCCGATGACGGGAGGCAGTGCTCCGGGGACGGCGCCGATGAGGCTGCACAGGGGCGATTTCCGCTTGAATGGCGTGTAGAGGAACAGATAGGTCACGGAGATGATGGCCGTCAGAAGGGCGCTGAGGACGTTGACGGCCACCAGCAGCAACACCAGCCCCGAGGCTGTCAGAATGGTGCCGAACAGGACGCACTCCACCGGCTGGATCCTGCCTTCGGGGATCGGCCGGTGCCGGGTGCGTTTCATGCTGGCGTCGATGTCGCGTTCCAGAGACTGATTGAGGGCCAAGGTGCCGCCGGCGGCAAGCAGGGTCCCCAGCAGGAGCGGCAACAGCACGAGGTAGTCGGGGACCGGCCGGGAGCCCATGTAGAAGCCCACCAGGGTGGTGAGCAGGACCATCAGCACGAGCCTTGGCTTGGTGAGTTCGATGTAGTCGGACAGCTTCCGGCCGTATGTCGAGCCGATGTCGCATGTCGCGGTTCGCGGCGTCACGCCACAGCCCTCCGGGAAACCGCCCCGGCTACCACCGGAAGCCGGCCCGTGCCGAACAGGCGAAAGGCCCACAAGGCCATGGCCACGCTCAGGCCCAACAGGAGTGCGCCGGTCACCACGTGACCCGCAGTCACGGCCACGATGAGACCCGGCGGCCACAGCGCTCCGAACGACAGGAAGCGGGCCGCGAAGGAACCGATGCCCAGAGCGAGCTGCAGCACCAGAAGCACTCCCAGAATCACCGAAAGGGTTCTGAAAACCGGCACTTCGTCACCCAGCCGGATCCCCCTCGCCGCCAGCAGGCCGGCCTGGAGGGTCACCACCAGCGCCACCAGCACATGCAGGGCCACGGCCGTGCCGGTGTGGCGGATGACAGCTCCCAGCAGGCTCTGCAGATAGATCAGCAGCACGGTGGCGAGGCACGACCACTGGAACAGCGTCCGGCCCTCCCCGGAGGGCCTCGAAGTTCCCGCCTCCCGCCAGGGCCGGGAGGTGAACAAGGCCATGGCCACCGTGAGGCCGAAGAACGCCTGGGCCAGCGCCGCGTGGATGATGGCGAAGTCCTGTTTCAACAGCACCACCCGAAGGCCGCCCACGACCCCCTGAACGATCACCAGCAGCAATGCCGCGGTGCCCAGCCAGCGCACCCACGCCCGAGGTTCCCTCAGCCACAGGCACACGGCCAGCACCAGGGTTAGGACGCCGACGCCGGAGGCCACCAGTCGGTGGCTGTGCTCATAGAACACGCCGCCCACCATCTCGGCCCAGGGGAACAGGAACATGTTGTGACCGAAGGTGGTTGGCCAGTCGGGCACCGCAAGACCCGCCCCCTTGCTCGTGACCAAGGCGCCCACGAACAACAGGAACAGGGTGGTTCCGGCGGTGGTCAGCGCCAACCGATGGAGCCAGGCGTCGGCCATCCGGGTATCCCCTCAGTGACCCGCAGCCGCGGCGGCGCCCAGGGGCCGATCCTGGGGCAGCCAGTCTTCGTCCGCATTCGGGACGCTGTATTCGTAAGGGCCGCGGTAGACCTGCGGCGTGGCCGCGAAGTTCCCGTGGGGCGGCGGCGACGGCGCCGACCACTCCAGCGTGTTGGCCTCCCAGGGGTTCTCTGACGCCTTCTCGCCGGCAAAGAGGCTCCAGACGAAGTTCACCACGAAGGGTATCTGGAACACCGCGAGACAGAACGCGCTGATGGTGATGAAGACGTTCATGTCGCCGAACTGTTCCAGGTACTCATACTGCATGGGATTGTAGATCCGCCGGATGTGCCCGCCGACCCCCAGGAAATGCATGGGGAAGAAGGTCAGGTTGAAGAACACATAGGTGCCGATGAAGTGCACCACGCCCCATGCATGGTTCGTCTTGCGCCCGAACATCTTCGGGAACCAGAAGTAGATGGCCGCGAACATGGCGAAGATGATGCCGGCCACCACGTAGTGGAAGTGGGCCACGATGAAGTACGTGTCGTGGATGAAGATGTCCACCGGGGTCGACGCCATGAAGATGCCGCTCAAGCCGCCGATGACGAAGTTGGAGACGAAGCCGATGGCGAAGAGCAACGGCACCGTGAAGCGGATGGAACCGCCCCACAGCGTGCCCAGCCAATTGAACGTCTTGATGGCCGACGGTATCGCGATGACCATGGTGGTGAGCATGAACGCCGTGCCCAGCAGGGGATTCATGCCGCTGACGAACATGTGATGACCCCACACGATCCACGAGAGAAAGGCGATGGCGATCATGGAGTAGGCCATGGCCCGGTACCCGAAGATCGGCTTTCGCGAGAACACCGACAGAATGTCGGAAGTCACCCCCATGGCGGGAAGCACCAGAATGTACACCTCGGGATGGCCGAAGAACCAGAACAGGTGCTGCCACAGCAGCGGCATGCCGCCCGCCGGAAGGAAGAAGTTGGTGGCGAACACGCGGTCGAAGAAGAGCATGCCCAATGCGGCGGTGAGTACCGGCAGCGCCAGCAGCAGGAGGATCGCGGTGATGAACAGGGACCAGAGGGAGAGGGGCATGCGGAAGTACGTCATGCCCGGCGCTCTCATGTTGACAATGGTCGTGATGTAGTTGATGGAGCCCATGAGCGAGGAAAACCCCAGCACGAACAGGCTCAGCACCCACAGGTTGATGCCCCAGTTGACGCCCGTATAGACTGCGGCGCCGGTGAGGGGAGTGTAGGACGTCCATCCCCCGGCCGCGGCTCCGCCGACCACGAAGAAGCTGGCGATCATGATCACGCCGGCCACCGCTCCCACCCAGAAGGACAACATGTTGAGCAGCGGGAACGCCATGTCCCTGGCGCCGATCATGATGGGGATCAGGAAGTTGCCGAAGCCTCCCACCATGATCGGCATCACCACGAAGAAGATCATGATGGTGGCGTGCATGGTGAACAGCATGTTGTAGGTGCTCGGCGGGATGATCCCCTCGTACAGGGTCGGTTCGGGCACCCATCCCAGACCGGGGACTTCGGTCTCCGGCCATGCGAGTTGCCAGCGGATCAACATGGCGAGCGCACCGCCGATGATCAGCATGAACAGCCCCAGGAAGAGAAACTGCCGGCCGATCATCTTGTGATCGGTCGAGAAGACATAGTGTGACCAGAAGCCTGCAGGCTCATGAGCCCCATGATCGGCGTGTGCCGATACCGCTGCTTCGCTCATCCTTGATTTTCCTCCTCCGCCTTCGGCGGCGCACCGCCTTCGAACGCCTTGGTCCGCGGGTGGGCGGGATCAGCCTCCATTCCGGTTTTCTTCGAGGAACTTCGCGTAGTCCTCCGGCGTGTGGACGAACACCCAGCCAAGCATGCCCGAATGGCCGAAGCCGCACAGCTCGGCGCACGGCAACTCGTATTTCCCGGGTTTGGTGACGTTGAACCAGACCAGGATATCGCGTCCCGGGACGGCGTCCTGCTTCACCCGGAAACTGGGCACGAAGAAGCTGTGGATGACGTCCGTTGCCGTGAGATGGACGTGCACGTTCTTGTCCACCGGGACGTGCAGTTCGTTCTCGATCCTGATGTCGTCCCCGGTATCGAGCCTGCCGTCGGGACCGGGGTGGGTCACATCCCAGTTGAACTGCTTGCCGGCCACCTTGACCTCGTACTCGGCAGGGGGTGCATGGACCTTGATCTTCCCCCAAGTGGATATGCTCATGAACGAGAGCATGATGAGGATCACCGCGGGAATTACGGTCCAGGTGATCTCCAGGGCGGTGTTGCCGTGCGAGTAGACGGCTTTCCGGCCTTCCTTCCGGCGGTACATGATGAGGAAGGCGATCATCAGCACCGTGACGAGGATCATGACGGCACCGGTGATATAGTAGATGAGATAGAACAGGTAGTCGACGTCACCACCGTAGGTGGACACGTTCTCGGGCAACCAGCGCATCATGGCGAGTTCGAAACCCTCCCTCGTGGATTTGGCTCCTTGCTAGCACAAGTGCCGTGGCGTATCAATGCCGTGGCGTGTCAATGCCGTGGCGTGTCAAGGGTGACCGATCGCCCGGAAAAGCCCGCGGGATGGGTCGAGTAGCGGCTGTCCGCGCGCTCGGATATACAGACCCGGAGGGTGCCGGAGCGGGAAGGAACCACCGTTGCAGACACCGTTGCAGATATTCATGCCCTGGTTGCATGTCTTCTCCTTCAGCGTCTGGCTGGGCGCCAACCTGCTTGTGCTGGGTGTGCTGCGGCTGACCGTCCGCGAACTCCCGTCCGAAGAGCGGGCCGGCTTCGCGCGCCGGCTCGCGGGGCGCCTGAACGCGGTCGTCGCGGTGGCGGCTCCCCTGACCGTGCTGTCCGGCCTCGGCGGGTTCCTGTCCGGGGGAACCGTCGCCCCGCCCGGGGCGGGCTCGGGCTGGCTCTTCGTACTGACGGCGAAGGGCGCGCTGACGGCCGTGATGGTACTGAACCACGGGCTCCAGGCGTATCGTTACGATGTCTCCCCGGGGGAGCCCCTCGACGGGCGGAACCCGTGGATGCGTCTGTTGACGGCCAATGGGATCCTGGGGATCATCGTGCTGCTGCTGGGACTTGCCCTGCGCCGCGCGGCGATCTGAGCCGGACGGGAACCGCATCAACTCGAAGGGCGGCACCCATGAAACAATTGATCGAGCACGTACTTGTCGTCACCATGAACGAGCGGGACGAGGTGATCGGGGACGCCTGCGTGGGCATCGACGGCAACCGGCTCGCCTACGTGGGACCGGCGTCCGGCTGTCCCCGGGAGGGCTGGGACCGGGTCATCGACGGAAGCCGCTTCATCGCCATCCCGGGGCTCATCGACGCCCACAGCCATTCACCGGCCAATCTGTTTCGCGGCCTGATGCCGGCGCGCCCGCTGGAGATCTGGCGCGCGTACTGGCGCGCCGCACTGCGCGCCTGCGACGACGAGATGTTCCATGTCAGCGCCCTGCTCGGCGGCCTGGAGATGCTCAAGACCGGCTGCACGACCACCATGGACCATTTTTTCGGCAACCAGAACAGCCGCCATACCGGAGCCGGCGAGGCGGTCCGCGCGATGCGGGAAATCGGGCTGCGCCACGTGGTGGCCCTCACCGTCACTGACCGGCCTTACGAATCCACCCTGCCCCTTGCGGCACCCGGGGAGACGGTCCGCGCCGAAGTGAGCCGAATGACCCACGCCGAGACCCGGGACACCCGGGCCTGGCTCGACGACATCGAGTCCTTCATCGACGAACTGCACGATCCCGAAGGGTTGACGACCTGTTGCCCCGGTCCGTCCGCGGTGCAGCGCTGCACCGATGCACTGCTTCAGGGCGTCGCCACCATCTCCGAAGAGCGGGGTCTGCCGCTCCACATTCATCTCGCCGAGACCCGACCGCAAGCCCTCATGGGCGCCAGACTCTATGGCACCTCCCTGCTGAAGCACCTGGACAACCTGGGTGTGGTAAAGCCCAATCTTTCCACGGCCCATTCCCTGTGGCTCGAGCCGGGAGACGTGGAGATCATCGTGGAGCGGGGCGCGACGCCGGTGCACAACCCGGCCAGCAATCTGCGGCTGGGCAGTGGCCTGGCGCCGATACCGGAGTTGCTCGGCGCCGGCGGCCGGGTCGCCCTGGGCGCCGACGGCGCCTGTTCGAACGACAACCAGAACATGTTCGACGCCATGCGGCTGGCGGCGCTGATCCACAACACCCGCGACCACGACTTCAACCACTGGGTGACGGCCCGGCAGGCCCTGTCCATGGCCACCCGATGGGGCGCCCGGGCCTTCGGTCTGGACTGCGGCGTTCTGGAGTCCGGCCGCCTGGCCGACGTCGTCCTGCTGAACCGTGCGACGCCGGCATTCACGCCGTTGAACGACATCGTCACCCAACTCGTATTTTGCGAGAACGGCAGTTCCGTGGACACCGTACTGGTAAACGGGGAGGTGGTGGTGGCGGGAGGCCGGCTCGCGAAGATGGACGAAGCCGACGTCCTGGCGGAAGCAAACCGCCTCTACGAGCCGCTGCGCCCGGCGATCCGCAGGGAGATGCGGGATGCCGCGGTCATGGAACCCTCCCTTGCCGAGATGTACTTTCGCGTCTTCGGGTAACGCGTACCGCACGGGGCGGCCGCCCCGTGCAACGTCCACACAAGGGGTCACTCTTCCTCGTACTGTTCCTTCAGCTTGGCGACCACCGTCGGATCGGCCAGGGTCGTGGTATCGCCCAGCGCCTTGCCGTCGGCGATGGCGCGCAACAGCCGGCGCATGATCTTGCCGCTGCGGGTCTTGGGAAGCTCGGCCGCATAGTAAAGTTCGTCGGGGCGGGCGATGGCGCCGATCTTTCTCGCCACGTGGCCGCGCAACGCCTCCACCAGTTCGGGCGTGTTGTCGACGCCGGCGATGAGCGACACGAAAGCGCAGATGCCCTGTCCCTTCACCTCGTGCCGCTTGCCGATGACCGCCGCCTCCGCCACCGCCGGGTGATCGACCAGGGCACTCTCCACTTCCATGGTGCTGATGCGGTGCCCGGAGACGTTCATGACATCATCCACGCGGCCCAGCAGCCAGAAGTAGCCGTCCTTGTCGCGCCTGGCGCCGTCACCGGCGAAGTACATGCCGGGGAAACGGCTCCAATAGGTCTCCACGTACCGGTCCGGATCGTTGAACACGGTGCGGAGCATGGCCGGCCATGGCCGCTTCAGCACCAGGTAGCCGCCGCCGCCCGGCGGCACCGATTTGCCCTGCTCGTCCACGATGTCCGCCTCGATGCCCGGGAACGGCAGGGTCGCCGAGGCCGGCTTCAGCGTGGTCACGCCGGGAAACGGGGTGATGAGGGGGTGACCGGTCTCCGTCTGCCACCAGGTGTCCATGATCGGGCAGTTCCCGCCGCCGATGTGCTCGTGGTACCACATCCATGCCTCGGGGTTGATGGGTTCTCCCACCGAGCCCAGGAGCCTCAGGCTGCTCAAGTCGTGGGCGGCGGGAAACCCGGTGCCCCAGCGCATGAAGGTACGGATGGCGGTGGGCGCGGTATGGAAGATGGTCACGCCGTATTTCTCCACCATGCGCCACAGGCGGTCCTTGTCCGGCCAGTCGGGCGAGCCCTCGTACATCACCTGGGTCGCGCCGTTGGCCATGGGGCCATAGACGATGTGGGTATGGCCCGTGACCCAGCCGATGTCCGCGGCGCACCAGAAGACATCGTCCTCCTTCATGTCGAAGACCCACTTGTTGGCGAGGTAAACGCCCAGCAGGTAACCGGCGGTGGTGTGGACGATGCCCTTGGGCTTGCCGGTGGTGCCGCTGGTATAGAGGCTGAAGAGCATGTCCTCGCTGTCCATCGCCTCGGGCTCGCACCACAGCGGCGCGTCGGCCATGATCTCGTGCCACCAGTGGTCCCTGCCCGGTTTCATGACCGCGCCGGACTCGCTGCCCGCGCGTTCGACCACCACCACGTTCTCGATGGAGGGCGCTCCCTCGACAGCTTCGTCCGCGTTCTTCTTCAGGGGTATGATGGCGCCCCGCCGGTAACCGCCGTCGCCGGTGACCAGCACCTTGGCCGAGGCGTCGTTGATGCGGTCGCGCAGGGCTTCGGCGCTGAAGCCGCCGAACACGACGCTGTGCACCGCGCCGATGCGGTTGCATGCATGCATCGCTATCAGGAGTTCGGGTACCATGCCGAGGTAGAGGGCCACGCGGTCGCCTTTCCGCACACCGAGCTTCCTGAGCACGTTGGCGAACCGGTTGACCTCGCGCCAGACGTCCCGGTAGGTCAGCACCCGTTCGTCGCCGCGCTCTCCCTCCCAGATGATGGCGGCCTTGTTCCTGCGCGCGGTCCTGACGTGCCGGTCCAGGCAGTTGTAGGAGACGTTGAGCTTGCCGCCGATGAACCACCTGGCCCAGGGACAGTTCCACTCAAGCACCTTGTCCCAGGTCTTGAACCAGTCCAGCTGGTGAGCCTGCTCGGCCCAGAATGCCTCCGGATCCCTGTCGGCGCGCTCCCACACCGCGGGGTCGTTGAGGTTTCCGGACCGCTTGAACTCCTCGGGCGGCGGAAAGGTCCGTCCTTCTTCCAGCAGAACCTCGATTGCGTCGTCTGCCATGATCCCTCCTTGTCGGACCCCGGCGGCATCCACGGCCCGGTGCTTCCGGAGGCCGCAGCCTTCGCTCTCCAACAGCCAACGGATTCTAGGCAACGGTCGTCGGGTTGGCAACAGCCGTCACGCCGCCCCCCTGCCGGAACCCGGGTCCCGGTGCAGCAATACGACCGCCATGGCCGCCATGGCTCTCCCCCTGCCGATGGAGCCCAAGCCTTCCATGGTGCCCGCCTTCACGTTGACGTCGGCCTCGGCCACCTTCAACAACTCCGCCAGACTTGTCCTGATGGCGCCAAAGTGCGGCGCCAGGCGGGGATGCTGGGCGATGACGGTGACGTCGGCGTTGGCTATGGCGAACCCGGCCGTCCGCATGAGTTGGAGCACGCGGGCCAGCAGGCTCGCGCTCGAAGCTCCGTCGAAAACGGGGTCCGTGTCGGGAAAGTGGGTCCCGATATCGCCCTGGCCCATGGCGCCGAGCAGCGCGTTGATCAGGGCGTGGAGCAGCACATCGGCGTCCGAGTGGCCCGACAGACCGGACTCGTGGGGAATCCGGACACCGCCCAGCATCAGTTTCCGGCCGGGCTCAAGGCGGTGGATGTCGAAACCCTGGCCGACCCGGTAGCCGCCTGTCAGAATCCCATCTCCTTCTGCAGCCAGCGCGTGCGGTGGTCGAGCAGGATGGCCGGTGCGTGGCTGCCCTTCCGCAGCAACGTCTGGTGCTCGCGGGCCACCACGAGACCCTGGGCCAGCGACAAGGAGCGCAGCACCCCGGAGCTCTGGGTCCCGGTGCTCGACGCCAGCAAACGCCCGTTGTCCTGATCCAGGCGGCAGCGCACGAATTCCGTGAGACCGGGTGCCGTCCGGATGTCATGGGCCAGCTTCACGCGCACCACCGGCATGAAAAGGCTCTGGTGGCCCATCATCTTGAGCAGGGCGGGGCGGACGTACAGAAGAAACGACACCAGGGACGACACCGGGTTGCCGGGAAGTCCGAAAACCGGCCTTGGACCCCTGCGGCCGAAGGTCATGGGATGGCCGGGGCGCTGGGCGACCTTCCAGAAGAGCATGCGCACTCCGGCATCGCGGAGGGCATCCTTCACATGGTCGTAGTCGCCGGCGGAGACACCGCCGGAGGTGATCACCACGTCGCAGGCCAGCGCCTCCCGGAAGGCGGCCGCCAGACGGCCGCGGTGGTCGCGCACGATCCCGAAGGATCGGGGAAGGGCGCCGGCATCCCGAACCGCCGAAGACAGGGTGTAGCTGTTACTGTTGACCACCTTCCCCCGGGCCGGCCGCTCCTGGATGCCGATGAGTTCGTCGCCGGTGGCGACGATGGCCACCACCGGACGCCGGTGCACACGCACGGTTGCCTTGCCGATTGAGGCCATGAGGCCGATGTCGGCGGCACCCAACACCCGGCCACGCTCCAGGACCAACTGACCCTTTCTGATGTCCTCGCCGGCCGATCGGATATGACTGCCCTTGCCCTCCGTGCGGAAGACCGCAACCCGGCCATCGCGGGTCTCGGTATACTCGACCCGGACGATGGCGTCGGCGCCGGCGGGCACCGGAGCGCCGGTCATGATCCGGATGGCGGTTCCCGGCAGCACGCGCTTTCGCGATG